>JAWKHP010000005.1:0-234387 GCA_041394745.1 Thermoanaerobaculia bacterium | reverse complement strand
GGCCCAGGCGGGGTGACGCAGCCAGACCAGGGCCCCCGCGAGGAGGCCGAAAGGCAACACGAACGGCCAAGCCTCGCGGGCGAACGTCATAGGGTCGGGGAAGAGGTACCCGAGGTCAGGCCGTGGCGGAGGCGGTGCGCCGCTCTCTCGCGATCGCTTCCATCCGATCCTTGAGGAAGAGCTTGTGCCGCTTGATCCGCTTCTCTTCGAGCTCGTCGTCCTGGGAGAGCAGAGACTTCTGCGCCAGCTCGTTCAGGCGCTCCTCGCAGCCCTGGTGCTCGTTCCAGAGGCTGCGGAACTCGTCGTCCGCTTCGAGCAGCTCCTGCTTCACTCCGTCGTCCAGGTTGGGCATCGATCACACCTCTCGAATGGAAGGGCGCCTCCGCGGAATGCGGATGCACGAGGGTTCTCGGAAAGCAGTGGCGCGTCGCGAGGGGAGCCTAGCCACGGGTGGCTCGGGTCTCCCGGCCGACGGTCTCGGCTCCACGCGTGTCGGCCTGGCGGCTCGAGGGCGGGAGCTGGAGGATTCGGTTCGCCATCTCGCTTCGGACGCCGAGAGGATAGCACCCGCCTCGGGGGCGGGCAAGGCCGCGGCGGTCCTCAGCGGGGCGCCGGAGTGACCGCCGGCGGACGCAGGTAGCGGGGCCGGGAGAGCCGGCCGGCGTCCCACGCCGGGGGGGTCAGCAGGGCCAGACGGAGGGTCGAGGAGGCGAGCTCCGCCGGCTCGAAGGCGGTCATCCCGGCCGGCGCACCGGACGCCGCGACGAGGTCACCGGCGCCGAAGCCGGACACCACGCAGGGGGCCAGGGCCGCGATGTCCTCCGGTCGGCGCAGCTCGGGCTCCTCGGTCGGCCCCGCGGGGGTCGAGAGGCGCGTGAACCAGTCGCCTCGCAGGGCGTCGACGACCGCGAGAACCGGGGCGGCGCCGGAACGACGGCCGCTCGTCGCCCTCGACTCGGACGCCGCGAAGGCCAGCACGTCGAAGGTGTCCAGGGTCGTGGCGGGTACGCCCAGGGCCTGGTGGAGGCCGAGCAGGGTGGCCAGACCGACGCGGAGCCCCGTGAAGCTCCCCGGACCGGCCAGCGCCAGCAGGCCGTCGAGCTCCTCGAGGCGAAGCCCGGCCTCCGCGAGCGCCTCGTCGATCAGGCGCAGCAGACTCTCGGACGAGCGCCGTTGCTCGACGGTTCGCACCGTCGCCGGCCCGCCGCGCCGGCCCGCCGCGACGCTGGCCACCGGCGAGCCGGTGTCGACGGCGAGGAGCGCCGGGGAGCCGTCCATCCGGTCGCTATACTCCGTGCCCATGCCCGAGAGCGGCCAGCTCACGCCGATGCTGCGCCATTACCTGGAGGTCAAGGCGGAGCATCCGGACGCGGTCCTGTTGTACCGCATGGGTGACTTCTACGAGATGTTCTTCGAGGACGCGGTGGCCGCCGCGCCGATTCTCGAAGTCACGCTCACCGCCCGCAACAAGGGGTCGGAGAACGAGGCTCCCATGTGCGGCGTGCCCCACCATGCGCTGGGAGCATACCTGGCCAAGCTGGTGCGCGCCGGGTTGAAGGTCGCCATCTGCGATCAGATGGAGGACCCGGCGGAGGCCAAGGGCCTGGTGCGCCGGGAGGTGACGCGGGTGGTCACGCCCGGCACGCTCTCCGACCCCAGCCTCCTGTCGGGCAAGGAGGACAACTACCTCGCGGCCCTGGTCTGGGACGCCGACGATGCGGCGGGAGGCGCCTTTCTCGACGTCTCGACCGGGAGCTTCCTCCTGCGGCGCTGGAGCGGGGCCGAGGAAGCGCTCGAGGACCTGAAGCTCCTGCGGCCCCGGGAGGTCCTGGCCGACCTCGAGACCCTCCCGGCGAACGTCCGCGGCTGGGTCGAGTCCGAGGTCGTGTGTCGCACGGCCCTCGCCGACGACCGTTGGACGGATCCGCGGCGCTCGGCCCGCGTGCTGGCCGACCAGCTCCGAGCCGCGACCGTGAAGGGCTGGGACCTCGAGCCGAAGGAGCCCGCCGTCCGCGCCGCGGCGGCGGCCCTGGGCTACGCCCGGGAGACGCAGCAGAGCGACCTCTCGCACCTGCGCGACGTGCAGGTCGGGCGGGCGACGGACGACCTCGCCCTCGACGCCACGACCCTGGGCAACCTGGAGGTCTTCCGCAACGCGCGGGACGGCGGGCGGCGCGGGTCGCTGCTCGGCGTCCTCGACCTGACCTGCTCCCCTCCGGGCGGGCGGATGGTGGCGCGCTGGCTGCGACGTCCGCTGCGCGACCCCGAGGCCGTCGACGAGCGTCTCGGCGCGGTCGAGCGGCTGCTCGGCGACGAGCCGCGGCGCGAGCGCCTGCGCGACGAGCTGCGCTCGCTGGGGGACCCGGAACGGCTGCGCACGCGTGCCGTCCTCGGGAGCCTCACGCCGCGCGAAGCCGCGGCGCTGCGCGACGGTCTACGGACGGTTCCGCGAGTGCTCGCCGAGCTGGAGGGCTCGCCGTCGGGGCTGCTGCGGCGGCTGGCGGAGGTCGATCCGCTGGCGGCGCTTTGCGGCGAGCTCGAGCGGGTGCTCGTCGAGTCGCCGCCCGCCTCCTCGAAGGACGGCGGCATCGTGCGGGAGGGGGTGAGCGGAGAGCTCGACGAGGCGCGCTCCCTGGCCCGCGACGGCAAGCGGCACATTCTGGCCCTCGAGGCGCGCGAACGGGAGGCGACCGGCATCGGCTCGCTCAAGGTGCGCTTCAACAAGGTCTTCGGCTACTACCTCGAGGTCACCAAGGCGAACCTGGAATCGGTGCCCGAGCGCTACGTGCGCAAGCAGACCCTGGTCAACGCCGAGCGCTTCATCACGCCGGAGCTCAAGGAGCTGGAGGAGCGCATCCTCGGTGCCGAGGAGCGGCAGGGTGCGCTGGAGGCGGAGCTCTTCGGCGCCCTGGTGGCCTGCGTCGCCGCGGAGTCGGAGGGGCTGGGACACCTGACCGAGGCGCTCGCCACGCTCGACGTGCTCGCCGCCTTCGCCGAGGCGGCGGCACGGTTCGGCTACGTCCGCCCGGAGGTGGGCGCGGCCGGCGGACCGCTGACGATCGAGGAGGGACGCCATCCGGTCGTCGAGCGGCTCGGCGGCGACGCCTTCGTGCCCAACGACGTGGAGCTCGACGGCGACTCGGCGCAGATCGTCATCCTCACGGGGCCCAACATGGGGGGCAAGTCGACCTACCTGCGTCAGGTGGCGCTCATCGTGCTGATGGCCCAGGCGGGGAGCTTCGTGCCGGCCCGCTCGGCGCGGGTCGGGGTGTGCGACCGGATCTTCACTCGGGTGGGTGCCAGCGACGACCTCTCGCGCGGCGAATCGACGTTCATGGTCGAGATGATCGAGACCGCACGCATCCTCCACCAGGCGACCGCGGAGAGCCTCGTCGTCCTGGACGAGGTGGGACGCGGCACGGCGACGTTCGACGGTCTGTCGCTCGCCTGGGCGATCGTCGAGCGATTGCACGAGGTGGGGCGGCCGAAGACCCTCTTCGCGACGCACTACCACGAGCTCACCGAGCTCGCGGCGCTTCTGCCGCGGGTGGTGAACCGGACGCTGGCGGTGAAGGAGTGGGAGGACCAGATCGTCTTCCTGCGTCGCGTCGTGCCCGGCAGCGCGGACAAGTCCTACGGCGTCCACGTGGCCCGCCTGGCCGGGATCCCCCGGCCCGTCGTCGAGCGCGCGCAGGAGATCCTCGCCAACCTCGAGAGCCAGGAGTACGACCTGCACGGCAAGCCGCGCCTGGCCCGGGGCGGCGGCCCGGCGAGCGAAGAGCAGGATCAGCTGCGCCTCTTCGCGCCCCCGGAAGACGTCGTCGCCTCGATCCTCCGCGAGGTCGACCTCGACCGCCTCTCGCCGCTGGCCGCCCTCAACCTCCTGCAGAGCCTCAAGTCGCGATTGAAGGACTGAGCAGGTTCCGCCGCTGCACCCGGACCGACAGCGGCCTGCCTTCGTCGGCGTTGAGGTCCTCGCTCCGCTCGGGACGACAAGGGGGCCCCTGTCGTCCCGACCGCAGAGGGACCTCAGCCAGGCCTCGTCGGCCGACGCCGATCCGGGTGCAGCGGCAGACCCCGATCCGGCACCGGCGCCGTCCGCGACGGATAGACTCGGCGCGGTCATGACGGTGCGTCTGGACTACGTGTCCGCTGCCCCCGTGCGGTCGGGGATCGCGGACTACTCGCTCGATCTGTTGCCGCACCTGGCGGAGCTCTGCGACCTGCGGGTCGTGCGCTTGCCCGGCAGCCGGTGGCGGCGGCGGTGGAGGAGCGGTGGGCGCTCGTGGATGCGGAGAGACGGGCGGAGACGGGCGGACGCCGCTCTACCAGATGGGCAACAACCGGCATCATCTGGAGGTCTGGCGCCTGGCCATGGAACGGCCGGGGATCGTCACCCTGCACGACTTGGCGCTGCACCATCTCCTCGTGGAGCGCACTCTCGCCGCCGAGGAGGACTTCGACGCCTACGCCGCCGAGCTGGCGCGCGACCACGGGTGGATCGGCGAGGTGGTCGGACGGGCTCGACGCTGGGGCGAGCTCGGACAGGCCCGCTCTTCGAGCTGCCGGCCCACCGCACGCTGCTGCGCCGCCAGCGGGGCGTCATCGTGCACAGCGAGTGGGCCGCGCGCACCTTGCGCGCAGAGGACCCGCAGCTCGCCGTGCGCGTCGCGCCGATGGCCTTGCCGCTGCCGGACGCCGTTCCGGAGGGCGCCGGACGCGCGTGGAGGGCGCAGCGGGGACTCCCGCAGGAAGCGCTGCTGCTCGGTTGCTTCGGCTTCCAGACGCCGATCAAGCGCACCGACCGGGTCATCGAGTCCCTCTCCAGACCGGAGCTCGCGGAGGCCCACCTGGTGATCGCCGGTGAGGTGGCGGCGGAGATGCGACTCGAGGAGCGGGCGGCCGAGGCCGGCGTCGCGGAGCGCGTGCACAGCCTCGGCTACCTCCCCTGGGAGGAGTTCGCGCACGCCATCGTGGCCTGCGACCTCTGCGTCAACCTGCGCTACCCGACCGCGGGGGAGACCTCCGCTTCGCTGCTGCGCATCCTGGCGTTGGGCCGCCCGGTGCTGGTCTCCGACTACGCTCAGTTCACCGACCTGCCCGAGGAGGTCGCAGTCCGCGTGCCCCTGGGTGAGCGTGAGGTCGAGGAGCTCGCCGCCCGGGTGGGTGCGCTCGGCCGCGATCCGGAGCGGCTGGCGGCGATGAGCGTCGCGGCTCGGCGCTGGATCGCCGAGCGGCACGCCCCCGAGCGAGCGGCCCGCGCCGTGGTCGAAGCCTGCGCCGGGCTCGTCACCCTCGATCCTCCGGGACAGGAGGAAGCCGCGGGTCCGCCGCCGCCGACCTCCCTCACCTGGTCGGAGCTTCCGGGGTCGCTCGACGTCACGGGAGCGGAGGGAGCGTGGGGCGCCGGCGAGGGACGCCGGCTGCAGGTGCGGCTGGAGAATCGCGGCCTGGCCCGCTGGTTGGCCGCCGGGCGTGGCGCCGGGGGCCTGATGCTCGACGTCCACTGGCGCGCCGGCGAAGGGGGCGACCCCGTCGCGCGCTCCTGGTTCGAGGTCCCTGGAGACGTGCCGCCCGGCCAGTCCTGCGAGCTCGACGTGCCGGTGCGCCGGCCGGTCGAGGGAGTGAGTGTCCTGGTCGTCGAGCCGCACGCCCGGGGGGTCGCGGGCTTCAATGCCCTCGGCGGGCCGGTCTGGAGTCGGGAGATCCCGGAGTGACGGAGGAGAAGGCGGACACTCGCGCGGCCGACGAGATCGCGCGCTGGCGCGGGATCTGGGAACGGGACGAGTGCTTCCAGCCTGCCCGGCGCCCGGGGCCGGTCGGCTGGTTGACGAGCCTCGGCAAGCGCCTCCTGCGGCCGATCGTGAAGGCGGCCACGGCGGACCTCTGGGAGCGGCAGCGGCAGTTCGAGCTCCTCGTCTGCGAGCGGCTCGACGCGGAGCGGCGGCTCGAAGGGGCCGTGACGGTCCTCGGTGAGGACCTCAACCGGATCCAGGACTCCATCCTCGCCGACCTGCGCTCGATCCGTGACGCGATCATGGGCTACCTCGCCGCCCAGGACGAGCGTCTCGACCATCTCGAAGGCTTCAAGACGCGGGGCATCGAGGAGATGATGCGTCATCAGGACGCTCTCTACGGCCTCCTCGACGCGAAGCTGGAGTCCTACCGCCGGGAGCTTCCCGCGCTGCGCGGCCAGCTCCTCGCGCTCCTGGCCGCGGTCGAGTCGGGAGAGCCGGCCGCCCTGCCGCGGGCGGTCGAGGAACAGACCTACCTGGAGCTCGAGCGGCGGCACCGCGGCACCGAGCGAGAGATCGGCGACCGCATCGCCCCCTACGTGCCGGCCCTCGCCGGCCGGGGCGAGGTGCTCGACCTCGGCTGCGGCCGGGGGGAGGCCCTCGAGCTCTTGCGCGATCGCGGGATCCCGGCGCGCGGCGTCGACAGCAACGCGCAGATGGTGGCGCGTTGCCGGGAAAAGGGCCTCGACGCCGAGCGGGGAGATCTCTTCGAGGTGCTCGCCGCGACCCCGGAGGGGACCCTCGGCGGAGTCATCTCCTTCCACGTCATCGAGCACCTGCCGCCGCCGGCCCTCGACCGGTTGATCCGGCTGGCGTGGCGTGCCCTTTCGCCGGGCGGCGTGCTCGTCCTCGAGACGCCGAGCCCCCTCTCGCTGGTGGCCGGAGCGCGGAACTTCTGGCTCGATCCGACCCACCTGCGTCCGGTGCACCCGGACGCCCTCCGCCTGGCGCTCGAGATGGCGGGCTTCGATCCCGTCGACCGCGTCGATCGCCAACCCTTCGCCGCCGCCGATCGCCTGCCGTCGATCGACCTCGACGACCTGGCCCCGGGGGAGCGCCGGCTGGCGGAGCGCGTGAACCGGCTGCGCGACGCGCTCGACGAGCTCCTCTACGGTCATCAGGACTACGGGATGATCGGCCACAAGCCCGGACGATGAAGCGGGGAGGCACCGCCGTCCTCTGGTGTCTGGCCCTGGCCGTGCTGGTCGCGGCGCACGGCGCCCTCGGCCTGCTGCGCGACTCGTTCGCCCGCGTGGCCGGTGACGAGGGGACCTTCCTGGCGATGACCGAGAGCCTGGTACGGGACGGGGACCTGCGCTTTGCCGCGGCGGACCGCGCACGGGTGGAAGCGGACGAGCGACCCGGGGCGGGCACGCTCATCCTGCAGCGCGTCGGCGGGAAGCTCGCGTACTCCAAGCCCGTGGTCTACCCGCTCCTCGCCGCTCCCTTCGAGGCGGTGGCCGGCGAGCGGGGACTCGTGGCCCTCAATCTGCTCGCGCTCCTGGCCGCCGCCGCGGCGGCCGGGTGGTCTCTTTCCCGGGGGCCGGCCGCGCCAAGCGCCGCGGCATGGGCGCTCCTCACCGCCGTCGGCGTGGGAGTCATTCCCAGCTACGTGGCCTACCGGATGAGCGATCTCCTGCAGACGGCCCTGGTGCTGACCGGAGTCGCGTTGTGCTGCGTCGGCCTTCGCCGGGGCGGCGAGGACGACGGCACGGTGAGGACCGGGACGATGGGAGAGGCGGCCCGCTCGGCCGCCGGGGGTCTGGTCCTGGGCCTGGCGGCCGTCGCCCGCTATCCCAACCTCCTGGCGCTGGCCGGGGCGGTCTGCTGTCTGGCCGTGGCGCGCCGCTGGCGCGCGGCGGCGGCCGCGGCGTGCGCCGGACTGGTGGCGATGGTGTCCCTCTCCGCGCTCGGCGCGGGTCTCACCGGCGCGGCCAATCCCTACAAGGCGGAGCGAGCCTCCTTCGACCGGGCCAGCGGCTACCCGGAGGAAGCGGAGGGCCCGGTGGCGGAGGAGGGCTTCCGCCGCCGGATCGCCACCCAGCATCTCCAGGCCCTGCCGGTTCCACAGCCGCGCGTCTCGGCCTGGGCGGCCGCCTACTACTTCGTGGGGCGGCATACCGGTCTGCTCGTCTACTTCCCGGCGGCGCTCGTCTTCGCCGTCAGCGCCCTCAGGCGCCCGGATCGCTTCAGCTGGGTCCTCCTGGCGACCGTGGCGGCGGGTATCGTCTTCTTCGTCGTCTGGATGCCCCGGAACTACTTCGGCGGCTCGACGTTCGTCGGCAACCGCTACTTCCTGACCCTCTTCCCGCTCCTGCTCTTCGCGCCACGCCGGTTGCCCGGATCGCGAGCCCTCATCGCGGTCTGGATCGTCGGGGCGGTCGTCTGGGGCTCGGCCCTCCTCTCGGTCGAGCGGGCCCGGGAGCTCGACCGCTCGAGCCAGAGCCACGCCTACGCGGGCATCTTCCCTCTGCTGCCGTACGAGTCGACGGCGCGCACTCTCGACGGCTGGCGGGACCGTTACTGGGAGGGTACCTTCTGGCGCTTCACCGATCCCTGGGCGACGGCGGGTGAGGAGGCGTTCGAGCTCGTGTCCGGGCGACCCGCCGCCGAGACCCTCCTGGCGACCAGGGGCCCGGTGGTCGCGCTGCGGCTCGCGGTGCGCTCGGACGCCCCGGAGGTCGTGCTCGAGGTCTCCCAGCACGGCAGCCGGTCACGCCTGCGGGCCGATACCTCGGGGCCGGAGGGTCGCGGCGTCGTCGAGCTCTCCCTGGCTCCGGTCTGGCGTGCGCACCCCTTCTGGTGGGCGCCGGGCGTGCCCTACGACGTGCGGGCCCTGCGCTGGCGCCTCGCGGAGGGTTCGGCGGCCCGGGTACGCTTTTTGGGAACGGTCCCTGTGGGCGCCGGCTCGTGAGGGCCGGGCGCGCGTTGCGCCCGGCCCCGGAGAGGGCTCAGAAGGGAATGTCGTCGTCCTCGATGCCGGCCCCGCCGCCGACGTCGCCGGGCTCGTCGTAGCCGCCGTCCCGCCCGCCGCCGCCACCGCGTCCGCCGAGCATCTGGAAGTTCTCGCACACGATCTCCGTCGTGTACTTCTTCTCGCCGGTGTTGCGATCCTCCCAGGAGCGCGTCTGCAGCCGTCCCTCGACGTAGATCTGCTTGCCCTTCGTCAGGTACTGGCCGGCGACCTCGGCCTGGCGGCCCCAGCAGACGATCCGGTGCCACTCGGTCTGCTCCTGCTTGTTCCCCTCACGGTCGGTCCACCGGCGGTTGGTGGCCAGCGTGAAGTTGGCGACGGGCTGACCGGAGGGCGTCGTACGCACCTCGGGATCGCGTCCCAGGTTGCCGATGAGAATGACCTTGTTGACCATGCGTGTCTCCTAGCGTTGCGTTGCGAGGCGCAAAGGTATCATCCGCCCCGTTCTTCTAGGACGGATTCCATGCGCTTGATCTTGCAGCGGGTGAGCCGGGCGGCGGTGCGGGTCGACGGAGCGACCGTCGGCGCGATCGGCCGCGGTCTGCTGGTGCTCGTCGGCGTGGCGAGGGGAGACGGCCCGGAGCAGGCGGAGAGGGCCGCAGAGAAGCTGGTGGGCCTGCGCCTCTTCGAGGACGGGAGTGGGCGCATGAACCTCGACGCCGGAGCGGTCGGCGGCGCGTTCCTGGTGGTCTCCCAGTTCACCCTGGCCGGCTCGCTGGCGCGCGGCCGACGCCCCTCGTTCGACGGCGCCGCGGCGCCCGAGGAGGCGGAGCCCCTCGTCGAGGCCCTCTGCACGGCCCTGCGCGAGCGCGGCGCGGCGGTCGCCACCGGACGCTTCCGCGCCCGCATGGAGGTCGAGCTGGTCAACGACGGCCCGGTGACCTTCGTGCTCGACGTCCCTCCTGCCGGCTAGCGAGCGACCGGAATCTGGTCGAGAGGCACCGGCACGAAGGAGAGCACGAGCACGCCGAAGGCGAGCCAGGCGAGCAGCCGCCGTCGCCGATCGAGCGGTGTCGTCTCGTCGAGCACCGGGGGGTGGCGGAGGCCCATGACCAGGGTGATCAGGCTCCAGAGGATCCAGCCGGGCCAGAAGAGCAGGCCCGCCGCCAGCAGCAGGAGCCAGAGCCAGGGTGCCAGGCGAGCTTGTCGCCGCCCGATCGCGGCGTAGAGGATGTGGCCGCCGTCGAGCTGGCCGAGGGGCAGCAGGTTGAGCGCGGTCACCAGCAGTCCCACCCACGCCGCCAGGGCGAAAGGGTGGAGGTCGAGTGTCGTGCCCGGCCCCAGGGGACCGTGGAACAGGGTCGCCAGCAGCCGGAGCGCGAGCGAGCGCCCGGGAACCCAGAGGACGACGTCGGTCACCTGGGTCGGCCCCACGGCCTCGATCGCCGCCGGAGTCGACCAGAGCGTTCCCAGCACCAGGAACGGGAGCAGGGCGAGGAAGCCGGCGAGGGGCCCCCAGACACCGACGTCCAGCAGCTGGCGCCGGTCCTCGATCGGTGCGCGGATGCGGATGAAGGCGCCGAAGGTGCCCAGGCCGATGGGAGCGGGCAGGAAGAACGGCGGAGTGGCCGGGAGCCGGTGACGGCGGCACGCCACCCAGTGGCCGAGCTCGTGGCAGAGCAGGATGAAGAGCGTCGGCAGGGAGAACGACAGCCCGAGTCGCAGCAGCTCGGGGTCGCCCCAGACGCCGCGGATGGTTCGCGGCGAGAGCCACGGCCCGAGGTCGGTCAGGACATCGGTCCGCGTCGCCAGGTACCAGCCGGCGCCGAGAGTCGTCGTGGTCAGGAACGACAGGACGAAGAGGACCGCGGCGAGGGCCCACGCCGCCGTGCCGCGCGTCGGGTTCAGAGCTCGCGCAGCTCCTTGCCGGGCTTGAAGCGCACCGTCTTGCCGGGAGCGATGGTGACCTCGACGCCGGTTTTGGGATTGCGCCCGATGCCGCGCTTGCGGTCGCGAACCTGGAAGACGCCGAAGCCCCTCAGCTCGATCCGCTTGCCTTCCGACAGGGCTTCCTTCATGGCGGTGAAGATGGTGTCCACCGCGCGGGCCGCCTGGGCGCGTGAGACTTCGGAGCTCTCGGTCACTCGGTTGACCAGATCGGCCTTGATCATCGGTGCGGCGGAGGGTACCAGCGGCTTCGCGAACATGTCAACGAAGCCCTTCTATCCTTTGAGTTTACGGCTCCGGCGGGCGGTCGGAAGCCTACTTCCGGCGGTCGTCGAGCAGCGCCTCGAAGGCGCGCTCCGCGGCTTCGCGCAGCCGGCGCAGGGCCTCCGGGGGAACGGTGGGCGACTCGGGATCCTTGGCCCGTCCGAGAACCACGCAGACGGGCCGGTTTCCGAGCCGCACGGGGAGCACGGTGAACGTCCCCGTCAGGTCTCCCTCCCAGCACGCGGCGAGTCGGTCGTGGGCCTCGTTGGAGACCAGGCCTCCCGTGTAGAGGGGGCCGCCCTCGAGGAGATCCGCGAACACGGAGGGCTCGGAGCCGTTGACGCGGAAGAGGCGCAACGTGTCCTCGCGAGCCTCCTTCGTCTTCCAGCCCACGAGCTCTCCCGCGCTGCCGCGCAGGACGACCAGGTGCTCCAGCCACGGCTCCAGGCCGTCGATGAGGCTGTCGGCGATCTGGCTGGCGCTGGAGGCGAGCTCGAGACGGGCCATCGCCTCGAGCAGAGAGGGGTGCCGGCTCCCGTCGTCCGTGCTGATCCCCGTCTGCAGCGCCTGGCGCTCCGCGTCGGTGAGCGGAATCGAGCGCTTGGGATCGGGTGCGACCTGCGGGCTGAGCGGCCGGAAGCGGCTGGTCGTGGCCTTGGGGCGGGCCTCGTCCGGCCGCCGCGCGTGCAGCGGCCGGCCGGTCGAGCCGGCGGCCGGCGGAGCCGCGGGCATGCCCTCGCCCTGCGTCCGATGCGTGGCCCCCGCCGCGGCGGGGCCGTCGTCCCCATCCGTCAGGAAACCCCGCTCCATGCGCTCCAGCAGGCTGAGCAGTCGGGTCGGCATGGAGTAGCCGTAGTAGCCCTTGAGCGCCTCGCCGAGCCGCACCTCGGTGGCGACGTGGACCGCCAGCCGCTTGCCGAGGATGAACGACAGCTCGTCGAGCTCCTTGAGATTGTCCGGTCGATCGGTCGCGACGTCGATCCGTGAGGCCGTGGCGGCGAACGGAACGACCCGGAAGCGCACGGCGTCGCGAGGGCCGAGGAGCCCGATCACGTCGGAGGGGATCTCCTCGAGGTCGTCTCCGTCGGCCGTCGGCAGCCCGTGCACCTCGCCGAGTGCCTGCAGCACGTGCGCCTCGCTCACGGTTCCGCTCTCGAGGATGGCGGTGGAGAAGTCGCCGCCGAGGCGCTGGTGGCGCGCCCGCGTCCGCTCGAGCGCATCGTCCGTGATCCAACCGCGATCGCTGAGCACTTGCCCCAGGTCCTTGGCGTGCGTCTTCACCGATGCCCTTTCGCGTGTCCCGCCCCCACGAGCCCCGGTCGGTCGGAAACTCAGCCGGACAAACGCGCCCATTATAGAGGGCCCCGGCGCGTCGGGGCGAGCCCGATCGGCGTCTGCTATTGTCGCCGCGTGCGTGGTCCCGCGCCGCGTCGCCGCCTCCTCGTCGCCCTCGTGGCTGCGGGTCTCTGTCAGCCCGTTCTGGCCAGGACGGCGGATGACGCCGCCTTCCGTTTCGCCTTCGGTCGCCTCCTCGCCGAGGAAGGCTCGACGGGCGACGCTCGTCGCGAGCTGGAGCGAGCGGTCGAGCTCGACCCGGAGGACCCCTACCTGCGCCTGGAGCTGGCTCAGCTGCTCGCCTCGGTCGGGTCGTGGGAGCAGGCCAACGCGGAGGTGCGACGGGCGCGCGAGCTGGCTCCCGAGAACCCCGACGTCCTGCGCAGTTTCGGGCAGATCCTCCTCTACCAGGTGCGGGAGGACCCGGACGCCCTCGACGAGGCGAGGGGAGCCCTCGAGCACCTGCGCGAGATCGCTCCGGACGACCTCGACTCGCTGGGCTCGTTGGGACGCATCTACCTGAGCGAGCAGCGGTTCGACGAGGCGGCGGACGTCTTTCGCGAGATTCTCGGCGTCTGGCCCGGCCACCCGGTCGGGCGGTCCGCGCTGGTGGACGCCTTGCTGCGCGCCGACCGCCGGGACGAGGCGAAGAGCGTCTTGCGCGACTTCCTCGCCCACGACCCCGAGGCCCCTCGCCTGCGGCGCGTTCTCGCCGAGCTCCTCTCGGACGAGGGAGACCATGAGGGCGCTGCGTCCGTGTTGCGTGCCGGCGGCGAGGAACTGCTCTCCGATCCGGAGATCAGCCGCCGTCTGGCGTTGGAGCTCTACCAGTCCGGCGACTCCGAGGCCGCGCTGCGCTACCTGGACCCGTGGATCGAGCAGCAGCCCGACGACTACCGGGCGCGGCTCCTGCGCGCCCTCCTGCTTTCCGGCCTGGAGCGCTACGACGAGGCCGAGGCGGAGCTCTCCGATCTGCGCCAGGAGCGTCCCGACGACGTCGAGGTCGCCTCGCTGCTGGCCCGCCACCACCTGCGTGCGGGTCGCTGGGAGCAGGCGCTGGCGGTGACGGACCCGTTCCTCGGCGACGGAGCGAACGAGGAGACGGCCGAGCTGGCCCTGATCTCGGCCCAGGCCCTGCGCGAGCTGCAGCGGCCGGATGCGGCTCTCGATCGGCTCGCCCTCATCGGCTCCGACCCCGAGCTCGGATCGCGCGCGCAGGCCCTGGAGGCGGAGATCCTCTTCGAGACGGACCGCGACTCGCAGGCGGAGTCGCTGCTCGCCGAGCTGATCGACAGCGGCGATGCCGGCAAGCTCTCGCTCGCCGCCGGCGTCTACCAGCGCGGCGAGCGGTTCGACGAGGCGATTCCGGTGCTCGCGCGCCTCGTCGAGATGGATCCGGAGAGCCTGGAGCACCGCTTCTGGCTGGCATCCGCGTACGAGCGCACCTCGCGCTACGAGGAGGCGGAGGACGGCTTCGAGTCGATCCTCGAAGAGGACCCGGACTTCGCGCCGGCGCTCAACTACCTCGGCTACATGTGGGCGGAGCGGGGCGTGCGGCTGGAGGAGGCGCTCTCCCTGGTGGAGAAGGCCGTAGAGCTCGAGCCCGACAACGGCGCCTACATGGACTCGCTGGGTTGGGCCCACTTCCAGCTCGGCGACTACCAGCAGGCGCTGCAGCACCTGGAGCGGGCCGTCGATCTCGAGGGCGACGACGCCACGATCTTCGAGCACCTCGGCGACACCTATCGGGCCCTGGGACGCCTCGACGAGGCGCGCGACCGGTACCGTCGCGGGCTCGAGCTGTCGGGGGACAACGCCGCGGCCCTCGAGCGCAAGCTCGACGAGCTGGAGTAGCCGGTGGCGGGGGCGGCGGGCCTGCGCCGCCGGCGTGCGGGCCGGCCACGGCCACGCCGGAGAGGGCCGGTGGCTCGTCGCGCTCCTCGCCGTGGCGCGGCGGCCGGATGCGCCGGCGGGCCGCGCCGCGCCCCGCTCTGGGCCTGCTGGCCCGGCGGTCCTTCCGGACTCCGCCTTCTCCCGCCAGTACTTCTTTCGCGTTCTCCCTACCCGGGGCCGGACTCGACGGAAGCGGCAAGCTGACTCTACCTGGATCGTCCTGGGCGCCATTCGCTGCGTGCGGTCGACCCCTGGGCAGGACCGCCTGGTCTCTCGATGCCGGTCGGGAGGGGTACCTCCTGGTCGACGAGCGGGAAGGGTTTTCTGCCGCGGCGACAGGGTGCTCGAGCTCACGGAGCTCGACCTCGGACCGCTGCTGCCTCGATCGCTGGCCTGCCGGCCGTCCTTCTCGGTTACCTGCCGGTCGAGCCGCCCGTCGCGGCCGTGGGAGCCGGCGGGATCGCCCCTTCCGTGACGCGGCGGGTCGGAGCTGGAGCGGTGACGGCGACGCCGAGGGGCTCGCGGCGTGGACGGTGGGAGGCAGCGACGGCGCGGCCTGGGTCTGGTGGACGCGCGACGGGGACGGGGATACTCGGCACCGGCGCGGCGAGCAGCGTTCCGGTGGCGCCGACGGTGTCCGAGCCCTCGCCGCCGCTCCGGCACCGCTCGCTCCGCCCGAGGAGACCGCGAGGTCGTCTGCCATGGCATCGGACCTACAGGAGCTTCGCTAAGATCAACCTCCATCTGGAGGTGGTGTATGCCGGTCCGACGGGTACCACGAGCTCCGCACGATCTTCCAGACGGTCGATCTGCACGATCGTTCGACCGCGGAGGAGGCCGGCGGCCTGGAGCTGACGGTCGAGGGCGCGGCTCTGCCGGGGAGGTGGAGAACCTGGTCCACCGCGCGGCCCGCGCCTTCCTCGACCGCTGGGCGCCGGGCCGGGCGCGGCTCCACCTCGAGAAGCGGATCCCCGTGGGGGCGGCCTCGGCGGAGGAGCTCCGACGCCGCCACGACCTTGCTCGCCCTGGCGGCCCTCTTCGGCGTGCTGGCGCACCGCCGAGATCCGTCTCCCTCGGGCACGCGAGCTCGGCGCGGACGTCCCTTACTTCCTGGTGGGCGGCACCGGCCCTGGGGAGGGACGCAACCTCGTGACGCCCCCCTCCCCGACAAGGAGGCCGACCTCTTGGCCCTTTCGTCCCGGCCGTCCATTGCCTCGACGGCGGCGATCTTCCAGTCCCTGCCGGCCAGGCCGGCGGCGGCGCGGACCTCGCGGCGTCGCCCTGATCCTCGAGGGCCGCTGGACCGGGGACTGGCTGGGTACCGGGGCGCAACGACCTGCGTTTCCACGGTCCTCGCGGCCCATCCCCCCGTGCGCGCTGTATATAATGCCGCGACACGAAAGCCGCAGCGTCCGGCTTCAGGCAGGAGCCACGATCTTCGCTGTCTTCACCGATCCGGTGGACGGTGAGTCTGTCGGCAGGTCTTCCTCTGGGCACACGGCGATTCCGGCACGACCCTGAGCCGCGCGACGCTGGAGGGTTGCAGGCTGATCGAGGGCACTGAGGAGGCTACATGGAAGTGACCGAAGTCAAAGTCTTCCGTCGCGAAAGTGCAGCTTCAAGGCGTTCGTCTCGATCGTGTTCGACCAGTGCTTCATGGTCAACGAGACATCAAGGTGATCCAAGGGCGCGAGAGCCCTTCATCAGCATGCCGGAGCCGCAAGAAGAAGAACGGGCAAGTTCAAGGACGTGGCCCACCCGTTGAACAACGAGACGCGCGGACGGATCGAGGAGAAGGTCCTGGCCGAGTACCACCGGGTGGTCGAGGGGATAGAGCCGGAGCCGCAGGCCGAGCGGCCCGCCGCGCCGCGCCCGGCGACCCCGGTCGCGGTGCCGCCTCCCGCGGCCGCCGCTTCGGCAACCCAACCAGAGGAGAGGGAGGATCCGGGAACGACCCTGGACGAGGTCGCCGAGATGCACCTGCGCGACTCGTTCTGGACGACGTAGGATCGGCGGAGCAACGGCTCGAATCCGAGGCGGTCGCCTTCAGACGCCGTCCAGTGAGGTTGGAGATCCTTGGGGCGTCGCCAAGTGGTAAGGCACCAGACTTTGGATCTGGCAATCGGAGGTTCGAATCCTCCCGCCCCAGCCATCACCCCCACCGACCCGCCCTGCGACACCCCGCGAGAGAGATGCCATGGACGGTGAGATGAAGGTGTTCAGCGGCAGGGCCCACCCGGGTCTGGCCGAGGAGATCTGCCGGTACCTCCAGCTGCCGTTGGGGGAGCTGGAGATCTACGGTTTCGCGGACGGCGAGATCTTCTGCCACATCAAGGAGAACGTCCGCGGGCGCGACGTCTTCATCGTCCAGCCGCTGACGCGGCCGGTCAACGAGAACCTGATGGAGCTGCTGATCATCACCGACGCGCTCCGTCGCTCGTCGGCGCGACGGATCACCGCGGTGGTGCCGTACTACGGCTACGCGCGGCAGGACAAGAAGGACAAGCCGCGCGTCCCGATCACCGCCAAGCTGGTCGCCAACCTGCTGACCACGGCGGGCGTCCAGCGGGTCTTGACGATGGACCTGCACGCCGGCCAGATCCAGGGCTTCTTCGACATCCCCGTCGACCACCTCTTCGCGGCGCCGGTGATGCTCGACGCCATCCGCGATCTCGACATCCCGGATCTGGTGATCGTGTCGCCGGACGCGGGCGGCGTGGAACGGGCGAGGGCGATCGCCAAGCGGATGCACGTCGGCATCGCGATCCTCGACAAGCGGCGCACCGGACCGAACGAAGCCGAGGTGATGAACGTCGTCGGCGACGTCGAGGGCAAGAACCTGCTGATCATCGACGACATCATCGACACGGCGGGCACGCTGACCCACGGGATCGAGGCGCTCAAGCAGCAGGGGGCCGAGCGCATCCTGGCGGCGGGCATCCACGCCCTGCTCTCGGGCCCGGCGGTCGATCGGCTGCTCAGCGCCCCGGTGGAGCAGGTGCTGGTGACGAACACCACGCCGTTGGAGGAAAAACTGGCCCGTTGTGAGAAACTGCGGCCCCTTTCGGTCGCGCCCCTGCTGGGCGAGGCCATCCAGAGAATCCACGAAGACAGCTCGGTGAGCTCCCTGTTCGTCTGAACGGGCCGCCGAGAGCAGCACCAGGAGTGAAGAACGCCATGAGCGAGACGACAGTGGTTGTGGAAGAGCGGAGCGAGACCGGGACGGGTCCGAATCGGCGCCTGCGCCGGGACGGCCGGATCCCCGCCGTGGTGTACGGCGGCGACAAGGAGGCGGTCGCCATCTCCGTCGACGAGCGGACCATGCACGAGCTGATGAAGGGCGGCAACGACAACGCCATCTTCCTACTCCAGCTCGGCAAGAGCGGCAAGAGCCGGCACGCCATGATCCGCGAGCTGGACATCGACCCCATCAGTCGCACGATCCGCCACATCGACTTCCTGCGCGTGATGATGGACGAGAAGGTACGGGTCGAGGTGCACGTGGAGCTGCACGGAGTGCCGAGCGGCGTCAGGAACGCCGACGGCGTGCTCGACTTCCAGACTCGCGAGATCGAGATCGAGTGCCTGCCGGGGGACATTCCGCCGCGTATCGACCTCGACGTCACCGCCATGGAGATCGGCGACCACGTCGAGGCCGGGGCGCTGGAGCTGCCCGCGGGCGTCGAGCTGCTGAGCGACCCGCACCAGGTCGTCGTCTCGGTCGCCCACAGCCGCGTCTCGGCGGTTGTCGAGGCCGAAGCGGCGGAGGAAGGCCTCCTGGAGACCGAGCTCGCGGAGCCCGAGGTCATCCGGCGGGGCAAGGAGGAGGAGTCCGAGGACGACGAGGACTGACCGGCGGCCGTGGGGATGCGGCTGGTGGCTGGCCTCGGCAATCCGGGGTCCGAGTACCGCGATACGCGCCACAACCTCGGCTTCCGGGTGATCGACGGTCTCGCCGAGGCACTCGGCGCCCGTCGCGCCACGGCCGAGTGCAACGCCCTGGTGCGCGCCTTCGACGAGGTGCTCCTGGTGCAGCCGCAGACCTACATGAACCGTAGCGGTTACTCCCTGCGCTGCCTGGCGGAACGGCATCGTGTCGACCCCGAGGGCGTCCTGGTGATCTACGACGAGGTGCAACTGCCGTTGGGACGCCTGAGATTCAGGCGGCGGGGGAGCCCCGGCGGTCACAACGGCATGGCCTCGGTGATCCAGAACCTGCGCACGGAGGAGATCGCCCGGCTGCGGCTGGGCGTCGGTCCGCAGGACGGGTCGGTGGATGGAGAGGATTTGGTGGACTACGTGCTCGGGCCCTTCGCGGCCGACGAGCGGGACGAGGCGGACGCGATGGTCGTGAGGGCCGTCGACGCCCGCCGCTGCTGGCTCGACGAAGGGCCGGAGGCGGTGATGCAGAGGTTCAACGGTTAGGTCGAGCGGACGTCTTGGCCACGGGTTGAGGAGGGAACGATCTTGAACATCCAGACACTGTTGTACGCGGTCCCGGCGACGGGCCTCCTGGCGCTCCTGTACGCCTGGATCCAGGGCAGCTGGATCGGGCGGCAGGACGCGGGCACGGACCGCATGAAGGCGATCGCCGGCTACATCCGGAAGGGCGCCATGGCCTTCCTGGGCCGCGAGTATCGCGTGCTGGCCGTCTTCGTCGTCGTCGTCGCGGGTCTGCTGGCCTGGGCCAACGCAGGCCGGCCGGAGAGCTCGGTGCTGGTCGGCGTGTCGCTGGTCGCCGGAGCCGTCTGCTCCGCGCTGGCGGGCTTCTTCGGCATGCGCATCGCCACCGCCGCCAACGTGCGGACGGCGGCCGCGGCTCGCGGTGGCCTCAACCCGGCCCTCAAGGTGGCCTTCGCGGGTGGTGCGGTCATGGGCTTCTGCGTCGTCGGGCTCGGCGTCCTCGGCCTCTCCGTCCTCTACCTCGTCTACGGAGCCGTCTTCGACACGGGGTCGCCGCAAGCGGACCTCCTGCGCGTGGTCACGGTGCTCACCGGCTTCTCCTTCGGCGCCAGCTCGATCGCGCTCTTCGCCCGCGTCGGCGGCGGCATCTACACGAAGGCCGCGGACGTCGGGGCCGACCTCGTCGGGAAGGTGGAAGCGGGCATCCCGGAGGACGATCCCCGCAACCCGGCCGTGATCGCCGACAACGTCGGCGACAACGTCGGCGACGTGGCGGGCATGGGCGCCGACCTCTTCGAGTCCTACGTCGGCTCGATCGTCGGCGCGCTGGTGCTGGGCGTCGCGGCCACCCGGCCCGACGGCACCGGCTTCACGCCGATGCTCGTCCTCCTGCCGCTCGTCCTGGCGGGCGCCGGGATCGTCCTCTCTCTGGCGGGCACGCTCCTCGTGCGCACCGGCGAGGGCGGCGACCCCGGCAAGGCCCTCCATCGGGGCAGCTTCGGAGCCGCGCTGGCGATGCTGGCCGCGATCTGGGGGATCTCGCGCTGGCTGCTCGACGGCGAGTACGTGCTGGGCGGCGTGACCTTCGACGCCACCGGCGTCTTCCTGGCCACCGTGGCCGGCCTGGTCGGAGGCGTCGCCATCGGTCTCATCACCGAGTACTACACCTCGGAGTCGAGGGGTCCGGCCCAGGGTATCGCCAACGACAGCCTGACCGGAGCGGCCACGAACATCATCTCCGGTCTCGGCGTGGGGATGCGCTCGACGGCCCTGCCGACGATCGTTCTGGTCGCCGCCATCCTCGTCGCCTACCACCAGGCCGGTCTCTACGGCATCGCGATCGCCGCCCTCGGCATGCTGTCGACGACGGGGATCCAGCTGGCCGTCGACGCCTACGGACCGATCGCCGACAACGCCGGCGGGATCGCCGAGATGAGCCAGCTGGGACCGGAAGTGCGCGGCCGGACCGACAAGCTCGACGCCGTGGGCAACACGACGGCGGCGATCGGCAAGGGCTTCGCGATCGGCTCCGCGGCGCTGACGGCCCTGGCGCTCTTCGCGGCGTTCCGCACCACCGTCGGTCTCGAGGTCATCGACGTCTCGAACCCGGCGGTCATGGGCGGCCTGCTCCTCGGCGCCATGCTGCCGTTCCTGTTCTCCTCGATGGCGATGCGGGCCGTCGGTCGCGCCGCCTTCCGCATGATCGAAGAGGTGCGCCGTCAGTTCAAATCGATCCCCGGCCTGATGGAGGGCAAGGCCGAGGCCGACTACGAACGCTGCGTCGACATCTCCACCAAGGCCGCGATCAAGGAGATGATCGTCCCGGGCCTGATGGCCGTGATCGTGCCGTTGCTCGTCGGCCTCTACGACGTCAACGCGCTCGGCGGGCTGCTCGCCGGCGTCACGGCGTCCGGAGTGATGATGGCGATCTTCATGGCCAACGCCGGCGGCGCCTGGGACAACGCCAAGAAGTACATCGAGGGCGGCGCGCACGGCGGCAAGGGCTCCGACGCCCACAAGGCGGCGGTCGTCGGCGACACCGTGGGCGATCCCTTCAAGGACACGGCCGGCCCGAGCCTGAACATCCTCATCAAGCTGATGTCGGTCGTCTCGCTCGTCCTGGCGCCGCTGCTCTAGGCGGGCGCAGCACCCGAGTCGTGTCGGCCCCGGGGCCTCCGGCTCCGGGGCCTCGTCGTTTCTGAAGCGAGGCGGTGTAAGGAAGGGCCTACCGCGGGCATTGGAGATTGAAGGGAGGCCCGAATCCCCGATGACCGCTATCCTGATGTACCACGCATCGATGTTGGGAGCGCTCCTGGACTTGGTGACGCTGCTGGCGATCTCTCGCCGGCGTGCCGCGGAGGGCATCGAGGTCTTCCAGCTGCTCCTGGTGACCGTGATTCTGTGGGTGGTCGGGGACGCCAACGCGCGCCTCGCGGGTGGTCCCGGAATGCGGTCGTTCTGGCTCTGGGTCGAGTTCCTGGGCCGGCCCTTCGCGCCCGCGCTCTGGCTGCTCTTCACCTTGCGCTACACCCGTGTCTGGCCCGTTCCGTGCGGCCTGGCGGCGCCAAGCCGCACTCCTCGTGATTCCGTGACGACGCTGCTCTTGGCCTGGACCAATGGGTTCCACGGCCTCGTGTGGTCGCTCGACGTCGTTCGCTTGCCCGGGCTCTCCGGGGGCTCCCTTCCGGGGCCGTGGTTCCGCTGGGTCCACCTGCCGTATGCCTGGACCGCCGTGGCCGTCGGGTGCTGGCTGATCGTCTCGCGAGGCACTCGCGGCGTGAGGCGTCCCGTCCACCCCTGGCTCTTCTTGCTGGTGGGCTTTCCCCGCTGGCCGTCAGCGTGGCCGGGGTGTTCGTCGAAGGTCTGCGCGAGCTCTCCGGCCTCGTGCCTCTCGCCTTCGGTGTGGGAGCGATGCCCTTGCTCTACGGTCTTTCCCGCAGCCCCGCCTTCGGGCTCTCCCCGTTCGCCTATCGGAGCGTCTTCGAGAGCATTGGCGACGCGGTCCTGGTGGTCAACGCCGAGGGGCGGATCATGGACCTCAACCGCGCCGCCGAAGTGACCTTCCGGCGCTCACGGCGACTCGTGATCGGCCACCCGGTAGAGGAACTGCTGCCGGCCTGGAGGGACCTCGAGCGCAGGTTGGAGGCTCGCAGCGAGGCCCACGAGGAGGTCCGCGTCGACAGCGGTCTCGGTGAGCGGATCCTCCAGGTCGACGTCTTCGCTCTGGGCGACTGGGGCTCGGCGGCCACGGAGCTCCTGCTCGTCCGGGACGTTTCCGCGGCGCGCGCACGAGGAGCTGATCGAGCACCTCGCCTATCACGACCCGCTGACGGGCCTTCCCAACCGGCGGTGGCTCAAGGACGCGGGGGACAAATTGTTGAGCCACGGGGCCCGCGCAGGTCGCTCGGCCGCCGTCCTCTTCGTGGATCTCGACGACTTCAAGGACGTGAACGACACGCTGGGACACGCCGCCGGCGACGAGCTCTTGCTGGAGGTCGCCCAGAGGTTCCGGGCGACGACGCGGAGCGAGAGCGTTCTGGTCCGCCTGGGCGGCGACGAGTTCGCGGTGCTCCTGAGCGACTGCGACGCCGCAGCGGCACGCACGGCGGGCGACAGGCTGCTCGAGGCACTCCAGGAGCCCTTCCATCCCGCCGACGCCGAAGTCTACGTGGGCGCCAGCGTCGGCGTGGCTCTATTCCCCGGGCACGGTGGCGACATGGAGACTCTCTTGCGCCGGGCCGACGTCGCCATGTACACGGCGAAACGCTCTCGGGGGCGGATCGAGCTCTACGACCCGGAAACCGACAGCTACACTCCGGCGCGCCTGCAGCTCCAGAGTGAGCTCTACCGAGCCCTCCACGAGCCGGACCAGCTGCGCGTCTACTACCAGCCCATCTACGACCTCGAGCGGGAGGAGGTCGTCGGTGTCGAGGCGCTGGTCCGCTGGCAGCACCCAGAGCGAGGCTTCCTGGAGCCCGCCGACTTCCTGTCGGTGGCGGAGAACGCCAGGCTGATCCCGCTCCTCGACCGCTACGTGCTCCACCGCGCCCTCGACGACTGGAGTCACCTCGGGATCAGGATCTCGGTGAACGTCCACCCCCGCACACTCGCCGACCCCGAGTACGCCCAGCGAGTGGCGGAGGAGCTCGCGCGAGCCGGATTCCCGGCGAATCGTCTGATGTTGGAGATCACGGAGCGCGCCCTGACGGATCCCGAAGGGATGCGCGACGCCCTCTGCCAGCTGGCGACGTTGGGAGTCGTTCTGATGGCGGACGACTACGGCATCGGCCAGTCGTCGTTGATCTACATCCGACGGTTCCCCTTCCACGGGCTGAAGATCGATTGCAGCCTGGCCGCCGGCATCGGTGCACGGCCCGAGGACGAGGCCGTCATCGAGGCGATCGCCGGCCTGGCGGAGAAGCTGGACCTGGAGCTGGTCGTGGAGGGAGTCGAAACACGTGACGCGATGGACTGGCTGAGCGAGCGGGGGTGCCCGTTGATCCAGGGGTTCGCCATCGGCCGACCGCGGCCGGTCGACGAGGTCCTCGCCCGCCACCCCGAGCTCTCCAGGCCGCGATTGGTTGCGGTGAAGGGCTGCGGTTGAAGCGACCTCAGCGCTTCTCGATCGCCGCCAGCACGCTGCGGTCGGGCGCCAACTCCACCTCGCGCGGCCGCTCCGGAAGCGGGAAGGAGAAGCTCTCCGAGTCCTTCGCGACCATCGCCAGGACGCTGGCGGTGCGTCCCCCCTCCAGGGTCACGCGGACCGGGAGCGCCATGCGGAAGTCGTCGGAGACGTCGCGCCGCTCGATCTCCACGTCGAGCCGGAAGGGTGCGCCGCCGCCGTCCGCTCGGGAGACCGTCCAGGACCAGCGGTAGGTCGGGATCTCCGCGCGCCCGATCCACTCGTCGAAGAACCAGCTCCAGTCCGCCGGGACGACCTCCGCGACCACGCCCTCGAAGTCGGCCGTCGAGGCGAACTCGCCCTCGTAGCGGTGGACGAACGTGCGGAGGATCTGGACGAACGCCTCGTCCGATCCGGTCATCACGCGGGTGAGCTCGCGCAGCATGTGCAGGACGAGCGCTCCCTTGACGTAGGTCTGGGACTGGTAGGCGTTCGGCGCCTCCGCCACGGCACAGCGCGCGCCCTGGTCGATCGGTCCGACGCGGTCCAGGGCCCGGCGGTTGAGGATCGAGCGGCCCGGGCGCGCGAACTGCGAGAAGGCCGAGCGCAGGGAGCCGTTGAGCTCGTGCGTGAAGGCGTCGAGCATCTCACCGAAGTAGCGGTCGCCGTTCTCCACGGAGCTCTGCACGAACATCATCGCCGAGTACTCGGCCAGAGCCTCGGAGAGCCACTGGTCGCGGTAGCCGGCCCATCCGACCTTGTGCCCCCACCACTGATGGGCGGCCTCGTGGGCCCTGAAGAGCTCGCCGGCGGCGACGCTGTCGGTGGCGGTGGAGAAGTCCGAGAGGTGGAGGAAGCCGTCGAAGGCCTGTCCGTGGCCCGCAGGGATGAGCGCCACCTCGAGGGAGGCAACGTCGAGCGGGCTCTGGAGGAGCCGATCGAAGTAGGCGAGCGCAGCGACCACGTCGGAGCCCACGTCGTGGACGCGGTCGGCGTTCATGAAGCCGCCGAGGGAGCTGAAGGCCGCCACCGGGGGCAGCTCCGGGCGCTCGAAGGTCTCCTCGTGGGCCTTGCGGGCGAGCGAGAAGGTCAACATCTTGGCGGGACGCTCCACCCGCCAGACCGAAGTGATCGTTCCGTCGCCCCGTCGCTCGTCGGTGCGTTCGCCCATCGCCCGCACGTCGTAGTCGTCGCGCACGGTCAGCTCCATCCGCCCGACGTGCAGGTCGCGGAGGACGAGCGCTCCCGCGGACGTCCCGGGGTACCAGGAGCGGCCGGGCGCGTAGCCGTCGAACCGCATCGTGTAGTCGACCTCGAGGATCGTCGGCTCGTCGGCGGCGAGCGCCGCGGGGAGGAGGACGACGAGATCGGAGTCCCAGGTCTCCTTGCGCAGGGCTTGGGAGCGGGCTCCGACGTGGTCGCGCAGGAAGGGAAGGGGAGCCCCGTCGGCGAACCGCACGGCGGTGACCTCGGCACGCGGTGCCAGCTGCAGCTGAAGCGCCGTCAGGCCCTGCACCGAGGGCCGGAGCTCGAGCCGGGCGGTGACCTCGCCGTCCACCGGTTGCACGTCGGCGAGCCCCTGCAACGGCTCCTTCGAAGGCGACGTGAGGTCGAGCTCGAGGTCGACGCGAGTCAGATCGAGGAGGGGCCGACGCGCCGGCCCGGGCCGTCCGTCGGGCCGACGGTCCTCGGCGCGGTCGAGCGAGAGCCAAGACTCGGTGAGGCCGCGTGGGTGCTCCCGCTCGACCTCGATCTCCTCGGCCCGGGAGGCGTCCCAGGAGACGGTCATCCAGCCGCGATCCTCGGTCTCGAGGTCTGCGGTGAGGACCGAGTCGCCGGGCGTGCCGAGCGCGGCGAGGATCCTGGCGTCGGCGTCGTAGAAGCGTTGCCGGAGCCAGCGTTCGTGCCGGTCGGCCACGGTCTTGGACGGCGCGTACGGACCGTCCGACGCGGGCAGGCCGGTGAGCGCTTCGGGCAGGGTGTCGCCGGCCCAGCGCAGCACGAGAGTGTGGAACGTCTCGTCGAGCCGCTCGAGGTCCGGGGCCTCGGCGAAGCGTCGGACTGCCGGAGCTCCACCGGGTCGGGAACCTCGACCGTCAGCCGGCCGTCCCCCTCGAAGAGGAGACCGGTCACGGTGCCGTCGGCCAGCGGCGCCATCGGGTAGAGCGAGCCCGACGTCAGCTCCCAGCGCACCACGTCGTCCACCGAGAAGGAGAGGCCCCCGGAGGGGACGGCGATCGGCCGCGACGCGAACCGCCACTCCTGGAGAGCCTGATAGTCGGCCACCCGCGGGTCGGAGCTCGACGCGGTGGAGGAGGCCAGGGCGATCAGGAGGGCCGGGAGGACGCGGAGCACGTCGCCAGTCTACCGCCCGGTGGACGCCCGCCCGCCCGCTGGATACAATACGCGGTCCGAACGGCGGCCGGACGCCGCCGACCCCACACGAGACCTTCCTGTTCCCGCCCCTCGGCGGGGACCGATCCGAGGCCGTAGGGAGGCATAGAAACGCAATGCGTCAGTACGAGTTGATGTTCGTGGTCGATCCGCGCGTGCCCGATGAGGACGTCGTCGCGATGACCGACGAGTACAAGAAGATGATCGAGGGGCACGGAGCCACCGTCACCCGCGAGCAGAGCTGGGGCAAGCGCAAGCTCGCCTACCCGATCGCGAAGGTGACGGAGGGCAAGTACCAGCTGCTCAACGTCGAGGCCGGAGACGGCGTCAATCCCTTTCCGGAGGTGGAGCAGCGGCTGGAGCAGAACGAGAACGTGCTGCGCTTCCTGACGGTGCGCATCGACACCGGTCGCTTGCGGCTGGATCCCGATGCCGCAGCCGCCGAGGAGGAGGGCGAGGCCCCCAGCGAGGAGGAGGCCTGATGGACGTCATCCTGATGCGGGATCGGCGCGATCTCGGCAAGCGCGGCGAGGTCGTCTCGGTCAAGCCCGGCTACGCCCGCAACTTCCTCATCCCGGGCGGCCATGCGCTGCCTGCGACCAAGGCGAACATCCGGTACTTCGAGGAGCAGCGCACCAAGATCGACGCGCAGCATGCCAAGGACCGGGAGGCGGCGGCCGCCGTGGCGGCGGCGATCGCCGGTCTGTCGGTGAAGATCGCCAAGCGGGTCACCGACGCCGAGACGCTCTACGGCTCGGTCAGCGCGTCCGAGATCGCGGAGGCGCTGGAGGCGCAGGGTGTCGACATCGACGCGAGGCGGATCGACCTCGAGGGCGGGATCAAGACGGTCGGCGATCACCCGGTGCGGATCAACCTGCACTCGGAGGTCGTCGCCGAGCTGACGGTCACCGTCATCCCCGAGGAGTAGCGGGCGAGCCCGCCGGGAGGGATGTCCTCCGACCGCGAGGCCCCGACGCCGCTGCCGGAGGACCTCTCCGGCTGGCGTGAGGTCTGGGAGTCGGATCGACCCTTCCCGATCACCAGCGGCCGTCGCGTCGTCGGCCCGCTGGTGGTGGCCCTCAAGAAGCTGCTGCGGCCGCTTTGGCGGGCTCCCCTGGGCGACCTGCTGGAGCGGCAGCGCGCCTACAACGTCGAGCTCATCGCTCGGATCGAGGAGCTGCACCGGCGCCTCGACGCGGTCGACGGTGCCCGCCAGGAGCTTCATCGCGACCTGCTCGAGGTCCGCGACGATCTGCTCCGCGACGTGAAACAGCACCATCGGCGGCTCGAGCACCTCGAGGGATTCAAGACCGACGGGCTCGCCGACCTGATGCGCCACGTCGATGCCCTCTTCAGCCGCCTGGATCAGAAGATCGAGCGGCTCGGGCGTCCCGCCGAGTAGGCCCCTTCACCCGCCGCGGCGGGCTTCCTTCTCGGCCCAGGCCGCGCGCACCGGGCCCCAGTCGTCGATGTCGTCGGGCATGGCCTCACCGTCCTTGGGGAGGTAGAAGGGCCTCTGCTGGTACCAGGGGAGCTGCATCACCCGCGCCCAGTGAGCGTCGAACTGCTGCGTCGGTTGCGTCCCGTCGAGGAAGGCCTCGTCGATCACGCTCGTCGCGCCGGATCCCGGCAGAAGCCCGGTGTGGGCCTCGACCGGAATCATCGTCACGCCCGGCGGTACGGCGAACGTCTCGCCTTCTGCGATCCAGCCCTGTGCGAGGCCGTCCTCCACGACGCGCTTCCAGATCGGCAGCGCCGCCTCGGCGCCCGTCATGTTGTACCCGATCGACTTCTTCTCGTCGTAGCCGACCCAGGCGACGATGGTCAGACGCGGCGTGAAGCCGGCGAACCAGGCGTCGGTGAACCGATCCTGCGTTCCGGTCTTTCCGGCCAGGTCGAGCGGCAGCCGCGCGGCCGAAGCGCCGGTGCCTCGGTCGATGACCCCCTCCAGGATGTGGGTCAGCAGATAGGCGATCTGCGGCTCCATCGCCTTCTGGGCCCTGGGGGCGTGCCGTTCCAGGACGTTGCCCGCGGGATCCTCGACGCTGTCGATGAGGTACGGCTCCATGTGGATCCCCTGGTTGGCGATGCTGGCGTAGGCGCCGGCCAGCTCGAGGGGGGTCAGGTCGGCGACTCCGAGCGCCAGACTCGGGTAGGGCGGCAGGTCGGAGGTGATCCCCGCCCGGTGCGCGAAGTCGATGACCCGGTCGAGCCCGACCATCGACGCCAGCTTGACGGCGCTGACGTTGTAGGAGTGCTCGAGGGCTTCGCGCAGGGTCACGATGCCGAAGTAGCGCCGGTAGAAGTTGCGCGGGCTGTAGCTGGCGTCGACCGTGGCGCCGGGGAAGACCACCGGGGCGTCGAAGATCGTGTCCGCCGGCGTATAGCCCATCTCGAGCGCCGCGCCGTAGACGAACGGCTTGAACGCGGACCCCGTCTGGCGCATCGCCTGACTGGCCCGGTTGAACTGGCTGCGGCCGAAGTTCCAGCCGCCGACCATGGCGCGCACCGCACCGGTGGCGGAGTCGAGGACGACCACCGCCCCCTCCAGCAACGGCTCCTGCTCGAGGCGGAGGACCGTCTCGGCGTTCTCTCCCTCACCGGTCTCGAAGCGGAACCACGCCACGTCGCCGCGCGCCAGGAGATCGTCCACTCTCTCCTTCCGAGCCCAGGAGACGCCGTCGCGGTCGAGGGTCCAGATCGTCTCGCCGATCCGGACCCGTGCCTCCCGGCCGTCGGAGGAGAGCACGATGCCCTGCGCCCAGAGCCCGTCTTCGGGCACTAGGCCGCGCCACCCCGGAAGCTCCACGGACTCGGGTGCTTCCCCCTCGCCGAGCCGGCGGATCGGCCCGCGCCACCCGCGCCGGTGGTCGAGGCGGGTCAGCCCGTAGCGCAGCGCCTCCTCGGCGGCGGCCTGGACGCGCGGGTCGAGCGTGGTGTGGACCTGGAGACCGCGCTGCAGCAAGGTCTCGGTGCCGTAGCGCTCCTCGAGGTAGCGGCGGACGTCCTCGGCGAAATAGGCGCCGATGGCCTCGTCGGCGCGGGCGGGGGCGAGCTCGAGGGCGGAGGCGATTGCCTGCTCGTAGGTCGCGCGATCGATGTACCCCTCCTCGAGCATCCGGCCCAGCACGTAGTCGCGCCGTTTGAGGACCAGATCGGGTCGGCGGTAGGGGCTGTAGGAGCCGGGCCGCTGGAGGATGCCGGCCAGCGTCGCCGCCTCCGGAACCGTCAGCTCACCGACGCTCTTGCCGAAGTAGGAGCGCGCCGCCGCGGCCATGCCGTAGTTGCCGTGCCCCAGGTACATCAAGTTGCAGTAGAGCGTGAGGATCTGCTGCTTGGTGAAGTTCTTCTCGATCTCCACCGTGAGCAAGGCCTCCTCGATCTTGCGCCGCCAGGTCTTTTCCGGAGTCAGATAGAGCTTGCGGGCGAGCTGCATGGTGAGGGTCGAGCCGCCGATGCGGGTGCCCTTCGCCATGTTGCGCAGGGCCGCCCGCAGGACGCCCTCCGGGTCGATGCCGCCGTGCTGGAAGAAGTTCGAGTCCTCCGCCGAGAGCACGGCCTGGCGCAGCACGTCGGGGATCTCGTCCTCCGAGAGCATGATCCGGCGCTCGCTGGCGTAGGTGGCGAAAACTCCGCCCTCGCTGTCGCGCAGGCTGGTGATGAGGGCGGGCGTGAAGTCGGCGAGCGAGTCGACGCGCGGCATGTGGATGACGGCGGCGACGGCGATCCCGGCCAGGGCGCCGAGCGCGACGACGATCAGCAGGGGGACCACGAAGCGCAGCCAGCGGCGCGGCGAGGTCGCCGGTTCGTCGAGCTCGTCGCGGTCGTCTCTCACGGTCCGGGATGATAGCGCGCCCGTGCGAGCGTCGCGGCTGTCGGCTCTGGTGGAGGCGGCGGGTCGGCCGGGGCACCCTTCGTATAGTCTCCGGAGCGATTCCCGACCCGAGGAGGCTCCCATGTCCGTACGATCCTGGCTCTCGCCGCTCGTTCCCGCCGGTGCCCTGGCGCTCGCCCTCGCGGCGGCCGTGGGCACGAGCCCGCGGGGCACCGCCCCGGTTCCGTTCCAGGGCAACGAGTTCACTCGGGCCGTCGCCGCTCTGCCGGCCCCCGAGTGGGCCGAGGACGCAGCGCGGGAGGGAGAGGGGGAGGCGGAGCCGGCGGACGGGGACTACTTCGCCCTCCGCGCCACCTATCCGACGGGACGCTTCGAGCCGGCCTGGGTGCGTCAGGCCGCCACGCGGCACCGGGCGATGTCCGCGGGAGTACCGGCCGGCACCAAGAACTACGTGCGCGGCCCGTCGCCGCTCCAGCTGGATCCGAACGGCTTCACCGCGCTCGGTCCGCAGCCGCTGCAGACCGACGGGTGCCAGTCGTGCTTCTCCTTCGGGCGGGTGGCGGGTCGCACCAACGTCATCCTCTCCGACCCGATCCACCCGAACGTCGCCTATCTGGGATCGGACGGCGGCGGGGTGTGGAAGACGACGAATTGCTGCAGCGCGTCCACGACCTGGGCTCCGGTCACCGACGATCCGCTGCTCAACAGCATCGCCATCGGCGACCTGACCTTCGATCCCAACGACTCGGACGTCGTCTACGCCGGTACCGGCGACCTGCGCTACGGCTCGTTCTCCTTCGGGAGCGCCGGCGTGCTGCGCTCGAGCGACCAGGGGGCCACCTGGGAGCTCCTCGGCGGCGACGTGTTCGATCCGGTCTACCCGCAGACGGTGGGGGTCTTCCCGCAGTACCAGGCGATCGGCAAGGTCCGGGTCGATCCCAACGACTCGGACAACATCGTCGTCGGCACCAAGACGGGCGTCTTCTTCTCCTACGACGCCGGGGCGAGCTGGGCAGGACCGTGCGAGCCGAGCCCCTTCAGCACGCAGCGCCACGACATCACCGGCCTCGAGCTCATCGACGAAGGCACGACGACGGACGTCGTGGCCGCCGTCGGCACCCGCGGACACAACACGACGGTGCAGCCGGATCTCGACCAGAACGGGGCGAACGGCATCTACCGCACCGCGCTCCCGGTCTCCGGGTGTCCCGCCAGCTGGACCTTGATCTCCCGTCCCGACAACGGCTGGCCCGCCGGGACCGGGGGCGGCACGCCGTTCCCCACCAACAGCCTCGGCCGCATCGACATGACCGTCGCGCCGAGCAACTCCGACGTCCTCTACGCCCAGGTGGCCAACGTCACGACTCGCGAGATGCTCGGGGTCTGGCGCACCACGGACGGCGGCACGACCTGGACACAGCGGGCCACGGAGCCGGATCTCACGGGCTGCGACGACGGCGGCGCCCAGGCCTGGTACGACCAGGGCATCACGGTCGACCCGACGAACCCGGACGTGCTGTTCATCAGCACCGTCGACCTCTTCCGCTCGACCGACGGGGCCGACACCTTCCAGAACGTCACCTGCGGCTACGCGGGCGCCGCCGACGACGTGCACGTCGACCACCACGCCAGGACCTTCGTGGACGGAGATCCCGACCAGATCCTCATCGGCAGCGACGGAGGGATCTACTACTCCGACGACGCCACCTCCAGCCCGGTGTCGGCGATCACCTTCACCCAGCTCAACACCAGCCTCTCCACGATCGAGTTCTACTCGGGCGACATCACCGGCGACTTCGCGACGGCCCTCGCTCCCGGCATCAACGCAGGAGCCCAGGACAACGGGTCGTCCGTGGCCGTCTTCACCGGCGATCCGGGGCCGGTCGAGTGGCAGATGACGACGGGCGGCGACGGCATGTACGCCCGCATCGAGCCCAAGCTCGGCCTGCGCTGGTACCAGGAGAGCCAGAACGGCAACATGAAGGTCTCGACCTCCGGCCCGACCGGGCTCTACCTCGGCGCCTCGGGCGGTTGGTCCGGTGACCGCAAGAGCTTCGTCATGCCGTACGAGCTCAACAAGTTCACCTGCCCCGGGACCACCTGCGACCAGATGATCGCGGGGACCTACCGCGTCTGGGAAACCATCCAGGGCGCGGTGCCGTCGTCGAGCTGGTACGTCAACAGTCCCGACCTCACCAAGGGCGTGCTCGCCGATCGCTCCCACATCAACCAGCTGGCTTTCGCGGTGACGGACGGCTCCATCGCCATTTCCGGCAGCAACGACGGTGACGTCTGGTACGGCTTCGGGCTCGGCCAGGGCACGGCCAACACCGCCACCTGGGTCAACGTCACCGGAGCCAACGCGGTGCTGCCGAACCGCCCGATCCTCGACGTCGCCACCGATCCGGTGAACCCCCTGATCGGCTATGCGGCGGTCGGCGGCTTCGCCCAGAACACCCCCGGCACGCCGGGCCACGTGTTCCAGGTCACGTGCACCGCCGGCTGCGGGAGCTTCACCTGGCTGGACAAGTCGGGGAACCTGCCCAACGTCCCGATCGACTCGATCATCGCCAACCCGTTGGTCCCCGACCAGGTCTTCGCGGGGAGCGATTGGGGCCTCTACTACACGGACGACATCACCGTGGCCTCGCCGCTCTGGCAGCGCTTCACCGACGGTCTGCCCACGGTGATGGTCTGGGACATGGCGATCGACCGGGGCTTCACGACGCTGGCCCTGTTCACCCGGTCGCGCGGGGCGTACGCCTGGCCGCTGCCCACCGTCGCGGGGCAGATCTTCGCCGACGGCTTCGAGTCGGGCAGCACCGGGGCGTGGACGATGACCGTGAACTAGGCGCGGCGGCGGTTCCGCTACACTGCCGACGTGAACGATCCCGCCGGTCGATCCGTGTCCGAGGGCACCGTCGAGGCGCCGCGGCCCCGCCCCTTCGGGCTCGAGCCGCGCCGGCTCTCCTCCGGTGCCTGGAAGGGAGTGGCGATCGCCGCGGGTGTGGTGGCCTTCCTGGGTCTCACCGTCCTGGCGGTGCTGGCGACGCAGTCCCACCGGCTCCTGGACTTCGCGCTGGGGGAGCTCGAGGAGCAGGTCGAGGCCCGGCTGCCGGAGGACCTCGGCCACGCCGAGCGCGAACGCCTGGCGACGGCCTTCGACGGCGCACGGAACGCGATCCGCGAGCGGCGGGTGGGGATCGCCGGCCTGGAGCGGCTGCAGCGCGAGCTGCTCGGCAACGACGACGGGAGCCTCTCGCCGGAGCAGGTCCGGCGGCTGACCGAGGCCCTCGAAGCGCTCGACCGGTCCGCTGCGGAGGCGGACCCCTAGGCCGCGCGATCGGCGCGTATCATGCGAGCCGATCGCCCGAGCCGTTACGCCCCCGGTCCGCCTTTCGAGAGGAGACGTCCATGAGCCGTCCCGTCGCCGTCGCCCTGGCTGTCGCCGCCCTCGCCCCCGTCGCCGTCCCGCCGCTCGCGGCCGCCGAGCCGCCCGCACCGGGAACCGCCTCGGCGAGCCTGAGCGCGATCCTCGAGACGCTGTGGAGCCACCGGCTGGAGACGACGCCGACGCGCAGCATGCTCGTGTACGCAGAGTAGCCCGTTCCGTCAGGCTCCGAACCGCCCGTAGACCGCCGCCGTGAAGGCCAGCCCCCCGAGCAGCAGCAGGGCGACGAGCCGGCCCGCGACCGTCAGGGCCGCGACGAGCCGCGCCGGGGCGCCCGTCCACAGCCGCGGGAGGATCCAGGCGGCGAGGAGCGACGCCAGGCCGGCAGCGCCCGTCCAGGTGACCGCTCCGAGCCAGTGCCAGCACACCAGGCGGGTGGGCCCCACGGTCTCGCCGCGTGCCGCCCAGTAGGGCGAGGGGATCTCTCCGGCGACGAAGGCGTCGCAGAGGGCGTGGAAGCCCCACAGCGACAGCAGCGCGAGCGCCGCCGCCGCGGCCAGCGACCACTCCCTGCGGGTCTCGTCGGACATCGTCGTCTCCCGGGTGGGCTGCAGGATACCGGACCGTCCGGGAGGCCGTACAATCGCCGGATGGACCAGTTCCGGCTCGTTTCGCCTTTCAGCCCGCAGGGAGACCAACCGACGGCGATCCGCCAGCTGGTGGAGGGGGCGCAGGGGGGGCAGAACGAGCAGGTGCTGCTCGGCGTGACGGGCTCCGGGAAGACCTACACGATCGCCAAGGTGGTGGAGGAGCTCAACCGGCCGACGCTGGTGCTCTCGCACAACAAGACCCTGGCGGCGCAGCTCTTCCAGGAGTTCCGCGAGTTCTTCCCCCACAACTCGGTCGAGTACTTCGTCTCCTACTACGACTACTACCAGCCGGAGGCCTACGTCCCGCAGTCGGACACCTACATCGAGAAGGAGACGTCGATCAACGAGGAGATCGACCGGCTGCGGCTGCGCGCGACCAAGTCGCTCTTCGAGCGCCGCGACGTGTTGATCGTCGCCTCGGTCTCCTGCATCTACGGCCTCGGCGCTCCCGAGGCGTTCTACGGCATGCTGCAGTTCTTCGAGGTCGGCGACACGCGCGGCATGGACAAGGCGCTGCGCGGCCTCGTTTCGATGCAGTACGAGCGCACCAACATGGACCTCTTCCCGGGGAGCTTCCGGGCCCGGGGCGACGTGCTCGAGATCTTTCCGGCCTACGAGGAGCTGGGCATCCGGGTCGAGTTCTTCGGCGACGAGATCGAGAGGGTGTCGCGTTTCGACCTGCTGCGCGGCGACGTGCTGGCCGAGATCGACAAGGTCGCGGTCTATCCGAAGACCCACTACGTGACGCCGCAGGAGCAGCTGCAGCGGGCCATCGAGACGATTCGCGAGGAGCTGCGCGAGCGCCTCGCCGAGCTGGAGGCGCACGGCAAGCTCCTCGAGCGTCAGCGGCTCGAGCAGCGGACCATGTTCGACCTCGAGATGCTGCAGGAGATGGGCTTCTGCCACGGTATCGAGAACTACTCCCGTCACCTGACGGGCCGCGCGCCCGGGCAACCTCCGCCGACGCTGCTCTCCTACCTGCCGGAGGACTTCCTGCTGGTGGTCGACGAGAGCCACCAGACGATCCCGCAGGTGCGGGGCATGTACCACGGTGACCGCTCGCGCAAGCAGACCCTGGTCGAGTACGGCTTCCGGCTGCCGAGCGCGCTCGACAACCGGCCGCTCACCTTCGAGGAGTTCGAGGCCACCGTCGGGCAGCGCATCTACGTCTCCGCGACGCCGTCGGACTGGGAGCTGCAGCGCACCGGCGGCCTGTTCGTCGAGCAGATCGTGCGTCCGACCGGCCTGCTCGATCCCGTGATCGAGGTCCGCCCCGCCCAGGGGCAGGTGGACGACCTGATCGGCGAGATCCGCAAGGTGACCGAGACGGGTGAGCGCGTGCTGGTGACGACGCTGACCAAGCGCATGGCCGAGGAGCTCACCCAGTACCTCCTCGAGCTCGGCGTCAAGGTGCGCTACCTGCACAGCGACGTCGAGACCCTCGAGCGCGTCGAGATCCTCACCGAGCTCCGCCGCGGCACCTTCGACGTCCTGGTCGGCATCAACCTGCTGCGCGAGGGCCTCGACCTGCCCGAGGTCTCCCTGGTCGCCGTCCTCGACGCCGACAAGGAGGGCTTCCTGCGCTCCGAGACCGCCCTCATCCAGACCGCCGGCCGCGCCGCCCGCAACGTCCACGGCCGGGTCGTCTTCTACGCCGACAAGGAGACCGACTCCATCCGCCGCTCGATCGACGAGACCGAGCGCCGGCGCGCCAAGCAGGCCGAGTGGAACGAGGAGCACGGCATCGAGCCCCAGACCATCCTCAAGGACGTCCGCAACCCCCTCGTCCAGATGAGCCAGCTCGACTACTACGGCCCCGGCCGCGGCCGCGCCAAGATCGACCAGGTCGCCGAGTCCGACCTCCCCATCGCCCACCAGATCGATCGCCTCGAAAAGGAGATGAAGCAGGCCGCCAAGGACCTCGAGTTCGAGGAGGCCGCCGTCCTCCGCGACAAGATCCGCGAGCTCAAGGAACTCCAGATCTACTCGGGGTAGGGGAGACGATGACGACCTTCACGATGAGCTTCCCGGTGCGGTGGGCGGATCTGGATCCGAATCGGCATCTGCGGCACAGCGCGTTCAACGACTACGGGACGCACATCCGGTTCAGCTATCTCGAGGAGCAGGGGTTCGGGATGGAGGCGTACGAGCGGCTGGACTTCAGCCCGGTGATCCTGCGGGAGGAGGTGCGGTTCCTGCGCGAGGTGCGGCAAGGGGACACGATCACGCTCGACATGCGGCTGGTGGCGGGGTCGCCGAAGCTGGCGCGGTTCCGGCTGGCGCACGACGTCACCCGGTCGGACGGGGTGCTGGCGGCGACGATCGAGGTGGACGGGGGGTGGATGTCGCTCAGCAAACGGAAGCTGATCGAGCCGCCGGTGGAGCTGGCGGAGGCCCTGCGGCGGGTACAGCCGGCGGAGGGCTTCGAGGAGCTGCAGGACATCGGGTCGAGCCGGTGAGCTCGGGGCCTCTGGAGCTTCAAGGCTCCCCGGGCTGAGGTCTCGGGCGTTCAAGCGGTCGGGTCGTTCAAGACCGGTCGTCCGGCGCGCGCGTAGGCTGACGGCGTGAACCGACTCGGCAAGCCGTTCGCGCTACTCGCAACCTGCGTCGCCCTGGCGGCCGCTCTGCTGGTCGCCACTCGGGTTTCCGCCGCCACCTACCGCATGGAGCCTCTCGCCGACGGCGTCTGGGCGATGGTGTGGACGTTGGAGTCGGGGGACGTGTCGGACTCGAACGTGCTCATCGTGATCAACGAGGGGGACGTCGTGGTGGTGGACGCCGGGATCCTGCCGTCGTCGGCGCGGGCGGCGGTGGGGGAGATCCGGAAGCTGACGGATCTGCCGGTGTCGACGGTGATCAACACGCACTGGCACAGCGACCACCACTACGGCAACGCCGTGTACCGGTCGGAGTACCCGGGCGTCGAGTTCGTGCAGCACGAGCAGACGCGGGAGATGGTGCTGGCGCACGACGTGCCGGTGCTACCGAAGAACCTGCGCGAGAGGTATCCGCAGGAGATCGAACGGCTGCGCGGGATCCTGGCGAGCGGGAAGCGGTCGAACGGGGAGCCGCTGCCGGAGGGGATGCGGGCCTCGGTCGAGCGGACCGTGGACGTCTACCGGAAGTTCCTCGACGAGATGACCGACACGCCGATCGTGCCGGGGACGATGACGGTGCGCGACGGCCTCGTCCTGCACCGCGGCGAGCGCGAGATCCAGGTGCGCTTCCTCGGCCGGGGCAACACGCCGGGCGACCTCGTGGTCGTCCTGCCGCGCGAGCGGATCGTCGCCACGGGCGACCTCGTCGTCAGCCCGACGCCCTTCGCCTTCTCCTCCTACCTGAGCGAGTGGCCCGCGACCCTCCGTAGCCTGCGCTCGATCGATGCGGCGACCATCCTCCCGGGGCACGGCGAGCCGATGCGCGACTGGGGCTACGTCGACTCCCTGGTCGAGCTGCTCGACTCCACCTGGACGCAGGTGAAGGCGGCGGTCGACGCCGGCGAAGACCTCGAGGCGACGGTTGCGGTCGTGGACCTCGACCGCTTCGTCGACCGCTTCAGCGAGGGCGACTCGCGCGAGGGCTTCGACTACCTCTACCGGCGCCCGGCCATCGAGTCCGCCTGGACCGAGCTCACCACGGGCGAGCCCGCGATCGAGGACTGAAGCGCGCGCCGCAGGTCACTGAGCTCCGTTGCGCTACGCTCCGACGAGCGTGAGAAGCGCGACAGAGGGCGCCGCAAGGCGCGAGAGGAGACGATCCGGCCGGTGGGTCGTCGCCGGCCTGGTGCTCCTGGCCGTGGCGGCCTGCCGGGAGAGCGCCGAGACGCCCGCGGGGCCCGTGGCCTCCGCGACGAGGGCGGCGTCGATCGCCCCGGTCGACCACCACGTCCACATCCTCGGCCCCGGCCTGCTGGCGGACTGGACGTCGCTCGGCGTGCCCTTCTCGCGCCCCGACGCGGCCTATCTCTCGGCCGACGCGCTCTTCGAGCCGAAGGACGGCCGGCCGGGGCTGGCCGCGGCGCTGCTGGTGCCGATGGCGCACCTCTACGGCAACGACGAGTTCAGGGCGGCGCTCGGCCTCGACGAGACGGAGGAGCGCGCTCGGGTCGCGCGGGAGAACGACTGGGTCGCGGCCGAGGCCCGGCGCCACCCGGGGCGGGCGATCGCCTACTGCTCGGTGGGGATCCTGCGTCCCTACGCCTGGGACGAGATCGACCGCTGCCGCCGCGAGCTCGGCAGCCCGGGCGTGAAGATCCACCTCGCGAGCGGCGGGGTGGACCTGCGGGACGCGGAGCAGCTGGCGATCCTGGAGCGCTTGGCGGCGTGGGCCGAGCGGGAACGGGTGGCACTCCTCGTGCACTTCGACCCCCAGCGGCGCGGCCTCGAGACGGAGGACGTCGAGCGCTTCCTCGCCGAGGTCTTGGGTCCGCACCCGGACCTCGAGATCACCATCGCCCACCTCGGCGGCAGCGGCGGCTACGGCCCGTGGACGCGCTCGGTCTTCGGCACCTTCCAGCGCTGGCTGTCCGGGGAGGCGGCGGCCGGACGACCCCGCCCCGGAGTGCGGTTCGACGTCTCCGGAGTCCTGCTGGAGGAGGAGTCCGAGGGCGTACCGGCCTCGACGCCGGAGGACGCCCGGGCGCTGGCCGAGGACCTGCGCGCGACCGGGCTCGAGCGGCTGGTCTTCGGCAGCGACTACCCGGTCTTCGAGCCGCGCCGGTACGCCGCGGTGCTCGAGAGCCGCCTCGGTCTCGCCCCCGCCGACACGGAAGCCCTGCTCACGGCACGCCTGCCGGTGATGCCGCGCTGAGGCCGGACGAGCCGGTCCCGTTCAAGGCGGACGCTGCGTTCAAGACACGCCGGTCCTCGGGGCCGTAGCGTCGGGCGGAACCGGAGCCGCCCGACCGGCGGCGCATCGCCCGAGGAGCCCGCCATGACCGTTCGAACGCCGCTCGCCTCCGCCCTCGCCCTCCTGGTCCTGGCCGGTCCGGCCGGTGCCGCGAGCCTGCGCTCCGGCATCGAGCCCTCCGGAATGGACCCGTCGGTGCGGCCGCAGGACGACTTCTTCCGCTGGGTCAACGGCGGCTGGATCGAGGCGACGAAGATCCCGGCCGACCGCAGCTCCTACGGCAGCGCCCACCAGCTGATCGAGGCCAGCGAGGCCGCGCAGAAGGAGATCCTCGACGAGCTGGCCGCCGGAGACGCCGCCGAGGGAACGCTCGAGCGCAAGCTCGGCGACTACTGGGTGAGCTATCTGGACGAGACGACGATCGAAACGCGGGGGCTCGAGCCGCTGGCCGGTGATCTGGCGCGGCTCGCCGCCCTGGACGACGCCGGGTCGCTGCTCGCCGAGCTGGCACGGCTCGAGCGTCTCGGGGTGAGCGGTCCCTTCGGGGTCTACATCGACGCCGACTACGACGACTCGACCCGCTACCTGCTCCGCTTCGCCCAGGCCGGTCTCTCGCTCCCCGACAGGGACTACTACCTGAGCGACGAGGCGGAGTACACCGCCCTGCGGGAGGCTCTCGTCGCCTACGCTTCGACCCTGCTCGAGCTGGCCGGCCGCCCGGTGGCGGAGGCGCGGACGGCGGCCGCGACGATCCTCGACCTCGAGACGCGTCTGGCCCGGGCGCAGTGGTCGGCGGCCGACGCCCAGGACATCACCAAGACGGCGAACCGCTTCACGCCGGCCGCGCTGGGCGAGCTCGCTCCCGGCCTCCCCTGGGGCCGCTACCTCGAGGGCATCGGAACGCCCGGGGTCGCCGTCGTCAACGTCGACGAGCCGAGCTACCTGACCGCGGCCGCGGAGGCCCTCGCCGACGTTCCGCTTCCGGTCTGGAGGGACTACCTCTCCTACCGGCTCCTCGACGCCTTCGCGCCCCACCTCCCGGCGGCCTTCGTCGAGGCCTCCTTCGTCTTCCACGGCGAGAAGGTCTCGGGGCTGGAGGAGCTGCCGGCGCGCTGGAAGCGGGGTGTGCGGCACATCGACGACGCCATGGGCGAGGGGCTCGGCAAGCTCTACGTCGCGCGCCACTTCCCGCCCGAGGCCAAGCGGCGGATGGACGAGCTGGTGGCGAACCTGCTGGCGGCCATGGCCGCGGGGATCGACGACCTCGACTGGATGAGCGCCGCGACGAAGGAGCAGGCACGGCGCAAGCTGGCGACGATCCGGCCCTACATCGGCTATCCGGACCGCTGGCGGGACTACTCGGCGCTCGAGATCCGTCGCGGCGACCACCTCGGCAACGTCCGGCGCGCCACCGAGTTCGAGCACGACCGCCAGGCGCGACGCATCGACGAGCCGGTCGATCGCGACGAGTGGGGCCTGACGCCGCAGACCGTCAACGCGTACTACAGCCCCACGCGTACCAAGATCGTGTTCCCGGCGGCGATCCTGCAGCCCCCGTTCTTCGACCTCGAGGCCGACGACGCCGTCAACTACGGCGCCATCGGCGCGGTCATCGGGCACGAGATCAGCCACGGCTTCGACGACAGCGGCCGGCGCTACGACGAGGCGGGCAATCTGCGCGACTGGTGGACCCCGGCCGACGCCGCGGCCTTCGAGGAGCGCTCCGCGCGGCTGGTGGCCCAGTACGACGCCTTCGAGCCGCTGCCCGGCCTGCACGTCAACGGCAGGCTGACCCTGGGCGAGAACATCGCCGACCTGGCGGGTCTCACCGTCGCCCTCGCCGCCTACCGGCGGTCGCTCGGCGGTGAGCCGGGACCGGTGATCGACGGCTACACGGCCCTGCAGCGGTTCTTCATCGGCTTCGGCCAGATCTGGCGTTCCAAGATGCGCGACGAGTACCTGCGCATGATCGTGGTCTCCGACGAGCACAGCCCGGGGCGGTACCGCGTGGACGGCGTTCTCCCCAACATGCCCGACTTCCTCGCCGCCTTCGAGGTCGAGCCGGGCGACGGGATGTACCGGCCGGCCGCGGAGCGCACGAAGATCTGGTAGCGGCACCGGCGGTAGGATCCGGGCGTGAAGCATCGCCGAATCCGCCTCGGCGAGATCGCCGTCTCCTGCCGCGAGCAGGGCGAGGGCGAGCTCGTCGTCCTGCTGCACGGCTTCCCCGAGCTCTCGGGCGCGTGGCATCACCAGCTCGCGGCGCTGGCCGCCGCCGGCTTCCGGGCCGTGGCGCCCGACCTGCGCGGCTACGGGGGCTCCGACGCGCCGGAGGATCCCGGTGCCTACGACCTGCTCCGCGCCACCGGCGACGTCGTCGGTCTGGTGCAGGCGCTGGGGGCCGAGCGGGCGCTCGTCGCCGGTCACGACTGGGGAGCCCAGGTGGCGGCGCACTGCGGCCTGCTGCGCCCCGACCTCTTTCCGGCGGTGGCCCTGCTCGGCGTCCCCTTCACGCCGCGGCTGGCCGAGGCGGGGCCGCCGAGCGACCGGCTGCGCGCGGCGGCCGGGGAGGAGGGGCAGATCTACGCCCTGCGCTTCCTCGAGGAGGGCGCCGAGGCCGAGCTCGAGGCCGACGTGCGCGACACGCTCCTGCGCTTTTACCACGCCGCCTCCGGCGACGCCTCCGAGGCGGAGCGCTTCCCGGTCGTCTACCCGAAGGGCCGCCGGCTCCTCGAGGTCCTGGCCCGCCCCGCGGAGCCCCCGTCGTGGCTCGACCCCGACGAGCTCGATCTCGCCGTCGCCACCTTCGAGCGCACCGGCTTCCGCGGCCCCCTCGCCTGGTACCGCGCCGCGGATCTCACGCACGAGCGCACCGCCTTCTTGGAGGGCGCCCGTCTCCGCGTCCCGACCCTCTTCCTCGCCGGCGAGCGCGACCCCGTCCTCGCCTGGCGCCGCGGCGCCACCGAGCGCATCGAGGACTTCGTCCCCGGCCTCGTGCGCAAGATGCTCTTCCCCGGCGCCGGCCACTGGATCCAGCAGGAGCGCGCCGAGGACGTCTCCCGCGAGCTCGTCGACTTCGCCCGGCGGGCCCTCGGCGATCGCTGACACCACGCGGGCTCGGACGGGGCCTCATCGGCGGCGTCCGCCGCGCCGCCCCGCGGTGCTCCGTCCGCGGACGAGACGACACGTCCGGAGCCCGCCTCGCTCGGCTGGCTCCGCGCCGGGCGTCCATCGCCTCGACTTCGGTGCTTCGTCCGCGGATGCGACGACACGTCCGGAGCCGGCCTCGCTCGGCTGGCTCCGCGCCGGGCGTCCATCGCCTCGACTTCGGTCCTCCGTCCGCGGATGCGACGACACGTCCGGAGCCGGTCTCCCCGCGCTGCGGGGCGGGCCGGCTCCGGGGTGCGGGCTCGGCTACTGCGGGAGGAGGACGCCGTCGATGACGTGGATGACGCCGTTGGACTGCAGGACGTCGTAGGTCGAGATCGAGGCGGTGCGGCCGGCTGCGTCGGTGACGACGACGTTGGCGGGGCCGTTCATCGAGACCTTCAGGGTACCGCCGGCGACCGTGGTGAGGGTGCCGTCGCCGGTGGTCGCGATCTGGCGCAGGGCGGCCATGTCGAGCTTGCCGGGGACGACGTGGTAGGTGAGGACTCCGGTGAGGGCGTCCTTGTTCTCGGGCTCGAGGAGGGTCTCCACCGTGCCCTCGGGGAGGTCCTCGAAGGCGTCGTTGGTGGGCGCGAAAACGGTGAAGGGACCGTCGCCCTTGAGGGTGTCGACGAGGCCGGCGGCCTGGACGGCGGCGACCAGGGTGGTGTGGTCGGCGGAGAGGACGGCGTTGTCGACGATGTCGCGGCTCGGCAGCATGGCCTCGCCGCCGACCATGACGGTGCCCATGGCGGCGAAGGCGGGCACTGCCGCGATGAGGAGGAGGACGGCGAGGGAGCGGAAACGGATGGTGTGCATGTGGAATCTCCTGACTGTGTCTCGGGTTGTGGCGGCGCGCCGGCAGTGGGCGCCGCGGTGTCGTCAGGACTACGGAGTCCCGGCACGGGTGGATGATGGAGAAGTCGACACCCGAGGAGCGGCACCTTCTGGTAGGACTGTCTGGTGCGCCGTCGCCGCCTGCTTCCGTTGGTCGCCCTCCTCCTCGCGTCGAGCGTGGGGGCGCAGGTGCCGTTCGTGGTCGAGGAGATCGACGACGAGGGCCCAACGGACCCCTGGGGCAAGTCGGCGGGCGACCTCGACGGCGACGGTCTGCCGGAGCTCCTCGTCCAGGGCCACGGCGGCGACCTGGTCGCCTACCACCCGCCGGCGCTGACCCGTGAGACGATCGCCTTCGGAGGCAGCTTCTCGACCGACCTCGAGGTGGTCGACGTCGACGGCCTCTCGGGCCCCGACCTGGTCGTCGTGGCGGTGGGCGAGCTGCTCTGGTACGAGTCGCCCTCCTGGATCCCGCACCCCATCGAGTCGCGGACCCTCCACGACGTCGAGGCGGCCGATCTCGATCTGGACGGCGACGTCGACCTCGTGGCGCGCAACCAGGGCGGCTCCGGGAACGAGATCCACCTCTACCGGCAGGACTCGCCGTTCAGCTGGTTCCACCGGGCGCTCCCGATACCGGCAGGCGAGGGCCTGTCCCTCGCGGACGTCGACCGTGACGGCGACCAGGACATCGTCGTCGAGGCCCGCTGGATCGAGAACCCGCGCAGCCTCGAGGCGAGCGCCGTGTGGGAGCAGCACGTGTACGGCCCCACCTGGGGGTGGGACGCAACCTTCGTGGCCACGGGTGACGTCGACGGCGACGGCCGCGTCGACATCGTGCTCTCGCCGTCGGAGAGTGCCGGCGGAAGCCATCGGATCTCCTGGTTCGAGGCCCCGGCGGACCCGCGGACGGCGTGGCCGGAGCACCCGATCGAGGAGCCGGTGGAGAGCGTCCACCACTTCGTGGGCGTGGCCGACCTGGACGGCGACGGCGATCTCGACGTGGCCGCGGCCGAGATGCACCAGGGTGCCGATCCCGACGAGGTCAAGATCTTCTGGAACCTCGGTGACGGCGCATCGTGGGCGAAGGACGTGCTCGCCGGAAGCGGCTCGCACTCGATGCGTCTCGTCGACGTGGACGGGGACGGCGACGTGGACCTCTTCGGCGCCAACTGGTCCGGCCCGCACCAGAGCGTCGAGCTGTGGCGCAACACGTCGGCCCTCTTCACGGACGGCTTCGAGAGCGGGGACACCTCCCGCTGGTCGACCTCCGTCCCCTGACCGCGGCGCTCAGGCGAGCGGCCAGATCAGCGGCAGGAGCACCATGATCAGGACCGACGCGAGCAGGGCGAGCGGCCAGCCCACCCGCCAGTAGTCCCGGAAGCTGTAGCCGCCCGAGCCCATCACCAGGAGGTTCACGGGATGGCCGAGCGGCGTCAGGAAGGCCATGGACGTGGCCAGGGCGACGCCCATCACCAGGGCGCGCGGCTCCGCACCGGACTCGACGCCGACCGTGATCGCGATGGGCACCATCACGGCCGCCACTGCGGGACCGTTCATCGCCTGCACGAGGAGCGCGGAGACGACGAACAGCGACGCCAGCAGGGCGAGCGGTCCGAAGACGCCGACGGTTCCGGCCAATGCGTGGGCGAGCAACGCCGCGGCGCCGGACTTGGTGAGGGCGACGCCGAGGGGCAGCATCCCCGCCACCAGGAAGACCGTCCGCCACTCGATCGCCTGGTAGGCCTGCTCCATCGAGAGCAGGCCGAGGAGGACCATGGCGAGGGCGCCGCCCATCATCACGACCCCGAGGGGCAGCGGCGTCGCGATCGCCGCCACGAGGGCTGCCAGGAGGACCGCGGTCGCCTGCCAACGCTTGCCGGGCGCGCGGGGCTCGAGATCGTCCCCGCGGGTGAGGACGATGAGGTCCTGCTCGTCCTGGAGGAGCGAGAGCCGGGCGCGCGGGCCCTGCAGCAGCAGGGCGTCTCCGAACTCGAGGGGCCGATCTCCGAGGTCGGTGAGCAGGGGCGCGTCGCGGCGCCAGATGGCCAGCACGGTCACTCCGTAGCGGCGCCGGAAGCGGGCATCGCGCAGGCTCCGGCCCACCAGGCTCGAGCGCGGGGCCAGCACCGCCTCGACGACGACCGTCTCCGAGGACTCCAGGTCGGCCTCCCGCCAGGAGCGCTCCGGCAGGATCTCGAGGTAGGGCTCGACGTCGCGGCGGCGGAAGTCGTCGATGTCCCCCTGGAAATGGAGCACGTCCGCTTCCGAGATCTCGAGGTCCGGCGGCGGCGACTGGATGACGCGGCCGTCGCGCTCCACCGCCACCAGGCTGATCTTGTAGGTCTCGCGCAGGGCGCTCTCCGCCAGGGGACGGCCGACGAGAGAGGACCCCGCCGGCACGCGGGCGCGGAAGAGGCGCGCGCCGAGGTGGTAGAGCTCCACCAGATCACCGGCGGGCGAGATCCGGAGGCGGTCCTGCGGCGCCTCCGTGGGCAGCCAGCGACGCCCCACCAGCGCCACGTACACGGTGCCGGCGAGAACGAGCGGCAGCCCCAGAGGAGCGAAGTCGAGGAGACCGAAACCGGCGAGGCCGTGATCCTGCAGCAAGCTGCTCGAGACGATGTTGGTCGTCGTCAGCAGCGTCGCCATGCCGCCCAGGAGGGTGGAGAAGGAGAGCGGCATGAGCAGCCGGGCGGGGCTCACCCGCGCCCGCCGGCTCGCCGTCGTCACCGCCGGCAGGAGGACGGCCGCCGCGGCGATGTTGTTCATGATCAGGGAGAGCAGGCTGCCCGCCAGCATGACGACGAAGATCATGCGCCGTTCGCTGCTCCCCGAGATCCTGGCGATGACGTCGGCGACGCGGTCGGTGACGCCGGCCCGACGCAGCCCCTCCGCCAGGATGTAGATCGCCACGATGGTGATCACCGCCGACTGGCTGAAGCCCGAGAACGTCTCGTCCGGGCTGAGCACGCCGGTCACGCCCAGGATCACGACGACCAGCAGGGCCACGAGATCGGGGGCCAGCCACTCGGTCACCAGCGCCGCCATCGCCGCCACGAGGACGGTCAGGGTGACGACGAGGTGGACGTCGACGGAACCCGGCATCGGCGGCGCCATCCTATCCGCGAGCCGGCAGGGCGCCCGCGGTCCGCGTCTTCACTCCGCCGGTTCGGAGGAGAGCCCGAGGAGCTCGAGGAAGAGATCCACCAGGTCGGGTTGCAGGAGCTCGCCGCGCAACCGGCCGAGAGTGCGCACGGCAGCCTGTGTCCTCGACCCGTGGGGTAGCGGCTTGCGGGTCTGCAGCAGCGTGTCCCAGGTATCGGCGATCGCGGTGATCTGGCTCGCCAGGTTGGGAGGCCGTGTGCCGTCGGGATAGCCGCCGGCGCCGTCCCACGAACGGTGATGCTCGTAGGCGACCAGGATCGGCACGCCCGGCATCCCGTCGACGCCCGCCAGGAGGGCGGCCCCGCGTTCCGGGTGCCGCCGGCGCTGCTCGCGCGTGAGAGACGGTAGGTCAGGGGACACTCCCATCGCGAGATAGCCGACATCGTGCAGAAGGGCTCCCACGGTGACGTCGTGCAGGACGGTGCCCTCGATCCCCAGTGCCCGGGCGAGTCGGGCGGCGTAGAGCGAGACGTTGATCGAGTGCCTCCAGAGTCGGTTGTCCTGCCGCTCGAGCCCCGCCAGCAACAGAAAGGAGCGCCCCTCCGTGGCCATCGACTCGATGACGCTCCACACCGAGCGCTCCAGCCGGGCGAAGCCCGAGTGCAGGTCGTGCTGGAAGGCGATCAGCGCATCGTAGGCGGCGTCGACGCTCTGCTCGATCGAGAGGTCCTCGTAGCCTCCGTCGCCGGCGTGCGTTCCCCAGCGGGCGACGCGCCCCACCGCGACGTGGTCCGTGCTCTCGGCCGTGCCCACGCCCGCCAGGACCTGTACCAGCCGCTCGATCTCCTCGCGCGGTGCGCCCGGAGCGATCCGAACGCTCTCGATGCCGGCACGCTCGAAGGCTCGTACGAGCCCGGAGCGACCGGACTCGCCGCGGTTCCACGGTTTTCCGTCGACGGCCAGCTCGTCGTCGACGGCGAGGAGCGCGAGCTCCTCCCGCCCGTCCCGAGCACGTGCTCGAGGCGATCGCAGACCCGGTCGAGCGCGGCCTCGGACTGTGGATGTCCCGAGGGATAGAGCGAGCGCGTCGCTGTGGCGTTACCGAGGGCCAGGATGAGGACGTCGATCCCCGACGCGCTCTCACTCATCGTCCGGTCTCCGTCGTGCGAGCTCGGCACACAGGGCGCGGACCTCCGGATCCCGGGACGAAAGCCCGCGTTCCACCAGCGCGGCACGGGCCGCCGCGGGATAGCCGGCCAGCGAAGCGTAAGCGGCGCGACGTTCCTCGGCGCTCGACCCGAGGGACGAGAAACAGCGCTTGAGGTCCGGCAGCGCGCCCGGGTCGCCGATCTCGCCGAGGCAGCGCAGAGCCCTGATCCGGAGGGATCGGTTGCCGCCGAAGCCGACCTCCGGGTCGCCAGGGCCACCAACGGGGCGACGGCGGCGCGGAGACCGTTCGCGGCCGAGGGCGGCCGCAGCCCTTCCACGACGGCCGGGCTCTCGTCCTGCAAGAGGCGTTCGATGGCGCTCGCCGGCACGGACGCATCGTGGCGAAGAACGAGCTTGGCGGCCCTCCAGCCGCACGCGCCTCGTCGGCGTGCAGGGTGAGCTGGCGGCCGTGAGCACGCTCGGGTCGGCGCTCGACTGCAGGACCTGCAGCATGTTGCGGACAACGTACCAGCGTGAGTCGCGGAGCAGCTCGACGGCCTCCGGAACGATGCGCGCGCCGAGCCGGTGGACGAAGTCGAACGCCTGCCTGCGAACGCCGCGGTCCTCGGTCTCGCACATCTCGATCAGGATGTGGTGCCCGGTCGGCGGCCTGAGCACCTCGACGAGGTAGGCGAGATCGGCGGAACGATCCTCGTACCCTTCGACGAGCGAGCGGAGGACGATCGATGCCGTCTCCGACCCGTGAGGCGCGCCAGGATCCGCTCCAAGGCCTCCCGCCTGACGCCGGACGATCGCTGCCCGAGCTCGCGCAGATGCTGGACGAGGGCGACGGCCGGAAGCACCCGGCCGCCGAGGACGAGCTCCTGGAGGAGCAGGCGGAGCCTGTCGACCAGACCGTCGATCTCGAGCTCGGGATCGTCGTCCCGCTCGAGCAGCCCGAGGATGACCGCCAGGAGGCTCTGGGTCAGAGTCGACGGCGTCAGGGTGCCGCGAAGATCCTCGACGACCGTGTCCGGGCGGCGCCATCGGGCAGGGCCTCGGGAAGGTGGAGGAGGAAGTCCTCGACGTCCTCGAGGCCGTCCGGGTGGTCCTCGGCGAGCGCGCTCGCCATGACGTCCTGGAGGGAGTCGCTCGTCTGGGTCCCGTCACCCGTGCGAGAGCCCGTGGCCTCGGCGACGAGCCCCTGGACGAGCCGGAGGGCGCGCTCCGAGAAGCGGTGACCGGCGTCCCGCAGCCGGCGCAACGACGCCAGCATCTCGCTGGCGGGAGCCACCGCCGCGAGATCCTCCAGGCCGGTCGTCTCGGCCTCGGGTGACGTCATCCGGGCGAGGGCCAGGTCGAGGAAGGTCCAGTCGCAGGTCGCCGGGGAGGGCGCGGAGCAGCTCCGCGAGCTCGCGGGCCTCGTGGCGACCTCCGTCCTCTTCCTCCTCGGCCAGGTACTCCTCCAGTGCGGCGGCGAGGACCTCGGCGATCTCCACGGTCGCGCGGTGATCGCCGTCCCCGGGCGAGTGTGGTGCCGATCCACTCCAGCACCCGCTCGAGGAGCCCACGCCGTCGAGCGACTCGGTGCCCAGCTTGGCGCGCAGGATGCGGTCCCAGAGGGAGCTCTTCCGCCGGCGGTCGGACGCTCCCTCGGTGAGCAGCAGAGGTAGTCGACCGGTTCGGTGACGACGCTCTCGACGCCGGCGGCCTCGAGGCGCTGCTCGAACGAATCGTCGGAGGTTTCCGCGCCCCGCTCCTGGCGCAGGCAGGAGAGGAATCCCTCGAGATCGGCGAGGGTGAGCCCGTCGCGGAAGCGCACGACGGCCACGTTGCGTAGATAGAGGGCTTGGGCGATGTCGAGCGCACCCGGCCCGGTCAGCTTCCGACCGGGCGCCATCAGCCCGTCGCGGGCGACGCCGAAGGTCAGCTCGCCGCTGGCCGCGAGGGCGGGCTTCCAGAGCGCGTACGGTCGATCCAGCGCACCGGCGCGCGCCGGATGCCCGGCGGGGTAGAGGGACATCCGCTTCCACGCCTGCGCGGTCTCCTGGACGAGCTTGTCCAGGGCCGACTCCTCCGGCCCACGATCGCCTGCGGGGGACATGATCGGCGATCGTAGCCCAGGTCGGGCGGCCCGGGGCCAGATCCCGCAGCGCCGACGCCCGTATAGGAGAGAGGAGAGGAGGAAGTCATGGCCAGGATCTCGTTTCGGCTCAACGGCGAGCGGTCGACCGTCGACGTCCCGGGGAAGATGCCGCTGCTGTGGGTGCTGCGGGACACGCTCGGCTTGAAGGGCACCAAGTTCGGGTGCGGCCGCGCCCAGTGCGGGGCCTGCACCGTGCATCTCGAGGGCCGTGCGGTGCGCTCCTGCGTCCTCGCCGTCGAGGACGTCGAGGGCCGGGCCGTGACGACCATCGAGGGGCTCTCGGAGAGCGGCGACCACCCCCTGCAACGGGCTTGGGTCGAGCTCGACGTGCCCCAGTGCGGCTACTGCCAGGCCGGACAGCTGATGTCGGCCGCGGCCCTCCTCGCCGGCAACCCGTCTCCCAGCGACGAGGAGATCGACCGTGCGATGGCGGGCAACCTGTGCCGGTGCGGCACCTACGGGCGGATCCGGCGCGCCATCCGCCGTGCCGGAGGACGGGAGGAGGAGCGATGACGACGATCAGCCGCCGCCGCCTGCTGCAGGTCTCGGCGCTCGCCGGAGGTGGGCTCCTCCTCGGCTTTCGCTGGGCCGGGGCCGCCGCCGGGGAGGAGGGCGGCGCCTCCTTCGAGCCCAACGCCTTCCTCGCCGTCCACCCGGACGGCCGCGTGGTGATCCTGGCCAAAAATCCGGAGATGGGACAGGGGGTCAAGACCACCCTTCCGATGATCGTCGCCGAGGAGCTGGACGTCGACTGGCGGACGGTGACGGTCGAGCAGGCGCCCTTCGACGAGGCACGCTTCGGCGACCAGTTCGCCGGCGGCAGCCAATCCGTGGTCGAGAACTGGGAGCCGCTGCGCCGGGCCGGCGCCGCGGGTCGTGAGCTGCTGATCGCCGCCGCGGCGTCGCGGTGGAGCGTCGGAGCGGACGAGTGCTCGGCCCGCGCCGGAATCGTGCGGCACGCCGCGAGCGGCCGCGAAGCTTCCTACGGCGAGCTCGCGTCGGCCGCGGCCGCGCTCGAGCCACCGCAGGAGCCGCGGCTCAAGGATCCGGCTTCCTTCGGCCTCGTCGGCACGGCGATCGGTGGGGTCGATAATCCCTCGATCGTCACCGGCAAGCCGCTCTACGGCATCGATGCCGAGATCGACGGCATGCTCTTCGCCGCCGTCGCGCGGTCGCCCGTCTTCGGAGGCCGGGTCCGAGAGGTGGACGAGCGGGCCGCCCGGGAGGTGCCGGGAGTGCGTGACGTCGTCCGGATCGAGCCGAGCGAGGATCCCACGTGGTTGACGGGGGGCGTCGCGGTGCTGGCGGACTCGACCTGGGCGGCCTTCGAGGGCCGGCGGGCGCTGTCCGTCGAGTGGGAGAGCGGCGGCGGTGAGGCCGAGAGCAGCGACGAGCTCTCCCGCCGGTTCGCCGCCCGCCTGGAGGAGCCGGGGGAGGTGCTGCGCGAGACGGGCGCCGTGGCGGAGGCGTTCGCGCGAGCCGACCGGGTCCTGGAAGCGGACTACGAGGTGCCCTTCCTCTCCCACGCGCAGATGGAGCCGATGAACTACATCGCCGACGTGCGCCCCGATCGTTGCCTGCTGGTCGGACCGACGCAGGTTCCGGGCTCGGCGCAGGGGATCGCGGCGGCGTTGACCGGCCTGCCCCGGGAGGCGATCGAGGTGCGGATGACCCGCATCGGAGGGGGGTTCGGCCGCCGGCTGATGGCCGACTACGCCGCCGAGGCCGTCTTCCTGTCGCGGGCGGTGGGCCGGCCCGTGAAGGTCCAGTGGAGCCGCGAGGACGACGTCCAGCACGACTACTACCGCCCCGCCGGGCGCTACCGTCTGCGCGCCGCGCTCGACGCCGGGGGGCGCATCCAGGCCTGGGAGGAGCGCGCCACGACGACGTCGCGCTACCTCTTCCGCGGCTCCGACGCCCCCGCCTGGAGGACCGAGGTCTTCCCCGACGGGTTTCCCTCCCATCACGTGCCGGCCTTTCGGCTCGAATACGCACCGACCGCCAGCAAGGTGTCGACCGGCGCCTGGCGCGCGCCCGGCCACAACGCGACGGCCTTCGTCGATCAGGCGTTCCTCGACGAGATCGCGGCCTCGACCGGACGCGATCCGGTCGACCTGCGCCTCGAGCTGCTGGGGACGGAGGACCGGGAAGTGCCCTACGACGACCACGGAGGTCCGTATCGCACCGGTCCCTTCCGGCGCGTCATCGAGCGGGCGCGGGAGTTGGCGCCGTGGGGGCGGACGCTGCCGCCGGGCTCGGCGCAGGGCTTCGCGGCCCACTACACATTCGGCGGCTATGCGGCCCTGGTGGCGGAGGTCCGACTCGACGGCGCCGCGCTCCGGGTTGAGCGGATCGTGGCGGTCGTCGACTGCGGCCGGATCGTGAATCGCAGCGGCGCCGAGGCGCAGGTGGAGGGCGCGGTCCTGGACGGTCTGAGCGCCGCGCTCCACGGGGCGGCCACCATCGCCGGGGGCCGAGTGGAGCAGAGCAACTTCCACGACTACGAGCTCCTGCGGATCACCGAGGCCCCGCCCGTCGAGGTGCATCTCGTCGAGAGCGAGGAGTCTCCCCGGCCGCTCGGGGAGATCGCGCTGCCTCCGGTGGCGGCGGCGGTCACTGCGGCGATCGCGGCCGCCGGCGGGCCGCGGATCCGAGCGCTGCCGATCCTGCGGGCGCTCGCCGGCTAGCGTCCCGCCCGAAAGGAGCCGCCCCGGCGTGTCGGGCTCCTCCATCGCCGGGTGTGGTGCCGGAGGGGATACGCGTGCCACCCTCGGGCGGAGCCACGCAGAGCGCAAGGGACGGGCCGCTCCACGCCGAAAGGAGCACGGCATGACCGCTTTCCGCACCGTTCTCTGTCCCATCGACTTCAGCGACCTCACCGAGCCGACGGTGCAGTTGGCGGGTGCCGTCGCGCGACGCCTCGGGGCGCGTCTCGTCCTGCACCACAACCTCTCGGCCGGCCCGCCCGAGTTCCTCTCGGTGCGCTGGATGTGGTCCGAGGAGCACCGCCGGGACCGCGGTGGCGACGCCCGCCGGCGCTCCGAGCGTCTGGCGGAGGCGTTCGAGAGCGTGCCCGAGGGCGTCGAGTGCGAGGGTCGGCTGACCCGTGGGCCGCTCGACCTGGCTGTCGTGCAGGTGGCCGCGCAGCTCCCGGCGGATCTGATCGTGATGGGCTCGCACGGTTGGAGCTCGGCGAGCCACCGCTCCCTGGCGGAGCGCATGGTGGTCGCGGCTCCCTGCCCGGTGCTCACGGTGGGCAAGCGATGCGACCTCGCACACCTCCTCGAGCCCGTGGAGCCGCGGCCGGCGGATGCGCTCTCCTTCCTGGTGCCGGTCGATTTCAGCCCCGACTCGATGGCGGTCGTGTCGTTCGCCGCCCACCTGATGGAGACGATGCCCCACCGGCTCCACCTGCTCCACGTGGTGCCGCCGTCTCCGGCCCTCGACGACCCGCGGGTCCGCCATGCGACGCTGGCGGAGCGCCGCGAGCGCCTCGGGGGCTTGGTGCCGACCGGCGCCGGCGAGCGGACGGTCCTGGAGGTCCGGGAGGGGACTCCCGCCGACGAGATCGTCTCGGTCGCCGACGCCGGCGGCGCCCTCTTCATCCTCATGCCGGCCGCTCGACCCGGTCTCCTGCGCCGGGTGCTCTTCGGCGACACGACCCTGGGCGTGCTCCACGGCGCGCGCTGCCCGGTCTGGTTCCTGCCGCCGTCGGTGACCTACCGCGGTCTGGAGCGTCAGGCCCTCTAGGGGCGCCGCGGGCCGCGACGGACCGCAGCCGGGGGGCGCGAGACCACCCCGAGCCGGGGCCGTGCCCACCCGTTCCGGCGGTGTCCGTCCCCGCCCCCGCTGCTACCGTCGAACCCGGCAGACGAAGGAGGAAACGAATGAGCGAGAGGGTCGTGATCATGGGCGCCGCCGGGCGCGACTTCCACGTCTTCAACACCTGCTACAGGGATCGCGAGGACACGCGCGTCGTGGCGTTCACCGCCGCGCAGATCCCGCACATCGACGAGCGTCGATACCCGCCGGCCCTGGCGGGGCGGCTCTACCCGGACGGCGTTCCGATCCGGCCGGAGGGGCAGCTCGAGACCCTCGTGCGGGAGCAGGGTGCCGACCGCGTGGTGTTCGCCTACTCGGACGTGACCTACGACTTCGTGGCGCGGCAGGCTCGGCGAGTCGAGGCCCTGGGAGCGGCGTTCGAGACCTTCGACGTCGACGCCACCATGCTGCCCTCGACCAAACCGGTGATCGCGGTGTGTGCGGTGCGCACGGGTTGCGGCAAGAGCCAGACCTCGCGGCGCATCGTGAGCCTGCTCCGTGAAGCGGGGGTACGCACGGCCGCGATCCGCCATCCGATGCCCTACGGCGACCTCGAGAAGCAGGCGGTGCAGCGTTTCGGCGAGCTCGCCGATCTCGAACGCAACGACTGCACCATCGAGGAGATGGAGGAGTACGAGCCCCACCTCGCCAACGGGGCCGTGGTGTTCGCCGGTGTCGACTACGGGGCGATCCTCGCCGAGGCCGAGAAGGAGGTCGACGTCGTGCTCTGGGACGGCGGCAACAACGACACCCCCTTCTATCGGCCCGACCTGTGGATCGCCGTCGCCGACCCCCACCGCCCGGGCCACGAGCTGACCTACTTCCCGGGTCGCGTGAACTTCGAGCGTGCCGACCTCATCCTGATCAACAAGGTCGACACCGCTTCCGAGGAGGGGATCGCGGCAGTCGAGGCGAACGCACGCGCCCACAATCCCGGCGCCGTCGTCGTGCGCGCCGCGTCGCCGGTCTCGGTCGCCGATCCCGACGCCATCCGCGGCAAGCGCGTTCTCGTCGTCGAGGACGGCCCGACCCTCACGCACGGCGAGATGGCCTACGGCGCGGGCGTCGTCGCGGCACGCCGTTGGGGCGCCGCCGAGATCGTCGATCCGCGGCCCTGGGCCGTCGGCGAGATCGCCGAGACGTTCGCCAGGTACCCCGACATCGGGCACCTGCTGCCGGCCATGGGCTACGGCGAGCGGCAGATGAGCGACCTCGCGGCGACCATCGAGGCGGCGGACTGCGATCTGGTTCTCGTCGCGACGCCGATCGACCTGGCCCGCGTGATCGACATCCGGAAGCCCTTCCAGCGGGTGACCTACGAGCTCGCGGAGGAGGGAGACGCCTTCTCGGCCGCGGTGCGTCGGATCGCCGGGCGGGTCTGAGGCGCCGCGGGGTATCCTCCACCTTCCCGAGGGGAGGTGGAGATGCTCGACGGACGGATGTTGAAAGGAGCGGTCCGGGCACTGCTGGCGGTGGCGGTGCCCCTGCTGGCGGCGCCGGTCTTCGCGACACGAGCGGGCGAGGACGAGGACGCGCGGCTGAACGCCTTCCTCGACGAGGTGTTCGAGCGGCAGGTGGCGGAGAGCCCGGAGTGGGAGAGCGCCCTCGGTCGCAAGACGGAGCGCCAGGGGCAGTGGGACGACCGTTCCGACGCGGCCGAGGCGGCACGCGTCGAACGCCTTCGCGAGGACCTCGCGCGATTGCGGGAGGAGTTCGACCGCGAGCGGCTGGGCGAGGAGGCCCGGGTGAGCTACGACCTCTTCGTCTTCGACGTCGAGGATGCGCTCGCCTCGTACGCCTTTCGTGATCGCCGCTACGTGGTCGACCAGTTCAACGGCCAGCTCTCCGGCTTGCTGACCGTCCTGCAGAACAACCACCCGATCGACACGGTGGAGGACGCCGAGGCCTACGTCTCGCGGTTGGCGGGGCTGGAAGGGGTGCTCGAAGAGATGGCCGGGCAGCTACGGGCCCGCGCCGAGATCGGCGTCGTCGCTCCCGCCTTCTCGTTCCCGGACGTCATCGCCGACGCCACCGCGATGAGCTCCGGAGCGCCCCTGGCCGGGGACGGCGAGAACGCGCTGTGGAGCGACTTCCGGACCAAGCTGGCGGACCTCGAGGCCGACGCCGCGGTCAAGGAGGGGCTCGAGGCGCGCGCCGAGGCGGCGCTCACCGGTCCCTACCGCCGGGGCTTCGAGGTCCTGCTGACGGAGCTGCGCCGGCTGCAGCCGCTCGCCGTGCAGAAGGGGAATCGCGGCGTCTGGGCCCTGCCCGGCGGCGACGAGTACTACGCCGATCGCGTGCGTCACTCGACGACGCTCGACCTGACCGCCGAGGAGATCCACGCCCTCGGCCTCGCCGACGTCGCGCGCATCCACGAGCAGATGCGCGCCATCCAACGGGAGGTCGGGTTCGAGGGCACCCTGCGGGAGTTCTTCGAGCACGTCCGGGAGGACCCTGGAACCACTACGAGGACTCGGCGGCGGGCCGGAGACCTTCCTGGCCGAGGCCCGAGCGCAGGTCGACGCCGTCTACGGAGTCGTCGGAGAGTGGTTCCACCGCCTGCCCGAGGCGGGCCTCGAGGTGCGCCCGGTCGAGTCGTGGCGCGAGAACTCGGTGAGCATCGCGTTCTACGAGAGCCCGTCCCAGGACGGCAGCCGGCCGGGCATCTACTACGCCAACCTCGGCGACATGCCGAGCGTGCAGCGCTACGTCTTCAAGGCGATCACCTACCACGAGTCCGTCCCCGGGCACCACTTCCAGATCGCTCTCGCCCAGGAGATGGAAGGGCTGCCGATGATGCGCCGCTTCGGCGGCTACGGCGCCTACGTCGAGGGCTGGGCCCTCTACGCCGAGCAGCTGGCCCGCGAGATGGGTTTCTACAGCGCTCCGCTCGAGGACTTCGGACGTCTGCAGGACGAGATCTGGCGCTCGGTACGCCTGGTCGTCGACACCGGGATCCACGCCAAGCACTGGACCCGCGAGCAGGCGATCGAGTACTTCCGGGAGAACACGCCGATCTCGGAGGGCAACATCGTCACCGAGGTCGAACGCTACTTCGTCAATCCCGGTCAGGCGCTCTCCTACAAGATGGGCATGATGAAGATCCTCGAGCTGCGCGAGAAGGCCCGGGCCGCCCTCGGCGAGCGTTTCGACATCCGCGACTTCCACGACGCCGTGCTCGGCTCGGGCGCCGTGCCGCTGCCGGTGCTCGAGCAGCTCGTGGACCGGTTCATCTCCCGAGCCGGCGTCTCCGCCGGGGACTGAGCCCGGTCCGGCTCGGGTTCGGCAGCCAGCGAAGGATTCCGGCGTCTCTCGCATCCGTCTCCCCGATGGGGGACGAAAGAGCGCCGGAGCTCGCCCGGTCGCGGACCGTTCATCCGCGGTTCATGTCGGTCCCGGGAACATGCGTGTCCATGGGAGAGCATCCGCGGCGCCCCGGTGGGGGCGCGATCGCGGCGGTGGGGGTCGAGGAGCGGGCCGCCGGGCGGCGCGAGGTGAGCCTCGTCGTCGCCGCGGTGCTCATGCTGGCGTTCGTGTTCCAGGGCTCGCGCGGGATCTGGGAGCCCGACGAGGGTTACTACGTCAACGTCTCGCAGGCGATGTTCGAGAGCGGCGACTGGCTGGTGCCCCGGCTCAACGGCGAGGCCTTCCTCGACAAGCCTCCGTTGCTCTACTGGTCGGCGGCGACCGGAATGTCCCTGCTCGGGGAGAACGAGTGGGGCGCACGCTGCGGCCAGGCGCTCTTCTTCGCGGCGACGGCCCTGGTCGTCGGGCTGCTGGCGGCGCGCTGGTGGGGGAGGCGGACGGGGTGCGTGGCGGCCCTCGTCTACGCCTCCTCCTTGGCGCCGTTCCTCGCCGCCAACGTGCTGACGGCCGACACGCCGTTGGCCTTCGCGAGCGCCTTCTCCTACTACGCCTTCTGGCGTGTGGAAGAGTCGAGCGGCCGCAGCCGTCTCTGGGGCGCCGTGCTCGGAGTCGGCCTCGGGCTCGGAGTCCTGGCCAAGGGACCGGCGCTGCTGGTGGCCTGTGCGCCTCTCCCCGTCTTCCTGCTGTTCGGCGCCCGCTGGCGACGATGGAAGTCCCCCGGCTACTGGATCGCCGCGGCCCTGTTCGTCCTGGTGGCCGCGCCCTGGTACGCCTACGTGCTCGCGGTCATTCCCGGCGCCGGGGCCTACATCCTCGACAACCAGGTGACGGGACGGTTGGTGAGCCAGCACCTCGGTCGCAATCCGGGTTGGGCGGGAGGCTTCCGCATCTACCTCCCGACGCTCCTCGTCGGCTCCCTCCCATGGAGCCTGATCTGGCTCCGGCGCTCGGCGCGGCCGGGGGGCACCGAGGCGCGCCGACCGCGTCCGTGGTCCCGCGAAGGGAGGCCGGAGGAGCTCCTGCTGCTGCTCTGGATCGTCCTGCCGTTGGCGGTCTTCTGGGCCGCTCAGTCTCGGCTGCCTCTCTACGTGCTGCCGGTGTTCGCTCCGCTGGCGCTGCTCACCGCCCGCCGCTTCCTGATGCGGAGAGGTCGCGAGGGGGCGCCTGCCGGCGTTCCGGCGTGGACTGTCGCGGTCTGGGTCCTGCTCCTGCTGGCGGTGAAGGGCGCTGCCGCCTGGATTCCCTCGCACCAGGACTCGCGCGCTCTGGCCCAGGAGCTGGACCGGCTGGGGATCGAAAGGGACCGCCTGATCGTGACCCTCGACACGAAGAAGAACGGGCTCAGTCTCTACGGCTGGAACGCGCTGGAGATGGTCTCGGCCGGCAAGGAGCCCTATCCGATGTTCTCGCCGATCGAGTCCCTCGCCGAGGAGGTCGACGAGCTCGCGACGGAGCCCCGGCCGCGCGTGTTCGTGGTCGACGATCGCCAGGCGCCTCACCTGAGGGACGTGCTGGCCCGCACCGGACACTCCTATCGCGAAGAGGGGCTGGAGCTCCCGTACGTGGCGTTCCTGACCGACCCGTCGGCGCACGCCCGCGCGAAGTGAGGAGGCCGGCGGCTCAGCTCTCGCGCATCCGCTCGAGCACCGCCCGGAAGCGGGCGTGCTCGCGCAGGGGGTCCATGTCGGGATCCTGCTCGAGCCAGTGGCGGAAGCCCCAGCCGGTGGCGACGTTGGCCTCGAGGAGGTCGAGCGCGTCGTCGACTCGTCCGATCGAGGCATAGAAGCAGGCGACGTTGTAGCGCACTCCGCCATCGTTGGGGCCGAGGGAGACGGCCGTCTCCGCCCATTCGATCCCCTTGGCGACGTCGCCCAGGTCGTGGTGGACGCGGCAGCCCAGATAGTAGGCCCGAGCGTCGTCGGGATGCAGGCGGACGTGGGCCTCGAGGATCGCGAGAGCTCGACGGTTGACCTCGAGAAGCTGCTCCTCCCGGCCCATCCCCTCGAGCAGGCTGCCGGCGAGGCAGAGCGATTGGAAGTCGTCGGGCTGGATCTCGGCGGCCTCCAGATAGTGCCGCACGGCCGACTCCCGATCGCCGGCGGTCATCGAGACGCGAGCCAGGAAGAACGCGGCCTCCCAGAGTCGGGGGTCGATCTCTCGCGCGCGCTGCAGGGCCCGGACCGCGCGCGGGAGGTCGTCGCGCAACCAGGCGACGAGCCCGATCGCGGTCAAGGTCTCGGCCCGGTCCGGAGCGAGCTCGCGAGCGCGCTCGCTGGCCTCGACGGCGATCTCCAGGTCACCGGGGCGCCGCGACTTCAGACCCCACTGGTAGATCCACAGCGAGGCCTCGACCAGCGACAGCCAGGCGGGAAGGTACTCGGGGTCGAGGGCGACGGCCCGGTGCAGGAGGTACTGCGCCTGCGCCACCTTCTCGTCGCTGAACCGACGCAGGAGCCCACGTCCGCGCAGGTAGAGCTCGTAGGCCTCGAGACTGTCGGTGGAGATCCGCTGGAGCGCCTCTCGTTCCGGCTGGCTGAGCACGATCTGCAGGGCTCCGGCGACGCTCTCGGCGATCTCGTCCTGAACCGCGAAGACGTCTTCCAGGTCGCGGTCGAACCGGTCCGCCCAGATCTGGTACCCGTCGTCGGCGTCGATGAGCTGCGTGGCGACGCGCAGACGGCGGTCGAGCCGCCTCAGGCTGCCCTCGAGGACGACGTCCGCCCCGAGCTGCCGCGCGATGTCGCGGACGTCCCCCGCGCGTCCCTTGAAGGCGAAGCTCGAGGTGCGGGAGAGCACTCGCAACGAGCGCACCTTGGCGAGCGCCGTCAAGATCTCGTCGGCCATGCCGTCGGCCAGGAACTCGTCGTGGGGGTCGGCGCTCGAGTTGGCGAAGGGGAGGACGGCGATGGTGAGCGACTTCCGGTGCTCGATCGGAGGCTCGTCGAGGTGGGTGAGCGCGGCCCTGACGTCCGTGGCGGCGGCGTAGCGATCCTCCGGCCGCTTGGCGAGAAGCCGGCGCAGGAAGGCGTCGGCCCCGGCGGGCAGACCGTGGACCCATGTCGACGGCGGCTCCGGATCGGCGTTGAGGAGGCGGTCGAGCGTGCCGCCCGCCGCCTCGGCTCGGAAGGGGTGTCTCCCGGTCAGCATCTCGTAGACCACGGTGCCGAGCGAGAAGAGATCGCTGCGTGCGTCGAGCGCTCGCCCCAGCGCCTGCTCGGGTGACATGTAGGCCAGGGTGCCGAGAAACTCGCCTCTCCCGGTGAGGTCCAGGTCGCGCGTCGGTGCGTCGGAGCCGTCCACCCGGTCGGCCCACAGCGACCGGGCGAGACCGAAGTCCAGGACCTTGGCGACGCCGCGCGGCGTGACCATCACGTTGGCGGGCTTGAGGTCGCGGTGGAGGACGCCGCAGCGGTGGGCCTCCTCGAGGGCGGCGGCGATCTGATCGGCCAGGCGGAGGGCCTCGTCGACCGGCAGGGGGCCGGCGGCGATGCGTTGCGCCAGCGTCTCACCCTCCACCAGCTCCAGGACCAGGAAGCGGACCTCGTCATGCTCCTCGAGGCCGAAGATGCCGCCGATGTGCTGGTGCTGCAGCAGGAGCCAGCAGCCGCGCCGTCGCGTCGAACCGCGCCCGACGAGCCTCGTCCTCCGCGACGTCCGCGGGCAGGAGCTTCAGGGCCACGTCGCGATGGAGGCGAGCATCGTGTGCCCGGGCCCTCGCCCATGCCGCCTCGGCCGAGGAGATCGATCACTTCGTAGTGAGCCAGGGACTCGCCGACCACGGCGGGAGCCCTAGCGGGCGGAGCCCCGGCAGAACGGCCCTCAGACCGCGTCGAGGGCGAGGCGCAGCCGCTCGCGCACCTCGCGAGGTCGGCGAGGAGAGATCGAGGTTGGCCACCGCCTGCATCGAAGCGACCGGTCGACGGCGGCGATGCGCACTCCGCCCTCGCTCTGCTGCACGACGACGCGTTTGCAGGGGAGGCATCGTGCCGATCCACTCCTCGGACTGGAGCGCCCGGTGGGCGAAGGTGGATTGCATGCGCCGAGGATGCGGTAGAGGCGGAAGTCGACGTCGAGCTTCTTCTTGAGCGTCGCCGCGACGTCGATCTCGGTGGATGCGAATCCGCTCGGCGAGCTCGCCGTGACGCGCTCGATCGCCTCATCGAAGGGGACGGCGACGGTGCGCTCCGATCAATAGCTCATGGAAGGCTCCTTGCTGCCGTGGATCTCTCGAAGACGGCGCTGGTGACGCAGGGCGCGCGGCGTGCTCGACTGATGCGGACGCCGGGCACCGTGTCGCGGCGCGCCTGGATCGTGGGGATCGCCTCGACCACGTAGTCGATCTGGCTCTTGGTGTAGACCCGTCGGGGAATGGCGAGGCGCAGCAGCTCCTGCGGTGCGTAGGTCTCCGTTCCGTCGGCTGAGGTCGGGACGTCCGAACATCACCGAGCCGATCTCGACGCGCAGGATGCCGGCCTCGAGGTAGAGCTCGATGGCGAGCGCCTGCCCGGGATAGTCGGCCGGCTCCAGACGGAAGCATCGCGCGGGCGTCGATGTAGATCGCGTGCCCTCCGGGAGGCTGCACGATCGGCACGCCCCGGCGGCGATCCTCTCTCGCGCCCGGAGTACGGCGGGTCAGGCGGCGCGATAGCGCTGGTGGTCGGGATCGAGTGCCTCGTGAGGCCGACCGCGATGGCCTCCCGGGTCGCGGCCGGCCAGCCCGCCGTAAGGTGCGGGAAGCCTTCGGTGAGGATGAGCAGCTCCTCCTCCTGGCGGGCGACGACGTCGTCGTCGGTGCCAGGAAGCCGCCGATGTTGGCCATGCCGTCCTTCTTGGCGCTCATCGTGCAGCCGTCGGCCAGCGCGAGAACATGGCACGGGCGATGTCGGTCAGCTCGGTCGTGCGCCATCCCGCACCTCGCGCTCGTGGATGAACCAGGCGTTCTCCGCGAAGCGCGAGCATCGAGGTAGAAGGGATCCCGTGCGCCCGGCAGAGCTCCGAGGCCGCGCGTAGATCGACACCGGCTGGCCGCCGCCGCCGTTGTTGGTGACGGTGACCATCACGAACGGGACGCGCTCTCGTCGAGGACCCGTGTCAGGGCGCCGAGGTCGATGTTGCCGCGAAAGTGCAGGCGTCGCGAGGTCCCGCGCCTCGGCGCACGGGAGGTCCACGGCCTTCGCCCCGGTCGCCTCGATGTTGGCGCGGGTGGTGTCGAAGTGGGTGTTGTTCGGCACCACGTTCCCGGTCGGCAGACCGTCGTCGCGGATCTCTCGGCCGCCCGGCCCTGGTGGGTCGGGATGACCGGAACCCGAAGATGTCCGCCGCCGCCTCGAAGCGCTGGGCTCCAGGCACCACGGCCGACTCGTCGCCATCATCGCGGCCCACTGGGCAAATCTCGCGGCCCCCGTTCCGGAGTCCGTGAGCAGCAGGTCGATGAGGATCCTCGGCCGGGACCTTGAACAGGTTCCAGCCCGCCTGCGCCAACCCCGCTCGCGCTCCTCCCGCGTCGTGCGCGGATCAGCTCGACGACCTTGATGCGGAACGGCTCGATGATGACGCTCACGGGAAGACCGTAGCAGTCGGGATGGGGTCGGGACCGCCCGACCGCGCGGGACGCACCCGCCGGGGTGGTCCGCCAGCGCCAGGTCCTCAGCCGTCGTCGCGATCGAGGGTGACCTGGGTCGAGCCGCCCTTGACGATCTCGAAGGCGGCCGGCCGTCCTCGACGAACCGGTAGTGGTCGCCCGCCGGCTCGCCGGGGATCGAACCGGCCGTCGCGAATCGGCTACGAAGTAGGTGTCTCGCCGAAGGTGGCCTGGAGCTCGCCGTCCACCACCGCGGGGAGTCGGTGCAGGCGCCGCCGCCTTCCGCGGGTACGTCCCCGCGTAGCGCGCGAGCTGCTCGGCCGTGAGCTCGACCGGCTCCTCGTTCAGGTCACCGAGCAGGAACGACGTCCGATGGCGCGGCGGCACGCCTCGAGGTCGAGGTCCTGGGCGTCGGCGGTCTCCAGGAAGCGCTGCTCGAGGTCGTGGATGCCACTCGGTGCCGGTCAGCCCGAACCAACCGTGTCCGCCGTCGGGGACGACGAGGTGGGCGCTACCGGTCAGGAACTCCTGGACCTGATAGCCGGAGCGCGCCGGGGTCACCGAGGTCGCCTCGCCGGAGAGGATGACACCGGTGCGTCCGAGACGATCGGCTCACGGAAGAGGCCGGCATCTCGGCCGAGGTCGCGAGCAGCGCAGGCGTCGCTGTTGGCGCAGCCGGAAGTCGCCGAGGAAGGTGCGGCCTGGACGGCGGCCGCGTTGGGGCCGATCGCGTTGACGTCCTCGGCGCACGTGACCGCGAGGTAGAGGCCGTCGGGAATGGAGGTCAGGAGCAGCCCCGCCACCGTGTAGGTGGCCTGCGCCATGGGCTCCCACTCGCCGGCGGCCGCGGTACAGGTAGGCGGGGATCTTGAGGGCGTTGATGGAGGTGTAGAGCAGATGGCGCAGGGCCTGGACGAAGGCGTTGCGCGAGAAGACTGGCTGACGCCGTCTCACCGCTCCGGGGATCGGTGACGTCCACGGTCGGCGGCTCGGCCTCGAGGCTACGACGCTGCAGGTCTCCGGCCGGATCGGGGAAGGCCGTCGCGCAGGCCTCGTCCGCGGCGCCTCCGCGAACCAGCCGTTGAGAGCCGTCTGGGCGTCGCGGGCGAAGGTCACGGGCATCCAGGCGTCGGTGGGGACGATGCCCTCGATGTCCACACGGTCGGACAGCGTCCGGATGCCGGCGCAGGTAGACCAGGGCCCGCGATCCGTACGAGCCGCCGATCAGATTCACCTTCGTAGCCGAGCGCCCGGCGCCTCGTCGACGTCGTCGACGGTGCGGTCAGTGGTCCTGCTGGTCGGGTCGTGATCCGCCGAGGAGGAGCTCGCGGCGCGAGGGATCCGGTCGACGGCGATGAACGACTCGGGGACCTCCTCGACGCCCCTCTCCTCCCCTGCTGGTAGGGAGCAGAAGAGGGCTCGGACTCCCAGTGCGCGGTAGTCGACGAGCAGGAAGTCCCTCTTGGCGGAAGCACATGCGTAGAAGGCCGCGATGCCTGGGCCTGTTCCACCGTGGACGCCCCCGGGGCCGCCGGCGAAGGAGACCACCGGGTCCGGTGCCCGGTCGGGCCGGTGGCGAGGGCTGACGACCCGCAGGAGAGAGTGCGTCCCGATCGAGGTGTCGCGGTTCTCGAAGACGTCGTAGGTCCCGCAGCGGGCGGGGACCGCGATGCCGGGGAGCTCGCAGGGCTCCAGCACGAGATCGCTCGCTCCGGCCACGGCGGCGCAGGTCAAGGCCGCCAGCACGGCGCGGACGGTGGTCGGGATGGCATCTCGCATGATCGCTCCTTCCGCTTCGATGGGGCCGATTCTGCGGCCTTTCGAAACTGCCACAAAGGGCGCGCCGTACGACCAGGGCCTAGAATGCTCTCCTCGCTCGTGCGGCGACGCGGAGGGCGATGATGATCAGCGGAATCCATACCTTGCTCTACACCTCCGAGCCCGAGGCGCTGCGCACGGTGATCTGCGCGACGTCTTCGGATGGGACCACGTCGACGCCGGCGACAGCTGGCTGATCTTCCGTCTGCGCCGGCGGGATAGAGTCCATCCCGCCGAGGCCCACCTTCGAGTCCGGGGTCCGGCACCAGATCACCTTCATGTGCGACGACATCGGCGCCACGATCGAGGAGCTGCGCGGCAGGGCGCGATCGACCGGGATCGAGGACGAGGGCGGGGCCTCACCACCACCCTCGTCCTCCCCGGAGACCTCAGGTCATGCTCTACGAGCCCCGCCACCCCGTCGCCGCCGACATCCCGAGGGCCTCCTCGTGACCCTCTGCCCGCAGTGCCGCGATGAGTTCCGCGATGACGTCGTCGACTGCCCGGACTGCCGTGTCCCTCTGGTCAGCGAGCTCGCGGTGTTCGGCCCTCGTCCGCGTCGAAACGCCCGACGAGCTGGCCGAGCTCATCGATCGGCTCGAGCGCGCCAACGTCCGCCTCGTCGAGCGAAGGTGCCAGGTGCCGATCGAAGGAACGGGTGCTCAGTCTTGCCATGAAGGCGCCTCGAACCGCTCGGCGCGGATGCGCATCGCGCGCGCCAGTGTCCAAGACATGCTCCCCCGGGTGGATGACCCCGACATGCTTCCACCCGGGATGGGGGATGCGGCCCCGCGGATCGACCCGAGGTGAAGGGTGGGGACCTCGTCGGCCTCGCGGTCTTCCTCGCGATGCTGGCCAGCACTCTCTGGGGACTCCTGGCATTCTGGCTCCTCGCTCGCCTCCGGACCCGGCACCGACGGCTTTGGAACGACCTGGGAGGTCTTCGGCTCCTGGTGGCGTTCGGGGTCTGGCGCCTGGCGTTCGGTCGCACGCTGCACGGCGTCCGAGATCCCGTAATCCGGAGGCTCGTTCTCGCCCTGCAGTCCTTGGGCGTCACGATCGCTGCACTGCTCGTGGGCGTCTTTCTGTGGACCGCTCGGTTCGGCCCTGACGCGCCTCGCTAGCGGAGCCGGTCGCTCACTCCACCGCGTCTCGCACGATGGAATCGGCCAGGCGCGGGGCTTCGAGGGCGATGCGGCGGAGGAGGCCGGTGGGGTCGTTGTCGTAGCCGATGGCCCAGAGGCCTGGGGCGAGGCGGCCGTTGCCGGGGGAGGGGCGGCCCTGGTCGTCGAGGGCGCCGTCGAGACCCTCGATCCAGCGGTCGAGGCCGGGGCGGTAGCCGGTGGCGAGGACGACGTGGTCGAAGGGGAGGCGCAGGCCGTCGGTGAAGACGACGTTGTCCTCGTCGAAGCGCTCGATCCCCGCCAGCACGCGGATCTCCCCGGAGCGGATGCGCTCGACCGTCCCGACGTCCAGCATCGGTACCTTGCCGTCGCGCAGGATGCGCGTGATCGGTCCGGTCTCGGGCCGGCGCAGCCCGTAGCGGGTGAGGTCGCCGTAGGCGAGGCGCGAGACGGCGCGGGCGATGGCGTCGCGGACGGGCAGGGGCAGCCGGCGCATGCGGACCGAGGTCTTCTGGCTCGGCAGGCCCAGGAAGTCGCGCGGCACGACGTGCTGGGCGCTGCGTAGCGAGAGGGCGGTGGCGGCCCCGTGCTCGCACAGGTCGAGGGCGATCTCGGCGCCGGAGTTCCCCGCGCCGACGACGAGGACGCGCCGGCCTCGCCAAGGCTCGCCGTCGCGGTAGGTCGAGCTGTGCTCGACGGATCCGCTCCAGCTCGTCTGCCCCGGCCACGTCGGACGCACCGGCTGCGCGTTGTAGCCCGCAGCCACGACCCAGCGCCGGCACCGCCACTCGCCCTCGGAAGTGCTCAAGAGCCAGCCGGTGCCGTCGGGCTCGGGCCGCGCCCTGCGCACGTCGACGCCGAACCGCGGGGCGATGCCGTGGGCCGCGGCGTAGCCGTCCAGGTAGTCGATGACCTGGCGTCGCGAGGGATAGCGCGGAGCGCCGGCGGGGAAGGAGAGCCCCGGCAGGCCGGAGAGCTCCTTGACGGTGTGGAGGTGGAGGCGGCGGTAGTGGTGCCTCCAGCTCGTGCCGACCCCGTCGCCCCGTTCCAGGACCACGGGCTCGACGCCGCGCTCCCGCAGGCAGGCCGCGACGGCCAGGCCGGCCGGACCGGCACCGACGACGAGGGTCTCGGTAGCGGGCATGCAAAGGGGATGTTAACGGAGGACCGGGGATCCGATGCGACAGATATCGGACAAGCGCCGCGCCCGCGCTCGGGCATGATGCCGGCGGATCCCCTGACCCACGCTGGTCGCGCCAACCGGCGGCCAGCCGTCTCGGCCGGTCGACCCGCTACGCTACCGGCGGCCCTGGTGATCGGCGCCAACCTGCCGGACGTCGACGTCGCGGCCTACTTCGTCGGACCGGACGCGGCCCTGGCTCTTTCGCCGGGGATGGACTCCACGGTGTGCCGGCGCTGGCGCTGGTGCGGCTGCCCGTCCTGACCGCCCTGCTGCTCGCCTGGTACCGCCTGCGCCGGTCAGTGCGCGCGCGGGGGCGCCGCCGAGACCGCTTCCTGTCGGGCCTCCGCCCTCGCCCTGGCCACGCACCCGGCCCTCGACTGGCTCAACAACTACGGCCTGCGGTGGTGGATGCCCTTCGACGCGAGCTGGAGCTACGGCGACTCGGTCTTCATCATGGATCCGTGGCTCTGGGTGCTGCTCGCGGCGCCGTGGCTCCTGTCCCGGCGCCGCGGAGGCGGGCTCCTGCTCGGCTGGACGGTCTTCTTCGCCCTCATCGGCTGGGTGGTCGGCGCGCGGTCTCCGTCGTTCCTGCCGGTGGTCGCCGCCGTGGCCCTGCTGCTGCTGGCGGCGTGGGCGATCCCCCCCGAGCGGCTGGGACGGTGGCGCGAACGGCTGCCGGTGCTGGGCCTGCTGGCCGCGATGCTCTGGATCGGCACGCTGCTCGGCCTGCACCGGGTCGCTGTCGCGCGCGCCCGTGCCGGGCTCGCCGCCGCCGGAGTCGCCGGCGTCGATCGTCTGATGGTCGGTCCCACCGCGCTCGACCCGGGGCGATGGGAGGTCGTCGCGGCGCTGCCCGGGGAGTATCGCTGGGGCCGTCTCTCGCTCTGGCCGGCCGACCGCGGTCTCTCCCTCGCTCCCGAGAACCTCGTCCGGCCGCCGGCGGCGCGCCTCGCCGAGCTCTCCGCCGACGACCGGGTCCGCGACTTCCTCGTCTGGGCGCGCTTCCCCTGGGTGTGGGAAGAGCCCGGCGGGCCCGTGGTGCTCGACGCCCGCTACGCGCGCACCGTCAGACCCGGCTTCGGTGCCACCCGCGGCCGGCGGCCGTCCGGTCGTCCCTAGGCGGCCGCGCGCTCGAGCCGTCGCAGCTCGCCGAAGGTGATGAGGCGCTGGTTGGCCTCGTCCCACAGGCGCAGGCGCGCGCAGCGCAGGCTGCTCCAGAGCGTCAGGCGAGTGACCCCGTGGAGCTCGCGGACCTTGCGGAAGCACTCCGGCAACCGGTAGTTCGGGATGCGGCTGGCCAGGTGGTGCACGTGGTGGTAGCCGATGTTGCCGGTCAGCCAATGCAGCCAGCGCGGCAGATCGTAATAGGAGCTGCCCTCGATGCCGGCGCGCTCGAAGCTCCACTCCGGATTGCGCCGCCAGTAGGTGTCCTCGAACTGGTGCTGGACGTAGAAGAGCCAGATGCCGAGGACTCCGGAGAGGAGGCTGATCGGGATCTGCACCAGGAGGAAGGTCTTCCAGCCGAAGAGCCAGCAGCCGAGCACGCCGCCGACGAGCAGACCGACGTTGGTCCAGTGCACGCTCGCCCACTCCCGCTTCCAGGAGCGCGGCATGTCGAGCGGCAGGCGGTGCTTGAGGAAGAACTGCCACACGGGACCGACGACGAAGAGCGTGAAGGGGTGTCGGTAGAGGCGGTACTTGAACCGGCCGAACCGGGACAGGGCGCGGTACTCACCGACGGTCAGCGTGTCGATGTCGCCGAAGGTGCGCCGGTCGAGGTCGCCCGAAGTCGCGTGATGGATCGCGTGGGTGCGGCGCCAGTAGCGGTAGGGGGTCAGCGTGATCACGCCGAGGATCCCGCCCAGCGCGTTGTTGGCCCGGCGCGAGCGGAAGAACGAGCCGTGGCCGCAGTCGTGCTGGAAGATGAAGAGCCGCGTCAGCATGCCCACGGTCGGCACGGCCAGCGCCAGGGTCAGCAGGTACGACCAGCGGAGGCTGTAGGCCATCAACAGCCAGCCGGCGGCGTAGAGGGCCGCCGTGGTGAGCACCTGGAACAGCGCACGGCCGTTGTGGGCCCTCATGTAGGGGGCGAGCAGGCGCTCCCAGTAGCGGGTCAGCTCGGGATCCGGCGGGTGGTGGTGTTCGTGCATCGCGGGCGGACTGTAGCAGGTCGGGCACCGGGTCCGTGTGGACCCCTCAAGAGCCGGCCGCGGACGTTGCGGAGCGGTGGGCCAGCATCGCGAGGAGCGCGTCGCGGATGAGGTCGGGCCGTTCCCACGGGATGAGGTGTCCCTGGTCGGGGACGCGCTCGACCGCGAGGGGGGCGTGGGTCACGACCCGTTCGGCGAAGTCCGCGTTGGCCGGCGGCACCAGGCCGTCGTCCTCGCCCTGGATCAGGGTGACGGGCAGCGTCAGCTCGCTCCAGCGCGGCAGCATGCGCTCGAGCTCGCCGTGCAGGGGTCGGATCTCGTCGTCCGCCCGCGCCAGCATGTCGGGCAGCAGCGGGCGCACCCACGGCCAGCGCGCCACCGCCTGGTACCAGGTCGTGCGCTCGAGCTCCGGGTCGATCGACGGGGCCACCAGGAGCAGACCTCCCACCAGCTCCGGAGCGTCCATCGCCAGGCGGGCGGCGATCGGCCCGCCCAGGGAGTGGCCGACCACGATCGCCGGCATGCCGGCCGAGCGCCCCTCCAGCACCGAGCGCAGGGCCGCCGCCTGCGCCTCGAGGCTCGGCTCGATGCGCTCGGACGAGGCGCCCCAGCCGAGGCGGTCCACCGACAGCAGGCGGGCGCGACTCGCCAGAGCGGGGTCGGCCATCACGTAGGCGAAGTCGTTCCACGAGCCGGGCGTGCCGTGCACGAAGAGGACCACCGGGCCGTCCTCCAGGCCGTTTCCTCGACGTGCACCCGCCTCTCGCCGGCCACCTCGACACTGCCAGGCGGCCGGCCGTCCTTCGAAGGCGCTTTCGGTCGACGGCGGGCCGAAGGTGACGCAGCTCGCGGCCAGGGCGAGACCGGCGCCGACCACCGCCGCGACGGCGAGGGCCACAGGTGGCGGAGGAGGCGCGGACCGGTGCTCATCGAGGGTCCATCCTACGGCCCTTCTCTAAAGCCGCCGTTGCGGTCCTCGCAAACGCCGTTCGGCATTGGCTCGTGCCGGTTTCGATTGATTGACCTGCCGATTCGCCGGGTGGTACCCTCCTTCAGGGTTTTTTCTTAAGGGGGATGGCTATGCTTTCTTGTCCTGGGGTTTCCCTGTAGGTCTGATCTTTCGACCGGTCTCAGATCGGCGGCCATCGCCTCGATGGTCCTCGCCCTCCGGCGCCGGCGCCGCCTTCGCCGGCAGCACGGGCGGCACCGGCGGCACCACCCACCCGCAGCCCCTGCACATGGAGCAGGGCGGCGGCAGCAATGGCGACTTCGTCGCTACGACATCAACTCATCGCTATTACATCGAGGTGCCGACAGGCGTCAACCGTCTCGTCGTCGAGCTCTTCGACGCCGACGTGGGTGCCGGAACCAACGAAGCGCAGAACCAGCGCGACCGCGCCGCGGCGGCAGCTTCAACACGACTGCTGGCTTCTCCTCTCCAGATCCCGGCGGCACCGTCGCGACGTTAGTCGGCAACAGCTCCGGGTCCGGGCGACAACGTGGACGACGCTGTACGACAGCAACTCCGGGAGTGGTGTGCCGACGTTCAGTCCGTTGCGACAGCGGTAGCCGTTGACGGCAACTTACCGCCCGGCGACGCAAATCACCGTGGTGTCCCCGTCAGGAACCTCCGCCGGGGACTTCCTGCTTCTCGTTGTCTCCAAGGATGGCAGCTCAACGCCGGCGACACCAACCGGTTGGACCGTCGTGCCGAATGGCGGGGTGGGCACCAGTCCAGGCGGCGAATCGGCCTGGCGGTCTACTGCAAGTTCGCTTCGGCTTCCGAGAGCCCCGTCGTCACCTGGGGAGACGGCGAACAGATTCGTCGCGGCGATGATGCGCTACACCGGGGTCGGCGCGACCCGCCGATCGAACATCGGCCTCGAACACAAGGACGTCGGCCACGCCCACGGCGGCGCCGTCGGTCACGACGAGCGTCGCGAACACGAGGATTGTTCGGATCTACGGTGCCGACGACAACGATGTCAGCGCCACTCCCTATCCATCGGGCCATACGGGGCGATTCAATCTCTTCACCAACGTCTTCACCGCAGGAGAGGTGACTGGGGGTGCGGCCGATATCTTCCAAGCGGCTGCGGGTTCCACCGGGACCGCCGCGTTTGCCCTCGCTGCCAGCGAAGAGTGGCCCGATGACGATCGCCCGCGACCAGCCCTGCCGGCGGTGCGGGAACCGTGCCCAGCGGCCACTGGCTGGTCGAGGTGAACAGCTCCGCCTCGGGCGGGGACGACAACGCGTTCGGCCTGCGGGCGCATGACAGAATGCCGGCTCCGGCGGCACCGAGCTGCCGATCTACTTCGGAGTCGTTCGCGGGCTTCGGGGTCAACCCGAACAGCAACACCGGCATCAGAACATGCAGAACTACACGACCAGCCTACCCCTGGGTGACGGCGGCCTGCACGGGCAACCGCAACGACTTCGACTACGACTCGGACGACCCGGCGAACGTCGGGCAGGTCGTCTACACGACCCGAACGGGCGCGACCGGCGCGAGCATCATCGACAACTCGCTGTCGGCAGACAGCGATCCGCTGGAACCGCTCCACCATCCCGGCGTGGACGACGGACGCCTCCTCGGTCGACTACGGCCTCCTGGGCCACAGGCCACTTGGGTCCGCACCTGGCGGGGCCAACACGTTCGACAACGGCAACTACGTCGACACCTACTTCCGGCGTCCGCGACGCCGGCGAGATCCGCCGACGACGCAGCCGATCACGACCGCGTTCCGCGCCTACCTGGCGACCGACGGCCAGACGAAGCCGGTCAAGCTACCTCACCCAGGTGATCTCCTGGGTGTCGGGCTGAACCCGCCGCTCGTCAACCAGACGAGCGTCTTCACGGTGACCGTGCACATGATCAACCCCGGCGCGTGCGATCACCTTCTCGACGAGCCCTGACCGCCAGGCCGCCAACGTGCCCGGCTCGAGCGCGGCGTCTACGGCAGAACGCGACCGTCAGTCAAGGTCCATCAGCCAGCAGAGCGTCGGCGGGACGGGCAACGTGGTTTGGAACCCTGGCAGCGTGGCTGCGGCACGACTGCGACGCTCGCCTACCGGGTGAACGTCGCCGACGAGGCGGGCCAGCGCGTCGTGGTGACGGGCACGTTAACCTCGGCAGCAGGACCCGCCCAGTACGTCGACGAGACCGCCAACGCCTCGCGAGGCCAGTGCCTCCTACCTCTTCGGCCCGCTCTGCGAGCTGGCCATCACGCAGGCGCTCCCACGGTGGCCCTGGTCAGCGTCCGCGTGCGCTCCTGGGTGCCGACCGTGGTCGAGTGGACGACGCGGTCGGAGGTCGACACGCTCGTTCGACGTGTGGTGCAGGTGCCAGGCAGCCGCGCGAAGGAGAAGGTCAATGACGAGCCCCTGCTGTGAGCGCTCCGGAGAGGGCCTACTACCGCTTCGTCGACAGCTCCCGGATCTCCGGTCCGAACGTGCAGTACTTCCTGGCCGAGAAGGAGTGGCGGGCGAGCCGGGTCTACGGTCCGTATCGCGTCGACACCGGCGCCCTGCCGCAGGCCGCCGGCCGTCGGCGTCCTTCGAGGCCACGCCGCGTGGAGCGGACGTGGTCGCGGCCGCTACCGCACCGAGCGAGAGGGCGAGCACGAAGAACGCGGCCGCTCGCTCCGGCCCTGGATCTCAAGGCCGATGTGTTCCGCGGCGGATCCGCCCAGCGAATCTGAGGGCGCTCGCGCGGTCCGGCGGGCTGCATTCGTGCACGCGTGAGGCAGGCCCCGTCTTCCTCGCTGCAAGTGATCTCGCGCCAACTTGGGTCTCGACCTCGGGACGGTCCAGAGCCGGATCCAGACCGGGCAGATCTCGATCACGGTGGGAGGGAGCGGTGGTCGCCTGGCAGCCTGCTGCAGGCGGCAGCGGTCTGAGCTTCTACGCGACGGCGTCGCCGACGCCGTTCAGCCGCGACAACGTCTACCGGGTCGAGGCCTCGGCCGGCGAGACCCTTGCCGCGTCGAAGAACGGCAGGGTGCCGCTCAGCGTGGGACCGGCTGTCACGGCCGCCCCGGGTCGACGTCGAGCAGGACGATGCTGGCCCTGACCAACTTCCCTCGATCCAGTGACCTCTGGTTCTGGGCGGGCGCACAGAAGCCGGCCATCCCAATCCCGGTGACGACCAAGAGCTTCTCTTTCAGGCTCCGTTCGCGGCCGCGGAGGATGGCCGGGCGGCTATGTCACGGTTCGCTACACGGGGCGACTCCAGTAGCGCACCGGGCCGGATCTCCCTCAACGGTACGCCGTTCTCGGGGATCTCAGCTTCTCCGGGCAGGCCCGCTACCGGAGGACCGTGGCGTTCGATACGCCTCGGCGCTCCTGCCCGGCACCAACACGCTGACGGTGCACGCCCTCGGCACGACGGGAGCGGCGCCAGCGGCTTCTTCGTGGACGGTTTTACGGTCGACTACAGCCGCGAGACGCGGACGGCGGACGGCCGCATGGACGTCACGGGAACCGGCGAGCCGCTGAGCGTTTCGGGTTCACCAGCAATGCCATCCAGGTGTGGAACGTCGACGAGCCGACCCGCCGATCAGCATCGAGGCCGTCGCCGTCAGTGGACCGGCACGGACTACCGGGCCACCTTCGGCGTCTCACGCGTCCACTACCTGGTCTTCGAGGACGGCGCGCAGTGGCTGCCGCAGAGCTGGACCCCGGATGCGCCGTCGGACTTGCGTACTCCGGCCCACTCGGCGGACTACCTGATCATCGCCGCGCCCGAGCTGCTGGCGGCCGCCCAGGAGTTGGCGGACCTTCGGTCCGCGCAGGGTCTCGAGTCCCTCGTGGTCTCGGTCCAGGACGTCTACATTGAGTTCGCGGACAGCTATCGAAGCCGACGGCGATTCGCGACTTCCTCGAATACGCGGCTGAGTACTGGTCGCGCGCTCCGCGCTACGTGGTGCTCGCCGGTGCCATAACGCTACGACTACACGGACGCCCTGGGTCTCCACCAGAACGCCCTTCCGACGCTGCTCGCCGTCCACGAGGGCAAGCTCTTCAGCCACGATGAGGCGCTGGCACCGGCCGGCATGTCGATCGGCCGCCTCCCGGTACACACCCCGCGGCTCACGGGCTCATCGCCAAGATCGCGGCCTACGAGGCGGCGGATCCGGCGTGGGCGGCGAGGGTGCTCGGGTGGCAGACGACGTGGACGGATCGACTTCGTTCACGGAAGACCTCGGCCGTGTCCTCGGGACGGTCGCAGGCGATATTCGACCGACGCCATCTCCCTCGACTCGCTGTCGATCCCCGATGCCAACGCGGCGCTTGCTGACGGCGCTCTCGGAGAGCAGGGCTTCGTCGGATACGTCGGCCACGGTGGGGTCGATGTTTGGGCGGACTCTCGTTGCCCACCGAGCGCCTCTTCGACAAGGGTGACGCTCTGGCGTTGACCAATGGCGATCGGCCCCCGCTGGTGGCAGCCTTCACCTGCGTGAACAGCCGCTGCGAGTCCCGGCGTTCGAGAGCCTCCGGCTCGACCCTGGTGCGCAATCCGGCGGGTGGTGCGGTGGCGGTCTGGGCACCGTCGAACCTCGCGGTGAACGACCGCACCGTGACGCTGGGCACCTTCATTCGACCTGGGAGGCCCTGCGCGGGGCGAGCGCTCGGTGCGGCTGGGAGACGCCGTCCTGGCGGCCGAGCAGCGCTGCGGCGACATCACCGAAGATCGGCCTTCTTCAACCTGCTGGGCGACCCGGCGCTGCGGACCCGCAGCTCCCTACAAAACGGCGGTCGGAGCATCACCGGCAGTAGCGGCGAGACCTGCCTCGGACGGCGTCAACCCGCTCGAGGCGAATCTCGTCCGCCGAGGTGCGCGCTAACATCGCCCCGATGCTCACGGCCCGCGCGCTCCTCGTCTCCGCCCTCGTCGCCGCCCTGGCCAGGGCCACGCCTACCAGCTGCAGGCCCGCTCGAACTTCACGGGCGCCTTCAACCTGCCCGACGGCGCCTTCTTCGCGAACATCCGCGCCGAAGGTGAACGACGCGGGCGTCGTGGCCTTCGACCTGGACGTGGTGCCCGGGGCCGATGCCGACGCCCTCTGGGTGGGCGGGGACGGCGCGGGCCAGATCGTGTACACGAGCCCCGAGGGCTCCCTGCTCTCCGGCGTCGACGTGAACGCCGAGGGGGTCGTCGTCTTCGAGCAGATCTTCTCGTCGCAGGACGGCCTCTGGCTCTTCGACCCGGACGTCGGCAGCGCGGCGTTCGAGACCAGCCAGCCGCTCGGCGCGACCTTCTGGAGCTCGCCGGAGATCGACGCGATGGAGCGCATCGGCTATCGCGCGGCGTTCGGCTCGGACCATGCCTGGGTCTCCTACGACGGGACGGCGAGCCCGGCGGTGCATGCCGTCGAGGCGCCATCGACCCGGGGAGCCCGTTCTCGTTCCTCTTCACGCCCTCCTTCGACGGACAGCGCCGGATCCTCGGCAAGGTGCGGCTCGGGGGGCCGGACAGGTGGGTGAGACGCAGCCGGACCGGATCGTGCGGGTGGAGGGCGACGGCACCGTGACGATCCTGGCCGAGGACGAGGACTCCCGAGCCGGCTCGCCCTGCGCCCGCTTCGACAACGGCGTCGGCGCGACCGCGGACGGTCGCGTCGCGTTCGTCGCCACCCACCACGACCGGCATCCGCGGCGTCTTCCTGACCGACGAAGGACGACCACCACGACCGTGGCCACCGAGGCCGACCCGACGATCGAGGAGATCGAGTTCTTCGCCCCGGCCGTCAACGACGCCGGCGTCGTCGTCTTCCGCGCCGTCAGGCCCCGGCCTCCAGGTGATCGGCGGGCGACAGTTCGACCCTGAAGCGTGATCCGCGAGCACGACCTCGTCGAGACCGACCTCGGCACGGCCCGCATCGACCAGCACGACGACAGCCCGGTCTTCGGCGGCGGCCCCTGGATCAACGCCGAAGGCACCATCGCCTTCGCCGCCGCCCTCACCCCGCCCGACGACAACCAGACCGAATGGGGCAGCGGCATCTTCACCGCCACCCCGTCGCTGTTCAACGACGGCTTCGAGGCGGCGACAGCTCGGCCTGGACGACGTCGACTGACGTCGGACGGGGGCGCGGGGAAGGCCCGTAGAATCGCGCCGATGGACGAGGCGGTCGAGAGGCGGATCGGGGAGCTGCCGGATCAGCCGGGGATCTACGTGTTCCTCGACTCCCGGAGGAGGGCGCTCTACGTCGGCAAGGCGAAGTCGCTGCGCAAGCGGGTGGCGAACTACCGGCGGGCGGAGGATCCGCGGACGCGGCGATGGTGGGGGACGCGGTCGATCTGGAGTACGTCGTCACCGGGTCCGAGGCCGAGGCGCTGCTGCTCGCTGGATCAAGAAGCGGCGGCCGCGCTACAACGTCCTGCTGCGGGACGACAAGACGTACCCCTACGTGAAGCTGACGGCAGCGGATCCCTGGCCGCGGGTGGCTTTCACCCGGCGGATCGTCGATGACGGGGCGGAGTACTTCGGGCGCTTCCTCCCCGGCGGGCTGGCGCGGAGGGTATCAAGCCAACGCAGAAGCTCTTCGGGCTGCGCGTCTGCTCGATCGAGATCGACGGCTCGCTGCCGCGTCCCTGCCTCTACTACGACATGAAGCGCTGCCTCGGCCCCTGCGTCGACGACGGCCTCACCGACGCGGCCGATATTCCCGCGCGGTGGAAGGGCGCAGCTCTTCCTGGCCGGCCGCACGGACGAGCTGCTCCGCGACCCTGCGGCGCGACATGAGGACGGCGGCGGAGGAGCTGGAGTTCGAGCGCGCCGCCCAGCTGCGCGACACCTTGAACGAGATCGACTCGGTCACCCAGCGCCGCAGCCTGGCGTCGGTGCGCGGCGAGGACGTCGACATCTACGGCGTGCACGTGGCGGGCGGAAACGCCGCGGTGACGATCCTGGTGATGCGCGGCGGTCAGGTCCTCGACCGCCGCGAAATCTTCTGGGAGGAGCGCGCCGACCTCACCGAGGAGCGGCTCCTCTCCGAGCTCCTGCCGCAGGTCTACGACCGGACGACGTTCATCCCCAAGGAGATCCACCTGCCCTTTCCGGTGGAGGGCGACGAGGCCCTCACCGCGTGGCTCTCGGAGCGCAAGGGAGAGCGGGTCTACGTGCGTCTGCCGGTGCGCGGGCAGAAGGCCGAGCGCGTGCGCCTGGCCCGGCGCAATGCCGAGCTGGCCCATCGGCGGCGCTTCCGGGTCAAGAACCCCCAGCAGGAGGCGGCGCAGCGGCTGGCCGAGGCGCTGGAGCTGGCCGAGGCGCCGCAGCGCATCGAGGGCTTCGACATCTCGAACCTGCAGGGCACCGAGATGGTGGGCTCGATGGTCGTGTGGGAGGGCGGACGGATGCTGAAGAAGGACTACCGCAGCTTCAACCTCAAGGGGATGGAGGGGCAGGACGACTTCGCCGCCATGCGCCAGGTCGTGGAGCGCCGTTACCGGCGACGTCTCGACGAGCTCGGTTCGATGCCCGACCTCATCCTGATCGACGGCGGCAGGGGCCAGCTCAACGCCGCGCTGGAAGCGCTGGCGGTGCTCGGTGTCGAGGAGACGCCGATCCTCGGCCTGGCCAAGAGGGAGGAGGAGGTCTACCTCCCCGAGCTGCCGGAGCCTCTCCGGCTCGAGCGCGACCATCCCGGGCTGCAGCTGCTGCAGCGGATCCGCGACGAGGCGCACCGCTTCGCCGTCTCCCGCCACCGGGGCCGGCGCTCGCGCAGCACGCTGCGCAGCCGGCTCGACGACATCGCCGGCGTCGGCCCGCGCCGGCGCAAGCTCCTCCTGCAGCACTTCGGCAGCCTCGAAGGTGTCCGTACCGCCTCGAAGGAGGAGGTGCAGGCCGTGCTGGGTCCCGCGCTCGGCGAGAGAGTCGTCGCCGCCCTGGCCGAGGAGCCATGACCGGTCCCTGGCTGCTGGTCGACGCCTCGCCGTACATCTTCCGGAGCTACTTCGCGCTGCCGGAGCTGACCGACCCACGCGGGGAGCCGGTGCAGGCCGTCCACGGCTTCGCCACCGTCCTCGCCAAGATGCTGCGGGAGGAGGCTCCGCGGCGCGTCTCGGTCGCCTTCGACGAAAGCCTGACGACGAGCTTCCGCAACGAGATCTTCCCGGAGTACAAGGCGCAGCGGGCCCTGCCGCCGCCGGAGCTCGAGGCGCAGCTCGTCCGGTGCCGGCGGGCGGCGGACGCGTTCGGCGCCGAGACGCTGGCCGATCCGCGCTACGAAGCCGACGACCTCATCGCCACGCTCCTCGAGCGCGAGCCGCCCGGCGCCGGGGCGCGCGCCGTCGTGGTGAGCGGTGACAAGGACCTCTGCCAGTTGGTGTCCCCCGCGGTCGAGCTCTACGACTACGCCCGGGGCGTGCGCTACGACGCGCGGAGAGTGGAGGAGAAGATGGGGGTGCCGCCGGCGCTCGTGCCGGACCTGCTGGGCCTCGCCGGCGACGCGGTGGACGGCATTCCGGGCGTGCCGGGGATCGGCCCCAAGACCGCGGTGGCGCTGCTCGCCGCTTTCGGGGACCTCGACGGAATCCTGGAGGCCGTCGAGGGGGAGCGGGATCTCCCGGTGCGGGGCGCCGCGCGCGTCGCCCGGCTCCTCGTGGAGCATCGGGATCTCGCCCGTCTGTCCCGTCGCCTGGCGACGGTGTCCACCGAGGCGCCCCTGGAGGGATGGGAGCGCGTCGACCCTTGGCCCGGTCCGCACGAAGGCGCGGTCCGCGCGCTGTGCGAGGAGCTCGGCGCCGCGACCCTGGCCGACCGGCTTCTGGACGGGCCGGCGGCGTGACGGGCGCGGGCATCGACGCCGGCCGGGAGTCGGCCGGACCTGCAGCGCAGGCCGAACGGGAGCGCCCGCTCCGGCAGGCGCCATGAGCGGGCTCGCCTCCGCGTGGCGGCGAGCGGGGCGGTGGGTGGGGAGGGTCGTGCTGGGCCCCTCGACGAGGCGGCGGTTCTCGCCGTTCGCCGCGCGGCACGCGCCGGACGGAACCTTCTTCGTCATCGCGGTGCCCCGCTCCCTCGGGCTCCTCGAGCCGTGCCTGAAGCTGGTGCGCGGGCACGTCTCGCTGGCGCTGATCGTCAACGGCCTGCCGGCGGCCGAGGAGGAGGCCCTGGCCCGGCTCGTGCCGGAGGCGCCACGCTTTCGCCTCTCGACGGTCCCCGGCTCCTGGTGGGAGCATGGGGCCGTCCTCGACCTGCTGAGCGATGGCGTGGCGGGAGCGTTCGGGCTCCTCGACCACGACTGCTTCGTGCTCGATCCGTCCGTCCTCGACGGCCTCCGGCCCGACGACGGGGAGCTGCTCGCGGCTCCCGACGTCGCGGGGTTCTGGGGTCTGAACGAGGCGAGCGGGCTGCGGTTTCCGCGTACGCATCTGGTGATGCTCGACGCACCGCGAGTGCGAGGCGTTCGGCGGCGTCACGGAATCTCCTGCCGGAAGGCGGCTCGCACGCCGGCACGGTTGCGCGGTCCCCTGCGCGCTCTGGGGCTGGGGGACCACAACCTCCCTTCGCCGGCGCTCGGCTTCTGGGACACGTTGCAGCTGGTCATGGCCGCCGGCCTCGCCGACGGCCTGCGGTGGCGCCTGCAGCCGGTTCCCGAGGGCTCCCTGGTGCACTTCGGAGGCGCCACGCGGAAGACGAAAGCTGGTACCATCGCCCGGTGAGCCCGCTCCGAGTCGGCGATCGCGTTCCCGAAACCACCTTCGGCGTGTTGCGTGCCGACGGCCCGGGAAGCCTGTCCGCCGCCGAGGTCTTCGAAGGGCGCACCGTCGTCCTCTTCGGCGTCCCCGGGGCCTTCACCTCGACCTGCTCCGAGGTCCATCTGCCCGGTTTCGTGGCCCGGGCCGACGATCTGAAGGCGGCCGGCGCCGACACCGTGGCCTGCGTCGCGGTCAACGACGCGGAGGTGCTCAACGCCTGGGCGCGCCAGCGCGGCGTCGGGGAGCACCTGAAGATGCTGGCCGACGGCAACGCCGACTTCGTCCGGGCCTGCGGTCTCGACGTCGACCTCTCCCGTTTCGGCATGGGAACGCGCTCCCGCCGCTTCGCCGCCGTCGTCGTCGACGGCGTGGTCCGCCACCTGGCCGTCGAGAACGGCCCCGGCGTCTCGGTCAGCGGCGCCGAGCCGACGCTCGAGGCGCTACGGGCTCTCTGAGTCCTTCGCGCTCGACCAGCCAGTCGTCGATCTCCGACTCCAGCACGTCGAGGGGAAGGACGCCGTGGGCGAGGATGGCGTGGTGGAAGGCGCGCACGTCGAAGCGGTCGCCGAGGGCGCGCTCGGCCTCGGTACGCAGCCGGCGGATGGTCAGCTCGCCCAACTTGTAGGAGAGGGCTTGCGCCGGCAGCACGATGTAGCGGTCGACCTCGGCCTCGATGTCGCCGGCGCCCATCGCGGTGTTGGCGGCCATGTAGTCGATCGCCTCCTGCCGGGTCCAGCCCTTCGCGTGGAGGCCGGTGTCGACGACCAGGCGCACGGCCCGCAGCATCTCGTCGTCGAGGCGGCCGAAGCGCATCAGCGGATCGCGGTAGAGCCCCAGCTCACCGCCCAGGGACTCACTGTAGAGCGCCCAGCCCTCGAGGTAGGCGTTGACGAGAACGAATCGCCGGAACCGAGGCAGCTCGCCGGCGGCGCGGGCGATGGAGGACTGGTAGTGGTGCCCCGGGATCGCCTCGTGCAGGAACAGGGCCTCGGTCTGGTAGAGGGGGCGGGCCTCGAGGTCGTGCGTGTTGACCCAGAAGACGCCCGGCCGCGAGCCGTCGGGCGCGCCGGCATCGTAGACGGCGGCCGGAGCGTCGGCGGCGTAGGCGTCGGGCACCGGTCGGATCTCGAGAGGAGCCGAGACCGGGAAGTCGAAGAGGCGGGGCAGGGCGGTTCCGACACGCTCGCGCAACGCGCCGTAGGCTGCGAGCAGCTCCCGGGCGCTCGATGCACGCGCGCTCCGGTCCGCGCGCAAGTGCTCGAGGAAGGCGGGAAGGTCGCCCTCGAATCCGACCTGAGCCGGGATTTTCCCCATTTCGTCGCGGATGCGTTCGACCTCGGAGAGCCCGAGCGCGTGGATCTCGTCCGGTGAGAGGTGGCTGGTGGTCTCCTTCTCGACCAGATGGGCGTACCAGGCCGTGCCGTTCGGGAGGGCGGACAGCGAGACACTGTCGCGGCAGGCCGGGAGGTACCGATCGCGGAGTGCGTCGAGGATCCGCCGGTAGGCGGGAACGATCTCCTCGCGGATCGCCGTCCGGTACTCGCGACGCAGCGCTTCGGCGGGGTCGGGGCCGATGCTCGCGGGCAGCGCCAGGAGTGGCCGGTAGAAGTCGCTCGTGGTGGGATCCTCGACCACCTGCCGCTCGATCTGCGGCAGGGCCTTCCGGACCACGATCTTCGGCTGGACGACGCCTCGACGGACACCCTCCTCGAGGTTGGCCACGATCTGGTCGGCGAGCGGCACCCAGGCGTGGATCCGTGCCAGGAAGTCGCGATAGTCCTTCTCGGTCTCGAACGGATGGTCGCCGTCGCCCGCGCCCATGCGGGCGAAGAGGCTCGGCATGCCGAACAGCTGATTGACCGGCAGGAGGTGGCGCGGGAACTCGAGGTCACGCAAAGCCATGCGCTGCTCGCGCAAGAAGATGTCGTAGGAGAGCCGGTCCTGCTCCTCCAGGGCCTCGCGGTCGAAGGCGCCGACTGTCTCGAGCCAGCGCCGCCGGAAGGCTCGCTCTTCACTCCGGTACTCCTCGCTCAGGTAGTTGGGCAGCCGATCGTCGTAGCGTCGATCGCCGATCTCGGTGGCGAAGATCGGGTCGAGGACGAGGAGCTCCTCGAAGTAGGCATCGAAGGCGAGGTGCAGGCGCGTCGCCTCGTCGGGCTCCCGGGCAGTCGGGAGGGCGGGTGCCAGCAGGAAGAGGGCGGCGACGGCGCAGAGGCATCGGCTCATGGGTCTCCCTTCGCAGGGCGTGCGGTCAGCAAGCCCTACGGGCGCCGGTGCGCCTTTGTTACGGCAGGATCCGGACCTCGATGGCTGAGAGGGGGACGGTCGAGATCGACGGCAGGGCGGCCGCGAAGGCCGGATCGATCCGGTCGACGGACGGCGTCTCGGCGCCGTCGACGCCGAGGTTGCCGACGTCGAAGAAGAGGAGACCTCCGATGCGGCGGTGGTTCCGGGCCGGGCGGAAGCGCAGGCCCGCCTCGTCGGTGCCGAGGTCGTAGGCGTAGGCGTACTGCTCGATGCGTCCGCTGTCCGGGTCGAGCCAGAAGGTGTACTCGTCCGGCGGCTCCTCGCCCGGGACGGCGTCGAAGGTGACCTTCACCCGGTGGAGCGTGCGCTCGCCCCAGAGCTCGAGCCCCCGATCCTCGTGGCGCACGCCGGGGCCGAGCAGACCGTAGGGGAGGAAGGGGAACCAGACGCGGGCCTGGACGAAACGGCGGGCCCGGTCGCTCTCCGCGCCGCCCAGGGGCAGCTCCGTGCCGTCGCGCCACTCGCGCACCGAGTCGTTGGTCATCAGGGCGCGTCGCCGCGTGCCGTCGGCGGTGGTCCCCTCGACCTCGATCTCGAAGATCCCGCCGTCGCGTCGCACGCGCAGGTCGTAGCGCCCCCCGGCCGACGTGAGGGTCATCGTCGTCTCGCTGTGCTCGTAGAGGTCGCCGCCGTGGAAGGCCACCGCGCGCTCGAGGACGGGGAGGTGGGAGGGGGAGACGGAGGCGAGCAGGAGCGTGAGCGCGAGCGTCATGCGGCCTCGTCCCCGGGCTCCGGCACGTGCAGGAACTGCAGGGCCACCAGCGACACGAGGCAGTACCCGGCGAACCAGTAGAACCCCTCGTGGAGCTCTGCGTCCATGGCGTCGGTGGCCTTGGCGGCGAGGAAGGCGGTGTAGACGCCGGCCAGGAAGACGTCCGCCATCGACCACTTGCTGATCTTCGACACGAAGCGGACGATGCGCCAGCGCCGGAGGCGGTCGCGCATCGGCAGCGCGACGAGGAGCAGGAGGCCCTTGGCGAAGGGGACCAGGACGCTGAAGAGCAGGATCAGGCCGGCCACGAAGTCGTTGCCGGACTCGTGCAGGTTGCGGATGGTCTGCAGGATGGTGCGAGTCTCGCGGAAGAGCTCCTGTGAGGTTCCCATGAAGCTGATCGAGGCCGTCAGCGTGATGAGGGGCCGGGTCAGGCCCGGCACCAGAAGGACGAAGGACAGCAGGATCAAGACGACGGCGACACGGTTGCGCAGCGGCATGCGGCGCATTCTACGGCCCGGGCCGGCTCGGCCCGCTGATAGCCTCCAGGCTCCGCCAGGAGCGCCGCGATGAGCCACGACGACAGCGACGACCGGTCCGCAGACGAACGACCCAATCTCGGCTCGATCTTCCTCGGACCGAAGGGGGAGAACGCCGAGGTCCTGGAGCGGCTGCTGCTCGAGGCCCTGCGCGATCACGTCTTCTGGCGCCGCAACTTCCACCCGGAGGACGGGTTCCTGATCAAGGAGTCCGACAAGCGGAGCGAGTCGTTCCAGCGCAGCGTCGCCCTGCTCTCCCAGGAGCTCCTGTCGCTGCTCGGGCAGCTCAAGGCGGGCGTGCCCTTCTTCAGCCCGCGCTACATCGGGCACATGAGCTCGGACCTCACCCTGGCGAGCCTGGTCGGCTACTTCGCGACCATGCTGTACAACCCCAACAACGTGGCCGCCGAGGCCTCGCCGGTGACCACGCGCATGGAGCTCGAGGTGGCGGAGCAGCTGGCCGCGATGGTGGGCTACCCGGCCGAGGGCCAGTGGGGGCATCTGACCTCCGGCGGCACGGTGGCCAACTTCGAGGCCCTCTGGGCGGCGCGCAACGTCAAGTACCTGCCGGTGGCGGCCTACGGAGCGGCCCAGGAGCTCGGCCTCGGCGACGTCGAGGTCGGTCTCCCCGACGGCACCCGCCGCGCCCTCGGCTCGCTCGACCTCTGGGCCCTGCTCAACATCGCTCCGTCCGACGCGCTCGACCTGGTGGACGAGCTGGGCCGGGTCGCACCCGGCGAGGAGGCGCTGGCAAGCGCCCTGGCACGTCACTCGCTCGCCAAGCTCGGGTACCAGGAGTACGCCCATCGCCTCACCGCGAGCTTCGGCGACGCGCTCCCGGCGGGCGTCGTGCTGGTGCCGTCGACGGCGCACTACTCCTGGGAGAAGATCCTCCACGCCCTCGGAATCGGCAGCGCGCAGCTGGTGCACGTACCGGTCGACCGGCAGTTCCGCATGGACCCGGCGGCCCTCGAGACGACCCTCGGCCGGCTCGCCGACGAGCGGCGACCCGTGATCGCCTGCGTCGTCGTGGTCGGGACGACCGAGGAGAGCGCCGTCGATCGGGTCGATCTCGTCGCCGAGCACCGCCGTCGCGCCGCCGAGCGCGGTCTGGCCTTCCATCTCCACGCCGACGCCGCCTGGGGCGGCTACGCCATCTCGGTGACGCGCGACGCCGCGGGCAACAGGCGCTCCTACCACGAGGCGCTCGCCGACGCCGCCCCCGAGGTCTGGCCGCGGGAGGGCGTCTACAAGGCGCTGTGTGCGGTGGAGGAGACCGACTCGATCACCATCGATCCACACAAGCTGGGGTTCGTGCCCTACCCGGCGGGGGCCGTGGCCTTTCGCGACCGGCGGGCCCGGGACCTGCTGGCCGTCGATGCGCCCTACCTCTTCCACCAGGGGCAACCGGCCTGGGGGGCGATCGGCCGTTACATCCTCGAAGGGTCGAAGCCCGGAGCCGCGGCGGCGGCCGTCTGGATGTCCCACAAGGTGCTGCCGCTCGACTCCCGCGGCTACGGGCGCCTGATCTGCGACGCGTCGAGGGGGGCCCTGGCGCTGCACCGCCGCCTGGCGGGGGGAGACTGGGGCGACTTCCGGCTCTCGCTGCTCCCGCACCCGGACCTCAACATCGTCTGCTTCGCCCTCGGCCATGCCTCCTTCGAGAGCCTCGAGCAGTGCAACGCCCTGGCCGACGGCGTCTACGCCGCGATGAGCGTCGGCTCGGACCACCCCGGCCCGCAGCTCGACTACTTCGTGACCAAGACGGTGCTGCGCTGGGAGCAGTACGGCGAGGCGGCGTGCGAGGTGGTCGAGCGCCTCGGCTTCACCCTCGAGCACTGCCGCCGGGCGGGCGGCGTGCACGTGGTGCGCTGTACCGTGATGGATCCGTTTCTCGCGGACCGCCGCAGCGAGGTGGATCACCTCGAGGGGTTCGCCCGCTGCCTGCGCGACGTTCTCGAGGCGGAGCTCGAACGGCTGTAACGAAAGTCGGGTGGGGACGCCAGTCCCAGTGGAATGGAACCCCGGTTCGGTCCCTCGACCGGGTCCCATGGCGGGTCGGCGGCCCCCAGCCGTCGATCCGCCCTTTTTCTTTCCCGGTATGCTCGGTGGCCGAGAGGAGGCTGCGTTGAGCGAAGAGAAGGTCTGGTACGTCGCCGTCGGGGGAGAGAAGCGAGGACCGTGGACCCGCGAGGAGCTGGTCGCCAAGGCGAAGGCGGGAGAGGTGCCCGCGGGAGCCCACCTCTACGGACCAGGAATGAACGCCTGGCAGCCGGTGTCCTCCGACCCGGAGCTGGCGGGCTCGGTAGGCGCCGCACCGCCGCCACCCCCGCCGGCGCCGGGCGCCGCGGACGAGATCGACTACGAGATCGTGGGTCACGAGATGCAGCTCGTCGAGGTGACCCTCGACCCGCAGGAAGCCTGCGTCGCGGAGGCCGGCGCCTTCCTCTACATGGATCCGGGCATCCAGATGGAGACCGTGTTCGGCGACGGATCGGCGAAGGACCAGGCCGGCGGGCTGGCCGGGAAGCTGCTCGGGGCCGGCAAGCGCCTGCTCACCGGGGAGTCCCTGTTCATGACCGTCTTCGCCAACACCGCCTCGAGCCGGCAGACGGTGGCCTTCGGCTCGCCCTATCCGGGCAAGATCATCCCCGTCGATCTGCGCTCCCACGGCGGCCAGCTGCTCTGCCAGAAGGACGCCTTCCTCTGCGCCGCCAAGGGGATCTCGGTCGGCATCGCGCTGCAGAAGCGCATCGGCGTCGGGCTCTTCGGAGGCGAGGGATTCATCCTCCAGAAGCTCGAGGGGCACGGCCTCGCGTTCGTCCACGCCGGTGGAACCATCGTCGAGCGCCAGCTGGCGGCGGGGGAGCGTCTGCGCCTCGACACCGGCTGTCTGGTGGCACTCGAGAGCACGGTCGACTACGACATCCAGACGGTGCCCGGCATCAAGACCGCGTTCTTCGGGGAGGGGCTCTTCTTCGCCTCACTCACGGGGCCGGGGAAGAGTGTGGATCCAGTCGCTCCCCTTCAGCCGCCTGGCGGCAGGATCTACAAGTCTCTGCCGCGCGCCGGCGGCTCGCGCAAGGGAGAGGGCTCGATCCTGGGCGGCCTGGGCGACCTGGTGATGGGGGACTGAGGTGAGCGTGCCGCGACGAGTGTCCCGCTCGCTGTTCGCCCTCCTGGTGCTGGCCGCCACGGCCGCGGCGGGCAGCTCGGAGGGGCCGTTCCTCTTCGGGGCCGACGGCTGGCAGGAGGCGATGCGCCGCGCCGACGAGAGCGGCAAGGCCGTCTTCGTCTACTTCTACACGGACTGGTGCCCCTACTGTCGGCAGTTCGATGCCGAGTTGGTCGCGGCGCCGGAGGTGGAGGCCTATCTGCGCGAGGACGTCGTGGCCGTTCGCATCAACCCGGAAGCGGGGGGCGCGGAGGCCGAGCTCGCCCGTCGCTATTCCGTCCGGGGCTACCCGGCCCTGTTCGTCCATCCGCGCGGCGCGCTCGACCGGCTGCACGGGCTGCGCCGCACGGAGAACGGTCCGTCCGGCCCCGTCCTCAAGAGCCCCGCGCAGTTCCTCCGCGACCTTTCCCGGCTCGCCGGCTGATCCGCGCCGCCCCTACCACCCGGGCGTCAGGGGCACCCTCTCCCAGGCACCGGTCGACCGGCCGTCCGGGCTCCGGACCAGGACGTAGGCCGTGCGCTCGTCGTGGCGGCACCCGCCGAGGAGCATCCACGTGTCGCCGGCCCAGCGAATGGCCTCCTCGATCGGCTCGGCCCCCGCCCTGGGCGCGCGGGGAACGGCCGCGGCGACGAGTCCGGTCGGTCCCTCGCCGGCGGTCAGCCACAGCGCCGGCTCGGAGCCCGGCCGGTCGTCGAACCAGAGCACGGAGAGCCCGCCGGCCACGGCTCCCGTCGGAAGGTCGAGCCAGTAGTCCTTGCCGCGGTCCCAGCGGGTGACGCCGGCCCCCGCGCTCCACGGCGTCCACTGCTGCTCGAACCACCGTCCGCCGCCGTCGCGGGTCACCAGCAGACGGGAGTCCGCGGTCAGGAAGGCCGCGTGTCCGCCGCCCAGGGGAACCAGGGAGCCGAGCGAGTCGGCAGGCAGGGGCGGCATGGTGACCCAGTGCGCGGGCGCTCGGCCCAAGGCGAAGCGGCCGGAGCCGGAGAGCAGCGCCTCCGGATCGTCCGGATCGGCGACGGCCGGCGGGTTGCCCGCTCCGGACACCTCGAGGGTACCGGCCTCCCGCCAGCTCTCGCCCTCCAGGCGCGCCGCCACCACTCTCCGGGTGTGCTCCTCCGAGCCTTGGAAGTGCTGCACGATCCAGGCGTTGCCGGCGCCGTCGCGCGCGGCGTGGAGGATCGCGCCACCACCGGTGTCGAACGGGGGACCTGCCGGCCGCCACTCGCCGTGTGTCCAGGCCGCGGCCTGGACGCAGGCACCGCCGCAGCGTTCGAAGGCGAGGACCGGTCCGGGCCCGGCCGAGCCGCCGCACCGGCCGGCGGGGTGGAGGTCGGGGTAGAGGGCGGCTTCGGCGGGACCCACCTCCAGCAGCCAGGCGGGAATGCCCTCCTGGCGGCTGGGCAGCGCCAGCAGGGCGGTCCGGGCTGCCGTGTCGACGCCGATCAGGTCGAGCTCCGTCGTCTCGTCACAGACGTCGCGAAGGGCCAAGGGGGCCGCCGGGAGCCGGGTGGCGGGGCCGGCGACGAGAGTTGCCGCGACGAGGAGCGGCGGGAGACGGCGGTAGCATGCGCCCACGGCGGGATCGTATCCCAGAGGGCAAAGAGAAAGCCCCGCTCCGGGGAGAGCGGGGCGAAGGCAAGACCGAGAATGGACGTCGGTTCAGGAGATCTCGACGCGGTGCGGCTTCGCCTCTTCGACCTTCGGCAGCTCGACCGTGAGCACGCCGTTCTCGAAGGTGGCCTTGACGTCCTCGGTCCGGACGTTGGCCGGCAGGGCGAAGGTGCGCGTGAAGCTGCCGTAGCCGCGCTCGATGCGGTGGTAGCTCTCGCGCTGCTCGTCCCGCTCGAACTTCCGCTCGCCCTGGAGGGTGAGGGTGTTCTTCTCGAGAGTGAGCTCCACCTCGTCCTTCGTCATCCCGGGCAGCTCGGCGTGGAAGAGCAGGCTCTCGGGGGTCTCGCGGATGTCCACGGCGGGCATCCAGGACCCGGTGCGGGTGTCCTCGCGGCCGGACAGCGGGGAGACGAAGTCGTTGAAGGCCTCGTCGAACAGGCGGCTCACGCGGTCGCGCAGCACATCGGGTCGGGCGTTCCAGCGGATCAGGGATGTCATGGTGTCGTTCCTCCTTGGTCTCGGTTTCACCGAATCGTTCGGGGAGCCGGGCGACGCCCGGCGCGACGTCCATTATCGGATATGATTCGATGTCTGTCAAGTTGTATCTTCCGAACACGTATCAGATCTAGATCTGCGCGTGCCTCGCTGCGTTCTGTCCCGCCGCCTCGTGAGAACTCGGGAGCCCCGGCGTCGTACCTGAGGCGGTGCCCGCGACCATGAGCTCCCAGCGGTCCAGCTCCCTGCGTGTGCTCGTCCTGCTGGGTGCGGCGGCGCTCGCGCTGGCCCTGCTGTCGGTGGTCGACATGTTCCTGCCGCGACCGTACGACGGAGTCATGCTGGAGGCCGACGCCCCCGGCAAGCTCATCGTGCGCCGGGTCGTCCCCGGAAGCGGAGCCGACCGGGCGGGCATCGCGCCCGGAGACCGCATCGTCGGGATCGACCGGGAGCTGCTCCGCTCGCCGGCGCACGCCGCAGGGCAGCTGAACCGCTTCCGCATCGGCGAGGTGGTGCCCTACTTCGTGGAGGGCGCCATGGGGCTGCGGGAGGTGCGCGTCGAGCTCGGGCCGCGCCGGATCGGCGACACCTCGTACCTCTACGCCTGTGTCCTGGGCTTCGCCTTCTTCGCCGTCGGGCTCTTCGTCCTCTTGCGCCAGCCCCGCCAGCGGGCCAGCGGCGTCTTCTTCTTGATGAGCAGCCTGTTCATGCTGTTCCTCATCTGCCGCCTGCGGCCCGCGTCCTACTCGTGGATCGACACCTTCGTTCTGTCGACCGGCACGGTGGCCCTGCTCCTGCTGCCGGCGACCTTCCTCCACTTCTTCCTGATCTTCCCCGAGCCCGTCTGGCCGAAGGTGGGTGAGCGATTCGGTTGGAGCCCGCCCCGCTCCCTGTTGCGGGCCGGGATCGGCGCCCTCTACCTCGTACCGCCCCTCGTGCTCCTCACGACACTGGTGGCCGAGCGGCGCCATCTCGCCGACGTCTCCCTGATCAGCGGTGCTCCGGCGGCCAACTGGTGGGTCCTGGCGGTCTATCTGCTGATCGGACTGACCCTGCTCGGCATGAACGCTCGCAGCCTCGAGGAGCCGCAGCGTCGCCAGGGAGCCCTTCTCGTGCTGTTCGGTTCGCTCTTCGGGCTGCTTCCGTTCGTCGTCCTCGCCGTCGCCTTTCCGGCCCTTCTGCACACCGAGAAGCTCGTCATCTGGGGCATCGTGCCGCTGGTCCTGGTGCCCCTCACCTTCGCCTACGCGATCGTGCGCTTCCAGCTGCTCGACATCCGGATCATCCTGCGTCGCAGCCTCTTGTACACCCTGACGACGGCCCTGATCACCGGGCTCTACGCCGCCGGGATCGCGGCCTTCAACAGCCTCTTCGCCGGCAGTGGGGAGACCGCGTCACGCTACTCGCCGCTGATCCTGGCTCTCGCCATTCTGCTGCTCTTCGAGCCGCTGCGGCGGCGCTTCCAGGTGGTCAGCGACCGGTTCTTCTTCGCCGAGCGCTCCCGCCTGCAACGCGCCGCGCGCGAGGTCGGGGAGGCGTTCGTCTCCGAGCGCGATGCAGGGGAGGGCGTGCGCCGTCTGGTCGGGGAGCTGCCGGACTCCCTCGGAGTCCGCTTCGCCGCTCTCTATCTGAGCCGGGACGGCCGGCTGCGCAAGACCGTCGGGCCCGAGGCCCTTCCGTCGGAGCTTCCGAGCCTCGACGTCCTGCACCGGGGGCTGCGCCGGCTCGGAGGCATCGGCCGCGTCGAGCGCATGGCACGCGTGCGGCTCCGCTCCTCCGACGCCGGTGCCCTGCTCGACAGGCTGCAGCGCGCCGGCGTGGAGCTCGTCGGCAGCCTCGGATCCTCCCGTCGGCACCTCGGTCTGCTGTTGATCGCCGAGCGCCGCGGGCAGATGCCGTTCGAGGACGAGGAGATCGACCTGTTGCGGGGCCTCGTGCATCAGGCGTCGATGGCCCTGGAGGCGCAGGCGCTGCTGGAGGAGAGAACGCGCCAGGCGGAGCTCGAGCGCGAGCTCGACATCGCGGCGACGATCCAGGCTTCGCTGCAGCCCGAGGCGGTTCGCCTGGCCGAGGGCTGGCGGGTCGCCGCGGTGTGCAGGCCCGCCCGCCAGGTGGGCGGCGACTTCATCGCCGAGCTGCCGGGACCCTGGAACGGGAGCCGGGCGGTGGCGTACGGCGACGTGTCGGGCAAGTCGGTCTCGGGCGCCCTGGTGATGATGGCGGCCTACGAGATCCTCCACTCCCTGGCTCTGACGGCGCCGCATCCGGAAGAGCTGGTGCGCCTCGCCAACCGGCGCTTGTACGAGATCCAGAGAGGGGGCTTCGTGGCACTCGGGTACGTCACCTCGAGCCCGACCAGCGAGGGCATCGTCTACCTGCTGGCGGGGCAGCCCCAGCCGTTGAAGCGGACCGTGGACGGGGGGATCCTGGAGCTGCCGCTGGGAGACCACCGTCTGCCGCTCGGGGCGATGATGGCGGAGGAGTACCGCACTCTGGAGGCGGAGGTGCGGCCGGGCGAGCTGGTGCTCTGCTACTCGGACGGCGTGGTCGAAGCGACCTCGCCGGAGGGGGAGTTCTTCGGCACGGAGCGCCTCGCCGGCGTCCTCGCCGAGGCACCGGCGGATCCGGACGAGGTGATCGGGAGGGTGCTGGCGGCCGTCGACCGGTTCACCCGCGGCAACGAGCTCTACGATGACATGACGCTGGTGGCCGTGGCGCGCCAGCCGGAGGTCGCGTGATGAAGAAGCTGATCGTAGCGGTGGTGGCTCTCGGTGCCGTCGGCGGCATGATGGCCGCGGGCTGGCTCCGCGAGCCGCGCCGCTGGAGCACCGACGACGCCGGGGCTCGGGAGGCCTTCCGCGAGTGTCTGGACGCGGAGATGAAGTTCTACCACCGAGAGGCTCTCGAAGCGTGCCGGCAGGCGCTCAACCGCGATCCGGACTTCGCGATCGCGAAGCTGAAGGTCGCGCTCCTGGAGGGGCTCGACGGGGAGCACGGCAGGGAGCTCCTGGACGAGCTGCGGAGCACCGACCTGGACTCCCTGCAAGGGACCGAGGCCTTCCTCATCCGCTACTGGTTGCTGCGCGCCGACGGTGACGAGGATGCGGCGGCAGCTTTGCTCGGTCACTACGTCGGCGAGCACCCCGACGATCCCTTCGCGCTCGATCTACAGTGTCGGCGGTTGTGGGGCCTGCGCGATTGGGACGGCGCGGAGGCCTGCCACGAGCACCTCCTGGAGGTCGATCCGAACTGGGTCCAAGCGCAGAACCGGCGAGGCTACGCGGCGATGGCGCAGGGTCGCTTCGACGAGGCGGAGGACCACTTCCGCACCTACCTCTACGTGGCGCCGGACCAGGCGAATCCGCACGACTCGCTGGCGGAGCTGCTGACCCTGCGCGGTCGCTACCCGGAGGCGGAGCGCGAGCTCGAGGAGGCTCTCCGGATCCGGCCCGACTTCTGTGCCTCCTACGAGCACCTGGTGACCCTGCACCTGCTGGAGGGCGACGCCACGGAGGCGCGTCGGGCCCTCGATCGCGCCGCGACCGAGGGCGACTGCCTGAGCACCGACGACCGGTACGGCGAGCGCATCCGCTGTACGGTGGATCTCTGGGAGCCGTTGTTGGGAGGCGACTGGGAGGGCGTGTGGCGGGCCTCGGAGGAGTGCGTCGGCCGGGGGGCCCCCGACGCGCTGGTGCTCGGTCACCGCGCGGCGCTGGAGACCGGTCGGGAGGACGCCGCCCGGGAGATCGAGAAGGGCGTCGAAGACGCGCTGCGCAGCGAGGCCGAGGAGGGCTTCGGAGCCGAAGGGGCGTCCGCGCTGCTCGCTCACATGCGAGGGGCCCGCGCGCTGGCCGAAGGGAATGCCGCCGAGGCCGAGGCGCAGCTGCTCGCCGCCGACCGTTCGCTGCGCTATTGGGACGTTCTGGGAGGCGCGGTCTTCAAGCTCTACAACCTCGCGGTGCTCGCGGACGCCCAGGAAGCGGCGGGAGACGAACGCGCCGCCGCCGCCTCCCGAGAGAAGCTGGCCGGAGTCAACCCCCGCTTCCTGGGACGGCGCCCGCCGACAGGGTAGGATCGACCGGTCGGAACGAGGTCGGAGGGGCGGATGAAGGACGGCGGGACGGGCTTCCTCAGCGACAAGCGCCTGGAGCGCTTCAGCGGCCGCATCGCGGCGACCCTCGAGGACCGGCCGTTCGATCTCCCCCCGGACGAGCATCGCGAGCGGATCGGAGAGCTCCTGGCGGGCCTGGGCGAGCGCAACTTCTTCGACCTGCTCGACGTCGATCCGATGGCGGAAGAGGCCGAGGTGCACCGTGCCTACACCGAGCTGGCCCGCCTGGTGCACCCCAGCCACGCCGAGGCCCTCGCGGTGAAGGGCGGTGCGCCCGCCCTGGAGGTGATCTTCGAACGGGCCACCGAGGCCTACCTGACGTTGAGCGATCCCGACCTCAGGGCGCGCTATCGCCAACGGCTCGAGTCGATGGGCTGGCGGCCCGAGGCTCCCACCGGGATCGCCCGCGACGAAGAGAAGCGCCGGGAGGCCCGGCGCGAGTTCCTGATCGCCGAGCGCCTGGTGGCCGACGGGCGGTTCCACGACGCGGTCCAGCTCCTCGAGCAGACCGTCCGCATGGATCGCGAGCCGCGCTATCTCGCGCTTCTCGGGCACTGCCTCGGTCGCAACCCGCATTGGACGCAGGAGGCGATCAACTGCTACGTGGAGGCGGTGCAGGCGGAGCCGCACGTGGTCGACTATCGGCGCGAGCTGGGATTGCTCTTCGAGCGCGCCGGTGCGCCGGTGCGGGCCCGGGAGCACCTGCAGGCGGCCCTCGAGCTCGACCCCACGGACGACACGATCATCGAGGCGCTGGAGCGACTCCCGGTCGCCCGCTCCGGTGCCGCGGAGCAGGAGCGCTCCTCCCTCTGGCGCAAGCTCACGGGTTGGATGGGAGGGGAGGACTGAGCGCGGCGCCGCGGTTCGGGATAGCATCTCCCCGTCGGAGAGCCCCGGGTGATCGCCTTCCGGCCCCTGGTCGGGGGGAGGAAAGTCCGAACTCCTACGGACAGCATGCTCGCTAACGGCGAGGCGCGGTGACGCGACGGAAAGTGCCACAGAGAGCAGACCGCCGAGGGCGTCCGGTTCGCCGGGCGTCCGGCAAGGGTGAAAGGGTGGGGTAAGAGCCCACCGCTCCGCCGGTGACGGCGCGAGGCAGGGTAAACCCCATGCGGAGCAAGGCCAAATAGGGAGGTGGAAAAGCGGGCCGTCCGTCCCGCTCGGCTTCGGCCGACCACTTCCGGGTAGGCCGCTCGAGGTCGGCGGCAACGCCGGCACCAGAGGAATGATCGCCACCCCCTTCGGGGGGAGACAGAATTCGGCTTACAGGGGCTCTCCGACATCTTGACCTCGCCGGCTCGTTTTCCGTCGCCCGTACGGCCCGGCGATCGGGTCGGGGTCGCTGCCCTCTCGGGTCCGCTCGACGGCGATCGACTCGAGCGCGGCCTGCGTGGGCTGGAGCGTCTCGGGTTCGAGCCCGTGACGGCGCGCAACCTGGCGTCGCGCCGCGGCCCGCTGGCGGGCGGCGACGCCGAGCGTCTGGACGCCCTGCACGAGCTGGCGGCCCGTGAGGACCTGACCGCGGTCTTCTTCGCCCGCGGTGGCTACGGCAGCCAGCGCGTGCTCGCCGGCGTCGACTGGGACCTGCTCGCCCGCCACCCGCGGGCCTGGATCGGCTACTCGGACGTCACGCCCTTTCTCCTGCAGATCGTGCGGCGGCTGGATCTCGTGGCCTTTCACGGTCCGATGGCCGCCGTCGAGATCGCCGAGGGCCTCGAGCCGGAGGAGGAGGCCTCGTTGCGCAGCGCCCTCGCCGGGCGACCGAAGCTGCGTCTGGACCTGGGGACCGTGCGGCCGGGGCGCGCCTCCGGGGCGCTGCTGGGCGGCTGCCTGAGCCTGCTCGCCGCCGGCGTCGGGACGGCGGACCAGATCGACCTCGACGGCTCGATCCTCTTCTGGGAGGACGTCGACGAACCGCCGTACCGCCTCGATCGGATGCTCCTGCAGCTGCGCCGGGCGGGAGCTCTCGACGGGCTCGCCGGGATGGTCGTGGGTCGTTCGGCGATTCCCGAGGGCGCGCGCCAGGAGGCCTGGGAGCTGTTCGCGGGAACGCTGGCGGGCACCGAGTTCCCGGTGGCCTTCGACTGTCCTTCGGGCCACGACAGACCGAATCTGACGCTGCCCCTGGGCGCGTCCGCCCGCCTCGAGGCGGGTTCGGATCGAGGGCTCTTGCTGGTAGGCTAGGCCCTCACGTCCCGCGACCCCCTGGTCGAGAGAGTCGAGCGCATGAGCACACCGGATCGGTCGCACGTCAGCTCCGCCTCGCCCGAGGTGGTGCGCGACATCGCCGGCGGCGAGTTCATCTTCCGTCAGGGCGAGCTCGGCACCGACATGTTCGTGATCCACGAGGGCCGGGTGGAGATCGTGCGCACCATGGCCGGAGAGGAGCGTCAGGTGGCGGTCCTGGAGAAGGGGGACTTCTTCGGCGAGATGTCGCTGCTCGAGGAGCTGCCCCGCAACGCGTCGGCGCGAGCGCTCACCGACTCCAAGCTGCTGGAGATCTCCCGTCCGCTGTTCGCACGCATGCTGAAGGACAATCCCGAGATCGGCGTCCGCATCATGCGCAAGCTGTCGCGCCGGGTGCGGCGGCTCGACGAGCTTCTCGACGCGGCGCTGCAGGAGGGGCAGCGAACCCGCGAGCAGGTGGAAGAGGGCCTGGTCGCGGCACCGGTGGAGAGCGGGCCGCCCATTCCCGCGACGCTCCACCACGAGGAGTCCGGGGTGGTCTTCGACATCGACCTGGCGACCTCGGTCGGCGTCGGCCGCCGCGATCCGGTGACTCGCATCCAGCCCGGCATCGATCTGACGCCTCTCGACCCCGACCGCACCAGCAGTCGCCGGCACGCCCGCATCTACCGTCAGGACGGGACCGTCTGGGTGGTGGAGGAGATCGGCACCTTGAACGGCACGTTCGTCAACGGCAACCGTCTCGAGACCGCCGTGCCCGCCCCCGTCGAGAGCGACGATCGAGTGCGGTTCGGACTGGTGGAGTTCGTCTTCCGGCTGACGGGGCAACACGACGCCGCCCCGTGAGATCGGCGAATCGCCGTGACCGGCCCTGACGAGGTCACGCCGACGACCCCCCTGCAGGGGTTGCGGGGAATCGGTCCGGCGCGGGCCCGCTCGCTCGCCGAGGCGGGCTACCGGACCGTCTCCGATCTGCTCCTGCACCTTCCCTTGCGCTACGAGGATCGCAGTCGCGTCCATCGGCTGGGGGATTTGAGCGAGGAAGGCAGCTTCACCTTCGTGGCGCGCCTGCGCGGCCTCGCGGACGTGCGGGCTCGACGACGCGGCCTCGCCATGGTGCGTGGCTGGGCCGAGGACGACTCGGGCAGCGTGCGGGTGGTGTGGTTCAACCGTCCCTACCTGCGCCGTCAGGTGGAGGAGGGCGCCGCCTACCTGCTGCACGGCCGTGTCCAGCGCCACGGTGGCGGCTTCCAGCTGGTCAATCCGACCTGCGAGGCCGTCGACCACGCCGTCCACGGCGGCCGCATCGTTCCCATCTACCCCTCGATCGGGAAGCTGGGCCCGGTCGCGCTGCGCCACGTCCTGGACCAGATCCTCGCGTCGGTGACGGCCGAGAGCTTCGGCGAGGACCCGCTGCCCGAGTCGCTGCGCCGCCGCTACGGAATGCCGCGGCTGGGCGAGGCCCTCCTCTCCCTCCACCGTCCGGAGGAGAGCGACGACATCGAGCGGCTGAACGCCCGGCGCAGCGCGGCTCATCTGCGCCTGATCTACGGTGAGCTCTTCCGCCTCCAGATCCAGCTCGCCCTGGTGCGCTCTGAAGAGGTTCGCCGACCGAAGGAGCACTCCTACCGGATCGACGATCCGCTGCGCGAGGTGGTGCGCGACGTCCTGCCCTTCAAGCTCACCGGAGCCCAGAAGCGGGTCCTCAAGGAGATCGCGGACGATCTGCAGAGCCCCTACCCGATGCTGCGTCTGCTCCAGGGCGACGTCGGCAGCGGCAAGACGATCGTCGCGGCGCTGTCCCTGGTGCTGGCGATGGAGAACGGCCTGCAGGGCGCCTTCATGGCGCCCACGGAGCTGCTGGCCGAGCAGCAGTACCGAAGCCTGCGCCGGCTGCTCGCAGATCGCTTCGAGGTGGCGCTGCTGACCGGCTCGCACCGCACGGCGGAGCCGGCGGCCCTGGCCGACGGCTCGGTGCAGCTCGCCGTCGGTACCCACGCGCTGATCCAGGAGGGAGTGCGCTTCCGGGCCCTGGGCCTGGCGGTCATCGACGAGCAGCACCGTTTCGGCGTCGGCCAGCGCGAGCTCCTGCAGCGCAAGGGCGATCGCCCCGACGTCCTGGTGATGACCGCGACGCCGATCCCGCGCTCGCTGGCGCTGACCGTCTACGGCGACCTGGCCGTTTCGATCCTCGACGAGCTGCCGCCCGGCCGCACGCCGATCAGGACGCGGGTGGTGGACGAGTCCTCCAGGGCCACCGTGTACCGCTGGCTGCGGCGCCGCATCGAGGGCGGCGATCAGGCCTACGTCGTCTTTCCGCTCATCGAGGAGAGCGAGCAGCTCTCCGCCCGCTCCATCGAGGCCAGCGGCCGCGACGTGGCCCGCCGGCTCGGCTCGCAGCGCACGGCCGTCGTGCACGGCCGCATGGCCGCCGAGGAGCGCGAAGAGCGCTTGCGCGCCTTCGCGGAGGGTGACCTGCAGGTGCTCATCGCCACGACGGTCATCGAGGTCGGCATCGACGTTCCCAACGCCACGATCATGGTCATCGAGAGCGCGGAACGCTTCGGCCTGGCCCAGCTCCACCAGCTACGCGGCCGGGTCGGGCGCGGCCGGCGCGCCTCGGCCTGTGTCGCCCTGCACGGCGCCCTGACGGAGGACGCGGAGCGCCGGCTGCAGGTCTTCGGCGAGACCACGGACGGCTTCCGTATCGCCGAGGCGGATCTCGAGATCCGCGGCCCGGGCGACCTCCTCGGCACGCGACAGGCGGGGCTTCCGACCTTCCGCGTGGCCAACATCGTCACCGATCGCGAGTGGGTGGAGCGCGCCCGCGAGGACGCCCACCGGATCCTGGTCGAAGCGCCCCGTTCCGAGGTGGAGCCCCTGCTCGCCCGGCTGGGAGCGCGGGCCCTCTCCCGCTACGATCGCTTCGCCGGAGGCTGAGCCGGACCGTGCGCGTGCTCCTCGTTGCCAACACCCTGCCGCCCACCGACATCTCCGGAGTCGGCGAGCAGGTGCTCCAGCTGGCCGCCGGCCTGCGCCAGGCCGGTCACGAGGTCGAAGTGTTGGGCCGCGGGGAGGGTGGCGCCCGCGGAGCGAAGCTCTGGTTCCCGGTCACCGTGCTCGGTCCCTTCGTTCGGCGCTTGTCCCGCTTCCGCCCGCACGTGGTGCAGGTCCACGAATCCGACGGCGTCCTGGCCGCCCTGACCGCTGCCGTCCTGCGCGCCACCCTGCATCCCGCTCCGCTCGTCGTCGCGCTCTTGCAAGTGAGCTACGTCGAGGAGCTGAAGGCCGTGCGGCCGCTGGCCGCCGGTGGCCGGATCCTCGGCCGCCCGGGAGGGATCGAACGGCGCTTCCGCTACCTCAAGGCCCCTCTCCAGGTCCTCCTGGGTCGCCTCACCGCCTGGGTCTCCGACGTGGTCCTGGCGCCGAGCCGGACGACGGCCGGGGAGCTGGAACGCGACTACTCCCTGCCGGCGGTGGGCGTGCTCCCCAATGTGACGGGGGGGCTCGCCGTCGAGCCTGCGGCGGCAGGGGCCCGGCGGGACTACTGGCTGTTCGTCGGACGCCTGCGCATTCGCAAGGGCGTCGAGGTCCTTCTCGACGCGCTCCGTCACCTCCCGCCGGGCACGCCGCCGCTCTGGATCGCGGGGGAGGGGGAACATCGGCAACACCTGGAGAGGCGGGTCGGGGAGTGGGGGCTCGGGGAGCGAGTTCGGTTCCTCGGCCGTTGCGACGCGGGTCAGGTGCGCGGTCTGCTCGCCGGTTGCCGGGCGCTGGTGGTGCCCTCGACGTACGAAGGAATGCCGCTCGTGGTGCTCGAGGCGATGGAGGCCGGACGGCCGGTGGTGGCGAGCGCGGTGAGCGGGATTCCGGAGGTGGTGCGAGACGGGGTCACAGGCTGGCTGGTGCCGCCCGAGGATCCAGAGGCCCTCGCCGCGGCCCTCGGCGAGGCCTCCGATCCGGAGGAGGCGCACCGCAGGGGCCTGGCGGGCCGTCGTCGTCTCGACGAGCGCTATCGTCCGCGCCACGCCGTGGCGGCGTGGGAGAATGCCGTGGCCGGACGGACGGGCCGGAGGGAAGGAGGAGCGGAGCGATGATGGGAAGGGCCTTGCTGATCATCGGTTGGTGCGGCACCCTGGCGTTCGTGGCCACGGCCGTTCTCGGCTACGGCGTGGATTCGATGGAGTCGATGGGTCGCCACATGCTCGTCGCCCTGGTCGCCTGCTTTCTGCTCCTCTTCTCCCACTGCTGGATCCTCTTCTTCCTCATCGGGACCGGCAAGGCGGTGAAGGAGACGGTGGCCCGGGCCGATCTGGAGGGCGATTTCGTCGAGCGAACCCGGCGCTTCAAGATGGAGTCGAATCCACCGATGATGCTGGCCATGCTCCTGATCATGGCGACCTTCATCGTCGGCGGCGGGGTACAGACGGAGGTGATCCCCGTCTGGATCCACCACGCGCTCTTCTTCCTCACCCTTGCGGTCCAGCTGTGGACGTTGGTGGTGGAGCACCGGGTGGTGGCCGCCAACGCTCGGCTGCTGCGCGAGGTGGATGGGTTGGCCCGCCGCGCCGTCTGACGCGACGGGCCTATGTTGAAAAGGCCAGGGTGTGGCGCGCTGCCTAGGTCGCCTTGGCCTTGAGAAGGATGTCGACCCGGCGGTTCTGCTGCCGGCCGCTCGCGCTGTCGTTGCTGGCCACCGGGTAGGACTCGCCGTATCCGAGCGCCGTCATGCGCGACGGCGTCACGCCGCGCCCGACGAGGTAACGCTCGGCCGCTTCGGCGCGCCGCTGCGAGAGATCGAGGTTGTGCTCCTCACTCCCCGTCGAGTCGGTGTGCCCCTGGATGACCACGGCGGTCTTCGGGTACTCCATGAGGATCCCGGCGACGTCCTCGAGGGCGGCGCGTCCGTCGGGGCGCACGCTCGACGAATCGACGTCGAAGAGCAGGTTGGAGTTGAAGTGGACGAGCAGGACGTCCTCGGAGACCCGTTCGACGGTGGTTCCAGGGATGTGGGCGAAGCGCTCCTCCTGGCGGTCCATGTAGACGCCGACGCCGGCACCGACGGCGGCACCGATCGCCGCGCCGGCGAGGATCTCGTCGGCTTCCCGTTCGCCGGCCAGGACGGCGCCGACCGCGCCGGCGGCCGCCCCGATCCCGGCGCCCTTGGCGGTCTTGTCGCGCCGGGTCTCGTAGGGCCCGGTCACGGAGGCGCAGCCGGCCGCGAGCATCGTGGCGAGAGCGAGAGCTGCGAGCTTGTGCGAGATCGTCATCGTCTCCTCCCTTCGTTGCACCAGGTGGAAGTAGCGAAGAGCGTGCCAGCGCGCGAGTCGCCCGTCCGGTCGGGCTGCGCCGGTGGAGGCCGGGCACGGGGTGGGGAAAATCTTCCCGCTCCGGGTCGTCCATACCCCTGCCGGGCCGCGCTGCGAAAGCCGGTATGCTTCGCACCGCATGGAGCGGGAGGAGAGTGTGACGGTGGCCGAGTCGACGACTGGCGGACGCAAGGTGGTGCTTTCGGGGATGCGGCCCACGGGGCTGCTGCACCTCGGGCACTACTTCGGTGCGTTGAGGAACTGGGTGGACCTTCAGGACGAGTACGAGTGTTTCTATTGCGTCGTGGACTGGCACGCCCTGACCACCGACTACGCGGACACCTCGATGGTGGCGGAGAACTCCCTCAGCATGCTCGCCGACTGGATCGCGGCAGGGCTCGATCCCGAGCGCTCGACGCTCTTCCTGCAGTCGTGGGTCCCGGCCCACGCGGAGCTGCACCTGATGCTCTCGATGATCACGCCCCTCGGGTGGCTCGAGCGGGTGCCGACGTACAAGGAGCAGATCCGGCAGCTTTCCAACAAGGACCTCTCGACGCACGGCTTCCTGGGGTATCCCGTCCTGCAGACGGCCGACATCCTGATGTACCGCGCCGACTTCGTGCCGGTGGGCGAGGACCAGGCCAGTCACATCGAGCTGTGCCGCGAGATCACTCGGCGCTTCAACTCCCTCTACGGTGGCGTGTTCCCCGAGCCGCAGACCCTTCTCACGCCGACGCCGAAGGTGCCGGGCCTCGACGGCCAGAAGATGTCGAAGTCCTACGGCAACGCCATCAACATCGGTGACTCGCCCGATGTCATCAGGGAGAAGTGCAAGGGCATGTTCACGGACCCGACGCGGCTGCGACGATCCGACCCGGGGCATCCCGAGACCTGCAACCTCTTCCAGTTCCACCGGCTGGTCTCGCCCCTCGAGGTCCAGGAGCGGGTGGCACGCGAGTGCCGGGCGGCGGAGATCGGGTGCGTCGACGACAAGAAGCTCGTCGCCGAGCGGCTCATCGAGTTCCTGGCCCCGATGCGGGAGCGGCGCGAGCGCTTGATGTCGGAGCCCGGGGCCCTGTTGGAGATCCTCCGCGACGGCTCGCGACGGGCGCAGGAGCGGGCGGCCGAGACGATGTCCCGGGTGCGGTCGGCGATGAAGCTCGACTACGAGTCGCTGTTCGCCGAGGTCTCCTCTTGACGACGCAGGCCGTCGCCGCCGGGCTCCCGGAGTCGTGGCAGGTCAGCCTGCCGGAGTTCGAGGGACCGCTCGACCTGCTCCTGCATCTCGTGCGGGTGAACAAGGTCGACCTCACCGACATCCCCGTGGCGACCATCTGCGACCAGTTCCACGAGACGCTCCGGCTGATGGAGGAGCTCAACCTCGACATCGCGGCGGAGTACGTCTACGAGGCCGCGCAGCTCATCTTCCTGAAGTCCAGGATGCTCCTGCCGCGGCAGCGCAACGAGAAGGGGGAGGAGGAGGACCCGCGCCAGGAGCTCGTCGAGCGACTGCTGGAGTACCGCCGGTTGAAGGAAGCCGCGCAGTCGCTCGCCGAGATCCACAGCCTCCGGCGCGAGGTCTGGACCCTCCCGGCGCGGCCGCTTCCCGAGGGCGAGACCGAAGAGGGGGGCGTCGAGATCGGGGACGTGTCGCTCTACGACCTGCTCGGAGCGCTGCGCACGGTGCTGGTGCGCTACGACTACGACCACCCTCTGCCGATGCATCTGCGGGGGGAGCAGTTCAGCGTGCGCTCCCAAGTCGAGCGGCTCCTCTCCCGGCTCGAGGGTGGTCGGACGGTGGACCTGCTCGGGGATCTGCGGTCGCGGCGCAGCCGCGGCGAGGTCGTCGCGGCCTTTCTGGCGGTGCTGGAGCTCTGCCGGCTGCGCATCGTGCGCCTGCACCAGACCGAGAGCGGCGACGTGCTGATCCGGGCCACCGGGACCCGGCTCTCCGAGAACGACCTGGAGGCGTTCGAGTCATGACGGAGCGCGCGGAGATGGAGGCGGCCCTCGAGGCGGTCCTGTTCGTGGCCACCGAGCCCTTGCCCAGGGCTCGTCTGTTGGAGGTCTTCGACGAGGGCGACCGCGAGCCCGCCGAAGAGGCGCTGGAGGCGGTCCTCGAGCGTTATCGGGAGGCCCCGGAGCGCGGCGTCGTCGTCGAGCAGGTCGCCGGCGGGTTGCGCCTCGTGACCCGGCCGGACCTTTCCGGCTACCTGGTGCGCCTGTTCGAGGCCAGCGGGCGCAATCGGCTGTCCATGGCGGCGCTGGAGACCCTCGCCATCGTCGCCTACCGTCAGCCGATCACCGCGCCGGAGATCCAGGAGCTGCGCGGCGTCAACTCGAAATCGGCCCTGTCGACCCTCCTCGAACGGCGGCTGGTGAAGCTCGCGGGCCGCAAGGCGGTGGTCGGCAACCCGTTCCTGTACAAGACCACGACGGATTTCCTGACGCTCTTCGGCCTCGACAGCCTGAAGGAGCTGCCACCCCTCGAGGAGTTCGAGGAGGCCCTCGGCCTGGATGGCGAGGGGCAGCCCGAGGCGGCAGGAAGAGCCCTCGCAGGGCCCCTGGACGAAGGGGAGGGTGACCCACCGCTCGCCGTCGAGGACGATGAGGAGCGGGAGACGGAGGCGGTCGCCACGCCGGAGGCGCCGTGAGCCTGGAGCGGGTTCAGAAGCTCCTGGCCCGAGCCGGTGTCGCCTCGCGGCGCGACGCGGAGGAGCTCATCCGCGGCGGGCGCGTGACGGTGAACGGCGAGGTGGTGGATCTGGGCGCCAAGGCGGATCCGGAGGCCGACGCGATCAAGGTCGACGGCAAGCGGATCCACCCGGCGCAGCCCTTCCGGTACATCCTGCTGAACAAGCCGGGCGGGTACATCACCACGCGCTCGGACCCCGAGGGACGGCCCACCGTGTACGATCTCCTCCCCGAGGCCTGGCGGCGGACCCTCTCGCCGGTGGGTCGCCTCGACTGGAGCACGGAAGGGCTCCTGCTCCTGACCAACGACGGCACCCTGGCGCAGCGCGTCGCGCACCCGCGCTACGGCTGCAGGAAGGTGTACCACGCCAAGGTCAAGGGGGAACCGCCCGAGTCGCAGCTCGACCGGATCCGGCGGGGGATGGTGATCGACGGGAAGCGGACGGCGCCGGCCGAGGTGAGCCCCCTGCCCTCGCGCAAGACCCGCAACAACACCTGGCTCGCCATCGAGCTCGGCGAAGGGCGCACGCGCCAGATCCGCGAGATGTTCTTCCGCATCGGCCATCCCGTCGGACGCCTGAAGCGCGTCGCGATCGGCCCCGTGACCGACCGCGGCCTGCCGCTGGGAGCCTTCCGGGAGCTCAGCCCGAAGGAGGTGGCACAGCTCTCCGGCCGGTCGCGGCGTGGCGGCGGGCGCCGGAGGCGCGCTCCCGGGGATGCGGGGCGGGGTGACTGAGTCGCCGCCGGTCGTCGTCGCCATCGACGGCCCGTCGGGCGTCGGAAAGTCGGCCGTGGCCCGCGAGCTGGCCCGCCGCCTCGGATTGCCCGTCCTGGAGACCGGAGCGATGTACCGCGCCGTGGGATGGAAGGTTCTCGAGGAGGGGCTCGACCCCTCCGACTGCGCCGCCGTCGAACGCCTGGTAGCCCGGCTGGACCTCGAGTTGGAGGCGGACGGAGAGGGTCGCTATCGCGTCTCGCTGGCCGGCCGTCCTTGTGGTGAGGAGCTCTATCGGCACGACGTCGCGCAGGCCACGTCGAGGGTGGCCCGCATCGCGGCAGTGCGCCGGGACCTGGTCCGCCGCCAGCGCGAAGCCGCGCTGCGCGCCGGAGCCGTGGTCGAGGGCCGGGACATCGGCACCGTCGTGTTTCCGGAGACGCCGTTCAAGTTCTTCCTCCAAGCGGACGCCCGGGTCCGGGCGGAGCGCCGCTGGCGCCAGGAGAACGAAGCCGGTGGGAGCCCCGACTTCGAGGAGATCCTCGCGGCCGTCGAGGAGCGGGACGCTCGCGACGCCGGTCGCGACCTCTCGCCGCTGCGCCACGACGAGTCCTACGTCGTCGTCGACACCAGCCGCCTGAGCCTCGAGGAGGTCGTGGGGGCGCTCGAACGCACGGTGTCCGCGCGGCGCGGGAACGCGAGCTAGCCGCGCCGGCCCTGCAGGGTCCGACTCCACTGGCGACTGCCGAGTCGCTGGATGGTGGCGATGCGCTCTTCCGCCACGCGGTCGGCCGCCACGTTGGTCGGGATGCCTTCGCTCTTCGAGATTTCGAACACCCGCATCAGGTTCAGGTAGATCGTGCGGGTGCCGCGCAGGGCACGCTCCTGGTTGTACTCCCCGAGCAGCTCGTTGTAGACGTTGATCAGGCCGCCGGCGTTGATCATGAAGTCCGGCGCATAGAGGATGCCGCGCTCGAGGACGGCCGCTCCGTGACGGTCCTTCGCCAGCTGATTGTTGGCGCCGCCGGCCACGATGTCGCAGCGCAGGCGGGGATCGTGTCGTCGTTGAGGATGGCGCCCAGGGCGCAGGGGGCGAAGATGTCGCACTCGACGTCGAAGATCTCGTCGGGCGGGACGATCTCGGCGCCGAGCTCCTCGGCCGCCATCGCCGTGACCTCGTCGTCGATGTCACACCCCACCAGCTTCGCGCCTTCGTCCTTCAGGTAGCCGGCCAGGTGATACCCGACCGAGCCCAGCCCCTGGATGGCGACACAGCGACCCGCCAGCGACGTGTCGTCGTAGCGCCACCGCACCGCGGCCTTGATCCCCTGGAGAACACCGTGCGCCGTCACCGGCGACGGGTCGCCGCCTCCGCCGTGGGCCGGCGAAACGCCGGTGACCCAGGAGGTCTCGGTGAGGATGATCTCCATGTCCTCCATGTCGGTGCCGACGTCCTCGGCGGTGATGTAGAGACCGCCCAGGGAGTCGACGTGACGCCCGAAGGAGCGGAAGAGCTCCTCGCTCTTGTCGCTCTTCGGGTCGCCCAGGATCACCGCCTTGCCACCCCCCAGGTTGAGACCCGCGGCGGCGGCCTTGTAGGTCATCCCGCGGGAGAGCCGGAGGGCGTCGGTCAGCGCCTCGTCGAAGGACGCGTAGGGCCACATCCGCGCGCCGCCGAGGCCGGGGCCGAGGGTCGTGTCGTGCACCGCGATGATCGCGCGCAGACCCACGTCCGGGTTGGAGCACAGCAGGACCCGCTCGTGGCCCATGCGCGTGATCTCTTCGAAGGCGTCCATCGTCCGGGGGGATGTGGTCCTGTCGGAGCCGGGATTGTAGTCAATGGGCCGGCGGGGGGGCAACAGAACGGCGATGCGGTCGAAGCTGTACGACGACGGTTCCGGCGACGATGAGGAGCCCTCCGACCGCCGTGGCGGCGCTCCACCGCTCGGCGCCCACGGCCACCGAGAAGAGGGCTGCGAAGACCGGTTCCAGAGCCAGGAGCACGGCCACCTCCGCGGCAGCCAGGGTCCTCTGCGCGTGGAGCTGCAGGGTGAACGCGAGGGCCGTGGCCAGGAGGCCGGTGACCAGCACCGCCACGAGCGGTCCGCCCGTCACCTCGGTCGCGCGCGGCGGCTCGACGAGGAGCGAAGGGGCCGCGAGCAGGGCCACGACCGCGAACTGCAACGCGGCCAGGGGCCGGGGCGGTCCGGCGCGCGCGGCTCGGTCGACGACCAGCACGTGGAGCGCGAAGACCACGGCGCAACCGAGGGACAGCAGATCGCCCCGGCCGAACCCTCCGGCGGCGGCGAGCCCGGGGCGGTAGAGGACCCAGAGACCCGCCGCGGCCAGGGCGCTCCCGGCCAGGGCGACCGGCCGCAGGGACTGGCCGAGCCAGAGGCGGGCGAAGAAGGGCACCAGGATGACGGACAGGGCGGTGAGGAAGGCGGCCCGCGACGGGGTGGTCTCCGCCAGACCCCCGGTCTGCAGGGCGAAGGCGAGGAAGAGGACGGCGCCGAGGCGCAGCCCGTGAGCCCAGAGCGCCCGGTCGCGCAGGCCCCGCAGCAGCCAGGGTCCCAGGGCCAGGGCGCCGAGGAGGAACCGGAAGGCGAGCAGGTGGAAGACCGGAATGGCGTCCAGCGCCTCGTGGACGACCGCGAAGGTCGTTCCCCAGATGAGGGAGGCGCAAAGCATGGCCGCCAGCGCGGCCGTATGGGGATTGCGGAGCACGGCGTCGGGCGTCGTCGGTCCGGGGGACTCTATCCCGGCCCTACAATCGGCCCGTGGAGCTCTCCCGCGGCACGATCCTCAAGACCTGGGCCCTCGATCTCGGCTTCCATCGCGCCGGCGTGGCGTCGGTCGGGGCGGCCGAGACGGGCGACGCCCTGCGCCGCTGGGTCGCCGAGGGGCGCCACGCCGGAATGGTCTACATGGCGCGCCGGGTCGAGGAGCGGGCCGATCCGCGGCTCCTGCTGCCCGGCGCCCGCAGCGCCGTCTGCGTGGCCCTGCACTACGCGGGTGACGAGGAGGCGCCCGGGGACCTGTGGCCGCGGGTGGCCCGGTACGCACGGGGAAGGGACTACCACAACCTCATGGGCCGCCGTCTGAAGAAGCTGGCCCGCCGGATCGAGGAGGCGTTTCCCGGCGCGCGGGCCAAACCGTGCGTCGACACAGCGCCCGTGCTCGAGCGCGAGCTCGCCGCCCGGGCCGGTCTGGGAGCGGTGGGCAAGAACACCATGCTTCTCCATCCGGAGCCCGGCTCGTGGTTCCTGCTGGGCGAGGTGCTGACGACTCTCGAGCTGGATCCCGACTCCAGGCTGGCGGATCCCTGCGGCTCGTGCACGCGCTGCCTCGACGCCTGCCCGACCGGGGCCCTGGACGCTCCCTACCGTCTCGATTCCGAGCGCTGCATCAGCTACTGGACGATCGAGCACCGGGGAGCGATCCCGGAGGAGCGCGCGGACCAACTGGCGGGGTGGGTGTTCGGATGCGACCTCTGCCAGGAGGCCTGCCCGTGGAACGAGCGGCCCGCGACGGGCCATCCGGAGCTGGCGCTGTCCGCGACGCGCCGCGATCTCGACCTCGCCGGGCTGCTCTCCCTGGGCGAGGAGGAGTACCGGGAGCGCTTCCGGGGCTCGGCCATGCAGCGAGCCCGTCGCGAGGGGCTGCGGCGCAATGCCCTGGTGGCCGCCGCGGCCGCTCCGGGAGGGCGCTCCGAGGCCCTGGCGAGGGCTCTGGACGAGGCGCCCGAGGGCCCGGCGGAGAGGGCTCTGGCGGCCCGGGCGAAGGCCCGTTCGGCCCCGTCCGACGGGCCCGTTTCCGGTTGACACTCTCGACGAGCGACTCCTATACTCGCCGTCTTCGAGTTCACACCGGAGCACGGAGCTCGACCTTCCTCTCGCAGGAAGCGCAAGGCGAAAGCCTAATCCCAGAATTCAGGAGGTAGTTTCCCCATGGAGTCTTCGGAAGAGCAGCTGGAGTCGTCGGCTGCAAGCGACGAAGCCAGCGCGGCCGAGGTCGCCGAGTCCGCCTCGAGCGGCGAGACGGGCGAGATCGGCTATGAGCAGATGGTGAGTCTCTACGACGAGAGCATGCGCCATCTGTCGGAGGGCGAGATCGTCACCGGCAAGGTGATCGGCGTCACGTCCAACGACGTGGTGGTCGACATCGGCTACAAGTCGGAGGGTCTCATCCCCCTGCAGGAGTTCACCGACCGCGACGGTCAGGTCACCGTCGAGAAGGGAGATCAGGTCGAGGTTCTCCTGGAGCGGGCCGAGGACGTCGAGGGGCACGTTCTCCTCTCCAAGCGCAAGGCCGAGCGCATGCGCGTGTGGAACGACGTCGAATCCGCCTACAAGGCCGGCGAGACGATCAAGGGCCGTGTGGTCGATCGCATCAAGGGCGGTCTCACGGTGGACGTCGGCATCCGGGCGTTCCTGCCCGGGTCGCTCGCCGACATCAAGCCGATCAAGCACCTGGAGTCGCTGCGCGGCGAGGACCTGGAGTTCAAGGTCATCAGCATGGACCGCCGGCGCAACAACGTCGTGCTCTCGCGCAAGGCCATCCTCGAGAAGGAGTTCGAGGCCAAGAAGAAGGAGACCCTCGCCAAGCTGGAGGAGGGGATCCGGATGCCGGGCGTGGTCAAGAACATCACCGACTACGGCGTGTTCATCGATCTCGGCGGCCTCGACGGGCTGCTCCACATCACCGACATCTCCTGGGGGCGCGTCAACCACCCCTCCGAGCACTTCGGCGTCGGGGACGAGGTGGAGGTCGTCATCCTCAAGTTCGATCCGGAGACCGAGCGCGTCTCCCTGGGCTTCAAGCAGAAGGGCGAAGACCCCTGGACGCTGGTCGACAAGAAGTACCCCCTCGGCTCGCGTGTGCGCGGCAAGGTGGTGAGCTTGGTCGACTACGGAGCCTTCGTCGAGCTGGAGGAGGGGGTGGAGGGCCTCATCCACGTCAGCGAGATGTCGTGGACCAAGAAGGTCGTCAACCCTTCGAAGCTGCTCGAGGTGGGGGAGGAGGTCGAGGCGATCGTCTCCGAGCTCGATCTCGATCAGCGGCGGATCAGCCTGTCCCTGCGTCAGGCGGAGCGCAATCCGTGGGAGGAGCTGTCGATCAGCCATCCCGTCGGCTCGGTGGTCGAGGGCACCGTCCGCAATCTCACCGAGTTCGGCGCCTTCGTCCAGATCACCGAGGAGATCGACGGTCTCGTCCACGTCTCCGACATGAGCTGGACCAAGCGCGTCAAGCACCCGAGCGAAGTGCTCAAGAAGGGTGACAAGGTCCAGGCGCGCATCACCAACATCGACGTCGAGAACCAGAGGGTCTCGCTGTCGATCAAAGAGTTCCTGCCCAACGAGTGGGACAGCTTCAGCTCCGAGCACAAGGTCGGTGACGTGGTCACCGGTCCGGTCGTCAACGTCACCGACTTCGGCCTCTTCGTCGACGTGCACGAAGGGCTCGAGGGCTTGGCCCACATCAGCGAGATCGACGTCGACGGCCGGCTCGAGGACGACTACAACGTCGGCGACTGGGTGAGCGCGCGGATCCTGCGGGTCGAGGAGGAAGACCACAAGGTCGGCCTGACGATGCGCGGTGTGCCGCAGCCCACCGAGGACGAGATCGCCGAGCTCGAGGTCGCTCGCGCGAGCGACGACGAGGACGCGGACGAAGCGGACGAGGCCGAGGAGGCCGTCGCTGTGGACGACGCGACCGCGGACGACGGCCCCGACGACGATGTCGAGGACTCGGACGACGACGACTCGGAGGAGGAAGACTCCGACGAGGAAGACTCCGACGAGGAAGACTCGGACGAGGACGACTCGGACGACGACGACTCGGACGAGGACGACTCGGACGACGACGACTCGGACGAGGACGACTCGGACGAGGACGACTCGGACGATGACGACTCGGACGAAGATGAGGAAGAAGACGACGAGGAGAAGGAAGGGTAGACTGCGCCGGGGGGAAAACGTGGCGAAGAGTGGAATGACGAAAGCCGAGCTGGTCGAGCAGGTCGCCCGCGACACGCTCCTGACCAAGAAGCACGCGGAGCTGGTGGTCAACACGGTCTTCGACAGCATCGTCGAGTCCCTGAAGGGCGGGGACAAGATCGAGCTGCGGGGCTTCGGGAGCTTCCGGATCCGCCGCAGGGACGCCCGGATCGGGCGCAATCCGAAGACCGGGGCCCGGGTTCAGGTGCCCGCCAAGCGAGTGCCCTACTTCAAGCCCGGGAAGGACCTTCGGGAGCTGCTCAACGAGCGTTCCGACGCGTGACCACGAGGTGAGCGTGAGCGACGAGGAGCGCCCCGACGGGGCCGCGCAGGAGGAGCCCGCGCCGGATGCACCGGCCCTCTCCTTCTCCCGCGCCTTGGGCACTCTGGCCGCCGGGTTCCTCGTTCCCGGTCTCGGTCACATGCTCCTGGGTCGCATCGGCCGCGGTGTCGCCTTCCTGCTCCTGGTTCTGGCCGCCGTGGCCACGGGAGTCTCGCTCGAGGGCAATCTCTACCGCGTCCTGCCCGGCCAGCCGCTGACGCTGCTCGCCACGCTCGGCTCGATGGGGATGGGATTGCCCTACTTCGTGCTGCGCTGGGCGGCGGGCTACCAGGGCGACGTGACGGCCGCCGGCTACGAGTACGGCACGGCGTTCCTGCTCACGGGAGGGCTCATGAACCTCCTGCTGTTGCTCGACGTCTGGGACATTTCTCGCGGGCGCAAGGGCTGATGCCGGTCGATCACTTCCTCCTCATGGTGCTCTACGCGTTCCTGGTGAGCGTGTTCTTCGCACTGCTCTGGCGCCGCGATCGCAAGGCGCAGGCCAAGCTGTTCCTGCAGATCTTCCTGGGCATGACGCTGGGAGCTCTGGCCTTGGCCTGGCTGATGTTCCCATTCCCCGGCGGACCGCCGGCTCCGATCCCCTGAGCTCGATGGGCGAGCGCCAGGTCCTGCTGGTGGCGGGCGAGGCGTCCGGCGACCTGCACGGGGCCCGTCTGCTGGAGGAGATGCGTCGCCGCGCTCCGGACCTCCGGGTGTTCGGCCTGGGAGGGGAGGAGCTCAGGGCGGCGGGGATGGAGACCCTCTGGGACTCCTCGGAGGTCGCCGTCGTCGGGATCACCGAGGTGCTCTCGGTCCTGCCGCGGGCTCGCCGCATCTTCCACGGGCTGCTCGACGCGGTGGAGGAGCGGGGGGCCCGCTGCGCCGTCCTGATCGACTCGCCGGAGCTCAACCTGCGGCTGGCCAAGGCACTGAAGAAGCGCGGCGTCACCGTCGTCTACTACGTCAGCCCCCAGATCTGGGCCTGGCGCCGGCGTCGCATCCGCACCATCCGGCGGGTGGTCGACCGGATGCTGGTGCTCTTCCCGTTCGAAGAGGGGTTCTACCGCGAGCACGGCGTCGACGTGGTGCACGTCGGGCACCCGCTCGTCGACGAGGTCCCCGCCTTGGAGCACGCCTGGGACGCCGTCGCGGCGGACGAGCTGCCCGCCACCTATCGGCTCGCCCTGCTACCCGGATCGCGCGCCAGCGAGATCGAGAGCCTCGGCCCCGTCTTCCTGCGCGCCGGCGAGCTGCTGGCGCGGCAGCTGCCGGTGGAGCTCGTCTGGGTGCGGGCTCCGGGCGTGCCCCGGGAGCGGATCGAGGCCCTGGCGGCGCGGTACGACGTCCCGGTTCGCATCGTCGCCGCGGACCGTCTGCGGGAGGTGGCCGCGGCTCACCTGGCGATCTGCGCTTCGGGCACCGCGACCCTGGAGGTGGCCCTTGCCGGGACGCCGCTCATCGTCGCCTACCGGGTGGCCGCGTGGTCGTCGCTGATCGCCCGGCTGATGGTACGGTTGCCCCACTTCAGTCTGGTGAACCTGGTGGCGGAGCGACGCGTGGTGCCGGAGCTGTTTCAAGGAGAGGCGACGCCCGAGCGGATCGCCGGCGAGGCGGCCGCCCTGCTGCGCGATCGGGCGGCGATCGATCGCATGCGTACCGGGCTCGCGACCGTCCGCGGGGCCCTCGGCGAGCCGGGCGCCAGCGTGCGGGCGGCGGACGCGGTCCTGGAGACCTGCCGATCGTGAGCCGGGGCGCGGTGCAGAGCATGACCGGCTTCGGGTCCGCCGAGCGCGAGAGTGGGCGGTTGCGGGTGTCGGTGTCGGCCCGGAGCGTCAACCATCGCTTCCTCGACCTGGTCCTCCGCCTCCCGGAGGAGCTGAGGCCGCTGGAAGGCGACGTCCGGTCGCTGGCCACGGATCGCTTCGCCCGCGGGCGCATCGAGGTCAAGGTGCAGATCGAGACGCCTGCGGAGGCTCCGGTCGAGGTCGAGCTGCACCGCGGGGCGGCCGAGGCCCTGGCGGCGCACGTGCGCGAGCTGGTCCGTGCCGGTGTCCTCGAGGGGGGATTGGCGGCCGGCGACCTCCTCCGCTTGCCCGACGTGGTACGGCTCCGCTCGAGCGCGGCGGCATGGACCGAGGAGGACGGCGTTCTGGCTCTCGCCGCCGTGGGCGCATGCCTCGACGCCCTGGCCGAGGCACGTCTGGCCGAGGGCGAGCGCCTGCGCAGCGTGCTCGACGAACGCCTCGCGGCCCTCGCGACCTGGCGTGAGGAGCTCGACTCGCGGCGTGAGGACGTCCGCACCGCTCTCTTCGCGACTCTCAGCGAGCGCCTGCAGGAGCTGCTCGGCGGCAGCGGAATCGACGAGCGGGTCGTCGTCCAGGAGGCGGCCGTGCTGGCCGAGCGCAGCGACGTCCGGGAGGAGCTGGATCGCCTGGCCAGTCATCTGACGGCCTTCCGGGAGTGCCTTGCAGAGGGCGGCGCCGTGGGCCGGAAGCTCGATTTCCTCGCTCAGGAGGTCCACCGCGAGCTCAACACCCTGGGCTCCAAGTGCCGAGACACCGCGATGGCTGCGACCGTCGTCGAGGCGAAGCTGGCCTGCGAGCAGATCCGGGAACAGGTGCAGAACCTCGAATGACCTCCGCCCCCCCGCGACGCGGCGACCTGTTCGTGATCTCGGCGCCGTCCGGAGCCGGCAAGGAGACGCTGGTACGCCGCGTGCTCGAGAGCGGCCTGCTGCCCGACCCGGGCCGCGTGGTGATGTCGGTGAGCCACACGACCCGGCGGCCGCGGGTGGGGGAGCGCGACGGCGTCGACTACCACTTCGTCGACGAGGCGACCTTCGAGGCGATGATCGCGGCGGACGAGCTGCTCGAGTGGGCGCGCTACCAGGACCGTTCCTACGGCACCTCGCGCGCGGAGGTGGAGCCGCGGCTCGCGGCGGGAGTCGACGTGGTGTTGGTGATCGAGGTGCAGGGCGCCGAGAGGATCATGAGGGAGCACCCGGAGGTGCATTCGATCTTCATCCTGCCGCCGAGCTACGAGGAGCTCGAGCGGCGGCTTGCCGCACGAGGGCTCGACGGACCGGACGCGATCCGCGGGCGCCTCGCCGTATCTCTCGGTGAAATAAGGCGTTACAAGAACTACGACTATGTTATGATCAACGACGATCTCGATCGCGCCGGCCTCGAGCTGGCGTCGATCTTCCTCGAAAAAAGGCTGCGCACCGAGCACATGGAGGAGCGGGTCCAGCAGATCCTGGCCAGCTTCGAAGCGGCGCTCGGCGCCGATTGAATCCAGCCGCGAGACCCACGGCAGGAGATACGACATGCAGAACATCCCCGAGCGTATCGACAGCAGGTTCCGATACATCCTCCTGGCCGCCGAGCGCGCCGAGCAGATCATGAGGGGCGCTCCCGCCAAGGTCGAGGTCGACAGCCCCAAGCTGACGCGAGTCGCTCTCGAGGAGGTTCGACGGGATCTCATCGACTGGGACTACGGCCCGGCTCCCGAGGAGGGTGGGGAGACCGACGAGGCCGCCGAGGGCTGAGGCCCCGGCGGACGCCATGCGCGTCCTCCTCGGAGTCGGTGGAGGGATCGCGGCCTTCAAGGCCGCCGAGCTCGTCCGGTTGGCGACCGGCCGGGGCCACGAGGTGCGCTGCGCCCTGACCCGGAGCGCCGAGCGCTTCGTCGCGCCGCTCACCCTCGAGGTGCTCAGCGGACGCGCCGTCCACCGCCAGGAGTACCTCGAGGCCAACGGCAGCGGCGACGAGCTCCACATCACGGCGGCAGCCTGGGCGGACGTCCTCTGCGTCGCTCCGGCGACGGCCCACCTGATCGGGCGTCTCGCCCTCGGTCTGGCCGACGACTTCCTGACCACGACCGCCCTCGCGTTCGATGGACCGCTGGTGGTCGCTCCCGCCATGCACTCCGCGATGTGGGAGCAGCCGGCGGTGCGTGCCAACGTCGAAGCCCTGCGCGATCGCGGCGCGGTTCTCGTCGGGCCGGTGGTCGGTCCGCTGGCCTCGGGGGAGGAGGGTGCCGGACGGATGGCGGAGCCGGCGGAGATCGTCGAGGCCGTGGAGGCCGCCGGAGAGGCGGGGGATCTGGCGGGGCGGCGTGTGCTGGTCACGGCGGGGCCGACGCGGGAGTACCTGGACCCGGTCCGTTTCCTCTCCAACCGCTCGAGCGGGCGGATGAGCTTCGCCCTGGCCGCGGAGGCGGCGCGGCGCGGGGCGGAAACGGTGCTCGTGGCCGGGCCCGTCGACCTCGCGACGCCGCGAGGCGTCCGCCGTGTCGACGTCGTCAGCGCTCGCGAGATGGCGGACGCGGTGCGCCGGCTCGCACCGCAGAGCGAGCTCGTGGTCATGGCTGCGGCGGTCGCCGACTACCGCGCCGCCGAGACCGCCCCGTCGAAGCACAAGCGCAGCCGCGGTCCGCTGGACTTCGAGCTGGTCGAGAATCCGGACATCCTGGCGGGCCTGGCCGACGTGGCCCCCGATGCCCTGCGCGTCGGCTTCGCGGCCGAGACCGGCGAGCCCGAAGGAGAGGCCCGGCGCAAGCTGGCCGCCAAGCGCGTCGACGCGATCGTGGCCAACGACGTTTCCCGGCCGGACATCGGCTTCGACGTCGACGCCAACGAGGTGACCGTGTACTGGGCCGAGGGCGATCCGGTGCACCTCGAGAGGGCGCCGAAGGATCGCATCGCCCGCCGGCTCCTCGACCTGCTGGTGGCGCGGCTTCCGGCCGCGCCGGACGCCGCGGACCGCTGAGCGTCCGGCCGCGCGGCATCGAGTAGGATCGGGACGCTCATGTCCCCGGCCGCCATCCGACCGTCGATGAAGCGGCCCTGCTCGAGTACTTGAGGGACCTGGGCTACGACTCCCTCTATCTCGCGGTGCGGGAGGGTCCGGTGCCGGTCGCGGCGGACGCGGTGCGCTCGGCCGCGAGGGCGGAGGCCGGCGACCGGCTGGGTCTGCTCGAGGAGGTCGCCGCCGAGGCCTCGACCTGCACCCGCTGCCGCCTGGCCGAGGGCAGGCGCAACGTCGTCTTCGCCCGCGGCAACCCGGGCGCCCGCTTGATGTTCGTCGGCGAGGGCCCCGGTGCCGAGGAGGACCGGCAGGGCCTGGCCTTCGTCGGCCCCGCGGGGCAGCTGCTCGACAAGATCATCGCCGCCATGGGGCTGGACGGCGAGAGCGTCTACATCGCGAACATCGTCAAGTGCCGGCCGCCCGGGAATCGCGATCCTCAGCCGGACGAGGTGGCGGAGTGCATCGGCTACCTCGAGCGGCAGATCGATCTGATCGCGCCACGAGTTCTGGTCGCCCTGGGGCGGGTGGCGGCGCAGACCCTGCTCGGCAGCGATCAGTCGCTCGGGCGCCTGCGCGGGACCTGGCACGCCGTGCGGGGGGTGCCGACGAGGGTGACCTACCACCCGGCGGCGTTGCTGCGGAACGTCTCCTTCAAGCGCCCGACCTGGGAGGACATGCAGGTCGTCATGGAGCGCCTGACGCAGACGTGAGTCATCGTCCGCGAGGCGCGGAGGTCTCGTCGTAGAATGCCCGCCATGGAGTCGCGAGCCGCGCCGGCGGTGGCCGAGCCGTCGGCGCAGACCGTGGAGGCACCCGAAATCAGTGTCGTCGTCCCCGTCTACGACGAGGAGGGCAGCGTTCTCGAGCTGGCCGAACGCGTGGCGGCGGTCCTCGACGCGGAGGGCCGTTCCTTCGAGCTCCTCTTCGTAGACGACGGCTCGCGGGACGCCACGTCGCAGCGCGTCCGCGAGGCCCGGGAGCGCGACGCCCGTGTTCGGCTGATCCGCTTCCGCCGCAACTTCGGCAAGGCGGCGGCCCTGTGCGCCGGCTTCGAGGCCGCCCGCGGCGGAGTGCTCATCACGATGGACGGGGACCTGCAGGACGAGCCGCGGGAGATCCCGCGCTTCCTGGCGGCGCTGGAGGACGAAGGGCTCGATCTCGTCTCCGGTTGGAAGAAGCGTCGCCGCGACCCGATCTCCAAGCGGTGGCCCTCCAAGCTCTTCAACTGGGCCACCCGGCGCCTGGCACAGGTCGATCTGCACGACTTCAACTGCGGCTTCAAGGCCTACCGGCGCGAGGTCTGTCCAGCGAGATCGCTGTACGGCGAGCTCCATCGCTACATCCCGGTGCTCGCCAGCCGCAAAGGCTGCATCCCGGCGAGCTGGCGGTCAGGCACCACCGCGCGGCACGGGCGGTCAGTACGGCTGGGATCGCTACTACAAGGGCCTGCTCGACCTGATCACGGTCCTCTTCATCACCAGTACACCGCCGGCCGCTCCACCTGTTCCGGGCTCCGTGGTCTCCTCTGTGCCGGCAGCGGGTTCCTCATCGACGCCTGGCTCGCGCTGCGCAGATCCTGTTCGACGAACCGCTCTCCGATCGGCCGTTGCTGCTGCTCGGCGTCCTCCTGATCCTGGTGGGGATCCGGGTCTGACGACCGGCCTGATCGGCGAGATGATCACCTACAAGAACTTCCGCGGCCGGGAGACCTACTCGGTCAAGGGAACGGCTGGACTGACCCTGGACATCCTGTTCCTGACCAGACGTTTCCGCGCTTTCCCGCGGACACCTCGGGAGCCGTTCATCCGCGACCTGGCGCTCGGCCTGGTGCGCGCGGGCGACCGGGTCACGGTCCTCACCCCCCGCCGGTCTGGCGGATGGGTGGGGAGGGCGTGTCCGTGCGCACCCTTCCGCTACGCGCCGGAGAGCCGGGAGGTGCTCGGTTGGCCGGAGCCTGGACGCCGACGAGACGGGGTGCGCCTCGCGGCCGGCCTGGTGAAGCCGCTCTATCTGCTGAGCCGCGCGACGGGCCGTGCGCCGGGAGCTGGCCCGGTCCGCTACGACCTCGTGCACGCCCACTGGGTGGTCCCCAACGGCTGGCGGCGGCGCCGCTGGCGCTGCCGGCGGTGGCGGTCGGCGTCGGGCCACGGGTCCGACGTCTTCATGGCGGAGAAGGCGGGGATCGGACCTGGACCGGCAGGGCCCTGAGGCGCGCGAAACTCCTCTGCCGGCTGCTCCCCGGAGCTGGTCGACCGGGTGTGCGCCCTGGGCTTCCCGCGCGAGCGGTGACGGTGATTCCGTACGGCGTCGACACCGAGACCTCACCCGACCCGGCGCGCCGGGCCGTGTGGAGGGAGCGGTTGGGTCTTCCGGCGGACGCCGTCCTCGCCCTGTCGGTGGGACGCATGGTGACCAAGAAGGGATTCCAGGTGCTGCTGCCGGAGCTGCCCGCGCTCTTCGAGCGCCACCCGCCTCCACGTCGTCCTCGCCGGCGCGGGAGACGCTGGAGGAGTTCCGGCTCGCCGCCGGGCCCTGGCAGCCCCAGCGGCTGCGCCTTCCAGGATCGTCCTGCGCGACGCTGCGCGGCGGACCTGTACCGACCGCCGACCTCTTCGTCCTGCCCGCGGTGCGACGCCAGAAACGTCGACGGCCTGCCCGGCGTCATCCTGGAGGCGATGGCGAGCGGGCTCACCGTCGTGGCCTCGGAATCTCGGGTATCCCGCTGGCGGTCGAGGACAGGGTCAACGGCCGCCTCGTTCCCCGGGACGGCGCGGCCCTGACCCGGGCCCTGGAGGAGCTGATCGAAGATCCGGACGGCCGCCGTGGGATGGCCGTCGCATCGCGGCAGCAGGCCGTTACACGAGCTCACCAGGACGCGGTCGCCGCGCTACCGCGGCGCCTACGAGGAGATGCCTTGTCCTCGCGGGGCCCGGAGCACGGGGACGCCGTGACGGCAGGCCAGCGATCCAGCCTGAGCCTGGTCTGCTCACGCAGCGGCGCCGAAGAGGCGTTGCTCGACGAGCCCGCCTTCCTGTCTCCGGTGGGCGCGCCATGGCTCGTCGGCTACGGCTCGCGGGGGTCTGGACAGCGAAGCCTGGCTGCGGCCTGGAAGCGAACGACCATGGTCGCTGTGGCGCTACCGCGAGCTGCTGCCATGCGCGACTGGGACGCACGAGTGGACCTGGGGAGGGCGGAACGCCGCTCGTGCCGCTCCGCCGCGCACGGCGCCGAAGTGTCCCGCGTCCTGATCAAGGACGGGTTGCCACATAACCACCGGCTCGTTCAAGGCCAGGGGCCTGGCGGTGGCCGTGACCCGAGCTCGAGAGCTGGGGGCTCCGGGGGTGCAGCTGCCGAGTGCCGGGAACGCGGCGCTCGCCCTGACGGCGTACGCCGCGGCCGCCGGCCTGCCGAGCCGCGTGGCCCTGCCGGAGGACACGCCGACGGTGATCCTGGACCGCTGCCGGGCGCACGGCGCCGAGGTGCTGACGTCTCCGGGGACGCTGGTCGAAGCGGCGGCCCGCCTGCGCGAGCGGGACGACGGCTACTGGGACCTGTCGACGCTCAAGGAGCCGTACCGCGTCGAAGGGAAGAAGACCATGGGGCTCGAGCTGGCGGAGCAGCTGGGATGGACGGTCCCCGACTGGATCGTCTACCCGACCGGGGGCGGCACGGGCATCGTCGGCATGCGGCGCGCCTTCGATCAGCTCGGCACTCTGGGCCTGCTCGACCGGCGGCCGCGCTTCGTCGTCGTGCAGACCACCGGCTGCGCTCCGATCGTTCGGGCCTTCGAACGCGGCGAGGAGAGCGCGACGCCTTGGGAGCGGCCGGACACGGACGTCTGGGGCCTGCGCGTCCCCAAGGCCATCGGCGACTTCCTGGTGCTGGCGGCGCTGCGCGACACGGGTGGCACGGCGGTCGCCGTCGAGGCGGCGGAGATCGCGGAAGCGGTTCGCGACGTGGCGCAGCAGGAGGGGCTGCGCTTCGGTCCGGAGGGGGCTTCCGCCCTGGCGGCCCTGCGGCGCTTGCGGGCCGGCGGTACGATCGGGGCCGGCGAGACCGCCGTGATCTTCCAGACCGGCGACCCTGCGAACTATGGGCTCTGAGCGCGACGAACGGCTGTCCGGGCTCCTCGACGGCCTGCTCGAGGGCGGCGACGTGCTCGCCGCGGCAGCGCTGGTGGGGGACCGGCGGAGCGTTCTCGCTCGTGCCGTGGCCGGAAGCCTCCGGCCGGCAGGCGAGGGCCTGCCGGAGAGCCCTCTCTTCGATCTGGCATCCCTCTCCAAGCCGTGGACCGCGACGCTCGCCTTGCGGCTCGACGCCGAGGGAGAGCTGCCGTTGGGGCTGCAGCTCGACGAGGTCTGGCCGCAGGTCGGCGACGTCCTGGCGCGGACGACGCTGGCGGAGCTGCTGTCCCATGCGGCGGGTCTCGAGGCGTGGGCCCCGCTCGCCCTGCACTGCGTGGGCCCCGCCGAGGTGCCCCAGCTCCTCCTCTCCGGCGGCCTGACCGGTGCCCGCGATGGGACCTACAGCGATCTCGGTCCGATCCTCTGGGGGCTCTCGGCCCGGCGGGTGACCGGACGCGATCTCGGCAGGCTGCTCGCCGCGGCGGTGCTCGAACCGCTGGGCATCCCGGCCGGCGCGTGCACCACGCGGCCGGCCGTGGCGCGCACCGTGGCCTCGCCGCTCGACAACCGCCGCGAGCGGGAGCTGGCCGCCGCCCAGGGGCTGGACCTGCCGCCGAGCGGTCCGCCTTCGCCCGGCACCGTCCAGGACGGCAACGCCCGCTTCCTGGGCGGCTTCCCGGGCCACGCCGGGCTCTTCGCCACGCCCGAGGCGCTCTGGACTCTGGGCAAGGCCTGGTTGGGGACTCCCCGCGGCTTCCTCCCCGCTGCGGCTCGGCGCGCGGCCCTCGCCGGACCGGGGCGCTGGCTCCTGGGCTGGGAACGGCGCCGCACGCGAGGCAGCGGTGGCCGAGCCCTCTCCGAACGGGCGTTCGGCCACTCCGGGTTCACCGGCGGCAGCCTCTGGGTCGACCCCGAGAGCGAACGGGTGTTCGTCCTGCTGGCCCATCGCGCGACGCCCGATCTCGACCTGGCGCCGTGGCGGCGACGCTTCCATCGCCTCGGCAACGCTTTCTAGCGCCTTCGTGGTAGAAGAGGGCGCACGAGGAGGTTCGACGTATGGAGATTCGCGATCTGACGCTGGTGGACGGAGTGCGGACCCCGATGGCGGAGTTCGCCGGGTCGTTCACCGACCTCTCGGCGCTGAAGCTCGGGGCTCTCGCCGCCCGAGCCCTGCTCGAGAAGCTCGATCTCCCGGGGGAGGAGATCGATCACACCGTCGTCGGCAACGCCCTGCAGACCTCCGCCGACGCCATCTACGGAGCGCGGCACGTGGCCCTCGGGGCGGGCGTGCCGCTGGAGGTGCCGGCGCTCACCGTCAATCGGCTCTGCGGCTCCGGAGTGCAGTCGATCGTCTCCGGGGCGCACCTGATCCTCGCCGGCGAGGCGACCACTTGTCTCGTCGGCGGCATGGAGAACATGACCCAGGCACCGCACTGCATCTGGGGGGCGCGCAGGGGGTTCAAGGGCCTCGGCCAGGGCAAGCTCGAGGATCTGCTGATGGCCGCACTCTACGATCCCTACTGCGGCTGCTTCATGGCCCAGACGAGCAACAACCTCGCCCATGACTACGGCATCACGCGGGACGAGCAGGACGCCTTCGCGCTGCGCAGCCAGCAGCTGGCCGCGGCGGCCTGGGAGAGCGGCCGACTCGCCGAGGAGGTGGTGCCGGTCGAGGTGGGCAAGGGCAAGCGGGCGTCGACCGTCGCGCGCGACGAGCACCTGCGCCCGGAGACGACGGCGGAGGGTCTCGCCGCTCTGCCGACCGTCTTCGGAGACGACAGCTTCGTCACCGCCGGCAACGCGTCGGGCATCGTCGACGGAGCGGCGATGATGGTGCTCACCACGGCGCAGAGCGCCGCGGCGCACGGCTGGAAGCCCCTGGGCCGCATCCGGGCGTGGAGCACGGTCGGCGTCGATCCCTCACGCATGGGCATCGGGCCCGCACCGGCGATCCGCGCGGCGTTGGCCAAGGCGGGCATGGAGCTCGCCGACCTCGACCTCATCGAGATCAACGAGGCCTTCGCGGGTCAGCTCCTGGCCGTCGTGCGCGAGCTCGATCTCGACGTCGACAAGCTGAACGTCAACGGCGGTGCCATCGCCCTGGGCCACCCCCTGGGGGCGACCGGTACGCGCATCACGCTGACGCTGCTCAAGGAGCTGCAGCGCCGCGGGGGTGGTACGGGGGTCGCGTCGGCCTGCATCGGCGGCGGACAGGGGATCGCGCTGATCGTCGAGACGGTCTGAGGAACCGAGACCCTTCGCGGGATGCTCGCCCCGTTCAGGAGGCCTCCTCCGAGGCGCCGCGAAGCCGCGGAAGCGCCGCGCGCACGCCGTCGGCGGTGAGGCCGAGCTTCGCCGCGGATGCGACGAGCGCCTCCGGATCGACGCCGTAGCTCCTTCCGTCCGGTCGGCAGAGACCGGCCACGTCGATCGGGGCGATCGCCCGGGCGATCCATCGAGAGTGAGCGTCGAGGGCGGGTCCCCCGGCGTCGGCGGGGAGGGCTCGGAGGCGCGCGAACGCGGTGCGGAGCGTCCGCCGCCAGGCGGGCTCCGTGGCGCGCAGGAAGCCCTTCCAGGCCGGCCGTGCCGGCTCGCAGAGCCGTTGCTCCGCCTCGGCGAAGCTGACCAACGCGAAGTAGAGCATCGAGTGGTCGACGAAGAGGGAGAAGCGAGAACGGGCGGCATAGGCTCCCGCGACCAGCGCGTCGACCTGCCCGAGCTCGTGCCCGAGGAGGTCGGCGTAGGCCGTGAAGGCCGACCCGTCGGCGATGGCCGGCGACTCCGGTCCCTCGGCGTCGAGGATCTCCGCCAGGCGCTCGACCCCGAGGAGGCTCCACGCGAGCCCGGTGGAGAAGAGGGGGTCGACGAAGCCGTAGGTGTGGGGCAGAGCGGCCCAGTGCGGTCCGGCGGCGCGGTCGAGGCGACGTTGGAGGCTCGGCACGTGGGCGAGGGGGCGCACCGGCACGGCCGAGCCGAGCTGCAGCCGCAGGGTCGGGTAGCGGGTGAGCACCGAGCTCCACAGGGTCGCTGGATCCGCGGCCGCGGGTGCGCCGCCCTCGAGCAGCAGGCCGGCGCTCATCAGCCCGTCGTCGAATCGCAGGGCGTATGCCCAGCCCTCCTCGAGGAGGTGGTGGACCGCGGCGCGCTCCTCCGGGTACGGGGTTTCGTCGGGCCCCTCGCCGGCCGCGCCCGCCCAGGGGAGGGCGCCGCGGAAGTGGGAGTAGACGAGGCCGGAGCGGGTGACGAGCCGCGGGCCGTCCTGCGCTCCCAATCGCCGGGCCACGGCCGCAGCGGGCCCCGTGGCATCCACCGCCAGAGAGCACTCGATGCGGTCGCCGCCGGCGCGGGCACCGGAGAGCTCGAGGGTCAGACCGCTCGGTGTGCCGTGGATCGCCGCGACCCGCGTCTCCTCGAACGTCCGGACCCCCTCCGCCGCAGCGCGGGCGAAGAGGTGGGCGTCGACGTCGGCCCGCAGCCAGTGGGCGTCGGCGATGGCGTCCGAGGGGCTGGCCGCGACGAGGAGCCGGTCCCCGGGTCGAGCCGCGGGGTCGAAGGGGCGCTCCGGGTGGTGGCGGTAGAAGGAGAAGCCGCGCTTGAGGCCGCAACCCAGCCCCGGGAGCTCCCGCCGCCAGCGGCCCCAGGCCGCCAGTGTCGCCAGATCCGGGAGCTCCCAGCGTCGCGCCAGGCGCTCCAGGGAGAGCGCCGCGAGGGGCGTCGACGACTCCCCGAGCGCGAATCGTGGATGTCGTGCCGCCTCGAAGAGCGCGACCCGGAGGCCCTGCCGGGCGAGGACCCGGGCGAGGATCGACCCGGCGAAGCCCGAGCCCACGATGGCCACGTCGACTCTGAGGCTCACCGTTCCCCGCCCCTCCGACGACTCGCCGGGACGCGCGAGGCCCGTGATGGCGCCGTCCCGCTCACACCGGTCCCCCTCCGCACTCCGGGCAGGAGACCGGTGGCTCCGTCAGGCCCGTGCGGTTGATCGTCTCGAGGCGATGCCGGCGCGCCGGAAGGCAGGCCGGGCAGTCGGCGAAGCGGTCCAGGTCCCAGAGGTCGGCGGTCACCGTGCCGGCCGTCTCGGCGAGCGCTCGGGAGAGGGCGGACTCGATCTGCTGCAGGGTGGGTGGAGCGAATCCACCGCTTGCCGCCAGCTCCTCGAGCGCACCGTTGCCGCCGCGCACGGGTATCAGCGCGACTCGGCGCGCCCCGCGATCGAGGGCGTGCCCGGCGGAGCGGGCCGCCCACTCGACCTGCTCCTCGGCGGGAACCCCCGGCACACCGACGAGAACGAAGACGCGCAGATCGAGGTCGTGGCGGCGCAACCAGTCCGCGGCGCGGTCGAAGTCGTCCAGGCTCATCTCCTTGCCCAGCGACGCCAGGGCCTGCGGGTGCGCCGTCTCGAGACCGAGCGCCACCTCGAGACGACCTTCCAGGAGCTCCGCGAAGCGCAGACAACGGTCTCCGAGCAGCTTGGGGTGGCACTCGACCGTCACGGCGGCGATGCCGTCGAGGAGACGGGCGATCGGCTCGTCGTCCTCCGGGGGCACGGCCCCGGGGTGGAAGAAGTTGCTCGCGTTGTAGAGCTTGACGCGGTCGGCGTGCGGCCCCGAGGCTTCACCGGAGAGCGCCGCCTCCAGTTGACGAGGCAGCGCCCCGGGTGGCGTCCTTCCCGGGAGAGTGTGCCGCCAGAGGTCGCAGAAGACGCAGGAGAAGGGGCACTCCATTCCGGCGAGGAAGATCGTGAGGGTCTCCTCGCGGCTCCCCCCACGTTCGTGCTCCGACTCCCGCACCACGCCGAGCGGCCGCCACGGGTCGATCGGGTCCCGCTCCGGCCGTAGCTCCCTCACCCGTCGCGGCGGGAGGGCGGGAGCGCTCAACGGTCGGAGGGGTAGAGGTCCTGGAAGATCCGCCGGTAGCCCGCCTCGTCACCGCGGAAGAGCCGGTGGAAGGCATCGCCCGACACGGCCCCCTCCTGGAACCGGCGCTTGGGGAAGAGCGGCAGGCGATGTCCGGTGAGCCGGGCGAGGCCCCGTCCGACGATCTCCCCCTTGAGGCCGTAGAGACGCTCCTCCGATCCCTGCGCCAGGTCGGCGAAGGGCATCGCGGCGGCGATCGCGACGAGTCGCGGGCGGGTGTACGGGCTGAACCCCTCGAACCCGAGCCGCGCCGCCGGGGCCCAGGTGCGCACGCAGGCGCGGCTGTAGCCTCCCGAGTACGTGAGGGAGTGCTTGATCGCGTCGACGCCCCAACCTTCCTGGTAGAGCATCGGGTTGTTGACGACGCTGCGGATCGTCAGCTCGGTGTTGGCCTCGATCGGGTAGTCCTTGAGGTTCTCGTCGCCGCCGTCGCCGTCGGCGAGCAGGCGCCAGTCCGGATAGCGCTCGCGGATCGCGGCCAGCAGGGCCAGGTTGACGGCCGCGCACTCCACGTCGAGCGGCTTGTAGTCTTCGATCGTTCGGATCGCGGCCTCGACGTCGATCGTCTCCGCCGGCACGTCGAGCACCTCGCCGAAGACCTCCAGATCCAGCCGACGGAGCGCTTCCAGCGCCTGCTCGGCGTCGCCGCCTCCGCCGTCCACCCGCAGAGTGAAGGCCTTCAGCCGCGCCGGGCTCTCCCCTCGCCGGAGGAGCTCGTGGTAGAGGGCGAGGAGGACCGATCCGCTGTCGACGCCGCCCGAGAAGAGAACGCCGATCGGCTCCGGTGCCGGATGGGCCTCGAGCCACTCCCGGACCTCGGCGAGCAGCGCGCCCACGTAGCGTTCTCCGAGGAGATCGAGATCCTCGGGGAGCGCCTCCGGAGCCGGCGCGACGAAGCGTTCGTGCCGGGGGTTGGGATCGGGACAGCCCACCAGACGCAGCGTCGTGACGTGGTGTGCCGGCACCATCCGCGTGTAGGAGGGATGGAACTGGTCACCGTACCCGACCTCCTCGAGGTACGCGCGAATGGCGTCGATGCGATCGGCGACGACCAGGAGGGGACCGGCCTCCTGCTTGGCCAGGAAGTAGCGCATCGGGCGGTCGAGGCTGCGTGCCATGCGCACGGTCTCGCCGCTGCGCGCCAACAGGGCCCAGGAGCCCGAAAGACCGGACAGCGCCCGTGGGTCCCCGGCCCACAGCAGCTCCGCGGCCGCGTCGGGTCCGAGGCCGTGCAGGCGTTGGCTGGCAGGGTCGATCAGATTGACGAGATCCCGAATCGGTCTGTCCACGGCAGTCCTCCTCGACCCCGGAGGCTACCACCGGCACCCGCTCAGGGAATCGGACGCTGCGCCGGGTCCTCGCGCCACCAGCGTCGCTTGGGCGGCAGGTAGCGACGGCGGAAGAGATACGGCTCCGAGCCCGCCCGACCGTCCCGGACGCGCAGGCCCGTCGACTCCTGGACCCACCATTCGACGACGCCGTCCGGCCGCTCCCGTGGCAGGGGAGGCCGGGCGGGCGCGGCCCGTTCCATGAACCGCCGCCAGATGGGCTCCGCCGCCTGCGAGCCGACGAAACCGAGCGGCGCGCCGTCGTCCAGCCCGACCCAGACCGCGGCCACGACGGAGCCGGCGCCGCCGGCGAACCAGGCGTCCCGGCGCTCCGAGGAGGTGCCGGTCTTGCCGAACGAGCCCTCGGGACCGCCGTCGACGACCTCTTCCAGCAGGCTGGTGACGAGGTAGGTCGCGGATGCCGAGGCGACCCGGTGACGAGACGGATGGGGTGCCAGCAGTCGCGCTCCCGAGGGCCTGGACAGGCGGAGGATCGGGCGCGGTCGGGCCGCCCGGCCGGCGGCTGCGAACGTGGTGTACGCGGCGGCGAGGTCGAGGGGCGTCGTTTCAACGGCGCCGAGGACGAACGAGGGTGGCGGCTCGGAGGGCAGCGCGAGACCGGCGTCCCGCAGCGTCTCGGCGGTGGCGCGGAATCCGCACCAGCGAGCGAGCCGGACCGTGGGAACGTTGAGCGATTCGACGAGCGCCTGCCGTACGGTGACGATGTCGCGGTAACGGCGGTCGGAGTTCTGGGGCGACCAGGGACCGGAAGGCAGCTCGAGGGTCAGCGGCGTGTCGAGGACGCGGCGCGAGGGATAGACGGGTTCCCGGGAGCCGCAGCGCTCGAGCGCCTGCAGCGCGACGAGGGGCTTGACGGTCGACCCGGGTTGCCGCTCGGCTGCCCGGGCCCGGTCGAGCTCGCTGCCCGCGGGACCGCCGACGTAGGCGAGGACGTCTCCGGTGGTGGCGTCCAGGGCCACCAGGGCGGCGGCGAGAGGGCGGCGGCGCAGGGCCGGCTCCCGCCGCTCCAGATCGGCGAGGCCGCGAGCGACGGCCTCCTCCGCCCAGTCCTGGAGAACCGGGTCGAGGGTGCCCCGGACGAGGAACCCCCGACCCTCCTCAGCCCGCTCCGGGGCGCGCTCGGAGGCCAGCTGGCCCAGCCAGCGCCGGTAGTGCATCGCGGGCTCCGCCGCGGGAGGGTGCAGGTCGAGTGCGGGGAGGCCGCGTCGCGCGGCGGCGAGCTCCCCGGCATCCGCCCAACCGAGGTCGGCCAGGCGGTCGAGGACCCACTCGTAGCGCGGTCGCAGCTGCTCCGGATTGCGCACCGGCGACATCCGGTTGGGGCTCTGCACCAGGGCCGCCAGCGCCGCGGCCTGGGCCAGGGAGAGCGCCTCCGGCTCGCGGCCCCAGTACGCCCGAGCCGCGGCACCGAGACCGTAGAGGTGTACGCCGTCCACGTGGCCGTAGTAGACGTGGTCGAGATAGGCCTCGAGGATCTCCTCCTTGGAGTATTCGGCCTCGAGCGCCAGGGCGCGGAGCGCCTCCGAGGCCTTGCGGCCGAGGCTCCGGCGGGGTGAGAGGTCGCGCAGCTTGACGAGCTGCTGCGTCAGCGTGCTCCCCCCTTGCGCGACGCCGCCGCGTTCGAGATTGGCCAGGACCGCGCGGGCGATGGCGATGCCGTCCAGCCCGATGTGATCGAAGAAGCGGGAGTCCTCGGCCGCCAGGAGCGGTCTCCAGACCCGCTCGGGCAGCGCGGCGAAGTGGATCGGTCGGCGCGGCGCCCTCCGTTCGCCGAACGCCTCGCCCAACAGCCGCGGCTCGAGGGCCGGGAGGTCCCCGCCTCCGAGCCACCTCGCCGGCCACGACGCCGGTTCGCGCAGGACCTCGGTCACCCGACCGTCGGCCGGATCGAGACGCAGCCCGAGCAGCTCGGCCTCGATGGTGTGGGCCCCGTCGTCATACGCGTGACGGTGGATCCAGAAGATCTCGCGCCCCCAGAAGTACTCCCCGGGACGGTCCGGCTTCTCGTGGACCCGCGTGTAGCCGCGACTCTCCAGGCGCTCCGGAAGCGCCATCTCGCGCACGGTGCGACCGGTGCCGAGTGGATAGGGGCCGGACCAGACGCGCACGTCGTTGCGGCCGGGCTCGGCGCTCAGCGAGCCGGCCGCCGCTCCGGCCGCCGGGACGCCGGCCGCCAGGGTCAGTGCGACGAGACGTCGAAGTACCCGAGGCACTTGTAGAGCAGGCGCGCGGCGAGGAAGTCGCTCGCCGGGCTGCCCGGAACCGGAGCGAGCTCGACGATGTCCATGGCGACGACCTCGCGGCGGCGGAAGAGCTCCGCCAGCAGGGCCAGGGTCGCGTACCACAGCCCACCGCCGGGCTCGGGCGTGCCGGTGGACGGCATGATCGCGGGATCGAAGTAGTCCACGTCGAACGTCAGGTAGACCTTCGGAGGCAGGGCGTCGACGAGCTGCGAGAAGCGCTCGACGGTGAGCGCGGCGAGCTCGTGCCCCCACACCGTCGGCAAGCGTCGGTTCCGGATCAGCTCCCCTTCCGGCGCGGCGAGCGCGCGGATGCCGACCGCGAGAGTCGGGCAGCCCATCTCGACGACCCGGCGCATCACGCAGGCGTGGCTGTACGGCGTACCCTCATAGGAGTCGCGCAGATCGGCGTGGGCGTCGAACTGGACCACGCCGATCTTGCCGTGCACCGTGCGGGCGGCACGCACGGGAGCCGTCGTGAGACTGTGCTCTCCACCGATCGAGGCGACGAACTTCCCCGCCTCGAGGTGCCGGCGGACCTTCGCTTCGATTCGCTCGAGGGCTTCGGCGAGATCCTCCGGCAAGTCGTCGAGAGGGGAGAGGGTATGGGGCGCGAGAGTCTCCCACGGCTCGGTGCCGAGGACCTCGTCGTAGAGCTCGACCTGAGTCGAGGCCTGCAGCAGCGCCGCGGGTCCGCCGGCGGTCCCCGGGCCGTAGGAAACGGTGCGCTCGAAAGGAATCGGCAGCACCACCGCGCGGCAGAGGTCGTAGCGCGTCTGGGCTTCGGTCAGGCCGAGGAATCTCACCGGCTCCGGCACGGGGGCATTGTAGTCGCTCACGGCGCGCCCTGCTCGTCGTGGTGAGATTGCGGCGGCCGTTTGCGTCCTAGAGACGTGGAGGAAACGGCTCAGCTGAAAGCCCGGGCGCGGACCGTGCGCGAGATGCCGGCCGACGAGCGGCCCCGCGAGCGCCTGCTCGCGCACGGCAGCACGGGCCTCGCGGACTCGGAGCTGCTGGCGATCCTGCTGCGGATAGGCAAGCGGGGCGTCTCGGCCCTCGAGCTCGCCCGGCGGGTGCTCGAGGGCGCGGGCGGGCTCGCGGCCCTGCCGGGAAGCACCGTCGAGGAGCTGCGCCGCGCCGGCCTTGGCCCCGCCCAGGCGGCCACCGTCCTCGCGGCGGTGGAGATCGCGCGGCGCCTCTCCCGTGCCCGGCTGGCCGAGCGGGAGCCGCTCGCCCGTCCGGCGGCGGCCGCCCGCTACCTGGCGCTGCGCTACGCCGACCGGCGGCAGGAGGTGATGGGTGCCCTCTATCTCGACACCCGCAACCGCCTGGTGGGGGAGTCCGAGACCTATCGCGGCACCCTCAACCGGGCCGCGGTCGAGCCGCGCGCCCTCCTGCGTCGCGGCCTCGAGCTGGCGGCGGCGGGCTTCCTGCTCTTCCATACCCACCCCTCGGGCGACCCCTCGCCGTCGGCCGAAGATCTCGCGTTCACGCGGCGTCTGGCAGAGGCCGCCGACATCGTCGGCATCCGTCTCGTCGACCATCTCGTGCTGGGCGCGGGGGGTGCGTGGGTCTCCCTGCGGCAGCGGGGCGGGTGGTAACATCCCGCCTCCCTCGGCGCCCCTTCCGGGAGCCTCCCCCATGAAGCCGTTCTACGTCACGACGCCGATCTACTACGTCAACGGTCTGCCGCACATCGGGCACACCTACACGACGATCGTCTGCGATGCCATCGCGCGCTATCGGCGCCTGGAGGGGCGTCCGGTGCGGTTCCTGACCGGCACCGACGAGCACGGTCAGAAGATCGAACGGGCGGCGGCGGAGGAGGGCATCGAGCCGCAGGCGCTGGCGGATCGGATCGCGGCGAGCTTCGCCGGCCTGTGGACGCGTCTGGGGATCTCGAACGACGACTTCATCCGCACCACCGAGGCGCGGCACGAGACCGGCGTGCGCGAGATCATCCGCCGCATCGAGGCGGCCGGCGACCTCTACGTGGGCAAGCACGAGGGGTGGTACTGCGTCGCCTGCGAGACCTTCTACACCGAGAAGGAGCTCGGACCGGAGCACACCTGCCCCGATCACGGCACGCCGACCGAGTGGCGTTCGGAGGAGAACGTCTTCTTCCGTCTCTCGAAGTACCAGGACCGCCTGCTGGCGTGGTACCGGGATCACCCCGAGGCAGTGCGGCCGGAGACCCGGCGCAACGAGGTGGTGAGCTTCGTGGAGGGCGGGCTGCGCGACCTGTCTGTGAGCCGGGCCGACCTCGCCTGGGGGATCCCCTTTCCCGAGCGCCAGGGCCAGACGATCTACGTCTGGCTCGACGCGCTGACCAACTACATCAGCGCCCTCGGCTTCGGCCGCGAGGACGACGCGCTCTACCGGCGGTTCTGGGACGCCCCCGAGGCCACGCGCCTGCACCTGGTGGGGAAGGACATCCTGCGCTTCCACGCGGTCTACTGGCCGGCTTTCCTGATGTCGGCCGGGCTGCCCCTGCCGACCACTGTCTGGGTCCACGGCTGGTGGCTGCGCGACGCGCGCAAGGTGTCGAAGTCGGGCGGCAACATCGTCCGCCTCGACCATCTGGTGGAGCGCTTCGGAGCCGACCCGGTGCGCTACTTCCTGTTGCGCGAGATGGCCTTCGGGCAGGATGCCCAGTACTCCGACGAAGCGTTCGTCGAGCGCTTCAACGGCGAGCTCGCCAACGGCCTCGGCAACACCCTCTCCCGCGTCGCGACCCTGTCGCGCAAGGCCTTCGACGGCAAGACGCCTCCGGTCGCCTGCGACGAGAATCCGCTCGTCGCCTCCGCCGCTTCGGCGGTGGAGGAGTACCGGCGCTCGATGGAGACGCTGGCCTTCCACGGCGCGCTGGCGGCCCTCTGGCGCCTGCTGGCGGATGCCAACCAGTACCTGGTCGAGCGCGAGCCGTGGAAGATGGTGCGGGAGGAGGGTGCGAGCGAGGAGCTCTCCCGCGTTCTCTGGAACGGTCTCGAGGCCGTGCGGATCGTCGGCACGGCCCTGCTGCCGGTGATGCCGGAGCTCGCCGCCGAGGTCCTGCGCGGCGTCGGGATCGCCGAGATCCCGGAGTCGCTCGATGCGCTCGCCTGGGGCGGCACGCCGACGGACGCTCCACTGCCCGATCCGCCGGGGCTCTTTCCCCGCATCGACAAGGACGCCTACCTGGCGGACATCGCGCCCGGCGATGCGCCGGCCGACACCCACGACGAGGACGACGGCATGATCACCATCGACCGATTTTTCGAGACCCAGCTCAAGGTGGGAACGATTCTGACCGCCGAGCCCGTCCCCAAGACCGACAAGCTGCTGAAGCTCACCGTCGACGTCGGCGAGCCGGAGCCCCGCACCCTCGTCGCCGGCATCGCCGCCGCCTACACACCAGAGGAAGTGATCGGCCGGCAGGTCGCCGTCGTCGCCAACCTCCAGCCCGCCACCATCCGCGGCGTCCAGTCCCAGGGCATGGTCCTCGCCGCCTCCGTCGACGGCAAGCCCGTGCTCCTGCACCCCGGCACCGAGGTCCCGCCGGGCACCACGGTGCGCTGAGCCCGTTCGCACGCGCCCCTACACCGGATTCGGCACGTCCACGAACTCCACCTCGAGCCCGAACCGGTCGGCGAGGTGGTCGCCGAGGGCGCGGATGCCGAGGCGTTCGGTGGCGTAGTGGCCGGCGGCGAGGAAGTGGATGCCGCCCTCGCGGGCGATGTTCATCACCCACTCGGAGGCCTCGCCCGTGAGGTAGGCGTCCCAACCCTCGTCGAGGGCCTGATGGATGAGCCTCTGGGCGCCGCCGCTGACCAGGGCGAGGCTCGAGACCTCCTCGGGCCCCTCGAGGAAGGCGAGGGGAGCCTGGCCGAAGACGTTCTCGGCCTGTTGGACGAGGGCGGACGGCGGGATGGGTGCCGGGAAGCGGCCGGCGAAGCCCACCGGCTCGCCTTCGTAGTCGCCGAAGGGGACCAGGTCGCGCAGACCGAAGGCGCGGGCGGCCAGGGCGTTGTTGCCGAGCTCGGCATGGCGGTCGAGGGGCAGGTGGTAGGCGATCAGGCTGAGGTTGGGTCGAACCAGGGCGGCGAGGCGCCGCATCCGCCAGCCGGTCAGCTGCTGGGGATCGCCCTTCCAGAAGATCCCGTGGTGGACGAGCACCGTGTCGGCACCGACCGCATCCGCGTGCTGGAAGAGATCGAGGCAGGCCGACACGCCCGTGACGACCTTCGACACCCTCTGCGCCCCCTCGACCTGCAGACCGTTCGGGCAGTCGTCGGCTTTGCCCGGCGAATGCAGCAGCTCGTCGAGGTAGCGGACGAGATCGTCGCGGTCGATCTGCGCCATGCCGGGAGGCTACCACCGGCCTGCGTCCCGGCGCCGCCTCTGGACAGGATGGCCGAATGCGTTGCATGCTGAGCCTGCTCCATGCATGGGTGGACGGCCCTGGTGGCCGTTTCGTCGCTGCTGGTCACGGCTCCGGCCGGTCGCGAGACCGTTCCGGTCGAGGCCCACGCTCTGGGCGTGGTCGAGTTCCCGGTGTCGTGCTCGCCCGAGGCGCAGGAGGAGATCACCCTCGCCGTCGCGCTGCTGCACCACATGACCTACCCGGGAGCGCGCGAACGCTTCCAGCATGCGGCGGAGCTGGACGAGCGGTGTGCCATGGCCCACTGGGGCATCGCGATGACCCTGTTCCAGCCCCTGTGGCCGACCCGGCCCGACGCCGAAGCCCTGGCGAGGGGGTGGGAGGAGATCGGCCGGGCCCGAGCGATCGGGGCGCCGACGGCGCGCGAGCGGCTCTTCCTGGACGCCGCGGCGGGCTTCTTCGAGCCGGTCCCGGGTGCCGACGACTACTGGTCCAGGATCCGGCGATGGGCCGAGGCCCAGGAAGCTGCGGGAGAGGCTCTGCCGGGTGACGACGAGGCCACGGCCTTCGCGGCCCTGGCCATCCTGTCCACGGCGCCCACGCAGGGCTCCGACCACGCGGTGCAGGACCGGGCGGCCGGCCTGCTCGAGGGGATCCTCGCGCACAACCCGGTCCATCCCGGGGCGATCCACTACCTGATCCACGCCGACGACGTGCAGGGGCGAGAAGGCGAATCGCTCGATACGGTGCGCGCGTACCGGGGCATCGCGCCGCACAACCCCCATGCGCTCCACATGCCCACTCACATCTACGTTCGCCTGGGGCTCTGGAGCGATGTCGTCGACGGCAACCTCGCGGCGGCGGAGGCGGCGCTGGAGCAGCCGGCCGGCGAGCACGGCGACCTCGTCTGGGACGAGTTCCCGCACGCCATCGAGTACCTGGTCTACGCGCTGCTCCAACGGGGAGCCGACGACGCGGCCCGCGCCCAGATGGAACGCCTCCAAGGTACGGACGCGCTCGACCCCACCTCCAAGACGGCGTTCCACCTCGCCTCCATCCCGGCGCGCTACGCCCTCGAGCGGCACGCCTGGCAGGAGGCGTCGGCGCTGCCCCCGCGACCGTCGGCGACCGTGGAGTGGGGCCGCTATCCGTGGCCCGACTCGCTGACCTGGCAGGCGCGCGGCCTGGGCGCCGCTCACCTCGGGAACCTCGAGGAGGCTCGAGCGGCGGCGGCGCGCCTCTCGACTCTGGAGGATGCGGCCCGCGGGGCCGGAGAGGAGCTCTTCGAGCGCAACATCCGGGTCGAGCGGCTGGAGGTCGAGGCCTGGATCGCGCAGCGCGAGGCGAACGAGACCGCCGCCCTCGACGCTCTGCGAGAGGCGGCCGAGATCGAGGCGTCGACCCCCAAGCACCCGGTGACCCCCGGCCCGACGCTACCCGCCGAGGAGCAGCTGGGAGACCTCCTCCTGGAGCTGGGGAGGCCCGCTCCCGCCCTCGAGGCGTACCGCCGGTCGCTGGCCCTGCGCCCGAACCGGCTGAACAGCCTGGCGGGAGCCGCGCGGGCGGCCGGCGAGCTCGGTGACGCACAGGAGGCGGCCCGGCTCGATGGCTCTCGGCGGTCCTCGGCGACCCCGCCTCGGAGCGACCGGCTCTGGTCGAGGCGCGGCGCCGCGTCGCCGCCCGTTCCGACTCCTAGAGCCCCGGCCGCGGTATCCGAACGAACGACCGCCGCCCGAGGGCGGCCGGTCGGAAACAACGATGCTCGGGGAGTGGTCTCCGGGCCTCAGCGGTCGCGGCCGCCGCGTCCACCGCGGCCGCCACCCCGACCGCCGCGTCCACCGCGGCTGTCACGGCGACCCCGTCCGCGGTCGTCGCGGCGATCGCCGCCTCCGGCGGGGGCGGGCACTCCCATGCCCTCGTAGTCGGCGGGGTCGTAGTTCGGGTCATCCATGATGACGGCCTTGCGCGACAGGCGCACCTTGCCGTCCTCGATGCTGATGACCTTGACCTCGACCTCGTCGCCCTCCTTGACCAGATCGGTCACCTTGCCGACCCGGTACGGGGCCATCTCCGAGATGTGCATCAGACCGTCGGTGCCGGGGAGGATCTCCAGGAAGGCCCCGTAGTCCTCGATGCGCCGCACGATGCCGGTGTAGAGCTTGCCGATCTCGGGCACCTCGGTGAGCTTCTCGATGATCGAGATGGCGCGTTGCGCCGCCTGTCCGTCGGGGGAGGCCACGATGACCTTGCCCTCGTCCGTGATCTCGATCTCGCAACCCGTCTCCTCGGTGATGGCGCGGATGGTCTTGCCGCCTGGCCCGATGACGTCGCGGATCTTGTCCTTCGGGATCTCGATGGTGAAGAGCCGCGGCGCGAACGGCGAGATGTCGCCGCGCGGGCGGTCGAGGCAGCGGTCCATGGCGTCCAGGATGTGGAGACGTCCGGCGCGCGCCTGGTCGAGAGCCTGCTGCATGATCTCGCGGGTGACGCCGGTGATCTTGATGTCCATCTGGAGGGCGGTGATGCCGTCCCGCGTGCCGGCGACCTTGAAGTCCATGTCGCCGTAGTGATCCTCCTGGCCGGCGATGTCGGTCAGCACCGCGAAGCCCTCGTCGGTCTTGATCAGGCCCATCGCCACGCCGGCGACACCGGCCAGCATCGGAACGCCGGCGTCGAAGAGCGAGAGCGAGCCGCCGCAGACCGTCGCCATCGACGAGGAGCCGTTCGATTCGAGGATCTCGGAGACGATGCGAACGGTGTAGGGGAAGTCCTCGTCATGGGGCAGTACCGGCAGCAGGGCGCGCCGCGCCAGGTTCCCGTGTCCGATCTCGCGGCGGCCGGGCCCGCGCATGAAGCGGACCTCACCGACCGAGAAGGGCGGGAAGCTGTAGTGGAGGATGAACTTCTGCTTGCTCTCTCCCTCGTACTCCTCGACGATCTGCGCGTCGCGGGAGGTGCCGAGAGTGGCCGTGACGAGGGCCTGCGTCTCGCCGCGGGTGAAGAGCGCCGAGCCGTGGGTGCGGGGCAGGAGGCCGGCCTCCATCGCCAGATCACGCACCTCGTCGGTGCGGCGGCCGTCGAAGCGCACGCCCTTCTGCAGGATGTCTTCACGCAGGATGCGCTCTTCGAGCGCCTTGACCACCTTCTTGACCTGGCCCCGCCGCTCGTCCTCCTCCTCGGGGATGGCCTCGAGGTAGGGACCGACGACGCCGTCGACCGCGGCCTTGCGCTCGAACTTGCCCTTGGTGTTGAGCGCGGAGCGCAGCGCCTCCTTGATGTCTCCCGCCACCCTGTCGTACACCTCCCGCGGGTAGGCCTCGGGGGCCTCCCACCGGGGCTTGACGACGCCGACGGCGCGCGCGAGCTCCTTCTGCGCCTGGATCAGGTTCTGGATCTCCTGGTGGGCGCGGAAGATGCAGTCGAGGACGATCGCCTCGGAGAGCTGGTTGGCACCCGCCTCGACCATGACGACGGCGTCCTCGGTGCCGACCACGACCAGATCGAGATCGCTCACGTCGCGCTCGCTGTTGGTCGGATTGAAGATCACGTCGCCGTCGACCCAGCCGACGCGCACCGCCCCCACCAGGTGGTAGAAGGGGATGTCCGAGACCGCCAACGCCGCCGAGGCGCCGTTGATCGCCAGGATGTCGGGATCGTTCTCGCCGTCCGCCGAGAGCACGCGTGAGATCACCTGCGTCTCGTGGAAGTAGCCCTCGGGGAAGAGCGGCCGCAGCGGCCGGTCGGTCATCCGGCAGGTCAGGATCTCCTTCTCGGTGGGACGGCCTTCACGCTTGAAGAAGCCGCCGGGAATGCGCCCGCCGGCCGCCGTGTACTCGCGGTAGTCGATGGTCAGGGGAAGGAAGGCCTTGGGAGCGGCGTTGCGGTCCATGGTGGCGGCGGTCAGGACGACCGTGTCGCCGTAGCGTAGGACGCAGGCTCCATCCGCCTGCTTGGCCATCTGGCCGGTTTCGAAGGTGACGGTCGTGCCGCCCACCGTGGCTTGTTGAGTCAGTTTCATGTCTTGGTCTCTTTCTCTTTCTCTTCTCTTCGGTTGACGTCCGCGTCGCTGTCGGCCGGGCGCACGTGGCGCGGCCGCCCGCGCGGTCTTCTCCTCAGCCGCGACGGACCGGGGCGTACCGTGAGTGACGGTCTGGCTGGGGGTGGAGCTACTTCCGGATCGAGAGACGCTCGATCGTCGTGCGGTAGCGCTCGAAATCCTGCTTCTTCAGGTAGTCGAGCAGACGGCGCCGCTGTCCGACCAGCTTCAGCAGGCCGCGCCGGCTGTGGTGGTCGTGCTTGTGGGTCTGGAAGTGCTCGGTGAGCTGCTGGATGCGCTGGGTGAGCAGCGCGATCTGCACCTCCGGCGAACCGGTGTCGCCGTCGTGCAGACGGTACTGCTCGATGATCGATTCCTTCGTCATGACTTCGGGCAACTTCGGGGTCCTCCTGCGGACACTCTGGTGTCTGTCTCTTTTCTCTTTTTTCGCCGGCCGTAAGGTACCACACAAACCGAGGCCGACCAAGGGTTTACGCCGTCTCGGCGAACACGATCCGGGGCTGGACGACACCCACGCCGCCGGCTCCGATCCGCTCGGTGACCGAGCCCACCGCGAGCAGCCGCCCGCGCCGGTCGGAGACCCGGATCCAGTCTCCTTCGTCGGCCGCGAGGTCGCGCACCAGGATCGTCTGTCCGTGCCCGATGCGTTGCTCCTGGACCGCGTCGGCGGTCACGGCCGGGAAGGGGAGCGGGATCTCGTCGAACGGTACCCAGCACGATCCGAGGTCGGACTCCGCCGATCGCAGCTCCTCGATGCGGTCGAGGCGCTCGGCGTCCTCCACCCGGAAGGGGCCGACCCGGAGCCGGCGCAGGCTGGAGAGGTGGGCGCCGCAACCGAGCGTCCGGCCGAGGTCGTGGGCCAGGCTCCGGACGTAGGTTCCGGAGGTGCACGCGAGACGGAAGGCCAGGGAGTCCTCGTCGAGCCCGCCGGTCGCCTCGAGCTCGAAGATGGTGATCTCCTTGGTCGAGGTCGGCACCTCCTCGCCCTGGCGGGCGAGCTCGTAGTACTTGCGGCCCTGGACCTTCTTCGCGGAGTAGGCCGGGGCGGCCTGCTCCTGGGTGCCGACGAATCCCTCGAGCGCCTCGCGGACGGCCGCCTCGTCCAGACCCTCGACCGACTTCTCGGCCACGACCTCGCCGGTGGCATCGTAGGTGTCGGTCTCGATGCCGAAGCGGATGGTGCCCTCGTAGACCTTCGGTGCGCTGATCAGGAAGCGAGTCAGCCGGGTCGCCTTGCCGACGGTGAGGACGAGCAGGCCGGTGGCCGCCGGGTCCAGGGTTCCGCAGTGTCCGATCTTCTTCTCGCGCAGGATGCGGCGAGCGCGCTGCACGGCGTCGTGCGACGTACCGCCGGCGTCCTTGTCGACGAGAAGCACTCCGTGGATCATGACCCGCCGGCCTCTTCCAGTGCCGCCGCCAGCTCGCCCACCAGGCGCGTGCGCAGCTCGGCGAGCGCGCCGTCGGTTTCGAAGCCGGCGGCGTTCTTGTGGCCGCCGCCTCCGAGCCCTCGCGCGATGCGCTCCACGTTCACCGGCCCGCGGCTGCGCAGCGATCCCTTGTAGCGATCGGCACCGATCTGGCGCAGGAGCAGGACGGCCTCGACGCCGTCGATCGAGCGCGGATAGTCGACCAAGTCCTCGGCGTCCGCGGCCGTGGCGCCGGCCCGCTCGAACATCGGGGCGGTCAGGGCGACGCTGGCGATACGCCCCTGCTCGTGGAGCTCGAGAGAGGAGAGCATTTCGGCCAGCAGCCGCAAGGCCGCCACCGGTTGGCTCTCGTAGACCCAGCGGGACACGGTCTCGGGACGGGCCCCGGCGCGCACCAGCGAGGCGGCCGCGTCGAAGGCATCCGCCGTGGCGTTGGCGAAGCGGAAGCCCCCCGTGTCGGTCACCAGCGTGAGGAAGAGGGTGGTGGCCGTCGCCTCGTCGAGCTCGATGGCCAGGGCCTGGGCCAGGCGATAGACCAGGGCGCCGAGGGCCGGAGCGGAGGTGTCGATCCAGTTCACCTTGCCGTAGTGGTCGTTGCCGAGGTGATGATCGATGTTGAGGATCGGCAGCTGGGAGAGGTGCTCGCCGAGGCCGGTCCTCTCGAGGGTCGGGCACTCGACGGTGATGGCGGCGCTGAAGGCATCGGGGAATCCCGCCGGGGGCTCCTCGCCGACGTGGATCCGATCGCTGCCCGGCAGGGCTGCGTAGACGGTCGGCATCTCGTCCCGATTCCAGACCAGGGCTCCCTTGCCCATGGAGCGGAGAATCCTGGCGAGCCCGAGGGCGGAGCCCAGGGAGTCCCCGTCGGGACGGCGGTGGCCGGTGAGCACGAAGCGGTCGCCGCGACGGAGCGCGTCGAGCAGCGCGTCAGGAGGATTGGTCGTCGTCGTGGTCATGGGAAAGCCCCTCCAGGAGGTCGGTGATCATTCGCTGATGCTCCGGCCCGCGGTCGAGCTCGAAGACGAGGTCGGGGATTCGGCGCATGTCCCGGAGCCTCCGGGCGAGCTGTGCGCGGAGGTAGGAACGGGCGCCCTGTAGCGCGCGCACGGCCTCCTCACGCTCCTCGGCCTCCCCGAGGACGGAGACGCGCACGACGGCGTGCTGCAGATCGGCGCTGACGGAGACGCCGGAGACCGTGGCGGTGCGGGCGCGCGGGTCCGCCACCTTCCGCAAGAACAAGTCGGAGAGCTCGGCTCGCAAGAGGTCCTCGACCCTGTGGGTGCGGCGGCTCACGAGCCGGGGCCCTCGACGAGCTCCCAATCCCAGCGCACCACCTGGGCCTCCCAGACGTCGTCGAGCTGGGCGCGCAGGCGCTCCATCAACTCTTCGAGGTGGCCCGGCGAGGCGTGAACGGCGGCGATGCCGATCTCGGCCCTCTGGTGCAGGTCGTGGAATCCCGTCTCGGCGATCGAGATCCGCCAGCGGGCGTGGGCCTTCTCCACCACGCTCTTCACCACCCGCCGCTTCTCCTTGAGGCTGCGGGCGGCGGGAAGATGGAGCTCCAGCAGGGCAACGGCGACGTGGACCATGGTCTCGGACGGGAGGGTGGGGGAGGGGCGCTCCCCCGGAGGCGGAGAGCGGAGCGGCGGGTCAGAGGCTGGGCGCCACCTCTTCCCTGACGTAGGCCTCGATGACGTCACCGGGCTTCACGTCCTGGAAGGAGTCGAGACGGATGCCGCAGTCGAAGCCGCTGCGGACCTCGGAGACGTCCTCCTTGAAGCGGCGCAGCGAGGAGATCGCGCCCTCGTGAACCACCACGTTGTCGCGCATCAATCGCACCTTGGCGGTCCGGGGAATGACGCCCTCGACCACGTGGCTGCCCGCGACCTTCCCGACCTTGGGGATCTTGAAGACCTCGCGCACCTCGGCGCGGCCCTTCTCGACCTCGCGGTAGGTCGGCTCGAGAAGGCCCGTCATCGCCTGCGTCAGCTCGTCCGCGAGCTCGTAGATGACGGTGTGGAGGCGGATGTCCACCTCCTCCTTCTCTGCCAGCTCGGCCGCGTTGCGCTCCGGGCGGACGTTGAAGCCGACGACGATCGCCTCCGATGCCGAGGCCAGGAGGACGTCGTTGGTGGTGATGGCGCCCACGGCCGCGTGGATCACCTTGACGCGGACCTTGTCGGTGGAGAGCTTGGTCAGCGTGTCACCGAGCACCTCGACCGAGCCCTGGACGTCCCCCTTGAGCACCACCGGGAGCTCCTTGACCTCGCCCTCCTCGATGCTCTCGAACAGCTGCTCGAGGGAGACCTTGCTGGGCGTCTTGTTGAGCTCGCGCTGGCGCTTCTCCTGCTGCCGGAACTCGGCGATGCTGCGGGCCTTGGACTCGTCCTCGAGGACCTGGATGAGGTCGCCGGCGCCCGGCAGGTCGTCGAACCCGGTGACCTCGACCGGAGTGGACGGGCCGGCCTCCTGGATACGCTCGCCGCGGTCGTCGGTCATCGACCGCACCCGACCCCAGGTGGCCCCGGCCACGTAGGCGTCGCCCTTGTGGAGCGTCCCGTCCTGCACCAAGACCGTGGCGATGATGCCGCGACCGACCTCCTTGCGCGCTTCGAGCACCACGCCCTGGGCGGAGAGCGAGGGGCTGGCGTCGAGCTCCAGCAGCTCGACGACCACGAGCAGATTCTCGAGCAGGTCGTCGATGCCTTCGCCCTTCAAGGCCGAGATCGGCACCGAGACGACGTCGCCGCCCCAGTCCTCGACCATCAGGCCGCGGTCGGCGAGCTCCTTCTTGACCCGGTCCGGATTGGCGTTGTCCTTGTCGATCTTGTTGATGGCGACGACGATCGGTACCTCGGCAGCCCTGGCATGGTCGATCGCCTCGAGGGTCTGGGGCATGACGCCGTCGTCCGCCGCCACGACGAGCACCACGACGTCGGTGACGCTCGCTCCGCGAGCGCGCATCAGGGTGAAGGCCTCGTGGCCCGGTGTGTCGAGGAACACCAGCTTCTTGCCGTTCGAGTCGACCTGGTAGGCACCGATGTGCTGGGTGATGCCGCCGTGCTCGCCCTCCGCGACGCGCGTCGAGCGGATCCGGTCGAGCAGCGTCGTCTTGCCGTGGTCGACGTGGCCCATGACCGTGATGACCGGCGCCCGCGGCCTCCTTTCGCCGGTGCTCTCCGCTCCCAGCTCCTCCTGGATCTGGATCTCCTCCTCGAAGGTGACCGTCAGAGCCTCGACCCCGAGCTCCGCCGCGATCGCCTCGGCCACGGCCGGCTCCACGACGTCGTTGATCGTCGCCATCAGGCCTCGATCGAAGAGCTGCTTCATCAGATCGCGGGACTTCACGCCGAGCTTCTCGGCGAAGGCACGCACCGTCATGCCTTCGGTGATCGTCACCGGCGCGCCGGGGGCTTGGCCCTCCTTGAAGGCGGGTCCTTCCGCCTCGGCCTCCGCCTCCTTGCGCTCGGCGCGTCGGCGGCTGCGGCTCGAGGCGGCGTCCTCCGCCTCCTCGGCGGCGACCCTCTTCGACTTCGCGGGCTTGGCGGTGGCGGCCTTCTCCTCCGCCTCCACCTTCTCGGCGGCAGCCGCGGCCTCGGCTTCCGCCGCCCTTTGCGCGGCCGCCTCGTCGGCGGCCTTCGCCGCTGCGGCCTCGGCTTCGCGCTCCTCGCGCGTCCGCTCCGTCACCGGGATCGTCTTGATCCGCGGCTCGACCTTCTGGATGATCGTGCGTCGGCGCTGGGGCCGCAACGGATTGGGCGCCAGCCTGCGGTGGGCGCCGGGACGCCGGGCGGTGCCCGGTCGGGGTGCCGACGCCTGAGCCTCCTCGTCGCGCAGGATGACCTCGCGCGGATGGGGCAGCTTCTTGCCGGCCAGGATGGCCTGCAGGACGCTGGCGTCGAGATCGGCGTTCTCCTCGTCCACGCGGACACCGATCGACTTCAGCTTGAACATGAGGTCCTGGTTGGGGATCCCCATCCTCTTCGCCAGCTCTTTGACTGAGATCTTCGCCATCGCTCTACCGGCTCCTTCCCTCGTCCGCCTCGCTCAGCGGCGCCTCACTCCTCGGTCGGCTTCTCGGCGTCCTCGTCCGTCGCCGACTCGTCGGCTCCCTCGGCCTCCAGCAACGCCTTGCTGAGCGCCGCCATGAAGCCCTCGCCGTCGACCTCGTCGGTCGCCGCCTCCTCCATCATGGAATCGAGGGCGGCAGGCTCCTCCGCGGTCGTCTCCCCCTGTTGCGCTTGCAGCGCCCGGGCCCAGTCGACGATCGCCTGGGCCGTCTTGCCGCCGACCCCCTCCACCTCTTCGAGCTGCTGCGGGTCGGCGTCCACCAGGGCTTCCAGCGTCCCGAACCCGGCCTCCGCCAGCTTCTCGGCGGTCTTGGCGCCGACACCGGGGGCGTCGGTGAGGCGGAACTCGACCGGCTCGGCGCTCGCCATCTCCTCGCTCATCGCGCTCTGGAGCATCTGAGCCAGGGCGTCGGCCACCTCTCCCTTGACGTCGGTCTCGCTCTTGATGTCGATGCGGGCTCCCAGCAGCTCGGACGCCAGCCTCACGTTCTGGCCGCGCTTTCCGATGGCGAGGGAGAGTTGCTCGTCCTCGACGATCACGTCGAGATGCGGCTCTTCACCCTGGTGGGTGACGGAGACGCGCGTGATGCGGGCCGGCGCCAGGGCGCTCTGAGCGAAGGTCACCAGGTCGTCGCTGTACTCGATGATGTCGATCTTCTCGCCGCGCAGCTCGCGGATGATCGACTGCACGCGGGACCCCTTCATGCCGACGCACGCGCCGACCGGGTCGACGTCGCGCTCGCGACTGAACACGGCGACCTTGGCGCGCTCGCCGGGCGCCCGCACGGCGGCCTTGATCTGGACCGTGCCGTCGTAGATCTCCGGCACCTCCATCTCGAAGAGCTTGACCAGCAGGCGCGGATCGGTGCGCGAGAGCACGATCTGCGGGCCCTTGGGCTGCGTGTGCACGTCGACCAGGACGGCGCGGATGCGCTCCCCCTGGCTGTAGCGCTCGTGCCGCGCCTGCTCCGAGCGCGGAACCACGGCCTCCGTGCGGCCGAGGTCGACGATGATGTCGCCCCGCTCGAAGCGCTTGACGGTACCGTTGAGGATCTCGCCGACGCGGTCGATGAACTCGTTGTAGATCTTCTCGCGCTCCGCTTCGCGGATGCGCTGGTAGAGCACCTGCTTGGCCGATTGCGCCGCGATCCGCCCCAGGCCCTCCGTGGAGAGGGGGATGAGGATCTCCTCGCCGATCTCGGCGTCCTCCTTGTGGTCGCGAGCCTCCTCGAGCGTCCACTCCGCGTTCGGATCCTCGACCTCCTCGACCACCTGCTTGACGATGAACGCCTTGAAGGTGCCGGTCTCCAGATCGAGCTCCGCCTTGACCGGAGCCTTGATCCTGTGCTGCTTCTTGGCCGCGGACGCCATGGCGTCCTCGAGGGCCGCCACCCACCGCTCCATGTCGATGTCCCGTTCGCGGGACACCTGCTGCAACATCTCGCCCAAGTTCACCTGCTGGACCTGTGTCTGCGCCATCGTCTTTCCCGCCGTGCTGGTTGGTTCGGTTCGATTCGGACTGTCTCGGCCCTACTGGAACTGCGGCTCGAGGCGTGCCTCGAGGAGCTCGCCGAGGGGGATTCGATGCTGCGTTCCGTCCTCGCCCTTGACCTGCAACGAGCCGCCGTCGACGGCCGCGAAGGCCTCCAGATCGCCGACGATCGTTCGCTTGCCGGCCTCCGGCGAGCGCCAGGTCACCCGGACGTGCTCGCCGCGGAAGCGCTCGTAGTCGGCCGTGCCGTAGAGCTTGCGGTCGAGCCCCGGGGAGGAGACCTCGAGCGTGTAGCGGCCCGTTCCGAAGTCGGCCACGTCCAGAAGGGCGGAGGCCTGACGAGACATGCTCTCGCAGTGCTCCAGGGTGACCCCGTCGGGGTGATCGAGGACCAGCCGCAGGACGCCGCCCCGGAAGTCGGCCTCGAGCAGCTCGCAGCCGAGGTCGGCCGCCAGCGCGGCGAGCTCGTCGCTGAGGTCCTGCTGGATCTTCGTACCCATCTGGATCGGTATCGCGCCGGGGCCTTCCGCGGGTCGCACGAGGACAAAAAAAAGCGGGCTCGACGCCCACCTCATGCACCACCCCACGACCGCTCGCGCCGCTGGAGTATAGGTGAAAAGGCGCCGGCGGGCAAACCGGAGGCGGCGGCCCTGCTCGGGAGAGATGCCATTCTGGCGCGTCGTCCCCTGGCGGCGCCGCGAGATCGCATGCCAAAGCTGGCAAGTAGCTTGCAGGTTTCCGCGGTCGAGCGGCGCGCGGTCGGGTCCGCCCGTCGGGCGCCCAGAGATCCGTTGAACGAGAGTGAGAGCGAGGACCAAGACTCCATGAGCGAACCCATCCAACGTCGACTCGTCACCGCGTCCTTCGTGGTCGCGGCCGTCGCTTTCGGCTTCGTCCTGGCCGGCGGGCTGCAGGTGACCCCCATCGCCGCGACGGCGCCCAATCCGCCCTCCGAGGGGCCCGTGACGGTCGCGGCCGGCGGCCCGACCGACTTCGCGGAGCTGGCGGCCCGCGTCTCGCCGGCCGTCGTCGCGATCCAGTCGACGAGCTTCGAGCGCGCCTCCGAGCGCCAGCAGACGCCCTTCGACTTCTTCGATTTCTTCCAGGACCCCAGGCGTCAACAGCCCGAGCAGGAAGAGCCCCAGGATCGCGAGTTCCGTCAGGACTCCGGCGGCAGCGGCTTCCTGATCAGCCCGGACGGCCTGATCATCACCAACAACCACGTGATCCGCGACGCGGACGAGGTGACGATCCACCTCGACGGCCGGACCTTCACGGCCGAGGTCCGCGGCGTCGATCCGCCGACCGACCTCGCCCTCCTGCAGATCCAGTCGGACGAGACCTTCCCCTATCTGGATCTCGGTGACAGCACCCACCTGCGGGTGGGGGAGTGGGTGATGGCGATCGGCAGCCCCCTCGGTCTCGAGAACTCCGTGACCGTGGGCGTGGTGAGCGCCAAGCAGCGACAGATCAACATCTCGGCCGAGACCCGGTCCTTCGAGAACTTCATCCAGACCGACGCGGCGATCAACTTCGGCAACTCCGGCGGGCCGTTGGTCAACACCCGCGGCCAGGTGATCGGCATCAACACGGCGATCAACTGGGGATCGGAGAACATCGGCTTCGCGGTGCCCGTGGATGTCTTGAAGACCGTCCTGCCGCAGCTGCGCGAGCACGGCAGGGTGCGTCGCGGCTATCTCGGCATGGAGGTGCAGGACGTGTCCCCCGAGGCGGCGGAGGCCTTCGGCTTGAAGAACACCCACGGCGCCATGGTGATGCGGGTGCTCGACGACATGCCCGCACAGAAGGGCGGCCTCGAGCCCGGCGACATCATCGTCGAAATGGACGGCAACGAGGTCGAGAACACTCGCCACCTGATCGACTACGTCTCGGCCAAGGGGCCGGACGCCGAGGTCGACCTGGTGATCCTGCGCGAAGGGGACCGCATGCGCCGCTCCGTGACCCTGACCGAGCGCCCCTCGGAAGGCGAGGAGCCGGCACGCTCGGACAACGAGTCCAGCAGCGGTATCGAGTGGATGGGTATCCGGTACCAGGACCTCACCGACAACCTGCGCTCGTCGCACGGACTGCCTGAGGACATCCAGGGAGTGCTCATCTCCGACGTGTCGCCCCGCAGCCCTCTCTACAACGACGGCGTGCGCACCGATCGGATCGTCAACGTGATCACCGAGGTGAACGGCCAGCGCGTGGACGACGTGCGGGAGTTCGAGGCCGCCGTCGAGGCGGCTCCGAGCGGGTCGCGCCTGCGCATCTTCATCCGTCGCTTCGCCAACGGCTCCGAGGGTTCGTCGATCTTCGCCTTCCCGCAGAAGCCCTGACGGCGAGCCTGCAAACCTCTCTCGAAGGGCCGGTCCTCCGGGGCCGGCCCTTCTCCTGTCCGGGTCCGGCGGGCTGCTAGACTGCGCGCTCCATGGCGGGGGCGGAATCGGTGCGCGCGACGGTCCTGTTGGTCGATGACGAGGCGTCGATCCGCGACAGCCTGCGCATGATCCTCGAGTTCGAAGGCTACGAGGTGCGCGAGGCGCGCAGCGGGCGGGAGGCCTTGGCTTCGGTCGCCGACGACGAGCCGGACGCCGTGCTGCTCGACATCAAGATGCCGGAGATGGACGGCCTGGAGGTTCTCCAGGCCTTGCGCGAGCGCGGTCACGACATGCCTGTGCTCATCGTCACCGGGCACGGCGACGTCGAGACCGCCGTCGAGGCCACCCGACGGGGGGCCTGGGACTTCTTCCAGAAGCCCTTGCAACGGGAGCGGGTTCTCGTGTCGCTGCGCAACGCCGTCGAGAGCCGCCGACTGCGTCAGGCCGCCGAAGATCGCACCAGCGACGAGCTGGTCGGCTCGTCCGCGGTCATGAAGCGGCTGCGCGAGACCTACGAGAAGGCTGCGCCGACGCCGGCGACGGTGCTGATCACCGGAGAGAGCGGCACCGGCAAGGAGCTGGTCGCCGCCGCCATCCACCGGCTCAGCCCACGCCGGGAGCGCTCGCTGGTGCAGGTGAACTGCGCCGCCATCCCCGAGGAGCTGATCGAGTCCGAGCTCTTCGGTCACGAAAAGGGGAGCTTCACGGGTGCCGTGCGCAAGCAGACGGGGAAGTTCGTCGCCGCCGACGGCGGCACGATCTTCCTCGACGAGATCGGCGACATGTCGCCGCGCACCCAGGCCAAGGTGCTCCGCGTGCTGCAGAGCGGTGAGGTCGAGCCGGTCGGGGCCCAGAAGACGGTCGTCGTCGACGTGCGGGTGATCGCGGCCACCAACCGCAGCCTGGAGGACGCCATCGCGGCCGGCGAGTTCCGTGAGGACCTCTTCTACCGGCTCAACGTCGTGCCGATCCGGACTCCCCCCCTGCGTGAGCACCTGGAGGACCTGCCGGAGCTGGTCGACTACTTCGTGCGCCGCTATGCGGCCGCTCACGGCTACCGGCCGCGGAGGCTCACCGAGGGTGCCTTGGAGCACCTGAGCCGCCTGCCCTGGAGGGGCAACGTGCGGGAGCTCAAGAACGTCGTCGAGCGCATCCTGATCCTCGCTCCGGAGGAGGAGGTCACGCGTGAGGACGTGCTGCGCTGCCTGGGGGGCACCCGGCCGGAGCTGGGCGCTGCGCTCACCGCCGCGCAGACCCTGAAGGAGTTCCGGGCCGTGTCGGAACGACTCTTCCTCTTGCGCAAGCTCGAGGACAACGACTGGAACGTGACCGCGACGGCGAAGGCGATCGAGACGCCGCGGAGCAACCTCTACAAGAAGATGGAGCAGTACGGCATCAGCCGGGAGGACGCCGAATGAACATCCGCCTCGATGAAGATCAACAGCTACTCCGCGACACCGTGCGTCGCTTCGCCGACGAGGTGGTGGCGCCGCGGGCCAAGGAGATCGACGAGAGCGGGGAGTTTCCGCTCGACTTCTTCCGTCAGGCCGGGGAGCTGGGCTTGGCGGGCGTCGCGGTCCCGGAGCGGTGGGGTGGGGCCGGCATGGACACGGTGTCGTACTGCATCGTCATCGAGGAGATCAGCCGGGCCTGTGCCACGAGCGGTGTCGTGCTCTCCGTGAACAACTCGCTGGTGTGCGATCCGATCGGTCTCTACGGGTCCGACGAGCAGAAGGAGCGCTTCCTGAAGCCGTTGGCGAGCGGTGAGAAACTCGGGTGTTTCGCCCTCACGGAGCCGGGTGCCGGAAGCGACGCCGCCGCCCTGCGGACGACGGCCGTGCGCGACGGCGAGGACTACGTGCTCAACGGCAACAAGGTCTTCATCACCAACGGGACCCATGCCGATCTTGCCGTCGTCTTCGCCACCGTCGACCCCGAGAAGAAGCACAAGGGCATCACGGCCTTCGTCGTCGAGACGGACACCCCGGGGCTGACCCGCGGTGGGCACGAGTACAAGCTGGGCGTCAACGCCTCCGGCACCACGGAGCTGGCCTTCTCCGACTGTCGGGTGCCCGCCGCCAATCGGCTCAGCGACGAGGGACAGGGGTTCAAGATCGCCATGTCGACCCTCGACGGGGGGCGCGTGGGGATCGCCGCCCAGGCGGTGGGGATCGCGCGGGCCGCATTCGAGGAGGCGCAGCGCTACGCCGGCGAGCGGGAGCAGTTCGGCCGGCCGATCGGCGACTTCCAGGCGATCCAGTTCTACTTGGCGGACATGGCGACGGAGCTCGACGCCGGCCGCCTCCTGACCTGGAAGGCTGCGTGGACCAAGGACCGCGGCAAGCGCTACACCCTGGAGGCGGCGCAGGCCAAGCTCTTCACGTCCGAGATGGCACAGAAGGTGACCAACAAGGCCCTGCAGATCCACGGTGGCTACGGCTACACCAAGGAGTACAACGTCGAGCGCTACTTCCGGGACGCTCGCATCACCGAGATCTACGAGGGCACCAGCGAGATCCAGAAGCTGGTGATCGCCTCGCAGGTCCTCGACGGGGCCTGAGGCGATGGCGGGTGAGCCGAGCGGTCCGCGGTTCGACCTGAGCGAGGAGCAGGAGCTCCTGCGCCGCGAGCTGCGCCGCTTCGCAGAGGAGCGGATCGCCCCCGAAGCGGCGGCGCGCGACCGTGAACACCGCTTTCCCGCCGAGCTCGTTCCGGAGATGGCCGAGCTGGGTCTGTTCGGGATGCTGGTCCCCGAGGAGTACGGGGGCATCGGTCTCGACCCGCTCTCCTACGTCGTGGCCGTCTCCGAGATCTCGCGCCTCTGCCCGTCGCTCGGCGTCACGATGAGCGTGTGCAACTCGGTCTGCTGCTGGCCGATCGTCCACTTCGGATCCGAGGAGCTGAAGCGGCGCGTCCTGCCGCAGCTCGCTGCGGGCGAGGCCCTCGGCGGGTTCGGGCTCACCGAGCCCGGCTCGGGAAGCGACGCCGCCGGTCTGCAGACCCGCGCGGTGCGGGACGGTGACGAGTGGGTGCTCGACGGCGAGAAGGCGTGGATCACCAACGCCGGCATCGGGCACTGGTTCGTCGTCCTGGCGCGAACGGGCGACGATCCCGGGCATCGCGGCATCTCGGCCTTCGTGGTGCCAGCCGACGCGCCCGGCTTCGGCGTGGGAAAGCGCGAGGAGAAGATGGGTCTCCACGCGTCGGTGACCGCCTCGCTGCAGTTCACCGGCTGCCGGGTTCCCGAGGCGAACCGCCTCGGCGAGCTCGGTCAGGGGTTCAAGATCGCGCTCGCCACCCTCGACCACTCCCGGCTCGGAATCGCCGCCCAAGCTCTGGGCATCCACGAGCGAGCCCTCGAGCTGGCGGTCGCATACGCCGGGGACCGCACCCAGTTCGGGGTGCCCATCGCCCGGCACCAGGCGATCCGGTTCCAGATCGCCCAGATGGCCACCGAGCTCGAGGCCTCACGGGCGCTGACCTGGGCCGCCGCCTCGCGCGAGCACGCGGGAGACGCCGGTCGCTGGGCCTCCGAAGCCAAGCTCTACGCCTCCGAGGCCGCCAACCGCGCCTGCTACGCCTCGCTCCAGATCCACGGCGGCAACGGCTTCAGCGAGGAGTACGAGATCGCCAAGCTCTATCGCGACGTTCGCGTCACGGCGATCTACGAGGGCACCAGCGAGATGCAGCGTCTGGTGATCGCCCGCAAGCTCGCCCGTGCGTGAGCGGGAGCCTCCCGCGGCAGCGTTCGATGGGCGTCCGATGGCGACTCTGCGCCGGCCCCGCCGTCGCCTCCGGTTGGTCGCGGCCGTGCTCGTCCTTCCGGCCCTCGCGACGGCGGCAGCGACTCTACCTGCGGCGTGACCTGACGGATGAGTTCCTCGCGGCAGCGGATCGAATCGTCACGGTGCGCGTGGAGGCGGTGTCGACCACCGACCGGTCGCGGGTTGACCGGTTGGAGTTGCTCGACGCAGCCGGCGCCCTCGCCGGCATGGTGCTGGTGCGGCGTCCGGTGTCGAAGACTGCGCCCGGACCGCGTCGGACACTCGTCGTCTATGCGGGGAAGCACACCGGCGAGCGGATTCTCGCCTTGGTGCCGGAGCGTCCCGGCCTCGTTCTCGTCGCGCCGCTGTACCCGGACATAGACGCGCACGGGCTCCTCGACAGTCTCGCTTGGCCTCGGCGTCTGCGCAGCGCGGTGATGAGCACCGTCGGTGCCGGCATGGCGACGCTGGCCGATCTCGATGCTCGCGGCGTCGCGAGGGGCCGCACGGTGGCGTTGGGCGCGAGCCTGGGCTCATCGTTCGCCACGATCCACGCCGCGCTGGACGAGCGCGTCGACGAGCTGCTGATCGTCCATGGCGGCGGCGATCTCCCGCTGGTCGTAGAGACGGTCTACACCCAGCGGGGGCGTCCCGCTCTCGCCGTGGCGGCTCGCGGCGCGGCCGGAATGCTGGTGGCGAGCTTCGATCCGGTCCGCTGGGTCGGTCGCGTCTCTCCACGCCCGTTGCTCGTGATCGCCTCACGCCGCGACCCGTACTTCCCGGTGGCCAGCGTCGAGGAGTTGCTGGCGGCTGCGAGAGCCCCGAAGCGGATCGTCTGGACCGACACGGCCCACGTCGGAGCGTCGAAGAGCGAGATCGTCGCCTCGATCATGGCCGAGATCGAAGCCTACCTGGACGAGGAGAGGCACGGCCTCCCGCTGAACTGACGGAAACGGTGGCCTGGTCTATACTTCCGGCGTCCCGAACACGGGGAACGGCCAGCCGCCGCGATCGGTCGTGGGCGGCGCGGAGGGTGCCATGCGGAAGATCCTGCTCGCCGACGACAGCCTGACCATCCAGAAGGTCGTCGAACTCACCTTCATGGACGAAGACTTCGAGGTGCAGAGCGTGCGCTCGGGAGAGGACGCGAAGGCCCGTCTCGAAGCGGGCCGGCCCGCCATCCTCATCGCCGACATCCACGTTCCGGGGATCAGCGGCTACGAGCTCTGCCGCGAGGCCAAACAGCGGTACGGCGAGCTGCCGGTCCTCCTGCTCGTCGGCACCTTCGAGACCGTGGACGAGCAGGAGCTCGCCGACTCCGGCGCCGACGCGCATCTGAAGAAGCCGTTCGACTCCCAGGAGCTGCTCGAGACCGTGGAGCGGCTGGTGGCGGCCGGCGGCGGCGAGGAGGCCGAGGAGATGGCACGGCCGGCGGGGTTCGAGGGGACCGCCCACGTCGAGGACGAGGGCGACGCCGGAGAGGACGACGGCTCCGAGGAGCTGGCGCGGCCCGCGGGTTTCCAGCAGACGGCCTATGCGACCGTCGAACCGTCGCCGGCGACGCCGTCCCTGGCGCCCACGCCGGCGCGCCCGGATGCGCCGGCCGCGGTCGCCGGCAACGGTGCGTCACCCCTCTCCGACGAGGACGTCGACCGGATCGCGCGGCGCCTCGTCGATCTGCTCGGCGCCGGAGTTCTGCGCGAGGTGGCGTGGGACGTGGTCCCCGATCTCGCCGAGGTCGTCGTGCGGGAGCGCCTGCGCGAGCTCGAGGCGCAGGCCGAGTAGGGGAGCGACGCCAGCCCGAGTCGGGGAGCGACCGGCCCCGCCAGGGGGCCGGCAGGGCAGAGCATGGACAAGACCTTCGATCCGTCGAGCTACGAGAGCAAGTGGCAGCGGTGGTGGAGCGAGCGCGGGCTCTTCCGCGCCGAGGCGCCGACCGAGAAACCGCCGTTCTGCATCATGATCCCGCCGCCCAACGTGACCGGGCGGTTGCACATGGGCCACGCCCTGCAGTCGACGCTGCAGGACCTCCTCACCCGGTGGCGACGCATGCAGGGTTACGAGGTGCTCTGGCTCCCCGGTACCGATCACGCCGGTATCGCCACCCAGCTGATGGTGGAGCGCCAGGTCGAGGCGGAGGGGACCAGTCGCACGGAGCTGGGACGGGAAGCGTTCCTCGAGCGCATGTGGCGGTGGACGGAGGAGCACCACGGCAACATCCGCGAGCAGCTCGACCAGCTCGGCGCGAGCTGCGATTGGAGTCGCGAGCGGTTCACGCTCGACGAGGGTCTCTCGCGCGCCGTCGCGGAGGCCTTCGTCCGGCTCCACTCCGAGGGGCTCGTCTATCGCGGCGAGTACATGGTCAACTGGTCGCCCGGTCTCGACACGGCGATCTCCGACCTCGAGGTCGAGATGCTCGAGGTGCACGGTCACCTCTGGCACATCGCCTACCCGATCGAGGGCGGCGACGAGACCGTCGTGGTCGCCACGACGCGACCGGAAACGATGCTGGGAGACACCGCCCTGGCGGTCCACCCCGACGACGAGCGCTATCGGCATCTGCTCGACGCCGATGCCGTCGCCGTCCTGCCGCTCGTCGGCCGCCGCCTGCCGTTCGTCGCCGACGAGGCGGTCGACCCGGCCTTCGGGACGGGCGTGGTCAAGGTGACGCCGGCCCACGACCCGACCGACTTCGAGATCGGGCGGCGCCACGATCTGCCTGCCGTCCAGGTCATCGACCGGCACGGCCGCATGACCGAGGAGGCAGGCGAGGCCTTCCACGGTCTGGATCGGGCCGAGGCTCGGGAGAAGGTGGTCGCGGCACTCCAGGAGCTGGGCGCGCTGGTGAAGGTCGAAGACCACGTCCACAACGTCGGGCACTGCCAGCGCAGCGGTGTGCCGATCGAGCCCCTGATCTCGACGCAGTGGTTCTGCGACGTGTCGGCCATGGCGGCTCGGGCGCTGGACGGCGAGGAGGGCCGCCGGCTCGCTCTCGTGCCGGAGTCGTGGCGCAAGACCTGGGAGCACTGGCTCGGCAACATCAGGCCCTGGTGCGTCTCGCGACAGCTGTGGTGGGGACACCGGATCCCGGCCTGGTACACGGACGACGGCCGCTGTGTCGTCGCCCGGGACGAGGACGAGGCGCGGCGCCTGGCGGGTACCGACGACCTGGAGCGCGACCCCGACGTCCTCGACACGTGGTTCTCGTCGGGCCTCTGGCCGTTCTCCACTCTCGGCTGGCCGGAGGAGACCGACGACCTCGCGACCTTCTACCCGACGCAGGTGCTCATCACCGGCTTCGACATCCTCTTCTTCTGGGTGGCACGGATGGTGATGATGGGGTTGCACTTCACCGACAGGCTGCCCTTCGCCACCGTCCACCTCACCGGCCTGGTCCGCGACGCCGAAGGCCGCAAGATGTCGAAGACCCGCGGCAACACGGTCGATCCTCTCGACCTGGTGGCCGACTACGGCGCCGACGCACTGCGTTTCACGCTGGCGGCCCTCGACGTGCCGGGGCGCGACATCCCCCTCGACACCGAGCGGATGGCCGGCTACCGGGCGTTCGGCAACAAGATCTGGAACGCCGCCCGCTTCGTCCTCTCGCGGGCCGGTGACGGCCGGGTCCGGACGGACCTCGATCCGACCGGTCTGGAGGCCCCCGAGCGCTGGCTCCTGTCGCGCCTGGCGCGCACGGAGCGCGAGGTCGACGCACGCCTCGAGAGCTACCGCTTCGACGAAGCGTGCCGCGCCCTGTACGGGTTCTTCTGGGGGGAGCTCTGCGACTGGTCGATCGAGCTCGCGAAGCCGGCCCTGTCGGGCGAGGCGGCCCGTCCGGCGGTCGCCGACGTCCTGCTCACCGTCCTCGAGCGCAGCCTGCGGCTGCTCCATCCGGTGATGCCGTTCCTCACCGAGGAGCTCTGGCAACGGCTGCCCGGGCGCGAGGCCGTTCACCCGGAGACGGTCGTGCTGGCCCCCTACCCGGAGGCCCACGAGGAGTGGATCGACGACGACGTGGAGGTGGCGATGGCCTCCTTCATGGAGATCGTGGGTTGGGTGCGGCAGCGCCGTGCCGAGCTCGGCCTCTCTCCGCGCGAGCCGATGGCGCTCCACCTGGAGTGCGAGGACTCCCGCTCGGCGGCTTTCCTGGCGGACCAGGAGTCACTGGCCCGCAGCTTGGCCCACCTGGAGACCTGGAGCTTCGACGCGCCGCCGCCGTCGGCATCCCGCGACCGGGTCGGGGGCGTGGTCGTCGCGCTGTCGATCGCGGGCCGCGACCTGGCCGCCGAGGAGCGCCGGCGGCTGGAAGGGGAGCTCGCCGAGGTCCTCGGCCGCATCGAGAAGAGTGCGGCCTTGCTCGCCAACGAGGCCTTCGTATCCAAGGCTCCCGCCGAGGTCGTGGAGCGCAACCGCCGCGCCCTCTCCGAGCTCGAGAGCCGCCGCGACAGCCTGCGGGCCGCCCTGGAGGGGTGAGGGCCGGTGGGACCTGCGGGGGCGCTTCCGGGGCCCGGTCCCACCCTGGAGCTGCTCCGGGTGGACTCGACCAACGACCTGGCGCGTCGGATCGTCGCCCGCTGGGACCGCTCCCGACCCTTCCCCGGTCTCGTCCTGCGCGCCGGGGAGCAGACCGCAGGACGCGGCCGCCGCGGCCGCTCCTGGTCGTCGCCCCCCGGGAGGGGCCTCTATCTCTCGGTCGTCCGGGCCCTGCCCCGGGAGGGCGTCGTGGCCCTGCCGCTGCTCGTCGGGGCCGCGGTGTGCGACGTCCTGACGGAGCGCTTCGGCCTCGAGGCGGGTCTGGAGTGGCCGAACGACGTGGTCGTCGCCGGCCGCAAGATCGCCGGAGTGCTGGTCGAGGTGGTGGGTGCCGGCGGATCGTCTCCGATCGGCATCCTGGGCGTCGGTCTGAACGTCTCGCACCGGGCCTCCGACCTGCCGCGCCGGGATGCCACGTCGATCGAGATCGAAACGGGGAGGACCGTCGCCACCTCCGAGCTGGCCGTGGCTGTGGTCGCGGCCGTCGATGGCGAGCTGCGGGAGGGGGCACGGCCGGGCTATGCTGTGGCGCGGTTCGGCGAGCTCACCGTGCACCGCCCCGGCGACCAGCTGGCGTGCCGCGAAGGGGACCACGAGGTGCGTGGCCTCTTCGACGGCCTCGATCCCTCGGGGGCTCTGCGCCTGCGCGTCGGGGACGAGGTCCGGATCGTCCACGGCGGAGAGCTGGGCCACGACGGGGAGGACGTCCCATGCTGATCGTCATCGACCTCGGCAACACCAACGCGGATCTCGGCGTCTTCCGCGGCGAGGAGCTCGTGGCCCACTTCCGCCTGGGCAGCGATCGCGAGCGCACGTCGGACGAGTACGGCGCCACAGTGGCGTCTCTCCTGCGCAGCCGCGGGCTGGCGGTCGAGGAAGCGGAGGGCGTCGTCGTCTCCTCCGTCGTGCCGCAGCTCACGCCTGCCTTCGTGCGCCTGGCACGCGAGTACCTGGGCCGGGAGCCCCTGGTCGTCGAGCCGGGAGTGAAGACCGGGCTGCCGATCCGTTCCGACAACCCGGCCGAGGTCGGCGCCGACCGCATCGTCAACGCATTGGCGGCACGCGAGCGGTACGGGGCTCCGGTGGTGGTCGTCGACTTCGGCACGGCGACCACGTTCGACGTCGTCAACGCCGCCGGGGAGTACGTCGGAGGGATCATCGCGCCGGGCCTCACGATCTCGGCGGACGCTCTCGTCCGGCACGCCTCACGGCTCTTCCAGGTGGACATCCGCAAGCCGGCTCAGGTGGTGGGCCGGACGACGGTCGGCGCCATGCAGTCCGGTCTCTACTACGGCTACGCCGGGCTGGTCGACGGGATCCTGGATCGCCTCTTCGAGGAGGTGCGGGGGCTGCGCACGGTCGTCGCGACGGGTGGCAACGCCCCCCTGATCGCCGAGGCGTCCAGGCACATCCACGAGATCGCTCCCAATCTGACCTTGGAGGGGCTGCGGCTGATCCATGAGCGCACCCGCTAGCGCCGAGCACGTCTACTTCCAGGCGATCGAGGCGGCGTTCGTCTGGCTGCGCGGCACGCCCTTCCTGTTGTCGCCGGCGGACTGGCGCCTGGCGAGCGACTGGCACCGGCAGGGCGTTCCGCTGGAGGTGGTCGAGGCCGCCTTGGAGGAGGTCTTCACCCGCCGCGCGGAGCGGGGCGAGGTGGGGAAGGTGCAGAGCCTGCGCTACTGCCGGGCCGCCGTGGAGGAGGCCTGGAGCCGGCGCCTCGAGCTGGAGGGAGGGACGGCGTCCGCCGAGGCCGCTCCACTGGCGGTGGCGGAGAGGCTGGCCGCGCTGGCTGCCGCCCTGCCACGGGAGGCCGCGGGAATCGGCCGCCGGCTGCTCGCTCTCGAGGGGGACGCCGCGGACGTCGAGAGGCGCCTCGAGGAGCTCGACCGGGAGCTCCTCGCGGAAGCCGAGGCACACCTCGACGAGCCGGAGCGCGGTGCGCTCGAGGCTCGGGTCGAGGCGGCGCTGGCTCCTCTCGCCGAACGGTTGCCGGCGGAAGAGGTCGAAGCCTACCGGCCGCGGCTGCGGGAGCGCGAGCTGCGCCGGCGAGCCGATCTCCCGCTGCTCTCCCTCTTCGCTCCCGAGGCGCTGCGAGCGCCCGGGAAGGACGAGCCGGCGAGTTAGCGCTCCTCGAAACCGTCTTAGAAGGGATGGCGTGGGAGGCGCGAGGCGCGACCTGCGGCCGCGGGGCGCCGTGGCGCACGGCACCGGCATGCGTGCCGGCCGTCCTCTTTCTGGGTGCCGTCGCCTGGGGCGCCTCCGCCGTGCTCTCGCCCCTCGCCGTGCTCTCTTTGCTGGCGGCCGCGCTGGCGACGGGAGGCCGAGCGCGGCCGGTCGTCGCAGCGCTGGCGCTGGGCCTCCTGACGGCGGTTGTCGCGGTTCCGGGCAGGCCGCCCACGACCGGGCGCCCGGTCGACCTCGTGGCGTCTCCGGAGGGCCCCTGGCGGCGCCAGGCCTTCGGCTGGGTGGTGCCGGTGCGGGCTCGGCGCTACCGGCAAGGCCTCGAGGTCCGCCCGTGGACCGCCGAGGTCCGGGTCTGGACGGACGGGGCGCGGGCACCGGCGCCGGCACGCCGGCTCCGGCTGCGGGGCTACGTCGCCCGCCGCAGCGCCTCTGCCAGCCCCGGTGCACACGGCGAGCGGCCGTGGACGATGGTCGTGCACCGGCGCCTGCTGACGGTGGAGGAGCCCGAAGGCCGCGTCCGGCGTGCCCTCCGGAGCGCCCGCGAGAGGCTCGACCGCGGCCTCCTCGAGCTCGGACCGGAGCGCCCCGGAGTCCGCGTGGCGAGGGCCCTCGTGCTGGGTCGGAGCGATGCCCTGGAGGAGGCCTGGAGCGCCGGGCTGCGGCGGCTCGGTCTGGCCCACCTCACCGCCCTCTCCGGCTTGCACGTCGGCTTGGTTCTGGGCTTGGCGCTGCTCGCCCTCCGCGGCCTGCCGCGACCGCGCCTCCGGTGGGCGATCGGCGCCGTCGCCGTGGCCGCCTATGTCGCCGTGGCCGGCGTCCGGCCCAGCCTCGTCCGCGCCGCCGCGATGACGGCGGCTCTGGTCGCCGGTGCGGTCGCGGAGCGGCGCACGGTGGCGTGGAACGCGCTCGCTCTGGCCGCCGTGGGCCTGGTCGCGTGGAGGCCGTCGTGGGTGGACGACCCCGGGCTCGTGCTCAGCATCGCCGCGACGGCGGGCCTGCTCTGGGGGGCGGGGCGCGGCCGAGGGCGGAGCGGGGCCCTGCGGACGGTCCTCGATGCGAGTCTCTGCGCGCAGCTGGCGGGAGCGCCCTGGGTGCTGTGGTGGTTCCGCGTCCTCCAGCCGGCCGCCTCCCTGTGGAACCTGGCGGCGGCCCCCTGGCTGGCGGCCCTCCTCGCGGTGTCGATCCTCCTGACCGTGGCCGGTGCCGTCGGCCCCGGTGCGGCACGGTTGGTGCTCCCGTTCGGCGACCTGCTGGCCGCGCCGCTCGCGTGGGCGGCCCTCCGCCCACCCGATCGCCTGCTGACCCTGGCCGCCCCGGCTCTCGGTACGGGGATCCTCCTGGCCCTGGCTGCCCTGGCCGGTTGGCGGCGCAGCCGGAGCTGGACCGTCGTCGCGCTGACGCTCCTCGTCTGGGTCGCCCACGGGGCGTTGGCGCACCGAGCCGCTCCGGAGCTCGACCTGCTGGACGTCGGACAGGGTACCGCCGCTCTCTTGCGGCAGGGGCGGGAGGGGGTCCTGGTGGACGGCGGGGGGTGGCCGGCCGGCGACGTGGCGCGGTCGGTCACCGTTCCCGCGCTCGCGGGCCTCGGCCTCGACCGACTCCGGGCGGTGGTGATGACCCACCCCGACCTCGACCACTGTCGCGGGCTCTGGCAGCTGGCGCGCGCCGTGCCGGTCGACGAGATCTGGATCGGCGCCGGCTGGCCGCGATCGGATTGCCTGATCCGGCTGCTCGCCGTCCCCGGACCCCGACTGCGGGTGCTCCTGCCCGGTGACCGGATCCCGGTCGCGGGGTGGACGGTGGAGACGCTCCATCCGTCACCGGGCTTCGGCGGTACCGACAACGACCGCTCCCTGGTGCTGCGTGCCGAGGCCGGCGACCGAGCGGTCCTCCTCACCGGGGACCTCCAAGCCGCCGGAGAGCGCGCCCTGCTCGGCCACGCCCCGGGATCCCGCCTGCGCGCCGACGTCCTGCTGGTCCCTCATCACGGGAGCCGCACGTCGGCCGGTCCGGAGCTGCTCGACGCCGTCCGGCCGCGTCTGGCCGTGATCTCCGCCGGGCCGGGAAATCGCTTCGGCCATCCTCATCGGGAGGTCCTCGAGCGACTGCGCCGGCGCGGCATTCCCCGGCTGGTGACGGCGCGGTCGGGCTGGATACGTGTCGTGCTTCCGGCAGCGGGCGGCCTGCGCGTCGAGACGCCGTCCGCGCCGGCGGGGGGCTGAGCGCGTCGCTACAATCCCCCCGTGCCGGACTACCTGGCCCTCGTCGGGCCGACCGCAAGCGGCAAGAGCTCCCTCGCCCAGGCGCTGGCGGAGGAGATCGGGGCGGAGATCGTGAACGCCGATCCGTTTCAGGCCTACCGCGGCTTCGACATCGGAACCGCCAAGCCCGGGCCCGAGGAGCGGGCGCGGGTGCCGCATCATCTCGTCGACATCCTGGATCCCCACGAAGCCTTCTCGGCGGGGGAGTTCGGACGGCGGGCGGCGGCGGCGTTGGACGACATCCGCGCCCGCGACCGGACGGCCCTGGTCGTGGGGGGGAGCGGCTTCTATCTCGAGGCTCTCTGGCGCGGCCTGGCCCCGATCCCTCCGGTTCCTGCCGCCGTGCGCCGATCGTGGAGGGAGCGTCTCGGCGCTGAGGGGCTCGGCGCCCTGTTCGCGGAGCTGGAGCGGGTCGACCCGGCGACCGCCGCCCGCCTCGAGCCCGGCGACCGTCAGCGCGTGCTGCGGGCGCTCGAGGTGGAGAGCGCCTCGGGGAGACCGCTTTCCCACTGGCTGACGCTTCCGCGCCGCCCCGCCAGCCAGCTGGTGCCCCGCAAGGTCGGTTTGACCCTCCCGAGAACGCTCCTGTACGATCGAATTCGCGCTCGTATGGGGCGGATGGTCGAGGAGGGTTGGGTGGAGGAGGTCGAATCGCTCCTTGCCGGAGGCGCCGATCCGTCCCAGCCGGCGTTTCGCGCCATCGGTTATCGTGCAGTGGCGGGTGTCGTGCGGGGTGAGACCGATCTGACCTCGGCCCTCGCTGCGGTGGAGCGCGACACCCGGCGGTACGCCAAGCGGCAGCGCACCTGGTTCCGCCGAGAGACAGACGTCCGATGGCTCGGTGCCGCGGACGCCCGACCATCGGATCTTCGGGCCCTTCTGGAGGAGTGACGTGGCCAAGACGAGCATCAACATCCAGGACGGCTTCCTCTTTCAGCACCTGAAAGCCGGGACATCGCTCACCGTCGGCCTCGTGACCGGTGCAAGCCTGGTGGGCAAGATCAAGCGCTTCGACCGCTTCGCCCTCGTGCTGGACGACGGGAGGGGCGAGATCCTGATCTACAAGCACGCCGTAGCGACCCTTGAAGAGGCCGGAGAGGACTCCGTCTGAGCGCGCGGCGGCGGCCCTCCTGGCCGTCGCTTTGGCGTGCGCGGGTTGCGCGGGCACGGGCTCGCGGCCGGAGCCTTCCGCTCGGCCGCCCGTACCCGGCGACGATCTCGGGTACCTCGTCCCGCCCCTCGACGGCTATCCGGCGGCCCTGCCCCTGACCGCCGAGCGGGAGCTGTCGGAGGCCCATCGAGCTCTCGTCGCGGAGGGTGACACGGCGAGGGCGGAGGAGCTCGCGGCCCGGTGGCTGGAGGAACAGCCCGATCTCGCGCCCGCCCGGGTGCTGGCGGCACAGGTGGCCTTCGTGCGCGGGGACGCCGGACGGGTGCAGGAGCTCCTCGAGCCCGTGGTGACGCGGGAGCCGCGCTACGTCGCCGCGCAGCTGGTTCGCGGCCGTGCCGCGGAGCGCGAGGAGGACATCGTGGCCGCCATGGGCGCCTACTTCGCGATTCGCGAGGACAGCCCCCTGGCCCGGGCCTCGGTGCAGAGGCTGAGAGGGCCGGCCTCCGAGGCCCTGCGCCGGCGTTTCGACGACGCCCTGGGGCGAGGCCGGACCGACCTCGCGCGCCGGGCACTGGCCGAGCTGGAGCAGTGGTCCCCGAACGACGAGCCGACCCTGGAGGCGGCGCTCGCTCTCGGCGAGGCGGAGGGAGACGCCGCCCGCGCCCTGTCGGCGGCTCGCCGGCTGGCGCAGAGGCGCCCGGGAGATCGCGGGATCCTCGAGGCGCAGGCGAGGTGGGAGCTCGAGGCCGGAGACGCCGGGACCGGCTTGCGGTTGCTCGAGGAGCTCGCGGCGGCGTATCCGGACGATCCCCGGCTCCAGGACCGGGCCGCCGCGGCTCGCTTCCAGTGGCGGCTGCAGCTGCTTCCCGCGACCGTGCGCCCCCTGGCCGACGGACCGCAGCTTTCCCGCGGCGACCTCGCGGGGCTCCTCTACTGGCTCTTTCCGTCGGTGCGCTACGGCCGCGCCGAGCAGGCCACGATCGCCACGGACATCCTGGATCATCCGCTCCGCCGGGAGATCGCGCGGGTGATCAACCTCGGCGTCATGGACGTCGAGCCCGGTCTGCACCACTTCCGGCCCCTCGAGCCGGCGACGCGTCGCGAGGCGCTCGCAGCGGTTCTCGGGCTGCTCGGAGAGTCTCGACCGCCGGCGGCCTGCCTGGCGGGCGCGGAGGTGAGGGCCGGCGAGGACAGCGAGACGGTCTGCCGGCTGGCGGCGGTCTGCGGTCTGATCCCGGCGGAGGCGGATTGCCTTCCCCAAGGCGCGATCTCGGGGCGCTGACGGTCGAGATGTCCCGCCGGGCTCTGGAGCAGCTCGGCGGCACGGCGGGAGCGTCGCCTTGACCCTCAGCTTGCCGAACCTGCTGTCGCTGCTGCGCATGGGACTGATTCCCCTGTTCGTGATCGAGGTGCTCCGCGGCGAGCCGTTCAAGGCTCTGCTGGTGTTCGCCGTCGCGGGTCTGTCGGACGCCCTCGACGGCTTCCTGGCCCGGGTTCTCGACCAGCGCTCGCTCTTGGGTGCCTACCTCGACCCGATTGCGGACAAGCTCCTGCTCATGACGGCCTTCATCGTGCTGACCGTCCAGGGAACCTCGACGGCCGGCGTGCAGATCCCCGTCTGGGTCACGGTGCTGGTGATCGCACGCGACGTTCTGGTGGTCGTCGTGGCGCTGGCGCTGGCGCTGGCGGTCGGGCGGCGGGACTTCCCTCCGTCGGCCCTCTCCAAGGTGAACACGGTGTTCCAGGTGGTGGGTGTGCTCCTGGTGCTGCTGAGCGGCCTGGATCGGCGCTTCAACGTCCTGGCTCTGGGCGCGCTCTACGGCGCCGCCACGCTGACCGTCCTCTCCGGCATCGGCTACATCCTGCGCGCCAATCGCATGGTGGCGGAGGTGGGGGAGTGAACCGCCCGAACCCGGCGGTCCTGCGGCTGCTCGTGTTCTTCGGCGGCCTGACGGCGGCGGTCGTGCTCCTGGTCGTCTTCAGCGACATCTTCCAGCCGCTGCTGCTCGGGCTCGGTATCGCCTACCTGCTGGACCCGGCGGTCAGCTGGCTCGAGCGCCGGGGACTCTCGCGGGTGCTGGGAACCAGTCTCATCGCCCTCGCCGCGGTGCTGGCGCTCGCCGTCGTGGTCCTCTTCCTGGTCCCCGCGATCGGCGACCAGTTCCGCACCCTGGTGGACCGGCTGCCCGAGTACCGCGAGCGCCTCCGGGAGCAGGTCGAGCCGTGGCTGGCGAGGCTCCAGGCGCGCTATCCGGAGCAGATGGCCGAGCTGCAGGACAAGCTGGCCCAGAACCTCAAGGAGAACGTGCCGGCGGTGGCGGGCATGCTCTGGGCCTGGCTCGCCGGCTTCTTCGGCAGCGTCATGGACGCCGTCCTCTTCCTGCTGAACCTGGTCTTCGTGCCGGTCTTCGCGTTCTATCTGCTCGTCGACTGGCCGCGGCTGAAGAAGGGGATGTCGGATCTCATCCCGAAGCCGTACCGGGACGTCACCCACGAGCGGCTGCGCGAGGTCGACGGCGCCATCGCCAGCTTCCTGCGCGGTCAGCTGGTGATCGCCCTGATCCTGGCGGCGATCAACGCCACCGGCCTGATGCTGCTCGACGTGCCCTTCGGCCTGGCGGTGGGGATCGTCGCCGGTCTCGCGAACATGGTTCCCTACATGGCGCTGGTCGTCGGGCTCGCCCCGGCCCTCGTTCTCTGCTGGGTCGAGCACCAGAGCTGGCCTCTGCTGCTCGGCGTCGTCGGCGTCTTCGCGGGCGCCCAGCTGCTCGAGGGGACGGTGCTCTCGCCCCGCATCCTGTCGAAGAGCGTCAACCTGCACCCCGTCTGGGTGCTCCTGGCAGTGATCGCCGGCGGCAGCCTGTTCGGCTTCGTCGGGATGCTCATCGCGGTCCCCGCGGCGGCCGCGATCCAGGTGTTCGTCCGCCACTGGGTGGCGCTGTACAAGCAGTCGGCGGTCTACGATCCGGCCGCGGCCGAGTCGGCCGGCGCCGGCTGAGCGACCGCCCGCCGGGGCGTCGGTGCGGTGGGTGCCTCTGATACGATCGCCGCGGTCAGCCGATGGCCGAATTCGCGCATCTCCACCTGCACAGCGAGTACAGCATGCTGGACGGAGCCAACAGGCTCCGGGACGTGCTGGAGAGGGCCAAGGAGCTCGGCCAGCCCGCCGTGGCGCTCACCGACCACGGCAACATGTTCGGCGCGATCCAGTTCTACAGCGCCGCCCGCAAGGTGGGCGTCAAGCCCATCCTCGGCATCGAGGCGTACGTCACCCAGGGCGCGCACACCGATCGCGACGCGAGCCGGCGCTCGAACAACCACCTGGTGCTGCTGGCACGCAACGAAACCGGCTACCGCAACCTCCTCAAGCTCACGACACGCTCCTTCCTCGAGGGCTTCTACTACAAGCCCCGCATCGACAAGGAGCTCTTGCGCCGCCACTCCGAGGGTCTGATCTGCCTCTCGGCCTGCCTGCAGGGAGAGGTGAACGAGAAGATCCTCGCCCGGCGGGAGGACGAGGCGGAGGCGGTGGCGCGCGAGATGCTCGACATCTTCGGCGAGGGCAACTTCTACCTCGAGCTGCAGGATCACGGGATCGAGGCGCAGCGCCACGCCAACGAGATCCTCGTGCGCATCGCCCGGCGCAACGACATTCCGTTGGTGGCGAGCAACGACTTGCCACTACCTGCGCTCCGACGACGCCACGGCCCACGACGTTCTGCTGTGCATCGGGACGCAGAAGACGGTTTCCGATCCCGACCGCCTGCGCTACGCCAGCGATCAGTTCTACCTGAAAACCGCCGACGAGATGTACTCGCTGTTCCCGGACCATCCGGAGGCGATCGAGAACACGGTGCGCATCGCGGAGGCCTGCGAGCTCGACCTCCCCCAGGGCAAGTTCCACCTTCCGGACTTCCCTGTGCCTCCCGACCACACCCTCGACTCGTACTTCGTGCAGGTGGTTCGGGCCGGCCTCGCCGAACGGCTGGCGGAGCTGAGGCGCCAAGAAGCGAAGATCCCCTCCGAGGAGCTCTATCAGCAGCGCCTGGAGCACGAGATCGGGGTCATCAGGGCGATGGGCTTCGCCGGATACTTCCTCATCGTCTGGGACTTCATCCGCCACGCGCGCGAGAACGACGTGCCGGTGGGGCCGGGACGCGGCTCGGCGGCGGGCTCGCTGGTCTCCTACGCCCTGCGCATCACCGACATCGACCCGCTCCAGTACGGGCTCGTCTTCGAGCGATTCCTCAACCCCGAGCGGATCAGCCTGCCCGACATCGACATCGACTTCTGCATGCGCCGGCGGGGCGAGATCATCCAGTACGTCAGCGAGAAGTACGGTCGCGACCGGGTGGCGCAGATCATCACCTTCGGCACCCTCGGAGCCAAGGCCGTGATCCGCGACGTCGGGCGCGTCCTCGGTCTGCCCTACGGCAAGGTCGACAAGATCGCGAAGCTCGTCCCGGAGATGACCAAGTCGCTGACCGATGCCGTCGAGTCGGTGCCGGCGCTGCGCGAGCAGGCCGGGCAGGACCCCGAGATCGGCGAGGTGGTGCGGATCGGATCCCGGCTCGAGGGCCTGACGCGGCACGCCTCGCTGCACGCGGCAGGCGTCGTCATCACGCCGCAGCCGATCGAGGAGCTGGTCCCCCTCTACAAGACGAACAAGGACGAGATCGTCACCCAGTGGGACAAGGACGTCGTCGAGGACCTCGGGCTCCTCAAGATGGACTTCCTCGGCCTGCGCACCCTGACCGTCATCGACGACACCCTGCGCTCGCTCGAGCACCAGGGCATCGATCTCGACCTCGATGCCGTCCCGCTCGACGACGAGGACACCTTCGAGCTCTTCTGTCAGGGACGGACGAACGGCATCTTCCAGTTCGAGTCGGGCGGCATGAAGGACCTGCTGCGCCGGGTCCAGCCGTCGAAGTTCGAGGACCTGGCCGCCCTGAACGCCCTCTATCGGCCGGGTGCGCTGGAGGGCGGCACCGTCAAGCAGTACGTCGAGTGCAAGCAGGGGAAGCGCAAGCCCAAGTACCTCCTGCCCCAGGTGCAGCCGATCCTGGAGGAGACCTACGGCGTCATCGTCTACCAGGAGCAGGTCATGCGGATCGCGCAGGACGTCGCCGGCTTCTCGATGGGGGAGGGCGACGTGCTGCGCAAGGCCATGGGGAAGAAGATCCCCGAGGTCATGGAGAAGCAGAAGACCAAGTTCCTCGACGGCGCCGAGGCGCAAGGCGTTCCGCGCGCCAAGGCGCAGCAGCTCTGGGACCACATCGCGCCCTTCGCGGGCTACGGGTTCAACAAGAGCCACTCGGTGGCGTACGCGATGCTGGCCTACAAGACCGCCTATCTCAAGGCGCACCACCCGGTCTCCTTCATGGCCGCGATGCTCTCCTCCGAGATGTCGTCGAAGGACAACGTGGCCAAGTACATCCGTGAATGCCGGGAGATGGGCATCGACGTGGAACCGCCCGACGTCAACGAGAGCGGCTGGAGCTTCACCGCCGTCGGGGAGGCGATCCGCTTCGGCCTGGGCGGAGTCAAGGGCGTCGGCGAATCGGCCGTCGAGGCGATCCTCGAGGCCCGGGGCCGGGTGGGCCGCTTCCGCTCCCTCGCGCACTTCGCGACCGAGGTCGACCTCAAGGCGTTGAACAGCAAGGTCTTCGAGGCGCTCATCAAGTCGGGCTCCTTCGACAGCGTCGGGGCCGAGCGCAGCGCCCTGCTCGACGTCCTCGAGCGCGTCCTCGACTACGCCCAGCAGCGGCGCCGCGAGATCGAGGAGGGGCAGGGCACCCTCTTCGGCGGCGCGGCGCGCCCCGAGCCGGAGCCCGACGACCGGCTGGCGCCGTGGCCCGAACGCGAACGCCTGGGCTACGAGAAGGAGACTCTCGGCCTCTACCTCACCGGCAATCCGCTCTCCGAGTTCCAGAGTCAACTGATGAGCCTGGCCACGGCGACGAGCTCGACGGTCCAGGCCGACGAGGAGAGGCGCGCCACGGTCGGAGGCGTCGTCACCCAGGTGCGCCAGCGCAAGATCAAGAGCGGTCCGAACGCCGGCCGCATCATGGGGCGGTTCACGCTCGAGGATCTCGAGGGCTCGGTGCCGGTCGCGGTGTTCGCCAACCAGTTCCAGCAGTTCGGTGCGCTTCTGGAGGAAGGGGCGATCGTCCTGGTCACCGGCTTGGCGCGCGACCGGGGCTCCGGAGTGGAGCTCACGGCGGAAGACGTGGTGAGCTTGGAGAAGGCCAAGGAGTCCCTGGTCCGCGAGGTCGAGGTCCGCCTCGGACAGGGCGTCGGCGCGTCCGAGATGGTACGGCTGCGGGAGCTGCTGACCGAGCACGCGGGAGACGTTCCGGTGCGCTTCGCGATCGATCTCTCGGGGCGGACCGTCATGGTGGCTCCGGCCGAGCGGTTCCGGGTGCGGTACGACGCCGCCCTGGTGGCCTCCCTCGAGGACCTCCTCGGCAAGAGCTCGGTGCGGCCCGCCTGAAGCCATGCTCGCGGCGGCCGCCGAGCGCCTCGACCAGCCGGTGCGCGATCTGCTCGGCATCGCGGCCGCGGAAGCCCGTGCCGCAGCCGTCGACGCATGGCTCGTCGGCGGCCTGGTCCGCGATCTCCTCCTGGGCCGCGTCAGTCGCGACGTCGATCTGACGATCGAGGGCGACGGCCCGGCGTTCGCCGCGAGACTGGCCCGGCGTCTGAACGTGCCGGTGCGTCGGCACGAGGCCTTCCTTACCGCGCATCTGGAATGGCAGGGCGTCGACGTCGATGTCGGCTCGGCGCGGAGCGAGCGTTACCCCGCGCCCGGTGCGTTGCCGCAGGTCGCTCCGGGGCGCCTGCGCGACGATCTGGTGCGACGCGACTTCACGGTCAACGCTCTGGCGGGCCCGCTCGGCTCGTTCCCGGACGGGGCGATCGTCGACCCGCTGGGAGGGGAGGAGGACCTCGCGGCTCGGACCCTGCGGGTCCACCATGCCCGCTCCTTCGAGGACGACCCGACGCGGGTGCTGCGGGGCGTCGAGCTGGAGGTGCGGCTCGGCTTCCACTTCGACGAGGAAACGGAACGGCTGGCCCGGCGGGCCGTCGCCGCCGGCGCCCTGGCAACGCTGTCGGCGGACCGGCTGTGGGAGGCGTGGCGGAGGGTCTTCGCCGACGCGACCGGTCTCGGCGCCAAGACGCTGCGCCTGGAGGCGCTCGGCATCCTGCAGGCACTCGGCCTCGACGGCGACGAGGCGGGGCCGGTCGAGGTCGTGGAGCGACTGGCGGCTCTCCTGCCCCGCGTGCGCGGCACCCGGGTAGACTCGGTTCAGGTGGGTGATCTGGTACTCCTCGGGCTGCTTGCGGGCGCCTCCGAGGCGCCCCGACCGGCCGACGGTCGCGGTGGCCCCGGCCTGCCGTTGAGACGGTCGGCCACGTGGCCGGACCGGGCGCGGCGCTGGCCGGGTCGATCACGCCGGGCGCCTGCGAGGAGGCGGTGGAGGAGCTCTCCGATGGCGAGCTGTTGGCGCTCGCCTGCCGCCTGCGCGGCGGTCCCTCCGCGGCGGCGCTCGACGTGTTGCTGCGCCGTCGCCCGTTCCGCCTCACGATCTCCGGACGCGACCTGGTCGGTCGGGGCGTGCCCGAGAGCCCGGCGATCGGGCGTGCCCTGGAGGCCACCCGCCGGGCCAGGCTGGATGGGGCGCTGCCGGTGGAGGAGGAGCTCGAGTTCGCGCTGCGCGCGGCTCGTGGCGAGGGGGAGCCCGTTTGAGGCCGCGCGCCGCCGTCGCCGTGCTCTGCGTGCTGGCCGCGGCCGGGCCGAGCCGCGCCACGGTGAAGGACCCGCGCTCCCAGGAGATCTTGCGGCGCGACTGCCGGTCGCAGCTGGGACGGCGCGACATCACGCTGTTCGGCAACGGTACGGTCCGCCTGCGGGTCTGGGACCCGGAGGGCACGCTCGACATGCAGCTGCTCGAGCTGGGTCCCGGGGAGCCGGAGGCCTATCTCAACAGGCTCGGCCAAGCGGACCTGTCGGAGGTCGACCTTCCGCCGGCCGGCCCCGACGAGGGCTGGATCGACGCCTGCGAGCTGGCGATGGAGCTTCCGGGGCAGGAGCGTGTCTCCTTCCGCTACGGCCAGCTCGACGCCCTGCCGCTCGCGCTCTCGCCCCTGGTGGCCATCGTCGACGAGCTGGCGGTGCGGGTGAGCTCGAACGAGCGCGGCCGTGGGCTCGGGGACAGCTACGTGCCGCGACCGGGCGACGTCCTGCTACGCAAGGACGGGCGCCTCTACGAGGTCGTGGGGCCCACCAGCGACGGGCTGGGGCTCGAGCTCACCGGAGTGGAGCAGCCGGTGACGGTCTATATGCTGGCCGACGCCGTGCGCGACGAGTTCGTGATGCTGGTCGAGCGGTCCGGCTCGCGGACCGAGCGATGAGCCGGGGAGTTCGGCTTTCGGCCGGACGCCTCAAGGGGCGGCTGCTGCCGGTGCCCGCCGGAGCCCGACCGACCGGCTCGCGCGTGCGGGAGGCGCTGTTCGACGTCCTCGGTCCGCGGGTGTGCGGCTGCGCCTTCGCCGACCTCTTCGCCGGCAGCGGTGCCGTGGGGCTGGAAGCGTGGAGCCGTGGCGCCCGGCGCGTGGTCCTGGTCGAGGGGGAGCGCAAGGCGGCCGAGGCGCTGCGCAGGACCGTGGCCCGTCTCGGGGCTCCGGGAGTCCGCGTGCTGCGCGCCAAGCTGCCGTCGCAGCTCACCCGTTGCCACGGCCTCGCCGAGGGCGGCTTCGACGTCGTATTCGCCGATCCGCCCTACCGCTTCGGGCGCCACGGGCGGCTGCTGGAAGGGGCCGCGACTCTGCTCCTCGCCGGCGGCGTGGTGGTCCTCGAGCACGCGGAGGGTGAGTCCGTCCCGGACTCCGTGTCCGGCCTGCGCCGGACCTCCAGCCGCCGCTACGGTGAGTCCGCTCTGACCTTCTACGAGGCCGTCCCGGAAGCCTCGCCCGCCGGTGACCCCTCGGCCTCGAGGAAGTAGACCAGCTCCTCGAGGTAGATGCGCAGGTCGACGGTGCGGCAGCGCACTCCCGGCGACTGGCGCAGCTGGACCGGCGCGAAGTTCAGGATCGACGCGATCCCGGCCTCGACGAGCCGGTCGTAGACCTCCTGGGCGACCGGCGCGGGGACCGCCAGCACGCCGATCTCGGCCTCCGTCTCGGCGACCGCCTCCATCAGCTCGTCCACCGGCCGTACGCGAAGTCCCTCGAGCGGCTGACCGATCTTCTCGGGAGCGTTGTCGAAGAGCCCGACGACGCGGAAGGCTCGGTGGTTGGAGGCGAAGTGACGGGCCACGGCGCTCCCCAGATGGCCGAGGCCGACGACGATCAGGTTGTGCGGCCGGTCGAGCCCGAGCAGCCCGCGCAGCCGGGCCACCAGCTGCTCGACGTCGTAGCCGACACCCCGGATGCCGAACTCGCCGAACTGCGCCAGGTCCTTGCGGATCTGTGGCGCCGACAGGTCGAATTCGCGCGCCAGCTCCATCGACGAGACGCGCTGCGTGCCCCGCTCTTGCAGCGCGCGAAGACAGCGCAGGTAGAGCGAGAGCCGGTTGAGAGTCAGGCAGGAGACGGCGGAGGCGGTCAAGGGGACGGGGCCGATCGGGGGCCGGGCCGCGCTAGGATGGCGCGGTCCTCGGTGCCTGAGATGATGCTATCCGAAGGGACTGCGGGACGAGCCGAAGGGGCTGCGTGGTGCGAAAGGGGGGACTCGAACCCCCACGGCCTTGCGGCCACAAGGTCCTGAACCTTGCGCGTCTACCAATTCCGCCACTTTCGCGCGGCGGTGATTCTAGGAACGGAGAGTGGGAGTGTCAAACCGGCTACCGGGCGATGAGGCCCTTTTCGCCGACGCCGTCCGCGAGCACTTGGAGCGCGCGGGCCGCAAAGGCCTGACGCAGGGGGAGCTCGCCTCGGCACTGCCGCCGGAGACCGCCGGCGAGCTCGACGCCCTGCTGCTCGCCCTCGAGACGGAGGGAGAAGCGGCGTGCTGGAACCGGCGCTGGTTCGCGCTGCGTTGGACCGACTGGGTGGTCGGTCGCGTCCGCAGCGGCCGGGGAGGGGACGCCCTTCTCGCCAGCGGTGAGCGCGGCGAGGCGGGCTACCTGATTCCGCGGCGGCAGCTCGGTGCCGCGCGCGACGGCGACCTGGTGCTGGCCCGGCCGCAGAGGCGCGGTCGGCGCCGGCGGTCGGCCTCCCTGCCGGAGGCCTCGGTGCTCAAGGTCCTGGTGCGCCGCGCCTCCACGGTGGTCGGCTTCACGGCCGAGGAGGACGGCCGCACCCGGCTCGTGCCCTACGACTCCAAGCTGCCGCTGACGATCCGTCTGGGCGAGGATCTGGAGCCGGGGCTCTGGGTCGAGGCGAACCTGGCGGAGTCGGGCGGACGCAGCGGCACGGTCCCGGCGCAGGTGGCCGAGGTGCTCGGGAGCCACGAGAGCCCGGGCGTCGACACCGAGGTGGTCTTGCGGCACCACGGCATCCCGCGCGAGTTCCCGCGCGAGGTCGAGGCGGCGTGCGCCGACCTGCCGAGCGATCCCGGGCCGGGGGACATGCACGGACGCGAGGACCTGCGCGACACCGTGGTCTTCACGATCGACGGGGCGGACGCCCGGGACTTCGACGACGCGATCGGCGTCGAGCGGCTGCCGGGAGGAGGCTTTCGCCTCGGTGTCCACATCGCCGACGTGGCCCACTACGTGCCCGAGGGTGGCGTGCTGGATCTCGAGGCCTACCGCCGCGGGACCAGCGTCTACTACCCCGAGCGGGTCGTGCCGATGTTCCCCGAGGCGCTCTCGAACGGCCTCTGCTCCCTGCGCCCGGACGTGCCGCGCCTCGCGCACTCGATCTTCCTCGACTTCACCGCCGACGGCGAGCTCGAGGCGCGCCGCTTCGCCGACTCGGTGATCTGCAGCCACCGTCGGCTCACCTACACCGAGAGCCGGCGGCTGCTCGAGGAGCCGCGGCGCGGCGACGAGCGGGACTACGGTGAGGTCCTCGGCGTGCTGGAGGCCGCCTCGCAGCTCATGCGGGTGCTCTACCGGCGCCGGCTCGATCGCGGGTCGGTGGACTTCGACCTGCCCGAGGGCAACGTCATCCTCGACTCGGACGGTGTGACCGTGGGGGTGAAGCCGGGGGAGCGCACGGTGGCCCACCGGATCGTCGAGGAGTGCATGATCGCGGCCAACGAGGCGGTGGCGCTCGAGCTCTGGTCGCACGAGGCTCCCGCGCTCTTCCGCGTCCACGAGCCGCCGGCACAGGATCGCCTGGAGGAGCTGCGCGAGCTTCTCCGGCCGCTCGGCCTGACCCTCCCCGAGGACCTCACCGCCCTCCATCCGTCGCACCTGCAACAGGTCCTGGAGCGGGCGGAAGGGACGGAGGACGAGCCCTTCGTCTCGAGTGTCGTCCTGCGCTCGATGCAGCGGGCCTCCTACTCGCCCGAGCCCAAGGGGCACTACGCCCTGGCGTCGCGGCACTACGCGCACTTCACCTCGCCGATTCGCCGCTACCCGGACCTCGTCGTGCACCGCCGCCTGCGCGCCCTGCGCCACGGAACGGCCCAGCACGACGCGGCGGAGACCGCGCTGTCTCGACGGCTTCCCGCCATCGCCTCGCACTGCAGCGACACCGAGCGGCGGGCGGAGCGCTCCGAACGCGAGTTGCTGCGCTGGAAGCTGCTGCGGTTGCTGGCCGAGCGCGAGGGGGAGGTGATGAGCGGCCGGATCACCGGCGTCCAGCCCTTCGGCTTCTTCGTCGAGCTCGACCGGCAGTACGTCGACGGGCTGGTGCCGATCCACACGCTGACCGACGACTTCTACCTCTTCGAGGCGGAGCGGCGGCGCCTGGTCGGACGGCGCAGCGAGCGCACCTTCCGGCTCGCCGACCGTCTCGAGGTGCGCCTGGTGAAGGTGGATCCCCTGCGCCGCATGGTCGACCTCGAGATCCCGGGCATGCCCGAGCCGGAGCCCGAGCGGCGTGGATCCCGGCGCGGTCCCCGGGGCCGTTGAGGTTGCTAGACTGAGGGGCGTGTCGAGACGAGCCCTCCCCTTCGGGGCCTGCGCCCTGCTGCTGCTCGCCGCGTGCGGCGGCGGTGAGCCGGCCGGCAACCCGGACGACGAACAGGCGATCCACGAGACCCTGAGCGCCTACGTCGTCGCCCTGGGAGAGGCCTATCGCGGGCGCGACGCCTCGGCGCTGGAAGAGGTGGCCGTGCCCAAGGAGGTGGCGGCGGTGGGCCGGCTGATCGACGAGCAAGCGGCGCGCGGTCAGTACCTCGACCCCGTGCTGCAGGAGATGACGATCGAGGATCTGCGTCCCTGGAACGTCTCCAACGCCTTCGCCACCACGCTCGAGGTCTGGGACGTCCACCTGCGGGCGATCGGCTCCGACGCGCTGGTGCGTGAGTCGACCGGGCAGAGCCAGCGGGTGAAGTACCAGCTCAAGCGCCTCGACGGCCGGTGGAAGGTGCTCTTCCGCGAGGTCCAGAACCTGCAGTGAGCCGTCAGGCTCCCTCCGCCCGGTAGGGTCCGCGCCCGGCGGGCCGTCGCCCACCGCCATGCGCTCACCCACCGTCGCCATCGTCGGCCGGCCGAATGTCGGCAAGTCCACGCTGTTCAATCGGCTGGTGGGCCGCCGTCAGTCGATCGTGCACGACCTGCCCGGGGTGACGCGGGACCGGGTCACGGCGAGGATCGAGGTCGAAGGCCTGGCGGTGCATCTGATCGACACCGGCGGTCTGGTCTCGGGTGAGGACACCCTCGGTCTCAACCGGCAGGTGCTGGCGGCGGTGGAGGAGTCCGACGTGCTGATCCACGTCGTCGACGGTCGCCAGGGTCTGGTGGCCGCCGACCAGGAGGTGGTGGAGCGCCTGCGGCCCTACGGCAAGCCGCTGATCCTCGCCGTCAACAAGGGAGACACGGCGGCGGCGCGGGACGCGTTCGACGAGTTCGCGCGGCTGGGCGTGGAGCCGAGGATCCTGCTCTCGGCCGAGCATGGGCTGGGAGTGGGGGACCTCGTCGAGGCCGTCCGCGAGCGCGTGCCCGAAGGGGAAGCGGAGCCGGTACCCGACGCGCCGCGTCTGGCCATCGTCGGCCGCCCCAACGTGGGCAAGTCGTCGCTTCTCAACCGGCTGACGGGCGACGAGCGCTCCCTGGTCTCCGAGATCCCCGGCACCACGCGGGACCCCGTGGACTCGCTGGTCGAGCGCGACGGTCGGCGCTACCTCTGGGTGGACACCGCCGGCATCCGCCGGCGCAGCAAGACGGCGGACACGGCCGAGGAGCTCGCGGTCATGATGGCGCGGCGCCAGATCGAGGCGGCCGAGCTCGCGGTGCTCGTCGTCGACGCCTCCCAGGGCGTCACCGGCGGGGACCTGGCGATCGCCGGATCGATCTGGGAGCAGGGGCGCGCGGCCGTCGTCGCGGTCAACAAGTGGGACCTCCTCGACGAGGCCGCCCGGGAGCGTCTGGAGGTCGGTTGGGAGCGCCTCGACGGGCTGCTCGCCGGGCCGCGCCGGGTCAACGTCTCGGCGACGACCGGGAGGGCGGTGGAGAAGCTCTATCCGGCGATCGACGAGACCCTCGGGCGGTTCCGGCTCGAGGTCTCGACTGGCGAGTTGAACCGCCTCCTGCAGGGCCTCCTGCAGCGCCGCCGTCCGCCGTCCCTGAAGGGGGAGCGGAAGGCGTGGAAGCTCTACTACGCCACCCAGGTCTCGACCGGGCCGCCCACCTTCATGCTCTTCGCCAATCGCGTCCTGCCACGTGCGTCCACGTACCGGCGCTACCTCGAAAACGGCCTCCGGCGAGCCCTGGACGTGGCGGGTGTGCCGGTGCGCCTGGTGATCCGCCGGCGGGGTTGACGTCTCCGTGTCGCGGCCCGGGTTCATGTAGAATCTCTGAGATTTCACTTGAGGTTCCCATGCCGGTGGCGGGGCCAGGGAGGTGATGCCTGTGGCGAAGAGACGGCGATCGACGACCAAGGCCGATCTGGTGGACATGGTGTACAAGAGCCATGGCGGGCTGACCAAGCACGAGGCCGCCGACGTCGTGGACACCATCCTCAAGACCATGAAGGGCAGTCTTCTCAGCGGCAAGTCGGTGAAGATCCACAACTTCGGAGTGCTCGAGGTGGTGGATCGCAAGGGGAGACGAGGCGTCGATCCGTCGAGCGGCGACCGCATCTACATCCCACCCAAGAAGGGGCTCTCCTTCCGGCCCTCCGATCGGCTCAAGCGCGAGCTGGCACCGGACGAAGAGGGCTAGGTCCTTGACGTCGAAGAGCAAGCTCTTCGTGAAGATCGGTGAAGCTTGCAAGGAGCTGGACATCCAGCCCTACGTCCTGCGCTACTGGGAGACGGAGTTCCCGCCCCTCTCGCCCGACAAGAGCAAATCCGGCCAGCGGGTCTACAGCGAGGAGGACCTGGCGATCATCCGCCGGATCAAGGAGCTCCTCTACGAGGAGGGCTTCACGATCGCGGGGGCGAAGAAGAAGCTCGAGGGAGAGCTCGCCTCCGGCGGCCCCAAGACCCGCGCCGCGGGCGCCGCCGCCCCCGCCCGGGAGAAGGAGCCCCAGACGGCGGCCCCGCCCGAGCCTGCCCCCGAGCCCGAGCCCGCCGAGGTGGCGGAGCCCGCCGCGGCCGAGCCCGCCCAGCCGAAGGCGAAGCCCAAGAAGACGTCCAAGTCGAAGTCGAAGTCCGCCGCCGCGAAGACCGCTTCCCCCGGAGAGGCCACCCACCTGCGCCAGGCCCTCGAGGGCGCCCTCGAGGAGGCCCGCGCCATCCTCAGCCTCCTCGGCGACTGACCCCGCCGCCGGTTGCGCCCCCGCCCCCGCACTCGATACCATCACCGCCCCGGTCGGGACGTGGCGCAGCCTGGTAGCGCACCTGAATGGGGTTCAGGGGGTCGCGAGTTCAAATCTCGCCGTCCCGACCACTAGCCCCCCGCCAGACCAGGACCCGAGCCGCAGCGGGTCCCCTCCAGCGGGGTCACTCGACGGTGAAGTCGAGCACCTCGACCGGGATCTCGAGGTTCTCGCCGAGATAGAAGTTGTCGAACAGCACCGTGAGCGGGCCACCGACTCCGGTGCACTCGGCGCGGACGAAGAGTGAGCCGGTGGAGGCATCGGTCGCCAAGTCTCCCCCGAGAGACTGCCAACCGGGCGCGAGTCCGCTGAAGGACGTCGTCCCCACGAACGAGGGTGTGAGGCACGCCCCTCCGGCTGACTCGAAGACGTTCAGCTCGCAGAGGCCGATCTCGCCCGCGATCAGGCGGGCACGGACGCCGAAGCCGTAGGGCGTGCTCGGGAGAGCGGCGAAGCAGGTCGACTCGGCAGCGGCGACGGGTGCGGCGACCGTCGACATCGAGCCGAGCTCCGGCTCGCCGTCCAGGGCCTCGTGAGCGACGGTTCCGAGGAGCACCGTCCATCCGGCGACGTCGGTGTCGAAGTCGCAGTTGACGCCGGACATCAGGTTGGCCGGGTCGTCGCCGCAGTCGAAGGCGGCGGCCGGGGCGGCTGCCAGGGTGAGTGCGGCCAGGATCTGCCGGACCGGGCGGCGAGCGGGCATGGCAGGTCCCTGGATACCACCGGGGGCGCGTTGGACGCCATGGCGGGGCTCACGCCCCCCTCAGGCGTCCGGGATCTCGGGCTCGACGAGGTAGGTGAGCTGGGCGAGGGACTCCTGCCAGCCGAGGTGGCACATCTCGAGCGGGATGGCCTCCGGGATGCCGGTCTGGACGATGGTCAGCTCGGTTCCGCAGGAGACCGGCTTCAGGGTGACGGTGGTCTCCATCTCGCCGGGGAGATCGGGGTTCTCGAAGGCGTCGGTGTAGCGGATCGTCTCGTGGGGGACGAGCTCGCGGTACTCACCGCCGAAGGAGTGGGAGCTACCGGTTCCGAAGTTCGTGAACGACATCCGGTAGGTGCCGCCGACCCGGGCGTCCAGGTCGTGGACGGTGCAGGTGAAGCCGTAGGGCGGCAGCCACTTGGCCAGCGCGGCCGGCTCCAGGAAGGCCCGGTAGACGCGGTCGGGGGTGGTGCGGAGGACGCGGTGGAGTCGGACGGTTCCGGTGGGCATGGGACGCTCTCCTGTCGTGTTGGGGTCGGTATGTCGGGCGCTGTCGAGGGATCGAAGCACGAAGCGTACCGGAGCGACGGATCGGCATGGATCTCGCACCGTTCAGGCCGGTGGAGGTACCAGATGAAACCGATGAAGCTGAAGAAGTGGATCCACAAGCGCCGTCGGGTCGACCTGCCCACACTGGGCGCCATCGCTGCGACGCGGGGCATCCTGGGCCTGGGAGCGGGGCTGCTGCTGGCCTCGCGGGTGCCGAAGAACCGCCGCAAGCCGGTGGGCTGGGCGCTCTTCGGGGTCGGCGCATTGAGCACGCTGCCGCTCGCCGCGCGCGTCCTGCACCGGTAGGCACCACCCGGTAGGGAATCCCGACCCGGGTCCTCAGCCTCCGCCGTTCTCACCCGTCTGCGCGAAGCTCGGGGTGATGGGGTAGGGGCCGTACTCGCCGGAGCCGTCGGGGAGCTCGATCTTCCCCGCGCGGCCGTAGGCCTTCTGCAGCCGCCGCTTGATCTCCAGGTGCGCGGCGATGTACTCCGGCGAGCCCTGAGGCGGGTAGAGGAAGGTCTCGATCTGGCCGATGACGGCGTCCGCGATCGTGATCAGCTGGGAGCGCGGCTCCGGATCGTCCTCCGTCGCCGCGGGACGCGTCGCGAGACCCTCGAGCGATGAGGCCGGATCGCGCTTCTGCGAGACGATCCGGGCCATCTTCTCGAAGACGATGTTGCCGTGCTCGCGCTCGTGGGCGGTGACGCTCGCGGCGAGGGTCTCGATGTCCCGGTAGCCGTCCGCGAGGTTCCGGCGGTAGACGGCGGAGCTCGGCTGCAGATCGGCGTTCAAGCGCGCCGCGCGCTGGATCTTCAGGTCGCTCTCGGCCACGTACCACCAACCGTCGAAGGGGCCGCCGGGGTCGCTGACCGACGTCACGTCGAACCCGGTGCCGAGCCAGGAGCGGCCCGCGTGGAGGGCGTGGTCCGGAGAGTCGTCGATCGCGCACACGTTGGTCCCCAGCAGCAGGTTGACCGGAAGCCCTCCGGCCGGCGTCCTGACGAGGTGGGAGCCCGCCTCGTAGGTCACGTTCTGCCGCTTCTCGACCGTGGTGCGCCAGTCCTCGGCGTCTCGTTGCCGGACCCGGACGATGACGCTGTCGCTGTCCTGCTGGCCCGAGTCGTCCTTGACCGTGAGGGTCACCTGGAGGGAGCAGAGGAAGGGGGTGGGAGCGACCGCCCCCTCCTTCCGGGCGCCGGGATTGCCGGTGACCCCCGACGGGCACGAGTTCTGGTCGATCAAGCCGGCGATCGCGGCGACGGACCCCTGGTCCTCCGCGAAGAGGCCGGTTGCGGGGCGTGGCGGCTTCTGCGGCGGGGGCGGCGTCTTCTCGGGCGCCGGCCCGAAGGTCCAGACGTAGGTGAGGCAGCGCCCCTTGGACCTGCTGCCGTCGAGGGAAGCGACCTCACCGCGCACGACCGTGTACGGTCCTCCGGCGTCGGCTTCGACCGGGGGCCGCTTCTCGTCGGAGGGCATGCTGCAGTCGTTGGCCTCCTGGTTGGGAGCGGAGGGCCGGATCGCCTGAGCGGCCTGGGTGGCGGCCCAGGCCGCCGCGCCGAGCGCCAGCACGGCGGCCGCCATCAGCCCGGCGAAGCGGCCCATGGTGCCCCTGGGCATCGAGCGGCTCTGCGCCATCGAGGCGTCGTGACGGCTCTGGAGCTCCGCCTCCGCCTTCGTCGCGGAGCGCACGGCCTCTGCCTCGGCCGCGAGCGCCGCCACCGGAGCGGCGCCGGCCACGGCGCGTCCGAGCTCCTCGAGGTTGTCGCCGTGCTCGCGGGCGACGCCGGCCGCCTCGGCGCGCAGCCGGCCGGCCTCCTTGCGTACCGCGGCGAGCTCCTGCTGGGCGGTCTCGGTGACCTGCCGGCGCTCGGCGCGCAGCCGGTCGAGCTCGGCCCGGAGCGGCGCGATGGCGGCGCGCAGCCGCGCCGCCTCCGGCTCCGAGGCGGCTTCGGTCCGGGTCAGCGCGGCCAGCTCCGCGGCGAGGCGGTCGGCCTCCGCGCTCAGGGCCGCGAGGCCCGCCGCGGCAGCGGGATCGCCCTGCGACGCCTCCTCGAGCTTCCGTCGCTCCCCCGGGAGGTCGGCCAGCCGACGGTCGATCGCCCTCCGGCGCTTGCGGCACTCGGCGAGGGTCCTCTCCCGCCCCGCGAGCTCGGCATCGAGGGGGTCCTTGCGAGTCGTCGCCTCCTTCTCGAGCCCGGTGAGGCGGGCCGTTTCCGCGTCCCGCTTCCGCTCGATCGCGAGGCGATTCTCCTCGAGCGTGGCGAGGCCCGCGGCGAGCTCCCGGTCTCGCGCCTGCGTCGCGCCGAGCCGTTGCCGCAGCTCTTCGCCTGCCGCCGCCACGGCCCCCGTCTCGAGAGCCCGCCGTCCCAGCTCCCGATGGGCTCGTGAACGCGCCCGGCCCGCCGCCCGGATCCGACGGCGCAGTGCGAGACGCCGGAGCTTGCGGGTGATCTCTCGGAAACCTTCTCGTAGGACGCTCATGGCTGGCGATCTCCCTCGGACGACGTGACGCGGCGCAGGCCGTGGACGGCCCACGACAGGGCGGGGCGGCGTTCCAGCGCCTCCCGGTACTCGGCCTCGGCCGGTCCGAGGCGCCCCCCACGCTCGTAGGCCCAACCGAGGTTCACGTGCGCGCGGGCATTGGAGTGGTTCTTGGAGACGGCGTCCGCCCACAGGGTGATCTCGCTGCGGAAGAGGCGGTTGCGCTGCCAGGTCGAAGCCGCCAGGCCGGGCAGCACGACGCAGAGACCGGCGATCGCGAGAGCACGGCCGCCGCCGCGGGCGGCGCGTTCAGCGCCCGCCGCGGCGATCAGGGCGAGGCCCACCATCGGCAGGTAGAGGAGGCGGTCCGCCAGCGGGTCCGGTCGCACCAGGAGCAGCGGTGTGGGGAGCAGGGCGGCCAGGGACCAAGCGACCCCTCCCGCGAGGGTCCCCGGGCCCCGGCGCAGCCCGGTCCAGGCCGCGAGGGCGAGGAACGCCGTCAACAGGACCGCCCCGGCACCGGCGGGGTGGCGGCCCGGGTCGATGCTCGCCGTCCAGGGCGCGACGGTCAGCCTCGCCAACCCCGCGATCGACTCGATCCGGCGGGCCGTACAGCCTCCGTCCGCGGCGCCGATCCGTTGAGGCAGAGGCCGAGCCCGAGGCCGGCTTCCAGCCGCCCCGTCGAGGTCGTCGCCAGCCGGGAGGCGCCGGCGGCCTCGCCGAGCTGAGCCCGGTAGCCCGGATGCGCGAGCATCGCGCCGAGGAGGAGGACCGCCGCGGCGAGCTGGGGCACCGCCCGGCGGAGAGCCCTTCCGGATCGAGAGACCCCGACCGAAGACGAGCCAGGCGATCCACAGGGCGGGGTAGGCGAGGGCCGTCTCCTGGAACCGACCGCGAGCGCGAAGGCCAGGATCGAGAGGGCGGTGTATCGGACCTCTGCGTGTCCAGGCCTCTGAGCGCCGCCAGGTGGCGAGCAGCAGGAAGAGCGTCATCAGGCCGTGGGCCGTCCGGAAACGTAGGTCACGGCGTCGGTCTGTGCGGGTGGAGGAGGAAGACGGCGGCTCCGGCGGCGGCGGTCCGCGGCCTGGCCGGCGGCCTGCCCTCGACGCCCGGCCTGCGGATCAGGAGGTAGACCAGCGCCGTGTTGGCGAGGTGCAGGGCGATGTTGACCGCGTGGAAGCCCACCGGCTGGGTGCCGCCGAGCCGCAGGTTGGCCGCGAAGGTCAGCAGGGTGACCGGACGCCGTTGCCAGAGGTCGAGCGCGGAAGGCGGGGGTTGTGGACGATCCACGAGTGATCGTCGAAGGTGAAGACCCCCGCCACGCCGGCAGGTAGGCGAGCAGCCCGACCGCCACCAGGAGCAGGAGCCAGTCACCTGCCGCCAGCGCCGAGGCCGGGGAACATCCCAGCGCGTCACGCTTGGCGGCGGTCGTGCGTAGCTGCTGGAGCCACATCCCCCCGAAGGGCGTCATCTGGGCCGAGCCAACCCGCTCCTCGTCGGACCTGGCAGCGGATTATGACTCCGGCCGGGCGGCTGTCAAGACGAGCCCCCCGGTTTGACAGCCGTTCCGCGGCCTCCCTATACTGCCCGCCCGCAAGGCACTGAAGATGAAGGACATAGAACAGAAGGCCGGCCGGCTCGACGGGACGGGGCGGCGGTTCGCGATCGCCGCCTCGCGCTTCAACGAGCGGATCGTGGAGCGGCTCGTGGCGGCCGCGGTCGACACGCTCGTGCGTCACGGGGCCAGGCCGCAAGACGTGACGGTCGTTCGCGTCCCCGGGGCCTGGGAGCTGCCGCACGCCCTGGAGGAGCTGGCGGCACGGGCGGCGTCGACGCCCTGGTGGCGCTCGGCTGCGTCATCCATTGGGCGAGACGCCGCACTTCGACTTCATCTGTGCGGAGGCGAGCCGCGGATCGCTTCGGTGGGGAGCGGTACCGGCTGCCGATCGGCTTCGGTCTTCTCACCTGCGAGACCGGCGCCCAGGCCGAGGAGCGCGCCGAGGCAAGGTCGGGAACAAGGGACGGGAGGCGGCCGAGGGCGCTCGAGATGGCCGCGCTGACTTCCGATCTGCGGGCCGACGCCGGCGGGACGGGCGCGGCCCGGCGTCCGCAGCTGGCCTGAGACGGGGGCTCCGCCCGCGCGGGCCTTTCCTGCCTGGGAGCGAGCGATGAAGAAGCGGCGCAAAGGGCGGGAGATGGCGCTCGAGATCCTCTACCAGATCGATCTCGGGGGCTCGGAGGCGCGTGAAGCCCTGGCCCGCTACGACCCGGTCGAGCGGCACGCGGCCCGGGTCGAGGAGTCCGGCGAGCCGGACCCCGTCGACGCGGCCGACCTGCACGCCGCGTTCGAGTACGCCGGGCGGCTGGTCGAAGGGACCCTCGCCCGGCAGGAGGAGATCGACGACCTGATCGTCTCGCAGGCGGAGAACTGGCGCCTCGAGCGCATGCCCGCGGTGGATCGCAACGTCCTGCGTCTGGCCGTCTACGAGCTGCTGGAGGAGACCGAGGTGCCCAAGGTGGTGGTGCTCGACGAGGCCATCGAGCTGTCCAAGGCCTACGGCTCCGAGCAGTCCGGAGCGTTCGTCAACGGGCTGCTCGACGGCCTGTTGAAGCGTCACCGCTTTCCGGGCAGAATGACCTGACCGCCGGCTCCGGCGCGCAATCCAGGGAGAGCCAGACGTGATCCGACGAGCAGCCCTCGCAGCCCTGACTCTGACCACGCTGGCCGCCGGCCTTTCCGGCTGCGGCTACGGGCTCGTCGGCCGCACGTCGAGCCTGCCGCCCGACATCCACTCGATCTACATCGAGCCGCTGGGCAACAAGACCCTGCGCGAGCAGATCGACCAGGAGTTCACCCGGGCGATCACCGACGAGTTCATCCGCCGCCAGCGCTACACGGTGGTCAACAGCCTGGCGGAGGCCGACGCCGTTCTCGTGGGCGAGGTGACCAACTTCGCCGTCAGGCCGGTCGGGTTCAACTCCGAAGAAGGGCGGGGCAGCGAGTACGAGATCCAGGTCATGGCGAGCATGGAGTTCCGCCGCACCGACCGGCCCGAGATCCTCTGGAAGCAGCCCTACTACCAGTTCCGCGAGAACTACACCTTCGACACCAGCGCCGCCTTCACCAACCAGGAGGACCAGGCGGTGATCGAGGTGGCCGACGAGTTCGCGCAGACCCTGGTCATCGACATCCTCGAAGGCTTCTAGGCACCCCCCGACCCCGCCCGGCACCCCGGGTGCCCTCCGCCCCGGCTGAAGCGGCCGGCCCCCGGGCCGGCCGGACGCCGGCTGGTGCCGCCACCTCGCCGGTGGACCGACGCGCTCGCGCGGAGGTGCTGGATCGCCCGCGTCCGCCGCCGCCCTGCACGACGGCGGGCCGGACGAGAGCGCGGGCGGCGCCGGCAGGGGTCCGGGCGCTGGCGGCCGGCCGGCACGCACGGGGGCCGGCCGCTTCAGTCGGGGAGGGCGATCGTGGGGCGGGTGGGGCGCGGCTCAGCGGTATGGGTGTTCGCGCCGAAGTTCGGGCGGGCGGGTGCCCGGGGGCGCGTCAGCCGAGCTTGGCGACGGCGCGGGTGAGGCGGGACTTGGTGCGGGCGGCCTTGTTGGCGTGGATGACGCCGTGGCCGGCGCAGGAGTCGACCACACCCAGGGTGCCGGGCAGGGCGGCACGGGCCGCCTCGGCGTCGCCGGCGGCGACGAGGCCGCGCAGCTTCTTGACCGCGGTGCGCATGCGCGAGCGGTGCAGGCGATTGGTGACGCGCTGCCGTTCGGACTTCTGGATTCGCTTCTTGGCCGACTTGATATTCGCCATGACGTGACTTCCTCTGTCGCGCTCGCCGGGCGCGAAGGAACGCGGAGTGTAGCGGGTGGGCTATCCGGCGTCAACTCCGAGGTCGCGCAGGCGCTGGCGCGCCAGGTTGGCCTCGTCGGAGCCGGGGTAGGTGCGGATGACGCTGCGCAGCTGGACCGTGGCCTGCTCGCGCTGGCCCATCTGCAGGTAGGAGTAGCCCTTCTTGAGCAGGGCGCTCGCCAGCTTGTCGGAGCGCGGATAGCGCGAGGCGATGCGGTCGAACTCGCGGATCGCCGCGTCGTAGCTGCCTTGGGAGAAGAGGCTCTCGCCGATCCAGTAGACGGCGTTGTCGGAGAGATCGGTGTCCGGAAAGTCCTCGAGGTACTGCCGGAAGCCGAGGATCGCCAGGTCGTAGTTGCCCCGCAGGTAGTCCTCGTAGGCGCGCTGGTAGAGCACCTGCGGATCGGACGGCGCCTGCGTCTGCTGCCGTGGGGCCTCCGCGCCCGCCGCCGGCGCGGCGCTGCCGCTCCGCGCCGCGCGCAGCTCCTGGTTGGTGGCCGCGATCTGCTGGGAGAGGTCGTTCAGCCGGAAGTTGGTGTCCGCCAGGTTCGCCTCGAGCTGGTCGATCTGTCCGGAGAGCCTCTCGAGCGCCGTCTGCATGTCGGCGGCGCTGCGCTGCGTGACCTCGAGCTGCTCGCCGATCTGGCTCTCGAGCTCGGAGACCTCCTGCTTGCTCGAGGTCTGCTGCTGCAGCACCAGGACCTGACGCTGGATCTCCGCCAGCTGACTCTGCAGCGAGTCGATGTCGCTGGAGGAGACGCAGCCCCCCGCCGCCAGGACGGCGGGGAGCAGGAGCGTCAGGCCCTTGGCGCGCAGCACCGGAGCCTCAGCCGCGGCCGGTGATGACGAAGTGGGCGCGGCGGTTCAGCTGCCAGCAGGACTCGGTGCTCTCCATGCACTGAGGCCGCTCCTCGCCGTAGCTGATGGTCGACATCCGGCTCGAGTCGATGCCCAGCGAGGCCACGTAGTTGCGGGCCGCCGAGCCGCGGCGGTCGCCCAGCGCCAGGTTGTACTCGTTGGTGCCGCGCTCGTCGCAGTGCCCCTCGATGGTGAAGACGAACTCGGGGTGCGCGCGCATGAACTCGGCGTTGCGGGCCAGGCGCTCGCGCGCCTCGGGCCGCAGGTCGTACTCGTCGAAGTCGTAGTAGATGTCGCCCAGGAGGCCCTGGTTGTAGGCCTCGTTGGTGACGTTCATCAGGTCCTCGTCCATGAGCCACTGTTCGTCATTCGCGGTCATGTCGTGGTTCATGGAGTCGTCGCCCATGTCGTCCATCGGAACCTCGGGCGGCTCGACCATCTCGGGTGCGGGCTGCTCCGGGGGCTTCTTCTTGCAGCCCACGGGGCCCACGATCAGCACCAACGCGGCGATCGCGCCGATCGCCATCCACTTGCGGTCCATATCCCTCTCCTTGTCGTCCTCGGGCGTCGTCGTCTGTACGTTCGCCTCCGCGCTGGCTCAGCCGCGCGATGCGCGCGTACTGTAGCAGAGCCCCGGCGTCCCTTCAAGAGGTCGGGACCCTCGGATCTCCCGCCGTTACAAGGGTTTCCGCGAGCCGTCCCCGCGCCGTCAATTCGGCGGGTAGCCGGACCAGGCCGGTGCCCAGTTGTTGCCCTGGCTGGTGAGCTGGCGCAGGTTGCCGCCGTCGGCGTCCATGACGAAGATCTGCGTCCGGCCGGCTCCATTGCCCAGCGTCCGGGCGAAGACGATCCGCTTGCCGTCGGGGGAGAAGGAGGGGGACTCGTTGGAGGCAGGGCCGGCGGTCAGCCGCCGCGTCTCGTGGGTCACCACATCCGCCATGACGACGTCGAATCGGTTGCCGGTGCGGCTGGAGTAGATGATCTTGGTGCCGTCGGGATGCCAGTCGGCGCCGTCGTTGTAGCTGCCTTCGAAGGTGATCCGCCGCAGGTTCGCTCCCTCGGCGTCCATGGCGTAGATCTGCGGCGTGCCGCCGCGGCTCGAGGTGAAGGCGATGTCGCGGCCGTTGGGGCTCCAGGCCGGGCTGGTGTCGATGCCGCGCGAGTTGGTCAGCTGGCGCAGGTTGCCGCCGTCGCGGTCGCAGACGAAGATCTCGGGGTTGCCGTCGCCCACCGAGCGGGTGAACGCGATACGGCTTCCGTCGGGCGAGAAGGTCGGGTTCACGTTGAGCGACCCGTCCGTGACGATGCCCTTCTTGTTGCCGCTCGGCAGCTGCACCAGGTAGAGCCCCGGCCGGCCGGAGAAGAACGACGTGTAGGCGATGGCGTCGCCGCTCGGGCTCCAGGCGGGGGAGAGCGAGATCGTCTTGTGGGCGGTGACGGGACGCTGGTTCCTCCCGTCGTAGTCCATGATGTAGATCTCCTTGATCTGGTTCGGCTCCGCCCCGGAGCGGTCGGAGTAGAAGGCGATCGAGGTGAGCGAGATGCCGCGGCGGCCGCTGAAGTACTGGATGATCTCGTCGGCGAACGTATGGGCGATGCGCCGCCCCGCCTCGCGTTCGCCGCGGTAGCGCTTGCCGAGGATCGGCTCGCCGCTCTTCAGGTCGAAGAGGCGCCCCTCCAGGACCAGAATGTCGCCCTCGCTCTTGTAGTCGACCTGGAGGAGGACCTGGTTGCCGAGCGAACGATAGATCTCGTAGTCGCGCGTGGGGTCTCCGGTGAGCTGGGCGACCGAGAGCTGCTCGGGCCCTTGCAACGCGAAGATCCCGCTGATGTCGAGGTCATCACGCAACGTCTCCTCGCTCTCTTGGGCGACCGGCGCCAGACCGCCGGCAGCGGCCACGGTTGCCGCGGGAAACGCCATCCGGATCCGGGTGACGGTCGTCCCGGGCACGACGACCGTGACCTCGGACTGCTCCGGGGGCTGCTGCTCCTCCTGGCTGGTGACTCCGGTGACCCCGAGCGCGAGGCCGAGAGCGAGCACGTGCAGGAGCGGGAGGGTGAGGCGTCGTCGCATGGTCGACCTTTCAGTGGAAGATCAGGTTGACCCCCAGCGAGTCCTCCTTGTAGGTCTGGGGGAGCCGGGGGAAGGGCGCCGCTCCCTGAACGGCACGCAGCGCCGCCAGGTCGAAGCTCGAGTAGCCGGAGGACTGGTTGACTCGGGCCGGAGTGATGCTCCCGTCCTTCTGGATCCGGAAGCTGATGACGGCCTCGACCTCACCGCCGATCGAGGGCCGGATCCAGGCCGAGCTCACCATCGCCAGCATCTGCTGCACGTAGTAGTCGTACTTGCCGGCGAAGACCGGATCGATGCCGGTGGCGCCGAAGCTGGCCGTCCCCAGGGAGCTGCCGGTGGGGGAGCCCTGGCGCCGCCGGATCTCGTCGCCGGCGGACGGCGTCGAGGCGCTGGGCGTCGACGGGCGCGTCTCGAGCGGCTGGGGTTTGGGCGGCTCGCGGGTGGGCTCCGGCGGGGCCGGGCGGGTGTCGGGCTTGGGCTCGGGCTCCGCGGGCTTGGGCTCCGGTTTCGGAGGCTCGGGCTCGGGCTCCGGGGGCGCCGGCTTCGGCTCGGGGCGGGCCGGGGCCGGTGGCGGGTTGCGCACGCCCAACGCCGCGGCGGGCACGATCATCACCTCGCCCACGAACTCGAGAGGTTCTTCGTCCCCGCGCGCCAGCATCGGGATGACGAGGATCGCCGCCGCCAGGCTCAGGTGGAGGGCCAGCGAGCCGAGCAGGGCCCGCCGGCCGGAGACCCCGCGCCCCCTGCGTCGGCGCGCCAGGACCGCCTCGACCTCGTCGCGCGGCACGCTGCTACTTCCTCTCGCGCTCGGTCACCATCCCCACGTTGCGGATGCCGCCGCGGTGGAGGATGTCGAGGACGTTCACGACCTGTCCGTAGGGGAGCTCGCGGTCGCCCTTCAGGAAGACCGTCTCGTCTCCACGCGCCTCGAGCAGGGGAGTGAGGCGCTCGACGATCTGCGACGGATGGACGGGCTCGTCCTGGATGTAGATCACGCCGTCGCGGTTGATGGAGAGCACCAGAGGATCGTCCACGTCCAGCTTCATCGGTTCGGCGTCGGCGCGCGGCAGGGCCACCTCGATGCCCTGATGCAGCATCGGTGCCGTGATCATGAAGATGATCAGCAGCACCAGCATCACGTCGACCAGCGGCGTGACGTTGATGTCGGCGAGGACGGACTCCTCCTGGTCGCCTCCGAAGCCGATGCCGAACGCCATGGCCTCGCTCCCGTCTCCTAGGTGAAGTTGCGCTCGGCCAGGTTCATGAACTCGAGCGTGAAGTCGTCGAGATCGGCCCGCGAGCCCTTGATGCGGGCCGCGTAGTAGTTGTAGCCGAGCAGGGCCGGAATGGCCGCGACCAGGCCGAGGGCCGTGTTGGATTGTAGGGCCTCCGCGATGCCCGGCGCGACGGCGACGAGCGAGGTCGAGCCGGAGACGCCGATGTCCTGGAAGGCGACCATGATGCCCCAGACGGTGCCGAAGAGGCCGATGAACGGGCTCGCCGCGGCGGTGGTGGCCAGGAAGGACGTGCCGCGCGCCAGACGGGAGAGCTCGGAGCCCACGGCGCGCCGCAGGGTGCGCTCGAGCGAGGCGAGCGAGCGGATCCGGTAGGTACCGCCCTCCGGCTGGCTCTTGCGTGCCAGCTTCACCTGCGAGTCGATCTCGGCGTAGCCCGCCTCGAAGAGGCCGACCAACGGCGAGCCTTGCAGGCGCTCGGCGACCTGGGCCACCTCGCTGAAGCGTTGGCTGTTGCGAAACCGTTCGAGGAAGGTGGCGGTCTCGCGGTCCGCGCGCTTCATCTGGAAGTACTTGCCCAGCATGATGCCCCAGGAGACCAGGGAGAGGGTGAGCAGCGTCGCGGCCACCAGCCAGGCCATCGGGCCGGCGTGGATGAACACCTCGAGGATGCCCGGCCGGTCCGGGATGCCGACTTGCGCGGTGAGGAAGAGGGGATAGGGGTTCATGCGCTGCCAGAAAGTAGCACGCCGACCGGGGGGGCAAAAGGGGGACCCGGAACAACCGCGCGGGCGATCTCTCCATTTGAACCCGTCCCACTTCTCGCGTAGGGTTACGGGCCCGAGCCGTTCTCCCGGAGGTCCCGATGAACATCGCCGTCTGTATCAAGCAGGTCCCGGACACCGAGGCGCGTCTGCGCGTCGACGCCGGGGGCCGTTGGATCGACGAGGAGGATCTGCCCTTCGTCGTCAACGAGAGCGACGAGTACGCCTTGGAAGAGGGGCTCCAAATCGCGGAGCGCACCGGGGGCGAGGTCGTCGTCTTCACCCTCGGGCCGGATCGCGTGCGAGAGGCCCTCCGCAAGGCTCTGGCCCTGGGTGCGGCCCGCGCCGTGCACCTGAGCGACCCGGCGTTGCTGGGAGGGGACTCCCTTTCGACGGGCCGCGCTCTGGCGGCGGCCCTGGCACGGGGATCCTTCGACCTGGTGCTGACCGGCTCGCAGTCCGACGACGCCGGCTTCGGCTCGACCGGCTCGGTGATCGCCGGTCACCTCGGGTGGCCGCACGCCTGGCTGGTGATGGGTGTCGAGCCGGAAGAGGGGGGCACCGTCAAGGTCACCCGCGAGATGGAGAGCGGCATGAACGAGATCGCTCGGCTGCGGTTGCCGGCGGTGCTCGAGATCCAGGCCGGCCTCAACCACCCGCGCTACGCGTCGCTCAAGGGCATCATGCAGGCGAAGAAGAAGGAGATCAGCGCGGTGACGGCGGCCGATCTCGGGATCCCCGCCGAGGAGGCGGGCGCGGCGGGGGCGCGGCTCGAGGTCCTCTCGGTGGCCTTCCCGGACGCCGCAAGGGGGCCCAGATGATCGAGGGAGATGCGGGGGACCGCTTCACGCACCCCGGTCGAGAAGCTGCAGAAGGAAGCGAGGGTGCTCTGATGGCGACGATCTGGGTGTCCTGCAGCAGCGCGACGGCAAGCTCCATCGCATGTCCCGGGCGAGGCGACTGCGGCCGGACAGCAGCTGGCGTCGGCCTCGCGGTACTGCGGAGGCCGTGGTGCTCGGTCACGGTGTCGAGGCGGCGGCGCAGGAGGCGGTTACGCGCCTGCCGGTGTCCGGGTGGCCGACCACGAGAGCCCTCGCGCAGTACACGCCGGGCGCCTACATCGGCGTGCCTGGAGCAGGCGGTGGCCTCGAAGGCGCCCGACCTCCTCGTCTTCCCGCACACCCAGCCAGACCGTCGACTACGCGCCGCGCCTGGCTTCAAAGCGTCGGCGGCGCCCTGGGTCCCGAGGCGACTGGCTTCGAGAACACCGCCGACGGCCTGGTGTGGACGCGACCTATCCACCGGCAAGCTGCGGGCGAAGGTGCGCACCCGGGGCGAGGGTGCCGTCATCGTCTCAGGCAGTCCGGCGCCTTCGCCGCCGACGCCGCCGAGGGCGGGAGCGCGCCTGTCGAGCCTCTCGAGATCGACTGGGCGCCGTGACGCCTGACCGCGAGATCCTCGGTGTCGAGGAGGTGGCGGGCGAGCAGGTCGACCTCACCGCCGCCGCGGCGATCGTCGCCGTCGGCCGGGGGATCGGCGACGCCGACAAGATGGGGATCATCCGACCTCGTCGGTTGCGGCGCTCGGCGCCGAGATCGGCGCCAGCCGCCCGGTGATCGACAGCGACTGGCTGCCGCGCGACCGCCAGATCGGCTCGAGCGGGCAGACCGTGGCGCCCAAGCTCTACGTCGCGGTGGGCATCTCCGGTGCCATCCAGCACCTCGTCGGCATGAAGGGCTCCGCACCGTCGTCGCCATCAACAAGACCCCGGCGCCTGCCTCCGTCGCCGACTACGGCATCGTCGGCGACCTGCACGAGATCGTCCCCGAGCTCACCGCCGCGATCAAGGAAGCCAAGGGCGCCTGGACCGACCCCGGGGTGCCTGCCGCCTCGATTGAGAGGCCGGGCCTCGCCCGGGCCGGACCGCGGTGGCGTAACCCATGCCGCCGCCGGCCGGCAAAGGCGCCGGCCAGCTTCAATCCGTCTCCTCGGAAGGGCACCCTCGACCAGCGCCGACCCCTGTGTCGGCCGAACGAGGCGCCGAGGCGCCGCCGCGCGATCTCGAAGAGGACGATCCTCGCCGCCACCGCCGCGTTCAGCGACTCGACGGGAGGTGCCAGGGGAATGGTGAGGGCCAGGTCGGTGCGCGCGGCGACGGCGGGGAGAGGCCGCTCCGGAGCCGAGGGCGAGGACCAGGCGGTCGGGGAGGGGAGCCTGCCAGAGGGGAGTCCCGCCGCGGTGGTCAGGCGCTCCAGGCGACCTCCGCAGGCGGGCGGCGACCTGGCGGCGTCCACGCCGCTCGCCACGGCGAGCCGCAGGAGACTGCCGGTGCGCCGCGCAGCCCGGGGGTGGTTGGGGTGCCGGCCGGGGCCAGGCGAAGGGCGTCGGCCCCGGCGGCCTCGGCGCAGCGGGCGAGGGCGCCGAGATTCCCTGGTCCTGCACGCTTCGTCCACGTAGACGACGAGGGCGGCGTCGCGAGGATCGCCTCGACGCCGCGCTCGGGCCGCTGGGCGACGGCGAGGATGCCCTGGGGAGAGTCGGCGTCGCCGAGGCCGGCGAAGAGACCGGGCTCGACCACCCTCGGGCGCCTCGGGCAAGGCCGCCAGAGCTCGGCCCGTGCAGGGTCCGCCACGAACTCCGGGGTCGCCAGGACGGTCTCCAGCGAGGCCCGCGGCCAGGGCCTCGGCCACCAGGTGGGGCCTCGAGGAGCGCGCGCCTGGTCTTACACTGCCGGAGGCGCCGAATATCCTTCAGTTTCCGGTTCTGGCCGGCTCACGATCATGGATGCATGTTGTTCGCCCGGCGGCCTGTTCTCCCTCGTCTGACGACGGGTCGCGGTGGCGGTCCTGGAATCGCTGCCGCAGGAGATGCTCGGCGTGCGCGACGCGTTCCTGCGCTACTTCGGTCAAGCTTCGTTGGGGACGACGGGTGCTGATCGCCCTGGTCCCGCACCGTCTGGACGAGGAGCGTCTCGGGTTGGCCGCCTCCGACGAGGAGGCCGTCGGACGGGCGCGCCGCCGGGCGCGCGCTCAAGGAGCTCCTCGGCACGTCGTACCACTTCCACGTCGCCGTCGAGGGCGCGCTCGATCGGTCGAGGTGGACGGGAGGAGCGCTTCTTCGTGCGCAGCTGAGCGTCGTCGCGGGACTCGGAGAGGAGTCGTGGGGCGCCAGCGGCTCGCTGGAGGTGCCGCGGCGGATGCTCGGGGAGGGTGTGGACTCGCGCCTGGTCGTTCCCGGCAAGCGGCGCGGCGGAGGGCTCATCAGCTCGCTGACGGGAGGGGCGGGAAACCGCCGTTCCGCGGTCGCGGACTCGACGTTCCACGCGCTCTGCTCGCTGGTCTACTCGCTCTACGACGGCCACCCGCTGCGCCTTCCGGGGACGCCGTCTTCAAATTGACCCCCTGCGAGGCGCTTTGGTACCATCGGCGTTCGATCGCCGCGCGGCTCCGCGCGTCCCCACAGGCATCCGAGGCGGAAGGAAAGAGATGACGTCGCCAGAGGTTTACTTGTTCACGTCGGAATCGGTGACCGAAGGTCATCCCGACAAGATGGCGGATCAGATCTCGGACGGCGTCCTCGACGAGGTGCTGAGCCAGGATCCGTCCGGGCGGGTGGCGTGCGAGACGATGATCACCACCGGCATGGTGGTGATCGCCGGCGAGATCTCCTGCAAGGCGACGCTCGATTTCAACCGCATCGCGCGGTCGGTGATCGAGCACATCGGCTACACCGACCCGGCCTACGGATTCGACTTCGAGAACTGCGCCGTCCTCTCGGCGGTCGACCCCCAGTCGCCCGACATCGCGATGGGAGTCGACACCGGCGGAGCGGGCGACCAGGGGCTGATGTTCGGCTACGCCAGCCGCGAGACGGCGGAGCTGATGCCGCTCCCGATCCAGCTGGCCCACGGCCTGACGCGGCGCCTCGCCGAGGTCCGGCGGTCGGGGGAGCTGCCCTTCCTGCGCCCGGACGGCAAGGCGCAGGTCACCGTCGAGTACGACCGCGAGCACCGGCCGGTCGGCGTGCACACGGTGGTCGTCTCCACCCAGCACGACCCCGACATCTCGACCGCCGATCTCAAGACCCTGGTGCGCCAGAAGGTGATCGCGCCGGCGATGCCCGAGGGGATGCTCGACGACGAGACCATCGTCCACGTCAATCCCACCGGACGCTTCGTCACCGGCGGGCCGAAGGGCGACTGCGGGCTGACCGGTCGCAAGATCATCGTCGACACGTACGGTGGCGTCGGCAGTCACGGCGGCGGCGCTTCTCGGGGGAAGGGACCCCACCAAGGTCGACCGTTCGGCCAGCCATGGCGCGCTACGTGGCCAAGAACATCGCGGCGGCGGTCTGGCCGACCGGGTGCTGGTGCAGCTCGTCACGCCATCGGCGTCGCCGATCCGGTGTCGGTGCACGTGAACAGCTACGGCACGGGCGCGGTCTCGGACCGCGTTCTCGAGGCTCTCGTGTGGAGCACTTCCCTTGACCCCGCGGGGGACTGTCATCCACACCTCGACCCGCTGCGCCCCATCTACCGGGCCACGCGCTGGCCGCCTACGGACACTTCGGCCGTCCGGAGCCGGAGTTCACCTGGGGAGCGGAGCGACCGCGCCGAGTCGCTGCGAGCGGCGGCGGCCCTGGCCGGCGAGCTCCCCGCCGTGAGCACGGCCGTTTGACACCCCCTCCACCGCAACCGACCAGGCGCCGCGCCGACGCGGGCGCCCGAGGCGAAGCCATGACCACCGCATCCTCCACGAGCTCCGACATCACCAACCCGAAGCTGGCCTCCGAAGGCCGCCGGCGCATCGAGTGGGCTGATCAGCACATGCCCGTGCTGCAGCCTATCCGGCGCCGCTTCCAGGAGGAGAAGCCGCTGGCGGGGCTGCGGCTCGCCGCCTGTCTCCACGTCACGACCGAGACGGCGAACTTGATGCGGACCCTGGCCGACGGCGGCGCTGAGGTCGGCGCTGTGCGCGAGCAACCCGCCGTCGACCCAGGACGACGTGGCGGCGAGTCTCGTGCACGACTACGGCATCGCGACCTACGCCCGCAAGGGCGAGGAGCGACGTTCACTACGCGCACCTGAACATTCCGGACACCGAGCCCCACATCACGATGGACGACGGGGCCGATCTGGTCTCCGCTGCTGCACAAGGAGCGCACGTCGCTGATCGAGGGAATCCGCGGCGGTACCGAGGAGACGACGACCGGCGTCATCCGCTTGCGGGCGATGGCGCAGGACGGGGCGCTCAAGTACCCAATCATCGCGGTCAACGACTCCGACACCAAGCACCTCTTCGACAACCGCTACGGCACGGGCCAGAGCACGATCGACGGCATCATCCGCGCCACCAACCTGCTGCTGGCGGGGCGCACGGTCGTGGTCGTCGGCTACGGGTGGTGCGGCCGCGGCGTGGCGAGCCGGGCCGACGGGCTCGGCGCCAACGTCGTGGTCGTCGAGGTGAACGCGGTGCGGGCTCTCGAGGCGCTGCTCGACGGCTACCGTGTGATGTCGATCGCCGACGCCGCCGAGATCGGCGACGTCTTCATCACCGTGACCGGCAACAAGCACGTGGTGCGCAAGAAGCACTTCAACGCCATGAAGGACGGCGCGGTGGTGGCCAACAGCGGACACTTCGACGTCGAGTTGGACCTGCCCGGCCTGCGGGAGCTGGCTCGTGAGAACCGCGAGGTCCGGCCCTTCGTCGAGGAGTTCAAGCTGCTCGACGGGCGGCGCATCTACCTCCTCGGCTCGGGCCGTCTCATCAACCTGGCCGCGGCCGAGGGGCACCCGGCGGCGGTGATGGACATGAGCTTCGCCAACCAGGCCCTGGCGGCCGAGCTCATCGCCCGCGGCGAGCAGGCGATGGAGCCGGGTGTGCACGTCATTCCGCGCGACCTCGACCACCAGGTCGCCAGCCTCAAGCTCGAGTCGATGGGCATCCACATCGACGCCCTGACGCCCGAGCAGGCCCAGTACCTGGACAGCTGGGAAGAGGGGACGTAGGGCGGCAGGCGGGACGCGCCTCCCTCCCAGGAGGTCGCGCCCCGCGAGCCGGCCGACGTCACGTCACATCGGGCTCATGCTGCCGCCGCCGGCGATGCTCATGCCGGCGCCGACGCCGTAGACGACCGCGGCCAGCAGCCAGCGCAGGAACGGTGTCTTGCACTGCTGCCAGTGCATGGCCACGAAGATGAAGAGCACGAGCGGAATGAAGAGGCTCGCGAGTCCCCACCCGATGCTCGTCTTGAACGCGATGATGAGCAGCTGGATTCCGAACACCAGCATGGCGATTCCGCCCACGACCATCAAGATCATGCCCAGAGTTCCCATCGGCACCTCCCTCGTCGAATCGCCCGGCCTGGATTGACCGGGACTGACCCTCGTCGCCCCGCCGCGAAGGGCCGGCAGGGCGGGATATCCCCCTTGGTTCGGAACGACCCGGGGATTCTACGCCGAACCGGTCCGGCGCGGTCCCCTCACTCTCCGAGGTCGACGTCTTCCCAGGTCTTGCCGTACTTGAGAACGTCGTGCTTGAGCAGATCGAACTCCCCCTGGCGCTCGCTCGGCCGGGCGTCCCGGTAGACCGTGTCGCAGCGGTAGCAGACCGTGGCCATCGGCATGCGGAACCAGAGCCAGAGGTCGACCAGCGAGAGGGCCACGAGCGACAGCCCCCAGGTCCAGGGCACCAGGGCGGCGCCTACCGCCACCAGCAGGCAGCCCAGCGCCCGGTTCACGTCGCGCTGGCGGTAGAGGTGGCGGCAGCCGCAGAGCGGGCAGGCCTCCACCGAGCCTTCGCTCCAGCCGTCGGTCGCCACCTCCCGGCCGGCACCGCAGTTGGGGCAGGGGAGGGAGGCCTCCCCACCCGGCGTCAGCACCGCGCGGAAGGGAAGACCGCAGGCCCGGCACTGGGTCCGGATGCGCACGCCGCCGCGCCTAGACCGGGACTCCGGTCGAGAGCGTGAGGTAGAGGCCGGTGATCTCGCCGATGAGCGCGCCCACGACGAGCACGTAGAGGATTCCCGTGGCCGACTGGTTCGACCGGTGCCGGGCGCAGTGGAGGGACATGAAGGCCAGGGCCAGCGGAATCGCCAGCCCCCAGAGCACGCGGAACCAGAAGAAGATCCCCTGCCCCTCGAGCCCGACGACGAGGCGCCACGGGTTGGGCTCGACCGCCGGATCGACTCCCGCGGCGGTGGTCAGGCTCCATCCCACCGCTGCGCAGCGTCCGAGGACCACGGCGACCAGCACCCAGCAGAAGACGACCAGGTGGCGGAAGGTGAGCTTGGGGGAGACGAGGTACCAGTGTCCCAGGAGCATGGTCACCAGCGACCAGCCGAGCAGAAGCGCCGAGGTGACGAGCGCGGCCGCCAGCAGGACGCCGCGCTGGGGCAGGGGAGCGCTCGCCGGAACGAGGTGGCGGCCGGCGAGCAGCAGGGCGCCGAGACCTCCCGCCATCGACAGCGCCGCCATCGCCCGGCCCAGCATCCAACTCTCCTTCCACACCGCGATCCAGTACCCGAGCGCCGCCCCGAACGCCAGGCCGAGGGCAGCGGCCCCTCGCGGCGCGTCGGCGGCGAAGGGCTGCAGGGAGTGGAGCCGGTAGACGGCCAGGGCGATGCCGAGCAGCCCCAGGGTCACCAGGGCGTTCATCTGGAAGTAGCCGCGTCCCAGGTCGCCCTCGGGCACCCAGAACAGGGTCGAGAGCGTTCCGGCCGCGAGCGCCAGGAGGAAGAGGAAGAAGACGGCCATCGGCCGGCGGATGTTACCGCGTGCCGCCGCGTCAGGTCCGCACGCCCAGGAAGAGGTAGAGCGAGCAGAGCGCGAAGGTGACGTTGGGCGTCCAGACCGCGATCCATGCGGGCAGGGCTCCCGCCTCTCCCAGGGTGGAGAAGAACGCGAAGAGAGCGAAGAAGGCCATCCCCAGGACGACGCCGATGCCGACCCCGTAGAGCGCGCCCCGGCGGCCGAGCTGGAAGGAGAAGGGGAGGGCGACCAAGGCCATGACGAAGCAGACGACGGGGAAGGCGACCTTCTTGTAGAGCTCGACGCGCAGCTCCGGCACGCGCTGGCCGCTCGATTCGACCTCGTCGATGTACTGCTCCAGCTCGCCGTAGTTCATGCCCTCCGGCAGCTTGAGCTCCGATTCGAAGTAGTCCGGCGTCTCCGGATAGGCGTCGATCACCGGCTCGTCGAAGCGCTTGAAGTCGAGGAGCTGGCGTCCCTCGAAGCTCCGCGCCCAGCCCGACTCGAAGACCCAGGCGTTTCCGGCGAAGCGGGCCTCGGAGGCGAAGAGCCGGCGGCGGATGCTGAAGTCGTCCGGGGCGAACTCGAAGACCTGCAGCCGATCGAGCGACTTCGTGTCGTGGTCGTAGCGCAGGTAGTTGTAGATGTAGCGCCCTTGACCGAACAGCCACTGCCGGTCCGCGCGCCGGTACGTTCGCGCCCCGACGCGCCCGCGGATCACGTCCTTCAGCTTGCCCACCTTCTGGTTCGACGCCGGCAGGACGCGGGCCTGGAGGAGGGCCGCCACGCCGGCGACCAGGAGGGCGGCGAGGGCCGCCGGCAGGGCGAGTCGGTAGAGGGAGACGCCGAGGGCCTTGGCGGCGACGACCTCGTTGCTGCGCGACAGCAGGCCGAAGGTGATGAGAGTGGTGAGCAGCACGGCGATCGGGGCCACGTCGTAGAACATCTGGAGCGACACGTACTTGTAGTAGTCGAAGACGACCTCGGCGCCGACCTGGTTCTGCAGCATGTCGTCCAGTCGCTGGGTGAGGTCCGCGACGATGGAGACCGTCAGCAGCGAGAGCTGGACGAAGAGGAAGACCTTGAGGAAGAGGGTGACGACGTAGCGGTCGAGGAGGTTGGGGAACCGCCACCGCAGGCGCGGTAGCCGCAGGACGATGCCGGTCCCCGAGGCGTCTGTCCAGGCCGTCGGCCGCCGGTCGCGCGGCGCCCTGCCTCCCCCGGCCGGCCGCGCTCGCGGCGTCCGGAGCAGGCGCCGCGCCAGCGCAGCCAGCGGTCGATCAGGGCCGAGCAGGAGCGAGCGGTCCCGGTTGCGCCGCCAGAGCAGGAAGAAGCCGAGGCCTCCCAGGGCGATGTTGGGCAGCCACATGGCCATCCACGGCGAGATCTTGCCCACCCGCGCCGCCTCTTCGCCGTTGGAGATCATGATCCAGTAGACGAGGATCACGGGCACCGAGAGGGCGAAGCCGGTCGAGCGTCCGCCGCCGCGCTGGATGTTGTAGCCCAGCGGCAGGGCGAGCAGCCCGAAGACGAGGCAGGCCACCGGGATCGAGAACTTCTTGTGGATCTCGACCCAGGTCAGACGGCGGATCTCCGGCAGGAGATCGGGCTCCTCGGTGCGCTCGAGCAGCTCCGGCAGCGTCTGCTCGCGCAGGCTCTTGGAGACCTTGATCTCCCGCTCCCGCTCGCGCATGAACCCCTCTTGCAGGGGGCGCTCCACCTCGTCGTAGGTGCTGACCCGGTAGTCACCCGGGTCGTTGAAGTTCACCTCGTGGGTGAGGGCGTTCTCGAGCCGCAGGACGAGAGTGTCGCTGGCCTCGTCGAAGCGGACCTCCCCCCACTCCGCGGTCGTGACCTGGTTCTGGGTCCGCGGCAGGTCCTCGGCGACGAAGACGCCGTGCCACCGCGGGTCTCCCGGGACCCGGTCGAACACGTAGACGATCAGGCCCTCCCAGTCCTCGAAGAAGACGCGCGGCTCGACCTGCTGCGTCACGCCGCGGGTGAGGATGCGGAAGTTCAGGTGCTGGAAGGCGTGGTTGCCCAGGGGCAGGGCCCAAAGCGTCATGACGCCGTTGACGAGCGCCAGGAGAAGGGAGAGCAGGGCCACCGGACGCCAGAGCGAAAAGAGGCTCACGCCGGAGGCCCGGAGGGCGACCAGCTCGCTGTCGGCCGCGAGGCGCCCGACGGCGACCAGGATGCCGAACAGGAGGGCCATCGGGATCGTCAGCACGACGATGTTCGGCAGGCTGTAGAAGATCAGGAGGCCGACGTCGGCGATCGGCACGTCCTGCTGGATGACGAGGCGGGTGAGGCGGAAGAGGAGGTTGATCAGGAAAATGAAGGTGTAGATCAGGAATCCCAGGCCCAGGGGGCCGGCGATCTCGGCGAGGACGTAGCGATCGAGGGTGCGAAAGAGGCGCATGGGACCCGGCCGGCTAGCATACCCGCGCGCGGCCGATGGGGGACAGGGTGGCCTCCGGGCCACGCCGACGGGTGGGCTCGGGCCCCGCGGGGTGGGGCGTCGCGCCGCTTGACAGGGCGGGGACTCGTGCGGTTAGAATGCTCCGAAATTTCGGTGTATCAGAGCACCGAACCTGTCAGTCGATGGAAAGGCCGGCGCTGCGTCCGTGTGATGCGGCTGCCGGGAACCCTGGCGGCAGGGAACAAACGGCCCGTGACCCTGTCGCTCCTCGCAGGCGGAAAGGAGCAGCAGCATGTCGAGATCGAGCAGAACGGGCCTCTGTCGGATCGTCGGAGTGGTCGCCCTGGCGGTGGCCTCCCTGGGTGCCGCAGCGCACGCCCGCAGTCAGAAGGGGAGTGCCGGGCCGGTGCCGGAGAACCTTCAGTACCTCTACTACGGCAAGTCGTACGGCGCGTCGGTGACCGTCGGCTCGACGGTTCTCGTCTCGGAAACCGCCCTGGCCGCCATCGGTTGCGGGGCCGGCAACTCCACCAACACGGAGGCCGGCATCAGCCACGCCCCGCTGGTGAGCACGGGGACCATCGACACGGTGGCGACTGGGACGACCGGCCCCGTACGGTCGACCCACGCGGAGAGCACCGTCCAGAACGTCTCTCTGCTGGAGGGCCTCGTCACGGCCGCGACCGTCCACGCCGAGAGTCAGGTGTCCTGGGACGGGTTCAGCTTCTCCGGGAGCGGCGACGGGTCGTCGCTGGCCGACCTGCGGGTGGCCGGCCTTCCGGTGCTGATCCAGATCAAGCCGAACACCACGCTGGCCCTGGCCGGCATCGGCACCCTGATCCTCAACGAGCAGATCGTCGACATCCAGGCCGGCCGCGCCCGGGTGACCACCAACATGATCCACCTCGTCGTGGAGCTGCCGAACCCCCTCGCCGACGTCGGGACGGAAATCGTGGTGGCCTCGAGCCACAGCGCCCTGCGGCAGGGCTCCGGGCTGTTGAAGGGGTACGCCTTCGCGGCGCGGACGGTCACGCCGCCCCTGGACAGCGGCCAGTTCGGCCTCAAGATCCTCCCGTGCGACGGCACCGGCAGCCAGTGGCTCTCGGCGGCGGCCCCCAGCATCGACGTTCCGGGCGTCCTGACCAGCGGCACTGCGAGCAGTGGGGTGTGGGGCGACGTCGGCCAGAACCGCGGCTACGCCAGGACGCGCAACACGCTGCAGGGGGTCAATCTCCTCGGCGGCCTCCTGCAGGCGGACGTCATCACGGCGGACGTCAACGTCACGATCGACGGTCCCGGGGTCGAGACCTTCGGTGACAACGGGAGCGGCTTCGTCGGGCTCTCGCTCGCGGGGCATCCGGCCATCCAGGACGATGTCCCCGACAACACGGCGATCTTCCTCGACGGCCTGGGCGTCCTCTTCCTGAACCGGACCGTTCCCGGCGACCGCTCGATCAGCAAGCGGATGGTCGAGCTCTTCGTGACGCTCGACAACGTCCTGGGGCTGCCGGTGGGGTCCTGGGTGGTGGTGGGCAAGGCCGACGTCGGCGTCTTGAGCGAGGAGGAGGCGGCCGGCGGCATGCCGTTCATGCAGTGACCGGCGGCTCCGCCTGGAACGTCCGATAAGATAGATTATGTAAACCTGTGGATCGGGCGGGCTCGGACGCGAGCCTGTCCGATCCCCCTTCTTCTCCTTTCCCACCTGCGCGTGGGCGGCCGGGGCGCCTGCCGAGTCCCCGGCGCAGAGAAAACTCGAACGCAACTGATTGAAGCGGCCAGCCCCCGTCTCGACCGGTCACCTCCGCAAAGACTGACGAGCCCGAAGCCCCGCGAGGGCTGCGCCCGCCCAGGCCACCTGGATCAGGCCGTCAGGCAGGGACGTCGCCTTCAGCCATGCGGATCTGCTGGAGATCTGCTCGAGCGCTGCGATCAGGTCGTTGCGCTCGAGCTTCATCTGCAGGAACTTGAGCAGAGATTGAACGTCTTGTCGGGCGCCTTGAAGTGGAAGACGAACGGCTTCGCCCGCGGCGCGTTCGGCCGCGGCCGACTTCTTCTTCTCGGCGCGCACGTCGTCTCGGGTCAACCTCCTGAGCGGCGCGTTCGAGGGGAGCGGCGCGTTCGAGCTCGTCGTCGTCGCGCGCAGGTCTTCGTCTCGAGGCAGGGACTTCGAGGTGAGGTGCAGGGCCTCCACGCCACGTCGCGGGCGGGCCGGCAGCTCCAGGAGCGCAGCGCCTCGGTGACCAGGCTGCGCGAGCGCCCGACGGCCTCCGGCGATCTGCTCGTGGGTGTAGCCGTGGCGTTCGGCAGGCGTGGCCTCCGCCTCCTCGAGGTCAGGTCCTTGCGTTGGAGGTTCTCGGTGGGGCGATCTCCAGCGCCTCGTCCTCATCGACGTCGAGCTCGATGACGGGGATCTCGAAGAGCCCGCGGCTGCGGCGGCGCGGTAGCGCCGCTCGCCGAAGGCGTCGATACCCGACCTTCGGATCGTCGGCGTCCTCTCACAGCCGGACGGACCAGGATCGGCTCGAGCACGCCCTTGGCGCGGATGGACACGCCGTGAGCTCCTCCAACTCCCCATCGAAGCGCAGGGCTGCCGCGGGTCCGGGCTCGATCCCGGGGCGAGCGGTGCCATGCGGCTACCGGCTCATCGTGGCGCCGGGTCGAAGCTCGTCGACGAAGTGCTGGTCGTGACGCATCTTTGACCTGCAGCAGCGGCAGGCCTCGCTTGTCCGGGCCACGGCTGAGGATCTCCTCGGTGAGTTTGTAGTACTCCGAAGGCCCCGCTCGACACCGGCCGCATGGTGAAGATCGACTCCCGGTAGGCGGGGCTTTCCTCGAGCCGGACCGCTGCAGGTGATCACGGTTTCGAAGAGCTTCTCTCGAAGACGCGTCGACCTGGTCCTGGATGTCCTTCGACAGGAGGGTCCGCTTGTCGTAGAGGGTGAGGACGGCGCCGGATCTGCAGCTGCGGGTTGGCCCTCAGCAGTCTTGTTGTCGATCGTCTCGAGGAGGTCGTCCGTCCCCTCGAGCGCGAAGCAGGAAGGATTGGATGGGATCAGGATGTGGCTCGCCGCCACGGGGGCGTTCACGGTGATGACTTTGCCGGGGTCGGCGGCGTGTCAATGATGACGAAGTCGTAGTCGGCCCGGATCGAGCAGCTCGTCCTGGAGCCGGTAGTAGCTGTCGATCTCGCCGATCAAGCAGCTCGATCTTGGCGAGCCGATCGAGGACGGCGCGACGGGAGTTGTCGTGCTTGTCGGCGGAACGATGATCTCCGGCAGGCTCACGGACTCCTCCGCCAGGGCGTCGTACATCAGGCGCTCCAGGAGCGGAGGTCGACGAACGAGGTCGACGAGTTGGCCTGCGGGTCGAGGTCGATGAGGAGCGTCTTGAGCCTTCGACGCCATGGCACGGCCGCCAGGTTGATGGCGGTGGTGGTCTTGCCGACCTCCTTTTGATTCGCGATGGCGGGATCATCGTCAGCGCCGCGCCAGTGTACAGAACCCCCGCTCGTCGAGGGTCAAGGGCGCGATGTCGGCGCGCCGACAATGCCTATAAAGTATTCAGAATCAATACTTTACAAGGCGGGGCTACATCGTGTACTTGCCCAGATCGTCCGGATCGACGTTCTCGAGCCACTTGCGCAGGCGGTCGGCATCCTCGTCCTTGCGCAGGAGCTCGACGGCGTCGGCCGCCTCGAGGACCGACTCGAGGACGAAGATCGGGGCCTCGGTGCGCAGGGCGAGCGCGAGCGCGTCGCTGGGGCGGGCGTCGAGAGCGACCTCGCGCTCCCCCATCCGAAGGTGCAGCACCGCGTAGAAGGTGTTCTCGCGCAGATCCGAGATCAAGACCTTCTCCACCTCGGCTCCGAGGCTTCGGATGGCGGCGTCCAGCAGGTCGTGGGTCATCGGACGCGGGGGCTCGACTCCCTCCATGCGCATGGCGATCGCGTTGGCCTCGAAGACGCCGATCCAGATGGGAAGGAAGAGCTCGCGCTCCGGATCGCGGAGCACGACGATGGGCATGTTCGAGCCCGGATCGAGCATCAGGCCCCGCACCTCCATGCGCACTTCGCGGGCCGGCTCATCCGTCATGCGGGCATTGTCTACCCCGCCCCCGGAGAGGTCAAGCCGCGTCAGATGCGCGAGGCGAGAAGGCTGTGCGGCAGCGCTCGCTCGACCCGCAGGGGGGCGAGCCGACCGAGCGGAACCGGGCGCTCTCCGGCCGGGAAGTGCACGACCCGGTGGCAGCTCGTGCGGCCCGTCTGGGTCCCTGGCTCCTTGCCCCAGCCGGTGGCCAGCGCTTCGACGGTCCTGCCCACGAGCCGCTCGTTCTGCTCCCGCTGGATCGGCTCCTGGAGCTCGAAGAGGTGCTGCAGGCGGGCATCCGCGACCTCGGGCGGGACCTCGGCGAGCGGCAGCCGCGGTGCCGCGGTGCCCGGTCGCGGCGAGTACTTGAACGCGAAGAACGACGAAAACTTGACAGCCTTGACAAGAGCGGCCGTGGCCTCGAAGTCGGCGTCGGTCTCGCCCGGAAAGCCGACGATGAGGTCCGTCGAGAGGGCCAGCTGCGGCCGGGCGGCGCGCAGCCGGTCGACCAGATCGAGGTACTCGTCGACGCCGTAGCCCCGGCCCATCGCCCTCAAGACGCTGTCGGAGCCGGACTGGACCGGAAGGTGGAGATAGGGGCAGATGTTCGGATGGAGCGCCAGCTGGTCGACCATCGGCTGGGTGAAGTCGCGGGGATACGAGGTCACGAAGCGGAGTCGCTCGACCCCGGGGACACGAGCCACCGCGTCGAGGAGGTGGGAGAAGTCCAGGCCGGGCTCGGCCGGGTCCCGCCAGTGGTTGACCGTCTGCCCGAGGAGCTCGATCTCGAGGAAACCGTACTCGACGAGGTGCCGGACCTCGCGGACGATCTCCTCGAGCGGCCGGCTCACCTCCGGCCCCCGCGTCGACGGGACGATGCAGAAGGTGCACTTCTTGTTGCAGCCCTCGACCACCGTCACCATGCCCTTGTAGAGCCCCTCGCGGGAGATCCGGTCGAAGCGGTACGAGCGCTGGTCGGGGAATCCGGTGGCGACGCTGCGGCGGCCGGCCCGGCGCGCCGCGAGCACGTCGAGCAGCTCCCCCACCCGGGCCGTGCCGAGCACGAAGTCGAGGTCGGGCACGCGAGAGAGGGCCTTCTCGCCCTCCTGCTCGGCGACGCAGCCGGTGAGCCCGATCATGAGGTGGGGCCGGTGACGCTTGAAGAGCCGGTACCGCCCCAGACGGGAGTAGACCTTCTGCTCGGCCTTGTCCCGCACGCTGCACGAGTTCAGCAGGATGATGTCCGCCTCGCGCGGCTCCCGCGTCGGCAGCAGGCCCTGCTCCATCAGCTGGCCGGCCATCCTCTGGCTGTCCAGCTCGTTCATCTGGCAGCCCCAGGTCTCGACGAAGAAACGGCGTGGAGCGCTCAAGGGCGTCTCCCGCCGTCCGGGTCGCCCTCCTCGACCTCCACGGGCTCGATCGGTGCCAGCTCGTCGAGGTTGTCCGAGTGGCGGGGCGCCGTCTCGTCCGGCTCGAGCTCGAGCCCCTCGCGCAGCCAGCCGGGCAGGGCACCGGCCCGGTGGCCTTCGGCGAGGATCGCCTCCACGGTGCGCTTCTGGAAGTCGACGTCCTCGCGCGCTTCCTCGAGGTCGACGAGGGTGCGATCCCACGCCGGCTTGATGCTCGAGTCGCGCAGCCAGGGATCGTCGGTGGCGTAGAAGTCGTAGCGCAGCTGCTCGGCCAGGCCCTCGAGCTCGTCGACCGTCTCGACGGCCTCGCGCCAGCGCAATCGCGCCTCACGGATCCGATTGCGCCAATAGAGCTCGGGATTCCGCTCCTCCAGGACGGGTTCGGGCGCCGGCGTCGCGGCCTGGGTGACGGCCGTGCCCTCCGGGTCACCGCCCGGCTCGGCAGCAGCCGTTGCGGCGGGGGCCGACCCGGTGGTCGGTGCCGCGGCGGGCGGCGCCGTGGCGGCGGGGACCGACTCCTGCGTCGTGCCGAAGGAGATCCTGCCGCCGGGCTCGTGCTGGCGGAGGGTCTCGTTGGTGACGACGATCGGGCCGCGGCGCTGCGCGGCCTCGCCGCGCTCGCGGCGCGCCTCCTGGGCCGCCTCGTAGAGCCCGACGGGCGCCTCCGGGGCCTTCCCCTCGCTGATGACCACCACGTCGGTCGCCTTGCGAGGGGGCGTCGCCGCATCGGGCTCGCTCTCCTCCTCCACCGCCGACTCCCCGGGCGTCACCTCCCCGGGCGACGGTGCCGCCGGCTCCTCCTCCTCGGGAGCGGCGGTCTCTCCCGGCGCCCCATCGGGGCTCAGCGGCTCCTGGACCGAAGCCGGCTCGACCGGCTGGACCGGCTCCGCCTTGGGAGCACCGCCCGAGGCACAGGCCACCACGAAGGGGCCGAGGAGGAGCAGCAGCCGGCCCCTAGACGCGGCCATAGCGGTCCTCCAGGCGGACCACGTCGTCGAGCTCGGGGGTGGAGACCTCGAGGATGTCGCACCCCTCGGGCCCGGCGATCATCCGGTGCCGGGTCCCCACCGGGACGTGGTAGCAATCGCCCGGCTGGAGCTGGTGGTGGGTCATGGCGCCCTCCTCCTCCACGATCAGCTCGTAGCTGCCCTCGAGGAGGTAGAGGGTCTCCTCCTTGCGCTCGTGGTACTGGAGCGAGAGCGCTTGCCCGGCGTCGACGTGCAGGATCTTGCCCGCATACCGGTCGGTATGGGCGAAGATCAGCTCGTAGCCCCAGGGCTTGTCGACCTTGCGTACGGACGTCAGCATCCCGGCTCCCGCGGGCGTCGAAGCGTACCACGCGGCTCCCGGGTCAGCGCTCGATCGGCGCGGCGGCGCCGGCGCCGGCGAGAGGCTGCGGACCTCCTCCGCGGACGACGCGCCCAGGGCCGTTCGGTCACGCGGCGCAGCGTCGGGACCTCGAGCGAGCGCAATCGCGACTTGATTTCGGGCAGGGCCAGGGGGGCCACCGAGAGCCGGGTCAGGCCGAGGCCCAGCAGCAGGGGCGTCACCGCCGGGTCACCCGCCATCTCACCGCAGAGCGAGAGCGGCACGTCGGCCCGGGCCGCGGCGTCGACGATCCCGCGCAACATGCGCAGGACCGCCGGATGGTGGGGCTGGTAGAGGTGCGCCACGTGCTCGTTGTTCCGGTCCACCGCCAGCGAGTACTGGATGAGGTCGTTGCTGCCGATCGACAGGAAGTCGACCTCGCGGGCGATCCGATCGGCGATCACGGCCGCCGCGGGCACCTCGATCATGGCTCCGAGCGGGAAGTCGCGCGAATGCTCGACCCCCTCGGCGGTCAGCTCGTCGGCGGCGTGCTCGACGAAGCTCCGGAACGCCCGGATCTCCTCGATGGCCGTGACCATCGGAACCATGACCCAGAGATCACCGCCGGCCGCGGCGCGCAGCAGGGCCCGGATCTGATGGCGGAAGATCTCCGGACGGGCGAGAGTCAACCGCACGCCGCGCAGGCCCAGGACCGGGTTCTCCTCCTGCGTCTCCAGGACCTCGCGCGCCAGCTTGCGGCCGCCGAGGTCGAAGGTGCGGATGATCGCCGGATGGGGCCGTGACGCGTCGACGAGGGCGCGGTAGACGTCGACCTGCTCGTCCTCGCTGGGCAGCTCCGGACTCTTCTCGATGTAGAGGAACTCGCTGCGGTAGAGGCCCACACCGGCGGCGCCGACCTGCCGCGCCTCCTCCAGCTCCTCGATCAGGTCGATGTTGACCATGAGACGGATCGCGACACCGTCGCGCGTCTCGGCCGGCAGCGAGCGCGTGGCCGCCATCTCTCGCGCGTGGAGGTCGCCGGCGCGCCGTCGAGCCAGTGCCTCCTCGCGTTCCGCCGGATCGGGCTCGACCAGGACCCGCCCGCGATCGCCGTCGACCAAGAGCGGCGTATCCGCGAGCGACAGGTCGGTGAGGCCCGTCAGGCCGGCAACCACCGGCAGATGCAGCGAGCGGGCGATGATGGCCGTGTGCGACGTCGGGCCGCCGGTCTCGAGGGCGAACGCACAGACGCCCTTGCGTCCGAGCCGCACCGCCTCCGACGGCGTCAGATCACGGGCCACCAGGACGACGTCGCGCCCGAGCTCTGCGAGGTCGTGGGCCTCGACGCCGCCGAGCGCCCGGCGTAGCAGGCGCGCCACGTCGCGCAGATCGTCGACGCGCTCGCGCAGATGACCGACGTCGAGATCCTCGAACTGGCGCCGCAGGTCCTGCTCCACCCGGTGGACGGCCCACTCGGCGTTGATCTGCCGCATGCGGATCCGCTCCTCGATCCTGCCCAGCAGGGAGCGATCCTGGAGCAGGAGCTCCTGGGCCTCGAAGATGGCGTGGAGCTCGTCCGGGAGGTGGCCTCGGGAGTCGGCCCGCAGGGTCTCGAGCTCACCGCGTGCCGCCTCGGCGGCGCGGTGCAGCCGCGCCACCTCCCCCTCGACCGCGTCGGCCACGATGGGGATGCGCAGGATCTCGTCCGCCGCGTGGTCGAAGGACACGGCGCAGCCGATGCGTACTCCCGGAGAGATGCCCTGCCCCTGCAGCTCGGTGCGGGCCATCGGTCAGGGGTCCTCTCCGAACCCGTCGGCGAAGAGGGCCGTCACCGCGGCCTCGGCCTCCCGCTCGTCACGCCCTGCGCAGCGCACGGTGAGGCGGGAGCCCTGGGCCGCGGCCAACAGCAGGAGGCCGAGGATGCTCTTGGCGTCGACCGACTGGCGACCGTCGGCGAGCAGGACCGAGCTTTCGAACCGGGCGGCCGTGTGCACCAGCTTGGCCGCCGCGCGAGCGTGGAGGCCGAGTCGGTTCACCACCTCGACCTCACGCTCCACCATCGTCGCCGTCCTCCCGGCAGGGCGCCGGCATCGACTCGGTCTCCCCGTCGAATCGAGAGATGCCGCTGCGACCGCGCTCGACGATCCAGTCGGCGAGCTCGCCGACCGGCTGCGAGGGCCGGCTGCCGCAGGCCAGGCGAACGACCATCGGCAGATTGACACCGGCCACCACTTCGATCCGGCCGGGCCGATGCAGGGTGCAGGCGGCACGGAAGGGCGTGCCGCCGTAGATGTCGGTCAGGACCAGCACGCCGCCCTCGTCCTCGAGGTCCTCGATCGCCTCGCTCAGCTTGCGCTCGGCCTCCTCGGGACCGTCGGTCCAGTCGAGCGACAGGGCGTGGAAGGCGCTCAGCTCGCCGACGATGACGCGAGCGGCTTCCAGCAGCTCCTGGGCCAGGCGGCCGTGGGTGAGGATCAGGACGGTCATGGGATCAACGCTCCACGTCGCGGTGGCTGAGCCGTGCCGGCCAGCCGCGCTCGGTCAGCCGGTCGACCAGTGCCCGGGAGACGGCCACCGAGCGGTGGCGGCCGCCCGTGCAGCCGATACCGATCGACAGATAGCTGCGCTCCTCCCGCTCGTAGTTGGGCAGGAGGTAGAGCAGGAAGTCCTCCAGCCGCGCCACCAGCTCCCGGTACTCCTGTCGCTCTTCCAGGTAGGCGCGGACCGGCTCGTCCTCACCCGTCTGCTCCCGCAGGTCGGCGACGAAGTGGGGATTGGGCAGGAAGCGGACGTCGAAGAGGAGGTCGGTGCCGTAGGGGATGCCGTATTTGAAGCCGAAGCTGGTGATGGTGATGTCGAGGCCCGGCTCGCCGCCCTCGGAGCGGTCGCCGAACTCGCGGTACACCTGGTGCCGCAGCTCGTGGAGGGTCCACTCGCTCGTGTCGTAGATGCGGTCGGCCGAGCCGCGCAGCTCGGCGAGGAGCTCCCGCTCCCGCCGAATGCTCTCGATCAGGGGCCGCTCACCGGCCAGCGGATGGGTTCGCCGGGTCTCCGAGAAGCGCCGGACCAGGGTCTCCTCGTTGGCCTCGAGGAAGAGGAGGATCGGTGCCACCTCGGTCCGGTCGATGGCCTCCACCATGCGTGGGAAGCGCTCGGCGAAGCCCGGCGCGCGGACGTCGGTGACGACGGCCAGATCGACCGTCTCCGGCACGCCCGCCGTGGGGTCGCTCAGCAGACGTTCGAGCAGCGGCAACGGCAGGTTGTCGACGCAGTGATAGCCGAGGTCCTCGAAGCACTTCCCCACCGTGCTCCGGCCCGATCCGGAGAGGCCGGTGACCAGGACCAACCGCCGCCGCCGCGCGCCGTCGTTCACGCCGGCTTCCCCCCGCCGCCCGGGTCGTCGCGCTTGCGCTCCATCTCGACCTCCAGACGACGCGCGAACTCCCGGGCCGAGTGGTGCCCTTGGAGCTTGAGCACGTGGTTGCGCGCCGCCACTTCGACCAGGATCGACAGGTTGCGGCCCAGCGCCACCGGCATCTTCACGTGCGGCACCGGCGTCTCGAGGATGTGGTGGACCGATTCATCGAGGCCGAGGCGGTCGTAGGCCTTGCCCTCGTCCCAGGCCTCGAGCTCCACCACCAGGTCGACCGTCTTGCGGGGTCGCACCGCGGCGAGCCCGAACAGGTCCTTGATGTTGACGATACCGAGCCCGCGCAGCTCCATGTGATGGCGCAGCGGCTCCTGGCAGAAGCCCACCAGGTCACCGCTCGGGAAGAGCTTCACGGTGACGCGGTCGTCGGCCACCAGAGAGTGCCCGCGGGTGATGAGGTCGAGCGCGCATTCGCTCTTGCCCACACCGCTCTCGCCGATCAACAGCACGCCGAGCCCGTAGACCTCGAGCAGGACGCCGTGCACCTGGGTCGACGGCACCAGGTGGTCCTCGAGGTAGTAGGAGAGGCGCTTGATGACCGTCGAGGAGAGCGCCGGAGAGCGCAGCGTCGGGATCCGCCTCTCGTTGGCGAGCTCGAGCAGCCTCGGTAGCGGATCGAGGCCTTTGGTCACCACGAAGACCGGGATGTCGAGCTGGACGATGTTCTCGAAGCGCTCGCTCCGCACGGCGGGCTCCAGCCCGCGCAGGTAGCCGGTCTCGCTCTCGCCGACGATCTGGACCCGCCCCGGCTTGATGTACCGGTAGTAGCCGGCGAAGGCGAGCCCCGGCTTCTGGACTCTCGGGTGGGTGATGCGACGGTCGAGGTACTGGTGGCCGCCCAACACCTCGAAGCGCAGGTCCGAGAGCTCCTCGCCGAGGAGCTCGCCGACGCGGACCCAGTGGGTGAGGCCGCTCACGAGGCCCTTCGTCGGCGGAGCCGACGCCGCGCAGCCGATCGGCCAGCCTGTCGGCGTCGCCGATCGCCACCAGCTCGTCGAGATCCGTGTGCGCCTTCACCCAGGCGGAGACGGCGGCCAGGGCGCGCAGATGGTCGGCCGGAGACGAAGCGGGTGACACGAGGAGGAAGACGAGGCGGGCCGGCTTCCCGTCCTCGGCCTGGAAGTCGACGCCCTCCGGACAGGTGGCCACCGCGAGCACGGAACGTCCCAGGCCCACCATCTTGCAGTGCGGCACCGCGACGCCGCGGCCCAGGGCCGTGCTGCCCAGCTCCTCGCGCTGGAGGAGGAGCTCGAGCAGCTTGTTCGACTTGCGCACGAAGCCTCGCTCCTCCAGCCGGCGCGCGAGATCGCGCAGCAGCTCGTCGCGACCGCCGGTGCGAATCCGGGGGAAGACCAGCTCGGGACGCACCAGGTGCGACAGGGACATGACCGGCTTTCAGGCCTCGGGGGAGATCAGGCCGTAGTTCGCGTCGCGGCGTTTGTAGAGGACGCTGACCTTCTGGTTGGCGGCGTCGCGGAAGACGATGAAGTCGTTGCGCGACCCCTCGAGCTGGAGGGCCGCCTCGTCGAGAGTCATCGGCTTGATCGAGATGGCGGTCGATTTGACGATCCGCGGACGCGAGCCCGATCCGACGCTGGCGCGGTCGAGGACGTCCACCGGCCACTCGGCCTCGCCGTCGGGCCGTGCCGCCCGGCGGCGCTTGTCGAGGAACTTCTTGCGCTCGCGACGCGCCTGCTTCTCCACCTTCTCGACGACGTCGTGCACGGCGTCGAAGAGGTCCTCGGCCTCCTCGTGGCCCTGCAGGACGCCGAAGCGGTGGGCGACGTGGAGATCGACGAGATGGCCGTGCTTCCCACGCTCCAGCGTGAGCCGCGCTTCGACCGGCTCGTCGAGGAACTTCGTGACCTTCCCGAGCTTCTCTTCGGCGAAGGCGCGGATGCGATCGTTGAGCTCGACGTGACGTCCGACGTACTCGATGTTCATCGGAACCTCAGAAGATCTGTTTACGGTGAGTGGACGAGGGGATGCTGAGCTCGTCGCGATACTTGGCCACGGTGCGGCGCGCGATGTTGATCCCCTCCCGCTTGAGGGCCTTGGCGAGGGCGCTGTCGGAGAGGGGCTTGTCCGGGTTCTCGGCCTCGATCAGGTGCTCGATCTTGCGCTTGACGGTGAGCGACGAGATGTCCTCGCCGTACTCGCGGTCGATGCCGCTGTGGAAGAAGAACTTCATCGGGCACAGGCCGCGCGGTGTGTGGATGTACTTGTTCGAGACGACCCGGGAGACGGTCGACTCGTGCATGCCGATGTCCTCCGCGACGTCGCGCAGGACCATCGGCCGGAGGTACTCGATGCCGTTCTCGAGGAAGGCGCGCTGCTGCCGCACGATCGACTCGGCCACCTTGTAGATCGTCCGCTGCCGCTGGTCGAGGCTCTTGATGAGCCACACGGCCGAGCGCAGCTTCTCCTTGATGTACTGCTGCGCCTCGCCTTCCTTGCCCTCCGCCTTCATCTTGCGCAGCATCCGACGGTAGGCCTTGCTGATGCGCAGGCGCGGCAGGCCGTCGTCGTTGAGCTGGATGACCCAGTCGTTGCCGACCTTCTTCACGTAGACGTCGGGAGTGACGTAGTGGGTCCGCTCGGCACCGTAGAGACGTCCGGGGCGCGTTTCGAGCCCGCGGATGGTCTCGACCACCGGCTCGAGCTCCGCCAGGGGTACGCCGTACTTCTTGGCCAGCGAGGGGAACTGGCGCTTGAGCGCCGCCTCCCAGTCATCGCGCACCATGCGCATGGCGAGCGAGTCCTCCTCCTCGCCGAGCCGCCGGAGCTGCTCCTCCAGGCTCTCTCGCAGGTCGCGGCCGGCCACCCCCGGTGGATCGAGACCGCGCACCAGGGCGACCGCCTGCCGCACCTCCTCGAGGGTGAACGGCTCGACGTCGTCCTCGCGTCCGCGTTCGGCCAGGTCCAGGATCTCCTCGTCGCTGGCGGTCAGGAAGCCGTCCGGGTCGAGGTTGCCGATCACCAGCTCGGCGAGTCCGCGCAGACGCTCGGAGATGTCGCTCATGTGGACCTGCCAGAGCAGGTGGTCGTAGAGGTCGTCTTCGGTCGAGAGCGTGTTCTCGATCGGCGGCGCCTCGCGCGGCTCGAAGGTCTTGGGGCCCGTGGAGCCCTCGAGATAGTCGTTGAAGTACGCCTCGAGGTCGATCTCCTCCATCGCCTCCTCGTGCTCCTTGTCCTCGCTGCTGGCCTCCTCCGTGGGCGCCTCCTCGGAGCCCTCCTCGAAGGTGTCGTCGCCCTCCTCGAGGATCGGGTTCTCCTCCAGCTCCTGGGCGATCTCCCCGACCAGCTCCATGCGCGTCATCTGCAGCAGCTTGATCGCCTGCTGCAGCGACGGCGTCATCACCAGCTTCTGCTGGAGCCGAAGGGAGAGCTTTTGCTCGAGGGCCATGGTTCACGAGGGCATCGGCATCACGCCCTCAGAGCGTGAAGCCTTCGCCAAGGTAGATCTGTCGGACCTGGGGATCGGCAGAGAGCTCGGCCGGCTGCCCGGACCGAAGGATCGAGCCGTTGTTGATGATATAGGCGCGGTCGGTGATCTTCAACGTCTCGCGGACGTTGTGATCGGTGATCAGGACGCCGATCCCGATGTTCTTCAGGTGCCTGATGATCTCCTGGATGTCGAGGACCGCGATCGGGTCGATGCCGGCGAACGGCTCGTCGAGGAGGATGAACGAAGGCTCCAACACGAGGGCCCGCGCGATCTCCACCCGGCGCCTCTCACCGCCCGAGAGCGCGTAGCCGTCGGTCGACCGGACATGGGAGAGACCGAACTGACCGATCAGGCGCTCGATCCGGCGGTCCTGCTCGGCGCCCGGCAGGTCGAGCGTCTGGAAGATCGCGCGGAGGTTCTCCTCCACGCTCAGCTTGCGGAAGATCGAGGGCTCCTGCGGCAGGTAGGAGATCCCCCGCTTGGCCCGCAGGTACATCGGCAAGTCGCCGATCTCCTCGTCCCCGAGCATGACCTGCCCCGAGTCCGGCGGCGTCAGGCCGACGACCATGTAGAACGTCGTCGTCTTGCCTGCGCCGTTGGGCCTCGAGGAGCCCGACGACCGCCCGGATGACGCTGATGGAGACGTCGTCGACCGCGACGGCCTGCCCCGAGAACGCCCAGCAGGTGCCGGCCGGCCAGGACCCTCCCGTTGCGGTCCGGCATCATGCGCTGTCGCCCGGAGCGTCGCCGGTCGGTGGGACGTCTCGCGACCGCCTCGTCTCCGCCCACCGCCTCGTTCGAGCCCATCCGGACCGAGCCGGTCGCGAAGTCGTAGTGGATCTCGCTCGCCTGGCTCGACCTCGAGTGGAGCGCCGCAGACGGGCCGGCGCCCTGGTGACCACGAGCGCCCCCGGCGGCCGTGTCGTAGGTCACGACGTTGCCGGACAGGACGTCTCCACGGGTCGTTTCCTGCGCCTGCCGAGCCCCGACACCTCCACGCCCACGCGCTCGACCTGCTGCTCCTCGGTGAGCTGGATGGTCAAGCTCGGCGCAGCGCAGATGGCTGCCGTGCCGGAACCGGATCGCGCCCTGTAGCGAGACGATCCGAGTCGTTCGGTCGGTCGAGGTCAGACCGTAGACCTCGATGGCCCGGCCGGGTGGTGGGGCCGGCGGCTGCACCACCCTCACCCTCCTGCCCTCCCGTGCCGGGGACCACCTCCGTCTCGGTTCTTCGCCTGGGGCGGCTCCACCGCCTTCCGGGCGCCTCCGGCCTGACCCTGCCAGGAGAGCCGAGCGGTCCGCGCGCCGTGATGTGGTCTCCTTCGGCACGGGGCCTGGCCAGCAGGAAGCTGCGACCGTCGACGACGGTGAGCACGTCGGTGGGTGTCATGGTCTCGGTCTGCCCGTCCTCGGCGAAGGGTCAACCTGCGTCTGCTGAGGCTGTCGAGCCCGCGCGACCGGTCGTGAAGTCGTAGCGCATCGCCTGCTCCTTGAACTCCGCGCCGGACTTCTCCACCTCAGTCGCACCGGATCGCCGAGCATCGAGATCGTTGTCGGCACCCGGCCGGTACTCGGCCGCGGGCCGCCGTAGACCTTGTTGCCTCCCACCGGATCCTCATCTCGCACCGGTCCGTCACAGACCACAGAGCTCGACCCTGCTGGCCCGGCGAGGTGGACGCGAATGTTCGCACACCGCATGCTGCGGCGTCCCCGTTGCGCCCGAGCGGCGCCCTGGTACTCCACCAGGCCGGTCTCGTTCTCCAAACCAGCTGCTGCGCGAAGACCTTCGAGCGGTTGTGCGGCGTCGTCGGTATCCGTGGCCTTGCGGTCTGCGAGCGGGCCGCCGCTCCCGCCGTCTCCCTTCTCCCCTCCCCCTCGTCGCGCGCGACACCCTGGCCCTCCCCGTTCGCCGCGGACTGGGCGACGGCCGCCAGCCAGCTGCGCCGCGGTCGTGCCACACGGTCTTGACCGAGCCCTCCGCCGACCTGCTCCGCCGTCCCGCCGAAGGTGCGGGCATATAGTTGCGGCCCTGCCAGGCCCGCACGTCGTCGACGAAGCGGCTGTCAACGGTGGTAGGCCTCCCTGAGAGACCACGCACGGGCTCGTCGCGACCCTCGGCACCGACGCCGATGGTGACGCCGTTGGTCTGCTCCATGTCGGCCCGTACCCTGTCGGCGGCGTGCACCGCCGAGGTCTCGGGGTCGAGAGGATCGTCGGCGATCGACGCACGCCCCGCCGTGGCGACCCAGGTCCTCCTCACCGCCCGGCAGACGACTTCGCCGGTCGATCTGTCGCGTTCCATCTTGGCGCGTTTCCGCCTGCTCCACGGTCAGCAGTGTCGACCGAACCATCGAGCGAAGGCGTCGATCTGTCCCGCGTCGTCGGTCGCGGCCGATCGTCGCCGCAGAGGCGGCGCAGCAACGGCCGCGGCTCGACGGCCAGGGTCTCGACCAGCTCGACCTTCTCGTTGCCGCCGAGGCAAGCGACAGGTGCCTGCCGGCGAAGGCCTTCGAGAAAGCCCGCCTCGAAGTGGCGTACCAGCAGGCCCGTGGCGTCGGCCATCTCGACCCAGGTCAGCGGATGCGGGCCGCTGTCGAGCTCCATGTTGCGGTCGCCCCCCCTTCGTCGAGCTGCACCGTGAGTCGTGGGCCTCGGCGGTGAGGACTCGCGGCACGCCGTCGTCGGCGATCTGGTGGACTGTCGCGCGGACCTCCCAGAGCGCTCAAAGCGAAACGGATCTTCTGCTCCGTCCTCGAGGTGGATGCAGGCGCCGGGCCTGGATGCGATCCTCCTGCGGCGCAGGTCGACGTCGCCCTCCGTGCAGGATCCTCCCTGCGATCGTAGACGGCCCTGGCTGTCGATGCCACGGCCGGGGCCAGCCCGGCGATGCTACGCACCTGGACGTCGCCGGCGAGCATTGAACTCGTCGTGACGCAGGTTGGCGTCGAGCTGGCGTGCCGAGCCGAGGTTGGGGCCCAGCCGAAGCTGATCGGGCTGGTCGAGACGACCGTGGCCGGCCGTGGCGGCGCATCTGTAGGCCCTCGGTGGAGAGCGCGTCATCCCGTCCGGGCCCGGATCCGACGGTCGCTCCTCGAGGTCGGCCGTTGGCCTTGACAGTGTGGCGCGCTGGTTGCTGATCCGGTAGATCCCGCCCTCGCGCTCGGCCTCGATCCGCACGTCCTCCAGCTGGTAGGTGTCCTCGCGCTTCGAGTGCCAGGTGCGAAGCCGACACGCTGGCCAGCCTCCGCCGCGGTCGTGAGGTCGATGTCGGCCCTTGCCCACGAGGTGCGCGATCGCCTCGCCGGAGTCGCGGCTCTCGCGGTCCGGGCCGAAACCCCGTGTTCCGCTGCTGCCGGCCGAGGATGAGGGCGGCGATCCCGCCGATCACGCCGAGTGCCAGGACGATGATCCGTCTCGCCCAGAGGACCGAAGTGGCGGCCTTCTGGCTGGGCTCGATTCTACGGGCTGGCAGGTCGTCCGCGGGAACGGGCTGGGCGGTGCATCGAGTTGGAGGACGGGAGTCTGGTGGTAGCTGTCCCAGCGCGGCTGGCCGAGGACCTCGATCTCCCTCGAGCTCCGCCGCACGCTCGGCCCAGCCCCGCCGGAGGAGGGGTGATCGATGACCGAAGGACCCGGCCAGAACCGACAGGTGACCGCGTCCGAAGATCCGCTGCCGTCCGGTCGCCCGCAGCGGTCCGGAACGCAACGTCGGCTCGGGCTGCCGACCTGTAGGGCTCGAGCCGGCGCAGGTCGCCAGCAGCTCGCCGCCGAGCGTGGTCCGGGCCACCCGCGCCTGTACCCAGACGGGGGACGAGCAGCTCTTCGGGCCAGGCGCCGCCCCGAGCCAGCGCCGTTGCAGCTCCGGCAGCGACTCCACCCGGGGCGGAGAGACCGATCTGCTCGGCGCGTGCCTGCCGAACCGCTCCAGCTCGGAGGACCACGGGGAGAGGAACGAATGCAGGTGGAGGCCTCGATGCTGCGCTCGGCTCCAGTGGCAGACTCCGTCGGCGACGCTGAGCAACACGCGGGTTTTGCGGAGGCGCCAGCTGACTGGCGGCGAGCTCCGACGACGCCCTTGGTGCCACGCCTGCTCCAGGCCACGAGCACCCGGGGCAGGGGATCGACGCCGCTGAAGCGCTCGAAGGCCTCGGCGACCACCCGATCCTGGGCGTCGCGCCGCTGCTGATTGTGCGCCTCGAGCTCGTCGGCGAGGGTCCGCGCCCTGGCGCGATCGCGGGTGAGCAGGAGCTCGGAGGCTGGTGGCGGCGCTCGACATCCGCCCGCGGTTGATGCGCGGTCCTGGTGGTAGCCCACGTCCTCGCTCGACACCGAGCGGCCGACGCCGGCGCGCTGCATGAGCGCCCGCAGCCCCGGCGAGGGCGTGTCGGGTGGAGCGGAGCCCGAGAGCGGCGATGACCCTGTTCTCGCCGACCAGAGGCACCATGTCGGCGATCGTGCCGAGGCAGGCGATGCGCAGGAGTCGTCTCGGGATGGCCGCTTCGCAGCGCTCGGCCAGCGCGAGAGCGAGCTGCGGCGATGCCGGCGGCGCAGAGATGGGGAAACGATAGCCTGGGCTTCCGGTCGCGTCGATTGGATCTCGAGCGCGTCTTCCGCGGCGTCGCGACCGAGGTGATGATCGGTGACGATGACGTCCAGCCCACGCCTCGTGCCGCGACGGCGGCGAAGGAGGTGGAACCAGTCGGCGGTGACGACCAGGGAACAGCCCGCCTCCGCGGCCTGCTCGGCGTGGGCCGGCTGGAAACCGTAGCCTCGAGCAGACGCTCCGGCAGGATCACCGACCGCCAGACCGCAGGTGCCAGCACGGCCGACAGTTGCGCTCGGCGAGGAATGCTTCCTGTCAGACGTCGTAGTCGGCGACGATGGCCACCCGCTCACCGGCGTCGCGCGCGGCGGTGAGCCGTGCCAGGACCGGCTCGAGGTGTTAGCAGAGCTGACGGCGGTGAGCTGGTCGAGCGAGGTGGAGAAGCGCCGTAGTTTCCTCCACCGTCTCGACGCCCCGCCGTGCCAGCAGGGTCGCGCATCAGGGCCGACGCCTGTCCCGCAAGCCGTCGGCCGCCGAGGGCGGGGCCTCCAGCCACAGCCCGCAGCTGGCTGGGCCGGGGCTGGCGTCAGCCGCCGAGGTGGACACCAGGCTCCGGAACCGCTCGTAGCGTTGCCGCACGAGCTCCTCCCCGACAGCCCCTCCAGCTCCTCCAGGGCCTCTCGACTGTCGCCCTGGCGCCGCGCGGCCGCCTCGTGATCGGTGCGCCGCGCCCGGCGGTGGCTCGTCCACGACGCCGTCGACGACGCCCAGGTCGAGCAGGTCGGGAGCGGCGATCTTCATCGCTTCGGCGGCCTCCTCGCGGGCGTCGTCCTTCCACAGAATCGCCAGCCCTCGGGCGAGATGACGGAGTAGACCGCGTACTCCATCATGGGACGCGGTTGCCGACGCCGAGGGCGGCGCGCTGCTGCTGCCCTCGCCGGTGACGACCACCACGAGCGGTACGGTCAGGCTCGCCATCTCGAGCAGGTTGCGAGCGATCGCCTCGGCCTGGCCGCGCTCCTCGGCGCCGACCCTGGTAGGCGCCCGGCGTGGCCGACCCAGGGTGACGATCGGCAGCCGGAACCGCTCGGTACGCTTCACCAGGCGCAGGGCCTTGCGGTAGCCCCTCCGGCCGGCTGGCCGAAGTTGGTGCGCGATGCGCCGCTTCGTGCTGCGTCCCTTCTGGTGACCGATCACCACGACGGAGCGTCCGCGGAATGTGGCCAGGCCGCCGACGATGGCGGCGTCGTCGGCGAAGGACCGGTCGCCGTGCAGCTCGACCCAGGTCCTCCATCAGGAGGCGGATGCAGTCGTTGGTGTAGGGCCGCTCGGGGTGGCGCGACGAGGGTTCTCCCAGCGTGAGCTTGAGACGTCCTGCGTCTTTCTCGAGCTCCCTCGAGCTTGGCGATCTCCTTGCTGCTTCTCGGCTCCTCCGGGAAGCCGCGCAACTCGGCGATGCGCTGTCCAGCTCGGCGAGCGGCTCTTCGAACGGGGCTTCCGGGAGCCTCATGCGGGAAGGAGGCTCAACAGAGCACCGCTGAGCGGCACCCGCCCCGGCGTCGAGGCTCACAGCAGGTCAGGATCGACGTCCACGACCACGTCAGCTCCGGGTCGGGCACGGCCCCGGCACCATGTCGCGCAGCTGCGCCCCCGGACTTCCCGCGCACGAGGATCTGGAAGCGCCACTGGCTGGCGAAAGCGCCTGGAAGGGCTGCGGACCCAGGACCCGCACGCCCGGCGGACGGCCGAGCGCCAGCGCGATCTCGCGCGCGCACGCCCGCACTTCTCCTCAGACCCGTCGCGCACCAGGATCTGATGACGCGGGCCGAACGGTGGGTAGTGGAAGACGCGGCGGAACCTCATCTCCTCTCGTACCGAAGGCGTCGTCGTCGTGACGCAGGGCGGCCTGGATGGCGTAGTGGTCGGGTGGTAGGTCTGGATGACGACGCGGCCCGCCCGCGCCGCTCGCGGCGAGCTGCGTCAGCAAGCTGTAGGTGCGCTCGACGGCGCGGAAGTCGGGGAAACCGAGGTAGGTGTCGGCGAGCAGCACGGCGGCCAGTGCCACGTTCGGGAAGTGGTGCCCCTTGGCTACCATCTGGGTGCCGACGAGGACCCGCGTGTCCCCGCGACCGAAGGCCTCGAGGGCCGCCGCCGCCCCTCCCCGCCGGCGGGAGACGTCACGGTCGAGAACCCCCACCGGCACGCCGGGAAAGAGCGCGGCGAAGTCCTCCTCCACCCGTTCGGTGCCGGCGCCGATCGGCTCCAGCGCCTCCTCGTCGCATTCCGGGCAGCGGGCCGGCGCCGGCAGGCTCGAGCCGCAGTAGTGGCAGCGCAGCATCGACTCGCGGCGGTGGAGGGTGCGCGGCAGGCCGCAGTCCTCGCAGCGCATGTCCTCGCCGCAGGCGCGGCACAGCAGCATCGGCGCGTAGCCGCGCCGGTTGCGCAGCAGGATGATCTGCTCGTCGCCGGCCAGGGCGTTCTCGATCTCCTCCTTCAGGCGCGGCGAGAAGTGGACCTCGCCCGGGCGGCGTGAGAGCTTCTCCTGCTTGAGGTCCACCAGGATGCCCTCGGGCATGGCGCCCTGCCCGAGCCGGTCGACGAGGTCGACCCGGGCGAGCTTCCCGATCTCGACGTTGCGGCGCGTCTCCAGGCTCGGCGTGGCGGAGACCAGGACGGCGACGGCGCCCTCGCGGTGCGCGCGCACGAGGGCGAGGTCGCGGGCGTTGTAGCGCGGCGTCGTCTCCTGCTTGTACGAGGTGTCGTGCTCCTCGTCGACCACCAGGAGCCCGAGGTCCGCCACCGGCGCGAAGAGGGCGGAGCGCGGTCCGAGGACGACGCGCGCCTCGCCGCCGCGGATGCGCTCCCACTCCTGCTGGCGCTCGCTCGCGCCGAGGGCCGAGTGCAGGATGGCCAGTCGGCGTCCGAAGCGGCGCCGGGCCTCACCCGCCAGGGCCGGAACGAGCGCGATCTCGGGGACCAGGAGGAGCACTCCCCTCCCCTGCCGAAGCGCCAGGTCGGCCGCCCGCAGGTAGACCTCGGTCTTGCCCGTCCCGGTGGCGCCGGCGAGCAGGAAGGGCCGGTAGCACCCATCCTCGAGGCCGCTCTCGAGCGCCGCCAGGGCCGCCCGCTGGTCCTCCTTGAGCCGGAACGGCTCCTCGTCCCGCCGGGTCATCCACTGCCCGGCCAGATCGAGCCGCTCGGCCTGCGTGAAGCTGCGCAGGACGTCCAGCCCCACCAGGCGCCGCACGACGCCCCCTCCGCACTCCACTTCGCGGGTGACCTCGGCCACGGTGGCCGGGCGCCCCGCCGCCGCCAGGTACTCGACGACCTCGCGCCCCTTGACCGAGCGCCCGCAGGCCTCGAGGAGGTCCGCGAGCGCCCCGCCGGCGAGCTCGACGGCCTGTACGTACCGGGTGCCGCGGGTCCGCGTCTCGGCGATCGCCAGGCGTCCCTGGGTGCGCATCCGTTCGACCCGCGCCGGCAGGTCGGTGAGACCGGTCGCCGCCTGGAGCTCGGAGAGCTTCATCGTGCCGCCCGCGCGCAGGGCCTCGACGATGCGCTGCTCCTCGCGCGAGCCGGGCAGCGCCAGCGCCCCGCCGTCGGTGAGCCAGACCCGGCGCTCGCCCCAGGGCGCGACCCCCGACGGGATCATGGCGCGCAGCACCTCCCCCGGCGGTGCGACGTAGTAGTCGGCGATGAACCGGGCGAGCTCGAGCAGCTCCTCGGGCACCACCGGCCAGGGGTCGACCACCGCCTCGAGCGGCCGCACCTGCACGCCCTCCGGCGCCTCCTCCCGCACGCCGACGATGAACCCGGTGACCTTGCGTCGCCCCACCGGCACCCGCACCCGCGCCCCCGGCACCGCCTGACCCGCGAAGACCTCCGGCACCTCGTAGGTCAACGCCTCGAAAGCAGCGGCAACGGCACCGCCACCTCGACGAGCCCGGCAACGGGGTTGGGAATGTCGGGGACAGGAAGACTTTTTCTCCTCCTCCGAGGAGTCCCTGTCCGCTGGGCGCCCCCCCGGAGAAAAGTCATCCTGTCCCCGCTTCGGAGTCATCGCTGAGCGAACGGAAAAACCCGGTTCCCCCACGAGGGAGAACCGGGCGCAGTCTAAGCCCTGCGGATGCGGGACCGGGTCAGTTGGCGACCGCCAGATCCCGCGCCTTGCGGCGCTTGGCCATGCCGGAGGCGAGCGCCTTCTCCACCTGCGTCGCCGCCGAGTCTTCGTCGATCTTCTTGACGTGGGCGACCTCGGAGACGATGAAGTACTTGGCGCGCTCGTACATCTTCTTCTCGCGGAAGGAGAGGCTCTTCTTCGAGCTCACCAGCTGCAGGTTCTTCAGCACCCGCGCGACCTCGGTGAGGTCGCCGGTCTTCATCTTGTCCAGGTTCTGTTGTAGCGGCCCTTCCAGTCCTTGTACGTGTCGAAGTTCTCGTCGCGCAGGACCTTGAAGAGCGAGTTGATCTCGGACTGCGGGACCAGCGGGCGCAGACCCACCAGATCGAGGTTGTCCTTGGGGATCATCACCTTGGAATCGTTCGACAGCAGACGCAGAGGTGGAAGTAGGTTCGCTCGATACCGGCGATCTCCCCGTTCTCGATCTTCTCCACGACGGACACGCCGTGGTTGGGATACACGACCTCTGCCCCACCTTGAATGACAATGTGATTGAGACCCCCGTTTCAGGTTCGGGTTGGAACGGTCGAAAGGCGCCTGGCCAGGGCCTTTCTTGGTCCCGCCATGATAGCCGAAACCCCCGTTTTGGTCAACCTTTGCCCCGTTTCGTCCCTCCAGAGGGCGGCATTTTGGCGCACTCCCGACACCCCGCGTCAATCCGGCCCGCGACCGTCCTCTGAAAGGGACGCTCACTCCCTTGCTGGACACCTCCCCCATCTCCTCCCAGGATGCCCACCTTCCCCGCTCGCCGTCGGAGTGGCGGAATGGCAGACGCGACGGACTCAAAATCCGTTGTCCGCAAGGACGTGGGGGTTCGACTCCCTCCGGCACCAGGGCGGCTCCCGCTGTCAGTCGGAGTCCGGTCGGACTTTGGGGAGCCTGACTCGAGGATGCGCCGCAGCTCGGGGCTGGAGAGACGCCCTCGAGGGCCTGCGCGGCCTGGACGTCAGGGCTTACGCCGCCAGAACTGCCACCATCGTCGCCGGCTCTGGCGCCGCACCCACCTCGACGATCCGTTGTGTTCCTGCGCCACATTCCAGAGCTCGAGGCACCTCGGCCCAAGCCAAGCCTCGAACATCGGGATCGAGATCACGGTGCGTGGCGACGCCTGGTGCATGGTCTCGAAGAGGCCGACCTGGACGAGGTCCTCGAACTCGACACCGCCCTCCCCCAGGAGCTCCTCGACCACCCGAAACAGCGCAGGAAGCTCTTCACCGCTCGCTCGCTGCGCAACAGTTCACGACGTAGTACGCCAGGCTGTCCATCCCGATGCAGGGCAGTTGCTCAACCTCGCCCGACCGCTCGGAAAGCTCTCCCAAGTCACCTGAATCCTGGATGGTGGCGACGAGGCGCTCCAGGCGCGCCTCATTCGAGGTTGGCCGCTCGCTCATTCCGACACGAAGTCCACCGGCAGTCGCTCAACGGGCCCGGAACCCCTTGGTTCTCTGAAGTCCATTCGGTGCACGGTTGAGATGGAGTCGGAAGGGTCGATCGCACTCAGGTTCAGTTTTCGAGGGGCCTGCGCGAGTGGACGAACACCGAGAGGATCGTCTCCTGAGGCGCCTGGTCCGAGTGTTCAGCATCTCGTCCACGGCATGCACCAGGACCGCGTCGATGGGGAAGAAGCGCCACCACCTGTTGGCGACGCGAAGCACACAGCTGCAGACGTAGTCCTGGTACAGCTCGAAGAACTGGCCCTTCGGCATCTCCTTTGACTGTATTGCCGCTCTTCAGCAAGGACTTTCGCCTCTGGGTACTGCCACCTCCCCGTGCACATGGAGAGTCGCCTCGACGAGCTCGGACGATTCGAGGAGCACAAAGCCAATGCTCGACCCGAGATCACTGATGTCGGTGAACGGGTCGATCACGCGTATCGCCTCGGTGAAGGCTCCCAAGATCCTGACAGCACGCGCTCGGCCAAGGTGCGGCTCTCCTGCCAGTCAGCGACCTCGGTCTGCGCCGCCGCGGCGTCGAAGCGCTCCGCGTCATTCTGTCGAGCCGTCCTGCCCGCCTCCAGCTGGGCCCTTCTTGGCCTTCTCCCGAACAACTTCGATAGGTGGCCCGGCCTGAACGGCACGATGGCAGCCTGAGCAGCGACCTCGCAGGTTCGTTCGTGCACGGGCTTGGCCGGCTGAGGCAACAGCCATCGCGGCCCAGTTCACTGGTTCGCTGCACTCACAGTGAAGGGATCGAAGGAGCTCACGCGATTCTCGTAGACCTGCACCCTTCGCACTGCGCCCGGTCCAGCTCCTGCATGCGGGCGTATTCCAGATGCTGGCGCTCCAGCTCACGCTGACGTCTCTGAGCCTCGCGCTGGTACTGACGGCCTGCTGCCGAAATCGACCGGAGAGTGCCTCGCCATCCCATCTGATCCTCCTTCGTCCTCCGACAGCGGACTGACGACCAGGAACGTCCGCCGAAGCTCGACAGGGCGGCGCGCTCGGGCCGGGCGCGACCAACGGGAGTCTTGAGGATACACCGGCCTTCAAGGCCTCGGACTAGTAGAAGTGCCAGGGACTTGCTGAGAAGTGGCGACGGGCCACTGAGCGAGATTCCGGGCCGAGAATCCGTCTTTGCTTGTGTGGGACGGGATCTTCGCCATATCCCGGAGGGGAGCGGCCTCGTCGAAGTCACCGATCGGTGCTTCCAGAGCCGGTTCCTGCTCCGGCCTTCACCCGCGCTGAACGCGACCTTCGTCGGTGCCCTGGCACGGGCGTCCAGACGTCACAGAGTGGGAGTCGTCAACTACGCCGTTCTCTCGAATCACTTCCATCTGCTCGTCGTCTGTCACGATCCGTGGCGCCTCGCGGCCTTCATGCGGGATCTCAAGTCCAAGCTCGCCAAGGAGGTCCAGCGTCTACATGACTGGAGTGGCACCGTCTTTCCGCACCGCTACCATGCCATTCCCGTTTCGGACGAGCCCGAAGCTCAGGTCGGACGCCTGCGCTACCTGCTCGGGCAGGGGGTGAAAGAGGGGCTGGTGGCTTCACCCCTGCACTGGCCCGGGGCGAACGGCACGAGATCCCTTCTCACGGGGGCGTCGGGTCCCGGCCGCTGGGTCGACCGAACGGCCCAGTTCCGCGCTATCGAGCGAGGCGAGGATGCTCCGGAGCTCGCCTTCACGGCCGAGGAGGAGCTCGACCTCGTCCCCCTGCCGTGTTGGCAGGACCTCGAGCCCATGCAACGTCGGATCGCAGTGCGCTCCATGGTGCGAGATATTGAAGACCAGGCCGCGGAAGAGGCGCGAACGAGCGGACGTTCCGTGCTCGGTCGGCGAGCGATCCTCCGGCAGCATCCGCACAACTCTCCCGCGTTCGAGGAGCGCTCCCCGGCGCCTCGCTTCCACGCCGCGTCGAAGCGCGTGAGACGAGAGCTTCGTCGAGGGTACGACGCATTCCTCGATGCCTATCGAACGGCCGCCGACGCGCTTCGGGCCGGTCGCTATCACGAGGCGCACTTCCCTCCAGGCGCCATTCCGCCGCCTCTACATGCCGTGCCCCTCCGGCCCGGCTGAGCCAACCTCCCACCGCGCCCGCCCCCCAGCGTCACCCCAGCAGAGTGGCTTCGAGCCACCTCCGAGCCTGAGGCCCGTTCGAAGAGGCGCGGCCTCCCCGGCGCCCGCCCGTTCGCGCGCCTGCTGCAGCAAGCCGAACCTCCATCTCGGCCGCCAGTCGCGATGGGAAAGGGTTGGGAGGCCGCCGTGCGTCCTTGGCACCTCCTCTGTACGTCCCTCCTCTGTACGTCCCTGGCACCTCCTCACGGCACCTCCTCACGGTACGTCCCTGGCACCTCCTCACGGTACGTTTCTCCTCTAGTACGTCCCTGGCACCTCCTCACGCCTCCTCACGCCTCCTCACGGGGGCACCTCCTCACGGCACGACGGACTCCCCGGCGTACCCCTCCCCCGCCCGCCGGCAAAGAGCCGGGCATGGACTCGCCGATCGTTCGTGTCGCTGTCATCGCTCTCGCGCTCGCCGCTTGTGATCACGACTCCCCCACCAGCCGGATGCCGGAGGTCTGCGGACCGTATCCGGACTGGGAGAGCTCGGCGTACACGCTCCCCTACGAGGTCGGGGAGGCGTTCGTCGTCGGCCAGGCCAACTGCACGGAGGGCGGGCACCAGGGGCGGTACAAGCACTCCTACGACTTCCTGATGCCGATCGGGACGGTGGTCACGGCGGCGCGGGCGGGGACCGTGACCTTCGTCGAGGAGGGGTTCGGAGACGACACGACGACCATCGAGGAGAACAACTTCCGGTCCTGCGCCACGTGGATGGGCTCTCGACGGTCTACTCCCACCCGACCCGCAACGGTGTGTTGGTCGAGGTCGGCGACACGGCGGTGGGGCAGCGGATCGCTCGCAGCGGGAACTCGGGCCTGACCGGCGGCGTGCCCCACCTCCACTTCCACCTCGAGGAGTGCGGCAGCTGCGTGACGCTGCCGGTGACCTTCCGCAACACGACGCCCAATCCGGTGGGGCTGCAGCACGGGATCGCCTACCCGGCGGAGCCGTTCGGGTAGAGCGCGATCCCGGCTACGACGGCTGCGCGAACGCCGCGATCTCCCGGACGTAGTCCGGGTCGAGCCCCAACGCCTCGGCCAAGCCGGCGAGCTGGATCGCGTACGCGGGGTTGGCTCCGGACCGTGCGGACTCCGGCGGCAGGTTGTAGACGTCCGCCTCGATCGCCTGCCCGGTGTCCAGCAGCTCCACCCGGACGCGCTCCGGGAGGTACTCGCGCACGCTGGGCTCCGCGTAGAGGGCTCCGGCCTCCTCATCCGAGAGCTCCATGACGATGCCGCGGGCACGGCTTCCAGGCGAGCGCAGCAGGGTCGCCCGCTCGCCGATGTGGAGGCGGTAGCCGGGCAGCACGGCCGGGCCGACCGTCTCGGGGTGGAGGCCCTTCCCGGTGAGGAGGGAGCGATCCATGAAGAGGCCGTAGAAGAAGATCCGGCTCACGGTTCCGTGTGGGAGTGGTGCGCCTCGTCGAGGCTCTCCTGCTCCGACTCGCTCAGCACCCTGCGGACCCTCGCGGTGTCGTAGAACGAGCGGATCTCGCGGATCGTGCCGTTCTCGACGCGGACCCAGTCGCACGACTCGACGGCGCCCTCGCGCGTGCGGTTCTCGAAGCGGATCACGGCGCGGTCGCCCTCGGCGACGACGTCCCGGATCACGAGCTCCGTGACGCTCTTGCGCGCCAGGGGCTCGACGGCGGCGAGATAGGTCTCCCGGTCGTCGAACCTCCCGAAGGGGCTCACGTGGACGAAGTCCTCGGCCAGGTGCTCACGCAGCCAGGCCATGTCGAAGCGCCTCCAGGCCTCGATCCAGCCTTTTGCCAGCTCTGCGCTGCTCTGGTTCATCCGACCTCCGTTCGCGTCGCGGTCCCGTCGATGGCTGCCCTAGCATAAGCGCTTCCCCCGACGAGGAAGGCTCCGGCGGCTCGTCCCGGTGCTAGGCTGCCGCCGGGTTCCGGGCTCAGGAGGTGGGCGATGCGCTCGATGGCGTTCGTCGTGGTGGGGCTGGCGATGTCGGTCTCGGCGGGGGGCGCGGTGGGTGGCGCGGAGGCGAAGGGGGCCGACGGAACGGTGGCGATCTGCTCGTTGCGCCCGTTCGGGAGCGTCGACAACGGGCTCGGGGCGCAGGTCGGGACCGTGCGGGAGTTCGACTCGGGGCTCATCGTGCCGCAGCAGTGCCTGATCGCGGGGCGGATGTGGATTCCGCGGATCGGGTTCAACCTGACCCGGACGGCGGCCGGGCCGGCGAACATCTCCCTGCAGATCCTGGGGCGGCGGCCGGCCGGGACCGACGGACCGGTCCCGCCGCCGGGACAGCCGCTCATCCCCGCCCGCACCGTCCAGGCCCAGGGCATCTCCCGTCCTCCCGGATCGCGGTACTACGAGTACGACGCCGTGCCGCCCGACGGCAGCATCAACAACATCCTCTGGGGACTACCTCTACATCGGCGGTGCTCTCGACGGGACGAGCTCCCGGACGTCTTCTTCTCCGCCGACCTCCAGGGACCGCCGGGCCAGACCCTCTGCTACACCGGAGTCGGCGGTGCCGTCCCCGCCGATCCGTGCACCAACGGACAGCCGGCCCTGAACGCGATCGGCATCGGCGCCGACGTCTACACCTCTACGGCCGCACCGTCTCCGGCCACCAGGTGATGGCCGACCAACGGGAAGCGCCGGCCAACCTGCACGTGCGCTCTCGCGCCCGGCACGCCCCCGGTGGAACGACCACCGACCTGCGGCTGCTGGAGGGCCGCGGCGGGCCGGTCATCTGTCAGTTCTTCGACGTCCCGCCCGATTTCAGCACCGTCTGCGTGCTCACCGCGCCGCAGCTCGACCTTCGCCGCGGGCGGTGTCTACGCCGAGCTCACGGTGGGCAGCGGCGCGCCCGGCCTCGTCCAGCTGGTCCCCGCGAACCTCCATCTCTTCGCCGACGGCTTCGAGAGCGGGAACACCTGCAGTGGACGACGGTCGTTCAGTGAGCCGTTTACCCGCCGCCTGAGGCCGCCGCGTCCGACGCTCCAGCGCCTCCTCGAGCCCGTCGAGCAGCCGCTCCATGCGCCGGAAGACCGCCTCGTAGGGCTCCTCGGCGGACATATCGATGCCCAGCGGCAGGAGGAGCTGGTAGGTGCGGTCGACGCTGCCCCGGCCCAGGAGCCTCCAGAAGCCGTCGCGCACTCGGGTGTCGCCCCTCTCGATGCGGTCGAGCACGGCGGCGCCCAGGGCGACGGCCGGGGGCCAGAACTGGGCCTCGTAGGAGAGGAAGGGGACGGAGAAGCTCATCCACTCCGCGCCGTCGGTCGGCACGAAGGCGATGGCCGACTCGCCGTACCAGGTGCGGAGCCGCTCGAGGTAGAGGGCCGAGACCTCGGCTCCGCTCGGAGCCTCGCCGCGCAGCACGCGCTCCTCCACCTCGGCGTCGAGATCCGCCATCAGCGTCCAGCGGGCGAACTGCCAGAAGGGGTCGAGGGAGTGGAGGAAGGCGGCAACCTCCTCGTCGGCGCCTCGGGCCCGGGCGCGCACGAGGTCGTCGTGCAGGAGCTCGCCGACGTAGATCACCCCGTTGGAGTAGATGCCGGGATCGTCGCGTGTCGGCGGGGTGCGCTCGGCGGGGACGCTGCCGAACGCCACCTGCAGGGCGATCCCGCCCGCCAGGCGTCGGGACTGGTCGAGAGTCCCGTCGTAGGAGAGGACGAGGTAGGGCGGCGAGCCGGCGACCGACGGCCAGATGGCGTAGCCGTGGGCCTTGTGCGGCGTCGCCTCGAGGTGTGCCCAGGGCCGTGCGACCATCGAGCGCGCGACGCTCATGAGCTCGGCCCCCAGCGGCTCGAGGGCCGCGAGGGAGCTCTCGACCGCCTCGGCGATCGGGACACCGGAGGGCAGCCCCGGAGCCGGCGACGAGAGGTCGGCCAGATCGAGGCGCGCGAGGCCGAGGGCCCGGGCGCGAAGCTCCATCATCCGCTGCAGCGCCGGCAGATGGCGGCGGGTCACGTCGATCATCGTGTGTGCGCTCCCGGGAGGCATGCCGTCACGCAGGAACCAGAGGGCCTCGATCCCGCCGCCGAAGCCGCGGTCGCGCGCCAGTGTCAGATCGGCCTCCACCCGCCGCGTGTAGAGGAGGCCGAAGAGGTCCGCGAGCTCCTCCAGATGGGTCAGGTAGGCACGGTGGACGGCCGTGCGATCGCTGCGCTCTCCCCCGCCGCGCACGGAGAGCCAGGCGCTCCGGTCGGCCGCCACCGTCGTGCCGTCGTGGAGGGTGACCTCGGGCCAGCCGATCGCGGCGCCCTGGAGCTCGTCCCAGGTGTCGACCGCCAGGCGCGGCCAGCGGGCGGCGCCCTCGAGGATCTCCTCCGCCGTCCGGTCGAGCGTATGGGGGGCGCGGCGGAGGATCTCGCGGATTCGACGCTCGTGCGTGACCAGTCTCGGCTCCTCACCGATCCAGCGCTCCAGACGCTCGCGATCCAGGGCCGCGACCATCCGGTCCACGAACGTCACCGCGGCGGCCGCCCGGTGCTCCAGCGCCGTGCCCACGTCGTAGTACCGCGCGGCGCGCTCGTCCGAGGTGTCGGCGTCAGCGGTCAGGAAGCCGTAGAGGGCGAGGCGTGTGGCCCGCGCCTGGACGTCGTAGGCGGCATCCATCCGGTCGGCCAGCTCGGCGGCGCTCACGGGCGCGGTCGCGTCGGCGCCGCGCAGGGCCTCGATGCCGGCGAGCACGGCGTCACGTTCCGACCGCCACGCGGCGTCGTCCGCGACGAGCTCCGAGAGGTCCCAGACCCAGCGCCGCGGCGCAGCCGCTGCGCCGTCCGGAGCAGCACCGACCGCGAAGGCCGTCGAGAGCATCCATAGAGCGAGAGCGAGCGGGGCGGTACGGGTCATGGTCTCCTCCTGGGGGTGTAGGCTCCGGGTCGTCCGGCAGGTGCCGCAGCCTCCCCTCTCCCGTCCGCGGCCGTCCTCAAGAAAGCCTCAAGAGACGTTCAAGAAGCCATGAACGACACCGCCTCGGACCGATTCCGCGTCGGGAAGTGGACCGTGGTCCCGGCGGCGAACGAGATCCGCCACGCCTCGGGGCGCCACGAGCGACTGGAAGCGCGCGCGATGGACGTCCTCGTGCTGCTGATCCACGAGGCCGGCGCCGTCGTGTCGCCGGATGCCCTCCTCGACCGCGTCTGGGGCGGACGGGCGGTGAGCGGGCACTCCGTGGCGGTGGTGATCAGCGACCTGCGCAAGGCCCTGGGAGACGACCCGAAGAACCCGTGCTGGATCGAGACCGTGCCCAAGCGCGGCTACCGTTGGGTCGGACCAACGCCCGTCGCCCAGGGGCGGGGCGCCGGTCCTGCGCCCGCTCGCCGCCGCCGCGCAGTGCTGGCGATCGCGGCCGCGGCGGCACTGCTCGTGGGCGGCGGGCTCGTCGTCCTCGGCCTGCGCGCTCGCGAGAGCAGCTCCACCGCCGGCCCGCCGTCCCCGGCCGAGCTCGAGCGGCTCTTCCTCGCCCGTCAGCTCTGGAGCCGCCGCGACGACGACGGCGTCCACCGCGCCATCGAGCTGCTCGACGAGGTCCTGGCGGAGGATCCGAGCTCGGCCGCCGCCCACGCGGCCCTGGCCATGATCTACGCGCACAAGACCGGCGAGCACCTCGGCCTGCCGGCGCTCGACACCTTCCGCGAGGCGCAGCGCCACCTCGACCGGGCGCAGGCCCTGGACTCGGGCCTGGCCGACGTCGAGATCGCCCGCGCCCTGCTCGAGTTCTTCCGCGACCAGCAACCGGCGAAGGCCGCCTCGACCCTCGAGCGGGCGTTGGCGATCGACCCCGAGTCGGCGCTGGCTTGGCAGGAGCGCGCGATGGTCGCCAGCGCCCTCGGCCGCCACACCGAGAGTCTGCGGGCCATCGGGCGCGCCGGCGAGCTCGATCCGGTGTCGGAGAGCATCGCCTGGGACCGCGTCTGGTTCCTCCACCTCGCCGGCGACGGCGAGGCGGCACGGACCGCGCTGGTGGCGGCCACTCGCACCGGCGGGCGCAATCTCCTCTACGAAGCGCTCATCGCGCAACAGCTGGGCGAAGAGCGGCGGGCCCTCGACCTGTGGATCGAGCGCGCCGCCCTGCGGGGATACGCGCTCCCGGATGCCGAGGACGTCCGGAACGCCGCCACAGCGTCCGTCCGCGCGGGGTACGCGGAGCTCATGCGCCAGGCGGAGTCTCGGGCCTCCTTCGCCGAGTACGCGGGAGTGCGAGCTCTCTGGAGGCTCGAAGCCGGCGACCCGGATGCGGCCGCCGCGCTGCTGCTGGCCGCGCCCCCGAGCCGCGATCACTGGATGGTCATGTGGCTGCGCGAGCTCCCCGCCCTCGCACCGCTGCGCGACCGCCCCGAGATCGTGGAGCTCGCCCGCCGCTGCGGGCTCGTCCCCGAGCCGGGCACCGCGGCATCCTGAACGGTCTCGCCCTACCCGGCTTCGAGCGCCCGGCGGTAGAGCTCGACGTCGAGCCGGTTGTGCTCGCGCAGGATCGCGGCCGCCTCCGGCGAGAGCGCTCCGGTGCCCGGGGACCTCTCGGCGCCGGGCATGTCGAGGGTGCCCGGAACACCCAGGAGGGCGGCCAGGCGATGGGCGTCGGGCTCGAAGCGCTCCAGGACCCCGAGCAGCTCGACGTGCTGGTCGACCGTGGCCACGGCGGCGTCGAAGAGCTCCCGGTCGGTGCGCGTGCGACCCGGCTCGGGCGCGAAGCCGGCCAGCATGCGGCAGGCGTGGTTGTTGGTGAGCTCGGTGGTTCCGGAGGCCACCCATTCCCCCACTCCGACACCGTCGGCGACGGCCGCGTGGAGGGAGACGATGCGCTCGACGGGGTCGCGGAGGAACATCGCGTAGCGGGGCTCGACGTCGAGGAAGCGGTGCACGCCGAAGGAGAGGTAGCCGTAGACGAGGTCGAGCTCGCCGACCCTCTCCCGGGCCCGGGCGACGAACTCAGGGTCCGGCCCACCGAGACGCAGCTGTCCGTCGTAGACGGCGAGCCGCCGCTCCTCCGGGATCCAGCGCTCGAGAAGCTCGCGCAGCCGCAGGTCGCCGCAGTGCGGGAGCTGGAGGAAGACGAGGGGTGGCACCGTGTCGCTCGGAAAGCGACAGCTTAGCAACGGGTCCCTGGTGCGGCTAGGCGCGGGCGCCCAGCAGCCGGGCCGGGAGCGTGATCAGGGCGCGCAGCAGCGAGAAGACGCCGTCGACGGCCACTCCGACGAGGCGGAACGGAAGCAGCAACAGCCAGACCACCGGCCACGCCAGCAGGGCCAGGAGGGCCAGCGGCCAGCAGACCACGAAGAGGAGGAGCCAGAGGAGGAAGGTCGCCATCACCTCGTCCTACGGACGAAAGGACCGGGATGTTTCCTCAGGCGGTTCCGACGAGGACCCAGCCCACCTTGCCGAGCACGTAGACGGCCCACAGGGCGGTGACGGTCGCGGCGGCGCGGAAGACCGGGATGCGCGTGATCGCGGCCAACCCGACGGCGAGCAGGACGACCGACCACAGACTGAAGAGGTCGAGCGAGGAGAGGACGGTCAGCAGCGCGGGTGCCGCTCCCTCCGGCGCCAGCCCGGCCAGGCTGGTGGGCAGGGTGGCCGGAAAGAACCCGACGCCCAGGTAGTCGGCGAAGCCGAAGCGCTCCTGGCGCAGGATGCCGGGCAGGGACAGGAGCATCGCGACGAACCACGGCAGGAGCCCGTGGAGAGTACCCGCGAGGAGCTGGCGGTAGGAGCCCTCCCCGCCCACCATCTTCGTGGCCACCCAGAGGACGAGCGCGACGGCGAAGAGCGCCACACCCACCGAGAGGGTCGAGGTGAGCGCGCCGAAGCGCTCCTGCACCCCGGCCACCAGCTCGATCTGCTGCGGATCGATCTCTCGACCGCTCTGCGTCGCCGCTTCGCGCGTGACCTCGACGAAGTCGGTGCGCTCGACGAGGAAGCCGCTGTTGACCGCGGTCATCACGACCAGGGCCACGAAGGCGGCCGCCCACGTCGGCGTCGCGCGCAACGCCTCGAAGGCGCGACGCGGCCGGATCAGGGCGTCGAGCAGCCGGTCGAGGCCGAGCTCGCTCACTCCGGCTCGTCGATCTCCAGGGTGACGCCGCTCTCCGCGTCGAGCCCGCCGACGGAACGCCAGAACTCGACGAGGGCCCGCTGGTAGGCGGAGTGGGCGGCGATCTCGCGGCTGCGGGCGTTGGCCAGGTCCTCCTGGATCTCGAGCACCTGGAAGCTGGTCGACAGTCCGTTGTCGTAGCGCTTCTGCTCGGCCTCGAGGTTGCGCTCCTGCAGCCGGCGCGAGGCCTCGGCGGTGGTGATCGCCTTCTCGGCGGTATCGAGGGCGCGCACGGCCCGGCGCACCTCGGCCCGCACCTGAAGCTGGAGGTCGGCCAGCTGCGCCTCGCCGCGCTCGTAGGCCAGATCGGCGATGGCGCTGGCCGCCTTGGCGGCCCGGTTGCGCAGGGGATAGGAGACGTTCAACCCCACCCGCCAGCCGTCGAAGTCCCCGCCGGTGATCTGGTCGAGGGCGTCGCTGTAGCTGCCCTGGGTCTGGGAGAGGATCTCGCCGGTGATGAAGTCGCGGTCGGTCACGTCGCCGCCCAGGCCGTTGAACCCGTAACGCACCTGCAGATCGACCTGGGGCAGTCGCTGGTCGTGGAAGAACTCCTGGTCGATCGCCAGGTTCTGGAGGCGGAGGCGCTGCTGGGCCAGCTCGGGCCGGTTCTCGAGGGCACGGTTGATCGCCTGCTCGAGGTCGACGTCGACGGGCTCGCGCTGGTCCGAAGGGTCGAGCTCGATCGGAGTCGCCCAGAGCTCGCCGCGCTCGAGGTTGAGCAGCTGGCGCAGGTCGTCCTCGGCCTGCTGTACCGCCGCCTCGGCGCGGATGATCTCCTCGTCGCGGGTGGCCACGCCCGCCTCGCTCTGCACCAGCTCGAGCGGAGCCAGGGTCCCGACGTCGACCCGGATCCGGTTCTGCTCGTGGAGCTGCTCGGCGAGGTCGTGCGCCTGGTGCGCCACCTCGAGCTGGTACTGCGCCTCGAGCAGCGTCCAGTACGCGTTGGCGACCGACTGGATGGTGCTGTGCACATCCTGCACGAAGGTCTCGCGGCTGATCCCCACGTTGTTGTTGGAGACCCGGATCTGCCGATCGGTGGCGTCGCGGCCGAAGTTGCGCAGCAGCGGCTGGTTCCAGGTGATGTCGAAGTCGCTGCGGAAGGCCGGGTTCACCGACGCGAAGGTCGAGTTCGTCTCCTGCCGGTTGTTGAGGAAGTCCGCGCGCAGGGTGCCGCCGGTCGACAGCAGCTGGGAGAGACCGAAGTTCCAGGTCTGGATCTCTGTCGTCTGCACGTCGGCGCCGGCCAGGTTGGTGGCCGACGGAGAGGTCTCGTCGCTGGTCGCCAGGTCGGCCGTCGCCAACGGATCGTAGATCCCCAGGCTCTGGGTCAGCCGGTAGCGCGACTCGGCGTTGTTGTAGCGCTGCACGACCAGCGAGAGGTTGCGCTGCAACGCGATGGCGATGGCGTCCTCCAGGTCGAGCTGCAGGCGGCCGTCCTCGATCCTCAGGTCGGGAGCGACGGAGAGGTCGGGAATGGCGGTGGTCGTCTGCATCGTCTGGGAGCGCACGGCGGGCGCGCAGAGCAGGACGAGGGCCAGCGTGCTCCGGACGAGGCGACGGCTCGGGGCTGATCTCATGGTCGATCCCTCACAGGCAGCGATGCGATGTTCTTCTGTGTGCAGAGAGGGCCCGCAGGCCTCTGTGCAAGCCTACGTTGTGCGATCGGAAAAGTTCCAGCTCCGGTCGGTTCTCCCCGCCTCCCCCGGATAGAAACAGGCGGCCCTTCGATCGGAGCCTACCGCGTCCAGCGCCGGAGTCTGCTCGGCGCAGCGCGGGCGGGCCACCGGGCACCGTGGGTGGAAGGCGCAGCCCGCGGGTGGCGACAGCGCACTGGCCACCTCGCCGGCGAGGACCGGGTGGGCGCCGCCGCGCGTCGGGTCGGCCACCGGCACGGACGCGAGGAGGCCCGCCGTGTAGGGGTGCTGAGGATCGGCGAAGAGACTCGCCGTCGGTCCCACCTCGACCAGACGCCCCAGGTAGAGGACGCCGACCCTGTCGGCGATCTGCTCGACCAGGGCGAGGTCGTGGGCGATGAGCAGGAGCGTGAGCCCGAGCTTCTCCTGGAGCCGCGCCAGCAGATTCAGGATCTGGGCGCGCACGGAGACGTCGAGCGCCGAGACCGGCTCGTCGGCGACCAGCAGCCGCGGCTCGGTGGCCAGGGCGCGGGCGATGCCGATGCGTTGGCGCTGCCCGCCCGAGAACTCGTGCGGGTAGCGCTGCGCCGCCGAGGCCGGAAGACCCACGAGATCGAGGAGCTCGTCCACCCGCCGGCGCCGCCAGGCGCGATCCCCCAGGCCGTGCACCTCGAGCGGCTCGGCGAGGATGGAACGCACGCGCATGCGCGGATCGAGCGAGCCGTAGGGGTCCTGGAAGACCAGCTGGAAGTCCCGGCGCCGCCGGCGCAGCTCGTGCGCGGAGAGGGCGGCCAGGTCGACGCCGTCGAAGAGCACGGCACCGGAGCTCGGCTCGAGGAGCCGCACGATGCAGCGCCCGATGGTCGTCTTGCCGCTCCCCGACTCCCCCACCAGGGCGAACGACTCGCCCGCCTCGAGCGTCAGGTCGACCCGTCGACGGCACGGACGGCGCCGACCTGACGGCGCAGGATGCCGCGGCGCACGGGAAGTGCTTCTCCAGTCCGCGCACCTCGAGCAGGGCGCTCACCGGGCGTCCCCGTGCGCGAGGCCGACGGGTGCGTGCAGGAAGCAGTGGGCCGCCTGATCCGGCGCCACGGGATAGGTCTCGGGATCTCGAACGCGGCACACGTCCATGACCTGCGGACAGCGCGGGTGGAAGGCGCAGCCGGCCGGGAGCTCGCCGACTTCCGGGACCTGCCCGGCGATCGTCGGCAGACGCCCGCGCGGCGCCGGGCGACCGAGAACCGGCACGGCGGCCAGGAGACCACGGGTGTAGGGGTGCGCCGGGGCCTCGAAGAGGCGCGCGACCGGCGCCGTCTCCACCACCTGGCCGGCGTAGAGCACCACCGCGCGATCGCAGGTCTCGGCCACCACGGCGAGGTCGTGGGTGATCAGCAGCACGGTCAAGCCGAGCCGGTCGCGCAGGTCGAGCAGCAGGCGGAGAATCTGGGCCTGGATGGTGACGTCGAGCGCGGTCGTCGGCTCGTCCGCGATCAGCAGCTCCGGCCCTCCCGCCAGCGCGATGGCGATCACGGCGCGCTGACGCTGTCCGCCCGAGAGCTGATGGGGGTAGTCGTCGAGGCGGCTCTCCGGCGCGGGGATCGCCACCAGCTCCAGCAGCCGACGAGCCTCCTCGCGGGCTTCTCGGCGCGAGACGTCGCGGTGCAGCCGCACCGTCTCCGCGATCTGCGAGCCCACCGTGAAGACCGGGTTGAGAGCGCTCATCGGTTCCTGGAAGACGAGACCGATCCTGCCGCCGCGCACCCGCCGCATCGCGCGCTCCGGCTGGTCCAGGAGCTCTTCCCCGGCCAGGCGGATCGATCCGCCGTCGATGCGTCCCGGGGGCGGCACGAGCCGCAGGGCCGCCAAGGCCGTGACGCTCTTTCCCGAGCCCGACTCGCCGACCAAGCCGACGACCTCTCCACGGCCCACGTCGAACGAGGCGCCGCGGACGACCCGGGCCCGGCGCCCGCCGCGCGGGAAGGAGATGCCGAGCTCGCGGACCTCGAGGAGGGCTTGCGGGCTCACGCGGCTCCCGCGCGCGCCATCAGCCAGTCCAGGAGCAGGCCGACGCCGAAGCCGGTGGCCCCCGGGCGCCCCTTGCCCTCGGGTCCGATCCAGGCCGTGCCGGCGATGTCGAGGTGCGCCCAGCGGCGGCTCGTTCCCATGAAGGAGGCGAGGAAGGCCGCCGCCGTGTTGCCGCCGCCCCACCGTCCGGCGACGTTCTTGAGGTCGCCGTGGGTGCCGCGCAGAGCCTCCCGGAACTCCGGCCAGAGCGGCATCCGCCACAGGCGATCGCCGCTCGTGCCGGCTGCCGCCAGCAGCTCTCCCGCGAGCCCGTCGTCCGGGCTGTAGAGAGCGGCGCCGTGGTGCCCGAGCGCCACGACGGTGGCCCCGGTCAGGGTCGAGAGCTCGACCAGGCTGTCGGGCTTCCCTGCACCCGCCCAGAGCAGGGCGTCGGCGAGGATCAGCCGGCCCTCGGCGTCGGTGTTGAGGACCTCGACGCTCTGCCCGTCGGCGTAGCGCAGGATGTCCCCCGGGCGGTAGGCCGCGCCATCGGGCATGTTCTCGGCCAGGGCCACGTAGGCTTCGAGCCGTACCGGCAGGCCGAGATCGGCGACAGCCTGCACGGCGCCGAGCACGGCGCAGGCGCCGCACTTGTCGTACTTCATCTCGTCCATGGCCGCGCTCGGCTTGATCGAGATGCCGCCGGTGTCGAAGGTGACGCCCTTGCCGACCAGAGAGACGGTCGGCCCGTCGCCCGGGATCGCCAGGCGGACCATGCGGGGCGCATGCCCGGAGCCGCCTCCGACCGCCAGGATTCCCGCCATCCCCCGCGAGGAGAGCTGACGCGGTCCGAGGATCTCGACCTCCAGGCCGCGGGCGCGCGCCAGGTCGCGGGCGCGGCCCGCCATCCACTCGGGGGTGGCGACGTTGGGCGGCGTGTTCGCCAGGTCGCGGGCCAGGACGGTGCCGTCGACGACCGCCGCGAGATGCCGGCGGGCCCTCCGGAGGGCACCGCGGCAGGACTCCGGAGCGAGCAGGCGCACCTTGTGCAGGAGCGCCGGGTCGGGCTCGCCGCGCAGCGCGTCGAAGCGGTACGCCGAGAGCGCCAGGCGGCGCAGAACGCGCAGGCAGGCGGCCTCGCCGGCCAGCAGGGGGACGTCGGGCAGGGCGAGGAGGAGCTCCGGATCGCCGCCGTCCTCGGCCTCGGAGACCGCGGCGTCGATCCAGCGCTCCAAGCGGTCGCCGTCGAGCTCGTCACGTGCCCCGAGGCCGAGGAGGACGAGCCGTCCGACCTCCGCCGCCCCGCCGGCGCGCAGGCGTTTGCCGAGTCCGCCCTCCCAGCGCGCGCCGCCGCGGCGAGCGGTCACGGCGGCGCGAGCCAGCGCTTCCGGCAGCGCGGCCGCCTCGGGCTTCTCCCCCTCGAAGCAGCCGACGACCAGGAGGCGTCCGCGGACCGTGCCGCTCCCGATC
>JAWKHP010000004.1:0-271666 GCA_041394745.1 Thermoanaerobaculia bacterium | reverse complement strand
GAGGTCGTTCGTTTTGACGAACGAATTCGCCCTGCCTACAGTTCTCCGGATACCGCGCACCGTGCGTTCCGAGGAGACCGGAGAATGAACGCGAGAAGCGTCCCCGTCGAGCTGGCGGCATCGGAGATCCAGGAGGCCTTTCCGCGCATCTACGCGGCCTGCCACCTGACGCACCGCCGCGCCGGACGGCACGGCGGCGACCTGTCTCAGCGAGAGTCCACCATCCTCGCCCACCTGAGCCCGGACCGGCCGTGGGATCTCTCGACGCTCGCCGGGCACCTCGGCGTCGTCTCGTCGACCCTCAGCGAGGCGCTGCAACCGCTCGTGGACGCCGGCCTGGTGCGGCGAGAGCCGGATCCCGCCGACCGACGCCGGTGCCACTTCACCCTGACTCCGCTCGGTGTCCAGGCGCGCGCCGACAGCTCGGTCCTGAACCGGGAGATCCTGGACGACGCTCTGGAGAGCCTTTCCGGGCAAGAGCGCGCCCTCATCGCGCAGAGCCTCCGCCGGCTGGCGGAGACCTGCCGGCAGGCGCGGCGGCGTTACGACGCGGGAGAGGAACGGGAGGAGTCGGCATCGTGAGAGTCGCCCTCTTCGTCGTCATCGGTCTCACAGGGCTTGCCGCGGTGGCGGTCTTGGCGGCGGCCCTGATCGGTTCCCGTCTCCCTCGCGACCACGTCGCGACCGGCAGCGCGCTCGTCTCCGGCCCGCTCCAGGAGGTCTACGACCGGATCGCCACCGTCGAGGCGGCGCCGACCTGGCGATCCGGAGTCCGAGACGTACGGGTCGAACGGACCTCGGCCGACGGGAGGAGGATCGAGTACGTCGAACGCGCTGAATGGGGCACGATCCGCTACGCCGCCGAGGGAGCTCCTCCCCGGCGCTTCCGCACCGAGATCCTCGGAGAGGACCAACCGTTCGGCGGCAGCTGGACCTTCGACCTCGAGGCCGCCGGCACGGACACGAAGGTCACCGTCACCGAGCGCGGCTTCGTCGACAACCCCTTCTTCCGCTTCGTCTCGCGTTTCGTCCTGGCCACGAGACCTCGATCCGGCGGTATCTGACGGACCTCGAGCAGTCCTTCGCTTCGCCGGACTAGACTGCGGAGCGATGCACGAGGAAACGGACCGCAGGAGCTCCAGTCCCCGGTTCGTCCTCGTCACCGGCAACCCGGGCAAGCTCGCCGAGGCGGGACGGATCCTGGGCGGGGATCTCGAGTCGGTCGCGGTCGATCTGCCCGAGATCCAGTCGCTCGACCTGCGGGAGGTCGTCGAGGAGAAGGCGGACGAGGCCTGGCGGCGGGTGGGGCGGCCGCTGGTCGTCGAGGAGGCGGGCCTGGAGCTGGCGGCCCTGAACGGTTTCCCCGGACCGCTGGTGAAATGGATGCTCGACGCCGTCGGCGCCGAGGGGCTGGCGCGCACCGCGCTCGCTCTCGGAGATCCCCGCGCCGTGGCCCGCTGCCTCCTCCTCTACACCGACGGCGAGCGACGGATCCTCGGCGAGGGTGTCACCCACGGCACGCTCGTCCTCCCCGCCCGCGGTGACCGCGGCTTCGGCTGGGACCCCGTCTTCCGGCCCGACGGCGAGGAGCGCACCTTCGGCGAGCTCGACGGCGCCGACAAGGACGCCGTCAGCCACCGCGGCCGCGCCTGGCGCGACCTCAAGAATCGCTGGTAGCCGCCGCCCGTCTCATACGTGATCCCCCTCATCATCAAGCGGCCACTACCGAGGGCCGATCAGACCAGCTCCACCCCGCCCATCAGCCAGAGCATGATCGCCTTCTGGGCGTGGAGGCGGTTCTCGGCCTCGTCGAAGATGCGGCTCTGCGGGCCGTCGGCGACCGCGGCGGAGACCTCCTCGCCGCGGTGGGCCGGCAGGCAGTGGAGGAAGACGGCCTCCGGCAGGGCGTGGGCCATCAGGGCCTCGTCGACACAGTAGCCCTCGAAGGCGGCCTGGCGTTCCATGGCCTCGGCCTCCTGCCCCATCGAGGCCCAGACGTCGGTGTAGACGGCGCAAGCGCCTTCGACGGCCTCGCGCGGGTCGGTCGTGATCTGGATGCCGGTGCCCGCGGCCTCGGCGTCCTGGCGCGCCAGGTCGAGGTATCCGGGATTCACCCGGTAGCCGGCTGGAGAGGCGATCGCGATGTCCATGCCGCACTTGGCGGCGGCGAAGAGGAGCGAGTGCGCGACGTTGTTTCCGTCGCCGACGTAGGCGAGCTTGCGCCCGGCGAGCTCGCCGAAGACCTCGCGCAGGGTGAAGACGTCGGCCACTGCCTGACAGGGGTGCAGGTCGTCCGTCAACCCGTTGATCACCGGCACCGTGCCGAAGCGGGCCAGGTCCACGACGTCCTGGTGGGCGAAGGTCCGGGCCATGATCCCGTGCACGTAGCGGGAGAGCACGTGGGCCGTGTCGGAGATGGTCTCGCCGCGACCGATCTGGATGTCGCGCGCCGAGAGGAACAGCGCCTGACCGCCGAGCTGCCAGGTCCCCACCTCGAAGCTCACCCGGGTGCGGGTCGAGGACTTCTGGAAGATCATCGCCAGCGTCTTGCCGGCGAGGCGGTCCGCGTAGCGCTCCGGATGCGCCTTGACGTCGGCCGTCAGACGCAAGAGCCCCTCCACCTCGTGGGCGGAGAGATCGTGGACCGACAGGAAGTCTCGCTTGTCCATTCGGGGAATCTCCTGGCGCCGCCGGCGAGCCTCAGAGGGGCTCGCGCTCGAGCGGCATGGTCATGCAGCGCGGGCCGCCACGGGCCCGCGACAGCTCGTTGCCGGTGAAGGTCACGACGGTGGGCCCGCGTCCGCAGACCGGCTCGCCGGCGAGCGCGTCGTCGGCGGTCATCACCCGCCAGCCGCGCCGGGCGAGCTCCTCGAGAGTGCGGTGGTTGCGGCGATAGAGCACGATGACGCCGGGCTCGATGGCGAAGGCGTTGGCGCCGTCCGTCCACTGCTCGCGCTCCTGGTGGACTCGGTCTTCGCCGCCGCAGGGGACGATGTCGGGCGCCAGCCCCACCTCTTCGAGGGCGGCGGTGAGCGAGGCACAGACCTCGAAGGTGAGCCGCTCCGCCTCGAGATCGACGACGTAGGCGTGGGCCGATTGCTGACGGTCCGGCTCGACGACTGGGAGGTGGGCCAGGCAGAGGTCGCGGTCGATGAAGGTGAACACGGTGTCCAAGTGCATGAAGGAGCGCTTGGTGGGGAGCTCGACGACGACGAGCTTGCGGAAGGACGTCTCGCGCTTGCGCAGCTCCTCTCCCAGGGCCTCGACCCCGCGTCGGTTCGTGCGCTCGGAGAGGCCCACCAGCAGAAGCTCCGGCGAGGCGACGAGCGCATCTCCGCCCTCGACCGTGGAGGCCACGGTCTCCGGATCGTGGTCCAGCCCGCCGAGGCGGTCGCGACAACGCGACCACCCGGCCCCGGCCAGCGCCGGATGGTGGTCGAAGAGCAGGCGGGCGAGCGCCGGCACCGGCTGCGAGGCTTCGGTCGCCATCGACGAGACGACCACCCGCTCGCCGAGCACGAACTGGGGGTCGCGCTGGAAGAAGTAGTTGGGCACCGGCGAGAGGTCGAAGAAGTGGCGCTGGCGCTCGTCGACGAGGCTCGCCGTGCGCACGCCAGCGTCCAGGGTCGCGGCGAGCTCGACCGGCGCCGCGGACTCCAGCCGCGCCACGACGTCGCGCGGCAGGCCGTAGCGGCGCTCCATGCGGTCGGTCAGCCCGCTGCGCACCTCGTCGTCCTCGAGCACTTCGGCGAGGAGGTCCTGCGCCTCGAGGGTCTCGACCCCTGCGCCCTCGAGAACCGAGCGGAAGGCGTCGTGCTCCGCGCGCGCCCGATCACCGTCAGGATGTCGTCGAAGAGGAGGAAGTCCATCATCTCCGGCACCATCAGGTCGATCTCTTCAGGCCGGTGGACCAGCGCCCGGCGGAGCCTGCCGACCTCGCTGAAGACGGAGAGCGCCATGGTCGGCGGAGTCTAGCAAGGGGATCGGCGGTGGTACGCTTCCTTCGTGCCGCAGACGCCGCCCCAGAACCCCTGCACGAGCGGTACGCCTCCGGCGAGATGACCGCGATCCTCGGTCGCGAGCATCGTTACAGGACTTCTTGACGCCTGCAAACGACCCTGGCCGAGTGCCAGCGCGATCGGCCTCGGCATCGGCGAGGAGCAGCTCGCGCCCTGCGCGAGGTGGCCGACACCATCGACTTCGAGCGCGTCGCGGCGATCGAGGCGAGACGCGCCACGACGTCGTGGCGCACCTGCAGCACTTCGCCGAGCTCGCCGGCGAGGCGGGCAGGATCCTCCACCTGGGCGCCACCAGCGCCTTCATCACCGACAACACCGACGTCCTGCTGGCGCGCGAGGCGCTGCAGTTGGTCGAACGCCGTCTGGCCTCGGCCGTCCTGGCGCTCGCCGACTTCGCGCGACGCACGCGCGCCATCCCCTGCCCTGGGCTTCACCCACTTCCAGCCGGCGCAGTTGACCACCGTCGGCAAGCGGGCGTGTCTCTGAATCCAGGATCTCGTGCTCGACCTCGAGCAGCTGCGCTCGACGGTGGCCGGGCTGCGCTGCCGCGGGGCCAAGGGCACGACCGGAACCCAGGCGAGCTACCTGACCCTCTTCGACGGCGACGAGGAGAAGGTCCGCCGTCTCGACCGGCTGGTCGCCGAGCGCCTCGGCTTCAGGGCGCCGTTCGCCGTCACCGGACAAACCTATCCGCGCAAGCAGGACACTCGGGTGCTCCAGGTCCTCGCCGGCGTCGCCGAGTCGTGCCACAAGCTGGGCACGGACCTCCGGCTGCTGCAGGGGATCGGAGAGCTCTCCGAGCCCTTCGAATCCTCGCAGGTGGGCTCCTCCGCGATGGCCTACAAGCGCAACCCGATGCGCGCCGAACGGATGTGCAGCCTGGCCCGGCGCCTGATCACCGACAGCTTCAACGGGCCGCTGACGGCGGCGACCCAGTGGTTGGAGCGCAGCCTGGACGACTCCGCCAACCGCCGCCTCGTGCTCAACGACTCCTTCCTCACCGCCGACGCCATCCTCGGGCTGGCGGCCGGCATCGCCCGCCGGCTCGAAGCGCGCGAGGAGACGATCGCCGCCCACGTGGCCCGCGAGCTTCCCTTCATGGCCACCGAGACCTTCCTGATGGAGGGCACGGTGCGTGGCCCGGCGACCGCCAGGATCTGCACGAGCGCATCCGCCGCTTGAGCCTCGAGGCCTACGAAACGGTCTCTCGCGGCGAGCCGAATCCGCTGGTCGAGCGCATCGCCGCGGACCCGGCCTTCGGCCTCGAGCTCGAGGAGGCGCGCGGGCTCGTCGAGCCCACCGCCTTCGTCGGTCGTGCTCCGCGACAGGTGGACGAATTCCTGGACTCGGTGGTCGGCCCTGCCGTCGAGGGGGTCGAACGGCTGGCCGTCGAGGAACCGCGGGTCTGAGGCCATGCCTCGGCTCCGGTACCTCGGCCTCGCCCTCGGCCTGCTGCTGTCGCTCGCGGTCGCGGGCTGCCGCGGTCCCCGGACGCCGATCGAGGTGGGCAAGGGGTGGAGCGAGAAGGGCGTCGCGTCGTGGTACGGCCCGGCTTCGACGGGCGCCGCACGGCCAGCGGCGAGGTCACCGACATGGCGATGACCGCCGCCCACAAGCAGCTGCCCGTTCGGCACCGTCGTCGAGGTCACCAACCGCGACAACGGCCGGCGCGCGTCGAGGTGCGGGTCAACGACCGGGGTCCGTTCGTCCGCGGACGGATCATCGACCTCTCCCGGGCCGCCGCCGAGGCGATCGACATGGTCGGCACCGGCACCGCCCGCGTCACGGTCCGCGTCGTCGATCGGGCCCGACCGGCCGTGGTCGTCGACCGCCCAGCGGCCGGAGCGCTGGGTGGTCCAGGTCGGCGCCTTCCGCGACCCCGTCGAGGCGGACCGCCTCGCCGCGCGACCTCCAAACGCCTCGGCTACGGCCCGGTCGCCGTAGCCGGCGACGGCCTCTGGCACCGCGTCCTCGTGGGTCCTTTCGAGAAGGAACGGAAGGCCGAGGACCGGGCGCGAGCTGCGCCGCGGGAGCTACCCACTGCCTGGTGCGGCCGGAGCTCTCGGTCTCCGGCGACCGGTGAGGAGGCAACGCGCCCCCGGCGTACGACGACCCATCGGCCGACACGGGGTCGGCCGCTTCAATCTCGGTGCCATGTGCTCAACGATCGAAGCGGCCGGCGCCCTGCCGGCCGGACGCGAACGACCCGGCCGACGAGGGTGATCGTGTCTCACACCTCGTCCAACGACCGCACCCACTCCCGGGATCCCTCGTTCAACCGCCGTCGCTCTGCGTGTGCTCGATCGCGATGGCCACCGGGCGGTCGACGAGACGCTCGATGGGAAGCCCGGTCGCCTCCCAGAGCTTGGGGGTACATCGAGATCGAGGTGAAGCCGGGAAGCGTGTTGATCTCGTTCACCCAGGGGTCTCCTTCCGAGCAGGAAGTCGACGCGCCATGCCGTGTCCGCCGATCGCCGCGAAAGCCTCGACCGCGAGGGCGCGGGCCGGCCGGCGGCGTCCTCGAGCTGCCGCCGGGATCTCCGGAGGCGCGCGGCGTCCTCGAGGTACTTGTCGGCGTAGTCGTAGAACTCGTGGCCGGGGACGACCTCGCCGACGACCGAGGCCTCGAGGTCGTGGTGACCGAGCACGAGCACTCGATCTCACGCCCGCTCACGGAGCGCTCGACGACCACCCGCTCGTCGAAACGCAGCGCGAACTCGAGGGCGTCGACTCCCGCGGCCTCGGCCACCTTGCGCACCCCGACCGACGAGCCCACCGACGGCTTGACGAAGAGGGTACCCCAGCCGCTCCAGACGCGAGGCACACAGGCGTCGGGATCGGCGGCCAGCTCCTGCCGGGTCACCGTCTCCCAGTCGACGACCGGTACGCCGCTCGCCTGCAGCACGCTCTTGGCCAGGGCCTTGTCCATGGCCACGGCGCTCGCCGAGACGCCCGCTCCGACGTAGGGAGGTCGAGGAGGATCTCGAACAGGCCCTGCAACGTGCCGTCCTCACCCCAGGTGCCGTGGACCAGCGGGAAGGCGACGTGGGAGCCGGCGAGCCGCTCGCCCGGGCTCGCGCCCTCAGCCCGTCGCCACGCCCTCGACCGCGCCGGCGAGCACCGCGCCGCACCTTCGGGCTCCGCCGCCCACGATCCGTCCAGCGCCACCAGGCAGGGCCGCACCTCGTGCCCGGCGGCGCCGAAACGCCTCGCCACCGTCCGCGCGGAGCCGTCAGGGACCCGATGCTCGACGCTCCGCCCGCCGAAGACCAGGGCGACCGTCGCCATCCTCAGCCGGCCCTCGAGAGGTCGACGAGCTGGACCTCGTGCACCTCGGGCGGGCCGCGGATCTCCTCGAGGCACGCTCGAGACGGCTCCTGGTCGACCCGGATGACCGCAGCCGCATCCTCCCCTCCAGTGGCGCGCCAGATGGATCTCCGCGATGTTCACGCCGGCCGCACCGAAAGGAGGCTTCCGAGCTTGCCCACCACACCCGGCACGTCCCGGTTGGCGACCGCCAGCAACCGGCCCTCCGGCCGGAACTCCAGCGGGTAGCCGCGGAAGCGCACCACCCTCCCCTCGTCGTCGCCGAACAGCGTCCCCGCCAGCTCCACGCGACCGCCGGCGCCTTCGAGCGTCACGCCCACCAGATGGGCGTAGTCGCTCGGGCTCTGGTGCGTCGAGCGTACGACCCGCACGCCGCGGCTCTCCGCCATGCGCTCGGCGTTGACGTAGTTCACGGCTTCACCGAGGAAAGGCGTCAGGGCGCCCTTCACCGCCGCGATCGTCATCGGCGAGCGCAGGGACTCCTCGACGCCCCAGAGATCGACCTGCAGGCTGCTGGCCGCTCCTTCGAGCAGCGAGCCGGCCAAGCGGCCGAGCTGCTCGGCGAGGTGCAGATAGGACTCGCCCTTGGCTCCGGCGGCGCGGAAGGGCAGGTTGACGGCGGTCACGGCCAGCGAGCCCTCGAGGGCCGCCAGCACCATGCGGGCCGTGTCGGTGGCGACGCGCTCCTGGGCTTCCGCGGTCTGCGCGCCGATGTGCGGCGTGCAGACGACGCGCGGATGGCGGATCAGGGTCCAGTCGGTGGGCGGTTCCTGGGCGAACACGTCGAGGGCGGCGCCACCGAGCCGGTCCTCCTCGAGGGCCGCGAGCAAGGCGGCCTCGTCGACGACGCCGCCGCGCCCGCAGTTGACCAGCAGGGCACCCTCCTTCATGTGGGAGAGGCGCTTGGCGTCGATCAGGTTCCGGGTCTGCTCGGTCAGCGGCGTGTGGAGGGTCACCACGTCGGCGCGCGACAGCAACTCCTCGAGCTCGAGCAGCTCGACCTCCAGTCGCCGGGCCACCGCGGGATCGAGGAACGGGTCGTGGGCGACGACTCCCATCTCGAAGGCTCGCGCCCTCTGCGCGACGCTCTGGCCGATGCGGCCGAAGCCCACGATGCCGAGGGTCTTGCCCTGCAGCTCGACGCCGAGAAAGCTCTTGCGATCCCAGGTGCCCGCGACCAGGGAGGCGTGGGCGGCGGGGACCCGCCGGGCCAGCGAGAGCATCAACGCGAAGGTGTGCTCGCAGGCCGAGATCAGGTTGGCGGTCGGCGCGTTGACGACCAGGATGCCGAGATCGGTGGCGGCCCCGATGTCGACGTTGTCCACGCCGATCCCGGCGCGGCCCACGACCTTCAGGCGGCGACCCGCGCGCAGCAGGTCCGCCGTCACCTTGGTGCGGCTGCGCACGACGAGAGCGTCGTAGTCCGCGATCAGCTCGGGAAGACGTTCGCGCTCCTCGTCGGTCAGTGCGTGGATCTCCGCGCCCCCCTCCTCGAAGAGCGCACGGGCGGCGGGATGGAGAGGATCGGCGAGGAGGACCCGGCTCACGCCGGGACTCCCGACGGTCGGCCGGCGACGCTCTCGACGGCCTCGAACAGGGCCGCCAGGTCCGCCGCTCGCACCTCGCCCATGTGCCCGATCCGGAGGGTCTCCTGCTTCCAGCCGCCGTAGCCTCCGCCGACCACGATCCCGCGCTCCGCGAGAGTCGCCACCAGGGCCGGCGCGGCGACGCCCTCCGGAGGCCGCAGACAGCTCACCGTCGGCGAGTGGGCCCCGGCGGCCGAGGCATGGGTGAAGCCTGCGCGCTCGGCCCACTCCGCGGTCTGGGCTCGCAGCGCCAGATGGCGCTCCCAGCGCGCCGGCAAGCCTTCGCTCACGATGCGCTCGAGCTGCCGCGCGAGGGCGTAGACGATGGGGATCGGAGGCGTCGTGATCGTGCCGCCCGCCCGGTGCTTGTCGCGGTAGCGCAGCAGATCGGTGTAGAAGCCGCGATGCGGCGTCTGCGCCGCCCGCTCGGCCGCCCGCTCGGAGAGGGTGAAGGCCACCAGGCCCGGAGGCGCCGCGATCGCCTTCTGCGTTCCGGCGAGAACGACGTCGAGGTTCCAGGCGTCGGTCTCCAAGGTCGCACCGGCGAGCGAGGAGACCGCGTCGACGAGCACCAGGGCGTCGCTCTCCTCGCGCACCACGCGCGCGATCTCCTCGACCGGCTGGATGACGCCCGTGGAGGTCTCGTTGTGCGTCACGGTGACCGCGTCGTAGCGCTTGCGGCGCAGGGCCTCGCGCACCAGGTCGGGGGCCACCGCCTCACCCCACGGCACCGACACCTGGTCGGCGTCGAGCCCACGGCTGCGGCTGATCGACAGCCAGCGCTCGGCGAAAGCACCGCTGGTGAGATGGAGGACGCTCCCTCGCACGGTCGACACCACGGCGCTCTCCATCACCAACGTCGCGCTGCCCGAAGCGAGCAGCACGTCGCCGGAGGTGCGGAACACGGCCCGCAGCGGCTCCTGCAGGGAGGCGTAGAGGGCTTTGAAGGGGCCGCCCCGGTGGCCGATCGCAGGCGCCGTCATGGCCTCGCGCACGTCGGCGAGGACCCACGAGGGGCCGGGCAGGAAGAAGCGGATCCGCTCGTCGCTCATCGCCGGGATTGTCGCACCGGCCCCGGCGCCGTTCAACCCTCGCGCCCGTCAGTCGTAGAGCAGCGCGGGGGCCCTTTCGGCGAGGAAGCGTTCCTCGTCTCCGCCCCAGCTTCCGATCCAGCTCTCCAACGCGTCGGAGTCTCCGGCGTCGATCGCCGAGCGCAGTTCCTCGGTCCCCGCCAGGAGGTCGATGGCGGGCCGGTCGGTGACGAACTCGTAGGCCTCTCGACGCCATGCGAACGCATCCGGAGCGTGCCTGGCGAAGGCCGCCAGCAGCTGCACGCCGAGCAGCACGGGGCGCATCGCCGGCGGCGCCACCACGTGCAGCCGCACGCCGCCGCAGGTCGCTCCGGCGTGCTTCTGGTACTGCGGCTTGAAGTACGCCGGCGAGGCGACGACTCCCGGGTGTCGCAGCGCACCGGCGATCTTCAGCGGGTCGACGCCGGGGGCGCCCACCAGCTGGAAGGGCAGGGTCGTGCCGCGACCCTCGGAGAGGCTCGTTCCCTCGACCAGACACAGGCCCGGGTAGAGCCAGGCGGCCTCCGGGCTCGGCAGGTTGGGCGAGGGAGGCACCCAGGGACGACCGAGATCGGCCCACCCCTCCCGCCGCCCCCACCCCATGACGGGCACCACCTCCGGGACCTCTTCCCACCCTCCTCTCTGGGCCTCGAGGCGGACGAGCTCCCCCAGGGTGAGCCCGTGACGGACCGGCAGCTCGAAGGCGCCGACGAAGGACTCGAAGCCCGGCCGGCGGAGGTTCCCCTCCACCTTCGCCCCGCCGAGCGGGTTGGGGCGGTCGAGCACCCACACCTCGCAGCCGGCCGCCAGCGCCGCCTCCGCCGCCCACACGGCGGTCGCCGCGTAGGTGTAGAAGCGGGTGCCGACGTCCTGCAGGTCGATCACCAGCAGGTCGAGGCCCTCGAAGGCGGCCGGGGCCGGTCTCAGGCTCTCCTCGTCCGCGCCGTAGAGGGAGTGGACCGGCACGCCCGTCCACGGTTCCGTCGCGTCCGCGGCGGCCACCATGTCCTGCTCGACGCCGTGGAATCCGTGCTCGGGCCCGAAAAGCGCCGTGGGACGCGGCGCGCCGGCATGGGCCAGCGCCAGGTGCGCCGGCAGGAGGTCGCTCGACACGGCGGCGGCGTGCGAGAGCAGGCCGTCGCCGCCCCGCCAGGCGGCGGCTCTCCGACAGCAGGCGGTCCAGTCCCGTGCGGACGCTCAAGAGCCGCGACGAAAGCTGCCGCTCCGCCCCCGCTCTTGCTCTCGAGGCGCCAGTCGGTGATCGTCGCCGCGCGCTCGACCGCCTTCACCATGTCGTAGAGCGCCAGCGCCGCGCCGGCGCAGCCGGCCATCGCCTCGATCTCGGCGCCGGTGCGGGCGACGACGACGACCCGGGTGGTGATCGACACCCCGCCCTCGACCGGATGCATCTCCACCTCGACCTGATCGAGAGGGAGGGGTGGGCCAGAGGGACAGATCCGAGGCCCGGCTTGGCGGCCTGGATGCCGGCCAGGCGCGCGACCGCCCAAGCGTCGCCCTTGGGCAGCTCGCCGAGGCGCTCCACCGTGGACGCGGAGAGCTCGACGCGGCATGAAGCCGCCGCCTCCCGACGGGTCACCGGCTTCTCGGACACGTCGACCATCCGCGCCCGGCCGGCGGCGTCGAGATGGCTGAAACGGGGTTCTCCGGGCTCGTCCACGCAGCGGGATGCTACCAGCGCCCGTGGTAGAACTCCCGTCGTCCGAGGGGCCCGCCGCGACCATGCCCAGCCTGTCGATCGTCATTCCCACCCTCGACGAGGAGGCCGGGCTGGAACGGGCGCTCCGCAGCGCCCGGCGGCAGGCCGACGAGGTGGTGGTCAGCGACGGCGGCTCGACCGACGGCACCCTCGCGATCGCCCGCCGCTTCGGAATCGAGCCGATCGTCGGCCCGCCCGGACGCGGCGGCCAGATCCGCCGCGGCACGGAGCTCGCATCCGGCGACGTGGTGCTCGTCCTCCACGCCGACAGCGTGCTGCCGGACACGGCCGGCGAGAGCGTGCGCGCCGCGGTCGCCGCCGGCGCCGTCGGCGGCGGCTTCCTGGTCCGCTTCGAGAGCGCCTCCAAGCTGGTGCGCTGCGGCGAGCGCCTGGTCAACTGGCGCACCCGCGTGGCGCGCGTGCCGCTCGGCGACCAGGCTCAGTTCGCCACCCGCGCCGCCCTCGACCGATTGGGCGGGTTCCCCGATTGGCCGATCCTCGAGGACGTCGACTTCATCCGCAGGCTCCGCCGGCTCGGCCCCATCGCCGTCGTCGACGCGCCGGTCGGCACCTCGGCCCGCCGGTTCACGGCGTGGGGAGGGGTCCGCGCGGTCGCCGCCAACTGGCTGATCCTCGCCCTCTACTTCGCCGGCGTCTCACCGCACCGGCTGGCCCGGCTCTACCCGAACATCCGGTGAGCTCTTCAGGTCAGCGAGTCGCCCGCCGCGATCCGCAGACCCCGGAGCACGTCGGGAGCCGGGAGCAGTCGCGAGCCGGGGCGCTGGAGCCCGCCCACCTGCAGCACCGAGCCCTCTCCACAGGCGACGGTGACGCTCTCCTCGCCCACGGCCAGCAGGCGACCGGGCTCCGCGGACGAGTCGTCGGCCACCGGCCGCAGCGCGTCCAGCTTCACCGACTCGCCCCGTACGGGCGCACGCACGCCGGGCCAGGGCTGGTAGGCGCGCCAGCGGTTGAAGAGGACGGCCGCCGGCAGCTCCCATGTCACATCCCCGTCGGTGCGCTTCAGCCGCGGCGCCCAGGTCGCTCTCGTCTCGTCCTGCGCACGCCCTCGAAGGTCACCTCGCTCGAGGCCGGCGAGCGCCTCGACCAGGGCCGCGCCACCCAGAACGGACAGGCGTGCCGAGAGCTCGGGCGCGGTCTCGTGCGGCTCGATCGGGGTTTCGCACTGAAGGACGATCGGACCGGTGTCGAGTCCCGGCTCGACCTGCATGATGGTCACCCCCGTCACCGCCTCGCCGGCCGCCAACGCGGCCTGGATCGGCGACGCGCCGCGCCATGCGGGGAGCAGGGAGGCGTGGACGTTGAGAAAGCCGTGGGCCGGGATCGCCAGCAGCTCGGGCTTCAGGATCTCACCGTAGGCCGCCACGATCCCCCACCCCGGCGCGAGGGAGCGCAACGCGTCGAGCAGCTCGGGATCGTCCGCCCTCTCGGGCTGGCGCAAGTCCACACCCGTCGCGAGCGCCCACTCCGCCGCCGGCGGCCGCTGGAGGGTTCGCTGGCGGCCGACCGGCCGCGAGGGTTGGGTGACGACCAGCGCCGGACGGCGTCCCGCCCGCGTCAGGGCCTCGAGGATCGGCACGGCGAACTCCGGCGTGCCGAAGAACACCGGGCCCTTCAGGCGTCCTCCCGCGCCCGATCGACCTCCTCGAAATAGTCGCGGCCGACGAGGACGTCGCGCGGCTTCGACCCCTGCGCCGGGCCGAGCAGCCCGTCCTGCTCCATCAGGTCGATCAGGCGGGCGGCGCGGGAGAAGCCCACCCGCAGTCGGCGCTGCAGGAAGCTGGCCGAGGCCTTCCCCTCGGAGACGACCAGCCGCGCGGCCTCGTCGAAGAGCTCGTCGTAGTCCGCCGCACCCTCGCCGCCGGCCCGCTCCTCCTCCGGCCCCTCGAGGACCGACTCGTCGAGGTCGGGCGGACCGAGACGCTTCAGCCAGCGGATGAGGCCGGCGGTCTCCGGCTCGCTGACGTAGGCACCGTGCAGACGCATGGCGCGCGAGGTGCCCGGGGGCATGAAGAGCATGTCGCCCTTGCCGAGCAGCTTCTCGGACCCCACCTGGTCGAGAATGGTGCGTGAGTCGTGCCGGGTGGCCGTCGCGTAGGAGATGCGGCACGGGAAGTTGGCCTTGATCGTCCCCGTCAGCACGTCCACGGACGGGCGCTGGGTCGCGATGATCAGGTGGATGCCGACCGCCCGCGCCATCTGCGCCAGCCGCGCGATCGAGGTCTCGACCTCCGAGGAGGCGACCATCATCAGATCCGCCAGCTCGTCGATGATCACGACGTAGTAAGGCAGGGGCTGCAGGTCGTCGGCGGTGAACTCGCTCTCCGTCTCGGTCAGCGCGAGCCGCTTCTTGAGCTCGGGATCCGCGATCGCGCTGTTGTAGTGCTCGATGTTGCGGACGTGGACCTCGGCCAGCAACCGGTAGCGCCGCTCCATCTCGGCCACCGTCCAGCGCAGGGCGTTGGCCGCCTTCTTCGGCTCCACGACCACTTCGGCCTTCAAGTGCGGAATGTCCGCGTAGACCCCGAGCTCGATCCGCTTGGGGTCGATGAAGATGAACTGGACCTCCTCGCGGGTGGCCTTGTAGAGGATCGACGTGATCATGCTCTGCAGGCCGACGCTCTTGCCCGAGCCCGTGGCTCCGGCCACCAGCAGGTGCGGCATCGTCGCCAGATCGGCGTAGAAGGGCTCGCCGTGGATCGTCGTTCCGAGGGCCATCGTCAAGGGCGAGCCCGCACGCTTGAAACGCTGGTCGTCGATCAGCGCGCCGAGGCGGATGACCCCCCGGTCGCGGTTGGGAACCTCGATGCCGAGGGTCGAGCGTCCGGCGATCCGGTCGATGCGCACGGCCTCCGCCTTGAGCGCCAGGGCCAGATCGTCCTGCAGGTTGACGATCTGGCTCACCTTGACGCCGGGTGCGGGCTGGAACTCGAAGACCGTGATCACGGGCCCGGGGCTGATCCCCTCCACCGTGCCCTCGACGCCGAACTCGCTGCACCGGCTGCGGATCACCTCGCCGAGGCGCAGCAGCTCGCTCTCCTCCACCGTCGGATGGAGGGGCTCCGAGCGCAGCAGGTCGATCGGCGGCAGGGTGTCGCGACGCACCTTGGCGACCGGCATCTCGGCCTGGACCGGGGCCTGCGAGCGGCGCGTCCGCGCGGTCGTCTCGCCGCCGTCCGGTCGAGCCGGTGCCGGCGGCGCCGAGGACGGGTGGAGGGACGGGGGCGGCGCCGCGGCCTCTCCGGCCGACTCGGCCCTCACCTTGCGGATGGAGAACTTGCCGCGTCCCTGGACCTCCCGGGCCTGGAAGGTCTCGGAGGGATCGACCGCCGGAGCCGGAGGCAGCTCGACCCGCGGCTTGCCGGCGCGCTCCATCTGCTTGGCCAAGACGCGCTCCCTCATCCGCTCCTTGTGACGTCGCTCCCGGCGCCGGGCCCAGGCGAGAGAGGCGCGCTGTCCCAGGTCAGCGAACCTCCGGCGCCAGCCGGCCAGAGCCTCGCCCAGCGTCGACTGGACCAGCAGCGTGGCACCCACGATGACTCCGCCGAGCACCAGCAGCAAGGCGCCCGTCAACCCCAGCCAGCTCTCCAGCGCACCGCCGACCACGCTGCCGATGCCGCCGCCGGCCTCGAGCTCGCGGCCGCGCCAGACGACCTCCCCCAGGGCCAGCTGGAGCAGCGGCGGCAACGAGGCCAGCAGCAGCACCGCGCCGATCCCCCGGCCGACGACCTGGCGCGTCTCCGTTCGGGGCCTCAACCGCCGCCACGCGGCACCCAGGGCGAGCAGCGGCGCCACGAAGATGGCCAGCCCGAAGAGGCCGAAGCCGGTGTCGGCGACCTCGGCTCCCACCCGGCCGATGAGATTGTGGATCTCCCCGGCCTGCATGGTCCCGTGCAGCCAGCTCGGGTCCTCCGGGTCGTAGGAGAGGAGGCTGACGGCGAGCAGCAGGCCGGCCACGGCGCAAACCACACCGACCACCTCCCGCGTCTTTTCGGGCGAGACTCCGGGGCGGCTGGACTTTTTCGTGGACTGGGGCGGCGGGGTCAGGGACCGATCCTCCCGGGATCCTCCTCGACGGCCCGGATGCTACCACCCGAAACGATGCCGCCGCGGTACGCCGCCAGCGCCTCCAGCTCCTCGACCGACAGCGTCTCGGCTCGACGGCCGCCGTCGAGACCGAGAGCCGCGAGGGCGCCCTCCGCCGGCGGCCGTCCCCACGCTCGGGCCAGGTTGTTGCGCAAGGTCTTGCGCCGGTTGGCGAACGCTTCGAATGCGGTCTCGCGCAGGGCCTCCGCCGCGCCTCCGCGCGGCGCGTCAGGACGGGGCGTCAGCCCGACCAGAGCACCATCCACCTTCGGGGCCGGTCGGAAGCCGCCGCGCGGCACGCGGCCGAGGATCTCGACCCGCGCCCGTGCCTGCACCAGGACGCTGAAGGCGCCGTAGGCGGGCTCGCCCGGCCGCGCCGCCAGCCGTTCGCCCACCTCCCACTGGACCATGAAGCCGCAGCGGGCGATGGAGACGACGTCGAGCACGCGATCGATCAGGGGCGTGGCCACGTTGTACGGCAGGTTGCCGGCGACCAGCGTGCCGTTCGGCAACCGTTCGAAGGGCAGGTCCAGGGCATCCCCGACGACCAGGGCCGGTGCGCTTCCGCTGCGCGCCGCCAGGCGCACCGCCCAGGCCGTGTCGAGCTCCCAGGCCCAGACCCGAGCGCCCGCGGCCAGCAGCGGCCCGCTCAGGGCGCCGTCACCCGGACCGATCTCGATCACCAGCTCGCCGGCCGGCCGGAGGAACTCGATCAACGGCGCCGTGTGGGCCGGGGAGCGCAAGTGGTGCTGGCCGAGAGCCTTGCGGTAGGGCGGTCGCACCCCCGCACACTATCGGACACGCCAATTTGGCATCCAGCCGGCGGTTCCGCGGTGCGTGGACGGGCCGTTCGGCTGGCACTCGCCTTGCACTTTCCACGGCCGACCATGGAACCCCAGATCGCAGAGCTCACCGAACGCGTCGAGCGGGAGTCCCTCGCCCTGCGGCGGGTGGAGGCCGAGATCCGCAAAGTCATCGTCGGCCAGGACTACCTGGTCGAGCGCCTCCTCGTCGGCCTGCTGATCCGCGGCCACCTGCTCATCGAGGGTGTCCCCGGTCTCGCCAAGACCCTCGCCGTGAAGACCCTGGCCGGCGCCCTGCACCTCGCCTTCCGGCGCATTCAGTTCACCCCCGACCTGCTGCCCGCCGATCTGCTGGGGACTCTCATCTACGACCAGCGGCACGGCGAGTTCGTGCCCCGGAAGGGTCCGCTCTTCACCAACCTCTTGCTGGCCGACGAGATCAACCGCTCGCCCGCCAAGGTCCAGTCCGCGCTGCTCGAAGCGATGGAGGAACGGCAGGTGACTCTAGGCGAGACGACCTACCGCCTCGACGAGCCGTTCATGGTGCTCGCCACCCAGAACCCGATCGAGCACGAGGGCACCTACCCCCTGGCCGAGGCGCAGATCGATCGCTTCCACATGAAGCTCGTCCTCACCTACCCGTCGCGCAGCGAGGAGGAGGCGATCCTCGAGCGCATGATGGTGGAGCGCACGATCGAGGTGCGGCCGGTGCTCGACGGTGCGGCACTCGCGGGCCTGAGGGACATCGCGGACGCCGTCTATCTCGATCAGCGTATCCGGGGCTATCTCCTCGACCTCGTTGGTGCCACGCGCCCACCGGCCGACGCCGGGTTGGCAGAGCTCTCCGGCCTGATCGCCTATGGGGCCTCGCCCCGGGCCACTCTGGTGCTGGCCCGCGCCGCCAAGGCGATGGCCCTGCTGCGGGGCCGCGGATACGTCATCCCCGAGGACGTCAAGGAGGTGGCGCTCGACGTGCTGCGCCACCGAATCGTGCCCACCTACGAGGCGGAGGCCGAAGAGGTCTCTCAGGACGAACTCGTCACCCGGCTGCTCGACCGGGTCGAAGTGCCCTGAGGGGAGGTTCCGTCGTGGTCGCACCGGCGGCCGTCCGCCGCGCACCCCTGCCGCAGGACCTGATGCGCAAGGTGCGGCGCATCGAGATCTCGACCAAGCGGCTCGTCGACCAAGGTGTCGCCGGCGAGTACCACTCCGTCTTCAAGGGCCGGGGTCTCGAGTTCGCCGAGGTGCGGCCCTACCAGCCGGGCGACGACGTGCGCACCATCGACTGGAATGTCACCGCCCGCATGGGCAGCCCCTTCGTCAAGCAGTTCGTCGAGTCCCGGGACCTCACGGTGTTCCTGGTCATCGACGCCTCGGGCAGTCTGGACTTCGGCTCCAAGGCGATCCTCAAGCGGGAGCTGGCGGCCGAGGTCGCCGCCCTGCTCGCGTTCGCGGCTCTGCGCAATCAGGACCGGGTCGGCGCCGCCCTGGTCGGCGACCGCGTCGAGCGCTTCCTGGCACCGGCCCGCTCGCGCAACCAGGTGTTGCGGCTGGTGCGCGAGATCCTGGCCCACCGCGGGGCCGGCGCGACGGACCTCGACGCCGCCGTGCCGGCGGTGCTGCGCAACCTCAAGCAGCGCTCCGTCCTCTTCCTCATCTCCGACTTCCTCGAAACGCCCTTCAGCCGCGCGCTGAAGGCCGCCGCCGCACGCCACGACACGATCGTGGTCGAGATCCGGGATCCGCGCGAGGCCGAGCTGCCGCGAGTGGGACCGATCCCGTTGCTCGATGCCGAGACGGCCGCATCGCCCTGGCACCGCCGGCGCAGGCGGCCGCCGCCTGAACGCCGCCGCGCCGAGGAGCACCGCCGCCTGTCCTCCCTCTCGTCCCGCCTGGGCATCGATCGGCTCGAGCTCTCGACCGACCGTCCCTACCTCGCGCCGCTGGTCGCCTTCTTCGAGCGCCGGCGCCGGAGGCTGTCGCGGTGAGGCTCCTGCGCTGCGCACCGCTGCTCGCTCTCGCGGCGGCGGCGACTCTCGCGCAGTCCCCCCCTTCCCCCGCCGGCGAGACGGCGGCGTCCGAGGCGACGCCGCAGACCAGGCTGACCTTGACCTGGACGCCCGAGGAACCGACGGTGGGAGATCGCGTGACGGCGACGCTCATCGCGTCCGGAATCCCGGAGGGATCCTCCGAGCCCCGCTTTCCGGTCTGGCAAGGCACGTGGGGGGACGCCGAGGTGCTCGACGTGCACGCTCCGGCCCGGGTCGACGACTCGTGGCGCCAGCAGGTCGTCCTGGCCTTCTTCGCCCCGGGTGAGCGGACGCTGCCCGTCCTCTCGATCCAGCTCCCGGCCCCGGGCGGCACCCGCACCGTCGCACTCGACGCACCGGTCACGGTGACCGTTCGTTCGGTCCTGGAAGAGGGAGACTCCGAGCCCGCGCCGCCGGCGCCGCCTCGGTCGATACCGCTCGGGGCTCGCTTCCTCTGGCTGGCGGGAGCCCTGGGCTTCGCCTGTCTCGTCGCCGCCTTCGCGGTAGCGCGCCGGACAGGGGCCGCGCCGTCGCGGGAGGAGGCGCGCCGGGCGCCACCGCTCGAGGAGCTCCTCGCCGCGCTGGCCGCGACCGACCCCTCGACCGAGCCGACCCGCGCCTGGGAGCGCGCGACACTCGCCCTGCGCCGCTTCCTGTCGCGCACCCTGGGCTTCCCGGCCGTCGAAAGCACGACGCTGCAGACCCAGCGCGTGCTCGCGCGCCGGTTGACCGCCGACCTCTCGTCACGGATCGTGCGTCTGCTGCGCGCCGCAGACCAGATCAAGTTCGCGCGCGCGACGGCCTCGGCGACCAGCGCCGAGGAGGCCGTCGCGGGCATCGCGGAGGCCGCCCGCGAGGTCGACCGGCACCTTCATCCGCCGCAGGCCGGCGGCGAGGAGGCGGCGTGAACGCCCTCGCCCGCCTCCACGATCCCTTCTGGCTCCTGCTGATCGTGCCGTTGGCCCTGCTGATCGTGCACCACCACCGGCGCGGGAGACCGGCCGCGCTGCGTTTCAGCCGGCTCCCGGATTCGGCGCGGGGAGGCTGGCGCCTCCACGTCCCCTTCTACGCCCGCTGTCTCGCCGCGGCCCTCCTCGTCTGCGCCCTGGCGAGGCCGCAGCTCGGCTACGCGTGGGAGGAGAGCCTGACCGAGGGGATCGACATCCAGATCGCTCTCGACATCTCCGGCAGCATGGGCGCCCAGGACTTCCAGCCTCGGGATCGGCTGACCGTGGCCAAGGAGGTGGTGGCGGACTTCATCGCCCACCGGCCCGCGGATCGCATCGGCCTGACGGTGTTCTCGGGCAAGGCGATGACCCGCGCTCCCCTCACCACCGACCGCCGCATGCTCGACTTTCTGGTCGACTCGGTCGAGCTCAACGCCCTGCCCGACGGCACGGCCATCGGTCTTGCCCTGGCCAACGCGGCGGCGCGCCTGAAGGACTCCGAGGCAAAGACCAAGGTGGTCGTGCTGGTCACCGACGGCGTCAACAACGCCGGCGCGATCGATCCGCTCTCAGCAACCGCGATCTGCAAGGGGCTGGGCATCAAGGTCTACACCGTCGGGGTGGGTACCGCGGGCCGAGTCCCCGTGCCGATGTCGCTCCCCGACGCCCTCACCGGCCGGCGCACCACCCGCACCGTGCTGATGAACGTCGAGGTCGACGAGGCCCTCCTGCAGGAGATCGCGAAGCGAACCGGCGGTCGCTTCTACAAGGCGACCGATCGCGAGAGCCTGCAGTCGATCTTCGACGAAATCGACCGGCTGGAGCGCACGCCCATCCGCAGCAAGCGCTACGTCCGCTACGAAGAGAGCTTCCAGCCTCTCGCCTGGGCGGCGCTGGCGCTGATGCTCGTACCCCTGCTGACCGGCGCGGCGCGCCTGACGGTGGAGCCATGAGCTTCGGTCGACCGCTGCTCCTCTGGCTCGTCCTCCTCGGGCCTCTCGTCGCGCTCGCCGCGGCCTGGCTGTGGCGCCTCCGCCTGGCCGCCCTGGAGCGCTGGGCGGGACGCTCTCTGTGGGCTCGTCTGGCCCTCGACTACGCTCCGTCGCGGCTCGTGCTCTCCCTCGCCCTGCTCGCTCTCGCGGTGGCGGCGGCGGGGTTGGCCCTCTCGAGGCCGCGATGGGGGACCATCGAAGAGAACGTGGAGCGACGCGGCGTCGACGTCGTCTTCGTGCTCGACTCCTCGCTGTCGATGGCGGCGCGCGACGTCCAGCCCTCGCGGATGGAGGTGGCGCGACACCAGGTTCGCGAGCTCGCCCGCCGGCTCCCGGGAGACCGTGTGGCCCTGGTCCAGGTCGAGGGGGCGGGGGTGGTGCTGGCCCCGCTCACCCTCGACACGGCGGTCATCGACCTGCTCCTCGACGCGGTCGAACCGGCCTCGCTGCCGACTCCGGGGACGAGGCTCGAATCGGCCTTCGAGGCCGCGCTCGACCTCTTCCCGGAGGGGGACGGCAAGCACCGCGTCCTCGTCCTGGTCACCGACGGCGAGGACCTCGAGGGGGGCCTCGAGGCCCTCCTCGAACGCGCCCACGGCATGGGCGTGATCGTGCACGCACTCGGCGTCGGCTCGCTGCAAGGCGGCCCGATCCCTCTGCCGGGCGAGGACGGCTACAAGCGGGACGCAGAGGGTCAAGTGGTGGTGACCAAGCTCGGCGAGGATCTCCTCGAGCACGTGACCGGCGAGACCGGCGGCCTGTATGTCCGGGCCGACTCCGTGGGAACCGATCTCGGACCGATCGTCGACGCCATCGACTCGATGGAGAAGCGCGCGCTCGAGAGTCAGGTGCTCTCGACCCGGGCCGAGCGCTTCCAGTGGCCGCTGGCGCTCGCGCTCTGTGCCCTTCTCGGCCATCTCGTCACGCGTCCCATCCGTCCCGTGCCCGACGAGCGGGAGGCCGCCCGGTGAAGATCGCACTGCTGGCCTCCAGCCTCCTCGTCGCCGGCCTGTTCGGCGACCTCCAGGCCCTGCGCACGCGAGTCGAGGGATGGCTCTTCAACCCCCGCGAACGGACGGAGCGGGCTCTGTCCGATCTCGAGAACGGCGACGCCGACGCCGCCGCGGGCAAGCTCGAGAGTGCCGCCCGCCTGCTGCCCGACGACCCCCTCGCCCGGTTCAACGCCGGCGCGGGCGATCTCGCCGCCGACGCCGCGGGCGACGCGGTGGAGCACCTCAGCCGCGCGGCGGAGGGGGCGACCGGGGAGCTCAAGGCGCGCGCCCTCTACAACCTCGGCAACGCACAGCTCGCGCAAGAGGACTTCCCCGCCGCCGTGGCGGCGTACAAGGACTCCCTGCGGCTCGAGCCGGCTCAGGACGACGCCAAGCACAACCTCGAGATCGCGCTCGACCGGCTCGAGGAGCAGCGCTCTCGCCACGGCCGAGACCAGGAGACTCCGGAGGCACCCAACCAGGGCGAGCAGGAGAGCTCCTCGGGGCAGGGCAACGAGCGTCCTCCCGATCAACCGGAGCCGCAGGGCAACGAGCCGGACGAGGGCTCGCCGGGCCAGGGGGCTCCCCGGCCGAGCGACCAGTCGGACGACTCGCCGCTGCGCAACTTCCAGGAACAGCCCGACATGACCGCCGAGCAGGCCGCGGCCATCCTCGAGGCCGTGGAGAACCTGGAGCGTGAGCAGCTGCGGCGCTTGGCCGAGGAGCGCCAGCAGGACGAATCGGCCGGGGACCGGGACTGGTGAGGGTACCGGTCGCCTCCGCAGCGGGGCTCCTCCTCGCCCTGCTGACGGCGTCGGGCGCGGCGCGGGCGGCCGACGTGCAGGTGCGGGCCCGTCTCGAGCCCCAACGGATCGGCGTCGAGGACGTCGTCCAGCTCACGATCGAGGTTCAGGGCGGGGCCCTCGACGACCTGGGGCTCCAGCCCGACTTCGAGCTCGAGAACCTCCAGGTGGCCGGCGGGCAGGTTCGCAGCAGCCAGCTGAGCGCGGTCAACGGGCGCGTCAGCCGCGTGGAGAGCATCCAGCTCCCGCTCAGGCCCCTCGAGGTCGGCACCGGCCGCGTGCACGCGATCGAGGTCGAGGTGGGTGGCGAGGTCTTCACTCCGGACGACCTCGAGGTCGAGATCGTCGAGGGCTCGGTGGCACCTCCGGCGCGCACCCGCCGCGATCCGTGGGGTGACCCGTTCCCCGACATCTTCGCGCCGCTCGAGCGTGAGGTCCCGGCGGCCGAGCCCAAGCTCTTCCTGCGGGCCGAGGCCTACCCGCGGGACCCCTACGTCGGCCAGCAGGTCACCTACACGCTCTACCTCTTCAGCCAGTCCGACGTCTCCTCCGTCCACCCGGAGTCGCTTCCGGACTTCCGTGGGTTCTGGGTCCAGGAGGTCGACGACCCGCAACCGCGCGAGCCGGACATCGTCGAGGTCGACGGTGAGAAGTACGCCCGCGTCCCCCTCCTGCGCCGGATGCTCTTCCCCTTGCATGCGGGGGAGATCTCCATCGACCCGGTGCGCATCCAGGTCTCGGTGAGCCCGCGACGCCTCGGTTTCGGACGCATCCAGCGCGGGATCGACGTCTGGCGCACGACGAATCCGTCGAGCTTCGAGGTGCGAGCCCTCCCCGAAGCGCCGGCGGGCTTCCAGGGGGCGGTCGGTCAGCTGAAGGTCGCGGCGGAGCTCCACCCTGCGGAGGTCGCCGTCGGCGAGGCCGCCACGTTCACCGTCACGCTGTCCGGTGTCGGCCATCTGCAGGGCCTCCCGGCCCCCTCGGCTCCGGTGCTGGACGGCGTGCGGGGCTTTCCGCCGCAGCAGGAAAGCGACGAACGCGTCGTCGGCAACCACGTCCAGGCGCGCAAGTCCTGGAGCTGGGTCCTGCTGCCCGATCGTCCCGGCGAGTGGACGATCCCGCCCACCCGGATCCCGTACTTCGATCCGGACGAGGAGGAGTTCCGCTGGGCGACGGCCGCGGCCCAGGACCTGACCGCCACCCAAGCCGAGAACGAGCCGGTCGCGCCGGCGAGCCCGGCCACGGACACGAGCCCACCCGCCTCGGGCGGCCAGGCTCCGCCGGAGGCGGGCGCGACCTCGCCGGCTTGGACCGCGCCCGCGACGCGCATCGCGACCGTCGCCCTGCTCGCATGCGGTGTCGGGCTCCTGGCCCTACTCCTCTGGCGGCGCCGGGCGGCGCCGGGTAGAGCCTCGGCCGCCCGTCTGCGACAGGCCCTCCAGGAAGCTCGCCATGCGGGCGATACCCGACGCGCGGCGGCGGGCATCGAAGAGGCCCTGCGGCGCCTGCTCGAGACTCGATGGCAGATCGGGCCCGGCACGGCGAGCACCCGCTGGCCGGACCTCCTCGGCGCCCGCGGGATGGCGACCGAGACCGCCACCGCCGTGGGGCGCCTGGGGGACGACTTGCACTATCTGCGCTACGCGCCGCAGCTCGCCGACGCCGACGAGCTGCTCCAGGACGTGCTGCGCCGCGGGCGAAAGCTGTCGCGCGCCTTAGAATAGGCGCCATGGCTCGAGTTCCAGCGGTCGACGGAGCCGAGATCGAGCGGTTCCTGGATCGCCGTTGCGTGGACCACCCACTGTCCGCCCAGAGCAGCTTGGGCGAGACCCTGACCGCGGTTCTCCAACGCCTGCAGGAGGTCGTGCCCGACGCGTGCGGATCGCTCCTGCTCGACGAACACTCGTCGCGGTCGGCGGCCGGCGACCGGACGCGCCTGGCGCGCGTGGCCACCTTCGGGGGCGCCTCGGACGGGCTCGGCGAGCACCTCGAGAGCCCCAGCGGCCCGATCTGGCGGGCATACACGTCGGGCCGCCAGCTGCGGGAAAACGGTGCCCTCTCCCTGCCGATCCACATCGGCCGGCAGATCTGCGGCGTCCTCGAGGTGGCTCGCCGAGGCGGCGAGGAGATCGGCGACTCCGATGCGCGCTTGGTGGAGATCCTGGCCGAGTACCTGTCGGCCGCGGTCCGCACCGCGCTGGACCACCGCCGAGCGCAGGACATCGCACAGCGCGACGCCTTGACCGAGCTCTTCAACGACCGCTCGATGCACCTCGCGCTCTCCGAGATGATCGCCGCGGCCCGCCGCAACGGCGACGACCTGGCGGTGCTGTTCCTCGACCTCGACTACTTCAAGCGGATCAACGACACCCACGGCCACCTGGCGGGCAGCCAAGTCCTGCGCGAGGTCGGACATCTGCTGGCCCGCGCGAGCGAGCCGGCGGCGGCGGTCGCGGCACGCTACGGCGGCGACGAGTTCGTCATCGCGGTGCCGGGCATGGCGATGGAAGCGGCGATCGAGATGGCCGAGGGCATCCGGACCGAGGTGGCGGCGGCGGTCTTCTGCGACATGCCGAGCGACCTGCAGCCGGAGGTCCTCGAGCTCCATGGCGTCACCTGCTCGATCGGCATCGCGACCCTGCACCGCCACGGTGATCCGGAGGTGGACGTGGAGCGCTGCAAGAGCCGTCTGCTCCGCCTCTCCGATGCCGCGATGTACGTGGCCAAGGAGACCGGTCGCAACCGCACGGCGGTGGCCGGTACGGTCATCTCCACCCGCCGGCTGGTGGCCGACCGCTGGGGCCCCGGCACCGATTGACCCCTTTTCGGGGCCGGTGCTACTCTGCCCCTCCCCGGGGCGATCGCGCCCCGAACTCCCAACAGGCTGCGAGGAGCATGCGATGACGCCGAGTGCGACGACCTCTGCGCGGATCACTGCGGACCACGTCCGCGAGACGCTGAAACGTCACATGCTGGCGGACGGCCTTCCCCTGGTACTCGATCTCGAGCGCAGTCACGGCCCGTACCTGCACGACGCCGTCAGCGGCCGCGAGCTGCTCGACCTCTTCACCTGCTTCTCGACCTGCCCGCTCGGCTACAACCACCCCGGGCTGCGCGACCCCGAGTTTCTCGAGCGCCTCCTCCCGGCCGCGGTCAACAAGCCGTCGAACTCCGACCTCTACACGACGCAGATGGCGGAGTTCGTCGAGGCGTTCGCCCGTACCGTTCCGGCGCCGCTCAACGAACGCATGTTCTTCATCGCGGGCGGCGCGCTGGCCGTCGAGAACGCCCTCAAGACGGCCTTCGACTGGAAGCGGCGCAAGAACATGGCGGCCGGCCGGAGCGAGAAGGGATCGCGGATCATCCACTTCCGCGAAGCGTTCCACGGTCGGAGCGGCTACACGCTGTCGCTCACCAATACCGATCCCGTCAAGATCCAGTACTTCCCCAAGTTCGACTGGCCGCGGGTCTCGAACCCCAAGCTCACCTTCCCCGTCACCGAGGAGATCGAGCGCCGCGTGGTCGAGGACGAAGCCCGGGCCGTACGGGAGATCGAGGAGGCGGTCGGCCGCCACGGTCACGACATCGCGGGCCTCATCATCGAGCCGATCCAGGGAGAGGGTGGGGACAACCACTTCCGCCCCGAGTTCCTGCGGACTCTGCGCGACCTGGCCGACGAGCATGAGTTCCTGCTCCTCTTCGACGAAGTGCAGACCGGCTTCGGCGCGACGGGCAAGTGGTGGTGCTTCGAGCATTTCGACGTCGTCCCCGACGTGTTCGCCTTCGGCAAGAAGACCCAGGTGTGCGGCATCTGCGCCGGTCCGCGCGTCGACGAGGTGGATTCCGTCTTCAAGGTCTCGGGCCGGATCAACTCGACCTGGGGCGGCAACTTGGTCGACATGGTGCGCTGCGCCCGCCAGGTGGAGATCATCGAGCAGGACGAGCTCCTGGCCAATGCGCGCCGGGTGGGCGCCCTGCTGCTCGACGGCCTGCAGACCCTGGCCGCGGAGCACCCCGCGCTGGTCTCGAACGTGCGTGGGCGGGGGCTCTTCGTCGCCTTCGACCTGCCGAGCCGCGAGATCCGCGAGAAGACGATCCGCGCCATGCTCGACGAGGACCTGCTCGGCCTGCGTTCGGGCAGCTCGGCCGTCCGCTTCCGTCCGCCCCTGTCACTGACCGACGACGACGTCCGCACCGGCCTCGAGCGCATCGGCCGGGCGCTCGCCCGCTGCGCCTGAGAAGGAGAGGATCATGACCACAGCTACCGCCACCGACTCCAGCGTCGCCGAGATCCTCCGGAGCCTGGGGCTCGCCGAGGACAATCCCGGAGCCTTCGACGGCGAGTGGATCGAGACCGAAGGAAGGCCCATCGAGTCGGTCAATCCGGCGACCGGCGAAGTGCTCGCCCGCGTCCGCAGCGCCACGGCCGAGGACTACGACCGCGTGGCACGCCGCAGCGTCGAGGCCTTCGAGGTCTGGCGCACCTGGCCGGCGCCGCGCCGGGGCGAGGTCGTGCGCCAGCTCGGAGAGGAGCTGCGCCGGCACAAGGACGCGCTCGGGCGTCTCGTTTCGCTCGAGATGGGGAAGATCCTCTCCGAGGGCCTGGGCGAGGTGCAGGAGATGATCGACATGGCCGACTTCGCCGTCGGGCTGTCGCGCCAGCTCTACGGCCTCTCCATGCACTCCGAGCGGCCTCAGCACCGGATGTACGAGCAGTGGCATCCTCTCGGGCCGGTCGGCGTCGTCACCGCCTTCAACTTCCCGGTCGCCGTCTGGGCTTGGAACGCCTGCATCGCGGCGGTCTGCGGCGATCCGGTGATCTGGAAGCCGTCCGAGAAGACGCCCCTGACGGCCGTCGCCGTGACCTGGATGGCACAGCGGGTCCTCGCCGCCAACGGGGCGCCGCCGGTCTTCAATCTGACCGTGGGCGATCGGCACGCCGTGGGTGAGCCGATGACGGCCGATCCGCGGATCCCCCTGATCTCGGCCACCGGCTCCGTCCGCATGGGGCGCGCCGTGGGCCAGACGGTGGCGCAGCGGCTGGGCCGCTCGCTCCTCGAGCTGGGCGGCAACAACGGCATCGTCGTCACCGACGACGCCGATCTCGATCTGGCGCTGCGCGCGGTTCTCTTCGCCGCCGTCGGCACCGCGGGTCAGCGCTGCACGACCACCCGGCGCCTCTTCCTGCAGAAGGGGATCGCGGCCGAGATGAAGCAGAAGCTCGTGCAGGCCTACGGCTCGGTGACGATCGGCGATCCCCTCGACCCGGACACCTTGATGGGGCCGCTGGTCGACGGTCGCGCGGTCGACGACATGATGGAGGCTCTCGCGGCCGCCGAGGAGCAGGGCGGCAGGGTGCTCTACGGCGGCGGCAAGCTCGACCGGCCGGGGTTCTTCGTCGAGCCCACCCTGGTCGAGGCGACCGCGCAGATGCCGATCACCTGCGACGAGACCTTCGCCCCGATCCTCTACCTCTTCGAATTCGACAGCCTGGAGGAGGCGATCGAGCAGCACAACGCCGTCCCGCAGGGGCTCTCCTCCGCCATCTTCACCCTCAACATGCGCTCCGCCGAGCGCTTCCTCGCCGCCACCGGCAGCGACTGCGGCATCGCCAACGTCAACATCGGCACCTCCGGCGCCGAGATCGGCGGCGCCTTCGGCGGCGAGAAGGAGACCGGCGGCGGCCGCGAGGCCGGTTCCGACGCCTGGAAGACCTACATGCGCCGCCAGACCTGCACCATCAACTGGGGCGAAGAGCTCCCCCTGGCGCAGGGCGTGAGCTTCGACGTCGGCTGACGGTCTTCAGTCCTGGAGCGACTCGCGGAGCCGCTCGGTCTCGCGCATCGAGTCCTCGAGGTCCTTCGCCACCTCGGGTCGCACGGTCGGCGACGCTCCGAGAGCGCGCTGGGCGGCGCGTTCCCGGAGGATCTCCTCTGCCCGCTCCGAAACGTCGGAGCGACCACTCCGGTACTGGCCGAGACCCTTCGGCTGAGGCCGGTCGGGAGCCATCAGGTGAGGATAGCAGTCCCACCCCCGTGGGCGATGCTCAAGCGCTCGCAACGACGCGTAGCGCCCCGGGACGGATCCCGGCTGTCGTACAGGGCGTAAGACCACCGCTGTCCGCGATCAGAGTCACTGCCGCCGGGCCCATCGCGCAGGATCTCTTCCGCGCGTTCGGAGACGTCCTAGATGAATCGTGTCTCGTGCGACCGATCGGGGTCACGGTGGCCTGTTCGCCACCCTTCTGTCCTGACGGTGCCGCCTCGTTCGCGGGCGCTACGCGCCCGCACCGGGCGCCGCCGCGATCTTCGTCCTCGCGATTACGGGCGCCCTCCTCGGGGCCGCCTACGCCTGGGACAGCCCGATGGCCTTGTTGGGAGGGCTCGTGAGCGGGTACTCGCATTCGCCTTCGCCCGGCTGGACGCCGGCGCGCACGCCGACGAGTCAGCGGGCGCAGACGCGCGTAGCGCCCGGGCGGATGGAGACGTAGAGTCGGTGACGGGGCCTCGCGAGGGCCGCCGTCGGCGTTGGGCCAGAGGGGCAGGCGGAGCGGATGCGGGCGGTGCGGGTGCGGACGATGTGGACGGCGGGGTGGTCGGCGTGGGCGCCCGGAAGACGCGCGGGAAGATGCGGAGCAGGGCGCTCTTGGGGACGGCGTCGACGAGGATCAGGTCGAGGAGGCCGTCGTTCCAAGAGGCTTCCGGCGTCAGGCGCATGCCGCCGCCGACCCGTGGGCAGTTGGCCGCGAGCGCCAGGTAGGCGGGGCCCTCGAAGCTGCCGCGGTCCCAGGTGACGGCGAGCTCCGGCACGCGGAAGCCCGGGAGGACGCGCAGCAAGGAGTAGACGTAAGCGGCGGTGCCGCCGAGCCTTCGCACCCTGGTGTTGTTGTAGTGGGCCACCTCCCCGTCGATGCCGAGGCCGGCGAAGAGGGCGAAGGAGCGACCGAGAGCCTGGCCGAGGTCGAACGGCACGACCGGTGCCTCCAGCAGCGTCTCGAGAGCCGCGGCGAGGTCACCCGGTACGCCCAGGCAGGCCGTCAGGTCGTTGCCGCTTCCCACCGGGAGCGGCGCCAGGGCCGTCTCGGTGCCGGCCAGCGCCTGGACCGCGTGGTGGAACGTTCCGTCGCCGCCGGCCAGGGGCAGGCGCTCGTCACCGCGGGCGACGGCCTCGCGGACCTCGGCGAGCAGGTGGTCGAGCGAAGCGGTCACGACCAGATCGAGGCCGTGGCGGGAGGCCAGCTCGCCCAGGACGGAGGCGGCACGAGCCCCACGCCCGCGGCCGGCGGCCGGGTTGAGCAGGAGCCGACTGGCGTTGGCCATGTCGGCGCATCCTAGCCGGATCGCCGCCCCCGGGGATCCGTTGGGGCGGCGGGGTCGCGGTCAGCCGACGACGGGCAGGGCGCTGGGGGCCAGGTCGCGGTTCTCGGGGGTCAGGGAGCCGCGGTAGCGCTTGGCGGTGGCAGCGGTGTCGGCGCGGGTGACGAAGCGCTCGTAGAGGTTGGTGCGCTGGCGGGGCGTGTAGCCGGCGGACTCGATGAGGTGCTCCATCTCCTCCTGCGACATCCGGTAGGCGGTGCCGGCGGCGGAGACGACGTTCTCCTCGATCATGATCGAGCCCATGTCGTCGGCACCGAACTTCAGACCCAGCTGCCCGATCTTCTTGCCCTGGGTGACCCAGCTCGTCTGCAGGTGCTCGATATTGTCGAAGAACAGCCGCGTGACGGCCAGGGTCGTCGAGATACTCGTGCGCGAAGGTCTCCGGCACGTCCTGCATGTCGGTGTGCTCGTGCTGGAAGGTCCAGGAGATGAAGGCCGTGAAGCCGCCGGTCTCGTCTGCAGGTCGCGGATGCGCTGCAGGTGCTCGAGCCGCGCCTCGAGCGGCTCGCCCATGCCGTACATCATCGTCGACGAGGTGCGCAGCCCGTTGCGGTGGGCCTGGCGCATGATGTCGATCCACTCCTCCGACGAGCACTTGGGGTAGGCGAGGACCTCCTTGCGGACATCGTCGGAGAGGATCTCCGCACCGCCGCCCGGGATCGACTGCAGGCCGGCGGCCTTGAGCCGGGCGATGACGTCGAAGAAGCTCATCCGCTCCTTCTTGGCGATGAACTTCACCTCGGGTGGCGAGAAGGCGTGGAGGTGCACCTCCGGGTAGCGCTCGCGCAGATAGGAGAGGAGGTCCTCGTAGTAGGAGAGGGGTAGGTCCGGATGGACGCCCCCCTGCATCAGGATGCCGGTCCCGTTGAGCGCCAGCGTCTCCTCGACCTTGCGGCCGATCTCCTCGAAGGGCAGCAGGTAGCCCTCGGGGTCTCCCGGCTCCCGATAGAAGGCGCAGAACCGGCACTTGTAGACGCAGACGTTGGTGTAGTTGATGTTGCGATCGACGTTGTAGGAGGCGAACGCCGGGTCGTTGAAGCGATTGCGCACCGCGTCGGCCGCCAACCCCAGGTCGATCAGGTCCCCCTCGAGCAGGAGCGTGTGGGCGTCTCCGACCGAGAGACGCCGGCCGGCGACCGCATCGTCGAGGACGGCATCGACCGGCCGTCCGGAGGGAGCGAGATCCATGGCCCGCCCACTCTACCCGGCGCCGACCCCGCCCTCCAAGCCGGCCCGTCCGTCGCAGGCCGAAGGATCGGCTGGCGCTCGACCCTCTAACGGGCGAGAATAGAGGAGGTGGACCCGATTTCGAGCCTCAGCGACCAAGACCTCGTCAAGCGCCTCGTGAAGGGCGACGAAGCGGCCTTCCAGACCTTCTTCGACGTCTACTTCCCCAGGCTCTACCGCTTCGCGCTCGCCCGCCTCGGCGGCAACGAGCAGGTGGCCGAGGAGGTCGTGCAGAGCACGCTCTGCCAGGTGGTGCGCAAGATCCACACGTTCCGCGGCGAGGCGGCCCTGTTCACGTGGCTCTGCACGTTCTGCCGCCGCGAGGTCAGCGCCTACTACAAGCGCGCCAACCGCGAGCCGCAGCGCATCCTGCTGGTCGAGGAGGAGCCCGAGATCCGTTCCGCCCTGGAGTCCCTGATGTCCGCCCACGGTGGAGACCCCGAAGAAGGAGCTGCGACGCAGCGAGCTCGCGCGTCTGGTCCAGGTGGCGCTCGACCACCTGCCGCCGCGCTACGGAGACGCGCTGGAGTGGAAGTACATCCACGGCCTTTCGGTCAAGGAGATCGCTCCGCTCCTCGACGTCAGCCCGAAGGCCGCGGAGTCGTTGCTCACCCGCGCCAGGATCGCTTTCCGCGACGGGTTCGACTCCCTCGTCGAGGCGAGCTCCGTGAGCGGGCACGGAACGTTGCGGGAGGCCTACGGTCATGAGTGAGGTGCGCGACACGCGCAGGCTCGCCGGCGTCGACACCGAGACCGACGGCGATCGGATCGGCCGCCTGCTGCGCTGGGCGGGCCCCCGTCCCGTGGCACCGCTGGACCGTGCCCGCCGGGTGCGGATCGCCGTCGAATCGGACTGGCTGCAGGCCGTCGCCGGCCGCCGTCGCCGGCGCGCGGCGCTCTGGGCCGGAGCCACGGCCGCACTCGCCGCCGCGCTCGCCCTCGTCGTCCTCCTTCCTGAACGCGCCACCCGTGAGCCTGAAGTGCAGCTGGCCACCGGGCCGGTGGGCCGTACGGCGGTCGTCCAAGGCCTCGTTTGGCAGCTCGCCGAGCCCGACAGCATCGGCGCGGACAAGCGGCGGCTGGCCCTGGACGACGAGATCCGCGCCGGCGACACGCTCGAGAGCACGCAGGACGGTCGCCTCGCCCTGCAGCTGGCGGCGGGCCCGTCGTTGCGGCTCGACGTCGACAGCAGGGTCCGCCTTCTCTCGCCGACGGTCTTCCGCCTCGAGCGGGGTGCCGTCTACGTCGACTCCGGTCTCGGCCCCGAGTCGTCGGGATCGGTCGAAGTCTTGACGGAGCTCGGAGCGGTGACTGACATCGGGACCCAGTTCGAGGTGCGGGTCCTGCCGGACGGCCTTCGCGTCCGGGTCCGGGAAGGAATGGTCAGCCTCGCCTCCGGCGAGGATCAGCACCGTACCGGAGCCGGCACCGAGCTCTCGCTGACAGCCGCCGGTGCCCTCTCACGCCGCCACGTCCCGATCGGCGGCGCGGCCTGGGACTGGATCCTCGAGGTCGCCCCGTCGTTCGAGCTGGAGGGAGCCTCACTCGATTCCTTCCTGCGCTGGGTCGCGCGGGAGACCGGCCGCGAGATCCGCTTCTCGGATCGCGCCGCCGAGCGGGCGGCCCCCGGCGTCGTGCTGCACGGATCGGCGTCCGGCCTGCGCCCGGATCAGGCGCTCGAGGCCGTGTTGCCGACCTGCGGGCTCACCCACAGCCTCGCCGACGGGACGGTCCTGATCCAGACCGGCTGAGGACCGAGCGAGCTCGCATGCGCGCTCTCTGCCTGCTCCTCGGTCTGCTCGTCGCGCTTCCGGCCGAGGCGGCGCCCTCGTTGCGGCGCGGTCGCTTCAAGGCCGACTACCGGGAGGCACTCGATCGGCTCGCCCGCGGCGACGAGCAGGGCGCACTCGACGCCGTCGTGGAGCTCGAGAACACCACCGCCGAGTCGATCGGCGGCCCCGCCATCCCGCGCATGCGGCAAGCCGAGGCGGAGGTGCTGGAGCGGCTCGCGCCGACCGGCGTCGAGGCCCTGGTCCCGGTGATCCTGCTCCACGAGCAGGCCTACCTGCGACACCGCGAGGGGAGTCGACCGCTGCTCGCCCTCCACTCCCGCACGCTCGTCGTCGACCTGACCCGCTTCTACGCCGAAGAGGGCGGGGAGGCGGCGCGCCCTCTCGCCAGCCGTCTCCTGACCAGCCTGGCCGGCCACCTCCAGGAGGCGTCGATCGACTCCGTCGCTGCCGGGCTCTACGCCGAGGCGGTGAAGCTCGAGCCGGACAATCCGGTGGCCCTCCTGGCCCTGGCCTACGTTCGGGAGCAGCGCGGCGACTACTCCCGGGCGCTGCCCCTGCTCGAGGAGCTGGTGAGCCTGCGCCCCGACGACGGCGAGGCCGTCCTGCGGCTGGGCATCAACCGGCTCCGCCTGGGGGAGAGCGCCGAAGGGATGGGCTCCCTGCGCTCCCTCCTGAGTCCCGTCCAGCCCGACTGGATCCGCTCCCTCGCCTACCAGGAGCTGGCGCGCGCTCTCGCCGATCGCAACGATGCGGACGGCGCCGAGGAGCTCCTCCAGGAGGCGGTGCGTGAGCTTCCGAACGACGCTTCCCTGGCCATCCAGCTCGCCTTCGTGGCCGATCTCGAAGGCTCTCCCGTGGGGCTCGACCTCCAGGACACCCTCGACCGCTCCGCCGAGCAGGTCTCGGTCGCGCCGCGCTACCGCTACAGCCGCATGCCGACGGACGCCCTCGAGGAGGTCCGTCGCGAGATCGCCGGGCGCGAGGCACAGCGCCTGGCCGCTCTCGACCGGGCGTTGTCCGGTGAGCGCGCCTCGAGGGCGGGGCTGTGAGGGGGCGGGCGGCAGCAGCGGTCGCCCTCGCCCTGGCGGTCGCGGGCCTCCTCGTGCCCGCCGGCCTCCCCGCCGCGTCCGGCCCGCTCGAGCGACCGTCCTACGTCGGATGGAAACTCGCGGACGCCCTGCGCGACCTGCAGGGACGCGGTGTTTCGATCATCTTCAGCAGCGACCTGGTCGACGACTCCATGATCGTCCGCTACGCGCCCGATGGGGAGTCCCTGCACGAGATCCTCGTCTCCCTCCTGGGTCCTCACGGGCTCGAGCCGGAGATCGGACCCCGCGGGAAGGTGCTCGTCGTGAGGCGCGAGAGCTGGCCGATGGTCGTGCGTATCCTCGAGCCCTCTCCGGGGCAGGCCGTGTTCGGCCGCGTCGAGGTCGTCGCCGACGTGATCACGGACGAGGCGATCGCCCGGGTCGACTTTCTCGTCGACGGGGAGAAGGTCTCCTCGGTCCTGCGTCCCCCCTATCGCACGGTCGTCGATCTCGGCGAGGAGAACGTGGATCGTCACTTCGAGGTGGTGGCGTTGGGGGCCTGGGGAGGACGGGGCTCGGCGACGCTGCGCACACGACGGGTCGAGATCGAGGACAGCGTCGAGGTCGCGCTCAAGCAGGTCTACGTCACCGTCGAGCGAGGCGACGCCCAGGTGCGGGATCTGGGCCGGCAGCACTTCGTCCTCTTCGAGGACGGGCAACGTCGCGATCTCGTGACCTTCGAGCGCGGGGAGGTGCCGTTGGCCGCGATCTTGCTGCTCGACGCCAGCGAGAGCATGAAGGGCGCGCCGCTCGAGGCCGCGCTCGACGGCACCGAGAGCTTCCTGTCGTCGATGGGCGCCCTGGACGAGGTCCAGGTCGTGCTCTTCTCCGATCAGCCCCTCGCGGCGACCCGTTTCTCCAACCAACCCGGAGTGCTGCTGGCCGGCCTCTCCGGTCTCCGGGCCCGCGGCGGCACCGCCCTCAACGATCACCTCTACGCGAGCCTGCGGCTGCTCGACCGCCGGCAGGGGCGACGCGTCGTCCTGCTGCTCTCCGACGGAGCCGACGTGCTGAGCACGCTGCGCATGCACGACGTCCTGTGGAAGGTGCGGCGCAGTGACGCCCTGATCTACTGGATCCGGCTGGGCAAGGGCGCGCTGGGACAGTTCTCCTCCGCGTGGCGCGACTATGCGGCCAACGACGAGGAGCGGCGCGGCCTCGAGCAGGCGGTGCGCTACAGCGGCGGCCGCATCGTCGACGTGGACGGGGTCGAGCAGGTCGAGGAGGCCTTCGGAGCGGTCATGCAGGAGTTGCGGGGACAGTACGTCCTCGGCTACTACCCGCCCACGGAGTCGGATTCCGACGACTGGCACGACGTGCGCGTCGACGTCGACGCGCCGGGCGTCAAGGTCCGGTACCGGCCCGGCTACTTCGAGCGTTGAGCGGTCTCGACCCAACCATTACCCGCCGTGGAGCGTCCAAGGGGGGACGGGAAGTCAACGACTGCATGGGAGGTGCCATGACCCAGACGCTTCGCCGCGCCCCCTGGGGCGCCCTCACTCTTCTCCTCCTCGCTGCTCCCGTCTCCGCCCGGGGCGGGGACGACTGCAACGGTTGGCGGGACCGGGAGGGCGACCACCGCTACTGCGAGACGCGCGAGCTGACCGTCGACGGCCTGCCCGGGCTGCTCTCCGTCGACGCCCGCCGCAACGGCGGGATCTCCGTTCTCGCCTGGGACCGGGACGAGATCGCCGTCGAGGCCCGCATCTCGGCCTGGGACCGCCATGAAGACGATGCTCGAAGCGTGGTGGCCGCGGTGGAGATCGAGCTCGGGCCCACCATCCGTGCCCACGGCCCGGACGAGGACAGCTGGTCGGTCAGCTACCGGATCCACGTACCGCGTGACACGAACCTCGACCTGCGCGCGCACAACGGAGGGTTGAGCGTCACCGGCATCCGCGGCGACCTGCGTCTCGACACCGAGAACGGCGGCATCTCGCTCGACGCCGTGGCCGGAGACGTGGAGGCGCGCACCACGAACGGCGGCGTCGACGTGGATCTCGTGGGCTCCTCCTGGGAGGGAAGCCGCCTCGACGTCGAGACCCGCAACGGCGGGGTCGACCTCTCCGTTCCGGACGGCTACTCCGCCGAGCTCGAGGTGGGAACGGTGAACGGCCGGGTGGAGATCGACTTCCCGGTGACCGTGCAGGGCCGCTTGGACAGGAACATCCGCACGACGCTCGGCGCGGGTGGCGAGCTCGTGCGCGTGGTCACCACCAACGGGGGCGTCCGGGTCCGGCGGCGCTAGGGCTGTCCTACAATGCGGTCGATGCCCGGCCGCACGAGGATCCTGGCGCTCTTCGCAGTGCTGGCGGTGGCGCTCGCCCCCGCGCAGGGGTCCGAGCGGCCGTTCCGCCTCGGGTTCACGCCCTATCCGCCGGACGTCACCGACGAGGCGATCGCCTGGACCTACGCCGGGATCTCGACGACCGCCGACCTCATCGCCCACCACTTCGACAACGGCGTGCCGTGGGAGGAGGCGCTCCGCGGGCTCCCCTACCCGCGCCTCGTCGCCGACGAGATCGCGCGCCGGCTGGCGTCGACGCCCGACGGCATGCCCGTCTACCTGGCAGTCACGCCGATCTCGAGCCTCCGGGACGGCCTCGCCCTGGCGTGGACCGACGAGGGCGCGGTGCCGCTCGAGGAGCCGTGGGCCGGCCGTTCGTTCGACCACCCGGCCGTACGCAAGGCGTTCTTCCGCCACTGCGTGCGTATGATCGACACCTTCCATCCGGACTACTTCGCCTACGCCGTCGAGATCGACCTCCTCGCTCGCCTGGCTCCCGAACGCTTCCCGGCCTTGCGCAAGCTGCTGCGCACGACCTACCGCAAGCTCGAGGCGCGCTATCCGGAGCTGCCGATCTTCTTCACCTTCACCCTCGGTCAGCCGGGCCGCTGGGACGACGTGCGCTCGGTCGTGGAGCCCCTCCTTCCCCTCACCGACGTCCTCGCCGTCTCGACGTACCCCTATCTCGCGGCGGGGCTCGACGGCCGCCCGCAGAACATTCCTGAGGACTGGTTCTCTCAGGCCCGGAACCTCGACCCGGAGAAGCCGTTCGCCGTCGCCGAGACCGGCTTCACGGCGGAGCCGGTCGACTTGCCGACGCTCGGTGTCCACCTTCCGGGCCGCAAGGCCTGGCAGAAGCGCTACGTCAAGGATCTCCTGGCCGAGATGACGCGGCTCCGGGCGAGCTTCGTGGTGTGGTTCGTCCTCGGCGACTACGACCTCCTGTGGGAGCGCGCCGAGGCGATGGGCGCTCCGGAGCTCTTCAAAGCCTGGCGGGACACCGGCCTCTACGATGAGAAGCTCCACCGGCGCCCGGCCCTGAAGGTCTGGAAGCGCTTCCTGCGCCGCAACCTGCACACGGGCCCATGAGCGCCCCCTTGCGGGTGGACCCGGCCCTCTTCACCCGCTACCCCGGCGTCCTCATCGGCGTCGTGGAGGTGCGCGGCATCGACAACGCGACCCCGCGGCCCGAGCTGACCGAAGCGCTGCGCGGAGCGGAGCGGGCGGCGCGGGACCGGCTGGGCGCCACTCCCGTGGCCGAGCACGAACGGATCGCTCCCTGGCGCGAGGCCTACCGCGCCTTCGGCGCCAAGCCGAGCAAGTACCGCTCCTCGATAGAGGCGCTGGCCCGGCGGGTCCTCGCGGGCGACGAGCTCCCGTCTATCAACCCGCTGGTCGATCTCTACAACCGCGTCTCCCTGGAACACCTGCTACCTGCCGGCGGCGAAGATCTGGCGGCGATCTCCGGCACCGTGGAGCTGCGCTTCGCGGGCGAGGGCGAGCCGGCCGTCGAGCTGCTCGGCGCCGCGGAGGCAGAGCCGCCGGTGCCCGGCGAGGTGATCTACGCCGACGAGATCGGCGCCGTCTGCCGCCGCTGGAACTGGCGCGAAGCCGCCCGCACCCGGCTCACGGCCCGCACGAGGGACGCCCTCCTCGTCGTCGAGGCGCTGCCCCCTGCCGGCCGGCCGCAGCTCGAAGCCGCGCTGGCCGAGCTCACAGGCTCGGTGGAGCGCCTGCTTGGGGGCGCGACCGCAAGAACCGTCCTCGAGGCCGATTCCCCCCGCTGACCCCACCGGTCGTCTGCGCCTTCCGGTAGGCTCTCCGCACGCTTCGGGCTCCAGATCGGGAGGGTGGCTTCTGCGACTAGACGCTGGCGCCGTGGCAGGATGGGAGATCATCGACCATCGGACCGGGTCGAGCGGCTCGGCCTCTATCCTCGAAAGGAGCCCTTCATGTCCGTCGCCAAGATCACCGAAATCTCCGCCGCCTCCGAGACGAGCTTCGAAGACGCCATCGTCCAAGGGGTCGCGCGCGCCGAGAAGACCCTCGACAACGTAGCCGAGGCCTGGGTCGGCGGCCAGAAGGTCGTCGTCCGGGACGGCCGGATCGTCGAGTACCGAGTCAATCTCAAGGTGACCTTCGTCCTCAAGGACTGAGGACATCTCCTGGGTGACGGCCGGGCGACGCCCGGCCGCACCCGGCGGGGAAGGGAAACGCCTTCAGATCAGGTTCGCCAGAAGGCCATCCAACGCCGAGGTCTCCGGAGCCTCGCCGTCCGGCGTGAGCCGGTCCACGAGGCTCGGGAGCAGGGCCGACAGAGCCGCACCCGCCATGCCCGTGTCGAGACCGGCTTTCCGCGCGAACTGGCTCATGATGTCCGGACCGAGCACCGCGGTGAGCTGATCGGCGCTCACCGGGCGGTTGCCGCCCTGGCCGAGCCAGGAGGAAACGAGGTCGCCCAAGCCGTTACCTTCGAGAGCGGACAGGAGACCTCCGAGGCCCTCGGACCCCCCGACCGACGGATCGCTCGGGCTCAGCAGGCTCGCCGCCGCCTTCAGGACGTCGGGGTTCTTGGCCACCAGGTCGGCAACGGAGCCCAGGTTGCCGCCCTGCACCAACTCGTCGAGTAGTCCCATCGTGCTCTCCTCTCACTCGGTGCACGCGCGGAGGCCGGCAGCTACTACCTCACCGTTCGTGCCCTCGAGATACTAGCGCGTCCCCCCGGCGTTCGACGGGCTCATCCTTCGTGGGATGGACTCCGGCGCGTCTCGCGGCGCAAGCGGAGCGGACGGACCTCCTCCAGCAGCCCGTGGGACGCCGCCCGCCGGTAGTACTCGAGCAGCCCCTGGAGCTCGTCCTCGCCCAAGCGGTAGCCGAGATTCGAGGTCAGGTACTCCCGCATCTCGCCCCTCGGCAGATCGAGCTCCGCGGCCGCTTCGGTCACGATGCGGTCGATCTCGGCCAGGCCCAGGGCGAGGCTGCGGTGGAAGAGCTCACCGAGCTCCGCGGTCTCGACTCCAGCCCGCACCGCCCAGACGGCGAACACGAAGGGGTGGCCGGTGAGGCCCCGCCAGCCCGCGGCGAGGTCGAGGACGCGGTAGGCCGAGCGGTCGACGCGCAGGGCCGGATCGCCGATGATGAGCGCCGCATCCGCATCGGCCAGCATCGACTCGAGGTCGGCCGGCACCGTCACCACGGCGGGGTCGACGCCCCAGACGTCGGCCAGGAGGATGCGCACCAGCGCGGCGGAGGTGCGGCTGTTGCGATCCAGCGCCAGACGACGGATCTCACCGGGCTCGCAGCGCGAGACCAGCAGGACGCTGCGCACCTCGTGAGACGCGCAGACCCCCATCCCCGGCAGCACCTCGAGGCCGGGGATGCGCTGGACCTCGATCGAGGGCACCAAGCCCACGTCGATCTCGCCGGCGGCCAGCAGGTCGGCCACGCGCGCCGGCGGGTGATAGCTCGCCTCCAGCTCCGCCGGCATGCGGCCGGTCAGGAAGCCCCAGGCGAGCGGGCGGCTGTTCAGGTAGTCGACGATGCCGACCCTGAGACCCATGGCCGCCCGGCTCCCCTACTTCGACATCGCGTTGAGGAAGTCCTGGTTGCTCTTCGTCTTCTTGAGCTTGTCGAGCAGCAGCTCCATCGACTCGACGGTCGAGAGCGGATTGAGCACCTTGCGCAGCACCCAGACGCGCCGCAGCTCGCCGTCCGGCATGAGCAGCTCCTCCTTGCGGGTGCCCGACTTGTTGATGTCGATGGCCGGGAAGACACGCTTGTCCATGAGCTTGCGGTCGAGATGGATCTCCGCGTTGCCGGTGCCCTTGAACTCTTCGAAGATGACGTCGTCCATGCGGCTGCCGGTGTCGACCAGGGCGGTCGCGATGATGGTGAGCGACCCCCCTCCTCGACGTTGCGGGCGGCGCCGAAGAAGCGCTTCGGGCGGCAGGGCATTGGCGTCGATACCGCCGGAGAGGACCTTGCCGGAGGGCGGTTGCACGGTGTTGTAGGCGCGCGCCAGACGGGTGATCGAGTCGAGCAGAATGACGACGTCCTTCTTGTGCTCGACCAGCCGCTTGGCCTTCTCGATCACCATCTCGGCCACCTGCACGTGGCGGGTGGCGGGCTCGTCGAAGGTCGAGGAGACCACCTCGCCCTGGACGGAGCGCTGCATGTCGGTCACCTCCTCGGGGCGCTCGTCGATGAGCAGCACGAGCAGCACCGCCTCGGGGTGGTTGCGGGCCACCGAGTGGGCGATCGACTGCAGGAGCATCGTCTTGCCGGTGCGCGGTGCCGCCACGATCAGGGCGCGCTGCCCCTTGCCCATCGGCGTGATCAGGTCGAGCACGCGCGAGGACATGTCCTGGTCGTTCTCCATCTGCAGCCGCTCCATCGGGTAGAGCGGCGTCAGGTTGTCGAAGAAGATCTTGTTGCGGGCCACCTCGGGGTGCTCGAAGTTGACCGCCTCGACCTTGATCAGGGCGAAGTAGCGCTCGCCGTCCTTGGGCTGCCGGACCTGGCCGGAGACGGTGTCGCCGGTGCGGAGGTCGAAGCGCCGGATCTGCGACGGGGAGACGTAGATGTCGTCGGGGCCGGGAAGGTAGTTGTACTCCGGAGCCCGCAGGAAGCCGAAGCCGTCGGGCAGGCACTCGAGCACGCCCTCGGCGAAGATCAGCCCGCTCTTCTCGGTCTGCGCCTGGAGGATCTTGAAGATCAGCTCCTGCTTGCGCATCGAGCTGGCGCCCTCGACCGAGAGCTTGTTGGCCACCTCGCTGAGCTCGGAGATGTTCATCTCCTTGAGGGTCCGGATGTCGAGGCCGTCACGCCGCTTGCGGCGTCGGGAGGGCTTCTCGTCGTCCTCGGCGTCGCCTTCGGCGACATCCTCGTCGTCCTCGGAGGCGGTATCGGTCTCGGTCGCTTCGACCTCGTCCTCCGCAGCCTCGGTCTCGGTGACCTCGTCGGCCGTGGTCTCCTCGACTGCAGCCTTTTCCTTGGTCTCCACCGTGTCACTCATGAGAAACCCCCGTCGTTCGATGTGCGGAGCGCGCCTGGGCCGGGGAGCCCAGAGCCTCCTCGATCCGGCCCCAAAGGGCCGGGATTCCCTCACCCGTCTTCGCCGAAACCGCCGTCACCGGCTGGCCCTCCGCCATACCGAGCTCGCCCGCGATCTCCGCCAGCTGCCGGAACCGCTTGCTTCGCGGCACCTTGTCGCTCTTGGTCGCGACGACCAGGGGCGAGCGGCCGACGGCCTCGAGGTACTCGAAGGCCTCGACGTCGAGCGGGGTTGCCCCCACCTTGGCGTCGACGAGCTGGATCACGTGCGGCTCTCCATGGGAGAAGTAGCTCTCGATGAGGCGCGCCCATTCCTGGCGCTGGGCCTTGCCGACCTTTGCGTATCCATATCCGGGCAGATCGACGAAGTAGAGGTTGGAGTTGATCAGGAAGTAGTTGACGGCCTGCGTTCGACCGGGCTGCGAGCTGATTCTCGCCAGGGCCCGGCGGCCCAACAGGCGGTTGAGGAGGCTGGACTTGCCGACGTTCGAGCGACCGACGAAGGCGATCTCCGGTCGCCCGTCCCGCAGGAAGTCCTTCTCCGAAAACGCTGCTCGAATGAACTCTCCGCTCTCGATTCGCACCATCCCCTCCACTTCGTGGAGGCACCGCGCGAGCGCGGAACCACAACTCTTCTGTTCTAGATCTTTTTTCCTGCGACTCGAGGCCGGTGCCGATCCGTGGACCTACTGGACCGGACCCAGCTCCGGAGAGGCCTTGTCGAGATCGCCCTTGCTTCCGGGCAACCGATTCAGCTCTCCGTCCAACGCGATGCTCAGCACCTCGTCCATGGTCTCGACCAGGTGCACCTGCAGGAACTCCCGCGCCTCGGCGGGGAGGTCCTCCAGGTCCTTTTCATTGTCCTTGGGCAGCAGCACCTCGGAAATCTCCGCACGGTACGCCGCCAGGAGCTTGTGCTTGATTCCGCCGACGGGGAGGACCTTGCCGCGCAAGGTCACCTCGCCGGTCATCACCACGTCCTTGCGCACCGGGATACCGGTCACCGCGGAGACCAGGGCGGTCGCCATGGTGATGCCCGCCGACGGGCCGTCCTTGGGGATGGCACCTTCGGGCACGTGGATGTGGAGATCGTGGGTATCGCTGAACTCCGGATCGATGCCCAGCAGGTCGGCACGGCTGCGCAGATAGGACACCGCGGCCCGGGCCGACTCCTGCATCACCTCGCCGAGCTTCCCGGTCAGCGAGAGCTTGCCCTTGCCGCGCATCAGCCCGACCTCGGTCTCGAGCAGCTCGCCACCCGCCTCGGTCCAGGCGAGACCCGTGGCCACGCCGACCTCGGACTCCTCGTTCTTGCGGCGCGGACGGTACTTGATCTGCCCCAGGTACTCGGCGAGGTCGTCGGTCGCGAGGCTGTGGGTCTTCTCCTGGTCGTCCTCGACCAGCTTGCGAGCCACCTTGCGGCACAGCTTGGCCAGCTGCCGCTCCAAGTTCCGCACCCCGGCCTCGCGGGTGTAGCCCTCGATCAGCGACTTCAGCGCTTCGTCCTCCAGGGTGAGGGCATCGTCCTTCAGGCCGTGCTTCTCGCGCTGCTTGGAGAGCAGGAAGTCCTGCCCGATGCGCAGCTTCTCGTTCAGCGTGTAGCCGGTGAGCTGGATCACCTCCATCCGATCCTGCAGCGCCGGCGGGATCGGATGCAGCACGTTGGCGGTCGCGATGAACATGACCTTCGAAGGTCGTACGGCACGTCGAGATAGTGGTCCACGAAGGCGTCGTTCTGCTCCGGATCGAGAACCTCGAGCAGCGCCGCCGACGGGTCGCCCCGGAAGTCGGTCGACATCTTGTCGACCTCGTCGAGGAGGAAGACCGGGTTCACCGTGCCGGCCTTCTTCATCATCTGGACGATCTGCCCCGGGAAGGCGCCGATGTAGGTGCGCCGGTGCCCGCGGATCTCGGCCTCGTCGCGCACTCCGCCCAGCGACAGGCGAACGAACTCCCGCCCCGTGGCGCGGGCGATCGACTTGGCGAGCGAGGACTTGCCCACGCCCGGCGGCCCCACGAAACAGAGGATCGAGCTCTGCGTCTGGTCGGTGAGCTGGCGCACGGCCAAGAACTCGAGGATGCGCTCCTTGATCTCCTCGAGGCCGTAGTGGTCCTCGTTGAGGATCTTCTGGGCCCGCGGCAGGTCCTTGATCTCCCGGCTCTTCTTGGTCCAGGGAACGCCGATCAGCCAGTCGATGTAGTTGCGTGAGACGGTCGCCTCGGCCGAGACAGGCGGCATCGCCTCGAGCCTCTTGAGCTCCTGCTCGGCGCGCTCCTTGACCTCCTCGGGGAGGCCGGCCTCCTCGATCTTCTCCTTCAGCTCCTCGAGCTCGTCGGTGCGGTCGTCGCGGCGGCCGAGCTCCTGATGGATGGCCTTGATCTTCTCGTTGAGGTAGTACTCCTTCTGGGCCTTCTCCATCTGCTTCTTGACCTGGACGTTGATCCGCTTCTCCAGGTTCGCCTTCTCCACCTCGACATCCAGCAGGTCGTGGAGGCGCTGCAACCGCTCGTAGGGGTTGAGCCTCGAAAGCAGCGACTGCTTCTCGGCGGTCGAGACCATGAGGTGCGACGCCAGCTGATCGCAGAAGCGATCGACGTCGTCGGTCTTGATCGTCGATACCAGGCCTTCGAAGGCCAGGTGGTGGGAGAGCTTGGCGTAGGACTCGAAGACCTCGAGGACCTTCGCCACGTAGCTCTCCACCTGCTCGCCCATCGGGTAGTCGACCGTGTAGGCCTCGACCTCGGCGACCAGGGCACCGTCGTCCTCGTCGATCTCGAGCAGCTTGGCACGCTGCTGCCCCTCGACCATCACCTTGACGTTGCCGTTGGGCAGGCGCAGGTTCTGCACCACCTTCGCGACGACGCCGATGTCGTGCATGTCCTCGCGCTGCGGATCGTCGACGCGCGGGTCGGTCTGGGCGACGAGGAAGATCGTCTTCTCCTCGCTGGCCAGAGCCTTGGAGAGCGCCCGCACCGAGGTCTCGCGCCCGATGATGAACGGCGCCATCATGTGGGGGAAGACCACCATGTCCCGCAAGGGAACGGCGGGAAGGCTCACGCGCCTGCTGTCGATGAAGCTCTGCTGGACGGCCACGGGTCGATTGGACTCCTCAGACTGCCTTCCTCAAGGGCGCCACGGCGCGGTTGAGGACGTTCTCCTTGGTGATGACCAGCTCCTTGACGTCGGGCTGGGAGGGTACGTCGTACATGAGGTCGAGCATCAGCTCCTCGAGGATGATGCGCAGCCCGCGGGCTCCCACCTTCCGCTTCGCCGCCTCGTCCGCGATCGCGGTCAGGGCATCGTCGGTGAAGCGCAGCTCCACGTCCTCGAACTCGAACATGGTCTGGTACTGGCGCACCAGGCTGTTCTTGGGCTCCTTCAGGATGCGTACCAAGGAGTCGACGTCGAGCTCGTCGAGAGTCGCCACGACCGGCAACCGGCCGACGAACTCGGGGATCAGGCCGAAGCGGATGAGATCCTCGGGGCAGACGCGCTCGAGGACCTCGCCGCGCCGGCGTTCTTTGTGGTTGCGCACCTCGGCGCCGAAGCCCATGGTCTTCTCGTTGAGCCGCTTCTCGATGATGTCCTCGAGACCGACGAAGGCCCCTCCGCAGATGAACAGGATGTTCGTCGTGTCGATCTGCAGGAACTCCTGGTGTGGGTGCTTGCGCCCGCCTTGCGGCGGCACGTTGCACAGCGTCCCTTCGAGGATCTTGAGCAGCGCCTGCTGCACGCCCTCGCCCGAGACGTCGCGGGTGATCGACGGGTTGTCGCTCTTCCTGGCGATCTTGTCGATCTCGTCGATGTAGACGATGCCGCGCTGCGTCTTCTCCTTGTCGTTGCCCGACGCCTGGTAGAGCTTGAGGATGATGTTCTCGACGTCCTCGCCGACGTACCCGGCCTCGGTGAGCGTCGTGGCGTCGGCGATGGTGAACGGAACGGAGAGCTGTCGCGCCATCGTCTGGGCGAGCAGCGTCTTGCCGGTCCCGGTCGGGCCGATCAGGATGATGTTGGACTTCTGCAGCTCGACGTCGCCCCGCGCCCGCTCCGCGAAGTCGATGCGCTTGTAGTGGTTGTACACGGCGACCGCCAGCTTCTTCTTCGCCGCGTCCTGGCCGATCACGTACTGGGCCAGGAACTCGTCGATCTCCTTGGGCTTGGGCAGAGCCGTCTCCTGCTGCTGCTCGAGCAGGCGGTCCTCGGCGATGATGTCGAGGCAGATGTCGACGCACTCATCGCAGATGAAGACGGTCGGTCCGGCGATGAGCTTCTTGACCTCGCGCTGGCTCTTGTTGCAGAACGAGCACCTGAGCTCTTCGCCGCCTGGCTCTTTCTTCGGCATCTCTGTTCGCCCTCAGGCTCTGAAAACTGGGATCGGTACGAGGTCGGGAGTGTGACCCGACTCACTCCGTGAAACAGCGAGCGCGACGCTCGCTATTCCGCTTCGGGGGGCCGTTGACCTCGTGTCGGGAGTATAGCAGAGGGGTCGAGGCCTCAAGCCTCGGAGAGCCCCTGCGAACGCCGATCCATGACCCGATCGACGAGCCCGTAGGCGACCGCTTCCTCGGCCGTCAGGATCTTGTCCCGATCGGTGTCGTCGTGGATCTCCTCGCGGCTCTTGCCGGTGTGCCGGGCGAGGACATCGTCCATCGTCCGCCGCATTCGCTCGAGATCCTTGGCGTGGATCTCGATGTCGCTCTGCTGGCCCTGGAGACCGTAGAGCAGGGGCTGGTGGATGAGCACCCGGCTGTTGGGAAGGGCGGCGCGCTTGCCCTTCGTGCCGCCGGCCAGCAGCACGGCCGCCATCGAAGCGGCCTGCCCGACGCAGAGGGTCGCGACGTCCGGCTTGATGTACTGCATGGTGTCGTAGATGGCCAGCCCCGCCGTGATCGATCCGCCCGGCGAGTTGATGTAGAACGCGATGTCCTTCTCGGGGTTGTCGGCCTCGAGGAAGAGCATCTGTGCGATGACCAGGTTGGCGACGTCGTCGTCGATCCCCGGCCGAGGAAGATGATGTTGTCAACCAGACGGGAGTAGATGTCGTAGGCGCGCTCGCCGCGGTTCGTCTGCTCCACCACCATCGGGATCAGCATCGGTCGGTCACTCCTCTCCGGCCGTATCGGCCATCTCGGCGCCCGGCTCACCGGCCGTCGCCTCACTCTGCTCGGGTCCTTCTCGCCCAGCAGGCGGCGCATCATTCTGGCGCAGCAGCTGCGAGCGCAGCTCCTTGGGGCGCTCGTCGCGGGCGAGCGCCTTGCGAACGGCCTGCGGCGTGCGCCCCTGGGCCCGGGCGTGGAAGGACGCGGGCGGGCTCGAGCTCAGACTCTTCCTGTCAGGTCCAGGAAGCCGTCGCGGCGCGGCCAGGAAGCGGCGACCTGGGCGCCACCAGCGCCGCCTGCGGGCCGAGCTCTCAACGGTGGCGCCAATCGAGCGGCTTCCTGCGGACTCCAGATCAACTCACGCAGCCGGAGCTGGTCAGCCTCCAGGAAGATGCTCGACTCGCTCGACGACCCTCGGCGGCGATCGGATGCTGGCAAACTGCTCCAGAGGGCTGCGCTCTCGCGCGGACCTGGACGCGCTGCCGGCGCTTAGCGGAGGCGATTCGACCCTCGACGTCCTCGCGCAGCGCCTGCAACGTCTCGAAGCTCCACGACCTTGGCCGCGAGCGCATCGTCGAGCGGCAGGAGGTCGCGCTCCTTGACCTCGACGATCTCGATCCGGAACGAGCGCTCACGAGCCTCGTCGCCCTCATCCTCGCTGCGCGACTCGGTCGTGCGACCCGCGCCCTTGCCGGTCACGGCCAGCGTGAGCTCCTCCCACACCTCCTCGTCGCCGACCTCGGGCGCGCGACGCGCTGCGAGCCCTGCTCCGCCTCCTGGATCTCCACCATGTCGGCGACCACGAGGTCTCCGCGAGCCGCCGATGCGCTCGACCCGGACCCACTCGGCGACCTGGCGGCGGATGTCATCAGCGCCTGATCGATCGTCGGCACCGACCGCAGCGGCGACCTCGGGCAGGTCGAAGCCGTCGAGCCCGTCGAACTCGATGGGAGGACGGGTCTCGATCACGCCGTGAAGGTCAGCGGCGCGCCGGCCTCGAGGTCCACCTCCTCGACGCGCGGCGGCAGCAGCGCCTCCAGCTTCGTCTCGGCCTGGGCCTGCCGCCAGTAACGCGGCAGCAGGCGGTCGAGAACCTCCTGGCGGATGTCCTCGCCGTGCCTCTTGCAGACCAGGTCGGGGACCACAGCACGCCGGAACCCGGGCATCCGGGCCTGCCGGCGGAACTCCTGCGTGACGCGGTCAGGCTCGGCCTCCACGGCCGGAGCCGGCACCTCGACCTTCACCTGGCGCTCGCAGGGACCGGTCTCTTCGACGGACAGCACGACACTCATCGCATGGAACCTTCGGGGGACGGTGGATTGTCTGGGATTGGTGCGAAAGGGGGGACTCGAACCCCCACCCCGGCTTCGGGACTAGATCCTAAGTCTAGCGCGTCTACCAATTCCGCCACTTTCGCGCCCGGCGTCCGGGAGCGTACGCCTGTGGCCCCGCCGGGGGCCGAGTGCAGGATAGATCAAGGGGATGGTGAGCCGCCAGGGAATCGAACCCCGAACCCGCAGATGAGAGTCTGCTGCTCTGCCAATTGAGCTAGCGGCCCACGAACGTGGGGCGAGTTATACAGCCTCGGACCGGCGAGGAAGAGGTCAGCCGCCCTGCACGAAGTGGACGATCTCGAGACGATCGCCGGCGGCGGGAGTGGAGTCGTAGGCCTCGCGCGGCACGATCTCCGCCGTTGCGCTCGACGGCGACCGTCGCGGGTCGCGCCGGTCGAGCGCACCCAGGTCGCCCACGCTGCCGGCGGCCACTCGCCTCTCCTCCCCGTTGACCCGGACCCGGACGTTCTCGAGAACCACAGCAGGTGCCGGATCTCGGCGTCGCCGGGAACGCTCCAGGCCGTGATGATCAGGGCCGCCGTGCCTTCGGCCCGCTGCCGGCACCTGCACCGAGAGGAGCGGAGCTCGCCGGTGGCGTCGGTGGATCCCTCGCCGAGGGTCGCGGAGGCCTGGGTCGAGATCATGCGCACGGTCACGGTGGCGTCCCCGATCGGCTTTCCGGAACGACTGGTGTGGGTGCGGAACTCGAGGCTCGACGCCTGTCCGCTGGCCAGCGCCGGGCTCTCGTCCATCATCAACACCAGGTGCTCCTGGTTCGCCGCCGAGGCCAGGTAGTCGAAGATGACCTGATCGAGGGTCGCCGGTCGTCCACCGCCGGCACCACCGGGCCGGGCTTGGCGGGCGTGGCGGCGGCAACCCGGGCCGGGCGGGCTCGGAGGTGTCGCGGGCGCGGGCGAACGCCCTCGAAGGCCTTCCACGGCCTCGACCTCCTGGAGTTGTTACTCCCACCGGCAGTTGCACCTTGGTTTCCGCCCGCGGCGGCGGCGGCGCCACCGCGCCCTCCGGGGCCGGCGCCCCGTCGAAGACCTGCTCGTCGAACCGCCCCCCTTGATCTGGGAGATCATCATCCGGTGCTGCTTGTCCATCAGGCGTGAGACGGCGTCTCGCCCCTCGCCGCGCTCCAGCAGCGCCTTGTAGGTGACCATCCGGCGCGCCAGGATCCGGCCGCCGATGTAGATGAGGCTCTCCACGGAGGCCGTCTCCACTCCCTTGTCCTCCGTCTGGACGTGGAAGACGGTATCCCGATGCTTCACATCGGTGTTGTACCCCGTGATCATGCGAGCTCTGCGCCGTGGTCGGCGGCCCTCTGACGTGCCGAGTCTCGATTATGCCGCAAGCCGCGTCCCTCGCCGCAACCCGTCGCCGCGGACCGCGACGGTTGCTAGACTGGCGCGCGATGCAGCGACTCGTCACTCTCGGAACGAGGCCGGCGCCGCGCGACATCCCGCCTCCCGCCGGCTCGGTCGAAACGCGCCTCGTCGACGCCTTCGGGCGCCGGTTGACCTACCTGCGGGTGTCGGTCACCGATCGCTGCAACCTGCGCTGCAGCTACTGCCTGCCGGAGGATGCGGAGTTTCCCTTCGGCGATCGCGGCTTCCTGTCGCCTGAGGAGCTCGAGACCCTGGTGGGCACCCTGGTCGAGATGGGCATCCGGCGCGTGCATTGACCGGCGAGCCGCTGGTGCGCCGCGACATCGTCGAGATCGTCGAACGGCTCTCGGCTCTGCCCGGGCTCGAGGACCTCGCGCTCTCCACCAACGGCACCGAGCTCGAGGAGAAGGCCGAGGCACTCCAGCGAGCCGGCGTCCGGCGGGTCAACGTCAGCATCGACACCCTCGACGGCGAGCGCTTCCACGAGATCACCCGGCGCGGCGACCTGGAGCGCGTCTGGCGCGGCGTCGAAGCGGCTCTGGCGGCGGGCTTCGATCCGGTGAAGCTCAACTCCGTCCTCCTGGCCGATCACCGGCCGGAGGACATCGACGCGCTCGTCGCGTTGACCGTGGACAGACCGCTCGACATCGAACGCATGCCGACCGCAACCGCCACGAGCAGGCCGAGCAGTTCCGCTGCGACCTGGGTGCGGGAGCGCATCGAGGCCCGTCACGGCTCGCTCGAGCCGGTCTCCGGAGGTGCGCACCGGACCCGCCCGCACCTTCCCGCATCCCGGGAGCCCGCGGCCTCGTGGGCTTCATCACCCTCTGCACACCTTCTGCCACGACTGCAACCGGCTGCGGCTGACGGCCCGCGGCGAGCTGCGGCTGTGCCTCTTCGCGGACCGCGTCCATCCGCTGCGCCCCCCTGCTCCGGCGTCCCGACCCGCGCCGGGCGCTGGAAGAGGAGATCCTCCGGCTGCTGCGGGAGAAGCCGGAGAGGCACCACGTCGACCCAGGGCGACTGCGGCAGCCTGGTCAGCTTCATGCCAGATCGGCGGCTGGGACCGCTAGCGGACCGGCAGGTCCAGCACGGCGTCGACGACCGCATCGGGCGATCCGCCGCTGCGCCAGGCGAGCAAGTCGTCGGCGCTCAGGGCGCGGGTGAGCGTGCGACCGTCGACGAAGGCCACCAGGCTGGGCCTTGCCGACTTCGCCGGCCAGCCGGCGGACCTCGGAAGCAGGTCGGCGGGATCGATCGCCTCGCCGCCGGGCTTCCGGCGCCCTCGCGGGTCGCGCTCGCCGGCCCAGGCACGGTGCAGATCGCGATCAGCTCAGCAGCGCACCGACCGCTTCGAGGACGGCGTCGCTCAGGACCTCGGAGGTGTTGGCATCGCTGAACTTCTTGCCGTAGCGGGTGGCGTCGCCCGAGGCGTCCCCTCGCCACAGCACCGAGCCGCCGGGGCCCTCGAGCGCCGCCTCGAAGCGGACCTGCGCCTCGTAGGTGGCACCGACCGCCTGGTTCGACTCCAGGACGTGGAAGCGCAGCAGAGTGAGGCGCAAGGGTTCGGAAGTCAGCCCGTCCTCACGTCCACCCCAGTCCGAGGGCCGCCGAGGCCCCGTGCTCGACGGAAGTCGCTCACCGAGATCCTGGGCGTGGAGCGCCAGCTCGCGATCGTCGTCGTCGGTCCGGCTGCCGATCACGGAGAGATCGTCCAGCCCGCGGTCGTCGGCGATCTCGAGCGCCACCGGGTGATCGAGCATCTCGCTCGAGAGGCTCGCCTCGGTCGTGCCGACGCGCTGCTGCAGGGCCCGGGTGAGGCGGACGCACCGGATCGTTGATCTTGGCTCTCGAGCCGGCGGTGCCGGCGAGGATCAGGGGCAAGGAGGAGGGCTACATGGCGTCTCATGGCAGGAACCTCGGGTCGGTGGAAGGGCGTTGCAACAGGCCCGAGAGTACCGCGTCCGGCGGTCTCCGGACCACGAATCGTCATTCGACAACCCCAGGGCGCCGTGAGAGAATTCCCCAGGCACCGCGACTCCGCGGGCGCACCCGCAGTCACCCTGAACAGCAGATTCTGGAGGTTTCGAGAATGGCTGAGCCGACCGCTCAAGAGAACCGGCGCACCTTGGTGAGCTACGACGTCCGCGGGCGTCGCCTACCCTGACGCTGACGGACCCGCCGGCCAACACCTATACCCACGAGATGATGCGGCAGCTGGACGAGGCCATCCTCGCGGCGCGCTCGACAACGACGTCCACGTGATCGTCCTGACCGGGCTGGGCGAAGGTTCTTCTGCGCCGGAGCGAACATCAAGATGCTCCAGGAGTCGGACCCACACCTTGATACTATGCCTGCACGCGAACGAGACGCTGAACCGCCTCGAGCAGACACCGAAGCTGGTCATCGCCGCGCTCAACGGGCACACGGTGGAGGCGGACTTCGAGATCGCGATGGCAGCGGACCGCCATCGCCCGCAAGGACGCCGGCAAGGTGGGTCTCCCCGAGATCAACCTCGGCGTGCTCCCGGGCACCGGCGGCACCCAGCGCCTCTCCCGGATGATCGGCAAGAGCCGCTCGATCGAGCTCATGGTCACCGGCGAGCTCATGTCCTTCGAGGACGCCAAGGACCTGGGGCTGGTGAATCGGATCTTCGAGGGCGACGACTTCATGGACCAGGTGCACGCCTACGCCCGCCAGTTCTGCCTGCCGGGCAAGGCGGCCAAAGCCGCCGGGCGAATCAAGCGCTCGGTGCAGTCCGGCTGGGAGGTCCCCTTCGAGAGCGGCTTGGCGATCGAGCGTGAGCTCCAACAGCTGCTCTTCAGCAGCCAGGACGCCAAGGAGGGCCTGGCGGCCTACGTCGAGAAGCGCAAGCCGGAGTTCCAGGGGAAGTAGATGCCCACCGAGACCGAGACGGCGAGCCCGGCACAGCTGCCGCCGGCCAAGCTCTTCCTCGGCGGCGAATGGGTGGACGCCGAGGGCGGTCGCACGTTCACCACCGAGAACCCGGCGACCGAGGAGGCGATCTGCGAGATCGCCTCCGCTTCGGCCGCCGATGTCGACCGGGCGGTGGAGTCCTCGCGCCAAGCGCTCGCCGGCGACTGGGGTCGCGTCACTCCGCGCCAGCGCGGTCTGCTGCTGTGGAGGCTCGCCGATGCCCTCGAGGCTCGGATCGACGAGTTCGCCCATCTCGAGACCATCGACAACGGCAAGCCGATCTTCGAGTCGCGCTACGTCGACATGCCGACCGTCGTGGGCTGCCTGCGCTACTTCGCGGGCTGGGCCGACAAGATCTCCGGCGACACGCTCTCCGTCGACGGTCCGTTCTCCTTCGCCTACACCCTGCGCGAGCCGATCGGCGTGGTGGCTGCCATCACGCCCTGGAACTTCCCCCTCATCCAGGCGGCCTGGAAGATCGCGCCGGCCCTGGCCTGCGGCAACGCCGTTCTCCACAAGCCGGCCTCCTACACGCCGTTGACGGCGCTCAAGCTGGCCGAGCTGGCCGTGGAGGTGGGCTTCCCCGCCGGCGCCTGGAACGTCGTCACCGGCGGCGGATCCGAGGTCGGAGGCGCCTTGATCCGCCACCCGGGAGTCGGGAAGGTGACCTTCACCGGCTCCACGGAGGTCGGCCGCGACGTGATGCGCGACGGCGCCGACACGGTCAAGCGGGTCACCCTCGAGTTGGGCGGCAAGTCACCGAACATCGTCTTCGCCGACGCCGACCTCGACGCCGCCGTGAAAGGCGCCTACAACGGCATCTTCTACGGCAAAGGAGAGGTCTGCGCGGCCGGCTCGCGACTCTTCGTCGAGGCGAGCGCCCACGACGCGCTGGTCGAGAAGCTCGCCGAGCGCACCAAACGGCTGCAACCCGGAGACCCCCTCCACCCCAAGACCCGCCTGGGTGCTCTCGCTTCCGGCAAGCAGCGGGAGACGGTGCTCGGCTACGTCGCCAAGGGCATCGAGGAGGGGGCCGAGCTCGTCTGCGGCGGCGAGCCGGCGTCGGTCGACGGCAAGGGCTACTTCATGCTGCCCACGATCCTCGACCGGGTCGACAACGCCATGACCGTGGCGCAGGAGGAGATCTTCGGGCCGGTGCTCGTCGTCATTCCCTTCGAAGGCGTCGACGAGGCGGTCGCCAAGGCCAACGACTCGATCTACGGCCTGGCCGCCGGGGTGTGGACCCGTGACGTCGGCAAGGCGCACGCGGTCGCCGGCCGGCTCCATGCGGGCACGGTGTGGATCAACCAGTACAACTACTACGACTCCGCCGCCCCCTTCGGCGGCTACAAGCAGAGCGGCTACGGGCGCGAGCTCGGGCGCGAGGCCCTGCACTACTACACCGAGACCAAGACGGTCTTCGTGGGACGGTAGCGAATGGACGCCGTTGCGACCCGGTGGCGCGGCGCGCTCCGTGGAGGGGCGGGGCCCGTCCCCGCCCGGGAGGGGGCATGAGGGCACCCCTGGTGCTGGCCGCGCCGGTGCGGACGCCGATCGGGAAGTTCGGCGGGGGCCTGGCCGCGCTCTCGGCGGCCGATCTCGGCACGGCGGCGGCGACTGCAGCGCTCGAGCGCTCCGGGCTGGACCCGGCGGCCGTGGATCAGGTGATCTTCGGACACGCCCGGCAGGCGGGCGGCGGCCCCAACACGGCACGCCAGATCGCGTGGCGCGCGGGGGTGCCGCAGGAGCGCCCGGCGTTCACCGTCAACCAGGCCTGCGGCTCGGGCCTGCAGGCGGTGTTCTGCGCCGCCCGCGCCATCCGGCTCGGCGAGGCCCGGGTGGCCCTCGTCGGCGGCACCGAGAGCATGTCGAACACGCCCTACCTGCTGCCTCGGGCCCGCTGGGGCTACCGCCTCGGCCACGCCGAGATCGTCGACGGCATGTACAGGGACGGCTTCGACGACCCCCTCTCGCAGCTGGTCATGGGAGAGACGGCGGAGGAGCTGGCCGGCGAGCGCGGCATCGACCGCGACCAGGCGGACGCTTGGGCGCTTTCGAGCCAAAACCGCTGCGAGGCGGCCCGCGGCGCCGGCCGCTTCGAAACCGAGATCGTGCCGGTCACCGTGCCCGGCCGCAAGGGCGACACGGTGGTCTCCGCGGACGAGCATCCGCGCGACGGCGTGACCGCCCGATCCCTGGCCAAGCTCTCCCCCGTCTTCCGCGAGGGCGGCACGGTGACGGCCGGCAACGCCTCCGGGATCACCGACGGCGCCGCGGCGCTGATCGTCGCCTCCGAGGAGGCCGCGAGCGAGCTCGGGCTCACACCCGCCGCGCGGCTCCTCGACTGGGAGGTCGTCGGCGTCGAGCCCCGCATCATGGGGATCGGGCCGGTACCGGCGACACGAGCTCTGCTCGCTCGGCGCGATCTGGATCCCTCCGACATCGAGGAGGTCGAGCTCAACGAAGCGTTCGCGAGCCAGGTGCTCGCCTGTCTCGCCGACCTCCCCTTCGACCGCCAGCGGGTCAACCCCGACGGCGGCGCCATCGCCCTCGGGCACCCGATCGGCTGCACCGGCGCCCGCATCCTGGTGACGCTCCTGCATGGAATGGCGGCCCGCGACCGACGGCTCGGCCTCGCCACCCTCTGCGTCTCGGGTGGGTTGGGCCTCGCCGCCCTGGTGGAGCGCGGGGCGTGAAGCCGGTCGTCGTCTGCGCCGAGTCGACCTCGCACGCGGTGCCGTACGCCGGCGCGCTCCGGGCGACCGGCATCCGGGCGGAGAGCATCCGCTTGGTGACCCCGGACGACCCGATCGACGGGCTCCGCGCGCTCGGCGCGGAGGCGGCGGGGGTGCTGCTGTGCGGCGGCCCCGACATCGAGCCGGCGCGCTACGGTCAGACGGCGCGAGCCGAGGCCGGTCTCACCGTGATGCCCGAGCTCGACGCCCGCGAATGGGAGCTGCTGGCCGGCGCCCACGACGCCCGAACGCCGCTGCTCGGAGTCTGCCGCGGCATGCAGGTGCTCAACGTCTTCCTCGGCGGCACGCTCTACCAGGACGTGAAGCTCGAGCTGCCGGGCGTGACCGAGCACTACATCCGCACCGCCCCCGACTTCCTCGCCCACGATGTCGAGGTGCTGCAACCGCATCTGCCGCTCGGCGAGCTGCTGTCGCGCGAGCGCCCGCGGACCAACTCCCGCCATCATCAGGCGGTCAGGGACCTCGGGCGGGACCTGCTGCCGGTGGCCTATTCGCCGGACGGCCTCCTGGAGGTCATGCAGCTGCCTCCCGGGGGGTGGTGGGTCTGGGCGGTCCAGTGGCACCCCGAGAACTTGCTGCAACACGAGCAACAGCGCGAGATCTGGCTCGCCTTCGTGCGCCAGGTCGAGCGTCGCAGCCACGCGACCGGGGAGCGCCGACTCGCGCTCGCCGGCTCCTGACCGTTGGAGGAGACATGCCAGAGACACTGCTGATCGAACGCGAGGGCCGCGTCGCCGTCCTCACCATCAACCGTCCCGACAAGCTGAACGCGCTGAACCAGCAGGTGCGCGACGAGGTCCTCGAGGTGCTGACCGCGCTCGAGACCGACGATGACGTGGGCGTCGTCGTCCTCACCGGAGCGGGCGAGAAGTCGTTCATCGCCGGCGCCGACATCGGCGAGTTCGAAGGCCGCTCGCCCTTCGATCAGCGCCACGCGATGCGCAGCCCGCGCATCTTCGACGTCATGTCGAGCTTTCCGAAGCCCGTCATCGCGATGATCAACGGCTTCTGCCTCGGCGGCGGCTGCGAGCTGGCCCTCTCCTGCGACCTGAGGGTGGCTTCCGACAAGGCCCGCTTCGGCCAACCGGAGATCAATCTCGGGCTCATCCCCGGAGGCGGCGGCACCCAGCGTCTGCCCCGGCTGGTGGGCCTCGGACAGGCTCTGCGCCTCGTCCTGACCGGCGACATGATCGCGGCCGAGGAGGCCCGTTCGATCGGCCTGGTCGAGCTGGTCGTTCCCCACGACGAGCTCCGCGAAAAGACCCTCGAGCTGGCCGCCAAGATCGCCTCGAAGAGCCCGCTGACCTTGCGGATCGCCAAGGAGGCCGTTCGCGCCTCGCAGAAGCTGGCGCTCGAGGAGGGCGTTCTCTACGAGCGCGACCTCTTCTGCCTCGCCTTCTCCACCGAGGACAAGGCGGAGGGCGTCAAGGCATTCCTGGAGAAGCGGCCGGCCGCGTGGACGGGGCGTTAGCCGTCGAGCCCTCCTCCGGCAGGGGCCGCAAGGACGTCGCGAGCTCGTAGAGACCGATCAGCCGGCCCAGCCGGTTGCCGGCCACCGAGTCGTAGCGGAAGTGGATGCCGAGGTAGACGCGGGAGAGGGCACACTCCATCGCCGCGTCCGCGAAGCTCGGGAAGGAGCGCGTCGAGGGCTCCATCCGGATCTTCTCGGACATCGGTCCGGCGCCGTCCACCTCCCGCGTCTCCATGGTGAAGGGCCGGTCGTCGCCGAAGGTGTCGGCGATCACGGTCATGGCCGCCGCGCAGACCGTGCCGTGCGCCGACGGATACGACGGGAAGGCGTAGGTGTGGTGGTGCAGGTTGTTCCAGCCGGCATCCACCTCGGTGTCCGGATTGCCGTCCTTGTCGGCCCAGCGGATGGCGGTGAAGGGCCGCCAGTGGTTGTAGAAGAACTTGTTGTAGAAGACGTTGACGTAGGAGTCGTAGAGCGCGGTCTCCAGCAGCGCGAAGAGGCGAGCGGTGCGCCAGAGCTCGAGGCCGTCCGACGCCACCAGGCTTCGCGCCAGCCGGTTGTGCGAGTTCTCGGCGAAGTCCTTCCACCACATCGCCAGGTGCGTCTGGTCGGCCGTCCGCGTGGCGCTCTCGTGCCGTCCCACCTCCTTGACCTCGGCGAAGGCCGCGGTGTATTCCGGCGAGTCGATGGCGGGTGGGGGCGGCGAGCGGAAGGCATCGGCGGCGGGCAGCAGAAAGGGCCTCGCGACCGCCCACCCGGCACCGAAGACGAATCCCTCCGGCGTGTTGCTGTGCTCGTTGAACTCCGCGTAGACCCCCGGCCCCATCGGGTGCCACCGGTACTCGGCCTCGCCGTTCCAACCGTCGCCGCGCCGGGCGCCGAGCACGGCTCGCGCGGCCGCGTGCCCGAGCTCGACGCCGCTCGCTCGAGCGGCATCGTCGGCCTCGCCACCCAGCCACCGCTCACGAAAGGCGCCCAGGGTCTCCGCACGGTCCGGGTACTGGTCGAGCGCGACGTCGTAGCCGGCCTGGACCGCCGCCGCGAGCGGATCGGCCTGCGGCGCGGAGTCGAGGGTCTCCACCGGCAGGTAGGTCTCGAACCGCGCGTCGACGTGGTTCAGGGCATCGTGCATGGCGAGGTGGCCCATCGCGGCAGTGCGCAGACCCTTGAGCGTCAGGAAGCCGTCCTCCTCGCGGGCCAGGGAGAGCACCGTGTCGTTCCACGCCGCCACGACCTCGCCGGTCCGTTCGGTGGCGCCGGCCGGCGGCAGCGCTCCGAGCAGCAGGAACGCGGTCGAAAGGGTCAGGACTCGTCTCATCGGTGCCTCCCGTCTCCGGCTTCCATGGGTGATGCCGCAACACACGCTAGCGGCGGTCGAGGGGGACGGCTACTCCACGGACTGTAGTTGCGGGATACCCCTCCGCTGGACACAATCGCGCCCATGGCACGCGGTTACGGCCAGTACTGCCCGCTCTCCCTCGCCGCCGAGCTGCTCGGAGGCCGCTGGACGATCCTCGTCGTCAGCCGGCTCCTCGACGGTTGCACCCGCTTCAACGACATCCACCGCGGCGTGCCGCAGATGTCGCCGACTCTGCTCTCCCGGCGCCTCGACGAGCTCGAGCGCGCCGGCCTGGTGCAGACGCGTCGCTCCGGCCGGGGCAAGGACTACCGGCTCACCCAGGCCGGACGGGACCTCGAGCCGATGATCCTCCAGCTCGCGGTCTGGGGAGCCCACTGGGCGCGCGACATGACGGACGAGGATCTCGACCCGGCGTTCCTGGTCTGGAGCATGCACCTGCGCATGAACGTCGAGGCCATGCCCCCGGGCCGTACCGTGATCGAGTTCAGCTTCACGGGGGCGCCGAAGGAGTGCGACCGATTCTGGATCGTGCATCGGGACGGCGACGTCGAGATGTGCGTGAAGGACCCGGGACTCGACGCGGATGTGGCGGTCTCCTCCGATCTGCGCCTCTTCGTCGAGGCCTGGCGCGGCCTGCGCGACCTGCGCCGCGAGATCGGCGCCGGGCGTATCCGGGTCGACGGCCCGCCCCGCTTGTGCCGACAGCTGCCGGACTGGCTCCTCCTCAGCCAACTGGCCCCCTACCCGAGGCGGCGGCCGGGGCGCGAGCGGAGGCTCGCACAAGCCACGGCGCGCGCAACCGAGCGGGAGGCCGCGCGGTCCTAGCTCGCGGCGCTCGAGCTCGCCGACCTGCCAAGCCGCCAGTGCGAGACCCACGAGCAGCGCGGTCACGCCCGGCGCTCTGAGCCGAGAGTCGCCGCTCGCGCACGCCGCGAGCGCGGCGAGCAGCAGTGCTGCCGCCGGGCCCCAAGCGAGCAGTCGGCGCCCGACCCGCCAGGGAGCCCCCGGGCGTCGCAGGAGGCTCGCCACGGCGGCCGGGGCCAGGAGCGGCAGCGCCACGGCCGGGGACCAGAGCGTCGCGGCGAGGAAGAGCGCGCGAAACGGCAGCTGCCGCACGTATCGTCGTCCCCGCCGGCGGCGCCCGCCGGCCGTCGAGCGGCGCCACCTCCCGGGAAGGCCGGCGACGACGAGGACGGCCCAGAGCAGACCGGCGCTCCAGTAGAGGGCCCGGCGACCCCAGATCCGGCGGCCGATCAGCAGATACTGCGGATCGGCACGCGGCGGTCGCTCCAGAGCGTCGATCCTGCGCACGGCGGCGGCGATCCATCGGCCGGCGACCTCGGGATCGGATGCGGTCAGGCGAGCCGCCGCGAGGCCGGAGGCGAGCGCGCGATCCGCGATGCCGGGGACCGATGGAAGAGTCGCTCGCCCGACCAGCTGCTCTGCGGGAACCCGGACCGACCGGTCCGGTGCGGCTGTCTCGGCGGTTGCAACCATGGCGGCGACGAGCCAGGAGGGGCTGACCGCGTGGCGGGAACCGGGCGCGCGAGCAGACGCCAGCTCGGTCGTCTCCGCGGGGACGATCTCCAACAGAGCCAGCGGTGCTCGCGCCCCGTAGCCCTCGATCGACTCGAGGTCCTCGGCCCGAACGACCGGATGGCGCAGGGGTAGACCCTCCAGACGTCCGGCGGCCCCGTCGAGAGAGTCGCACGCAACCGATGCGGCCCGGCACGAAGCGATCAGCACGATGGGCCTCTCCGACGCGGCCGGTTCGTCGACCGGCGCCATCGCAGCGGCAGCGCCGGCGCCGAGCAGGCCGACGGCGAGGACGTGCAGAGCCCGACATGGATGCGAGCGCCCGCGCACCCGGAGCCTTCGCTCGTGTCGACCGTGCCGATCAGCCTGCCGCGGATCGCCTCGCCGAGGTTCGTCCGGAGCTGTGGGCCGGCTCGTCACGGGATGCCGTAGCGCTTGCGCTTCTCCCACAGGGTCTTGCGACTGATCCCCAGCAGATCGGCGGCCTCCTGCTGCCGTCCACGGGTGTAGGCGAGGGTCCTGCGGATGAGCTCCTCCTCCGCCTCGGCGATCGACCGTGGCCTCTCGCCGGCGTCTCGCGGCGGCGCGGGATCGAGCAAGCGGACCCCCGGATGAAGGAGCATCTCGCGCTCGAGGAGGTTGCGCAGCTGTCGCAGGTTGCCGGGCCAGGCGTACTCGACGAGCCACTGCCAAGCCGACTCCGCCAGCCGCGGCCGCTCGACTCCCAGACGGGTCGCCAGGTCGGCGAGGAAGAAGCGGATCAGGGACGGCAGGTCCGCCCGTCGCTCACGCAGCGGCGGCAGCCGGTAGGTCACGACCTCGAGGCGGTAGAAGAGGTCGGCCCGGAAGGCGCCGTCGGAGGCTCGCTCCGGGAGATCCGCGGCGCCCAGGGCGAGGAAGCGGACGTCGGCCACCCGGTCGCCGCCGCCGAGCGGCGCGTAGGCCCGCTCCCCCAGGAGTCGGAGCAGCTTCGGTTGCGTCGCCACCGGCAGGTCCTCGACATGGTCCAGGACGAGGGTGCCGCCTTCGGCCCGCCGCACCTTGCCCTCCACCCCTTCGCTCGCTCCGGTGAAGGCTCCCGGACGGTGCCCGAAGAGCTCGCTCTCGAAAAGCGTGGCCGGCACCGCGGCGACGTCGAGCTCGACCAGGGGGCCGGCCCGGCGCCGGCTGGCGGCGTGGAGCGCCCTGGCCAGGCTGCTGCGACCGGTTCCCGGCTCGCCGAGAACCAGGACCGGCGCGTCGCTCGCCGCCGCCCGCTCGAAGCCGGGCAGCGCCCTCTCCAGGGACGGAGACGCCGCGATGAGGGCCTCCAAGGCGGACGAGGCGGTCACTAGTGCAGCTCGGCCGTGACCTCGGGGGCGTCGGACCAGAGCTTCTCGAGCCCGTAGAAGGAGCGCGTCTCCTCCTCGAAGACGTGGACCACGATGTCACCGTAGTCCAGCAGCACCCACCGAGCGGCGGGCAGACCCTCGACGTGGAGCGGCTTGACACCGAGGGCGGCGAGAGCCTCCTGGACGCCTTCCGCGATGGCACCCACCTGCCTCTCGCTGCGACCGCTGCAGACGACGAAGTAGTCGGTGAAGTCGGAGACCCGCGAGAGGTCGAGGGCCCGCAGGTCACGAGCCTTGCGGTCTTCCGCCGCGGCGACCGCCGACCTCAGGGTCTCGGGGAGTCTCGAATCGGTCGCCGGAGTGCCCGTCATCGATACAGATCGTACTTGCGGATGTACTGTAGCACCCTCTCGGGCAGCTCTCCGTGCGTGACCTCCCGCCCCTCGGCGAGCTCGCGCCGCACGGTCGTCGCCGCCGCGTCGATGGGCCGGTTGGCGGCGAAGAGGACCTGTCCGCCGGCGACCAGGTCCGCGAGTCCCGGCGAGAGCGACTCGGGACGGGTCGCCTCCTCCCAACCGGGCCGTCGCATCACGATGAGGCGGGCCAGACCCGGCAGCTCGCTCCACTCGCGCCAGCTCTCCAGCCCGACGAAGGAGTCCGAACCGAGCAGGAAGAAGAGCTCGCCCTCCGGGTAGCGCCGTCGGAAGTGTCGAAGCGTCTCCACCGTGTAGGACACGCCCTCGACGAGCTCGTGCGGCGAGACGATCAGACCGGGATCGTCGAGCAGTGCCAGCTCCACCATCACGTAGCGGTGGAACGGCGAGGCGAGCTCACGGTCTCCCTTGTGGGGAGGGTAGGCCGTCGGGAGGTAGACGACGCGGTCGAGAGCCATCTCCTCCATCGCCTCCCGGACCGGGTCCAGGTGGCCCCGGTGGATGGGATCGAAGCTCCCTCCGTAGAGACCGAGCCTCACGCCTCCTCCTGTGCGGGCTCCGGCGGTCGGCGAAGCCGATCGGCCACCGCTCGCACCAGTGGGTCGAGGCCCTCGCGAGCCACCGAGCTGATCTCCAGCAGGGGGAGCGCTCGCTGCTCGGCCAGCCGGCGCAGCTCCGAGCGTCGCTCCTCGCGTGCGGCGTCGATCTTGGTCCCCACCAGGATCCTCGGTCTCTCGAGGAGGCTCGCGTCGAACGCGGCCAGCTCCCGTTCGATGGTATCGACGTCGTCCGACGCCGAGCCCTCGGCGGCCAGGTCGACGAGATGGAGGAGAACGCGGCAGCGCTCGACGTGGCGCAGGAACCGGTGCCCCAGCCCCGCCCCCTCGGCGGCTCCGGCGATCAGGCCGGGCAGATCGGCGATGACGAACGGCTCGCGATCGACGCCGACCTCGACGACACCGAGCTGCGGCACGAGGGTGGTGAACGGGTAGTCGGCGATCTTGGGGCGAGCGGCCGAGAGAACGCTGATCAACGTCGACTTGCCCGCGTTGGGCAGGCCGACGACGCCGGCGTCGGCCAGCAGCTTGAGCTCCAGTCGGAGCCGGCGCTCGCCGCCCTCCTCCCCGGGCTCGGCGTGCCGGGGCGCCTGACGGGTGGAGGAGACGAACCGGGCGTTCCCGCGTCCGCCGCGCCCACCGGACGCGACGACGAGCACCGCGCCGTCGGCGACGATCTCGCCGAGCGGATCGGCGGTCTCGGCATCGCGGACGACCGTGCCCAGCGGCACCGGGACGTCGAGGTCGGCGCCGCTGCGGCCGGTGCGCTTGGAGCCCTCTCCGTGGCGCCCGCGCTCGGCGGCATAGAGCGATTGGAAGCGCAGGTGGTGCAGCGTGTTCAGGCTCGCGTCCCCCACCAGCCGCACCGACCCGCCGTGGCCTCCGTCACCGCCGGCCGGGCCGCCGCGAGGCACGAACTTCTCGCGCCGGAACGCGACGCAACCGTTCCCCCCTCGACCACCGCGAACGTGGATGAGGGCCTCGTCGACGAAGGTCAAGACGGGCTGGAGGCTACTCGCCGGGGACGACGCTGATGTACGTCCCGTGGCGCCCGCGGTCGCGGAACTGCACCACGCCGTCCGCCGTGGCGAAGAGCGTGTCGTCCTTGGCCCGGCGCACGTTGTCGCCGGGGAAGAACTTCGTGCCGCGCTGACGGACGAGGATGGTGCCGCCCGTGACCTGCTGGCCGCCGAAACGCTTCACGCCGAGATTCTTCGGGTTCGAATCGCGGCCGTTGCGGCTGGAGCCCTGTCCTTTCTTGTGAGCCATGGCAGCTCTCCCTCAGGCCTCGATGGCCTCGATGCGGACCCGCAGGAGGTCCTGGCGATGGCCGTTGCGGCGCTTGTAGCCCTTGCGGCGCTTCTTCTTGAAGACGATGACCTTCGGACCGCGCACTTCCCCCACGACGGTCCCGGAGACCGTCGCCCCGGCGGCGTCCTCACCGGCCTTGACGCCGTCGCCGCTGACCAGGAGGACCTGGTCGAACGTCACCTCGTCGCCTTCGGCGGCGCCGAGCGAACGCTCCACGTCGATGACGTCGCCCTTCTGGACGCGGTACTGCTTGCCGCCCGTCTCGATCACTGCATACATAGGTGGATTCCTCCGGGTCCGCGGCGGACGCGGAACGGGGAACCTAGCACGGCGGCGGACCGGGGTCAATTCCCGCGGCGAGCGATAATCCCGCCGTGGCCGACGGTCTTCTCACCCTCCTCAGCCTGCTGGGGGCCGTTCAGGGGCTGGTCCTGGCGGCCGCGCTGGTCGCTGCCCCCGGGAGCTCGCGGGGAGCCAACCGGGTGCTCGCCGGCATGCTGACGACGGGAGCGCTGGCGGTGGCGGTGATCGCCCTCTCGCACCGCGCCGGGCTCGAGGACGCCCGTCCTCTCGAGCTCGTCGAGGCCGGCCTCACCTTCGTGATGGCGCCGCTCTCGCTCCTCTACGCCCGGCTGGTCACGGCGGATACCGTCCGGCCGCTCCGTTTCGCCTGGCACTTCGCGCCGGCGTCGGTCTGGACGGTGTCGGCCGTCACGGCCGTCGCTCTGCAGGGGGCGCACGGGGCCTGGCTGCCGCCGGTCGGCGCCCTGGTCGCCTATCAGGTGGCGTACACGGCTCGGGCGGGCCTCCTCCTCTACCGGCGCTGGACGGCGACGCGGCCCGCCGCCGGCCACCGTTTCTGGAGCCGCGCCTGGATCGGGCTCCTCCTGGCCCTCCACGTCGCCCAGGGGATCCGCTTCGCGTTCCCGCGGGCGGCCTCCCTGCGAGACGTCGTTCCGCTGACCCTGGGCGGCGGGTTCCTGCTCCTCACCTTCGCCGGCTTCCGGCACTCGACCCTCTTCGGCGCCCGCTCCCCGCGAGCCGCCGCGCCGCGAGACAGCCGCGACCCGCGGCTGCGCGCGGTGTCGGCCCGCATCCGCGAGGCGCTGGAGGCGGACAGGCTCTACCTCGACCCATCGTTGACCCTGGAGGGCCTGGCCGCACGGTTGGAGCTGCCCCGCAGCCGGGTCTCCCGAGCCGTCAACCTGGGAGACGCGAACGGCTTCGTGGAGCTGGTCAACGGCTACCGGGTCGACGAGGCCCGCCGGCTGCTGTCCGACCGGGGGAAGGACCATCTGACGATCGACGCCGTGGCGCGACGCGCCGGATTCGCCTCCCGTTCGGCCTTCTACGAAGCCTTCCGCCGCCACGTCGACGCGACGCCCGGCGAGTACCGCGAGCGAGCGCACCGCGAGCCGCCGTCCTGATCCGTCCCGGACGTCCGGATGGATCGATCCGGACAGCACCGGGGCCGGTCCGACGTAACCATGGTCGTGCGGCCGGCATGGCGCGGCCGCCGAGCCCCAGGAGCGATCCCATGCGTGCGACGTCTGCCCTCCAGCCCCTCCTCATCGCCCTCGCCTTCGGCGCCTGCTCGCGGCCGCCCGCGCCGGTCCCCTCCCCGGACGCCGACGCCTACGCGGCCGGCCGCATCCAGTTCCCGGCCGCCCGCTGGGCGGCGGTCGACCCGTCCTCGCTGGGCTGGTCGGCCGAAGCTCTCCAACGGGTCCACACCCACTGGGAGGGCCTCGACTCGGCGGCACTCATGGTCGTGCACAGAGGCGTGCCGATCGTCCAGTGGGGCTCGGTCGCCGAGCGCTACACCGTCCAGTCGGTGCGCAAGTCGCTCCTCGGCGCCCTGATCGGATGCGCCGTGGCGGACGGCGACCTCGATCTCGACGCCACCCTCGCCGAGCTCGACGTCGACGACTCCCCGCCCGCCCTCACGGAGCGAGAGCGCACCGCCACGGTCGAGGATCTGCTGCGCAGCCGCTCCGACGTCTTCCACTCCGCGCTCTACGAGGCCGGCAGCTGGAAGCGATCGAAGCCCGCACGCGGCTCCCACGCGCCGGGCAGCTACTGGTACTACAACAACTGGGACTTCAACGTTCTCGGCACCCTCTTCGAGCGCTCCGCCGGCACCCGGATCGGACCCGCCTTCCGGGATCGGATCGCCGGACCGGTGGGGATGGAGGACTTCCGCCCGCGCGACGTCGTCTACCTGACGCGCCGCAGTCTCAGCGAGCGGATCATGCACAACGACTCGCTGTATCCCGCCTACATCTTCCGCCTGTCGACCCGGGACCTCGCGCGCTTCGGCCTGCTGATCCTCGCCCGGGGCCGCTGGGGCGACGAGCGGATCTTGCCCGAGAGCTGGGTGGACGCCAGCACCCGGGGGCCCGCGATCGGCTGGCTGGAAGGGGACGAGACGACCCGCTACGGCTACCTCTGGTGGATCTACCCTCCCGACAGCTGGCTGGGCCGCCGAGTGGGCGCCGAGGTGTGGCTGGCCCAGGGGGCCCGCGGCCACTGGCTCGCCGTCGTGCCCGACTTGGACCTGGTCTTCGCCCACCAGGTGGCGACCGGAGGCGTCGGCCTGCCGGCCCAGATCGGGAGACGGATCTTCGGCTCACCGGAGGTCGGCGACGCAGAGCTCGGCGACCTCCTCGGCGAGGTCGTCGCCGCCCTGCCGGAGCGCGCGGCGGCTGGCACCCGCTGAGACGCTCGCGCTACTCTGGCGGCCGATGCTGCTGGAGACCTTCCTGGCCTCGTCCCGCTGGGTGCTGAGGGGCCTCGGCGCGCGGCGCGAGATCGTCGAGATCGACGGCTACCGGGTCGCGACCTGGGTCCTCGGTCCGGAAGGGGGTGAGCCGTGGGTGCTCCTGCACGGCCTGGGCTCCACCGCCGTCTCGTGGGCACCGGTCCTGCGCTCCCTGCGGCGGGAGTGCCGCTGCGTCGTGCCGGAGCTTTCCCGTCTCGGCGGCACCACCGGTCCGCGTCGCGGGCTCGATGTCGGGAGCGGCGCCAGGATCGCGGCGGTGCTCGCCGAGCGCTTCCACGCGGGGCGCCGGCCGACGGTGGCCGGCCTCTCCCTGGGCGGGTGGATGGCGGTCCGGCTCGGGCTCGAACGGCCCGATCTGCCCGGCCGTCTCCTGATCATCGACGGCGGCGGCTACCGGGATCAGGACTGGGACCGGATCGAGGAGCTGGTGCGGGTCGACTCGACCCGAGGGGTGGAACGCCTCTACTCCGCCCTCTTCGTGCGGACTCCCTGGACGCTGCGCGCCTTCAAGCGGACCTTCCTGCGCGCCTACGGCTCACCGGCGGTGCGCGAGGTGCTGGAGGCACTCGACGAGTCCGACGCCTTCGACGACTCCGAGCTCGCCGGCCTCGCAGTGCCCGCGGGCTTGATCTGGGGGGAGGGCGACGGGCTCTTCCGCCTCGAGGTGGGCGAGGCCATGGCCCGCGCCATCCCGGACGCACGACTCTGGGTGGTCCCCGAGTGCGGCCACGCGATCCAGTGGGAGCGCCCACGGCGCCTCGCCTCCAGCGTCGCCGAGTTCCGCTCCCGAGTGCCGGGCCGCGGGTAGAATCCAGAGCGATGATTCCCGACTACGTCCTCTGTGCGGACTGCGAGGCGCCCTGCTACGTCTTCGAGTGGAAGGACGGCAAGGTCACCGAAGCCATCTGCGAGGTCTGCGGCAACCAGGACCCGGCGACCTTCATGACCGAGGAGGAGTTCGACTCCTTCGCGACCGACACGGACTGGCGCGACCGCGACCGGAAGCGGTAGGCCCGCGACCTCAAGCGATCGGATCGCCGGAAGCCAGGCGCGCGGAGCGTGGGCGCCCCGTGCCGCGCTCCTCTCCGGTCTCCTCCCGTGCGGTCGCCAGCACCACCCGCACGGTCGTTCCCTCGCCGACCGAGCTCTCCAGCTCGACCCGGGCATCGTGGGCGGCGGCGATCCGGCGCACGACCGCCAAGCCGAGCCCGGTACCGCCCTTGCGGGTGCTGTAGAAGGCCTCGAACACGCGCTCCCTGTCGGCCGGATCGATGCCGACTCCGTTGTCCGTCACCTCGAGAGTGACCTCCTGCCCGCTGCGGGACGCCCGAACGGAGACCTCCGGACGGCGCCCGGTCTCCTCGGTGGCGGCGACGGCGTTCTGCACGAGGTTCAGCAACAGCTGGTTCCACTGCCCGGGATCGACCTCGACGCGTGCCCCCTCGCTCTCGTCCACCAGGCGCAGCAGGACCCCCTGACGCGCCAGCTGCGGCGCCAGCAGGTCGCGGGCCCGCTCGATGAGCTCGGCGACCGGGATCTCCCGCCGCTCCGCGGCCCGGGGCCTGGCGTAGGAGAGGAAGTCGCCGACCAGCCGGTCGAGGCGGCCGATCTCGTCGCGGGTGATCGAGAAAAGCTTGCGGCCGCGACCCGGGCCCACCTCCTCCTCGAGCAGCTGCATGTTGAGGCTCAGCGCGTTCAAGGGGCTGCGGATCTCGTGCGCCAAGCCGGACGCCAGGGTCCCCACGTAGGCGAGCCTCTCCGCCTCCTCCGCCTGCTCCTCGAGCTGCCGGCCGCGCCGCCAGAGGTAGGTGATGAGCAGGGCCGCCACCGCGATCAGCGCCACGGTCGACGCTCCGGTGAGCACGGTCTTGCCCACCAGCTCTTCGCGTAGGGAGGCGATCCGGCGCTCCATCTCGTTGCGACTGATGCCGATCTGGACGAAGCCCAGCTCGCCGATCGGGACCTTGACGTCGTAGTAGGTCGACTCCCGCTCGTGGGTCTGCTGCGAGAGGTGGGGCGGGACCTCCCGATTCTCCAGCTTCACCGGGGCGCCGTCCTCGAAAAGAACGGTGTCGGTATCGGCCCGCATGACCAGCCGCCCGTCGTGGTCGCGCACCTCGACGGTCTGCACGATCTCGCGCTGGGAGAGGATCGAGTCGACGTAGCTCTGCGTTTCCCGCTCGACGGCCACCGCCGTGTAGAGATCGCGTCCTTCCGCCTCCGCCTGCTCCTCGATCCTCTGGGCTAGCCCCTCCGCTTCCTTGCGGGTCTCGAGCAGCACCCGTTCGATCTCCTTCTGTGAGAGCGAGCGGAAGAGCAACCACCCGAAGAGCCCCAGGTCGAGGAGGACGAACAGCCCGAGCAGGACGGTCAATCCCACGAAGCGCGAGAGGCCGATGCGGCGGCCGCGAGCCGTCATGACGATCAGCTTAGCAACCCCCGTGCCCCGGAGTCGGCCGCCGCGGACCGGGAGCCGGTTGACCGCGTCGACGGGGGCCGCTATGGTCGACCCGGCCCACCGAAAATATGGTGCTCTACCCTCCGCGGCAGGTGGCGGTCCTCCTGGGCCTCCTCCTGACGGCATGCAGCCCGACCACCGAACCGGCCGGCGGGACCGACGGTCCGCACCCGGTGGTCATCGCGCTGCCCAGCCCCTGGGCCGGACCCAACGAGCTGATCGCCGGCGGATCGAGAGAGGACCAGGACATCCGGGACCAGCTCCTGCTCCACCTCTTCGAGGAGCGGCCCGACTTCTCCACCGGCCCTCCGAGCTTCGCGCCCGATCTCGCCGAGTCCGTCGAATGGAGCGCGGACCACCGGCGCGCCACGGTGCGCCTGCGCCCCGACGTGCGCTGGTCGGACGGGGCTCCGGTGACGGCCGAGGACGTGGTGTGGACGTGGCGGGCGCAGACCGACCCGCAGGTCGGCTGGCGCTACGCGCAGAGCAAGGAGCGGATCGCGAGCGTTTCCGCCCGCGATCGGCGCACCGTCGTCTTCGCCTTCGACGGGGTCTACCCGGCCCAGATGAGCGACCTCAACGAGGGCGCCGTGCTGCCGCGCCACGTCTGGGGCGCGCTGCCGTTCGACCGCTGGCGCGACGACCCCGACTGGTTCTCCCGGCATCTCGTCGGGGACGGTCCCTTCCGCCTCGCCGCTTGGACTCCGGGAGAGAGCGTCGTCCTCGCCGCCGCTCCCGACTGTCGCGGCGAGGGTTGCCCCTCGCTCGAGCGGGTCGTCTTCCGCGTCGTCCCGGAGGCCGCCGCCCGCATCGCGCAGCTGGAAGCCGGCGCGCTCGACTACGTGGCCGGGATCGAGCCGGCGGACGCGGTCCGGCTGGCCGGGACGCCGGGCATCCGGATCGCGCGATTCTGGCACCGCCGGTACGACTATCTGGCGTGGAACCTCACCCGCGAGCCCTTCTCCGATCGCGAGCTGCGACGCGCGATGACCTTGGGGATCGATCGGCAGGCACTCGTCGACGCCCTCTGGCGCGGGTTCGCACGGATCTCCACCTCGCCGGTCCCGGCCCACGTCTGGGCGGCGAACGGCAGTTTCGAGCCCTGGCCCTACGACCCGTCGGCCGCCCGGGCCCGTCTGGCCGCCCTCGGTTGGGAGGACCGCGACGGCGACGGAGTCCGCGAACGCTCGGGCCGCCGCCTCGCCTTCGAGCTCGCCGTCAACGGTGGCAACCGACTGCGCGGCGACACGGCCGTCATGATCCAGAGCCAGCTCGCCGCGATCGGCGCCGAGGTGAGCGTCGAGACGCTCGACTTCCACGCCCTCGTCGACCGGCTCGACGCCCACGATTTCGACGCCGCGCTCGGCGCCTGGAACATCGACACCTCGCTCGACCTCTGGTACGCCTTCCACACCGACGCGATCACCGACGGGTACAACTCCGGCGGGTACTCCGACCCCGAGGTCGACCGCCTCATCGAGGCGACCCGCCGGGCCCCGGACGCCGCGGCGCTGCGTGCCCCCTTGCTCCGCATCCAGGAGATCCTGCATCGCGATCAGCCGTACACCTTCCTCGTCGAGCCCTTCGGCCTCGACGCCCATCGCGAGCGGCTCCTCGGTCCGGAGCCGAGCGCTCTCGGCTCCTTCCGGAACCTCTCCTCGTGGCGGCTCTCCGGCGACTAGCGGCGCCGACGGCGCGAGCGCTCGTCGGCGCCTGGGTCGTGCTCACGGTGGTCTTCCTCGCCCTCGAGGCTCTTCCCGGCCAACCCACACGGGCGGGCCTCGACCCTGCGCACGGTCGCAGCGCCCAGCGGACGCAGCGCCGATTGCTGGGGCTCGATCGGCCCCTCCCCGAGCGCTACGCCCTCTGGTTGAGCGGCGTGGCCCGCGGAGACTGGGGCCGGTCGTGGTCGGACGGTCGCCCGGTCCTGCCCCTGGTGGCGAGCCGGCTCGGGCCCAGCCTGGAGCTCGCCACGGCCGCCCTCCTCGTCCAGTACCTGGCGGCCCTGCCCCTCGCCGTGGCCTCGGTACGCCGCCCGGGACGGGCCGTGGACCTGACGATCCGGATCGGCGCGACGCTCCTCTACGCCGCGCCGGCCTTCTGGCTCGGTCTCCTCGCCCTGCGCGGCTTCGCGCTGCATCTGGGTTGGTTCCCCTACGCCGGTCTGGCATCCGTCGTGCCGCCGCCCCGGCCCGCCGGCCGTCTCCTCGATCTGGCGCGCCATCTGGCCCTTCCGGCACTCGTGCTCGGTCTCTCCTCCGCCGCCGGGCTCCTGCGCATCGCGCGCAATCAGCTGCTCGAGATCTCCCGCGAGCCCTTCGTCCTGGCCGGCCGCGCGCGCGGCCTCTCGGAGGCGCGCCACCACGGACGCCACGTGCTACGTCGCGCGGCGGTTCCGCTCGTCCAGCTTCTGGGGGCGTCGCTGCCCTGGCTCTTCTCCGCCACGCTGGTCACCGAAGTCGTCTTCTCGCGTCCCGGGGCGGGCCGGCTCGCGTACCGGGCCTTCCTGGCCCGGGACCAGCCCGTGCTCCTGGCCTGCACCGCGGTCACGGCCGTCCTCGCCCTCCTCGGCCGCTGGCTCGCGGATCTCCTCCACGCCGGCCTCGACCCGAGGGTTCGCGGTGTTTGAGCGACACCCCGTCTCCCTCACCTGGGTGATGCCCCTGGCCCTCACGGCCCTCGCCCTGGTCGGTCCCCGTCTCGCGCCGTACCCGTCGTCCGAGCAGCCCGATCCTGCCGCCGCCGCGCTGCTCGCGCCGGGCGCGGCCCGGGACATCGTCCGCCTCCGAGACGGGCGTTCGCTCGTTCTCGAGGGACTGCACCGGCAGGCCGACGACGAGGGCCGACGGATCCTCGTGGGTCGGCGGCTCGGTGGTTGGGTGGAGGTCCCGGCCTCCGAGGTCGCGAGCGTCGAGCACCGGCTCCATCGACTCGGCACCGATCGCTTCGGTCGCGACGTCCTCTCCCGGCTCCTCGCCGGCGCCCGGCCTTCGCTGGCCATCGGCGGCGCGGCGGCGCTCCTCGCCCTGGCGGCGGGAGTGCTCGCGGCGCTCGCCGGTGCGACCGGCGGCGCCGCCGGCAGCGTCGTCGATTGGCTGACTCGTGGCCTCCTCTCGATCCCCCGCCTCTTCCTCCTGCTCGGATTGGTGGTCGTCGCGCGCCCGGGACCCCTCGGTCTCACCCTCCTGCTCGCCGTCACCAGCTGGATGCCGACGGCCCGGCTGGTCTCGGGCGAGATCCGGTCGGCCCGGGACGGCGAGGTGGCGCTGGCGGCTCGAGCCGCCGGCGCGACACGCGCCCGCATCCTCGTGCGTCACCTCCTGCCGGCCGCGCTGCCGGCAGCCTTGACCGATGCGGCGTTGCGGGCCGGCGACTTCGTCCTGCTCGAGGCCGCCCTCTCCTTTCTGGGAGCCGGCATCCAGCCCCCGGCACCGAGCTGGGGCAGCATGGTGGCCGAGAGCACGGACGTCCTCGCCTCGGCCTGGTGGCTCTCGCTCTTTCCGGGCCTCGCGATCCTCGCAACGGTGACCGCGCTCTCGTTCTGGGCCGACGGTCTGCGCGACCGGCTCGACCCGACGCGCGCCTGAGCCCGAGGGCGGCGGTATCCTCGGCGCTCCGTGCTGACCTCGGACTTCGACTACGAGCTGCCCGACGAACGCATCGCGCAGGAAGCGCTACCGCGCGGCGAGAGCCGGCTTCTCGTGCTCCCGGCCCGGGGAGCGACCGAGCACCGGCGCATCCGTGATCTGCCGGAGTTGCTTCGACCCGGCGATCTCCTCGTCGTCAACGACACGCGGGTCATTCCCGCCCGGCTCTTCGCCACCCGGGAGTCCGGCGGCCGGGTCGAGATCCTCCTCGTCGAGCGTCGCTCGGAGCGGGAGTGGACGGCACTGCTCAAGCCGGGACGTCGAGCGCGCCCGGGCTCCCGGCTCGCGCTCGAGGAGGGTCTCGGCGCCGAGGTCCTCTCGAAGATCGACGACGGCCGTCACCTGCTGCGCTTCGACGAGGACGTCGAGCCGCACCTGGCGACCCTCGGACACGTGCCGCTGCCCCCCTACATCAAGCGCCCCGATCGGCCCGAGGACCGCGAGCGCTATCAGACCCTCTTCGCGGTCCGGCCCGGGGCGATCGCCGCGCCGACGGCGGGCCTGCACTTCGACGAGCGGCTTCTCGCCGACCTGCGGGCGCGGGGAGTCGGGCGCGCGGCCGTCACCCTCCACGTCGGGATCGGAACCTTCAAGCCGGTGACCGCGGTCCTGGCCCACGAGCACGTGATGGACTCGGAACGGTGGCGCGTCTCGGAGGATGCCGCCGCCGTCATCGCGGCCTGCCGCGCCGGAGGCGGTCGCGTCGTCGCCGTCGGCACCACCGTCGTGCGCACGCTCGAGGCCTGCGCCGCGACCCACGGGGGAGAGGTGCGCGCCGCCGAGGGATCGACCGAGCTCTTCATCACCCCGGGATTCGACTTCCAGGTCGTGGATCTCCTGCTGACGAACTTCCACCTACCCCGCTCGACGCTGCTGATGCTGGTCAGCGCCTTCGCCGGCCGCGAGCGGGTCCTGGGTGCCTACCGCGAGGCGATCCGGGAGCGGTACCGGTTCTACTCCTACGGCGACGCCACTCTGCTCGAGCGGGCCTAGCTCGCCGCCACCTGTCCGGGTGGTACCCGGGCGGGTGTGGAGAGGTCGCACGAGGGCGAGTAGCGTGGTGGCGTAGAGGGCGACGGGGCCTCGCTCGTCGCCGGAACCGTCTGGAGGTTTCCATGACAGCGGTGTGTGTGCCGAGTCACGGCGATCGGCCCGAGGGCCACCGAACCAGCCCGGGGAGCCGGATGGCGATCGGCCGGTTCAACGCCTCGAGCGGAAGCGAATTCCGCTGCCGAGGCGCCAAGCACCGGGAGGAGATGGTGGACCCGTTCGGGACCTGCCCGGAGTTCGCGCCGGCGGCGGGAGAGGAGTCCGATGACCGCCCAGCCACTGCTTGATCGGCCCCACCGCGTCCTGCTCGGCGACGAGGCGGTGGCCCTGGCCGCCCTCGACGCCGGCGTGACGGCCGCCTACGCCTATCCCGGCACTCCCTCCACCGAGATCCTCGAGTTCCTGCTGCGGCTCGAGGGTGAGCCCGGCGCGCCGCACGCCGCTTGGTGCGTCAACGAGAAGACCGCCCTCGAGCAGGCGCTCGGGGTCTCGATGGCCGGCGGCCGGAGCCTGGTGGCGATGAAGCACGTGGGCCTCAACGTCGCGGCCGATCCCTTCATGAACGCGGCCCTGGTGGCGATCCGGGGCGGCCTGGTCGTGGCGGTGGCCGACGACCCGGGCATGCACAGCTCGCAGAACGAGCAGGACAGCCGCATCTACGCGGACTTCGCGCACGTGCCGTGCTTCGATCCCGCGACGCTCCAGGAGGCCTACGACATGACGCGGGAGGCCTTCGAGGTCTCCGAGCGCTTCCACGTCCCCGTGATGGTGCGACTGGTGACACGACTGGCCCACAGCCGCGCCGTGCTGCACCCGGCTCCGAGCGAGCCGCCCCGGCCGCTCTCCCGGCGGGCCGACCCGGCGGGCTGGGTCCTCCTGCCGGCCAATGCACGCCGGCGCTGGCACCGGCTCCTCGAGCTGCAGGACGAGCTGCGCGAGCACGGCGCACGGAGCGCGTTCAACCGCCTGACGCTCTCCGGGGAGAGGGGCGGCCTGGGAGTCATCACCACCGGCATCGCCCGCAACTACCTGGAGGAGAACCTCGAGGAGCTCGCTCACTCCCCTTCCCATCTCCACGTCGGTGCCTACCCCTGGCCCGTCGACGCGATCCGCGCGCTGGCGGACCACGTGGACGAGATCCTGGTGCTGGAGGAAGGGTACTCCTTCCTCGAGCGGCACCTCAGGGGGCTCCTGCCGGGCCGCCTGCCGGTGCGCGGCAAGGAATCCGGCGACCTGCCGGTCGACGGAGAGCTGACGCCGGACCTGGTGCGGGCCGCGCTGGGGCTGCCGGCGCGTCCCCGTCTCGAGCTGACGGACTTTCCGGTCCCGGCCCGGCCGCCGCAGCTGTGCCGGGGCTGTCCGCACCAGGATGCCTTCCACGCCCTGCGGCTCGCCTTGGAAGGGATCGAGGGCGCCGTCGTCCCGTCGGACATCGGCTGTTACACGCTGGGGCTCTCCCTCCGCTCTCGGCGATCGACTCCTGCGTCTGCATGGGGGCCTCCGTGGGCATGGCCAAGGGAGCGGCCGACGCTGGGCTGCGCCCGGTCGTGGCGGTGATCGGCGACAGCACGTTCCTGCACTCGGGCATCACGCCCCTCCTGGACGCCGTGGTCGCCGATACGGACATGACCCTGCTCATCCTCGACAACGAGGCGGTCGGAATGACCGGAGCGCAAGACACCGTCCTTCCGGCCTCCCGCCTCGAGTCGGTGCTCCACGGGCTGGGTGTCGGGGCCGCGCACCTCCACGTGTTGGCGTCGCATCCCCGGCGGGTGGAGGAGATGGCCGCGGTGCTGCGCCGCGAGATCGAGCACCCCGGCCTCTCGGTCGTCGTCTCCGTTCGGGAGTGCCTGGAGCACGCCCGCAAGACGGCGCGGCGAGAGCGAAAGGCGGTGGACGAGTGAAGCGCGACATCGTCCTGGCCGGCGTCGGCGGTCAGGGAGTGCTGTCGGTCGGCGAGCTGATCGCCCGCAGCGCTCTGGTCGAAGGCCTGGCCGTCAAACAGGGGGAGGTGCACGGGATGGCGCAGCGCGGCGGAGCGGTGCAGGCCTTCCTGCGGCTCGCCGACCGGCCGATCTCGAGCGACCTGGTACCGGAGGCAACGGCCGACCTGATCCTCAGCATGGAGCCCCTGGAGGGACTCCGCTACCTGCGCTACCTGGCGCCGGACGGGGTGGTGGTGACGGCGACCGAGCCGGTGCGCAACGTCCCCGACTACCCGGACTCCGAGAAGCTCCTGGCGCGGATCGCGGCGCTCCCCCACAGCCTGCTCGTCGATGCCCGCCGCCTCGCCGAGCAAGCGGGGTCGACACGGGCGGTCAACGTCGTGATGGTGGGGGCCGTCTTGCACCTGCTGCCGATCGCGGCGGCCACCGTCGAGCAGCAGGTGCGCCGCGCTTTCGGCCGCCACGGAGAGAGGATGGTCGAGGTCAACCTCCGCGCCTTGGCCGCGGGACGCGAGGCCGTCGCGTGCCTGACGCACTGAGCGCGGCGCGAGCCGCCGTCGCCGAGGCGCGCGCCGCCGGGCGGCGCACGCTGCTCGAGACCGAGGGCCTGTCGATCGCGCGGGCGCTGGGGCTCGGAGTGCCGCGCCGGCTGGTGGTGCCGGGTCCGCACGCCGTCGACCGGGCGGCGCTCGACTCCCTGCCCGGGGACCGGGTGGTCCTCAAGGTGCTGGCCGCGGGCATCGCGCACAAGACCGACGTGGGCGGCGTCGCGGTCGTCCAGCGGGACGTGCGGCAAGTGCGCGCGGGCCTCCTCTCGATGCAGGAGCGCCTCGCGGGACGCGCCGTCGAGGGCTACCTTCTCGAGGAGTTCGTTCCCCACGACCTCGAGCTCGGCGGCCAGCTCCTCCTCGGCATGCGGTGGACGGCCGACTTCGGTCCGGTCGTCACCCTCGGCCCCGGCGGCCTGACCGCCGAGGAGCTGGCGGACGCGCTGCGTCCGGGCCGCGGCGGAATGATCGCGGCGCCGCTCCTGGGCGCGGAGGAGGCGCTGGCGAGCTTCCGGCGTTCCACCGCCGGACGCCTCGCTCTCGAGGGTCTGCGCGGACGCCCACCGGCGGTGACGGAGAGGGTCCTCGCGCCCCTCCTGGAACGCTGCCTGCGGTTCGCCGACGCGGCCCTGCCGGAGCTCCTGATGGAGCTGGAGATCAACCCGGTGGCGCTGACGGCCGCGGGGCCCGTGGCGCTGGACGCCGTCGCAAGGCTGGGAGAGCCGGTGGCCGAGCTCCCGGCACCGAGACCGCTGGCCACGATGGAGCGATTGCTGCGGCCCCGTTCGGCCGCGGTCCTCGGCGTGTCGCGAGGCGACAACCCCGGACACGTCATCCTGCGCAACATGCTGCGGTCGGGCTTCCCGCCGGACCATCTGGCGGTCATCAAGCCCGGTCTCGACGAGATCGACGGCTGCCGCTGCTGGCCCGACCTGTCGGCGTTGCCCGAGCCGGTCGACTTGCTGGTCGTGGCGGTCGCCGCCTCCGCTGTGCCCTCCCTGATCGAAGAGGTGGCGGCCGGCGGCAAGGCTCGGAGCGTGATCGTCATTCCCGGCGGGCTGGGCGAGCGCCCCGGGACGGAAGGACACGCTGCCCGCGTGCGCGCCTCCATCGCGGCGGCGCGTTCGGCGGCCGACCGGGGTCCCCTGGTGGTCGGCGGCAACTGCCTCGGCGTGCGCTCGCGGCCCGGACGCTACGACACCCTCTTCATCCCCGAGCGCAAGCTCCACTTCCCCGCCGGCGGCCCGGCGCCGCTCGCCCTGATCTCGCAGAGCGGCGCCTTCGGTGTCGCCCGGGCCAGTCATCTGGCGGCGGTCGACCCGCGCTACCTGATCACGCTGGGAAACCAGATCGACGTCACCGTCGCCGACTGTCTGGACGCCCTGGCCGCGGATCCCGAGGTGGAGGTCTTCGCCTGCTACGTCGAGGGCTTCCGTCCGCTCGACGGGAGACGTTGGCTCGATCGGACCCGGCAGCTCACCCGCGCCGGGCGGCCGGTCATCCTGTACCACGCCGGGCGCACTCGGGCCGGCGTCGGCGCCTCGGCCTCGCACACGGCCTCGGTGGCCGGGGACTGGCGGGTGACCCGGGAGCTGGCGCGCTCCGCCGGCGCCCTGGTGGCCGAGAGCCTGGAGGACTTCGACGACCTGGTGCGCCTCGCCTGCGCCCTGCGCGCGCGCAGAGTGGCCGGGCTGCGCCTGGGAGCCCTCTCCAACGCCGGCTTCGAGTGCGTCGCGATCGCCGACGCCGTCGATCGCTTCGACCTCGCCGCCCTCGGGCCCTCGACCCGGGAACGGCTGCAGGGGATCCTGCAAGACCAACGGGTGGAGACGGTGGTCGATGTCCGCAATCCGATGGACGTCACGCCGATGATGGGCGACGGCGCGTTCACGCAAGCGAGCGACGCCCTGCTGGCCGATCCGGGAGTGGACGTGGGAGTGATCGGCTGCGTGCCGCTGACCGGGGCCCTGGCGACGTTGCCCGCGGACGGCGTCCAGGCCGAGAACCTGGCATCCGAGGATGCCGTGGCCGCCGGCCTCGGCGCCCTCTGGCGCCGCGGCGACAAGGCCTGGGTGGCAGTGGTCGACAGCGGTGCGCTCTACGACCCCTTCGCCCGCCGCCTCGAGGCGCACGGCATCCCCACCTTCCGCTCGGGGGACCGGGCCGTGCGTCTGCTCGAGACCTACTGCTCCTGGAGACTCGCGGTCGAAGCCGGGAGGGCGGCCGGCCTTCGTCCCGCCGGAGACGTTGTGCCGGTCGGCTAGTCGCCGAACATCAGACGCCGCACGATCGGGAGCGGCAGCTCGCCGTGCTCGAGCAGCGCCTGATGGAAGCCGCGCAGCGAGTCGTGCTCGCCCATGCGACGGCGGTACTCCTCCTGCATCTGGAGGATGACGCGCTCGCCGATGATCTCGCGTCCGGGCGGGCTGGGGCTCTGCGAGTCCCGCTGCACCTCGATGAAGGCATTCGCGGGCTCCATTCCGATCTTGTCGACATAGGCCTGCACGGCCTCCTCGAAGCCATCGTGCCCCGGCTCATGCGCAGCTTGGTGAGGATCCGCTGGATGCGCCACATGCGCATCTGGCGGCGCGCCATCGCCGTCTTGAGCCTCTCCATCCGGGGCAGGGTCTCGTAGTAGCCCTCGTCCTCGAGCAGCTTCTCGAGATAGAAGGACCAGGCCTGCGACAGGTAGAGGCTCCGGAAGAGGGAGCGCATGGGCCGGCTCACACCCGCGTCCGCGTAGGCCCGCTGCACGTTGTGGCCCAGCCACTCGTGGTACGAGATCACGTGCGTCCAGTACGGGTTGTACGCCGCGAGGCGGCTGACCCTCTCGGCCTCCGTGAGCCAGGGCTCGAGCGGCGTCACGACGTAGTAGCCCGAGATCCGGCCGCCGATCGTCGGCCCGTACTCCGCCCCGCCGAACGAGAGGAGGCGGCGAGCCATCGGGGTGGTGATCCGCGCGCCGTAGTCGAAGGCCTCCGGGATGTCCACGAGGCCGGAGCCGGGGCCCCGGAGCCACGCGCTCGCCCGTTCCACGTAGTCCTGCGCCATCGGCAGCACGCCGTCCCACGGCGGCGCTTCGGCCTTCATCTCCTCCCAGACCGTGGAGAGGTCGCCGGAGGGATCGATGCGGGCCGCCAGCGCCCGCATCTCGGTCAGCAGGGTCTCTTCCTCTTCCTCGGCGATACGCAGCATCTCGTCGACGCCGTACTCGGACAGCCCCTCGTGGACGAACTGGTAGCGCTCGATCTCCGCCGGCGTCCAGGTCGGCGGGCGGTCGGATCGCGGCAGCAGCACGTCGGTGAGCCACCGCTCGTAGGCGTCGACCGCGGAGGAGGCCTCCCGGGCCGCCGCCACCAGCTCCTGCCCGAGCTCCGGGTCGTCGACGCAGGCGCGCGGCACCTCCTCGTCCAGGAGCAGGCGCGCGTAGGAGGCCTGGACGATGGCGTTCTCCGTCCAGACGCGGGCCGGTCGCTTCAGGTTCTTCCGCGCGTTGTCGAGGATTCGCGGCAGCCGCCGGAGCTCCTCGACGGCGTCCCGGACACCTCGGTCGGGGACGCCGCAGGGCCGGAGGAACAGGGCATCGGTCGTGTCGAGCGCGTAATAGGTGACCGGGACGAGCTCCTGGAGCTTCAGCTCGCCGATCTCGAAGATCCTCCCGTCCAGGTGGGCGGCCAGCAGCTCGCGATCGATCGCGTCGTCGAAGCCCAGGTCGTCGGCCGGGAGGGCGGCCAGGGCCGTCCGCAGGCGCCGGTACTCGGTCAGGGCCGCCGCGTACTCCTCCGGCGACCGGGTCTCGATGCGGACCTCGGACGCCGCCGAGACCAGCTCCGCCAGGCGCTCCGCCGGGCCGGGAGCGGCCGCCGGGGCCGCGGCGGAGACGGCAAGGAGCATGAGGACCGACCCGAGGAGCGCTGACGAAGAGGGGGCGGGCATCGGCGGTTCCTCAGGAACGGCGCCGGAAGCTCACCGGCACGAGGAAGAGAACGAGGAAGACGCCCCACGCCCAGAGCGGGGCCAGCGGCGCCGTCGACCGGACCGCTTGCGGTCCGAGGGTCCAGAGCAGGAAGAAGAAGCCCGGGGGCGCCAAGACGTAGGCCATCCAGTAGGGGCGTCGCGAGCCGGAGAGCCGGCGAGTGCGGAGAACGAAGCCGTTCCCGGCCAGCCAGCCGAGCACGGCCGCCGTCGCGTAGAGGGTAGAGCCCCATGGGCAGCAGGCCCCGCTCCGCGACTCCCGTCCGGCCGAGCACGAGGGCGCCCAGCCAGGAGAGCAGGCCCACGGCCAGGATCGCGAGCTCGAGGCGCAGGTGCCGGAAACCCGCCTCAGTCACCGTCGATGTGGGCGCGGTACTCCTCGGCGCTCATCAGATCGCCGGTGTCCGTCGACGTCAGCTTCAGCTTGACCAGCCAACCGGCGCCGTGCGGGTCTTCGTTGACCGTCTCCGGTGCGTCGGCCAAGGCGCCGTTGATCTCGACGATCTCGCCGGCCAGGGCGGTGTAGATCTCGGACACGGCCTTCACCGACTCGATCGTGCCGATCTCGTCGCCCGCCCCGAAGCTCTTGCCGACCTCGGGCAGCTCGACGAAGACGACCTCCCCCAGCTCGTCCTGCGCGAAGTGGGTGATCCCCATCGTGCAGAGCTCGCCGTCGATCCGGAACCACTCGTGATCCTTGGAGTACAGGTACTCGCTCGGGTAGTCCACGTCGCTCCTCCGCTGATGATCGGCCGCCGGGGAGCCCGGCTCACCGCGGCCGCTTGTAGAAAGGTGTCTCCACGAGGCGCGCCGGAAGGCGACGTCCTCGCACGTCGATGGCGATCTCCCGACCGGGCTCGGCCAGTCGGGTCGGGACCCAGGCCATGCCGAGCGCCTTCTCGAACGTCGGGCTGAAGGTGCCGCTGGTGACCTCCCCGACCACCTCGTCGTCGACGATCACCGCATGACCCTGACGGGCGATCCCCCGGTCCGCGACCTCGAAGCCGACGAGCTTGCGCGGCACGCCGCTCTGCTTCTGGCGCTCCAGGGCGGCACGACCGACGAAGTCGCCCTTGCCCATCTTCACCACCCAGTCGAGCCCCGCCTCCCAGGGAGTGGTCTCCCGGTCGAGCTCGTGCCCGTAGAGGGCCATCGCGGCCTCCAACCGGAGGGTGTCGCGGGCGCCCAGGCCCGCGGGGACCAACCCCCGTTCGCTCCCGGCGGCGAGCAGCGCGTCCCAGACGGCCTCGGCATCGCCCGGGGCCACGTAGAGCTCGACGCCGTCCTCGCCCGTGTAGCCGGTGCGGGAGATGAGCGCCCCCTTGCCCGCGACCTCGCCGTGGCCGAAGGCGTAGTAGCGCAGCGCGGCGGCGTCGAAGGACGTGAGATCGGCCAAGATCCCCATCGCCGCCGGCCCCTGCAGCGCCAGGAGGGCATAGTCGCCCGAAACGTCCGCCACCTCGACCGCGCCCGTCGCCCGCTCGCGCACCCACGCGGCGTCCGCCTCGCGGTTCGCGGCGTTGACGACGAGCAGGAACTCCTCCTCCCCGAGCCGGTAGACCAGGAGGTCGTCGATGTAGGTCCCCTCTTCGGTCAGCAGACCGCTGTAGTGGGCCCGGCCCTCGGCCAGCTTCGACACGTCGTTCGGGGTCAACCCCTGCAGGAACGCCTCGGCATCCGGACCGGCGACCCGGATCTCGCCCATGTGCGACACATCGAACAGGCCCGCCGCCGTGCGCACGGCCCGGTGCTCGTCCATGACGCCGGAATACTGGACCGGCATCTCCCAGCCGGCGAAGGGCACGAGGCGGGCGCCGGCACGCCGATGTGCCTCGTAGAGCGGGGTCCGCGCCAAGCTGTCCTGACTGGTCATGAAAGCGTCCCGGGTCGGGGCGGGAGCATACACCACGCCTCGCCCCGCACCGGGCCATGACGACTAAGTGACAGAACTCCAACCACTTAGCGATCCGGCAGGGGCGGACGGAGGGCGAGACCTGCGGAAAACGCGGCGGATCGCGTCCGGCTCCGGCCGTTACGATTTGTTACAAATGCAGCTAAGGTTCATGGAATCAGCGGCTTACGCTGAGTTGCACAAGTCCATGTTCAATCCGTGACGGGGGCCGCCGCGACGCCACCCGAGCCCTCTTTCCGAGGGTTTTTCCACAGCGTTTTCCGCAGCCGCTGTGGAAGGCCGGCTACTCGTCCGTGTGCTGGATCCGATCGAAGGGCTGGACCACGGTCGAGGCGATGTTGCCGAGGTGCGACGCCATGCGGCGCAGCATCTGGTTGGCGCCGAAATAGACGACGGCCATGTCCGCGGTCAGCTCGCTCTCCGCCAGATCGATGACGAACCGGTGCAGATCGACCTTGAGCTCCTCCACCTGCTCGACGACGGCCCGGGCCTTCGAGCGGTCGTCCTTGCGGAAGCCCTCCTCGCAGAGGTCGAAGAGCGCACGGACCCTGTCGGCGAAGCCTCGCAGGCGATCCCTGAAGGGACCCTCCCGCCGGCTCCTGGCCAGGGGTACGAGGGTGGTCAGACCGCGAGCGAAGTCGCCGATGCGCTCGGCGTCGTGGACCATGGAGAGGAGGACCAGACTGGCGACGAGGTCCTGCTGCGGGTTGAACGAGAGATGCTCCAGGACGGAGCGGCGGACCATCTGCTCGCCCTGGTCGACGGTGTCGTCGAGCGAGTCCATGTCCGCGTCGAGCGGCTCGTTGTCGAGCAGCGCCGCCGTCGCCAGGTCCATCATCCGCAGCGATTGCCGAAGCATCTTGGAGACGTCCTCGAAGGCCGCCTCGATGAGCACCGAACGCTTCGTGCCGAAGAGTCTTTCGAGCATGGTGGAGTGGCTCCGATTCCCTAGCCCATCCTGCGGCTGAGCAGGAGGAAGAGGATGGGCAGGCCGTAGAAGGCCGCCACGATGTAGAGGGCCGCCAGGGCCCGGTTGCGAAAGGCCAGGTTCCCGAGGCCGCGCGCCAGCCCCAGCGGGATGCGCCGCACGGCGGGCACCGGGTAGATCATGACCGCGCCGGACAGGTTGAACAACAGGTGGCTGAAGGCGACGGCGACGGCCGACGGATCCGCCGTCGCCAGCGCCGCCAGCATCGCCGTCACGGTCGTGCCGATGTTGGCACCGATGGTGAACGGGAAGACCTGCTCGAGCGTGATCATGCCGGCGCCGACCAGAGGGACCATGACGGAGGTCGTGATCGAGCTGCTTTGCACCATGACCGTCATCAGGATTCCCGCCGTCACCGCCGCCATGGACGAGCGGAAGAGGGTCCGGTGCAGCACCTGCTCCGCTCGCTCCGTGAAGACGGAGCGCAGGACACCCACGAGGAAGCGCAGCGCCAGGAAGAGGAGACCGAGCCCCGCGATCAGCGTCAGCCAGCCCGACTCGCCCAGGACCCCGGCGATCCACTCGGCGGTGGGCCTCACGATCTCCTTCAGCGGGTTGGCGAGCTTCATGCCCCCGGCTCCTTCGAGGACGCCCTCCAGGGCCATCGCCGTGCGGCTGAGATACCCGGTCGTGAGCTCGAGCGGGAAGAGGATGAGCACCGAGAGCCAGTTGAAGAAGTCGTGCACCGTCGCGCCCGCGAAGGCGCGTCGGAACTCCTCGGGTCGCGTCACGTGGCCCAGCGCCACCAGCGTGTTGGTGACCGAGGTGCCGATGTTGGCCCCCATGATGATCGGGATGGCGCCTTCGACGGTCAGCGCTCCGGCCGCCACCAGGCCGACCGTCATCGACGTCGTCGTCGACGAGCTCTGCACCAGCGTGGTGGCGAGGATCCCGATGAAGAGACCGACGAAGGGGTTGCCCGTCCGGGCGATGAGCTCTTCGGCCAGCCCCTTGCCGAACAGCTTGAAGGACAGCCCCATCAGGTCGAGGCCGACGAAGAAGCCGTAGAGGAGCAGCGCCAGCAGGAGACCCTGCAGGAGCGCCGCCCCCCTCCTCCGTCGGACCGCCTGTTCCTCGCCCAAGGCGGGCGAAACGTAACACAGTCGTCACATCGCCGCGCCCGCGCTCGCGGCGTCCCGGAGAACCGCCTCCCAGCGACCGACGACGGCATCCCAGCTGTGCCCTTCCGCGGCCCTGCGGGCGCGCTCTCCCATGCCGCGTAGGCCCTCCCGTGCTCCTACCGCCAGATCGAGGGCTCGCCGCGCGAAGGCGTCGTCGTCTCCGGGTGACACCAGGGCGCCGTCGATCCCGTCGTCGATCAGCTCGGCGGCCGCCGCGCACCCGAAGCTGACGACGGCCAGGCCCGACGCCATGGCCTCCGTGACCACGTTGCCGAAGGTCTCGGTGAGGCTGGGGAAGAGGAAGAGATCGGCCGAGGCGTAGTGGGCGGCGAGATCCTCCCCCCTCCGCTCACCGCAGAAGTGGAAGTCGGCGTGCCGGCGGCGCAAGCGTCGCTGTTCGGGACCGTCCCCGACCAGGACGACGCGGCTACCCGGGACGGCGCCGAGCACCTCCCGGGCCGCCCTCTCCAGCAGGGCCAGGTTCTTCTCCGCCGCCAGGCGGCCGACGTAGAGGACCACGACGCTCTCGTCGTTCGCACCCCACGCCGCCCGCAGCTCCGGATCGCGACGGCCGGGATGGAAGAGATCGGCGTCCACTCCGCGGGAGAGCACGCCGACACGTGCGAACCCGGCCGCCGTCAGGGCGTCGCGCTGCGCCGCGGTCGGCACCAGCGTGCGAGCGGTTCGATTGTGGAACCAGCGCAAGTACGAGCGCGCCGAGCGGCGCAGGGCGCCGAAGCCGTAGAACCGGAAGTACTGATCGAAGTTGGTGTGGAAGCTGCTGACCACCGGCAACCCGCGGCGCCGGGCCGCCCGCACCGCCGCCAGGCCGAGGGGCCCTTCCGTCGCCACGTGGACGACGTCGGGACACTCGCCGTCCCAGAGCTCCACCAGGCGTCGGGGGCAGTACCAGCCGAAGCGGAGCCGGCCGTAGCCGGGCAGGGGCGCCCCCCCCACGATCGTCTGCGGAACGCCGCCGTTGCGCGGCGGCTCGGCGGGCCGCGGTCGCACCACGGAGACCTCGTGGCCGCGCCGGCCGAGCCCCGTCGCCAGCCGTTCCAGGGTGCGTGCGACGCCGTTGATCTCGGGGGGATAGGTCTCCGTGACGAGGGAGACCCTCAACGCAACGCTCCCCGATGGCGGGCCCGGACGTCCGCGTAGAGCTCGAGCATGCGCTCCGCCATGGCTTGCGAGCTCCAGCGGCGGGCCCAGCAGGCCGCCTCGGCACCGAGCAGCTCGCGACGGCCCCGGTCGAGGAGCAACGACAGGGCGTGGCCCGCGAACTCGTCGGCGTCCTCTTCCGAGACCAGGGCTCCGCGACCGGCCTCGAGGATCTCCTTCGTGCCCAGAATGGCGGTCGACACCACCGGCACCCCCTGGGCCATCGCCTCGAGGAGCACCAGGCCCTGCGTCTCCGTGCGCGAGGCGAAGACGAAGACGTCGGCGGCGGCGTAGCAGTCCTGGAGAGCACCGTCCCGGTCGAGGTAGCCGACGAACAGGACATTGCGCTCGAGATCGAGCTGCCGCACCCGGCGCGAGAGATCGGGGACGGCGGGGCCCTGCCCGGCCAGCACCAGGAGCACGTCCGAGCGCTCGCGCCGAACCCGGTCCAGGACCTCGAGGAGGAAGGGCAGGTTCTTCTCGAACGCGATGCGCCCGACGTAGAGCATCAGCGGCCGGCCCGGCGGGATCCCGTGGCGGGCCCGGAACCGTCGGCCGTCGCCCCCCACCCACTCGGTGAGATCGAGGCCCGTGGGAATGACGCGCAGGGGCGCTCCGACGCCGTACTCACGCAGCACCCGCTCCAGCGCCGAGGAGGGCACGACGATGGCATCGGCCCGCCCGCACTGCGAACGGGCCATCCAACGGGCCACGCCGCGCGAGAGCGAGCGTGGCAGCAGCGGCACGTAGTGATGGAGGTACTCCTCGAAGAACGTGTGGTACGTCTCCACCACCGGCACGCCGAGGCGGCGGGCGAGTCGCAGGCCGCCGTAGTGGGCCACGAACGGCGTGTGGACGTGGACCATGTCGTAGCCGCGGGCGTCGAGGGCCTCGTCGAGCCGAGAGACGCCGCGCAGGCTCATCCAGCGATCCTCCGGGTCGTTGGGGACCCTGCGCGAACGGATGCGTACCACGCCGTTGCCGGCCGCGATGTGGGAGCCGTTGACGGTGCGGCCGTAGCGCGGCGCCACGATCGTCGCACCGTGCCCCTTGGCTTCGAGCTGCCCCACCAGCGTGCGGATCGAGGTCGAGACCCCGTTGACGCGCGGGAAGTAGACGTCCGAGACGTGGAGGATGCGCATCGGGCTCGGCGGGTCGCTCAGAGGAGCTGGGCGAGAGCCGCGATGGAGGCGCCCAGGGCGCCTCCGGCGAGCACGTCGCTCGGGTAGTGCAGTCCCAGGACCACGCGCGAGGTCGCGACGACCGCGGCGAAGGGGATCAGCACGGGAGCCAGCGGCGGGATCTCCGCCACCAGGATCCAGGTGAAGGCCACCGCGTGCATGGTGTGCCCCGAAGGGAAGGCGTAGCGGTCGAGCGGTGCCGTCCAAGCGCGGATCCCCGGCTCGGCCTGGAACGGTCGCGGCCGGGCCGCCCTCTCCTTCACCAGGCGATACAGCCCCAGGCAGACGAGGCCGACGCCGGCCATCTGCAGGCTGATCTCGAGGCCGCGACGGCCGAGCAGCACCGGCAGGAGGGCCATCAGGACGTACCAGAGGACGCCGTCTCCCAGCCGGCTGGCGACGATGAGCGTGCGGACGAGCCGCGGGCGCGCGGAGCGGTTGAGCCGCCTGCACAGCTGCAGGTCGAGGGCGCTCAGCCACGACAGAGCGTGTTGGCCTTGGAGGGATCGGTTCATCGGCACCCAGCTTGGGCGAGCGGCGTGGACTCCGCGTGGCGACGGCGCAACATCAGTGCGACGAGTGGTTTACGACCGTTCGACGCGCTTCGCCCGCGATGTGACAGGGGCGTCACCCGGGCCTCCACGGCGGGTGTGACGTGCTACCGTCCACGTTCCGATGTCCGACGCGTTCGAGCTCGCCGGACCGCCTCCCGACCTCGACCGGCTGCGCTCGCTGCTCCCCGACTGGCGGGTCGAGCGGGGCGACGCCTGGGCGGAGGAGCTCGTCTACCTCGACACCTTCGACTGGCGGCTCCACCGCAAGGGGCTGCGCCTCGTCCGGCGGAGCGGCTCGCCGGCGGTCCTGGAGCTGCGCGATGCCGCGGCGGCGGATCTCACGCTACCGCTCGACGCCAGGCCCCGCTTCGCGCGGGACGTGCCGGCGGGCGAGCTGCGGGACCGTCTCGCGGCCGCCGCGGGGCCGCGGCGCCTGCTGGAGGTCGTCGCGGTGGAGCGCGAGGGACTGCGGGCCCCCGTGCGCAACGGCCTCGACAAGCTCGTCGCCCACCTGGGACTCGCGCGCCGCACGGCGCGGTTGCCGTCCGATCGCGGAGAGCCCGCCCCGGCCTGGGACCCGGGCGCGGCTCCACTCGGTGAAGGGACCGCGCCGGCAGCGGGCGACGCCGCGAACGGAGCGTTCGATGCGAGCGTCACGCTGCCCACGCTCGTCGAGATCGGTCCCCTCAAGGGGTTCGAGGAGGAGGCCGACCGCATCGCAGCCGACCTGCGAGAGGCCGTCGACGGCGCCGGGGCGGCCGCCGACGAGCTCCTCGAGGCGCTGGGCCGCCGGCACCGCCGGCCCAGCCCCCACGGCGCGAAGTGGCTGCCGCCGGTGGCGCCGGAGCAGCCGATCGGACAGGTCGTCGGCCTCTTCCTCGCCGCGCTCCTCGCGGCGGTCGAGCGCAACCTCCCCGGCCTGCGGGAGGACCTGGACCCGGAGTTCCTGCACGACGTCCGTGTCGCGGTCCGGCGCACGCGCTCGCTCCTGCGCGAGCTGGCGAAGGAGCCGCCGGTGCCGGCCCTGGCCGCTCTCGAGGAGGAGCTGGCCTGGCTCGGAGGCCGTACCGGCGCCTGCCGCGACCTGGACGTGCTCTCGGCGGAGCTCGGCGGCTACGTGACGCGCCTGCCCGGCGACCTCGGCGACGAGCTCGGCCCCCTGGCGGCCCGGGTGCTACGCGCCCGCGGCCGGGCCCTCGCCACGCTCCTCGACGACCTCGACTCCGCCCGCTGCGGATCGCTGCTCGCGGCCTGGCACGACCGGGCGGCCGAGCACTCGACGGCCGCCGAGGGGCGCCCCGCCCGGGTCGTGGCCGACGAGCGGATCCGGGCGCTGGCGAGCCGGACGCTCGAGCGCGCCCGGGATCTGGACGAGGACTCCCCCGACGACGAGGTCCACCGGCTGCGCATTCGCTGCAAGCGCCTGCGCTACCTGCTCGAGTTCTTCCGCGCCCTCTATCCCTCCGAGACGCTCGACCCCGTGGTCGAGACGCTGCGGCGTCTGCAGGATCGCCTGGGCCGGTTCCAGGACCTGTGCGTTCACGCACAGCTGCTGCGCGCCGCGGCGCTCGAGCCCGCGATGCCGCCCCTGGACGCGCCGGCGCTGCTGGCGGCCGGCGCCCTCTTCGCCGAGCTCGACCGCGCCAAGCGGCGCGAGCGCCGGCGCATCGACAAGGCGCTGCGCCGGTTCCTCGACGACGAGCCCGACCGCGTGGCGCAGCTCGTGGGGGAGGCTCCGTGAAGGTCGTCGCGCTCTACAACCTCAAGGGCGGGGTCGGCAAGACGGCCTCCGCCGTCAGCCTCGCCTTCCTGGCGGCCGCGGACGGTCTCCGCGTCCTCCTCTGGGACCTCGACCCGCAAGCCGCCGCCACCTACACCTTCCGCCTGCGCCCCAAGGTGGCGGGCGGGGTCCGCCGCCTGCTCGAGGAGAAGGAGGGCCTCGACGAGCTGGTCAAGGCCAGCGACTACCCGGGGCTCGACGTCCTGCCGGCGGATCTGCGCCTGCGCAAGATGGAGCGCGCGCTCGACCGCGCCGACGATCCCCGCGCGCTCTTGGCGCGGCTGCTGCAGGCCTTGGAGGAGAGCTACGACCTCGTCGTCCTCGACACGCCGCCCGCCCTCGGACGCACCGCCGAGGCCGTCCTGGTGGCCGCCGACGCCCTCCTCCTCCCCACCATCCCGACACCGCTCTCGCTGCGCACCCTCCGGATCGTGCACGAGTTCTGTACGTCCAAGAAGCGCTACCGCCGCCTGCGCCTCCTCCCCTTCTTCTGCATGGTCGACCGCCGCAAGGGCCTCCACCGCGAGATCGCCGACCGCGACGAGGCCGCCGACCTCCCCGTGCTCCGCACCCGCATCCCCTACAACAGCGCCGTCGAGCGCATGTCCGATCGCCGCGAGCCCCTCCCCGCCTACGCCCCCGCCAGCCCCGCCGCCGTCGCCTACCGCGAGCTCTGGGAGGAGGTGCGCCCCCTCCTCGACCTTCACTCGTCCTCGGAGACGGTCGGGTCCTCGGAGACGGTGGGGCCCTCGTAGACGATGCGGTAGACGGCGTCGGCGTCGTCGTCGGCGACGAGGAGGGAGCCGTCGGGGGCGACGAGGACGTCGGCGGGGCGGCCCCAGGCGTTCTCGCCCTGGAGCCAGCCCCGGGCGAAGGGCTCGTAGGAGACGGCGCGGCCTTCAGCGTCGAGGCGGACGAGGCTGACGCGGTAGCCGATCTTGCGACTGCGGTTCCAGGAGCCGTGCTCGGCGATGAAGATCTGGTGGCGGTACTCGGGGGGGAACTGCTCGCCGGTGTAGAAGCGCATCCCGAGCGCGGCGACGTGCGGGCCGAGCTTCTGCGCCGGAGGGACGGTGGCCTCGCAGGAGGTCTCGACGCCGAAGTCCGGATCCGGGAGATCACCCCCGTGACAGGCGGGAAAACCGAAGTCCTGGCCGCCGGCGGTGACGCGGTTGAGCTCGTCGGGCGGCCGGTCGTCGCCCAGGAGGTCACGGCCGTTGTCGGTGAACCAGAGCTCCCCGGTCACCGGATGCCAGTCGAAGCCGACGCTGTTGCGGATGCCGCGCGCGACGATCTCGGGCGGCCCTCCCCCGGGATCCATCCGGGTGATGGTGCCGAACAGCCCGAGGGTGTCGCAGACGTTGCACGGCGCCCCCACGGGCACGTAGAGCTTGCCGTCGGGGCCGAAGGCGATGAACTTCCAGCCGTGGTGGCCGCGCGACGGGAAGGCGTCGCTCACGACCACCGGTTCCGGCGGGTCCGCGTAGCGGTCGTCGATGTCGTCGAAGCGCAGGACCCGCGGGATCTCGGCCACCCAGAGGGCTCCGTCCCGGTACGCCACGCCGCTGGGCTGCGTCAGGCCGGAGGCCACGACGTGGACGCCGTCGGCCTTCCAGTCGCCGTCCCGGTCGGGCAGCGCGTAGACGTTGCCGGCGCCGCGGCTCCCGACGTAGAGGATGCCGGCCGGGCTCCACGCCATCTCCCGGGCGTTCTCGACCCCCGAGGCGAATACCTCGATGCGGAACCCCGGCGGCAGCTCGATGAGGTCCGTGCGCAGGGAGCCGGCGGCGCGCGGGGCGCACGAGAGGACCGCCAGGCCCACCGAGGCACCCGTCCACAGACGGTGCATCCACCGTCCCGGGGACAAGGAGGTCCGCGACATGGAGGGCAGGATAGCAGCGGCCCTCCGGTCCGCCTACGCCCGGGAGGCGCCGACCGGAGCGTTCTCGAGCACCCACTTGAGACTGCGTCCGAGGCGGAACATCTCCGCGACCGCCTCGGGCAGGCGGCCGCGGCGCAGCGCCGCGCACACGGCCTCGACGTCGTACTCCAGACGGTGATGCCGGACGACCAGACCGTCGGGCACGAAGTCGACCAGGGCGTACCGGGCCCGCGGGTCGCCGTCGTCCTGCCGGCCGACGCTACCGGGAGTGACGATCCAGGCCGTGGCCAGCTCGCGGTGGAAGGCGTCGTGGGAGTGGCCGCAGAGGACGACCTCGGCCGCGGCCTCCTCGGCCACCTCCCGCAGACGTTCGACCGGCGTGTCCGCGAAGAGCGGCTCCTTGATCGAGTCGGGCGTCCCGTGGGTGAGGGCGATCCGGCGGCCGGCGACCTCGAGGCGCAGCAGGTCGGGCAGGGCGTCGAGCCACTCCTTGGCCTCGTCCGACAGGTGCCGCCAGGCCCAGGCCAGGGCGCGGTACTTCTCCGGCCGCTTCTTGATCCGCCACTTCTCGTCCTTCGACGGGAACTTCAGCACCTTGCGGTCGATGTTGCCCGCCACGTGCACCGCGCCCAAGGCGCGCAGCGTCGCCACCGACTCTTCGGGGAACGGTCCGTAGCCCACGGAGTCGCCCGTGTTCCAGAAGGCCTCGGCGCCGTTCTCGCGCGCGTGGGCGAGCACCGCCTCCAGCGCCGGCAGGTTGCCGTGCACGTCTCCCAGCAGGGCGACGCGCGGGCCGCTCACGAGGCGCCGTCGCTCTCGTCGAGGTGCCAACCGGGCCGGCGGGCGAGGAGCGACGCCTGCGAGTCGACCGGCTCCTCGCCCGTGCGGACCCGCTCGTAGGAGCCGTCGGGCAGCAGCAGCCGCGCCTTGACGTCGTCCGCCAGGTGCAGGAAGAGGATCTCGTCGCGCACCGCCCGCCGCAGGGCCGGGTTCTCCAGCGGGAAGAGCACCTCGACCCGGCCGTCGAGGTTGCGCGGCATGAGATCGGCGCTGCCCAGGTAGATCTCCTCCTCGCCGCCGTTGTGGAAGTAGAAGATCCGCGCGTGCTCGAGGAAGCGGCCGACGACGGAGGTCACCCGGACGTTCTCGCTCACCCGCTCGACCCCCGGGCGCAGGCAGCAGATGCCGCGCACCTGGAGGTCGACGCGCACTCCCTCGCGCGACGCCTGGTAGAGGGCCCGGATGCACGCCTTGTCGACCAGCGCGTTCATCTTGAAGGCGATGTGCCCGTCGCCGTGGGCGCGATGGCGCTCGATCTCGCGCTCGATCTTGCCCAGGACGGCCTCGCGCATCCCGGTGGGCGCCACGAGGAGCTTGCGGTACTCGCGCTTGAGCGAGTAGCCGGTGAGCGCGTTGAAGAGGTCGGAGAGGTCGGCCCCCAGCTCGTCGTCGGCGGTGAAGAACCCGAGGTCGGTGTAGACGCGGGCCGTGATCGGGTTGTAGTTGCCCGTCCCGAGGTGCACGTAGCGCCGGATACCCCCCTCCTCGCGCCGCACGACGAGGCAGAGCTTGGCGTGGGTCTTGAGCCCCATCACGCCGTAGACGACGTGGACGCCCGCGTGCTCCAGTGCCCTGGCCCAGACGATGTTGTTCTCCTCGTCGAAGCGGGCCTTGAGCTCCACCAGCACCGAGACCTGCTTGCCGTTCTGGCGCGCCTCCATCAGCGCCCGCACGATCGGCGAGTTGGGACCCACCCGGTAGAGCGTCTGCTTGATCGCCGCCACCTGCGGGTCCCGCGCCGCCTTCTCGAGGAAGGTCACGACCGGGTTGAAGCTGTCGTACGGGTGGTAGAGGAGCACGTCGCGCCGGCGCAGGACCGAGAAGAGGCTCTCCTCGGTCTGGAAGGCCGGGTGCACGGCCGGCAGGAATGGCGGGTCCTTCAAGTCCGGCCGGTCGACGGAGGTCAGCTGCATGAGCCCGGAGAGGCCGATCGGGCTGTCGCCGCTGAAGACCTGGAAGGGCTGCAGCTTCAGGTTCTGCACCAGGATGTCGCGGATCCGGCTCGGCATGTCCTCGTCGATCTCGAGCCGGATCGCCGACCCGAAGTGGCGCTGCTCGACGACCTCGGCCATGGTCGTCAGCAGGTCCCCGGCCTCGTCCTCCTCGATCTCGAAGTCGGCGTCGCGGGTGAGACGGAACGGGTGCGCCGCCACCACCTCGAGGCCGGGGAAGAGCAGATCGAGGTTCGCCGCGATGACCTCCTCGACCCACACGAAGTTGTGGGCCTTGACCTCCTCCAGACCGCCGTGCAGGTCGAAGCCGTCGGCCTTCTCCTCGTCCGGGATGCGCAGCAGGCGGGGCAGGCTCTGGGGCACCTTGAGGCGGGCGAAGCGCTCCCCCATCGCCGGGTCGTTCACCACCACGGCGAGGTTGAGCGAGAGGCTCGAGATGTGCGGGAAGGGATGGCCGGGGTCGAACGCGAGGGGAGTGAGGACGGGGAAGATCTCGCTCTCGAAGTGCCGGCGCAGGAGCTTGCGCTGCTTGCGCTTCAGCTCGTCGTAGGAGAGCACCTTGATGCCGGCGTCGCGCAGCTTGGGCGCCAGGTCGTCGCGCCAGCAGCGGACGCTGCGCTCGAGCTGCGGCAGCAGCTCCTCGCGGATGGCGGTCAGCTGCTGGACGGGCGACATGCCGTCCGGCGGGGCCGCCAGCACGCCGGTCTCGAGCTGGCGCCGCAGGCCCGAGACCCGCACCATGAAGAACTCGTCGAGGTTGGACCCGAAGATGGAGAGGAACTTGACCCGCTCGAGCAGCGGGTTCGACTCGTCCAGCGCCTCCTCCAGCACCCGCCGGTCGAACTCCAGCCAGGAGAGCTCCCGGTTGATGTAGTACGTGGCGTGCCCCAGATTGGGGCTCGACCCGGAGGCCTGCCCGGCTGCGGCTCCCTCCTCGGACTCGGGTGCTTGGACCGGCTCGCTCACGTCCGCTAGTCTTTCCCGGGCCGGTGACGGATTCGTGACGATTTCGGCCCAGAACTGTAACGATAGCAAGGACCTACGGCCCCTTTGAGCGACTCCGAGACCACCCGCAGGCTCCTCCTCCTTCGCCACGGCAAGTCCGACTGGGGCGCCGACTGGGAGAGCGACCACGAGCGCCCCTGACCCCCCGCGGCGAGAAGGCCGCCGCCACCGTCGGGCGCTGGCTGACCGCCGCCGGGCTGGCGCCCGACCTCGTCCTCTCCTCGACGGCGACGCGCGCCCGCACCACCGCCGAGCTGGCCGCCGAGAGCGGCGGCTGGGAGTGCCCCGTCCGCTTCGACGACACCCTCTACGACGCCGCGCCGGAACGCCTCCTCGAGCTCTGCCGCCACCTCGATCCCGCCGTGCGCCACCCTCTCCTCGTCGGCCACCAACCGACCTGGGGAGCCCTGGCCTCCACCCTCTCCGGCGGCGGCCGCCTGCGCTTCCCCACCGCGGCACTTGCCGTGCTGCGCTTCGACGGCGAGTGGATCGATCTGGCCCCGGGCCGCGCCGAGCTCGAGCTCCTGATGCCCCCGAAGCGGCTCGGCTGCTAGAGCCAGTGCGTGCCCTGACGGCCCAGTTGCAGTCTGAGCGCAGTCACGGTCCCAGCGAGACGATGGGGCACACCAACACGCCGTCGTCGCGGCGGTAGCCGTAGCCGGTCGCCACAACAACCACCAGGGCCGCCGGGTCGCCACAGCGCGACGTGTCGACCCGTTCCGCGAGCGTCGACAGGGTCGCCGCGGCCTCGTCGATCGCCTCGACTCCACCGAGCTTCACCTCGCAGGCGACCCAGCGGCCGTCGGGCAGCTCGACCACGGCGTCCGCTTCGAGGCCCGTATTGTCCCGGTAGTGCAGCACGCGGCCGCGCAGGGGCTGCGCATAGACGCGCAGATCCCGGACGACCAGCGACTCGAACAGCAGGCCCAGGTAGTTCAAGTCTCCGAGCAGCCGGCGGGGCGTCGCGCCCAGGGCAGCGACCGCGAGCGACGGATCGGAGAAATGCCGCTTCGCCGTCGACCGCAGGCGGGAGCGCGAGCGCAGATGGGGAGCCCAGGCAGGTTGGTCCTCCACGATCATCAATCGTTCGAGAGCGCGAAGGTATTCGGCGACGGCGTCCCGACTCAGCGGACCGTCGGCGTCTCCCGCGTCGGCAGCGAGATTCGTGATCTTGACGGGAGTACCGACGTTGCGAGCCAACGATCGCGTCAGGCGCCGGACCCCCTCGGGGTCACGCCGGATCTCGTCTACCCGGGAAACGTCGATCCGACAGACCTCGTCCAGGTAGGCCACGACGCCCTCCGCGGCAACGGCATCGTCGGCTTCCAGCATCCCCGGCCAGCCGCCGCGGACCAGCAGCCGGGTGACGTCCTCCAGGGTGGCTCCCGGGTCGGGCACGGCATCGGCGGCGCCACCCTCGAAGAGCCTTTGCAGGGAGACGGCCCCCGACGAGTAGCCCATCTCGTAGAGCGACAGGGTCCGCATCCGAAGCCTGGATAACCGGCCCGCACCCGTGTGTCGCGTCACGTCGTCGGCGGGAACGGCGGAACCGGTCAGGATGAACTGGCCGGGGTCCTTGCGCTCGTCCACTGCGCGGCGAACGTGGTTCCAGATGGCCGGCACGGTCTGCCACTCGTCGAGCAGTCTCGGGGTCGGGCCATCGAGGACCGTCGCAGGAGCCACCGCCACCGCCTGGCGGGCGTTGGCGTCGACATCCAGGAGCACCTCGCTGGCGCTGTGTCGTCTGCCGGTCTCGGTCTTCCCGCACGCCTTGGGTCCCTCGATGACGACGGCGCCACTCGCCGCCAACCGGCGTTCCAGCTCGGTGTCCACGATTCTCGCTACGTACTCCATCCGATCGCCTCGCAAGCGGCATCACATCACACCAACCCGCAGAACGCAACAGATCCAACCAGCATTTTGCAACGGTGTTGACCGGCAGTTCGCAACGCGAGCTGCCCCCAGGAGGACTTCGCGGGGCCGGCACTGCGGGCGCCTCCGCCCACTAGGTGGGCCGCCTGCTGCCGGGGTCGGGCGCGAGCCGTCAGACGACCTGGCGCCGGCTGGACGGCTCGAGCTTGGTCTCGATCTCGAGGCGGCGGCCGAAGGCGCGGCGGAAGAGGGGCTCGTGTTGTTGCGCCTCCCAGAGCTCGACCGTCGGCTCCTCCTCGGCGACCAGGCGCAGCAGCACCTTCTTCTTGCCCACCTCGATCTCGACCTCGCGGACGCGGCCGGCGCGGGAGCGCTCGAGGCTCTCGGCGAGGCGCAGGCACATGGCGAGCTGGCGCAGGCGCCTCTTGTCGCCGGGGAGGGCGAGGGGGGCGTAGGTGCCGAGCTTCGGGTTGCCGCGCCGGTGGTAGCGCACGAGCAGGGCCAGCAGCGCCAGCTCGCGGTGGGTGAAGCCGTCGAGCGGCGAGGCGAGGAGCATGTAGGCGCCGTGCTTCTCGTGGCGGTAGTAGTGCAGGAGGCTGCCGGAGTCGTGCAGCGTGGCGGCCGCGTCGAGCAGCTCGCGCTCGGCCTCGGCCATGCCGTGCAGCGGGGTGAGGCCGTCGAAGAGCTGGCCGGCCAGCTCGCCGACCTGGAGGACGTGGCCCAGCGGCTGCGGCCGCTGGCGGGCCTGGTTGCGCACCGCGAAGCCGCGCACGTCGGGCAGCAGGTAGGGAGGCTCGAGGAAGTGGCGGAAGAAGGCGCCCTCGCGCACCCCGTGCCCGGAGATGACGATCTCCTCGAGCCCGGTGCGCCGCAGCAGCCAGCGGTAGACCAGCGCCCCGGCGACGATGATGTCGGCGCGGTGCGGGTTCAAGCCGGCCAGGCCGCGGCGCTTGGCGAGCGGGACCTGGAGCAGGCGGAGGGTGACCTCCTCGAGCGCCTCGCGGGTCAGCCGGTAGCCGTGCAGCATCGGCAGCGGGTAGCGCTGCGCCTTCTGCGCCATCCGCGCCAGGTTGCGCACCGTGCCGCCGATCGCGATCAGCGGCCGCGACCCGTCGAGGGTCGAGACCAGACCGGAGAGCTCCTCCTCCACGGCGTCCGCGAGCGCCTCGACCTCCTCGACGGTGGGCGGGTCCGAGGCCAGGAAGGCCTCGGTGAGCCGCACGGCGCCCAGGGGGTGCGCCGTGCCGTCGACGTACACCCGATCCCGCATCTCGGAGAGCTGCGCGCTGCCGCCGCCCAAGTCCATGACCCAGGCGTCGTCCAGGGCGAACCCGTTGGCCACCGCCGAGACGCCGAGCTCGGCCTCCTCCTCGCCGGTGAGGATGCGCACCGGCGTCCCGAAGCCGCGGACGGCATCGACGAAGTCCCGCCGGTTCTCCGCGTCGCGCAGCGCGCTGGTGCCCAGCAGCTCGAGCCGGTCGAGCCCCGTGGCCCCGGCGTAGTCCGTGAACAGCTCGACCGCCGCCACGGCCCGCGCCAGGGCCTTCTTGGACAGCTTCCCGCTCTTGCCGAGCCCCTCCCCGAGCCGGATCGTCTCGCGGATCCCGTCCGTGATCCGGAACCACTGACCCGGCTCGCAGGTGAAGACGATCAGGCGGGCGGAGTTGGAGCCGAGGTCGGCGATCCCGATGCGCTGCACGGAGCAAGTTATATCCGAGACCGCGTCGCAGCGATGTCACGGCCTACCCGACGGCTCGGTTTTGCGGCCCGTCTAGTCCCTCTGTCGGTCCCAGGGCAGCAAGCTCCGCCTGCATCGTATACACCCGCTGCAGCGGAGCAGCTGCACGTCTCCAGTCGACTCCTGGAGCGGTGGCCAGCTCGAGCTCGAGCTCGGCGAGGCGGGCGTCCTTTCGAGCCAGCTCGCTCGATCTCGGCTCGCGATCCTGCTGGATCGCGTACAGCGTGAGCCTCGATCTCTCGAGTAGCTTCATCTGCAACTCGGAGACGTTGGACTGGCCCTGTGAGCCTCGGCCGAAGGGATTCCGGGCAAATGACGCCGACTCATCACGAACCCGGCCACGTCCTCGAGCGGCATTAGTGCAGGCAGCTGGTTTCTCGAACACGTAGGTCGTGTCCACATGGGCTCGGATTGCAGCTCACCGAAAAGAAGTTCCCAGTGATGGTCAAGTCCCCCATTCGCTGAAACGAGCATCTCCGTGTCGGGGAAATCCGGCTTGGCGATTCAAGTTGCTGGGGCCGCCGAAGAAGGTCCAGGTTCGGAAGTTGGACTGGAAGGAGATGATGGAGCGCCTTGGGCCGAGACGAGTGAGCAGGCCGTCGTTGCCGGAGTCCGTGCCCGCCTCCTGCACCCTGAGGTTGGCGGTCTCGTCGTCGGCGTAAACATGCAGGGTGGCTGACGGCATGTCGGTGCCGATACCGACTCCTGCGCTCTCGACGACCAGCTGGTCTTGCGACACGGCGGGCAAAGCGATGGCCGCGAGGCAGAAGTAGAGCAGATGCACCGGAGATTGCTTCATGTCATTGGCCTCCCAACATTGAACGGCGACGCCTCATGGTTGTCATCCTCCGTCGCTCACCTGCCTCAGAACTCCGTGAGGTGGGATCGATATCGACAGCGAACAGACCGCCATCGCGGATCGTGAAGCCCTGCTGTAGGCTTCACGGCTTCGCCGGCGCGGAAGATCACGTCTCCCGAAGGCTCGATGACGAATCCACTGCCCGCCGTGATGGTGAGGCAGGCGACGAACTCTCGGTCCCCGTCACCGTCTGGTTCTCCAGAACGAGGTGATCTGGCCCGCCGCAGGAGGTCGGGAGCGGCACGGGATCGCTGATGTCGCTGATGTAGGCCGAGACGACGGTGTTCGGGTCCGCGCCTGGGTTGCTGCCCGTCGAAGGCCAACCCGATAGCGAAGAGACGTCCTCGGCCTCTGTCGGTACCGTGATCTCGATCTGGGCGCTCGTATCCGTGGAGGCAGCCCCCGTGGGCGACTCCGTCCGGCTCGAGGTCGCCGGTGAACGTCCAGCCTGTGTTGTCGCCGGTGTCCGGCGGCGGAGCCCTCCTCGTCGGTCCTGAAGAAGACTCCATAGGCCGTGACGAGATCGGGACCGTCGGAGAGCGCCTGATGATCGAGGGGGTGGCCCAAGACAGGGCCACAGTCAAGGTGCCGGCCCTCCGCTGCTCGAGACGATGGCAGGGCCGGCCTGTGCCACTATGCGTAGGGCGCGGCCACCGAGGAACAGCCGCTGCAGATAGCCAACGCGCAGCAGCGTCCAGATCGGTGTTGAAGCTCCCCGGATTCCGGCCGACGTTCAGCGCCGCCCAGCGGCCCCCGCATCGAGGGTCGGCTGCTCTAGGAGGAAGACCGTCCGGTCGGCGCATGGCCGAGGCTCGCACACTGGGCGCTGGAGCCAGTTGACCCCGGTCAGGCCGACGCACTCGACGCCGCCGCTGCACGCCACCCCTGTCAGGTTGCGGCAGCCGGCCGTGCACGCCACCTCGGACCCAGCCGCTGACGCCGCACCGGCCTCCCAGGATGCGCGCCACCGTCGCCGTCGAGGCTGCAGCCCGTCGAAGACCGCCGGGCTGGTGGTCTCCGCCAGAAGCGCCGAGGCGCACGTCTGGGCTCGAAGGGAGGAACCGCCTTCCAGCACCACGAGCAGGACGCCGACCCGAGCGGCCGTTCGGCCTGTGCCCCGTCGCGCACTACTCTCCCTCCCCGTAGACCGGGCTTGCTAATCGATGTCCTGTCCGTCCCGGTTCACGAGGGCGTAGGCAACCCCGGAAGGATGGGGAACGGCGCGCATAGCCTGCTCCCGCAGGCGTGCGCGACGTAGGCGCCCGTCAGCTCGTCCCAGGCAACGACGGCAAACACATCGGAGACTCCCTGCGCTGGCGCAAAGATCTTCTGCATCCTGGCCTGGAGGCACCCGGCTCTTCCGGCAGATCGAGATGATACGGCACCGAAAGCCAATCAGGTTGCTGCCGATCGTCGAGCGCCAACAAGAAGCCGTACCCGTCGACATGCGCCCCGACGACTGTTCCCGCGATCGACGCTCCGCGCGTTCATGACGCCATATCCGACGCCCTTGCCTCCAGCAGGAACGGCGAAGGATCCCCGCACGCCGGCCCTCGAAGGACGAGCTCGCCCGTTCCACCGAACGATGAACCCAACGCGAGCCGTCTTCCGGGAGGTCGTCGCAAAGCGCTCGGCATCCGCTCCGACATAGTCGAGCGGGAGAGAAACCAATGCAGTGGGGACCCAGCCTCCCCGAATGAGAAACGCCGCTTGAACCCCATGTTCGACGCCTGGGCGGCAGTCGCCACACCGAGCACGACTCAGAACCAGTGCCCACGCCTTTCCCGGTCGCCTGCGAGTAGCTGTCCAGGGACCAACCGTGCCGGCAGACTCATGCAGTCTCAGGCTCCCCAAACCCCTTGCGGCTTCGTCGCATCATCACCATGGTTCGACCCTCTACGTGAAACCCGCCGCCTATTGCTGCCGTTGCCCCTCCCGGCTTCGCCGGGACCGCAGTCCTCGGCGGCGTACTCGAGCTTGACCTGGTCCACGAACTCCATCACCGGCCTAGGAGGCGGATGAGCAGCCAACACTCGGTCCAACCGCTCCCCGAGCTCGAGAGACCGAGCGTCCTTCGACTCCTGAGGCGCACAACGTCGATTGGCATACGCGAGGGCGCGCCGCCATCGCACCCGCGGCCCAAGGATTTAGCGGGTTCTCCGGCTGGAGAAGGACTGAGTCATCATGGCACCCACTCCTCTCGTGACACCCGCCTCGCCAAGCTATTCCATAGGCGGCGTAGGTGTAGTGACTCGTCGTAATCGAGCTACAAGTTCCTTCAAGCGGAGCAAGAACGAGACCTGGGGGGTTGTTTCTCCATCGAACCTGGTCAAGCTCGAGGAACTCGGCAGCGGCTCGATCGACGTCCGGACGTTGGAGCTGCCACGCCGACTGCGACGCGCTGCGATCGGGCCTCGCCCTCCCAGCACTCGAACTCCGAGCCGCCCCGTTCATTGACCCCCAAGCCGGTTCGACCTGCGCGCGGCCGGCACCGATAACCGATCCGACGCACTGGGCCCGGCTGGCCGCACGACCGCTTCGATCTCAAGCGGTGCCGCGCGCCCTAGGAGTGACCTGCTGCAAGAAGAGCCGTCGGCCATCGGGAGGAGCCAGGCCAGACGCTTGGATCGGCAGTCGGAGATGGGATAGGAGGCTCGAGTGGCTCACCACCCAGCCGACTTCGAGAAACGTTCCCTGACCGCTGCAAGCATCTGCGGGCACCAGAAGCGGCCAGTGTCCGTCGTTGCGCACCTCGAAGGTCACCCAGATCGGCTCGAAGCTGAAGACGCTCGGGCGGGTCGAGGATCTCGACTGCAATCTGGCCCGCGACCGGCGCAGACTCGACAGGCACGAGAAAGTCAGCAGTAGCAGGAGTGTTCGATTCATGGCGTTTCATCTTCGGGAATGGCGGGCATTCGGTCCTGGTTGAGATCGTCTACGTGCGTGCGGATGCAGAACAGATCCTGCGAGGGAGCCGACATGCCTTTTCGTGAAACCTGGCTACGCCAGGTGTATCGAACGGCGCTCCCTTATTCATCAGGCAGCCGATCCCCGATCCGCCCAATTCCCGTTTCGGCGTCGTGCCCCCGACGGGATTGCCGCTGTTCACGTTGAGCTGCGGACCGAGCTCGTGGGCGACGGCGTAATCCCGCAGGTTCTGGAAGTTCGACGGGGGCTAGCTTTGGCCATGATCGTCTCGTCGAAGATCCAGCACCAGCTGTGCGCAACATCTCCGCCCCGCTACTGTCCGCCGAAGTCAAGCCCAGCCAGGGACCTCGGGCGGCACGGGCGGTGTCTCCTCCAAACGAGCAGCTGCGACCAGTTGGAACGTAGTTGTTGAAGGGCACGGCCGTGTTGTGGCCAAAGTTCTGGAAGAAGAGCCAACTCCTGGCGTCGATGAAGACCCCGAGGTTGTCGCCCTCGGCAAAGGGCCAGTGTGGCAGGAAGCCCTGCTCGGGGAGAACGAGCCACCTGTGAACCCGTGATCGAATGCCTTGCCGATCTCGGTCGTATTGGGTTGCACATCGAAAGGTGCCGCCCTCACCCGGGCAAGGAAGCTGTAGGGAGAGGGGACCGGTTCCGGGCCCGGTTCCGAGTAGCTCAGCGTCAATGGGGCCACGAGATCGACGTGTACTTCCGGCCACACTGTACTGCTTCCACGATGCCACGCTCTCCCTCCGAAGTGGGCAACGCTATCGCCGGAAAGCACGTGGACTTCATCGCCGAGCCGAGAAGGTTGCAGGATTCGCGACGAAGACGCGCTGCGGTTCAGCCTGCCCGGCCCCCGAGGTCTGCGTGAGGAACTCACCCTCCTTGAACATCTGGTCGTACTCGATGTAGAGGCGGCGCCAAGAGGTATAGATCTTGCTCCTGGCCTCCCGGTGGAAGTTAGGTGGTGCTTGCAGGCTAACCTCGACCCGGTAGGTGTTGCCAACGTACTGCGGGTCGACCTCCAGAGTGACGGTAGCGGTCCCGTCGGCGCCGACGACGGCACTGGGCGTGATGGAACCCGCCGGGCTCATGGGGAGGTTGTCGCCCGGTTGCCCACTGAGGTACTCGGACTGGTCCTTCGGGTCGTCGATGCGGAAGTACACCGTCGTCCCCACCGGATCGATCTTGTCGGTGACCTTGACAGTCACCTCGATCTCGGCATCTTGGGTCTGATAGGTGCTTGGGTAGTCCTCCGGCCCGCGCTTGGAGAGCAGAACACGAACGTCATCCTTCTCTACGAACTCCACACGAGGATCGGGCAGGCGCAGGATTCTCGTGGACTCCACAACGTCGTAGAAGAGGTCGCCTGTTGCGAGATCCTCGGAGAACGCGACGCCGACCGGCCCCGCGAAGCCGCTGTCCACGATCTCCTTGTCTCCGGTCTCGCCGTTGACGAGCCACACGTTGCCGGTTGCCTCGTCCGCCACCAAAAGGATCGGGTCTCCGGTCTCCTCACTCAGGTCGATGCCCGCGGCGGCAGTGAATCCTCCCGTCACGAGCTCGACCCCAGCCTCCTGAGGCAGGATCTTGTAGATGGCCGTTGTGCTCGAGACATACAGGTTGCCGGCGCTGTCGAACCGGGCGCCGGCGGGATCGTTGAAGTTGAACGGGGCGGAGACGTTCCCGTAGTTGAGATCCTTGAGGCCGACTCGAGGCACGCGTCGGACGTGACCGTTGGCACCGTCCAGGAAGTAGGCGACGTTGAACTCCGCGTCGTTGGCCGCCATACCCCGGCACCAGACCGGATCGTCTGGCAGCGTGCCGGCGGGCCTGAAGATCAGCTCGTCGTTGGTCGCTGAGTCGATGTACTCGATGAGCCCCTGATTCGTACTGGAGATGGCGCCATTCCCGTAGTAGATCGGCCCGAACCATCGCCCGGAGGGCGTGCTGATGTACGGGTGTTGAGCTGCCCCGCTCGATCGTCATCCCGTCCGGCTCGATCTCATAGACCCTGTCCGCTACTCCTCCGGCGCCGCGGTCACCGATCAAAGGCTGCCGTGCCGGGCTCAGAATGCGATCAGGTGACATTGTTGAAGGTGGAGCCGAAGACCACCTTGAAGAGCAGGTGGTTCAGGCAGACACCCGCCCTGCAGACAAAGACGTCACCCGTCAGCGCCCCCTCCGGGACCTCCACCGACAGCTCGTCTCGCTCGCACTCAGGACGTCAGCATGATTCAGGGCACCCTCGGGCGAAACGGTCATGGTCGCCCCGGTCGGTTCGAAGTTCCCACCCGCGATCGTCACCAGGTCGCCCGGCTGACCGGTGTCCGGGCTGAGCATGGTGATGATGGGGACCGGCCTCGGCGGGTTGCGCTCGAAGCCCGGAGGATCGGATTCCCCGGAGTTCTGACCTGGTAGTAGTAGGACTGAGGGCATCGAGAGGCTCCGGCGTCGGTGAACGGTCCGCCTGCGAGCCCTCCCCGCGAGCAGGACGTTGCTCGAGACGAACGCCGGCGAGGTGCTCCGCAGGATGCGATATGGCGGTGCCCCTCCGGTCCAGTCCACCACGACGTCGCTGCCCGACCGGGACACCGACAAGGTGGCCGGCTGGGCGAAAGATGGGGAGCGAAAGAGCTCCGCGTACCGGAGCGAACAGCAGGACTCGGAGGAACCGGCAAGCCCCTCTGCCAGGAGCGGCACCGACCACTGCCGATCGACGCTCTCGCGGCGGCGCGTTCCCATCAGCTTTGTCCCGAGACGTTCCCCGCACGACTCCACCCACTCTCCCCAGGTCCTCCACCCAGACGGCCTGGAGGTGCTACCAGTCGTATCGGGCCAAGCTGGAGGCATCGATACCAGCTCCAGGCGTCAAAGTAGGCCACAGGGCTCGAGGCGAGGCGCGCGCCGAACCCTGCTCTCGCTACGGATTCCAGTCCGGGTGGTACTCCGGGCTGGATCACCATGAAGTGAGTCTGGAGCGGACCGTGCGTCGCGAAGCACCGTCCCGTGCCGGGGCGAAGAGCCACCCCTCGAGGGCACCTACCGTGGCCTCGGCCAGTCCCAAAGGAAGACCCTCGACGATGGTCACCTCCTCCACCTGCCCAGCGGGACCGATCGAGCTCGCCCTTTACCGCGCCTTGTATCCGCGCCTTCCTCGCCAGCGCAGGGAGCAGCGGTTCGGGCATGGAAACCACAGCAGGTACCTCGGCAGCACCGTCCTGACCTCGTAGGAGGGAGGACCAGGGGTCCGGGATGCGGAATCGGAGAGCCCCGGCCGGTGACGGGAGTGACGTGTCCAGAGGCATCGATCACGAGCCGGGCTCGAACGGTTTGACGGAACTTGAACTGGGGAGCAGTCTTGAGACTCCAGGACGAGCATTGGATCCAGCGGCTCCGCCGGGACGGTCACGGTTTGGAAACCAGCCTGCGGCGTCAGAACGGTCGTAGTGGTCGCGGCGGGTGCGGTGGCTCCACCAGGACGGCGAGAGCCCCGCGATCGTCGGAAGCGGGGATTCTCACGAAAAGCTCCGAGTTCTCCCAGTGGAAGTCTCTCGACGAGCCGGCGTACTCGACGGTCGGCGGAGCTCGCCAGACGGGCGGCAGGCTGTCCGGCTCCTCGTCCGTCGTCCAAGACGCCTGGAAGCGAGCACGAAGCTCTGTCTTACCGAAACGGAGCTCGTACCGCTGACTCGAAGGCCCTTCCGAGGCGCGAACGCTCGGTGACGCGGCCCCAGCCCAGGCACCTCGACTCCCTTCCAGCCGGATTCGACCACGGGGCGGACAGGTACGGCTCGTAGTCGGATCTCGCGCGGAGCAGTACCTCACGATCAGCACAGGATTCAAGGGCAACGCCGATGCGGTGTCCGGCCAAGCGGCGTAGGGAGCGCAACCGCAGGTAGTCGCCCACGAAGCTTCGGGCACGAGAGTCGCCAGAACCGCCACGAACAGGAGCGGTTTTCCTTTCACCGCCACCTCCAGCGGCGCGATAGCTGAATCAGCGCCGCACTCGGCTCCGTCCCGACGGCCTTCAACGCCGCCGTCCGAGAATCCAGCCGCCGGCGACGCCGAGCAGGACCAGGACGGCGAAGGCGATCTTGAGGCCGAGGGTGAGGTCGCCGACCTGGCGGACGCCCTCGGGCAGCCAGCTCCAGACCTTGACCAGCAGGTCGGCGAGAGCGTCCAGGGTCCAGGCGGCGGCCGTGGTGAGCCGGGCCCAGGCGCGCTCGAAGCGCTCGGGTGAGAGGAGGCGGAGGACGGCCAGATAGAAGGCCGCCGCCCAGAGCGCCTCGCCCAGGAGCCGCCGCAGCCGCAGGTCGCGGGACGAGTACGTCGTCTGCCCGGCCGGCGGGCCCTTGAGGCCCATGAAGCCGTCGACGTAGAAGCGACTGACGCGCCGGATCGGTCCGCGGGCCGCGTCGGCGCCCTGCCGGGTGAGGGCGCCGTGGACCAGGCGCCAGGCGGAGGTCAGGATGACGCGGGCGATCTGGGGCAGCCAGAGGACGAGGCCGACGACCGCCCAGATGGCGTTGGCGGCCAGCACCAGCCCCTGCTCCACCCTCTCGCTGGGCTCGGTCCGGCGGGCGGGCTCGGTGTCGAACAGGTCGTCCACGAGGCCCATTATCCGCCAGCGGGGGTACCGCCGTGGTGGAAGACGTCGCTGCCTCCGAAAGAGAGCCGATCTGGTAGCCTGAATGCCCGTCCGCACAGGGCTTCACGGCCCGCGGCCCGGAGACTTCCCACCATGACCGAGCACCCCCAGCGCGAGCGCTACCGGCCGCGGAACCACATCCGCATCGTCACCGCGGCGTCGCTGTTCGACGGCCACGACGCGGCGATCAACGTGATGCGGCGGATCCTCCAGGCCTCGGGCGCGGAGGTGATCCATCTGGGGCACAACCGCTCGGTGCAGGAGATCGTCGACTGCGCCATCCAGGAGGACGCGCAGGCGATCGCCATCACCTCGTACCAGGGCGGGCACATGGAGTACTTCCGCTACATGCACGACCTGCTGGCGGAGCGGAACGCGAAGATCAAGATCTTCGGCGGCGGCGGCGGGACGATCCTGCCCGAGGAGATCGCCGAGCTCCAGGAGTACGGGATCGAGCGCATCTACCATCCCGACGACGGTCGGGCGATGGGCCTCGAGGGGATGATCGACGACCTGCTGGCGCGCTGCGACTTCCCCACCATCACACCGCCGCTCGACGGCCACGTCCGCGGTCTCTCCGAGCGCGACCCGCACGCCATCGCCCAGCTGATCACCCTGGCGGAGAACTACCCCGACGAGTCGCGCGCCCTGGCGCAGGCGCTGCAGCCGATGCTGGCGGACGGCCGTCCGCCGGTGCTCGGCATCACGGGCACCGGAGGCTCCGGCAAGTCGTCACTCGTCGACGAGCTGGTGCGGCGGTTCCTGCGCGACTTCCCCGACAAGACGGTGGCGGTGCTCTCGGTCGACCCCTCGAAGCGGCGCAGCGGCGGCGCCCTGCTGGGCGACCGCATCCGCATGAACTCGATCGACGACCGGCGGGTCTACGTGCGCTCGCTGGCCACCCGGCAGTCGAACCTGGCGCTGTCGCGCCACGTGCGCAGCGCCCTCGAGATCGTGCAGGCCGCCGGGTTCGACCTGGTGATCGTCGAGACCTCGGGCATCGGGCAGTCCGACACCGAGATCGTCGAGCACTCCGACGTCACCCTCTACGTGATGACGGCCGAGTACGGCGCCGCGACCCAGCTCGAGAAGATCGACATGCTCGACTTCGCCGACCTGATCGCGATCAACAAGTTCGACAAGCAGGGCTCGCTCGACGCGCTGCGCGACGTGCGGCGCCAGGTGCGGCGCAATCGCGGGCGGTTCGAGGCCGATCCGGAGTCCCTGCCGGTCTACGGCACCATCGCCTCGCAGTTCAACGATCCCGGCACCAACCGGCTCTACCACGCCGTGATGGAGGTGGTGGCCGCCAAGACCGAGGCTCCCCTCGCTCCGCCGCAGGCCGAGGAGGAGACGGGCGAGCACCGGGACCGCTCCGTCATCCCGCCCGAGCGGGTGCGCTACCTGGCGGAGATCGTCGAGGAGAGCGGGCGCTACGACGCCTTCGTCTCCGAGCAGTGCGCCCTGGCGAGCCGCCTCTACCAGCTGCACGGCGTCATCGAGCTGCTGCGTGCGGAGAGCGGCCGCCGCGAGCTCGAGATCGTGGAGCCGCAGAGCGCCGAGCGCATCGTCGAGGTGATCGAGCACGAGGCCGGCGAGCCCGACTACGTCGAGGACCTGGTCGCGCGCTACGCGCAGCTGCAGGAGCGCCTGCGCCCCGAGTGCCGCCGCCTGCTCGAGGAGTGGCCGGCCACCCGCGAGCGCTACCGCGCCGATCTCTACCGCTTCGAGGTCCGGGGGCGCACCCTCGAGCAGGAGCTCTTCACCGAGTCGCTCTCCGGCACCCGCGTCCCCAAGGTCTCGCTGCCGCGCTACCGCGACTGGGGAGACGTCCTGCGCTGGCTCCTGACCGAGAACGCGCCCGGCTTCTTCCCCTTCGCCGCCGGCGTCTTCCCGTTGAAGCGCCAGGGCGAGGACCCGACCCGCATGTTCGCCGGCGAGGGCGGCCCGGAGCGCACCAACCGCCGCTTCCACTACCTCTCGAGCGGCATGCCGGCGGCGCGGCTCTCGACCGCCTTCGACTCGGTGACCCTCTACGGCGAGGACCCCGACCACCGGCCCGACATCTACGGCAAGGTCGGCAACTCCGGCGTCTCGGTAGCCACGGTCGACGACGCCAAGAAGCTCTACTCGGGCTTCGATCTCGCCGATGCCAAGACCTCGGTGTCGATGACCATCAACGGCCCGGCGCCGATGGTCCTGGGCTTCTTCCTGAACGCGGCGATCGACCAGCAGTGCGAGAAGTGGATCGTGGAGCAGGGCCTCGAGGAGGAGACCGAGGAGAAGATCGAGCGCCTCTACGCCGCCAAGCAGCTTCCCCGCCCCGCCTACCGGGACGAGCTCCCCGAGGGTCACGACCGCCTGGGCCTGCGGCTGCTCGGCGTCTCGGGCGACCAGGTGCTGCCGCGCGAGACCTACGAGCGCATCCGCGCCGACACCCTCGCGCGCGTGCGCGGCACCGTGCAGGCCGACATCTTGAAAGAGGACCAGGCGCAGAACACCTGCATCTTCTCGACCGAGTTCGCCCTGCGCATGATGGGCGACGTCCAGCAGTACTTCATCGACCGCTCCGTGCGCAACTTCTACTCGGTCTCGATCTCCGGGTACCACATCGCCGAGGCCGGGCGAACCCGATCACCCAGCTCGCCTTCACCCTCGCCAACGGCTTCACCTACGTCGAGTACTACCTCTCGCGGGGCATGGCGATCGACGACTTCGCCCCCAACCTGTCGTTCTTCTTCTCCAACGGCATGGACCCCGAGTACTCGGTCATGGGCCGCGTCGCCCGGCGCATCTGGGCGAAGGCGATGAAGCACAAGTACGGCGGCAACGAGCGCTCGCAGAAGCTGAAGTACCACATCCAGACCTCCGGCCGCAGCCTGCACGCGCAGGAGATCGGCTTCAACGACATCCGCACCACGCTGCAGGCGCTCTACGCCATCTACGACAACTGCAACTCCCTGCACACCAACGCCTACGACGAGGCGATCACGACGCCGACGGAGGAGAGCGTCCGGCGCGCCGTGGCGATCCAGCTCATCATCAACCAGGAGCTGGGGCTGGCGAAGAACGAGAACCCGCTCCAGGGATCGTTCATCGTCGACGAGCTGACCGACCTCGTGGAGGAGGCCGTGCTCGCCGAGTTCCAGGCGATCTCGGCCCGCGGCGGCGTGCTGGGCGCCATGGAGCGCATGTACCAGCGCACCAAGATCCAGGAGGAGTCGCTGCTCTACGAGGCCAAGAAGCACTCCGGCGAGCTGCCGGTCGTGGGAGTCAACACCTTCCTCTCCTCCGAGGGATCGCCGACCGTGACGCCGCGCGAGGTCATCCGGGCGTCGTCCGAGGAGAAGGAGTTCGCCATCGACTCCCTGCACGCCTTCCAGGAGCGCAACCGCGAGGAGACGCCCAAGGCGCTGGCCGGCCTGCAGCAGACCGCGGTAGCCGGGGGCAACCTCTTCGCGACCCTGATGGAGGTCTGCAAGGTGGCGAGCCTGGGCCAGATCTCCGAGGCCCTGTACGAGGTCGGGGGCCAGTACCGCCGCAATATGTAGGGAGGGCGGGAACCGAAGGGCGTTCCGGGCGTTCTCCCCCCTGAAAGGAGACCGCCACCATGTCCCGACGGCCCGCTGCTCCCCTCGCTCTCGCCCTGACCCTCTCCGCTCTCGCGGCCGCCGGGCCGGCGGCGACCGCCCAGCCCGGTCCCCCCGGACCTCCCGGGCCGCCCTTCCCCGCCCCGGCGCTCTCCTCGGGAATGGGCGATGCCGAGCTCGCCGGTGCGCTCGGTGCCTACTTCGGGGCTCTCCACGACGAGCGCGACTTCGCGGGAGCGGCGCTGGTGGCCCGCGGCGGGACACCGGTGTTCCTGGGCGCCTGGGGCATGGCCAGCCTCCGCTGGGGGGTGCCGAACCGGGTGTCCACCCGCTTCGATCTCGGCTCGATCGACAAGAGCTTCACCCGGGTGGCGATCGGGTCCCTGCTTGCGGCGGGCGAGCTGTCGCTCGATTCGACGATCGCGCAGGTGCTCCCCGACTACCCGAACCAGGGCGTCGCGGGGCGGGTGACCGTCGGCCAGCTCCTCGACCACACGTCGGGGATCCCGGACATCTTCGGCCCCGACTTCTTCGACACCTCGAAGCTGCTCTACCGCGAGGCCCGGGACTTCTTTCCGCTCTTCGCCTCGAAGGAGCTGGAGTTCGAGCCCGGGACCGAGGAGCGCTACTCGAACAGCGGATACCTGGTGCTCGGCGCGATGATCGAGCAGCTGAGCGGAACGTCCTACCCGGAGTGGGTGGCCCGGCACGTCTTCGAGCCGGCGGGCATGACGGGGGCCGGCTTCTTCGCCCGCAACGAGCCCGAGCCCGACGTCGCGATGGGCCACACGCACTGGGGACCCGCAGGTCCCGAGCCCGACGGTCCGTGGCTGGAGAACCTCGGCCTGCTGCCCGTGCGCGGCAACGCCGCCGGCAGCGCCTTCGCGACGGTGCGCGACGTGCTCGCCTACGAGCGGGCGCTGCGCTCCGGACGTCTGCTTCCCCCCGGCTACACCAGCTGGTTCTTCGGCGGGCCGGTCGATCCGTCAGCCGATGCCGGGCAGGCGCGGGGAGCGGCGATCGGCATCGCGGGGGGAGCCCCCGGGGTCAACGCCTGCCTCGAGGCGAGCTCCGACTGGCAGGTCGTCGTGCTCTCCAACCAGGATCCGCCCGGAGCCGAGCTCGCCGCGCAGGCCGTCTTCCGTGCCCTCGCGGGCGCCGCGGCCGGTTGACGCCGGTTCGGCGCCGTCCCTATCCTTCCGGGCATGAGCTCGGAGCGCGCGTCCGCCCCGACCTTCGCCGAGTGGCTCGAGCGGGTCCGGGCGGAGCTGGGCGGTCGAGACCCCGTTGCGACCCTCTCGTCGCGGCCGGTCGGAGGCCCCACGATCCTGCCGCTCTACACCGCCGGGAACGCCCCGGACGGCTCGCCGCTGCGTTCCGGCGGTCGGCACGGCGGACGACGCCTCGCCTTCCGGCCCGCGGGGGAGACGCCCGAGGAGATCAACCGGAACCTCCTCGCCGGCCTCGCCGGCGGCGCCTCCGCGGTGCGGCTGCCGGCCGCGGCCTGGCGGGACCGGGACGCGCTGGAGGCCTCCCTGCGGGACGTTCTGCTGGAGGCGATCTCGCTCCACCTGGGTGCCGGCGCCGACGCGGAACGCGCCCTCCGGACCGTCCGCGAGTGGATGACGAGTCGTGGCCTGGCGGCGGCGGACCTCGAAGTGCGGCTCGACGCCGACCCGCTGGGTGAGGTCGCACGCGGGAACGGCGAGTCACTCGAGAGCTCGCTCGCCGGAGCGGCGGCGGCGGCCGTCCTCTGCCACCGCGAGCTGCCGGGCTGGAGGGCGATCGAGGCCCGCGGAGCACCCTTCCACGAGGCGGGCGCCGACGACGCCCAGGAGCTCGCGGCCCTCCTCGCCGCCGGCGTCGCCTACCTGCGGGCGATGGACGAGGCCGGTCTGCCGCCCGGCGACGCCGTCGCGCAGATCGGCTGGAGCGTCGCGCTCGGCAGCGACCCCTTCTCCCAGCTCGCCAAGCTCCGCGCCGCGCGGGAGCTCTGGTGCCGCCTGCAACGGGCGCTGGGCATCGCCGAGAGCCGGCCGCTCGCCCTGCACGCCGAGAGCTCACGCCGGGGGCTCACGCGCTACGACCGCTGGGTCAATATCCTGCGCGGCACCTCGCAGGCCGCCGCGGCGCTGCTCGGAGGGGCCGACGAGATCTCGGTAGCGCCCTTCGACGCGGCCCTCGGCGGGGAGTCCGGAGCCGCGCAGCGACTGGCCTGGAACACGGTCCACGTGCTCGAGCTGGAGAGCGCCCTGGCGGCGGTCGACGATCCCGCGGCGGGGGCCTGGTACGTCGAGAGCCTCACCGACGACCTCGCCCGGCGGGCATGGGACGAGATGCGGCGGATCGAGAGCGAGGGGGGGCTCGCCGCCTCACTCACCGGGGGCGGGCTCGCGGCGCGGCTGGCCGAGCGTGCGGCCGAACGCCGCCAAGCGATCGCGACGCGGGAGCTCGCCCTGATCGGCATCAGCGAGTACGCGCAGCTCGACGAAGCGCTGCCCCCGCCCCGGGAAGGCAACCGACCCTCGACGGCGCGCCGGGGCGAGGCGCCGGCGCTTCCCGTGCTGCGCGACGCCGCGCCGTTCGAGCGGCTGCGCGACGCCGCGGCGCGAGCCGCGCAGGAGCCGACGGTCTTCCTCGCCAACCTGGGCCCCGCCAAGCGCCACGGCGCCCGGTCGCTCTTCGCGACCCACGCGCTGGCGGCCGGCGGCGTGCGGGCGATTCCCGGCGAGGGGACCGACACCGGCGAGGCCGCGGTCGCGGCCGCGGAGTCGGTCTCCGCGCGGCGCTCGAGCGGGGCCCGGGCCGCGTGCCTGTGCGGCGACGACGAGGACTACGCGTCGATCGGGCCTCGGGTCGTGGAGGCCCTGCGGGAGGCCGGCGCGGCACCGCTCTGGGTGGCGGCCCCTCCGGGCGATCTCGCCGATCGGTTGCTGCAGGCCGGCGCGGACGAGATCGTCCATCGCGGCTGCGATCTGGTGGAACGCCTCGAGCGGCTGCACGCCGCCCTCGGCGTCGAGCCGGTGGGAGACCCGCAGTGAGCCGCATCCCGGATCTCGCGTCGGTGGAGTACGACGCGGCCGCCGCCGAGTGCGAGCGGCGTCCGGGGAGCGTGCGTCTGGGGGCCGACGAGGCTCCGGACGGCGTCGCCCGCCGGACCCTCTACACGGTCGAGGACGTCCGCGGCCTCCCCCTCGACACGCTCCCCGGGTTTGCCCCCTACCTGCGCGGTCCCTACACCACGATGTACGTGCGGCGACCGTGGACGCTGCGCCAGTACGCCGGGTTCTCGACCGCCGAGGAGTCCAACGCTTTCTACCGGCGCAACCTGGCCGCCGGTCAGCGCGGTCTGTCGGTGGCCTTCGACCTGGCGACGCACCGCGGCTACGACTCCGACCATCCCAGGGTGCGCGGAGACGTCGGGATGGCGGGCGTCGCGATCGACTCGATCTTCGACATGCGGGTTCTCTTCGAGGGCATCCCGCTCGATCGGATGAGCGTCTCGATGACGATGAACGGCGCGGTGCTGCCGATCCTGGCGCTCTACATCGTCGCCGCCGAGGAGCAGGGGGTGGCCCCCGAGGCGCTGTCGGGCACGATACAGAACGACATCCTCAAAGAGTTCATGGTGCGCAACACCTACATCTACCCGCCCGAGCCGTCGATGCGCATCGTGGCCGACATCTTCCGCTACACCTCCGAGCGCATGCCGCGCTTCAACTCGATCTCGATCTCCGGGTACCACATGCAGGAGGCGGGAGCGACGGTCGACCTCGAGCTCGCCTACACCCTGGCCGACGGGGTCGAGTACGTGCGGACGGGGCTCGCCGCGGGCCTGGCGATCGACGACTTCGCCCCCCGGCTCTCCTTCTTCTTCTGCTCGGGCATGGACTTCTTCCTCGAGGTGGCCAAGCTGCGCGCCGCCCGGTTGCTCTGGGCCGAGCTCATGGCCCCGTTCGAGCCGCGCGACCCGAAGTCCTCGATGCTGCGCACCCACTGCCAGACGTCGGGCTGGTCGCTCACCGCGCAGGATCCGTGGAACAACGTCGTGCGCACCTGCATCGAGGCGATGGCCGCCACCCACGGCGGAACGCAGTCGCTCCACACCAACTCCTTCGACGAGGCGCTGGCCCTGCCCACCGACTTTTCGGCCCGCATCGCCCGCGAGACGCAGCTCTTCCTGCAGCGGGAGGCCGGCACCTGCCGGACCGTCGATCCGTGGGGCGGCAGCTACGCCGTGGAGGCGCTGACCGCCGCCCTGGCCGACCGCGCCCGGGGCCACATCGCCGAGATCGAAGAGATGGGCGGCATGGTCAAGGCCATCGAGCGGGGCCTGCCGAAGATGAGGATCGAGGAGGCCGCAGCGGCGACCCAGGCGCGCATCGATTCCGGCCGGCAGACGATCGTGGGGGTCAACCGCTTCCTCCCGAGCGGGGAGCAGGAGGAGGTCGAGGTCCTGTCCGTCGATAACGAGACCGTCCGCCGCACCCAGATCGCCCGCCTCGAACGCCTGCGCGCGGAGCGCGACCCGCGCGCCGCCGCCGAACGGCTCGACGCCCTCACCCGCGCGGCCGGGAGCGGCGAGGGCAACCTGCTGTCGCTGGCCGTCGACGCCGCGCGGGCGATGGCCACGGTGGGCGAGATCAGCGCGGCGCTGGAGCGCGCCTGGGGGCGGCACGAGGCCGTGATCCGCACCCTCTCGGGCGTGTACAGTCGCCGCATGGGCGAATCCGCGGGGGAGGTGGCGCGGCTGCGCGAGCGGGTCGAGGCCTTCCTCGCCCACCGAGGACGCCGCCCTCGCCTGCTGGTCGCCAAGATGGGCCAGGACGGTCACGACCGCGGGCAGAAGGTCATCGCCACGGCCTTCTCCGACCTCGGCTTCGACGTCGACATCGGCTCGCTCTTCCAGACGCCCGAGGAGACCGCCCGCCAGGCGGTCGAGAACGACGTCCACGTCGTCGGCGTCTCCTCGCTCGCCGCGGGCCACCTGACCTTGGTCCCGGCGCTGCGGGCGGAGCTCGAGCGACTGGGTCGCGGCGACGTCCTCGTCGTCGTCGGCGGCGTCGTGCCGCCGCGCGACCACGCCGCCCTCGAGGCGGCCGGAGCCGTCGCCATCTTCGGCCCGGGCACGCCGGTGCCGCAGGCCGCGGACGCGATCCTCGACGCGTTGGAGAGCGCCTCGTAGGGCCGAGGACCCGCCGGCGTCCGGTCGACCCGCGGACGCGACTCGATGCCCTGGAAAGCGCTGGTAGAGCCGAGGGCCCGCCGGCGTCGCGGTAGACTCCGGCGCCACCCCCATGCCTGAACCGACGACGCCCGGGGGGCCCGGGATCGACGAGCTGGCCGCCGGCATCCGCGCCGGCGACCGCATCCTGCTGGCGCGGGCCATCACGCTGGTGGAGAGCCGGCGTCCTGAGGGCGAGCGGGCGGCGCAGGAGCTGCTGAGCCGTCTGCGCGACGCGACCGGCGGAGCCCACCGGGTGGGCGTCAGCGGCCCGCCCGGCGTCGGCAAGAGCACGCTGATCGACGCCCTGGGCATGCGGCTGGCGGAGGGGGGCACGTCCGTGGCCGTGCTCGCCGTCGATCCTTCGAGCACGATCTCCGGCGGCAGCGTGCTCGGCGACAAGAGCCGCATGCACCGGCTGGCGCAGCACCCGCGCGCCTTCATCCGGCCGTCTCCCACGTCACTGACCCTCGGCGGCGTGGCGCGGCGCACGCGCGAGACGATGCTGCTGTGCGAGGCCGCGGGCTACGAGGTCGTCCTCGTCGAGACGGTCGGCGTCGGGCAGTCCGAGGTGCTGGTCGCCGACATGGTGGACACCTTCCTGGTCCTGGCCCTGCCGGGCTCGGGCGACGAGCTGCAGGGGATCAAGAAGGGGATCCTCGAGCTCGCCGACGTCGTGGCCGTCAACAAGACCGACGGCGAGCGCGAGCCCCTCGCCCGGGAGACGCAGGCCGAGCTCTCCGCAGCGCTGCGCTACCTGCCGGCGCGCTCGCCCCACTGGCGCCCGCGGGCGCTCTGCGTGTCGGCGACGACCGGGGCCGGCCTGTCCGAGCTCTGGACGGCCCTGACCGAGCACCGCGCGGCGCTCCTGGGCTCCGGCGAGCTGGACGCCAAGCGCTCGGCGCAGCTCGAGCGCTGGGTGCGCGTGCTGGCCGAGGAGTACCTCCTGCAGGCCTTCCGGGCGGACCCCGCGGTCGCCGCCGCCCTCGAGCGCGACCGCTCCGCGGCCGGGCCGGAAGACCCTCCGGCATCGGAGCTGGCACGGCGGCTGGTGGCCCGGTTCCGGGGCGAGGAGTGAGCGCGCCAGCGGAGGGAGCCGCCGGCTCGGCGGCGCGGCGCGTCCGATGGGGCCGCCGCGCCGCCCTCACTTCCCGCCGCGTGCAGTGGTCCCTTCTGGCCCTCTGCGTGGTCCTCGCCATGGGCCTCTGGTTCGCCGGCTCCGCGGTGGCGCCGCAGCTGCGGGAGGCCTGGAATCTCACTTCCGGGCAGACCGTCTGGCTGACCCTGGCCGTCCAGCTGGGCTACGTGGTCGGAGCCCTGGCCAGCGCCCTGGCGAACCTGCCGGATCACTTCTCGAGCCGGCGGCTCCTGGCGGCGAGCGCTCTCGCCGCCGCGGCGGCCAACGCCTCGATTCCGGTGTTCTCGCCCCCCTTCGCGGTCGTCCTGCTGCTGCGCGGCGCGACGGGCCTCCTCCTCGCCGGGGTCTATCCGCCGGGGATGCGGCTGATGGCCAGCTGGACGGTGCGCCGCAGGGGGCTGGGGATCGGAGTCCTCGTCGGCGCCATCACGCTCGGCAGCGCCGCGCCCCACGCCCTGAACGCGCTGCCGCTCGCGGGCGTCGGCGGCCTGCCACCGTGGAGGACGGTCCTCTGGATCGCCTCGGCGATGGCGGCCCTGGGCGGAGCGATCGCCCTCGTCGCGGTCCGCGAGGGGCCGCATCTGCCGACCGGCGCTCCCTTCCACTGGCGTTTGGCCGGCCGCGGGCTGGCCGAGCGCCCGACCCGGCTGGTGAACGTCGGCTACCTCGGCCACATGTGGGAGCTCTACGCGATGTGGACCTGGGTGCCGGCGCTCCTCATCGAGACCTACCGCCGGGCCGGTTGGTCCCTGGCCGGAGCTCGCTGGGCGGGTTTCTCCGTCGTGGCGGTCGGCGCCCTCGGCAGCGTTCTCGCGGGCCGCTGGGCCGATCGCTGGGGCCGAACCACCCTGACGACCGCCAGTCTCGCCCTTTCGGGGCTCTGCGCCCTCGCGAGCGGATTCCTGCTCGGGCGGCCCGCCGCCCTGACCGCCCTCTGTCTCGTCTGGGGGCTGGCCGTCGTCGCCGACAGCGCCCAGTTCAGCGCCGCCGTCACCGAGCTGGCCGATCCGCGATACGTGGGGACCGCGCTGACCGTCCAGACGTCCCTCGGCTTCCTGCTCACCACCGTCTCGATCGCCCTGCTCCCCCGCCTGACGGCCGCCGTCGGTTGGCGACCGGCCCTGGCGTCGCTGGCGGTGGGGCCGGTGGTGGGCATCGTCGCCATGCTCCGCCTGCGCGGGCTGCCGGAGAGCTCGCGGATGGCTTCCGGCCATCGCTGAGGCCTTCGTGAGCGGACCGTCACCCGGCGCGGGCGCCGGTGACAGCTTCGTTACCGGCGTGACATTGCGCTGTCACCATCGGAAGCCAGACTCCATCCGCACGGGCGAAGGCCCGCAAACGAAGTCAATCCCTGAGAAGCGAACAGAGGAGAGGGAGAGCAATGAACGAACGCAAGAACGGTAGGAGGGCGGCCGTGGCCGTGGCGTTGCTGGCGGGGCTGGCTTCGATCTCGAGCCTCGGCCTGGCGACCCCGGCCGCCGCCGACGAGGGCGACTGGACCGACCACTTCAGCTTCCACGGCCGGATCTACGGTGACGTCACGTGGCTGGAGAACGAGGACAAGGGCACCGGGGTCAAGAGCGACGACAGCGGTCTGGGGACCGACATCAAGCGCGTCTACCTGGAGTTCGGCTGGAAGGTGGACGACGTCTGGTCGGCCAAGTTCGTCTCCGACATCGGCGACTTCGGCGCCAAGCGCTACGACATCTTCGTCAAGAAGGCGTATCTCGAGGGCAAGTTCTCCCCCATGGCGGTGATGCAGATCGGCTCGTCCGACCAGCCCTGGATCCCCTTCGCGGAAGGGATGTACGGCTACCGGTACCTCGAGCAGACCCAGACCGACCGTCAGGGCTTCGGCACCTCGGCCGACTGGGGCGTCCACCTCCTCGGCAGCAACGACAAGTTCGCCTACAGCGTGGCGATGGTCAACGGTGGCGGCTACAGCGATCCCAGCCGGAGCGGCAGCGTCGACTTCGAGGGCCGCATCTCCTTCACGCCGACCGATCACCTGACGTTCGGCCTGGGCGGCTACTCGGGCAAGCTGGCGAAGGACACCGACGCCGACCCGGCCCTGAACACGGCCACCCGCGTCGATGCCCTCATCGACTACAACAACGACCACTTCCACATCGGCGGCGAGTACTTCCAGGCCGACGACTGGAAGCAGGTCACGAGCCCCGACTCCGACTCCTCCGACGGCTTCTCCGTCTGGACGTCGATCCCGCTGTCGAAGGCCGAGCTCTTCGCTCGCTACGACCAGACGGATCCGTCGAAGGACCTCAACCCCGACCTCTCGAGCGACTACTACCACGTGGGCGTGCAGTTCAAGCCCGCGCAGCTGCTGACCATGGCGATCGCGTTCAAACACACCACGGTCGACTCCGGCAACGGCGGCAAGGCCGCCGGCGTCGGCTCCAGCGAGCCGAACTCGAAGGGCGAGTCCAACGAGCTGGGAGTCTGGTTCCAGTACAAGTGGTGATCTGACGACTCGAACACCGTCAGATCTTCGGGCCGCCCGCGAGGGCGGCCCTTTTTCGTGCCCGCTCCGGGGACCCGGGAGCCTACTCGAGCGGCAGCCGGACGGTGAAGGTGGAGCCCTCGCCGAGCTTGCTCACCACCTCGACGCTGCCCCCGTGCCTCTGGGCGGCGTGCTTGACGATGGCGAGGCCCAGCCCCGTGCCGCCCTCGTCCCGGCTGCGCCCGCGATCGACCCGGTAGAAGCGCTCGAAGAGTCGCGGCAGCGCGGCCTCGGGGATGCCGCGACCCGAGTCCTCGACCTCGAGCACGGCCTCGCCGCCGCGCCGGCGCAGCCGGACCCGCACCTCGCCGCCCGGCCGGTTGTACTTGACGGCGTTGTCGAGGAGGTTGAGGCAGAGCTTCTCCAGCCCCTCGGCATCGGCTTCGAACCTGGGTACGGGAGCGAGGTCGAGCTGCAACGCCACCTGCCGCTCCCGGGCGATGGGCTCCATGACCTCCGCCGCCCGGTTCAGGACCTCGCCCAGATCGGTCGGCACCCGCTCCGACTCCTCGTCCCGGCGCTCCAGGCGGGAGAGCGTCAGCAGGTCCTCGAGCAGGGCCTGGAGGCGACGGCACTGCTCCAGGATGCGGTGGACGAAGCGCTTCGAAGCCTCGGCATCGTCCAGGGCGCCGTCGTGCAGGGTCTCGGCGTAGCCGCGGATCGCCGCCAGGGGCGTCTTCAGCTCGTGCGACACGTTGGCGACGAGATCGCGCCGGATCTCGGCCAGGGCGGTGAGCTCGGAGATGTCGCGCACGGCGACCACGACCCCCGACCGGTCGGTCAGCGGCGTGATGCTCACCGCGACCGGCTTGCCGCTGGGAGCCTCGAGCTCCACCTCGTGGCTCGTTCCGGACGCGATCGTCTCGCGCACCAGCTCGTCGAGACGTGGCGACCGCGTCGCCTCCAGGGGGGTCTTCCCCGCCACCTCTCCGCGCAGGCGCAGGAGCTTGCGGAAGGACGGGTTGGCCATCAGGGCCCGGCCCTCGCGATCGGTGACCAGAACGCCTTCCGACATGCTGGCTCCGACGGTTTGCAAGTGCGAGCGCTCCGCCTCGGCGGCCGCCATCTGCTCCTGCACCCGCTCCCCGAGCCGGTTCAGCGACCGGGCCAGCGCCGCCAGCTCGTCGAGATCGGGCACCGGGTTGCGATAGCCGAGCTCACCCAGGGCCATGCGGTTCGCGCCCGTCACCAGGTCCTCCAGCGGACGCCAGAGCTTGTGGTCGAGCCAGAGGGAGACCAGACCGGCGGCGAGGACCGCCGCCAGCAGCGACAGGGCCAGGATGCGGGCCATGCGGCCTCGCAAGGCGGCGAGCTCGGCCATCGGCTCCGAGACCCGAAGCACCACGAACCCGCCGTCGCGGGTGGACATCTGCTGCGCGACGTACACGAAGTTCTCGCGCAGCGTGGCGCTGCGCCGGACGGCGGAGCCCTTGCCCCCGTCGAGGGCATCGAGGATCTCGGGCCGGGTGCCGTGGTTGTCCATTGCCTCCACCTGCGCCCAGGTGCGCTCGCTGTCCGCCAGGACCTTCCCGTCCGGCGCGATCACCGTGACCCGCAGGCCCCCCAACCCGGAGAGGCCGCGGACGAAGGCCTGCAGCCGCTCGGGCGGATCCTCCACCCGATCCGCCAGGACCCGCGAGATCGGCTGGACGGCCCGCGCCAGGTGGGAGACGGCGCTCTGCTCCAGGAGCCCCTGAAGGCCGAACCAGAGCAGCGGGACCACGGCCACGGCACCGGCCAGGGCCGGGAGGAGGAACGCCGATCGGAGCTGCGAAAAGCGCATGATCGCGGGGCTCCTCAGTCGCGGAACCGGTAGCCCACCCCGATGACGGTCTCGATCCGCTCCGCCGCCGGACCGAGCTTGCGGCGCAGGCGGCGCACGTGGGTGTCGACCGTCCGGCTGTCGACGTCCTCGGAGTAGCCCCAGGCCTCCGAGAGCAGCTGCTCGCGCGTCTGCACGCGGTCGCGCCGCTCCATGAGCAGCTTCAGGAGGCGGAACTCGGTCGCCGTCAGGGCCACCGGTTCCCCCTCCACCAGCACCCTGTGGCCGGCCAGATCGAGCACGACGTCGCCGCGGTCGATGCGCTCGCCCTCCTCCGGGGCCGACTCGCGGCGCCTCAGGATCGCCTTGACCCGCAGAGTCAGCTCGCGCGGGCTGAACGGTTTGGTCACGTAGTCGTCCGCGCCGAGCTCGAGGCCGACCACCCGGTCGATCTCCTCGCCGCGAGCCGTCAACAGGAGGACCGGGAGCCGCTCCGTGGCGCGATCGCGCCGCAACGTGCGCAGCACCTCGAGGCCGTCGAGCCCCGGCAGCATGAGGTCGAGGACGATCAGGTCGGGAGCCTGCCTGCGCACCGCGTCCAGCGCCTCGTCGCCGCGCGCCGCCGAGTCCACCGTGTACCCCTCGCGACCGAGGTTGTACTCCAGGACCTCGACGATGTCCGGCTCGTCCTCGACCACCAGGATGCGCGTCGCCATCAGCAGGCCTCGTGGCGTCGAGTCTACTCCGCGCTCCGCCCGGAGCTCCGGCATCGAGCTAGGCGCTGGCCCGCTCCGGAGAGCGTGCCGCCACCCAGGAGCGGACTCGGTCGGCGATCTCGTCCCGGACCCTGCGGAAGACCGCCAGCCGCTCCTCCTCGCCGCCGTCGGCGGCCGCCGGGTCTTCGAAGGGCCAAAGCAGACGCTCCACGACTCCGGGCCAGACGGCTGGACAGGACTTCGCCGCTCCGTCGCAGACGATGATCAGGACGCGCGGCGCGAGGTGCCCCAGGTACTGCCGATAGTCCTTGGGGTGCTCGTCGCCGAGCTCCAGCCCCTCCTCGAGGAGGACGCGACGGGCCAGCGGGTGCACCTCGGGGGCCGGCTCGGTGCCGGCGCTGTAGACGTCGAACGTGTCGCCGGCGTCGCGGCGCAGATAGGCGGCCGCCATCTGGGACCGGGCGGAGTTGCCCGTACACAGGACGAGGATCTGAGGGTTGCCCATGGGAGTCTCAACCGAAGCGGCCGGTGATGTAGTCCTCGGTCTCGCGCCGCAGGGGCTTCACGAAGAGCTTGTCGGTGGGGCCGTACTCGATCAGCTCGCCCAGGTAGAGGAAGGCCGTGTAGTCGGAGACGCGGGAGGCTTGCTGCATGTTGTGGGTGACGATGACCTGGGTGTACTGGTCCTTGAGATCCTGCATGAGCTCCTCGATCTTGGCCGTGGCGATGGGGTCCAGCGCCGAGCAGGGCTCGTCGAAGAGGATGACCTCCGGCTCGGTGGCGATGGCGCGGGCGATGCAGAGCCGCTGCTGCTGACCGCCGGAGAGCCCCAGGGCGCTCTCGTCGAGACGGTCCTTGACCTCGTTCCAGAGTGCCGCTCCGCGCAGGCTCTTCTCCACGATGTCGGCCAGCTCGGCGCGCTTCGTGATGCCCTGGATCCGGCATCCGTAGGCGACGTTGTCGAAGATCGACTTGGGGAAGGGGTTGGACTTCTGGAACACCATCCCGATGCGCTTGCGCAGCAGGTGGACGTCCTCCGTCTTGTCGTAGATGTCGCGACCGCCGAAGTGGACGTCCCCCTCGATGCGCACGATCGGGATGAGGTCGTTGAGCCGGTTCAGGCAGCGCAGCAGCGTCGACTTCCCGCAGCCGGAGGGACCGATGAAGGCGGTGATCTTCTTCTCGGGGATCTCCATCGAGATCTCCTTGAGCGCCTGCTTCTCGCCGTAGTACAGGCTCAGATCGCGCACCGTGAGGATCGGATCGGGAATCGCCGGATTCAGTGCAGCACGGCGGGACTCGTCGGTCAGCTCGGTCCCGACGCCGGGACGTCGCGTCGCGCTGTGCTCGCTCTCGACCATCGCGGTCAGCTCCTCGTTGGGGGTGAGGCCCGTGGGTACGTGGGACATGCTATCGACCTCCGGCTACCACTGGCGCTCGGTCTTGCGCCGCAGCAGCACCGCGGCGAGGTTCATCAGGATGAGGAAGGCCAGAAGGACGAGAATCGCGGCGGACGTCTTCTCGACGAAGGCGCGCTCGGGGCTGTCCGCCCACAGGTACACCTGCACCGGGAGCACGGTCGCCGGATCGAAGATTCCCTTCGGCACGTCGACGATGAAGGCCACCATGCCGATCATCAGCAGCGGCGCCGTCTCGCCCAGAGCCCGCGCCATGCCCAGGATCGTGCCGGTCAGGATCCCGGGCAGCGCCAGCGGCAGCCGGTGGTGGAACATCACCTGCATTCGCGAGGCGCCGAGCCCGTAGGCGGCCTCGGAGATCGACGGCGGGATGGAGCGCAGCGCCGCCCGCGCCGCGATGATGACCACCGGCAACGTCATCAGGGAGAGGACGATGCCGCCCACCAGCGGCGCCGACCGGGGCAGACCGAGGACGTTCAGGAAGAGGGCGAGACCGAGCAGGCCGAAGACGATCGACGGCACGGCGGCCAAGTTGTTGATGTTGACCTCGATCAGGTCCGTCCAGCGGTTCTGGGGGGCGAACTCCTCGAGGTAGATGGCGGCGGCCACTCCCAAGGGCAGGGACAGCGCCAGGGTCACGAGCATCGTGTAGAAGGAGCCGAGGACGGCGCCGCGGATGCCGGCCAGCTCGGGCTCGCGGGAGTCCCCGTTGACGAAGAAGAGTCGGTGGAAGCGCATCTCCACCCGCCCCTGCGCCTCCAGGCTCTCCATCCAGGCGATCTGCCGATCCGAGAGCCGGCGCTGCTCCTCCGGCACGTCGCGCGAGATGTTGCCCTTGCGCAGCATGTCGGCGTCGTCCGAGGCGATGAGCCAGACCCGCCGGCTCAGCCCGATCAGCGAGGGGTTGTTCTCGACCATGTCCTGGAGCTGGAAGGCGGCGCCGTTCGACACCAGTCCGGCCAGCTCGCGCCGCTCGCTGCGTCCGGTGGCCTCGGGGAAGAGGTCGGTCAAGGCATCGCGGACCAGGGTGTTGTAGTTGGCCTGGCGCAGGACCTCCGGATCGCGCTCCCCGGTCGGGTCCAGGGTCTGCGGATCGAAGCGGATGTCGAGGCCGATGTAGGTCTGCTCGAACGCCGTGTACCCCTTGACGGCGATGTTGGCGAAGAGGAGGACCAGGAACAGCAGGGCGAGGCTGAGAGCCGTGATGCAGGCGCCCTTGAACCGGCGCTCCGCCGCGTAGCGCTTCTTGAGCCGGCGCGCCACCGCCTCCGTCGCCAGCGCCGGATGTCCCTGGGGTCGCGCGCTACTCATACTGCTCCCGGTACTTGCGCACCACGTGGAGGGCGACGATGTTCAAGCCCAGCGTGACGAGGAAGAGCACCAGGCCGAGGGCGAACGCCGCCAGGGTCTTGGCGCTGTCGAACTCCTGGTCGCCGATCAGGAGGGTCACGATCTGGACCGTGACCGTGGTCACCGCCTCGAAGGGGTTCAAGGTCAGGTTCGCGGCCAGCCCGGCGGCCATGACGACGATCATGGTCTCGCCGATGGCCCGCGAGACGGCGAGCAGGAGCCCGCCGACGATCCCCGGCAGGGCCGCGGGGAAGACGACGTTGCGGACGGTCTCCGCCTTCGTCGCCCCGAGCCCCAGCGACGCCTCGCGTAGCGCCTTGGGAACCGCTCGGATCACGTCGTCGGAGAGCGACGAGACGAACGGGATGATCATCACCCCCATGACGGCGCCGGCGGCCAGGGCGCTCTCGGAGGCCACATCCAGCCCCACCGACTCCCCCACCGACCGGATCCACGGCGCGACCGTCAGCGCAGCGAAGAACCCGTAGACGACCGTCGGAATGCCGGCCAGCACCTCGAGCAGGGGCTTGGCCGTCGAGCGCACGCGGGGCGCCGCGTACTCCGACATGTAGAGGGCCGACAGCAGGCCGATCGGCGCTGCCACGAGCATGGCGATGCCGCTTATCTGCGCCGTCCCGACGAAGAGCGGCACGGCTCCGAACGCCCCGGAGCTGCCCACCTGATCGGCTCGCAGCGCCGTCTGCGGGCTCCACTCCAGGCCGAAGAGGAAGTCGGTGACGGGGACCCTCTGGAAGAAGCGCCACGCCTCGAAGACGAGCGAGAGGACGATCCCCAGGGTCGTGAAGACGGCGATGAGGGAGCCCAGGGCCAGCAGGATCTCGAGCGCCTTCTCGACACGGTGCATGGCGCGCAGCCGGCGGTCGATGGCGCGCACCGCCAGGGTGAAGCCCGCGACCGCCAGCAGGAGGACGAAGGCGCCGCGCGCCGAGCGTCCTCGGCTCTCGAGTCGCGCCCAGTTCTCAGCGGCACGTTCCAGCTCGGGATCGGCCTCACGGCTGACGACATTGCCTTCGGCGAGGTTCCGGACATCGTTCAGATAGAGACCCAGCCGGTTCTCCGGCAGCTCACGGACTTCCGCCGGCAGCTGCGCGACGACGCCTCGCTCGATGATCCGCGGCTGCAGAACCAACCAGGCCCCGAGCACGACCAGGGCCGGGAGCAGGACCCACAGCAGGACGTAGGAGCCGTAGTAGCCGGGCAGCGCCGGCAGCTCTTTCGCGTGCCCGACCAAGGAGAGAGCCCGGCGCCGCCCGGTCTGGTAGGCGAAGGTCGAGAGAGCCAGAAGGATCGCCAGGATCAGGAGCGTGCTCATCGCGCGGACTCGAAACCCGGGGCCGGCGAGCGACTCGCCGGCCCCGGGGGGAACGGAAACGGCCTCTAGCCTACGTTGGAGACCAGGTTGCGAACCTCGGCGCCGACGGACTCCCGCTCGGCGTCGGGCATCGGGATGAGGCCGGCATCGGCCAGGTAGCCGTCCGGGCCCCAGGCGCGCTCACTGGTGAACTCGTCCAGGTACTCCTTGATACCCGGGATCACGCCCACGTGCGCCTTCTTGACGTAGAAGAACAGGGGTCGCGACACCGGGTAGTCGCCCGAAGCGATGTTGTCGAAGGTCGGCGCCACGCCCTCGATCATGCTGCCCTGGATCTTGTCGGCGTTCTGGTCGAGGAAGCTGAAGCCGAACACACCGAGCGCGTCGGCGTTCTGCTCGAGCTTCTGCACGATCAGGTTGTCGTTCTCGCCCGCCTCGACGTAGGCGCCGTCCTCGCGGATGCCGTGGCAGAGCGCCTCGTAGCGCTCCTCGTCCGACTCCTTGAGGGCCTTGACCTCGGGGAACGTCTTGCAGCCGCCCTCGAGCGCCAGCTCGGCGAAGGCGTCACGGGTGCCCGACGTCGGCGGCGGACCGAGGACCTCGATCTCGACCGCGGGCAGGGACGGATTGACGTCGTGCCACGTCCGGTTCGGGTTGGCCTTGAAGCCGCCGCTGCCGTCCGGCACCTGCTTGGCGAGCGCCAGCCAGATGTCGCGCAGGGTCAACGAGAGCTGGCCGGCCGCCTTGGAGTTGGCCACGACGATGCCGTCATAGCCGATCTTCACCTGGGTGATCTCGGTGACGCCGTTGTTCTTGCACAGCTCCACTTCGGAGCTCTTGATCGCGCGCGAGGCGTTGGTGATGTCCGGATGCTCGACGCCGACGCCGGCGCAGAAGAGCTTGAAGCCGCCGCCGGAGCCGGTGCTCTCGATGACCGGCGTCTTGAAGCCCGTGGTGCGGCCGAACTGCTCGGCGACCTTGGTGGCGAACGGGTACACCGTCGACGAGCCGACGATGCGGATCTGGTCCCTCTGCGCGTGGGCGCCGGCGGCCAGGACGAGGCCGGCGGCCAGCGTCAGGGCGATGCGAAAGGCCTTCATGATGGGTGTCTCCTCTCCTCCGGTTGTCGAGTGTGATCTCGTGTCGGGCCGGACGACCGGAGCCGGCCGACCGGTGAAGGCTACGAGTCCCCTGCGACGCCCCTCTTACGCAACGGTGACGTCCGTGTGACGGCCGAGATCCGGGAGCTCCGAGCGGAAGCGGTAGCCGACGCCGATGACGGTCTCGATGTGCTCGGCCCGGGAGCCGAGCTTGCGACGTACCCGGCGCACGTGGGTGTCGACGGTGCGGCTGTCGACGTCCATGGAGTAGCCCCAGGCCTCGGAGAGCAACCGCTCCCGGCTCAGCACTCTGCCGGCGTGCTCCATCAGGAGCTTGAGCAGCCGGAACTCGGTCGCCGTGAGCTCGATCTCCTTGCCTCCGAGCTGCAGCCGATGCCCGGGGATGTCGAGGACCAGATCGCCCGCCTCGAGGACCTCGCCGACGGCGGAACCGTGGACGCGACGCAGGATGCTCTTGACCCGTAGCACGACCTCCCGGGGGCTGAACGGCTTGGTGACGTAGTCGTCGGCCCCGAGCTCCAGGCCCACCACCCGGTCGACCTCCTCTCCGCGCGCGGTGAGGATCAGGGTCGGCACTTGGGCGGTGCGCGGATCGCGTCGCAGGCTGCGCAGCACCTCGAGCCCGTCGAGGCCGGGGAGCATCAGGTCCAGCAGCAGCAGGTCGGGCGGCGAGCGGCGGAGGCTTTCGAGCGCCTCGTCGCCCCGCGTCTCGGTGGCCACCTCGAAGCCCTCACGCTCGAGGTTGTACTGCAGCACCTCGGCAATGGCGGGCTCGTCCTCGACGACACAGATGCGCTCGCTCACGTCAGGTACCTCCGAGGCGGCACGTTGGCAGGCCCGTTTGGCAGACCGTCGACCCCGATGTGACGGCGATGTGACAGACGCACTCCCCGTCACGGCTTCGTGACCGCAGCGAAGCGGCATCGTCAGAGGGGCGCGTTCGAATCTCTTCGGACGCCGTTTCGTATCCACTCCGAGAGGAGGATCGACCATGCGTCAACTGGGACTCTTCCGAACACCCCCTCCACAGCCCGCCGTGAGGCTCCGCTCACGCCGCACCCACCGCAAGACGGCCGGTCGCGGCTGGCAGGGTCCCACGCTCTCCGAGTTCGTCGCCCGGGCCGAAGGCGAGTTCGCCTCCGCACGTCGGACCGGTCGCGCCTTCCGGCTGGCCAGCGACTGCTTGGGACTGGCGGCCTCCGACCGGCTCGACGCCGAGTCGGTGCGCACGCTGTGCGACCAGTGGGGCCTTCCCGCCGAGGACTTCGGCCTCGACGGCTGAGGTCCGCCCCTCGGCTCAGTTCGCGGCCGGATCCACGGGGGCCAGCCGCTCGTGGCGGATGTCGCGCCCCTCGACGTAGTAGATGACGTCCTCGGCGATGTTGGTCGCGTGATCGCCGATCCGCTCCAGGTTGCGGGCGATCAGGACCAGGTGGAGGGCTCGATTGACCGCCTCGTGCCGCTCGACCATCGCGTCGAGGAGCTCCTGGAAGACGCGCTTGTAGATCGCGTCCGCCTCCTTGTCCCGCCGGCAGACCTCGAGGGCCTCGCGCGAGTCGCGGTTGACGAACGAGTCCAGGGCGTCGCGCACCATCTGGGCCACCATCTCGGCGAGGGCCGGGAGGTCGCGGTACGGCCCCAGAGGCGGTTCCTGGTTGAGGACCAGGACAGAACGGGAGATGTTGACGGCCGAGTCGCCCACCCGCTCCAGGTCCTTGGTGATGCTCATCACGGAGACCAGGAAGCGCAGGTCCTTGGCGATCGGCTGCTGGGTGGCGAGGATCCGGTGACAGCGCTCGTCGACCTCCTTCTCGAGCTCGTCGACCTCCTCGTCTTCGCGCACGATCGCTTCGGCCCGATCGTCGTCTCGCTGAACGAGCGAGTCCAGCGATCCCGCCACCATCTGCTCGACCATCGCCCCCATCCGCAGGAGGGTCTGGCGGATGCCGTCGAGGTCGTGTTCGAAATGTCGTTCCATGGAGTCCTCCGGGCCGGTCGCTCCATCCTATCGCCGTTTCAGGCCTCCCCACCGTGACCGGCAGGTGACACGGGCGTGGCGATTGGATGGAGGATCGGCCGGCGGAGCGGCTCGCCGATCCCTCGCCGAGCGACCCCGACGTGGCGGCGTGGGCCGGGGCGATGTCGCCACTCTCGGCAGCCCCGGCTTGAGGCTATCCTACGGTTCCTCCTGCTCCACGATCCCGAGATCGACCTCAAGATGAGCCCCCGAGCGCACCCCGGCCTGACCGACAGCGGCAAGGTTCCGGCCGACTGGGGCCTGACCACCTCCGTGGGCTGGTCCTGGTGACGGGCACGAGCACGGGGCCGGCGGCCCTCCGCTGGGTCGCGTTGGGAACGAACGGCTTCTTCCCGTCCTGGGGGCGCGAGACCATGTCGTTCCTGCTCCACCGGGGCGGACGGGCCCTGCTGTTCGACGCGGGCACGGGATTGGGTCGGCTGGTGGAGCCGGAGCTGCGCCGGTGGGTCGAGGACCAGGATCGGCTCGACCTCGTCCTGACCCACTACCACCTCGACCACGTCGTCGGCCTCGCCTACCTGTCGGGGCTCTGGAACCGTCCGGTCCGCATCTTCGGGCCGGAGGCTCCCCTGGTCGACGCCGACCCCGTCACGGCCCTTCGACGCCTCGTCTCCCCGCCGCTCTTCCCCAAGCCCCTCGACGAGCTCGGTCTGGACGTGGAGATCGTGCCCTACTCCGGCACCGAGCTGACGATCGGGAGCTTCGACCTCGTGCTGCGCCGCCAGCGACATCCCGGAGGCTCGGTCGGCGTGCGCGTCGACGACGCGCTGGCCTACGTCACCGACACCGAGCCCGACCCGGGGACCGTCGACCTGTGCCGCGGGGCTCGCACGCTGCTGCACGAGGTGTGGAGCACCGGTGAGGAAGCCGCGGCGCCCGACTACGAGGCGCGCGGCCACTCGAGCACCACCGCAGTCGCCGAGATCGCCTCCGAGGCCGGCGTGGGGCGCCTGGTGCCGGTCCACCACCGCCCGGACCGCGACGCGACGGCCGTGGCGGCGGTGGCGGCGGAGCTGGCGAGTCTCACCGCCTGTCCGGTCGTGTTGGCCGACGAGGGTCGCGCCTACGAGGCCTGACCGGCGGGCGCGGTGACTTCGAGTGCGATCAACGTACACTGCAGGCCCCGGAGAGCCATGACCACTCACCGATTCCGCGATCTCCACGCCGGGCGCATCGAAGTCATCACCGGCGGCATGTTCTCCGGCAAGAGCGAGGAGCTGGTGCGGCGTCTGCGGCGGGCCGTGATCGCGCGGCAGACGGTGCGGGTCTTCAAGCCGCGGACCGATACCCGCCACCCGCCGGAGGTCCTGGTGACCCGCGACAACCGCCGCCTCGAAGCCCGGACGGTGGCGGACACCGCCGAGCTGCGGGCGGGTCTGCCCGACGAGGTCCAGGTCGTGGGCATCGACGAGGCCCAGTTCTTCGACGACGCCCTCGTCGAGCTGGTGATGGAGCTCGCCGACAGCGGCCGCCGCGTCATCGTCGCGGGGCTCGACCAGGACTACCTGCGCCGACCCTTCGGCCCGATGCCGGCGATCCTGGCCCTGGCCGAGCACGTCGACAAGATGCACGCCGTGTGCATGCGTTGCGGCGGCACCGCCCACTACAGTCAGCGCATCGCAGGGGGCGAGGATCAGGTCCAGGTCGGGGACACGGCCCACTACGAGGCGCGCTGCCGGGAATGCTACGAGCCCTACCGCCCCTGACGGCGGCTCAATGGCCGTGGTGCCGGCCGACGATCCAGCGGTCGAGACCGTGGATCTTGAGCTCCAGCAGGTGATCGGCGTCGAGATCGGGATCACCCGTCTCCCGCACGCGCCGGACGAAGTCCCCCGTCACTCCGTGGATGCGCAGGTCGAGGAGGGCGCCCTCGGTCAGGCCCGTCGCTCCCGCATCGCGCAGCTCCTCGATCCAGGCGGAGTCGACCCCGTGGATGCGGTAGGCCACCAGCCGGTCGGGTGAGAGCCGGCCGACACCGGCGCGGTCGAGCTCTTCGATCCAGCCGGCGTCGATGCCGTGGATCTTCATCTCCTCGAGTCGGCGTGCCGGCAGGTCCGGGTAGCCGGCCCGGGCGAGCGCCTCGACCCAGGCGGCGTCGACGCCGTGGATCTTGAGATCGCGCGCTGTCGTCGCGTCGAGGTCGTGGACCCCGGCCGCCTCCAGGGACCGGAGCCACGGTCCGTCGACGCCGTGGATGCCCAGCTCCACCGCCCGCTCCAGCGAGAGCCGGCCGAGCCCCGCGGCCTCGAGGGCGCGGATGCCGTCCGGTGTCACCCCGTGGATGCGCAGCGCGATGACCTCCTCGGCGGTCGGGTCGTACCCCTCCTGACGCAACTCCCGGACCAGGTCGGCTTCGACGCCGTGGATCCGCATCTCGACGGCCTGCGCCATGTCGGCGGGCGCCAGGCCCGCATCCCTCATCCCGGTCAACCAGGTCGGGGAGACGCCGTGGATCCGGCCCTCCACCAACCGCGCCGCCGAGAGACCCTCGTATCCGGCGGCGGCGAGCGCCCGGACGTAGTCGCCGTCGACGCCGTGGATGCGGAACTCGACCATGCGGTCCAGTCCCTCCTCGCCGTAGCCGAGCCCGTCCATCTCGCGCAGGAACGTCTCCGACACGTCGTGGATGGCGAGCTGCAGGAGGCGCCCGTCGTCCTCCACCTGGTACCCCATCGCCTGCAGCCGCCGCGCGTAGTCGAGGTCGGGCTCGAACCGCAAAGCGCCTCGCCCCGTGCCGTCGGCCCCGAGCTCACCCTCGAACCGGAACGTGCCCGCGTCGCGGACGAGAGCGAAGGTCACGGGACCGGTCCCCGTCCCGAGGCCGAGCTCGCCGGCGGTGAAGGTGTCGCTCCAGCGACTGCGCGAGCGCGGTGTGCCGAGGCTCATGTCCAGCTCCACCCGCCCCCCGTGCCTCTCGGCGAGCCACGTCCCCCGACGCCAGGCCTCGCCGGGCTCCGACGCCATCACCGGCGTCGCGGACGTCTCCGCCTCGCGCCCGCCCGCCAGGACCGGCCTCGCGCTCCCACCGCCGTCGCCGGCGGCGAGCTCGAACCAGCCGCCGGGTGCCCGGACCCGTCCGGGGTCCACCTCCATGGCCGCCGTGCTCTCGCGCGGCAGGCCGGTCAGGAACGCACAGACCAGCACGGCGAGGCCGCTCAGGGCTCCGAAGAGCCCCGCCCGCTCGCCGGCGGCCCGACGGGGACGACGCCCGAGCAGGCGCCGCACCCGCTCTGAGAGCGACCCGCCGGTGGCCGCGAGCACGGCCGCCGACGCACCGACCGACCGACCGAGCCCCAGCTCCGCCGTCTCCAGCAGCGCCCGAGCGAGCGTGAGGCGCGATGTGCCCGTCCCCCGGACGGCGAGCTCGTCGCAGCAGTGCTCGCGCTCGGCGCGTAGCGCCCCGGAGACCCACCACACGCCGGGGTGGTAGAAGAACAGGATCTCCGCGGCGACCTGGAAGAGGTTCACGAGCGCGTCGTGTCGGCGGACGTGGGCGAGCTCGTGGGCGAGGATCGCCTCCAGGTGCTCCGGCGAGAGCCCGCCGAAAGCCGCCAGCGGCACCACGATCGCAGGCCGCCACCAACCGACGAGGATCGGCGTGCGCAGGCTCGACGAGGCAAGCAGCTCGACCGGCCGGCGGACTCCCAGGTCTCCTGCGAGCTCCACCATCCGGCGGCTCCAGGCAAGAGGAGCCGCCGTGACCCGGCTCCTCCTCCACCGCCTGGCGCGGAGCCATCCGCCCGCGTAGGCGACGGTCGACAGCAGCACGCCGAGGCCCCAGCCCGCCGGCGCCCAGCGAGTGGCGGCCACGAGCAGGCGCCACGACGCCGGGGGTTTCGAGATCGCGCGCGCCGACGGGCCACTCGCCGCCACAGCGGGACGGGGCGGCTCCGCGGCCGATGGGCCTGCGGTCGGAGCCGGAACCCGCTCCGGATCGGCGCCCCACCGGTCAGGGCTCGCGGGAGCACGCCCCTCCGCAACCGTGCGCTCCGGTGGCCGCCTCTGCGCGTCGGTGAGGATCCGTCCTCGGCCGTGGGTGCCACTCGCCTCCACCGCTCGCAGCCTCACGAAGGTCGCGGCAGGCGCTACGAGCAGCGCCGCGAGCGCTGCGACGCAGGCTGCGTATCGCACCTCCGGGCGCGCTCGCCGGAGGAGCACGAGGACGGCGGCCAGACCGACGGAGACGGCCGCGCCCTGCCAGAGGAAGTGGACGAGAGTCGCGCCGAGGGCGGCGGCGAACGGTGAGTCCAGGGCGGCGGCGAGGGCGTTCATCGATCGTCTCCTTCCAGCGAATCGAGCAGGCGCCGGATCTCGGCCAGCTCCTCGGCGTCCGGATGGCGCGCCGAGAGCGCCTGCTGTACCAGCCGCGCCGTCGAGCCCGCGAAGGCGCGGTCCACCAGGTCGCGCACGAGCTGTCTCTGGGTCCGCTCGGCGGCGACGACGGGCCGGTAGACGTGCGCCCGCTGCGACTCGTCGCGCTCCACCAGGCCCTTCTCCGTCATGATCTGGAGGAGCTTCAAAACCGTCGTGTAGCGGCCGAAGGCGTCGCCTCCGACGGCCTCGTGGACCTCGCGGACCGTGCCCCGGCGCAGGGTCCACAGGGCGCGCAGGAGAATGAGCTCGGTCGGTGTGGGGCGGGGCAGGTCGGGCATGTCCGGACGATATACGAAGCATTTCGTACGCGTCAACGAAGCACTTCGTAGTCCCTTCTCGAACCTCTACGCAAGAACCCTTTCCCGGTTACACTGCGTCGCGCAGCGGTTCCTGTACGACGGCTCCGTCCTCGAGCCGGAAGGCCGTCAGCTCCTGCCCCCAGGAGCAGCCCGAGTCCAGACCCACGGCCCCCGCCGACCGATGGAGGCCGAGCGCGGCCCAGTGGCCGAAGAGAACCCGCGCCGTCCCTCGTCGATGGGGCCACCCGAACCAGGGCCGGCAGCCCTCGGGCGCCCCCCCGGGAGAACCGCTCCAGGAGCAAGGCCGCTCTTCCTCGGTACAGGTGCGCAGCCGAGACAGCACGTCCAGGGCGGCCCGGGCCCCGGGGGCGTCCGCCGGAGCCGGACGTGCCAGCATCGCGGCACGGGTCGCGCCGGCGCGCAGGGCGGTCTCCGCTCCACGGGCTCGGCGCTCAGCCTCCTCGAGGGTCCACGAGGGCAGCAGCCCCGCGTGGACCAGCACGTCCTCCCCCTCCCGATGGAGCAGCGGGCACTCGACCAGCCACGCCAGGAGCTCCTCCCTGTCCGGTGCCTCGAGGACGGGTCCCAGGGTGTCCTGCGGCCTCGGCGTGGCGACGCCCGCGTCGAGTGCGAGGAGGTGGAGGTCATGGTTGCCCAGGGTGACGACGAAGCGCCCTCCCATCGCGAGCTGCCGGTCCCGGGCCCACCGCAGGACCTCGAGCGAGCCCGGTCCCCGGTTCACCAGGTCGCCGACCAGCCAGAGCCGATCCGTGCCCGCCTTCAGGTCCAGCCGGGCGAGCAGCCTCTCCAGAGTCCGCCAACACCCGTGCACGTCGCCCACCACCCACGTCGCCATGGCCCGATCATCGCCCACGCCGGAGCCGGGCTCAACGCCGAGGGGCTGTGCTAGCTTCCCGACGATGACTCCCCCCGGCGAGATCGCCCCGCTGCGCGAGCGACTTCGCGCCCTGCTCGCGGAGCGCAGCTACCAACGCCGCCGCGTCGTCCTGGCATCCGGGCGGGAGTCGGACTTCTACTTCGACAGCAAGCAGACCGTGCTCGGGGCCGAAGGAGCCTGGCTGACCGGGCAGCTCTTCTTCCACGCCATCCGCGGTCTCCCCGAGCCCGAGGGGATCGCGGCGGTCGGCGGCCTCGAGCTCGGCTCCGTGCCGATCGGTCAGGCGATCGCCGTCGTCTCCCACGAGGAGGGCCACCCACTGGCCCACCTCATCCTGCGCAAGACCCCGAAGGCGCACGGCACCCGCGCGGCCGTCGAGGGCGCCTCCCTGGTGCCCCCCGGCGCGCGGGTCGTCGTCGTCGAGGACGTGGTCACCACCGGCGGCTCCTCCCTCGCCGCCGCGATCCGTCTCCTCGAGGAGGGCTTCACCGTCGACACCCTGGTGACGCTCATCGACCGGCAGGAGGGCGGCCGCGAAGCGATCGAGGAGGCGGGCTTCCGTCTCGTCTCCCTCTTCACCCGCGCCGACTTCGCCCAGCCGGCCGCCTTCAGCGGGTGATCCAGGTGCCGGTGCGTCCGGCGAGGGCCTCGTCGAGGGTGAAGAGGTCGGTGATCAGCGCGCGTTCACCCCCGGCCTCGTCGACGAAGCGACAGGCCGCCTCGATCTTCGGGCCCATGCTCCCCGGGGGAAACTCCCCGGCGGCGAGCCATTTGCGGGCGTCGGCCGAGCTCAGGTAGCGCAAGCCCCTCTGCTCGGGCGTGCCGTAGCGCAGGTAGACCTGCTCGACACCGGTGAGGATGAAGAGATCGGTCGCCCCGACGTCGCGCGCCAGCACCGCGGCCACCCGGTCCTTGTCGATCACCGCTTCGACGCCCTCGAGGTCGCCCTCCGGGCTCCGGGCCACCGGGATCCCGCCGCCACCGGTGACGATCACCAGGGCCCCCCAATCGACGATCTTGCGGATGAGGCCGCTCTCGACGATGGTGCGCGGCTCCGGGGAAGGGACCACCCGGCGCCAGCCCCGGCCCCGGTCTTCGGCCATCCTCCAGTCGCGCTCCTCCATCAGGCGCCGGGCTTCGTCCTCGGTGTAGGCGGGCCCGACGAACTTCGTCGCTCGATCGAGCGCCGGATCGTGCGGGTCGACCTCGACCTGGGAGAGCAGGGCGCAGACCGGCACCTCGAGGCCGCGGCGCAGGAGGTGGTTGCGCAGCACGCGCTCGATCATGTAGCCGAGCCCGCCCTGCAGGTCCGCCACCATCACGTCGAGGGGCAGGTCGGGAGCCTTCCCGCGCGCCAGCTCGACGCGCAACATCTGGTTGCCGACCTGCGGCGCGTTGCCGTGGGTGAGCACGACCTCGTGACCCCGCTCGACGAGGGCGACAACCTTCTCCAGACTCAGCCGTAGGTTGGCGTAGTCCTGGGCCACCGTGCCCTCCTCGCCCTGGCGCGTGATGGCGTTTCCGCCCAGCGCCACGACGATGCGCGAGGAGCCGTCGTCGGGGAATGGGGTGTGCAGGCCGGGCATGGATTCCTCGCGAGCGCGCATTCTAGCGACCGGCCCCGGCGATCAACCGGACCGGCGGGCCGCCGGGCGAGCCCGGCCCCACCGTTCCGATGCGCCGCGCGTCGCGGTCGCCTCCGCGCCGCAGCCTCTTCAGGGCCTCCTCGACCCGGTCGGCGGCGATGCCGAAGAGGAGCCCGCCCGACGTCTGCGGATCGAAGCAGAGCGCGCTCCGCGGCGAGTCGTCGACCTCCACCGCCGCTCCGAGCCCGCGGCGCAGGCGCTCGTTGCGCTCGTGGGCCGTGCTGCGGAGCCCGACGGCGAGAAGCTCCAGCGCGCCCGGCAGGGCCGGCAGGTGGTCGACCTCGATCCGAGCGGTCACCGCGCTCGCCCGAGCCATCTCCGCCGCGTGCCCGGCGAGACCGAAACCGGTGACGTCCGTGCAGGCCGTGGCTCCGAGCTCGACGGCGACGGCCCCCGCCTCGCGGTTGGGCCGTCCCATGGACTCCAGCGCCGCGGCGAGCCAGCGGCCGGCCAGACGCCCCATCCCGTCGGCCCGGAAGAGCACGCCCGTACCGAGCGGCTTGGTCAGCAGCAGGGCCTGGCCGGGCCGCAGGCCACCCAGGGACATCGGCTGGTCGCCCGCCGGTCCCTCGACGGCGAAGCCGATCTGCAGCGCCGGACCCGTGCTCGTGTGCCCTCCCACCAGACTGACGCCGACCTCGTCGAACAGGGAGCGCGCCCCCGCCAGGAGCTGGAAGAGGAGCTCCTCCTGCTCGTCGTCGCTCGCCTCCTCCTCGAGCGTGACGAGCGCCTGCGCCCAACGCGGGGACGCGCCCTTGGCCCAGAGGTCGGAGAGGGCGTTGACGGCCGCCACCCGGCCCACGAGCCACGGGTCGTCGGTGAAGGGGCGGAAGAGGTCGACGGAGGTAGCCACCGCGGGACCCGGAGATCCAGGACGCCAGATGGCGGCGTCGTCGGGGACGCTCAGCCCGAGCGCGACGGAGGGATCGGCCGGAGCCTCCGGGAGGCGCGCCAGGGCCCTCGCCAGGGTCGTCTGTCCGGCCTTGGCGGCGCAACCGCCACAGACCATCTCCATCTCGACCGCCATCGCGGGGGCGCGGCGGAACTCCTCGTTGACTCTGCCGTCGGCGCTCAAGACCTGGAAACGCCGCATGAAACGGCGGTCGATCCGGTCCTTCAACCGCATCGCCCAGGAGCCCTCGAAGGACAGGCCCCACTTGGACCCGATCGCGCTGCCGTCTCCCAGGTTCAGCAACGCCAGGAAGTCCCCTTGCGGCTCGTAGGACCGCAGGCGCTTCCCCGTGAGCACGGCCTTCAGATTCCGCGCCAGAACAGGTCCCTGGCGCACGGCGTACACACCCGCCTTGGGAGTGCGCGGATGCTCGATGAGGGCGGCGCAGTCGCCGACCGCGAAGAGCTCCGGATGCCCCTCGACCTGCAGAGTCGGCTCGACCCGGATGAACCCCCGTTCGTCGACCGGCAGTCCGGCCTGGCGCGGCCACGGGTGGGCGGCGGCGCCCGTCGCCCAGACGGGAAGATCGCAAGCCAGCCGCTCGCCGCCTTCGAGGACGATCGCGGAGGGCTCGACACCCGTGACCTCGCGTCCGACCCGCAGCGCGATACCGCGCCGGCGCGCCGCCGCCTCGACGCGTCGGCGCAATCCCCCCGGCGAGCCGGGGAGGATCCGATCGTCCCCCTGCAACAGGGTCACCCTCGGGGTCGCACCCGCAGCGCGGATGCCCGCCTCGAGGGTGAAGGCCAGCTCGACACCACCCGCCCCGCCGCCGACGACGACGGTCGAGAGCTCGCGGCGCTCTTCCACCGCACGTCCCACACGCTCCCCCACCCGCTCGACGAAGCGCCCGATCGGCCGCGTCGAGAGTGCGTGCTCGCGCACGCCCGGCAGGTCGAGCCCGGCGACCGTCGAGCCGACGTCGAAGGAGACGACGTCGTAGGGGAACGAGGGCCGGCCCTCGACCTGGAGGCGACGGGCCCCGGTCTCGAGCCCGATCCAGGGAGAGAGCACCACCCTTGCTCCGGCCCTCCGCGCCAACGGAACCACGTCGATCTCGAGCTCCTCCGCGTCGTAGCGCCCGGAGACGAAACCCGGCACCATGCCGGAATAGACGGCCACCGGCACGTCGAGGACCACCGTCACCCGAACGGCGGGGACGGGCATCCGCGCCAGCGACCGGAGTACCTGGACGTGGGCGTGTCCACCGCCCACCAGGACGAGGTCGCGGACCCGGGGAGGGGCTGTGTCTCGGGCAACGGCCATCCGGGGCTCCGCTCGGAGTCGGCTATTGTACGGTCCTGAGTCGGCTCACGATGCATCCCGCCCTCCCGCTCCTCGGTCTGCTCGCGCTCTCGGCCTGCGCGCGGGCTCCGGCCTCCGAGGCCGGGAGGGAGCAGCGGATCGCCGAGCTCTACGCCGGGTATCACGAGAAGTTCCCGGAGGTACCCGACATCTCGGCGACCGAGCTCGAGAGCCACCTGGAAGATCCCGGCCTCGTCCTGGTCGATGTCCGCGAAGCGCGGGAACGGAACGTCTCGACGCTGCCGGGGGCCCTCTCCGCAGAGGAGTTCGAGGCCCGCGAGGACGAGCTGCGGGGCCGCCGTGTGGTGACCTACTGCACCATCGGCTACCGCAGCGGTCTCTACGCCGAACGCCTGCGCCAGGAGGGGTGGGACGCCGTCAACCTGGAGGGCTCCATCCTCGCCTGGACCCACGCCGGGGGACCGTTGGTCGACCCGGAGGGCCGGCCGACGCACCGAGTCCACGTCTACGGACGTCGCTGGAATCTCGCAGCGGACGGCTACGAGCCCGTCTGGTAGGGCCTCCTGCCGCTTGACCCGCCAACCGAAATCGCTATCCTGTAGCGCATCCACGGCCTCGCCAGACGGCGAGGCCGTTTTCGATTGAGACCGTCCATGAACGACACTCCGAGCGGAACCGTGAGCGCCGAGGAGCGCAAGAAACGCTACAAGCAGAGTCTCAACCTCCCTCGCACGAGCTTCCCGATGAAGGCGAACCTGCGGGAGAACGAGACCCGTTCGCGCGCCCGGTGGGAGGCGTCCGATCTCTACGAGAGGCTCCTCGCCGCCCGGGCCGAGGCTCCTCCCTTCGCCTTTCACGACGGTCCGCCGTACGCCAACGGATCGATCCACGTCGGTCATCTGCTCAACAAGTCGCTCAAGGACATGGTGGTGCGCAGCCAGGCGCTGCTCGGCCGCCACTGTCCCTACGTTCCCGGTTGGGACTGCCACGGCCTGCCGATCGAGCATAAGGTCCTCACCGGCCTGGTCGAGAGCGGCAAGGCCGAGAAACTGGACGCCCTCGACGACGATCGGCGGCGCATGGCGATCCGTCGCGAGTGCCAGCGCTACGCCGCCAAGTACCAGGCGCTGCAGGCGGAGCAGATGAAGCGCCTGCTGACGCTGGCGGACTACGAGCACCCCTACCTGACGATGGCGCCGGGGTACGAGGCCGCCGTGCTCGAGGTCTTCGCCGACATGGTGGAGCGGGGTGTCGTCTACCGCGATCTCAAGCCGGTGCACTGGTCGATCGCCAACGAGACGGCTTTGGCGGAGGCCGAGCTCGAGTACATGGACCGGGACGATCCGGCCGTCACCGTTCGATTCGAGGCGGACGACCCCGGTGCCTTGGCGACCACCTTCGGGGTCGACGCCGTTGCCGAGATCTCCTTCCTGATCTGGACGACCACTCCCTGGACGCTTCCCGCCAACCTGCTGATCGCCGTACATCCCGACTTCGAGTACGCGCTGGCGGAGATCGGCGATCGCCTCGTCGTGGTGGCGGCCGAGCTCGGCGAGCGAGTCGCCGCGCTCGCCGGTCTCCCCTACCGTCCGCTGGCCACGGTGAAGGGTGCTGCGCTGCTCGGGGCGACCTACCGGCACCCGTTCATCGATCGCACCGGCCGGGTCGTGGGCGCCGGGTACGTGACCCTCGAGGACGGCACCGGCCTCGTGCACACGGCACCCGGGCACGGCCACGACGACTACCACACCGGCATGGCCGAGGGCATGCCGATCTACAGCCCGGTGCGGGGTGACGGGACCTTCGACGACACCGTCCCCGAGTGGCTGCGCGGCGTCTCGGTGTGGGACGGCAACGAGCGGATCCTCGATCGCTTGCGCACCTCGGGGCATCTGCTCGCCCAGGAGAGCTACCGACACAGCTACCCCCACGACTGGCGCTCCAAGACACCGGTGATCTTCCGTTGCACCGAGCAGTGGTTCGTGGCGGTCGATCGAAAGGTCGAGGGGGCAGGCGGCACGCTGCGCGAGATGGCTCTGGCGGCCGCCGAGTCCGGCATCGACTTCATCCCGGCCTGGGGGCGCAAGCGCCTCGAAGGCATGCTCGCCGCGCGACCCGACTGGTGCATCTCCCGGCAGCGCGCCTGGGGCCTGCCCATCCCCGCCTTCCGGCGCCCCGACGGCTCGATCCTGCTGACGACCGCTTCGGTACGCGCGGTGGCGGCGGTCTTCGCCGAGAGGGGAAGCGACGCCTGGTTCCTCGAAGGGCCGGTCGACCTGCTGGCGCACTACGACCCCGCGGCCGACCCGGACGCTCCGGACGAGCTCGACAGGACCACGCTGGAGAAGATGCACGACATCTTCGACGTCTGGTTCGAGTCCGGCTCGTCGTGGCACGCCGTGATGCGACGCCGCGACCTGGGGTTCCCGGTGGACCTCTACCTCGAAGGCTCGGATCAGCACCGCGGCTGGTTCCAGCTCGCTCTCCTGACCGGCCTGGGAGCCGCGGCGCAGGCGCCCTTCCGGACCCTCCTCACCCACGGGTTCATCGTCGACAAGGACGGGCGCAAGATGTCGAAGTCGCTGGGCAACACGCTCGAGGTCGAGGAGCTCCTGGCCCGCTTCGGTGCCGACGTCTGCCGGTGGTGGGTGAGCTCCCTGGCCTACGAGAGCGACATCAAGGTCGACCTCGAGTTCTTCGAACGCGCCGGCGAGTCCTACCGCAAGGTCCGCAACACGCTGCGCTTCCTGCTCTCGAACCTGTCCGACTTCGACCCGGCTCGCGACGGTGTCGAGCTGGCGGAGGTCGACCCCCGCAGTCTCGACGCCTGGGCCCTGTCGCGCGCCGCGGCCGTTCGGGCGAAGGTCCTGGAGGCCTACCGGGGCTTCCAGTTCCGTCAGGCGCACCTCGCCCTGCGCGACTTCTGCACGGAGGACCTGTCGGCGCTCTACCTCGACGCCTCGAAAGACCGCCTCTACTGCGACCGGGCCGATTCCCCCCGGAGACGCCGGGCCCAAGCCACGATGCACCGGATCGCGGAGCTGCTGGCCACCCTGCTGGCCCCGATCCTGCCGCACACCGCGGACGAGGCGTGGCGGACCCTCCACGGTGAGGATGCCTGCGTACACCTGGAGACGCCGCCGGAGGTGCCCGATCCCGCCGATCCGGCGTGGGAGCGCGTGCTCGCGGTGCGCGACGAGGCCGCGAAGGCGCTCGAGGACTCGACCGTCGACAACCCGCTGGATGCCGGCCTGGTGCTGCCCGACCGCGAGGAGGCCCTCGCGCCCTTCGCGGCCGACCTCCCCGACGCCCTCGGCGTCTCGCGGGTCCGGCTCGACCCCGATGCCGACACCCTCGCGGTGGTCGATCTGAGCGACGAGCCCCGCTGCGAGCGCTCGTGGCGACGTGACGAGACCGTACGGCAGCGCTCCGACGGCGGTTGGCTGTCGGATCGCGATGCCGACGCCGTGGGAGTGGCGTGATGTCGCAGCACGTCTACGATCCCGCCGCGATCGAACCGCGCTGGCAGGCCGTGTGGGCCGAGCGCAAGGCATTCCGCACGCCGGACGACCCGGCCGAGCTGGCCGCGCGTCCGAAGTTCTACGTCCTCGACATGTTCCCGTACCCGTCCGGGGCCGGGCTCCACGTCGGCCACCCCGAGGGGTACACGGCGACCGACGTCATTGCCAGGATGCGCCGCATGCGCGGCTACAACGTACTGCATCCCATGGGCTGGGACGCCTTCGGCCTCCCCGCCGAACGGGCCGCCGTGCGCGAGGGAGCGCACCCGGCGGAGATCACCCGGCGCAACATCGACAACTTCCGGCGCCAGATCCAGCGTCTGGGCTTCTCCTACGACTGGGATCGGGAGGTCGACACCTCCGATCCCGCCTACTACCGCTGGACGCAGTGGCTGTTCCTCAAGCTCTGGGAGCGCGACCTCGCCTACATGGCGGACGTGCCGGTCAACTGGTGCCCGGCGCTCGGCACCGTCCTGGCGAACGAGGAAGTCAAGGACGGCAAGTACGTGGAGACCGGCGACCCGGTCGAGCGCCGGCTGATGCGCCAGTGGATGCTCAAGATCACCGCCTACGCCGAACGCCTGCTGGCCGACCTCGAGACCGTCGACTGGCCCGAGCACGTCAAGGAGATGCAACGCCACTGGATCGGGCGCTCGGAGGGGGCCGAGATCACGTTCGCCGTCGCCGACCACGCGGGCGCCTCGTTCGAGGTGTTCACGACCCGGCCGGACACGCTCTTCGGCTGCACCTTCTGCGTGCTGGCGCCGGAGCACCCGCTGGTACGGGAGATCACCTCCGCGGACCGGCGTGGCGACGTCGAGGAGTACGTCGCCGACGCCGTCGCCAAGACCGACCTGCAACGCACGGATCTGGCGAAGGAGAAGACGGGCGTCTTCACCGGCGCCTTCGCCGAGCATCCGGTCACCGGGCGACCGGTGCCCGTCTGGGTCGCCGACTACGTGCTCCTCTCCTACGGTACCGGCGCCATCATGGCCGTGCCGGGACAGGACGAGCGGGATTGGGAGTTCGCCGAGAAGTGAGCTGCCGATCGTGCGCACGGTGCAGCCGCCGCGGGATTCGACGGCAAGGCCTACCTGGGTGAGGGCCCGGCCATCCTGGCGACTTCCTGAACGGCCTGGAGATCACAGCGGCCAAGAAGGCGATGATCGAGTGGCTCGAGGCGAACGGCAGGGGTCGGGCCGTGTCCGGTACAAGCTGCGCGACTGGCTCTTCTCCGCCAGCGCTACTGGGGCGACCCCTTCCCGATCGTGCACGCCGAGGACGGCGCGGTGGTGCCGGTGCCGACGGATGAGCTGCCGGTCGAGCTGCCACCGATCGACGAGTACCGGCCGACCGAGGACGGCCGGCCGCCGCTCGCCCGCGCGCCGCGGGAGTGGCTGGAGGTGACCCTTCCGACGGCCGCTCGGCGACTCGGGAGACCAACACGATGCCCCAGTGGGCCGGCTCGTGCTGGTACTACCTGCGCTACCTGGATCCCCACAACGAGGAGCTCGCCTTCTCGCCGGAGGCCGAGCGCTACTGGATGCCGGTCGACCTCTACGTCGGCGGCGTCGAGCACGCGGTGCTCCACCTCCTCTACTCGCGCTTCTGGCACAAGGTCTTCTTCGACTGCGGCCTCGTCTCCACCGCCGAGCCGTTCCAGAAGCTCTTCAACCAGGGGATGATCCTCGCCTACTCCTACCAGGACGCCGCCGGCAAGTACCACTCCCCCGAGGACGTCGAGGAGCGAGGGGGAGCGCTCTGGGCCGGCGACGTCGCGGTCTCCTCGCAGGTCGAGAAGATGTCGAAGTCGAAGCTCAACGTCGTCAACCCCGACGACGTGATCGCCGAGCACGGCGCCGACGCGATGCGCCTCTACGAGCTCTTCATGGGCCCGCTCGACCAGCAGAAGCCCTGGCAGACGGCGGGGGTGGAGGGCGTACGCCGCTTCCTCGAGCGTACCTGGCGCCTGGTCGTCGACGAGCGCACCGGCGAGCTCTCGAGCGGATCGTCGAGGCGGCCGCCGGCAGCGAAGCCCTCCCTCGAGCGCACCCTCCACCGCACCATCCGCAAGGTCCTCGAGGACACCGAGTCCCTGGCGATGAACACCGCCATCTCCCAGATGATGGTCTTCGTCAACGAGGCCACGCAGTCGGCCACCCTGCCCCGCGAGACGGTCGAGACCTTCCTCCGCGTTCTCGCCCCCTACGCTCCGCACCTGGCCGAGGAGCTCTGGCACCGCCTCGGGCACGACGACCTGATCGCCCACGCCGAGTGGCCGGCACACGACGACGCCCTGTGCGCCGCCGAAACGATCACCATCGTCGTCCAGGTCAACGGCAAGAAGCGCGACGAGCTGCAGGTGGCACCCGACACCGGCCGTGAAGAGCTGGAGCGGATGGCTCTGGCCTCCGAGGCGGCGCGCAGGCACCTCGACGGTGCCGAGCCGCGGAAGGTGATCGTCGTGCCGGGGCGGCTGGTGAATCTGGTGAGCTGACCCCTCCCGCATTACTTGACAGCCTTGACATAAGAGGCGATCCGGCCCATGATGGGCCCATGATCTCCTCCGCTTCCTTCGTCGACCGGGCCGCTCTCGCGTTCCGGGAACGGCTCTCAGAGCTGGTGGAGAGCTACGGCCTGCCCGCCGAGGAGCCCGAGCCGCTCGGGGAGCGAGCCAGCCTCGACGCAGCGGCCGCCGCGGTGTGGACGGAGCACGTGGGGCCCTTTCTCGAGACCGAGGGTGTCTCCAAGGTGCTGGACGGCGTGACCCGGCAGGCGGTTTCGCAGCGTGTCCGGGCCGGGCGGCTCCTGGCCCTGCGCACGGGCAACGGGCGCCTGGTATACCCGCTCTGGCAGTTCCGCAACGGCGCGCTGCTTCCCGGGTTGACGGAGGTTCTCGCGACGGCCGGTCTCGACCCGGAACGGCCGGCAACCGGGTGGACGCTCGCGTCCTGGTTGTGCACCGTCGATCCCGAGCTGGACGGTGCGCCCCGGGAGCTCCTCGCCGCCGGCCGGATCGAGCCCGTCCTCGCCGCGGCCCGGGATCTGCGCGCCGAGCTCGGCATCGACGAGCTCGACGGGGCGGCAGAGCCGGCGGCGTGAGCGAAGGCTCCGGCCTCGCCTGGCCCCCGGACGACGGTGCTGCGCTCGCCGGCTTCCCGACCACGCGACGGTTGCCTCGTGAGCTCCATCGGGTGTCCGAGCACACCGGCACCTGGTGGTACTCCAGCCGGCAGGACGGCGGTGGGCGGTTCGACCTGCCGCTGCCCGAGGGCACCTGCTATCTGGCCGACGATCTCGACGGCGCGTTGACCGAGAAGCTGCTGCGGCGGCCCAAGAAGGTCGTCCCGGCGGAGCGTCTGCGCGAGCTGCTCCATTCCCGCGTCACTCTGCTGCGGCCCCTCGAGCTCGCCAATCTCACCTCGACCCGTGCCACCGGTTTCGGGGTCAACGCCGAGATCCACAGCACGCTGGACTACGACAAGCCCCGAGCCTGGGCACAGGCCCTGCGGCGGGCCGGCGCGCGCGGGCTGCGCTACGCGGCCCGCAGCGACCCGGGGCTCCACGGACGCTGTGTGGCGCTTTTCGGAAAGGCGGGGCTCCACGCGCGGGCGCCGGCCGGGCTGCACACGGACGAGGCCCGGCTCGATACGCGGCGGGCGCGAAAGCTGCTGGAGGCCCGGGGAGTGCTGGTGGTCCCGATCCCCCGCGACGTGCCGACGATCGAAGGGTGACGGAGGTCACCGCCCGCCCCGCGGTGGGGAGCTAGACTCGGCGTCCTCGTTGTGACACTCCCCCGCAGGGCCCTCGCCACGTCGTGCGCGGCCGTCCTCCTGGCGGCACTCGGGGCCTGCACCCGCTCGCCCCCGACCGGCCCGAGGGCGAACCTGATCCTGATCTCGGTCGACACGCTGCGCGCGGATCATCTGGGCTGCTACGGCAGCTCGCGCGGCGCCTCGCCGGCCATCGACCGTCTGGCCTCCGAGAGCTGGGTCTTCGACGCCGCCTACGCGCAGTCGACCAACACCCTGATCTCGCACGCCACGATGCTGACCTCGCTCTACCCGCCGGTCCACGGCGCGACGCCGGAGCGCCGGTTGACCGATCAGGTCACGACGCTGCCGGAGGTCCTCCAGGACGCCGGGTACCGCACGGCCGCCTTCCTCGGTCACGACATCTGGCTGACCCGGGCCATGGGCTTCGCCCAGGGTTTCGATCACTTCTCCACCCGGCCCGTCCTGGCGGAGAAGACCAACCGCGACGTCCTCTCGTGGCCCGGACTCGCCGAAGACGGGCCCTTCTTCCTCTTCCTCCACTACTACGACGTCCACTCACGCTTCACCCAGCTCCCCTACAACGGCGGGCGAGCGCTCAATCTGCGTTTCGCGGGGCCGTCACCCCCGGATTTCGACGGCTGCCGGCGAGGCCTCTGTGCCTCGGAGCTGCTGGTCCAGGCGAACGGCGACTCCTCGCTCCTGAGCGAGAACGAGCTGCGATGGGTCGTCGGCCTCTACGATGCCGGGATCGCCGCCTTCGATCGGAGGCTGGGACAGCTCATCGACGCGCTCGAGGCCCGCGGCGTCCTCGACACGAGCTGGATCATCCTGACGGCGGACCACGGCGAGGAGTTCCGGGAGCACGGCCTGCTGCTCCACCTGCAGCCGTACCCTTCCGTCGCCCGCGTGCCGCTGCTCATCCGTCCGCCGGGTGGTCGGGAGGAGACCCGAGTGGCCGAGATCGTCCGCCACGTCGACCTGTTCCCCACGGTGCTCGACCTGCTACGCGTCACCCCGCCGGCAGGCGCCTCGCCGCAGGGACGCTCCCTCGTTCCCCTCTTGGAAGGCGAACCGAACGATCCGAGGACCGCGGTGACCTGGGGTGAGCCGATGGGCCAGCCTGTGGCCCTGCGCCGCGGAACGGCGACGCTCGTTCTGCGTACGGTGCCCGCGGTGGCCGAGCTCTTCGTGCGGGACCCGGTGACGGGGCAGGAGACACGGAAGGTCGCTCCGCTGATCGCCGGGCGGCTGGCGCGCAACCTGCAGCGGTTCGAGCGGATGCAGGAGCAGGCCCGCACCGACCTCGGTCTGGTCGGCCTGCCCGCAGACCTGTCGCCGGCCCAACGGCAGCGCCTGCGCAGCCTGGGCTACGTGCAGTGATCGCCGCCGGCGTCCGCTTCTAGCTGTCGACTTCGGCGTAGGGGAGCAGGGCCAGGTGACGAGCCCGCTTGACCGCCTGGGTGACCTGGCGCTGTTGCTTCGCGGTGCACTTGGTGATGCGCCGCGGCAGGATCTTGCCCTCGGGGGAGGTGAACTTGCGCAGCAGGTTCACGTCCTTGTAGTCGACCACCAGGGTCGGATCCTGCGTCAGGATCGAAACGCGCTTGCCGCGGCCGCGAAAGCCGCCCTTCTTGCCGTCCCGGTCCTTGCTCCGTCGGTCTCTGCTCTTCACGTCGTGGTCCTTTCGTGCTCCCCGGTCGAACCGGAGCCCGAAAGGATACCGGCTGGGGGCCCGTTGTCAAGGCCTGAGCTCGTCAGCCCGTCGCGCCGTCGAGCGCCCGCCTGATCGATTGCGCGAGCGCCTCGGGCTCCTCGACGGACCGGGGCCTCCAACCGATCTCCAGTCCGGCCTCCTCGAAGCGGGGGATGATGTGGAAGTGCACGTGCATCACGGCCTGATGGGCGCTGGCGCCGTTGTTCTGCAGCACGTTGTAGGCCCTCGCCCCCGTGGCATCGAGAACCGCCCGGCACAGCCTCGGCAGCACCCGACCCAGGGCCGCCGCCGCATCGTCCGACAGCTCGTGCAGGTACGCCTTCCTCTCCTTCGGAATCACCAGGACGTGTCCCTTGGAGACCGGGTAGATGTCGAGGAACGCCAACACGCTGTCGTCCTGGTAGACCTCGTGGCACGGGATCTCGCCGGCCAGGATGCGGTCGAAGATCGTCTCGCTCACGGGGTGGGCTCGAGGAGCGAGGCCGCCGCCTCGCAATCCAGGCGGGGGAACCGGCGGCCCTTGTTGTCGCGAACGGTGACTCCCCCGTCGATCATCGCCCCCTCGACGTCGGCCGGACTCGCCTCGGGATGGGCGCCGAGAAGGAGGGCCGCGCACCCCGCGACGTGGGGCGAGGCCTGCGACGTCCCCGCCTTGTCGGCGGAGCCCCGATGCAACGCCGTGCTGGTGATGAGGACTCCCGGCGCCACCAGGTCCAGGTTCTTGGGACGGTTCGAGAAGCAGGCCACGTCGTCGGGCCCGATGTCGGTCTGGCTGCAGAACCCGGCGTCGATGCTGAAGAACGGACCGTCGAAGCCCGCACCCACGGACGTGGCGTCGCGCAGGCAGGCCGGCAGCCCCATCTTCTTGCGGGACCCGTCGTTGCCGCTGGCGGCCACGACCAGAGTGCCGCGCTCGCGCAGACCGCTCACCGCCATCGCGTAGAGGGTCCCGGCGGTGCCGGCCTTGTTGTCGCACGCCCCCTTGAAGAGCTGGTTGCTTCCCAGGCTCAGGTTGACGACGTCGACGTCGGCATGCTCGGTCAGCAGCCAGTCGAGGGCCGCCAGCGTCCCGGACGAGAACCCGGTTCCGGTCGGCCCGAGAACGCGGACGGCGACCAGCTTGGCGCGCGGAGCGACGCCCTTGGGGGCTCCCGCTTTCCCTCTCGAGGCGACGATGCCCGCCACATGGGTCCCGTGACCGTTGTCGTCGCTCGCGCTCTTGCGACCGCCCTGCTCCTCGAGGCCGTTGGGGCAGCAACCGCCCGCCGCGTCCGAGCAGAAGCAGTGCTCGTCCCTGCGTGCCTTCTTGAGGGCCCGATGCTTGAAGTCGACGCCCGTGTCGACGATCGCGACCGTCACGCCGGCCCCTTGCAGTCCCTCGGCCTGGAGCGGCGGCACGCCGATCAGCGGCAGGGACTCGGCGAGGGAGGCGCTCTGAGGCAGGTCGAGGCCCACCGACCGGACACCCGGCTGCACGGCCAGTGCGGCCAAGCCTTCGGCGTCGGCGGCGCCGGTGAGCGCGGGCAGCGAGCGGAGCCGGTGCGTCACCACGAAGTGAGCCCCGGCAGCGGCCGCGATTCGATCGCTCTCCCCGGCGAGCTCCGCGCGAGCCGCCACGTCGTCGAAACGCGTCCTCGGCAGCGCGGTCGCCGGGTCCTGGACCTCGATCTGGACCACCACCCGGACCGCTCCGTGCAGATCGAGCTGGTCGACGACGCCGGCCTCGATGACGGGAGACCGCTCGAGCGCCTCCCGTTGCTCCGGTGAGAGCCCGCGCGGAGCGTCCTCGGAGGCAACCGGTCCGACGCCGGAGAGCAGCGCCACGGCCAGGAGCAAGAGGGCGACGGGAATCGTCCTTCGATCTCGCATGGGGGGAGGCTATCGAGGCGCGGAGCCGCCGTCCAGGGAGCCGGCGAGGGCGGGCTGGCCGGTCGACTCGAGCACGGAGAGCCAGAGATCGCCCTCCGGGTCGACGCGCTTGCCGCCGGACGCGACGAGGCGCATCGGCACGTGGACCATGCGTCCGTGCCACAGACCCACCACCATCTCGGTACGGCCCGACATGGCCGCGTGGACCGCGTGTTGCGCCAGTCTCCAGCAGTAGACGGAGTCGGGCGGACGGGCGGGGAGGCTACGCACGATGTAGCTCGGATCGATGTACTTCACCGAATGGACGACCTCGCGCGCCGCGAGGCCCTTGCGGATCCGGTCGACGAGGAACGGTCCGAGGTCGTGCAGGCGGCGGTTGCCGGAGGCGTCGAGGCCGGGCTCCTCGTCGAAGAGGTGCTGGCCGGCTCCCTCGGCGGCGACGATCACGGCGTGACCGCGCTCCGCGAGTCGAGAGGCGAGCGCGTCGAGCAGGCCGCCCTCCCCCTCCAGCCGGAAGGGCACCTCGGGGATGAGACAGAAGTTCACCTCCGATGTGGCGAGCGCCGCATGGCAGGTGAGCAGACCGGAGTGCCGCCCCATGAGCTTGACCAGACCGATACCGCCAGGCACGCCGCGCGCCTCGTTGTGCGCACCGAGAATGGACTCCACGGCCAGCGAGTACGCGGTCTCGAAGCCGAAGCTCTGATCGAGGTACTCGAGGTCGTTGTCGATCGTCTTGGGTACGCCCACCACGGCGATGGAGAGGCCCCGCTCGCGGATCTCCCCGGCCAGCGCGAGAGCGCCGCGCATGGTGCCGTCCCCGCCGATGACGAAGAGCACGTCGACGCCCAGCCGCACGAGCGTGTCGACCATCTCGCCGGGCTCCTGCGGGCCCCGGGAGGTCCCCAGCAGGGTGCCGCCTCCTTGTGGATATCCGAGACCAGCCCGGCCGCAGGTCCATCACCGGGTGGCCGTGCCGAGGACCAGACCCTGGAAGCCGTAGCGGAAGCCGCAGATACGACGCACGCCGTAGCGGTACGCCCCGAGCATCACCAGCCCCCGGATCGTCGTTGAGACCCGGGCAGAGCCCCACAGGTGACGATGCCGAGGTCGTCTCTCGGGGGTCGAAGAGATCGCGCCGAGGGGGCCGGCCAGGCTCGAGGACGCGTCTGCCCCTCGCCCGCCGGCCGGTCGATGCGGTCGTCCCAGAGGATCCGGTCGTTGCCGTCGACGAAGTGCAGCTCGCCTCTCCTGGCGCGAGCGCAGCCGCAGCGGCGACGGGACACCGCAGGGCCCGAGCAGCGAGATGGTGAAGTCGGGGCCGAGGCCATCGCCCGATTCTAGGCCGGGGAGGGTCTCAGTGCGGCGGCGACGGCGCCGCACCGGGCGCGGTATCGACGCCGGGCCCCGGTCAAGCGCACGGCGTGCAGGATCGCGAGCAAGACGACCCGCAGACCTCCTCGACCGCTCGCGGGCTCCCGGGAGGGGCCACGATCAGGGTCGAGCCGCGCACTCCCGCCGTCTGGCGAGCGAGGATCGCCGTCGGCACCGACGCGAGGGAGGCCGCCCGCATCACCTCACCGAAACCGGGCAGCATCTTCCCGCAGACCGCCTCGACGGCCTCGGGCGTGACGTCCCGCGGCGCCGGACCGGTCCCCTCCGTGGTCACGACCAGGCCGCAGCCGGCTCGGTCGGCGAGGGCTCGACGAGCTCGCGGCGCAACGCCTCCCCCTCGTCCGGCACGACCCGCGGGAGGGCCTCCCAGTCGCCGGTCAGGGCGCCGCGCAGGATGCGCAGCACCGCGGGCCCGCTCGCGTCCTCCGCCTCGCCGCGAGCGACACGGTCGGACACGGTGATGATGCCGATCTGCACGCGAGCAGTCACGGCGCCCCGGCGTCCGGATGTGGGTTGCCTGCCACCCCTGGATTCTAGGCCGCACGCGGCCCCGATGGGGATGGCGACTAGAATCGGGGCCGTGGCCACCGACCTCGAGCGCTGTGTCGACTTCCTGCAGCGCCTGATCCGCACGCCCAGCCTGCCCGGCCGTGAAGGAGAGATCGCCGACCTCGTCCGCGAGGAGATGGAGAGACTCGGCTACGACTTCGTCGAGGTCGACGAGGCCGGCAACGCGATGCTTTGACGGGTCGCGGGTCGCGGCGACGCCTCCCTCCTCTTGTACGCACCTCGATCACGTGGACGTGGGCGACCCCGCCCGATGGCCGCACCCCCGGTACGGCGGCGAGCTGATCGACGGCGTGGTGTGGGGAGCGAGGAGCGGTCGACATCAAGGGCCCGCTCGCCGCCCAGGTGCACGGGGTCGCTCGCCTGATCGGGAGCGAAAGCCGGCCGGTGACGTCTGGGTCACCTGCGTCGTGCAGGAGGAGATCGGCGGCGTCGGCGCCACCTGGCCCAAGGGGTCGACGCCCGAGTCGCCGTGGTCGGGGAGCCGAGCCGCAACACCGTGCGGCGCGGACACCGCGGTCGTACCGAGCTGGTCCTCCACGTGGTCGGACGCAGCGTCCATGCGAGCGTCCCGGAGAAGGGGGTCAACCCCTGTTCCCCTTGGCACGATTCCTCACGGTCTTGCCGATGATCGAGCACCCCGTGGACCCGGATCTGGGGCCGTCGAGCGTGGCTCCCGCATCCCTCGGGACCGACCAGTCCAGCAGTAGTAACGTCGTGCCGGGCGAGGCTGGCTCACGCTCGACTGGCGCAGCATCCCGGGACAAAGCGCCCAGGAGGTGCGCGAGCTGCTCCAGGGTCTGGCCGGACGAGCGAGGATGCTCCGAGGCGGTGGCCGCCGAGGTCACGGTCCGGCGTTCCGCTCGGACGGCTTCACCAGGCTCGAGATGACCATTCCCGCGTCGAACCCGCCGTACGTCCTCGCCGCCGACCACCCGGCCGTTCGCGCCGCCGCCGCCATCGTCGACGACGAGCTCGGCGAGGCGCGACCGGTCGACATCTGGCGGTTCGCCACCGACGGCGGTCATTTCGCCGAGGCCGGCGTCGCGCCGATCGGTTTCGGTCCCGGCGACGAGCTCCTCGCCCACACGGTGGACGAACGCATCGAAGTCGCCGCTCTCGACGAGGCCCTCCGCGTCAACGCCCGCTTCGCGCGCGAGCTGGCCCTCGCCGCCCGCTAGCCCCGTTTCTTCACGCCTCGAGGAACTTCCGGACGTGCTCGTCGGCCGGAGGTGCGGTCCGGCGGGAGACGAGGGCCAGGACCAGGAGATTGACGCCCAGCCCCCAGATCCCCGGGTGGACGTCGGCGAGCTGGAGCTCGGGCCGGAAGTTCAGGAGCACGACCACGGTGCACCCGGCGATCAATCCCGACAGCACTCCCGCCTTCGACGCCCTGGGCATGAGGAAGGTGGCGAGCAGCACGGGCGCGATCTGTGCCACGAAGCCGTAGGAGAGCAGGAGCAGGGCCACCAACGAGATCTTCGAGACCACCGCGAAGTAGTAGGCGACGGCGGAGATCACGACCACGAGGATACGGATCAGGCGGGTCTCCCGCACGGGATCCAGATCGGGCCGAAAGAGCACCCTGTAGCCGTCGCGCACGAGCACGGAGGCCGCGGCGTGCACCAGTGCGTCCCCCGTCGACATGGAGGCCGCCAGGGCGCCGGCACAGAAGAGCCCGACGACCACCGCCGGAAGGTCGAGGGAGGTCAGGATCGTCGGCAGGATGGCGTCCGCCGGGGTCACGCCCGGGAAGCGCAGGATGCCGGCGAAGCCGATGAAGAGGATCGGGATCAGGAAGATCTGGAAGGTCGGGTAGAAGACGACCGACCGGCGCAGCGTCCGGTTGTCGCGGGCCGTGTAGATCTTCATGAAGTAGTGCGGCCAGAGGGAGAAGCCGATGGCCGAGACCGCGATCGCGCTCGAGTACCCGCCCCAGCTCCAAGTCCCTCCCGAAGCGGTGAGCCCGGGCGGTACGAGCATCTCCGGGCGCTCGGTCGCCAGCGCCTCGAACATGGGCCCGACGCCGCCGTAGAGCTTCCACGGCAGGTAGAGGCCGAGGATCCACGCCAGGGCCATCATGAACACCCCCTGCAGAGTGTTCGTCCAGGCGACACCCATGACGCCGCTGTGGAAGACGTAGACCAGGACGACGCCGTAGGCGATCGCGGCGCCCGCCCAGACGGGGATGCGTCCTTCGGTGACGGTGTTGAACACGTACCCGGCGCCCTGCATCTGCAAGGTCAGGTAGGGCACGAAGGCGACGAGCGAGAGCACCGCCAGGACGGCCGAGAGCCCCCGGCTCTCGAAGCGGTGGGCGAAGAGCTCGGCCTGCGTGACGTACCCGTGGCGCCGTCCGAGCCGGGCCACCTTCGGCCCGTACCAGAACCACGGCACCATGCCGACCGTGCCGTAGGAGAGGATGTAGAACGCCGACGCGCCTCGGGAGTACGCCCAGCCGGGCCCACCGAGGAAGGCGAAGGCCGAGAAGATCGAGGCCCCGAGCACGAAGTAGAGGACGAGGAAAGCGAGCGTCCGATCCCCGGCGACGTAGCCCTCGGTCCCGGCGGACGTCTTGCGTCCGGACGCCAATCCCACGACCAGGGAGAGCGCCAGGTAGGCGAGAGTCACCGCCAGGACGACGACCCAGTCAGGCATCGTCGTCTCCGCCCCGCCGCAGCTCGTAGACGAGCAGCACGACGAACGAGGCCGCCAGCAGCGCCGCGATCCAGAAGAGCGAGAACGGCACGCCGAGCACCAGAGGCCGGACCCGTGCCGCCGGCAGACAGACCGGCCAGATCAGCGCCAGGAAGGCGAAGACGAACCAGGCGACGACGAGGCGATCGGCGAGGCGACCTCTGGAGCGGGGTTCGGGCACGGTCCAGGCTCCTTGGGAAACGGCCGGCCGATCGTAGCAGCCGGTGACGGCTCGGCCCGCCTCCCGAAGCCGATATCCTCCGCGGAGAACCAGGAGGTCGATGCCATGAACCCTCGGCGACTGCTGACCCGGCTGCTCCTCGTCGTCTGCCTCACGACGGCGGCCAACGCCCGGCCCCACCACATCGACCACGTGGGCGTCGGCATGAACGACCTGGACGAGGCCACTCGTCGGGTGACGGAAGCCACCGGCATCGCCCCGGTGGCCGGGGGTGAGCATCCGGGCGCGGGCACGCGCAACTCCCTGCTCTCGCTGGGCGACCGGCAATACCTCGAGATCATCGCGCCGCAACCGGGCGCCGACCTCGGGGGGTGGCTGTCCAACGACGAGCTCCAACCGGTTCTCTGGGCCGTCGCCAGCGACGACGTCGAGGCGACACGCGCCCTGCTGGCCGAGGCCGGCTTCACCACCTCGGATCCCCGGCCGGGGTCGCGGCGAACCCCGGACGGCGCCCTGCTCGAGTGGAGGACCTTCGCCGTGACAGATCCGGAGATCCCCGTGGCCCCGTTCTTCATCCACTGGTCCGAGGAGACACCGCACCCCGCGACGACCTCGCCCGGCGGTTGCTCGCTCGCCTCCTTCTCCGTCTCGGGACCCGACTTGGACGCCTTCCGCCGCCTCGCCGGAGTCCTCGAGCTCCACGTCGAGGCGGTGGACGCACCGGCTCCGGCCCTACACCTCACTCTCGCCTGCCCCGACGGCGAGGTGACCTGGTGAGGACACCGTGCTAGAACTGGCTCGAAGGAGGTGTCACCTGACCATCCGCTCCGTGCTCTCGCGATGCGGCCTCGCCGCCTGCGCCGCGATCCTGACCGCCGGTATCGCCACGCCCACGGCCGGCGCCGACCTCTCGGTACAGCGCTCGCCCGGCTTCGACCTCGCCGACGTCTCGACCTACGCCTGGAAGCTGCCGGAGCGGCCGGAAGGGCATCCCCTCGTCGAGGGTGGTCGCTACGACATCCACGTGCGGCAGATCGTCGATGCGGCACTGGCCGAACGCGGCCTCTCGCTCGTCGCGGACGGCACACCGGATCTCTGGTTGACATGGGACGGCGTCGCCCATCCGGGGTACAAGCTCGAAGGCGTCCACATCGACCTCGGACCGGTCACCTGGATCGGTGACCCGGACGCCCACGAGGCCTACGGATACGAGCGCGGTGTGCTCGTCATCGCGGCCCTGGACCCGGCCACCGACGAGACGGTTTGGCGTGGCCTCGCAACGGACATCGTCGACCTGGCCCGGACCGACAAGATCCTCAAGAAGCTCGATCGGGCTGCTCGCCAGCTGATGGGAGACTTCCCCCGCCCCTGAGGACGCTCCCCGTCCGACGCGTTGCACCCCCGGCGGCTCGCCGATATCCTGCTGCGCCATGAGGCGAGGCATCGGAGTGATTCCGGCGGCGATCGTGAGCGCGGTCGTCGCGACGGCGGCGTGGGCCCAGACCACGGACTACCAGTTGGGCCTGCGGGAGAACGACCGGACGACCACCGCATTCACCCATGCCCGGGTGGTCGTCGCCCCGGGACGCGTGATCGAAGACGCGACCTTGGTGGTACGCGGGGGCCTCGTGACCTCCGTGCGCGCGGGCGGCGCGGCCCCGGCGGGGGCCCGCGTCGTCGATCTCGGAGACCGTACGGTCTACCCGGGCTTCATCGATCCGTACACGGAGTACGGGCTCTCCGCAGTCGGCGACGTCAACGCCCCGGAGGAGGGCGACGCGCCACGCTACGCCGGCCGGCGTTCCGGTCTGAACTCCTGGAACGACACCGTCCACGCCGAGAGGCGCTGGGTGGAGTCGTTCGTACCGGACGCCGACGCCGCCGACGCCTTCCTGGCGCGAGGCGTCACGACCGTGCAGTCGGCGAAGCTCGACGGCATCTTCCGCGGGCTCGGGTTCGTGACCTCGCTCGGCGGCGACACCGGCAATCAGGCCGTCCTGTCACCCGAGTCCCGTCAGTTCGCCTCCTTCGACCGGGGTAGCTCGTCGCAGCAGTACCCCAACTCCCTGATGGGCTCGATCGCGCTCGTGCGCCAGACTCTGATGGATGCCGACTGGTATCCGCGTGCCCTCGCCGCGTGGGAGCGAGATCGATCCCAGGAGCGTCCCGAGCTCAACCTCGCCCTGGCCGCCCTGGCGGCCAACGAGGATCCGCTGATCTTCGAGACGGACGACGCCCTCTCGCTCCTGCGGGCCGGGCGGATCGCGGACGAGACCGGCGTCGCGATGGTCCACGTCGGCGCCGGCGACGAGTATCGCTATCTGGACGACGTGGCGCGCATCGCCGAGCCGCTGATCCTGCCCGCCACCTTCCCCGAGGCTCCGGACGTCGGCAGCTACGAGAGCTCGCTCGACGTCGACCTCTCCGACCTTCGCCTGTGGGAACGGGCGCCTCACGACGCCGCGGCCCTGGCGGACGCGGGAGTCACCCTGGCCTTCACGGCCCGCGGTCTGCGGGACGGCGAGGACTTCCTCGCCAACATCCGCACGATGGTCGACGGCGGGCTGGACGAGAACGACGCGCTGGCGGCTTTGACGACCGTCCCCGCGAGAATCGCGGGCGTCGAGCAGCTCGTCGGGACCCTGGAGCCCGGCAAGCGGGCCGACTTCGTCGTCGTCGACGGCGACCTCTTCGCCGAGGGCTCGAAGCCGGTTTCGGTGTGGATCGGCGGCGAGAGAGCGAAGCAGATGCAACCCCTCGACCCGGACAGCTACGCCGGCTCGTGGCGGCTGAGTCTCGGAAGTACCGAGTACACCCTGGAGATCTCCGGCGAGCCCGACGCGCCGAAGGGCACCCTGTCGTCCGCAGGTGAGGAGATCTCCCTCGAGGGCGTTTCGGCCGAGGACGGCCGGCTCGCCTTCCGGGCCTCCCTCCCGGAGGGTCTCGCACGGGTGACGCTGTTGCGGCTCGGCGACACGGTGCGCGGGGAGGCCGCGATCGGAGCCTCCGACCCGGAGTCGATCTCCCTCACCGCGCTCGCAGCGACGCCCTCGGACGATGACGGAGAGAGCGAGGAGGCGGAGGGCATGGAGACGGCCGATGCGGACCTCGTCTCCCGGATGACCCATCCCGACGTCGCCTTCGGGTTCGAGGAGCTGCCGGAGCCCGAGGACGTCCTGGTGCGCAACGCCACCGTGTGGACGGTCGACGAGCAGGGCACGCTCGAGAACGCCGACCTGCTCGTGCGCAACGGCAAGATCGCCGCGGTCGGCCACGACCTCGAGGCTCCGGACGGCGTGCGCGTCATCGACGGAACCGGCAAGCACGTCACTCCCGGCATGATCGACGAGCACTCGCACATCGCCATTCAGGGCGGGGTCAACGAGGGGTCCAACGCCGTGACCGCCGAGGTGCGGATCGCCGACGTCGTGCTGCCGACCGACATCGACATCTACCGCAACCTCTCGGGCGGCACGACGATCGCCCAGCTGCTGCACGGCTCGGCGAACCCGATCGGCGGACAGGCCCAGGTCGTGAAGTTGCGCTGGGGGCGAGGCTCGGAGGAGATGAAGTTCGAGGCGGCGCCCCCGACCATCAAGTTCGCCCTCGGCGAGAACGTCAAGCAGTCGAACTGGGGCGACCAGAACGTCATCCGCTACCCCCAGACCAGGATGGGCGTCGAGACCTTGATGCGGGACCGATTCCTCGCCGCGCGCGACTACGCGGACGCGTGGGAGCGGTGGAACAGGCTCTCCTCCTCCGAGCGCAACCGCACGGTCCCGCCGCGGCGCGACCTCCAGCTCGAAGCCCTGGCGGAGATCCTCGCTTCCCAGCGCTTCATCCACTGCCACTCCTACGTGCAGTCCGAGATCCTCATGCTGATGCGCTTGGCCGAGGAGCTGGGCTTCAGGGTCCAGACGTTCACCCATATCCTCGAGGGCTACAAGGTGGCCCCCGAGATGGCGGCGCACGGCGCCGGCGCCTCGACCTTCTCGGATTGGTGGGCCTACAAGTTCGAGGTCTACGACGCCATCCCGCAGAACACCTGCCTGCTGACGGAGGCCGGCGTCGTCACCTCGATCAACTCCGACTCCTCGGACCTCTCCCGCCGGCTCAACACCGAGGCGGGAAAGTCGGTCCTCTACTGCGGCATGCCGGAGGAGGAGGCGATCGAGCTGGCGACGATCAACCCCGCGAAGCAGCTCAAGATCGACCACCGGGTCGGAAGCCTCACGCCGGGCAAGGACGCCGATTTCGTGATCTGGGACGGGGACCCGCTCTCGATGCACACCCGCGCCGAGCAGACCTGGATCGACGGCACTCTCTACTTCAGCCGCGAACGCGACGAGGAGCTGCGGTCGCGGGACCGCGAAGAGCGCGCTGCGCTGACGCAGAAGGTCCTGGCGAAGGAGGGCGACCGGGACGGCGAGGACGAGGAGGCGAGCGACGAGGGCGCCGTGCGCCACCGCAGCCTGCACCATGCGTACGACTGCGACGATGAGGAGGACTACTGGAATGCGCGCATCCACTCGTAAGGCCGTCGCGGTCGTCGCGGCCGCCCTTGCCCTCGCGGCCCTGCCGGCGGTGGCGCACGACCAGATCCCCGGCGCCCCGCAGGAGGCCCCGGTGCTGCTGCGCGGCGGCGATCTCTACACCGTGTCGGGAGGCGTGCTGCCCGCCACCGATCTCCTCTTCGAGGACGGGAAGATCACGGCCATCGGCCAGGCGCTGGAGGCCCCGGCGGGCACCGAGATCGTGGACGTCTCCGGCCAGCGCGTCTACCCGGGCCTCATCGCGCCGGACACCACCCTCGGGTTGAGCGAGATCGGCGCCGTGCGGGCGACCAACGACGTCGACGAGGTCGGCACCGTCAACCCGGAAGTCGTGGCGCACACCGCCTTCAACCCCGACTCCGAGCTGATTCCGACGGTACGCACCCACGGCGTCACGACCGTGCAGGTAGCGCCCGGCGGCGACCTGATCCGCGGCCGTTCCTCGATCCTGCACCTCGACGGCTGGACCAAGGAGGACGCCGCCGTGGTACCCGTGGACGGGCTCTTCGTGACGTGGCCGCGCGTCGCTGTCCTCGACTGGTGGTTCATGCCGCCGGCTGCCGAGCAGAAGAAGCAGATGGCGAAGCAGCGCGAGGACCTGCGGAAGTCGTTCGAGACGGCACGCGCGTACGACAGGGCGCGGGGAGCCGACGCCGGGACCGAGATCGATCTGCGTTGGGAAGCGATGCGGGCCCTGTGGAGCGACGGCATGCCGGTCTACGTCGCCGCGGCCGACTATCGCCAGATCCTCGAGGCGGTGGACTTCGCCGAGGAGTTCGATCTCGATCTCGTCCTGGTCGGCCCCGCCGACGCCTACCGGCTCACCGACCTCCTGCGCGAGCGCGACATCCCGGTGATCCTCGACGCGACGACGAACCTCCCCTACCGCAACGACAGCGACTACGACGCACAGTTCCGCCAGGCGGCCCGGCTGCACGAGGCGGGCGTGCGCTTCGGCATCGGTCTGCTCGACGCCAACTGGTCGGTCCGCAGCTTGGCGCTCGAGGGCGCCGGGGCCGCCATCGCGTGGGGCCTGCCCGAGGACGTCGCGCTACGCGCCGTGACCCTCTCGAACGCGGAGATCCTGGGCATCGCGGATCGCGAGGGATCGCTGGAGGTCGGCAAGGACGCCACTCTCTTCGTCTCGCGGGGCGACGTCACCGACACCCTCGGCCACGACGTGACCCACATGTGGATCCAGGGCCGCCCGGTCTCCCTGGACAACCGTCACCGCGAGCTCTACCGGAAGTACGCCGAGAAGATCCGGAGACTGGCGGCCGAGTAGCCCCACCGCACGGTGCTGCATGGGCTCCCGCATCTCCCGGGTCGCCGGGAACGTGGCGCTGTCGGTAGCCGCGGCGCTGCTCTGCGCCGCGGGGGCCGAGATGGCCCTGCGCCTGCTCGCTTGGCGTGAGCCGTCACCCGCCGGTCAGGACCTCGCGCGCACTCTCGAGCGGCAACCGCCCCCTTTCCGTGGGGACTGCTCGCGGCCCGAGGATCAGGCCGCCCTCGGAGACGTCGTCCGTCCCTCGTCCCTGCCCGACCTCATCTACGAGCTGCGACCCGACCTCGACACCTGCTTCTACGGCGCTCGGGTGCGCACCGACGCCGCAGGAGTCCGCACCGACCGTGCCCTGGTCAGACCGAAGCCGCCGGACGTCTACCGGATCGTGCTGCTGGGCGACTCCCAGGCCTTCGGCCAGGGCGTGGAGCTCTCCGACACTTTCGGCGAGCTGGTGGCCGCCGATCTCGCTCGCCGCTCCGGCCGTACGGTCGAGGTCGTGAACCTCGGGGTGGACGGCTACAACACCGTGCAAGAGGCCGCGACTCTCCGGCACAAGGGGCTCGCCTACGAGCCGGACTGCGTGACGGTCCTCTTCGTCGGCAACGACCTCGAGCTCCCCGCCTTCCTGCAGGCGCCGCGGCCGGACCGGGCCGTCGATCCCCGGCGCTCCTTCCTGCTGGAGGGCCTTGCGTCCCTGCGCCGAGCACTCTCCCGCCGCACTCGCTCGGATCCCTTCGAGCCGTTGACCGCTCCCGACCCGAGCTCCGTTCCCGAGGAGTACCGCCACATGGTGGGAGTGGACGCCTACCGCCGAGCCCTCGCTTCCATGGCGCGGATGGTCCGGCCCCTCGGGATCCCGCTCGTGAATCTGGCGGGCTACTCGGTGCAGGACAAGGGCCCCTGGTACCGCCTGCGCCGCTGGCAGGAGGACGACCTGGGGATCGTGGTGCCCGTCTTCCGCCTGCCGTACGCGGAGGAGTTCTGGCTCAGCGACGCGAACCGCCATCTGAACCCCCACGGCCATCGCGTCGCGGCCGACATGATCCTCGCCGCGTTCGAGGACAGCGGAGTCTGTCTGCCCTCGCCCGTGTCCGGACCGGCCGCGCCTACTGCACGTAGCCGAGTGCCTTGAGGCGCTCGAGGTACTCGCGGTCGCTCTCGTCCCGGCGCGGGATCTCGATGTCCCGGCCGTCGGCGGCGTCGCCGTAGCTCTCGATGCGTACAGCGGCGTGCGAGCGCAGGTAGGAGCGCTCGAACATCTCCCAGCGCGGTGCACCGTCGAGCTCGTCGGAGATCGGCAGACCGTCCCAGTAGAGCAGGGTCGGCAGGACGTCGAGCACCGAGGGACCGTGCGCCAGGTCGCCCGAGACGGTCAGGAAGGTCTTGCCCTCGCGGATCCCGTCGCCGGCGAGCAGCAGCGTGCCGAACGGGGAGTGATCGGCCGCGAACTGGGTCCCCGGAGTCAGGTGGAAGCCGTGGTCGGACGTCAGCACGATGCGCGTGCCGGGCCCCGCCGCCGCGAGGACGCGGCCGATGTACTCGTCGAGCTTTTCGTAGTAGCGGTCGACGATGCGGCGGAAGTCGTCCGACCGGGCGGCCGACGCGAGGGCGGGACGCGCCTCCGGATCGGCCATGTACTGCCAGAACTGATGGCTCAGCACGTCGACGCCCTCGATGTACACCGTGACGAGGTCGAGATCGTCGCGCTCGGCCAGAAGCCGCTCGGCGATCTTGACGTAGAGCTCGTCCTGCCAGAGGACGGCGTAGATCGTCCCCAGCTCGTTGTGGTTCACGATCGGCCACCGGCCGAACGGATAGAGATCGGTCTCGACGCGCTCCGCCGGCTCCGGGGGCAGACCGATGTCCTCGGCCACGGTCTTCAGGTACGACGGCGGGTAGGTCAGGCCCTTCTGCCCGCCGAACCAGGCGAGGCCGTCGTCCGGGTCGAGATCCGCGAGCTCGTGGCGACTGCGCAGGCCGACCCGGTCGGTCACCATCACGCCCTCGATCGTCTCGGCGGGCCAGCTCGCCCACCAGCCCACGACGCCGACCGAGCGTCCGAAGGCGGAGTAGACGTTCCAGAAGGCCGGGACGTGCCGGTGGAAGGACGCGGCTCCCCGTTGACGAGGCTTGCCGTTGCGTCGCGGCGGCCGCGTCGGATCCGGCAGGCTGAAGTCGGTGATGCCGTGGGCCTCGGGCTTCCGGCCGGTGGCGAGCGAGGTCCAGATGACCGGTGACCACCAGCCCCAGCGGTCGGCCTCCGGCCGATAGGTCGCCTCGGAGCGCAGCACCGCCGCGCTCCCCGTCTCGAGCAGCGCCCCCATGTGCGGCATCCGACCCGCGGCGACCATCGGCAGGACCTTCGACCAGCTGAGCCCGTCGACGCAGATCCAGAGGGTCCGCGCCGCAGGCTCCTGCAGGGCCGTGTCGCCCGCCGCCGCGCTGTCGGGCCGGCTCCGCGGCAGCACGTCGCGCAGGCCGACCAGGGCCAGCAGCACCAGGACGGCGAGGCACGTCGCGAGCCGGAGCCGGCCGTGAAGCGTCGTCGCCGCCCACACCAGTGCCACCGCCAGCAGCCCGAGGACGAGGATCTCCCACGCCGAGGCGAGGGCGAAAACGCTGTCGCCGCGGTCCTCCCACAGAACGCCGCGCACGACGATCCAGGCGACGAGACCGAGAGTCGCGATCGAGACGACGGCGGTGAGGAGGCGGGACCACATGACGGACGCGGAGCGCGGTTGCGCGCGCGGGACGGGCGAGCGGATCTTACCCGAGCGCCCCGGCGCGGGGCTTGCGCCACCGCCTCCGATCTTCTACACTCCCGTCTCTTGCGCGGCCTGCGGGCCGCACGGTGGACTATCGCTCCTCGCGGCCCAGGGGCCCGAGGATGCGTCGAGGACGAGAACGATGTCTAGAAAGTGCGCCATCACCGGAAAGCGGCCCCTCTCGGGCCACGCAGTCTCCCACGCCCACAACCTGACCAAGCGGTGGCAGAAGCCGAACGTCCACGCCAAGCGGATCTTCGTGCCCGAGCTCGACCGCTGGGTGCGCATCAAGGTCTCCACGCGGGCGCTGCGGACGGTCAACAAGAAGGGCCTGATGAAGTTCCTGCGGGACGAAGGCCTGACCCTGAAGGACGTCACCTAGGTCGCCGCCATGAAGCCCGACATCCATCCCGAGTACCACCCCGTCGTCCTCGTCGACGGCGACTTCGAGGTGATCACCCGCTCGACCGCCACGAGCGAGGAGATCCGCAACATCGACGGCGTCGACCACTACGTGCTGCACCTCGACATCTCGTCGGCGTCGCACCCCTTCTACACCGGCAAGCAACGCTTCGTCGACACCGCCGGTCGCATCGACCGGTTCCGCCAGAAGTACGGCGACTGAGAGAGGACTCCCATGGCCAGCCAGTGCAAGATCGCCAAGAACCGTAGGCAGGAGCGCCTGATCGAGCTCTATCGCGAGCGGCGCGAGGAGCTCAAGAAGATCTGGCTCGACGAAAGCCAGCCGGCCGAGGAGCGCGAGCTCGCCGCCCGCAAGCTGCGCAGCCTGCCGCGCGACTCGAGCCCCACGCGGCACGTCAACCGCTGCAACCTGACCGGGCGCCCGCGCGGCTACTACCGCCGCTTCGGCCTCTCCCGGATCGCCCTGCGCGACCTCGCCCTGCGCGGCGAGCTCCCCGGCGTCATCAAGGCCAGCTGGTAGAGCGCCTCCCAGGCCGCGCACTTCGAGCCCCCGGTTCGCCGGGGGCTCGTTGCGTCACGGGCTGTCACCGCGCGGTAAGGGTGCGGCGGCTACGGTGCACGTCGCAGGAGGACATCCGATGTCACGACGTGCCCGAATCCTCGTACTCACCGCCGCCCTCGCGGCGCCGCTGGCGGCCGACCCCGCCTGGGTCGCCCGGTACGGCGGTCCCGACGCCCTGAGCGACCAGGGCGCCGCCTTGGCCCTCACCCCCGAGGGCGACCTCGTCGTCGTCGGCACGACGGTCGAGGAGCTTCCGGGGGGCCTGCAGTCGCCTCGCCTCCTCGTGCTGCGCTACGGCCCGGACGGCGAAGAGATGTGGAGCCGGGCGCTGGAGAGCCCGATCGCCTCCTTCGGAGCCGTCGGCGGCCACGCGGTGGCGGTCTCGGCCGACGGCGACGTCACCGTGATCGGCACGGTCGCGCCCTTCCAGGCGGTCATGGTGGCCCGGCTCGATCCCCAAGGCTCGACTCGCTGGATCGAGACGTTCGCCGACACCGAGGCCCTCAACATCACGGCCGAGGACGTGGCGGTCGACGCCGCGGGCAACGTCTACGCCACCGGCGACGCCTACGGCGGCTCCGGTGCCGAGCCGGCCCTGACCCTGCGCTACTCGCCGGAGGGGGTCGCCGAGGCCCCGATCCGCTACTCCGGACCCGGTACGACCTCCTCGCCCTTCGCCAACGTCGTCACGCCCACCGGCGAGCTCGCCGTGGCCGGATCCACCGGCTACGACGGGTTGGCCGGCGAGTTCAGTGTCGTGCGCTTCGACGCCAACGGCCAGGTGGCCTGGGAGTACTCCACCGGAGGCCCGGGGTCGGCCACCTTCGACATCGCGCGCGACGTGGCGGCGGCGGGCACAGACCTCGTGGCGACCGGCTACGTCGACGGCAACACCGCCACCAACGAGGACGTCTGGACGGTGAGGCTGGATGCAGCCGGACAGGTCCTCTGGTCCCAGCGGTACACCACCGGGCCGACCGGTGCAGACGTCGGCTCCAGCATCACCGCCGACGGCGAGGACAATGTCTTCGTCGGCGGCTCGGCCCAGATCGCGCCCGGCGACTACGACGCGCTGATCCTCAAGTACGACGCGCTGGGGACGCTCGCCTGGAGCCGCACCTACTCCGGAGGAGCCCTCGGCTTCGAGACCGCCCGTGCCGTGGCACCGGACGGCGACGGCGGCGTCTGGGCGGCGGGCAGCGTCGAGATCGACCTCGGAGTCAGCGCCTACTTCGTCGTTCACTACGACGCCGCGGGAACGCTGGTCGGCGAGGAGCTCTACCCCGGCCCGTTGGGTGGCGGCTCCAAGGCCTTCGACTTGATCGTCGACGGGGCCGGCTCGGTGTACGTAACGGGAGAGTCGCCCGGGCTCGAGGGCGACGACGACGCGGTCACGCTGAAGCTCTCGGACACCCTCTTCGCGGACGGTTTCGAATCGGGCGACGTGGGGCGCTGGTCTTCCGCCACGCCCTAGGAACGAAGGTCTACCGAGCCGGCCGCCGGCCGGCCCGGTCTCCAGGGGCCCGTCTCCGGCCTCCCTCCGCCGGAGCCGGGCCCCGATTCTCACGGCGTCGCATAGAGTCGGGGCACTCTGCGGGAGGTGACCGTGCGCTCGATCGGCCTCGGCCTGTTGCTTCTGACCGTTCTCTGCTGCGCTCCGCCGGAGCGCCACGACGTCATCCTGCGCGGGGGGCTCATCGTCGACGGTTCAGGCGGCGAGCCGTTCGTCGCTGACGTGGCGATCGACGGCGATCGCATCGCCGCGGTGGGTGATCTCGGGGACGCCGTCGGAGATCGGGAGATCGACGTGGCGGGGCTGGCGGTGGCACCCGGCTTCGTCAACATGCTCTCCTGGGCGACGGAGAGCCTGATCGAGGACGGCCGGGGCTCTCCGATCTGCTGCAGGGCGTCACCCTCGAGGTCTTCGGAGAGGGCTGGTCGATGGGACCGCTCACCGAGCCGATGAAGGAGGAGATGGTCGAGCGGCAGGGCGACATCCACTACGACGTCGACTGGACGACCCTGGGCGAGTACCTCGACGGGCTCGTCTCCCGCGGCATCTCGCCCAACGTCGCCTCGTTCGTCGGTGCCACCACCGTGCGCACCCACGTCCTCGGGTACGAGGATCGCCCGCCTACCGCCTCGGAGCTCGTCGAGATGCAGCAGCTCGTCCGGCAGGCGATGGCCGAGGGAGCCCTCGGCGTCGGCTCGAGCCTGATCTACGCACCCGCCTTCTACGCCGAGACCGACGAGCTCGTGGCGCTGGCCGCCGCGGCCGGCGAATCGGGCGGCATGTACATCTCCCACATGCGCAGCGAGGGGAATCGCCTGCTCGAGGCGATCGACGAGCTGGTGACGATCGCCCGCGAGGCCGACGTCCCGGCCGAGATCTACCACCTGAAGGCCGCCGGACAGGACAACTGGGGCAAGCTCGACGACGCCGTCGCCGCCGTCGAAGCGGCTCGTGCCGAGGGTCTGCGGATCACCGCCGACATGTACACCTACACCGCGGGCGCCACCGGCCTCGATGCGGCGATGCCGCCCTGGGTGCAGGAGGGAGGCCACGAGAGGTGGGTGGAGCGCCTGCGCGACCCCGAGGTCCGGCGGCGCGTCGTCGCCGAGATGCGCACCCCCACCGACGAGTGGGAGAACCTGCTGCTGGCCGCAGGCTCCGCCGACCAGGTGCTCCTGGTGGGCTTCAAGAACGAGGCGCTCAAGCCCTTGACCGGCCGCACCCTGGCCGAGGTCGCCGCCGAGCGGGGCGTCGCGCCCGAGGAGGCCGCCATCGACCTCGTCCTCGAGGACGACAGCCGCGTCGGCACCGTCTACTTTCTGATGTCGGAGGACAACGTCCGGCGCCAGGTGCAGCTCCCCTGGGTCGCCTTCGGCTCCGACGAGGCCGCCCCCGCGCCGGAGGGCGTCTTCCTCCTCTCCAACGCCCACCCCCGCGCCTACGGCAACGTCGCCCGCCTGCTCGGCCGCTACGTGCGCGACGAGGGCCTGGTGCCGCTGGCCGAGGCCGTCCGCCGCCTCACCTCCTTCCCCGCCGAGAACCTCGGCCTCCCCGACCGAGGCCGCCTCACCCCCGGCGCCTACGCCGACGTCGTCGCCTTCGACCCCGCCACCATCCAGGACCACGCCACCTTCACCGACCCCCACCAGCTCGCCACCGGCGTCACCCACGTCTTCGTCAACGGCGTCCAGGTCGTCGAGGACGGCCGGCACACCGGCGCCACCCCGGGGCGGGTCGTGCGCGGACCTGGGTGGACCGGCAACGACACTCAGCCCGGAGGCAGCGAGTAGACGCGGAGGATCGCGTCGCTCGGTGCCTGGGGAGTCAGGCCTGCTGCCAGCAGCTTCCGGCCGCGGACCCTCAGGACCGAGGGCCGGAACGGGGACTCCCGAAGCTCCCAGCGCCGCGAGCCTCGCGCTCGACCGTAACCACGGAGGACCGTCTCCGCGCTCTCCGCGCCGGTGAACACGACGCCTCCACCGATCACGGTGGACTCCTGGCTCGTGACGTTCGCGCCGCCGGTCCGGTAGGCGCCTCGGACGCGATCGCTCCACAGCTCCCTGCCGTCGGCGAGCCGCAAACCCAGGAAGAGCAGGTCGTTCGACGCACCTTGACCCTGGCCTCCCACGGCGTCGATACCGAGCACCAGGATTCCGCCGCTCACCACCGCCCCGCCGGGACGATAGGACGCCGGGACGTCGGCTCCCCGCTCGGTCGTCCAGACGACGGTACCGGTCGAGGCCTCGAGAGCGGTCACCCGCACGACCCCTCCCGAGCGCTGGATCGCCACGACCCGGCCTCCGGAGGCCACCAGGTCCTCGACCCCCTGGAGGACCGGTCCGCTCTCGACTCGCCACACCTCCTCGCCGTCCGAGGTCCGGCGGGCCGAGACGAACTCGACCTCCTGCCCGGTCTCGCCCGTCTGAGAGCCGGCGACGAAGAGCCGTCCGCCGTCGAGGGAGAGAAGCCGCGCCTCGTCCCATCCCGAGCCGGCCGTGGCGGTCGCGGGCTCGTGGACGCTCCAGAGGATCTTGCCGTCACGCACCCGCCGCGCCTCGAGCGCAAGCTGCCTGGGACTGTCCTGAGCCTGCTGACTGCCCGCCGCGTACACCACCTTCCCCCGCAGCGCCAGGTCGAGCCAGGCCAGCGTCCCGAGGCTTCCTCGTCGCGACTCCCAGAGGGTGCGGCCGTCTCGCCCCGAAAGGGCTTGCAGAGGACGCCGCCCCCGTCCCGCGACCAGGATCCGCTTCCGGTCGGCCTCGATCGCCAGAGGCGTGGAGATTCCGTCGACGTCGAGGCTCCAGCGCAGGGCACCCGTGTCCCCGTTCCAACGACCCAGCCAGGTCACCACGTCGCCGCCGTTCGCGTGACTCAGAGTGGCCGTCCCCCCGACCACCACGTCACCCTTCAGAAACGCCCCGGCCGTCGCACGGTCGTCTCGGTGATCGAGATCGAACCGGACCTGCCAGAGCTGCTGCGGGGTCTCTTGGCCGAAGACCGCGCCTGCGGGCCACGCCAACAGCAGAGCTGACCACAGGACCCGCTGCAGCCGACTGCCCCTGGTCGACGCCATGGCGACACTCCCTTTCCGGGCCGACCGGCATCCTATTCCCGCCCGTTCTCCCGAGCAATCGAGCAGGCCGGGCAAGCGCGACTCCGGCTGAGGGCGTTGGCGTTACCATGCGGGTGGAGCTGACGCCATGAGGGTGAAGATCGACAGGGCAGGTCGCGTGCTCATTCCCAGCCCGCTACGCGCTGCCGCGCGCCTCGAGGCCGGCACCGAGCTCGAGGTGACCGTCGACGGTCTCGCCGTGCGCTTGGAGCGTGTCGTGCCGGGCCCCGAGGTCGTCGAACGCCGCGGGCGGTTGGTCGCGAGGCCGCGAGCCCCGGCGGACGAACGGACTGCGGTGGACGTATCGAGCCTTGTCGCCGACGAGCGGAAGCGGTGGCCCTTCTGAGCCGCTAGCGGCCGGTCGCGTCCGCCCCGTGCTCGCCCCAGTACACCACCAACGCCTCGACGTAGGCCAGCGCCGCCTCGAGGTTCTGGACGGTGTTCCACTCGAAGCGGCTGTGGAAGTCGTGGCCGCCGGTGAAGACGTTGGGGGTGGGCAGGCCCGCCTCGGACATGCGGGAGCCGTCGGTGCCGCCGCGGACGAGCTCGCTTTCGAGCGGGATGCCGAGCTGCTCGGCGGCGGCGAAGGCGAAGGAGACGGCGCGCGGGTCCTTCGCCTCGATGTAGGAGCGCATGTTCTTGTACTGGTCGACGAGATCGAGCTCGATTCGAGCCTTGGGGTGGCGGACGCGGGCGACCTCGACGAGCGCCCGGACGAGGGCCTTGCGGCGCTCCATCCCCTCCTCCTCGAAGTCGCGCAGGAGGATCCGGGCGGTGGCCTCGGAGACGGTGGCGCTCGCCTCGTAGGGGCAGAAGTAGCCCTCCCGGTCGGCGGTCGTCTCGGGTCGCTCGGCGTCGGGGAGACCCTGGAGGATCTCGGCCAGGATGGTCAGGGCGTTGACCATGACGTCCTTGGCGTAGCCGGGGTGGACGTTCGTGCCGCGTACCGTGAGCCGCGCCTCGGCGGCGTGGAAGGTCTCGAAGGAGACCGTTCCCACCGCGCCGCCGTCGATCGTGTAGGCGACCTCGGCGCCGAGCCGCTCGTAGTCGAGGTGGTCGACGCCGCGGCCGATCTCCTCGTCGACCGTGAAGCAGATCGAGAGCGGCGGGCGGGGTCGTGAGCCGTCGGCCAGCAGGTCCTCGACCGTCTGCATGACGATCGCCACGCCGGCTTTGTCGTCGCTCCCGAGCAGGGTCGTGCCGTCGCCGGTGATCACGTGGTGCCCGACGTGGTCGGCCAGAGCGGGGCTGCGCGCCGGATCGAGGCGCACCGAGGGGTCCCCGGGCAGCTCGACCACCCCGCCGTCGTACTCCCAGTGAATGACGGGGACCACCGGTCCTCCGGGCTCGTCGGGTGAGGTGTCGACGTGGGCCACCAGGGCGAGGACCGGACCGTCCTCCCCCGCCCCGACGCCCGGCAGCCGGCCGTAGACGTACCCGCGCTCGTCCATCTCCGCACCCTCGACTCCCAGGGCGGCGAGCTCGCCGGCGAGCAGGCGCGAGAGATCCTTCTGCTTGGCGCTGGAAGGCGTCGTGTCGGAGTCCCGGTCGGCCCGGGTGTCGATACGGACGTAGCGCAGGAAGCGCGCGACGACGGGGGGTAGGGGGCGGTCGGCCATCGAGAGCGACTCTACCCGACGACGCCGGGAACCGAATCGGCCTTCGGTGCCTCCCATCGCAAGAGGAGGGAGCACCGGATGAAGGGGGAATCGCACTGCACACGCGCGCCGAGCCTGCCCGTGGCACTCACGGTCGTTCTGCTCGCAGCCGCCGCCGCTCGGGCCGGGGAAGCCGGCCCTGCGGAGACCGGCGTCGGCCCGGCCGCGGCGATCCGCCGGACCGCGGTTCCCATCGACCTGGCGGAAGCGCTGGCGAGGGGACGGGTCGACGCCTTCTCCGCCGCTGCGGCCGAGGCCAGGCGCCGCGGCGGCGAGGCCCGTCTGCGCCGGGCGCGCGGCTTCCGCCTGCCGACGCTGTCGCTGCAGGAGATCTGGATCCGCACCGACTCCCCCGCCGACGCCTTCGGCCTCACCCTCAACCAGGAGCGCTTCTCCTTCGCCGACTTCGTCGCCGGGGACCCCAACGACCCGGACGCCGTCGAGTCGGCCACGACCCGTCTCGAGGTGGCGCTGCCGCTCTACACCGGCGGCGAGATCTCGTCGCGGATCAGGCAGGCGGAGCTCGGCGCCGAGGCGGGTGCCGGGATGGCGGAGTGGGCCGGCCACCAGGCCGCGTTGGCCGCCGGCGAGGCGTGGCTCGACCTGGCGCTGGCCCGCGAGCGGACGGCCCTCCTCGAGCGCAGTCTCGCCACCGTGACCTCACACGTCGAGCTGGCTCGCAAGTCCGTCGAGCAGGGCCTGATCGTCACCTCCGAGCAGCTGCGTGCCGAGGTCGAGCGCGCCCGCGTGGCAGACCTCCTGGCCACGGCCCGCGGGTACGCCCGGGTGGCCGAGGCGCAGCTGACGCTGCGCCTCGCGGCCGATCCCGGAAGCTCCTGGGACGTGGGGCCGCTGCCCGCGGCGCCGGAGCCCCGGCGCGACCTGGAGGGTTGGCTTGCCGCCGCGCAGGGCCGCGCCGACCTCGAGGCCGCACGGCGGGGGACGGAGGCCGCCGAGCTCGAGGCCGAGGCGCGGGGAGCGGCCCGCAAGCCGCGACTGGCCCTCGTCGGGCGCTACGACCTGGTCGACGACACGCCGTTCGGCGACCACGGCGACTCGACCTCGATCCTGGCGATGGCCGGCATCGACCTCTTCTCGGGAGGCCGGCACGCCGCCGCAACGGCGCAGGCGCAGCTCGAGGCCGAGGCGGCCCACCACGAGCTCGAGGGGTTCGAACGCAGCGTCGGTCTCGAGGTCGAGCAGGCCTGGGTCGAGGCCGACACCGCCCGCCAGCGCCGAGACACCGCCGGCGCCGCGGTCGAGGCGGCCCGTGAAGCCGAGCGCGTGGTCGAAGCACGCTTCCGGCAGGGAGTCGTGCGCACGATCGACGTCCTCGACGCCGCGACGGCCCTGCGCGAAGCCGAGACCCGCGAGCTCGAAGCCCGCATCGACGCCTGGCGTGCCGCCCTGCGGCTGGCGACCCGCGCCGGCCGGCCGCCGGAGGAAGCCCTGCCCGGCCGCGACGATCTTCCCGAACGGAGCCCCGACCATGCCGACTGAGGCGCCCCCGAACCGATCGCGACAACTGAGATCCACCGCCGATACGGCCCCGACCCGATCCGGGCAGCCGAGATCCTCGTCTGAAACGACCCCGGACCGATCGGGGCAGGCGACATCGACGGCGCGGACCGCCTCCCGGGCGGGCACGAGGTCACGCCCCGACCGGATGGGGGCCCTGCGGGGAATCGCCGTGCTCGGGCTCGGCCTGCTGGGCCTGGCTGCCTGCTCGCAGTCGGACCGGCACGAGCCCGCGCAGGCGCCGCCGGCCGTGCGGGCTCGGACGGCCGTCGCGGCGCGTCGCGAGGTGCCCGAGCGCATCGAGGTGCCGGGCTCGGTGGAGGCCGGACGCAAGAGCACGCTCGCGGCACGGGTGATGGCGACGGTCACCGCGGTGCTCGTCGAGGACGGAGAGAGGGTGACGCAGGGTCAGACCCTGCTGACCCTCGACCCGGCCACCTCCGAAGGGCAGGTGGCCCAGGCCCGGGGCGCCCTGGCTCAAGCCGAGGCGGCCCTCACCCTGGCCCGGCGCAACCACGAGCGCTTCGCGGCGCTGGCGGCCGACGACGCCGCCTCGGAGCTCGAGGCCGACATGGCGAGGACCCAGCTCGAGCAGGCCGAGGGCGCCGTCGAGCAGGCACGCGGCGCCTTGGAGGCCGCCCGCAACGTGGCCGGAGACACCCGCCTGGCGGCTCCGTTCACCGGCCGGGTGGCTTCGCGCATGGTCGATCCCGGGGACCTCGCCGCTCCCGGTCGGCCCCTCCTCGTGGTCGAGTCGGAGGCGTCGCGGCGGCTCGTCGTCTCGGTCCCGGAGAGCGCCTTCGCCCGGGCGGGGCTCGAAGCGGGGCACAGCGTGCCGGTCGCCATCGATGCGCTCCCGGACAGCCCGCTCGTTGGGACGGTGGTGGTACTCGGCGCCGGAGCCGACCCGTCCACCCACGCGATACGCGTCGAGCTCGAGCTCCCGACGGGAGAGGCGGCCACCGGCTCGGCGGGTCGCGCGTGGCTGCCGGTCGGCCGCCGGGAGGCCGTCGTCGTGCCCGCCGACGCGGTGCTGCGGCGCGGCGGACTGGAACGCGTGGTCGTGGCCACCGACGGAGGCACGTCGACCCGGGTGGTGACCACCGGCGCGGCCCTCGACGACGGCGTCGAGGTGCTCTCCGGACTGACCGGCGGCGAGGTGGTCCTCCTCGGCCTGTCCGAACCGCCGCCCAACGGGTCGCCCGTCGAGCCCATCGCCGCAGAACAGCCCGACTCCGCGGTCGGAGGACGCTGACCGTGACCGCGCACGCCTCTCCTCCGCCCCGCCGGGACGGCAGCGAGTCGCTCGGGGCGGCAGGTCGCCTGGCCCGAGCCTTCTTGGACTCGAAGCTGACGCCGCTGCTCGTGGTGGCGTCCCTCCTCCTCGGCGCGTTCGCCGTGATGGTCACGCCGCGTGAAGAGGAGCCGCAGATCGAGGTGCCGATGATCGACGTCCTCGTGGGCCTGCCCGGCGCCACGGCGGCGGAGGTCGAGCGGCGCGTCGTGACGCCGCTGGAGAAGGCGCTGTGGGAGATCGACCGGGTCGAGTACGTCTACTCCACCTCCCAGCCCTCAGGGGGCATGATCATCGTCCGCTTTCTCGTCGGCACGGACCCGGACCAGGCCATCGTCCGCGTCCACTCCAAGGTGGCCGAGGTGGCGCCTTCCCTTCCGGGCTCGCCCCCGGTCGTGGCGCCCCGTGGGATCGACGACGTGCCGGTCGTGGCCTACACGCTCTGGTCCGAGACGGCCTCGCCGCTCACCGTGCGCAGGGTCGCCGCCGAAGTGCGCAGCGAGCTCGCCAGCCACCCTCGCGTGTCGACGATCGATCTCAGCGGAGGCCGGCGCCGGACGGTGAGGGTGACCCTGGACCGGGACGCGATGGCCTCGCACACCGTCTCGCCGCTGGAGGTCTGGCAGGCGCTCTCTTCGCTCTCCAGCCGGCTCCCGGCCGGCAGCTTCGCGACCGCCGACGTCGAGACCGACGTCTACGTCGGCGCCCGCTTCCGCGACGCGGAGGCGGTGGGTGCGGCGGTGATCGCGGTACGCGACGGCGATCCGATCCATCTGAACCAGGTGGCACGGGTCGAGGACGGGCCGGACGAGGCCGCCGACCACGTCTGGATCCTCGCCGGCACGGCCGGCGGTGCCGTGGGTCTCCCGGCGGGCCTGGACGCCGCCGCGGTGACCCTCGCGGTGGCCAAGAAGCCGGGGACCAACGCCGTCGACCTGGTGCGCGATCTCGACCGGCGCATCGACGGGCTGCGCGGCGATGTCGTTCCCGACGACGTCGGCATCACCAAGACGCGGGACTACGGCTTCACCGCGGACGAGAAGTCCTCGGAGCTGATGAAGCACCTGTGGATCGCGACCCTCGCCGTGGTGGCCCTGATGGCCCTCGCCCTCGGCCGGCGCGAGGCGGTCGTCGTGCTGGTGGCGGTGCCGACCACGCTGGCCCTGACCCTGGCCGCGTCCTACCTCTTCGGCTATACCCTCAACCGGGTCACCCTCTTCGCCCTCATCTTCGCGATCGGCATCCTCGTCGACGACGCGATCGTGGTGGTGGAGAACATCCACCGCCACTACCAGCTCGGATGGACGAACCCGCGGCACGCCACCGCCCACGCCACCGACGAGGTGGGCAACCCGACGATTCTGGCCACCTTCACCGTGGTCGCCGCCCTCCTGCCGCTCGCCTTCGTCTCGGGGCTCATGGGCCCCTACATGCGCCCGATCCCGATCAACGCCTCGGCGGCGATGATCTTCTCGCTGCTGGTCGCCTTCGTCGTCTCCCCGTGGCTCACGTACCGCCTCTTCCGCAAGCACGCCGAGGAGATGACCGAGGGCATCGGGCAGAGCGACGCCGAGACCCTCGAGGAGACCCGGCTGCACCGCTTCTACAGCAGGATCCTGACACCGCTGCTGGCGAGCGCCTGGCGCCGCTGGGCGCTGCTCGGCGCCGTCGCCCTCCTGCTGATCGGGTCGATGGCCCTGGTCGCCGTGAAGGCGGTCACCGTCAAGATGCTGCCCTTCGACGACAAGAGCGAGCTGCAGGTCATCGTCGACATGCCGGAGGGCACGACGCTCGAGAGCACCGCCGCCGCGGCGCGCGAGGTCGCCGAGCGGGTGCGACACCTGCCCGAGGTCACCGACGTCGAGGTCTACGCCGGCACGGCGGCACCGTTCAACTTCAACGGCCTGGTGCGCCACTATTTCCTGCGCTCGGGACCTCTCGTGGCCGACGTGCAGGTCAACTTCCTCCCCAAGCACCATCGCGGCCGGGTCAGTCACGAGCTCGCCGCCGACGTGCGCGAGCGCGTCGCCGCCGTGGCCGCCGCGACGGGCGCCAACCTCAAGGTGACCGAGGTGCCGCCGGGGCCTCCGGTCCTCTCCACCATGGTGGCGGAGGTCTACGGTCCGGACCGTGGCGAGCGCCAACGGCTGGCCGGCGAGGTGCGGGAGATCTTCGAATCGACTCCAGGAATCGTCGACGTCGATTGGTACGTCGAGGGGCCGGGGCCGCGACTCGATCTCGCGGTCGACCGGGAGAAGGCGGCCCGGATGGGGATCTCGCCGGACGTCGTCGCCAAGACATTGCGCTTGGCCCTGGCGGGGATGGAAGCGGGCTCTCTGGAGGCGCCCTCGGCACGGGAGCCCGTGCCGCTTATGCTGCGCCTCGACCGCGCGCAGCGGTCGGGCGCCGACGGTCTGCTCGGTGTCCGCGTGCACGGCACCGACGGCACGCTGGTGCCGTTGCGAGAGCTCGTGACGCCGATCGCCGGCTCGCGTGAGCCGTTCATCTACCACAAGAACCTGCAGCCGGTGACCTACGTCATCGCCGAAGTCGCCGGCGCCGAGGAGTCGCCGGTCTACGGAATGCTCGCCATGGCCGACCGGATCGCGGCGCTCACCGGCCCGGCGGGACACGCCGTCGACGTGCTGTCGTCGACCCTGCCGACCGACGGCGGCCGCTACGCCGTGAAGTGGGACGGGGAGTGGCAGATCACCTACGAGGTCTTCCGCGACATGGGCACGGCCTTCGCCGTGGTGCTGCTGCTCATCTACGTCCTGGTCGTCGGTTGGTTCCGGAGCTTCCTCACGCCGCTGGTGATCATGGCGCCCATTCCGCTGACCCTGATCGGGATCCTCCCCGCACACGCGCTGGGAGGAGTCTTCTTCACCGCCACCTCGATGATCGGCTTCATCGCCCTGGCAGGCATCATCGTGCGCAACTCGATCCTCTTGGTCGACTTCATCAACCTCCACCTGCAGAGCGGCGCGCCGCTCGAGGAGGTCGTCGTCACCGCCGGCGTGGTGCGGTTCCGTCCGATCGCGTTGACGGCCGCCGCACTCGTCGTCGGCGGCTTCGTCATCCTCCTGGACCCGATCTTCCAGGGCCTCGCGGTCTCGCTCATCGCGGGTGTCGTGGTCTCCACGGCCCTCACGCTGGTCGTGATCCCCGTCCTCTACACCATGGTGCTCCGCGCCACCCGGATGCGGCGCCCGGAGGGAGGGGGCTAGGAACGGCCGGCGAGGCGCGCGAAGACGTCGCGGGCCTCGGCGAACTGCTCGCGGGCCCGGCCGAGCGACTCGTGGGCCTCGTCGATCCAGCCATCGGTCGATGCGGACCAGGCGCGGTTGAGGTAGCGCTCGCCGGCGGCGAAGGGGTTCATCACGTCCGCGTAGGCTTGCAGGCCGTAGGAGACCTTGAGGCTCTCCCGAGCCTGGACGAAGGCGTCAGGTGTTCCGGGAACCCTTCGTCGATGCGATGCCGCAGCTCGTACACGTCGACGCCCTCGCGTTGGACCCAGAGTGCGTCGGCCCGCTCGGCGAGCGCCGAGGGGCTGCCCGAGATAGCGCCGATGTTGGCGCTCAACGTCTCTTCGCTGCGCGCAGCCTGGTGGGTCGCGATGCGCACCATCGCGACGCCCGCCACCTCCCAACGCCAACCCGTGAGGTAGGGACCGACGTCGATGCCCGCAGCTTGCACCGCGAAGAAAGCGGCGGAGAGGGGCTCGAGGGTGATCAGCAGGTAGCCGAGCCTTCATCCGAACACCACCAAGAGGGAGTAGCCGACCCCGACCAGGGCCTCGCCGACGATCAATCCCGCGGCGAGCGGCACGCCGATCTCCTCCGAGAACTCCCGCCCCGCCCAGCGGTCGCGCCGTTTGCGCGGGCGACCGAGCCGAGGTGGCGCAGGTCCAGGACGATGTTCGAACGGCAGGTAGAAGCCGAGGCCACCTGGACGCCCAAGCCGCCGATGCCGCTCGCCGAGAGCAGGGCGCCGAGCCCCGCTCCCGGCGAGGTAGCGGTCGATCGGGACGTCGCCGCCGAGGATGCCCTGGATGACGCTCGCCAGCGCCTGGCCCTGCGGAGCGGGCAACTGCTCGCTCCCCAGGCCGTAGGCTTTGTGCAGCACGACGATCAGGAACATGATGAGAATGGGTCCCAGCCAGCTGCCCAGGGCCTGGGCCAGCTGCTGGCGCCGCGGCACCGCGCCCACCAGGTGGCCGCACTTCAGGTCGAGCATCAGGTCCGTCGCCTGGGCCATCGCGACACACATCGCGGCACCGACGACGATCGACGCGACCACCGTCGTGCGCTCGTCGCCGTGCCCGGAGGCGACGAAGATCAGGATCGTGATGCCGATCAGGGTCATTCCGGAGAGCGGCGACCAGTTGGTGCGTCCGATGCACTCGGAGAGCACGACACCGGCCACCCAGATCCACAGCGTGCCGAGCAGCGCCATCAGCGCCGCCCTGCCGGCACCGACGTCCGGGACGGCGACGATCGCGGCCCCGGCCAACAGAACGAAGGCGCCGCCGATCCCGAGGTAGAGGAAACGGATCGGCAGCTCGTCGCTGCTCACCGCCGAGCGCGTCCGCGCGGCCTGCTGCATCGAACGGATGGCGGAGATCACCAACGGGAAGGCGAGCACGATTCCGGTCACCGCGCCGCCGATCAGCATCCCGATGCCCACCGGCCGGAAGAGCGTCAGGCGCAGCCACGACGCGATGCCCATGCCGCTGGCGTCGAGGGTCGCCTGGCTCGGCAGCAGGTCGAGCCGCGCCATCACCGGCGCCAGGACCCAGTAGCAGACGTAGCCGCCGACGACGAAGAAGAAGCCGCCCTTCCCCGCCAGGAAGGCCACGCCCACGGTGAGCAGAGACAGGTACCAGATGCCGTTCATGTACTCCGGCATCCCGAGGGCCGCACCCAGGTTCCAGTTCTCGACGCCGGACGAGAGACTCAGGTAGTGCACGACGGCCGAGACCACGGCCGCGCCCATCAGCAGCTGCGCCTTGCGGATGCCGGCACCCGGCGCCTTGAGCACGGCCGCCGTGGCGATTCCGCCCGGGTAGGCCAGGCGGTCGAAGTCGATCATCTGCTTGCGCAGCGGGATGATGAAGGCGATCCCGAGGATGCCCCCCGCGATGCAGGCGAGCACCATCAGGGGGCGGTTGAACTCGGTGTAGCCGAGGATGAAGAGCGCCGGGATCGAGAACATCATCCCCGCCGAGGCCCCGTTGACCGCCGAGGCCAGCGTCTGGTTGATGTTGTTCTCGATGATCGAGCGCCGCCGGAAGACGCCGCGCAGGATCCCGAACCCGAGGATCGCCGCCAGCTCCGATCCCTCGATCGAGAAGCCGAGCTTCAGCGACAGGTACCCGATCGAGATCGCGATCAGCGACCCGATCACGTACCCCGTCAGGATCCCCGCCCAGGTGAACTCCGGGTAGGTCCCGTGCCGCACCACCCTGCCCGCCTGTGCCTCCGCCACCAGGAGCCCCCCGTCGGTTCCGGCGCCGCCTCCGGCGCCGTGGTTCAGGATCGAAGCTGCGGCGATGGTACCGGACGGCTCCCCTCGGGCGCCAGCGCCCGGCGACCGTCAGCCCACCTCGCCGCCGACCGGCGGTACGATCGCTGTTCCACAGCGCCGAGGAGCCGACGGATGTCCAGTGAGGTCGTCTTCAGAGAGTCCGTGATCCCCACGTCTCTCGTCCTGACGGTCACGGGTCTCGCGACCATCGTGGCCAAGCTGGCGTTCGCCGAACGGCACTCGTGGCAGATCTCGTTGCTCGTCGCTGCCGTCGGACTCCTCCTCCCGTTCGTTCACCCCGCCGGGCCCGCCCGCGTGGTGGTAGGAACCGCGTCCATCCGGGTGCGGGACGGGGACGAGGAGAGCGAGTCCAGCCTGCTCGAGCTGGTGGCGGTGGAGTGGGCGAACGAGGACTCCATCGGGTTTCGGCGTCTGGGCGGCGAGCTCTTCGTCGTCAGCCGCGGCAGGATCCCCGAGGGACGCTGGAAGGCGCTCGAGGGACTCCTCCGCGAGCGACTGCAGCTCGGCTGGACCTGCGAGGAGAACCCGTTCGTCCGCTCGATGATCTAGACACCGGACGGCGAGCGGGCTCGCGCCGTCAGATCTCCTCGAGGATCTCGAGGCGCTTGGCGCGGAACTCTTCGGAGCTGACGAGGCCGCGGCGGCGCAGGTCGTCGAGCTCGGCCAGGCGGTCGGCGACGCTGCGAGCGGCCGGCGGCGGCTCGGCGGCGGGCGGTGGAGCGGCGGGCTCGCGGGGACCGGTGGTGCGGCCGGCGAAGGCCTCGGCGGCCGCCATCATCGCCTTCTTGAAGGCGATCGGGCGCGGCAGGTCGTCGAGGCGGTTGATGCCGGTCTCGCTGGCGGTGATGATCTCGAGGGTGCCGTAGCCGAGCAGGCGGCCCGCGAGACTCTGCGACAGGCGTACGTCGTTGACCTTGGCCAGGCTGGAGTCGAGCGCCTGCTTGCGGACGACGCCCTCGACCTGGATGACCCGTCGGTCGGTCACCAGGTAGATCTCCGAGCGCCATCGCAGCCACGCCGGAAGGGCGAAGAGGAAGCCGAAGGCCGCGAGCCCGACTCCGACCCAGGCGCCGGTGAGCCTCCCCTCCCACCTCTCCAAGCCGAACAGGCCGGCCATGAGCCCGCCGAGGACGACGAGCGTGAGCGGCCCCGCCACCGAGCGCAGGAGCACGATCCGGTGCCGCCGCGTGCGGTGCATCACGGTCTCTCCTCCGGCCAGCATCTCCTCGACGTAGCCCATCGACCCGTCCCCTAGCCTTCTTCGGCGATCTCGAGGGACTTCACCCGCAGGGTGTCGACTTCGAGGTCGCGGATCCTGAGCGAGCCGATCGTCGCCCGGCCCATCGCCAGGCGCCCCACGGCGAGGCGGCCGATCGCCAGTGCACCGACGGCGAGGGCCCCGAGGGCCAGAGCCCCGGCCGCCAACGCGCCCACGGCGCCGGCCCGGGCGGCGAACCGATCGAGCTGCTGCGTGGGGCGCGCTTCCGGCTGTCGCGCGTTCATGTCGCCCACCTCCTTCCGGGTCCACTCTACCGGGCGGGCCCGGCCGCGGGCGACCGCTCCCTACCACCCCAAAGGGTGTTGGCCCGGACGGCGCCGCACCCTACCCTGGCCTCGGGCCCCGGCTCGCCGAGGGCGGCACGGATCGCTTGAGTCGTCGGAGCGGTACTGCTAACTTCCGTTGAAGGCCCCGGAACGAATCGCTCCGGCGAAGAATCCAGAGGGCCTCTCCAACGCACGATTCCCGGGTTCCGGCGCGCCTCCGCGACGCGCTCCCGCCCCGACCGCGGCCTCGACTGCGCGAGCCGAACAGAGCCTCCGGAGGAGAAGTCCAGCATGAGCGCGAAGACCGTACCGTCCGACATCGCCATCGCCCAGGCCGCGACCCTGCGCCCGATCCAGGAGGTCGCCGCCGAGATCGGTCTCTCCGAGGAGGAGATCCTCCCCTACGGCCGGTACAAGGCCAAGATCTCGGCCGAGGCGATCGCCGCCCGGAAGCCGAAGGGCCGTCTGGTCCTGGTGACCGGGATCAACCCCACGCCGGCCGGCGAGGGGAAGTCCACCTGCACCATCGGCCTCGGCCAGGCCATGCGCCGGCTCGGGCATCAGACGATGATCTGCATCCGGGAGCCGTCGCTCGGCCCCGTCTTCGGGGTCAAGGGCGGCGCGGCGGGAGGGGGCTACGCCCAGGTCGTGCCGATGGACGAGATCAACCTGCACTTCACCGGCGACTTCCACGCCATCGCCTCGGCCCACAACCTGCTCTCGGCGCTGCTCGACAACCACATGTACCACGGCAACCGACTGGGGATCGACTCGCGCCGCATCACGTGGCCCCGCACCATCGACATGAACGACCGGGCCCTGCGCTCGATCATCGTCGGCCTCGGCAAGATGAGCGGCGGCCCCACCCGCGAGGACCGATTCGTCATCGTGCCGGGCAGCGAAATCATGGCTGCCCTCTGCCTCGCCGACGACCTGCAGGACCTGGAGCGGCGGATCGGTGAGATCGTCGTCGGCCTCAACGGCGACAAGGAGCCGGTGCGCGCCGCCGACCTCAAGGCCAGCGGGGCCATGACGCTCCTGCTCAAGGACGCCATGCTCCCCAACCTGGTGCAGACGCTCGAGGGCGGCCCGGTGCTCGTGCATGGCGGCCCGTTCGGCAACATCGCCCACGGCTGCAACTCCGTGGCGGCCACCAAGCTGGGCCTGTCGCTGGCCGACATCGTCCTCACCGAGGCGGGCTTCGGCGCCGACCTCGGAGCCGAGAAGTTCTTCGACATCAAGTGCCGCATGGCCGGTCTCGAGCCGGAGGCCGCCGTCCTGGTCGCCACGGTCCGCGCTCTCAAGATGCACGGCGGGGTGGCCAAGGAGGACCTCGGCACCGTCGACGTCGAGGCGGTGCGCCGTGGCCTGGTCAACCTCGAGGCGCACCTGGAGAACGTGCGCAAGTTCGGCGTGCCCGTGGTCGTCGCCCTCAACCGCTTCTCCGGCGACGATCAAGCCGAGCTCGACGTGGTGCTCGAGGCATGCGCCGGGTGGGGCGCCCGGGTGGCGCTGTGCGAGGTCTGGGAGAAGGGCGGCGAGGCGACCCGGGCCGTCGCCCACGAGGGTGCTCTCGATGCTCGAGGGGAAGGCCTCGTTCGACCCTCTACGACACGGCGGCCCGATCGCGTCGAGAAGATCGAGACCATCGCCCGCGAGATCTACGGCGCCGACGGCGTCGACTTCCTGCCGGTGGCGAGCCGCGCCATCGCCTCGATTGAGCAGATGGGCTACGGGGACACGCCATCTGCATGGCCAAGACCCAGTACTCCCTCTCGGACGACCCGAAGCTCACCGGAGCGCCCGAGCGGCCTACACATGACCATCCGAGACGCCTACGTCTCCGCCGGCGCCAGCGGCTTCGTCGTGGCGCTCACCGGCGACATCATGACCATGCCCGGCCTCTCCAAGATGCCGGCGGCCGAGGGGATCCGCGTGCTCCCCGACGGCACCATCGAGGGCCTTTTCTGACCATGACCCGACTGCTGCGATACCTCGCTGCTCCGGCGGCACTGATCCTCCTCGCCGGCGGCGTTCGCGCCGCCGACGATTCGGAGCACACCGAAAGCGACTTCCTGACCGGCGTCCGGCGCCTGACCTTCGAGGGCCGACGAGCCGGGGAGGGCTACTTCTCGCCCGACGGCAAGAAGCTCGTCTTCCAGAGCGAGCGCGAGGAGGGGAACCCCTTCTACCAGATCTACCTGCTCGACCTCGAGAGCGGCGACACCCGCCGCATCTCGCCCGGCACGGGCAAGACGACCTGCTCCTTCATCCAGCCGGGGACCGGGGACGTCCTCTTCGCCTCCACCCACCTCGACCCGGATTCGGTGAAGCTCCAGGAAGAGGAGCTCCAGATGCGGGCCGAGGGGCGCGAGCGCCGCTACTCCTGGGACTACGACCCCTGGATGGACCTCTTCGTCTCCGACGCCGAGACCGGCGAGCTGACCCGGCTGACCGAGGCCCGCGGCTACGACGCCGAGGCCAGCTACTCCCCCGACGGCGAGTGGATCGTCTTCTCCTCGACCCGTCAGGCGTACGACCACGAGCTCGATCCCGAGGAGCAGAAGCTGCTGGAGGTGAACCCGGCCTCCTTCGCGGAGCTCTACCGGATGCGCGCCGACGGCAGCGACCTCGAGCGCCTGACCGACGCCCCGGGCTACGACGGCGGTCCCTTCTTCTTCCCCGACGGCTCGCGCATCATCTGGCGCCGTTTTTCCGAAGACGGCCTCACCGCCGAGATCTACAGCGCCGCGCCGGACGGCAGCGACGTCAAGCAGCTCACCGAGTTCGGTGCGATGAGCTGGGCTCCCTACGTCCACCCCTCCGGCGAGTACGTGCTCTTCACCACGAACAAGCTCGGCTTCAGCAACTTCGAGATCTACATGGTCGACGTGGAAGGGACCAAGCAGCCCGTCCGCGTCACCTACTCCGACGGTTTCGACGGCCTGTCGGTGCCGACGCCCGACGGCACCGGTCTCGCCTGGACCTCCACCCGCCACGGCGGCGAGGGAGGCCAGATCTTCCTCGGGCGATGGAACCACGAGGCCGCGCTGGCCGCCTTGGAGGCGGCGCCGGCGCGCGTCCCCGCCTCCTCTTCGCAAGGAGACTCCCGATGACCCGCCCCACCCCACCGATTGAAGCGGCCGGACCCCGTGCCGGCCGGACCCCGGACGCGGCACGCCTTCAGGCGCACCGAACGGTGGGCGGGCACGGGCCCCGCCCCTACACGGTGGCCATCGCCCTGGTGGCGGCGGGCCTGATCTCGGGCGCGGCCCTGGCCGACGTCGGCGCGCTGCGCGACGACGCAGGGTACCTCGCCTCCGACGAGCTCGAAGGACGGATGACGGGCAGCGAGGGCGCCTCCATGGCTGTCTCCTTCCTCACCGAGCAGCTGGAGGGGCTCGGGGCACGGCCGCTTCCCGGCCACGACGGCTACGCGCTCCCCTTCACCTTCACCGCCGGCACCAGGGACGCCGGCTCCTCCGTCTCCCTCCAGGGCCACGGCTTCGAGGCCACCTGGGACGACGCCGAGCACGTGCAGGCGCTCGCCTTCTCGCAGAGCGACACGGTGACGGCACCGGTCGTCTTCGCCGGATACGGGCTCGTCGTGCCGGACGGCGACGAGGTGATCTACGACAGCTACGCCGGTCTCGAGGTCGAGGGGAAGATCGTCCTCGTGCTGCGTTACAGCCCCGAGGACACCGAGGGCGATTTCCGCGCGCAGCTCGCCCGCTACTCCGGGCTGCGCTACAAGGCGCTGCAAGCCCGCGAGCGTGGAGCGCTGGCCCTGCTCGTCGTCACCGGACCGACGTCCCCGAACGCGGGCGAGACGGTGCCCCTGACCTTCGATACCGCCATCTCCGGCTCCGGGCTCGTCGCGGCGTCGATCTCGGGCGAGGTGGCCGAGGCGCTCTTCGCCGCGTCCCCCGACCACGAGCTCGAGGCGACGCAGAAGGCCCTCGACAGCGGCAACCCTCACGTCGCGGGCTTCGATCTCGGCCCCGAGATCACGCTCCAAGTCGCGATCGAGCGCGAAGAGAAGACCGCCCACAACGTCGTCGGCTACTTCCCGGGGACCGACGCCGACGCCCTGGAGAAGCCCTGGGTCGTGCTCGGCGCCCACTTCGACCACCTCGGACGCGGCCGCAGCGCCAACTCGCTCGCCGACGCCTCCGAGGCAGACGCCATCCACCACGGGGCCGACGACAACGCCTCCGGCGTGGCGACGGTGCTGGAGGCGGCGCGCAGCCTGGCCGGCGAGGAGCATCGCCGCAACGTGGCCGTCGCCTTCTGGTCGGGCGAGGAGCTGGGCGTGCTCGGCTCCACCGCCTTCCTGCGCGACGAGGTCCTCGACCCGACGACGATCGCCGCCTACGTCAACCTCGACATGGTCGGCCGCATGCGGGAGAACAAGCTGACCCTCCAGGCCGTCGGCAGCAGCGCCGAGTGGCCCGGCCTCATCGAGCGCACCAACGTGCCGGTCGGCTTCGACCTGCAGCTGGGCGAGGACCCCTACCTCCCCACCGACTCGTCCCCCTTCAACCAGGAGGAAGTGCCCTCGCTGCAGCTCTTCACCGGCAGCCACGAGGACTACCACAAGCCCTCCGACACCGCCGACAAGCTCGACTACGAGGACATGGAGCGCATCGCCCGCTTCACCGACCTGCTGGTCGGCAAGCTCGCCGATCTCGACGCCGCCCCCGAGTTCGTCAAGGTAGCCCCCACCCACCAGGCCGGGGCCGGCGACCGGGAGACCGTCCGCGCCTATACCGGGACCATCCCCGACTACACCACCGAGGTCGAGGGCCTGCGCCTCTCCGGCGTCATCGAGGGCGGCCCCGCCGCCTCGGCGGGCCTCCAGGAGGGTGACGTCATCGTCCAGTTCGGCGCGACGACCATCGCCAACATCTACGACTACACCTACGCCCTCGACGCGGTGAAGATCGGCGAGGAGACGAAGATCGTCTACCTCCGCGACGGCGAGCGCCGGGAGACGACGATCACCCCGACGGCGCGGGAGTGACGGCCTCTCGGGAGCCGGTGGCGGACAGCAGCGGGCAGGATTCCTTTCTTCCTTGTTTCCTTGCTAGGATGGCGCCGGAGGCACCGATGCTGGCGAAGAAGACCTCGAAGAACCAGATCACGCTGCCGAAGGCGGTCGTGCGGCACTTCCCGGACGTCGACTACTTCGACGTGCGCGAGGAGGCGGGGTGCATCATCCTCGCCCCGGTCCGGCCCGGCCGTGCCGACGAGGTCCGCGAGAAGCTCGAGCGGCTCGGGATCACGGAGGCGGACGTGACGGACGCGGTCGAGTGGGCGCGCCGGAGCTGACTCGAGCCGTCTGCGATACGAACGTCGTCGTCTCGGCGATCCTGTTCAGGGAGGGGAGGCTGGACTGGCTGCGGGAAGCGTGGCGATCGCGCCGGCTTCTGCCGCTCGTATCGCGCGCCACCGCCGCCGAGCTCGTCCGGGTCCTGTGCTACCCCGAGTTCGAGCTGAACGCGGACGAGCGGCGGGAGCTTCTGGGCGACTACCTCCCGATGGCCGAGATCGTGGACGTGAGCGAGAGGGCGAAGGGACTGCCACCCTGCAGGGACCCGAACGACCGGGCCTTTCTGGAGTTGGCCATGGCCGGAGGGGCCGAGCTCCTCATCACCGGCGATCTTCACCTGCTCGAGCTCGACGGCGACGTGCCGTTCTCGATCGTCCGACCCGCGGAAGCCCGCAGCCGCCTGCTGGTGTAGAGGCACGGGAGCGCCCCCCTCACTCGACCGCGAAGCTCTCGAGCTCCACCGGCGTCGTCACCGTCCCGAAGGCCCGGATCAGCCAGTTGACCGGCTCGAGGTCGGTCGACTCGCAGGGGATGAACGGCGCCGGCGTCAGGAAGCACGCCCAGGAGCGCCCCTGCGGGCTCGTCTCGTCGGTCCCGGCCCAGTTGAGCTCACCGGGGCTCCCCCCGGTCTTGGCGATCCCCACCAGGATGTCCCCCGGCCCTTCGAACAGCACCGGCGGATCCACCGGGATCGTCAGGAACACGTCCGGCGGATCCGCCAGCAGATCAGGGCCCTCCCACCGCACCGTCGCACCTGTCGGATCGCCGTCGGGTCCTCCCACAGGTAGGGGCGGAAGGTGATAGGGCCATTGAGCGAGAACTCGGGCGGCGGCATGAGGACCTGCCTCGTGAATCTCGAGCGGGAACTCGGGGGCGAGAAGCGGTTGAAGACGAAGAACTCGGCCAGCACGCCGAAGCGGCCCTCCTCGTCCCGTCGTCGAGAACCAGCGTCACCGGATCGCCCGGAGCCTCCGAGGGCGCCGACGTGGAGAACGCCGGAAGGGCGACTAGGGCGAGAGTCAGGAACAGACGCATCCTTCGATTCCCCCCGGCGCTCTTCTCCTACACGCATGGGCTGGACGGATCCACGTGGAGGCGGATCTCGAAGCGGTTGATGGTCACCTCCACCGTCTGCGTGGAGTCGTGACTCAGGCGCAGCAGCCACGTGCCGGCAGCTTGGTGTTGGTCGAAGGTCGAGAGCGGGTCGAGGGCGGGGTTGGTGTCGTCGTCGTAGATCGTGTTCGTGCTGAAGATGTTCTGGCCCAGCAGGGCGGTCGCTCCGGCGACCCCGGCTCCACGATCGTGGCGTTCACTCCCGCGAGGCTCGCCGCCCCGAACGTCGACCGCCAGGCCCAGGCCGACGTCGAGGTCGCGTACGGTGGCCGAGGGGACACTGTTGACGAGCAACGGCACGTCGTAGTCGGTGTTCGGCGGCACGCTGACGACGCTCGGTGCAGGGACGGCGATCTCCCGGCAGAGGTCCATCCGCACTTCGCGCTCGATCTCGAACGGCGGCTGGCCGGGAGTCCAGGCTGGTCAGGTCACCGACCCGGCAGCGAAGACGTCCGGCTGCATGCCGGTGCCGTTCACCCCGATGGTCACGGACACCGCCAAGGACCCCTGCGGAATGGTGAAGAACTGGGGCACGCCCGGCTGGCCGTTGAGCGTGATCCAGGGATCGGTGGCCGTCGCCATCGACTGCGGCGTAAGCCACCGGTTCGAGGCTTGGTAGGCCGCTTTCGTCCGTGCGGGGCTCGGGACCCTCGCCGTGCAAGGGTCCGGTTGGAAACACGGTGAAGCCGTCGACTCCACTGTGGACCCGGAAGAGCACGGGCGAGCGCGTGCCGTAGGTCGTGTCGAAGAACGGCACCGTCGCCTCGACCGCCCCGGCCTGGGACATTGCGCCCTGGCTCGGACCGATCACGAGGGACTCGTGCTGACCGAGCGAGCGTGCCGCTGCCGGGCCCTTGAAGGAGGTCCGTAACCTCGTAGATGTCCTCCTCCCTGAACGCGGTACCAGTTGACCCGGAAGCTGGCTCGTCGTGCTCGTCGGCACGGAGAGATCGAACGTCGCCGTACCGAACGACCCTGGGTCTCTGGCTTCCCGTAGAAATCGACCTCTCTCAGCGGTGGCTCGACACTCAGCCCCACTTGAGGTACGAGCGCGGATAGCGTCGAAGTGCGCTGGAAAGTGACGCCGTGAGCAGCACTGAAGTCGGAGATCCTGCCGTCGAGGCCCGGACCGAAAGGCAGTCGGAACCACCGGGAAGGACATGAAGCCGCTGGTCGCGATGCCAACCGCCTTGCCCGTGTCGAGACTCACCACAAGGCTCCCCGAGCTCCCTGGGGTCGGGTGCAGGTCAACACTCCCGTGCGCAGCGCTGGCGGTGGTGCTCCCCTGCTCGGCCGCCCAGGCAGGATCCGTGACGGGTGGCTTAACATCGCGACCGGCTCGCCGACCTCCAGTCGTCTCCTCGCTGTCGACGGGAAGCGGGATGCGGCGTCCACCGGCAGGGGCTCCACGCGCCAGAGCGCCCAATCGTGATTCTCCGGCACCTCCGGCAGGCTCCTCGGTCTCGGGGCTCTCGTCGGCCAAGACCTGAAGACACCGCGTGACGTGGCTTCCAGGAATCACGACGTTGCCGGACGAGGGCGGCAGGTTCATCGAATCCGAGATCGCCCGATCGAAGACCACGTAGCGGTGGGAGCAGCTGGAGCCGACCAGGGACTGCAATGGCCGGCGGTGAGCACCTTGTCTCGGTCGACCAGGAACGCCGTGCAAGCGCCGCCGAAGTGGGCTGACCATAGAAGGGGTCCTGAGGCAGAGAGGGCCCAGGTCCGTCCCGTTGCTGCAAACAGGCGGATCCCCAGCCCCCAGACCGTGTCCCTCGGCATGACAGCCAGGGTGTGCGTTGCTCCCGGGACCCGGCGAGAGCGCACAGTCGGGGATCGCCAGCCCGACGGCGGATGCCAAGCGCTCGCCTGAGGTCAGCGCCAGGGTGGTCAGGAAGAACTCGTAGAGCTCCTTCCAAGGAAGCTCGTCAGCTACGAGTTGGGGGGTGAGCACCGCCACCAGGGCGACGGCGGACGCTCGCCAGCTACGCATCATGAGCATCGCATGTCCTCCTCTGTTGGTCGGGCCAGAACGCAGTGTATAGCGCCCCCTGGCACGAAGGCAGGTCGGACTTCACGACAGCTGACAACTACGCCGCTGGAGCAAGGGGATCACCGGGGGCCGACGACCCGGTAGCCGAGCCGCTCCGCGGCCTCGCGTTGACGCGGACCAGATCGAAACGCCGCAAGACGCTCCGGCCCCGCGCCACGGCCTCCTCACCCGCCGGGAGAGCGCTCGCAGCACCTCGGCTCGGGCGAGTGCGCTCGACACCAGGGCGCGCCGGCGCCGCAAGTAGCCACGCAGAGCCGCCGATTCGGGCTCGCGCACGGCCAGCTTCACGATGGCCGAGGAGTCGACGTAGGTCGCCACACTCAGCGCTCGTCGCGGCGCAGCCGGGCGAGCACGGCGGACGGCGGCTCGGCTCCGGCTTCGAGAACGAGCGGCTCGGGAAGGTCGACGAGCGCATCGGTCGCCTCCTCGATCTCTCCGGAGACCCGCAGCCGGTCGAGCCTGCCGCCCTCGGGCAGGGGGTCAGCAAGGCCACCGGCCGCCCGCGGTCGGTGATCTCGATCGTCTCGCCCCGCGCCACGCGCCGAAGTCGCTCGCCCGCTGCCGCAGCTCACGGATTCCGGCGCTGCCCATACGTGCTACTTGTAGCACATTCGTGCGTGAGCCGACAGCCCACGGTGCGGGCCGTCTCCCTCCGATGAGCGCCGCGGCTCATGGCTCCTGCGCAGGGGTCGACCCGACGGCGTTCGCTCCCCTACCGCTCGCGGACCCGGACGATGACCGCGGCGATCTCGTCGAGGTCGACGACGGCGTCGTAGAACTCCTTGCCGGCGAGCTCGGAGGTGGACGAGGTGGTCGCCGACTGTCTGGACCTTGCCGCTCGCTCACTCCCCGAATCGAGCTTCACGGTGACGCCACGCCCGACGTAGCGGGCGAGGACGTCGTGTACGGTGTCGGCGTCGGAGACGCGCAGGGTCGGCTCGTCGGCGCCGAGGGCGCCGGCGAGGCCGCGAGGACGGAGGAAGCCGCCGTTCGTCTGGCCATCGAGAACCTCCGGAGCGATGAAGGGGGGATGATAGCGCCGTCCCGCGCCGGAGTAACCATCCCGGCGGCCACGCGTATCAAGAGCGGCACCCTTGCCCGAGCGCGGAGTATGCTTCGTCTTTAGCACTTCTTGGGGAAGCTCCATGACCCACGCCCATCGACCGCTTCCGATCGATCCTCGCCCTGACGACGCTGCTCGCCGTGCCCGCCACCGGCCAGGAGGACGTACCCGCGCCGGTGACGATCCCGCGGGTCACAGGCGCGATCGAGGTCGACGGGGCCCTCGACGAGCCGGCCTGGCAGGGCGCGGTGAGCGTGCCGCTGCCCTACGAGTGGTTCCCGGCGGACAACGAAGCGCCGCCGGTCGCGACCGACGTCCTCCTCGCCTACGACAGCGAGCGGCTCTACGTCGGCTTCAAGGCGCACGATCCCGAACCGACGGCCATTCGCGCGCACCTGATGGACCGCGACGAGATCGACACCTTCGTGCAGGACGACCACATCCTCCTGCAGCTCGACACCTTCAACGACGAGCGGCGGGCGTTCCAGTTCCGGGTGAACCCCCTCGGGGTGCAAGCCGACGCCATCTTCAGCCAGATCGAGGGCGTGGAGGACTTCTCCTTCGACCTCATCTGGGCCTCCGCGGGGCGCATCACGGAGGACGGCTACGAGGTGGAGATCGCCATACCCTTCGACCAGCTGCGCTTCCCCGCCACCGGCGGTGAGCTCACCTGGGGTCTCGACCTCGGACGCTCCTACCCGCGCGACGTGCGCCACCGCATCGCGAACACGCGACGCGAGCGCGACGTCAACTGCCTGCTGTGCCAGGCGGCCAAGGTGAGCGGCTTCGAGGATCTCGAGCCGGGGCGCAACCTCGTGGTGACGCCGACGGTCACGGCGCACCGGACCGACGAGCTCGACTCCTTCCCCGACGGCTCGCTCCAGGACGGCGACGAAGAGCTCGACCCGGGCGTTTCGGTGCGCTGGGGGGTGACGCCCAACCTCACCTTCAACGGCACGATCAACCCCGACTTCTCGCAGGTCGAGGCCGACGTCGCGCAGCTCGACGTCAACGAGAGCTTCGCCCTCTTCTTCCCCGAGAAGCGGCCGTTCTTCCTCGAGGGGGTCGACTTCTTCACCACCCTGATCGACGCCGTCTTCACCCGTACGGTCGCCGACCCGAAGTGGGGCGGCAAGCTGACCGGCAAGATCGGTCACAACGCCGTGGGCGTCTTCGCCACCCAGGACGAGGTGAACAACCTGCTCATTCCGGGGGTCGACCGCTCGCGCCTGACCTCGCTCGATGACGAGGTCACCGGCTCGGTCCTGCGCTACCGGCGCGACGTCGGGCAGAGCTCGACCCTCGGAGTCCTCTACACCGGGCGAGAGGCGGACGACTACCACAACCGCGTCGCCGGACTCGACGGCTTCTTCCGATTCAGCGACACGGAGAGCTTGAGCTTCCAGTACCTGCGGTCCGACACGCTCTACCCCGAGGCCGTCGCCGCCGAGTTCGACCAGCCCACGGACGCCTTCGACGACGACGCGCTGGAGATCCTCTACAGCCACGAGGACCGCAACTGGTTCGCCTACGGCCGGTGGCGCGACTTCGGGCCCCGCTTCCGCAGCGACTCCGGCTTCGTGACCCGGGTCGACGCGCGGCGCTGGGCGCTGCAGTTCGGCCGCAACTGGTGGCCGAAGCAGGACCGCTGGTGGGATCGCATCCAGGTGCAGTCGCGCCTGGTCGAGGCCGACGACCACGACGGGCAGAGGACCGACGAGATCTACGAGATCTACGCCAACGTGCAGGGACCGTGGCAGTCGACCTTCGAGATCCAGTGGGGCCGGTCGGGCCAGTTCTTCGACGGCATCCTCCACGAGGATCTCGACAGCGGCTATCTCTTCACCACCTTCCAGCCCACCGGAGCCTTGCGCTTCGAGCTCTTCTGGGAGCAGGGGGAGACTCTCGACTTCGCGAACAACCGACCCGCCGACCAGAAGTTCTTCAACGGCATCGTCGAGTCCAAGATCGGACGCCACGTCAACCTCCAGCTCGACTACACCTACCAGCACCTCGACGCCGACGCCGGGAAGCTCTTCACGGCCAACCTGACGCAGCTGCGCGCCGTCTACAACATCAGCACCCGCATGTTCGTGCGCGGCATCCTCCAGTACACGGACATCACCCGGGACCCGAGCCATTTCGTCGACCCGGTCGACCCCCGGATCGAGCAGCTCTTCAGCCAGCTCCTCTTCTCCTACCAGCTCAACCCGGAGACGGTGCTCTTCCTCGGCTACTCCGACAACGGTCTCGGCCTCGAGGACGTCTCGCTGACCCGCACGGACCGGACCCTCTTCCTCAAGATCGGCTACGCCTGGATCCTCTGACGCCCGGGTAGAATGCCCGCCATGCCCGGACTCCAGGGCTCGCTCGACGAGCTCCCGACCCGGAACGGTTTCCGTCTCCGCGGCTTGGCCTCGACGCGCATCGAGACCCTGACCGACGCCGCCTTCGCCTTCGCGCTCACCCTGCTCGTCGTTTCGCTCGACGTGCCCACGAGCTACGCGGAGCTGGTCGACGCCCTGCGCGGCATCCCCGCGTTCGCTTTGAGTGCGGCCCTGCTGTTGATGTTCTGGTCCGGCCACCACACCTGGAGCCGGCGCTACGGCCTCGACGATACGCCCACCGTCCTGCTGAGCGGCCTGCTGGTCTTCACCGTGCTCGTCTACGTGTACCCCCTGCGCTTCGTCTTCCAGTCGATGAGCGCCTACTTCGGCTACCTGGCCGGCGTCGACCTCGGGGGGCGCTCGCTGACGATCGAAGCGAACCAGGTGAACCACCTCTTCGTCATCTACGGCGCCGGTTTCTGTGCCATGTGCGCGACGCTCGTGCTGCTCAATCTGCACGCCTGGCGCCGCCGCGACGAGCTCGGCCTGGACCCCGTCGAGCGCTTCGACACCCGGGCCGAGATCGCGGCCTGGACCCTGGTCGGCTCCGCCGGTCTGCTCTCGATCGCCGTCGCCCTGTTCGTCCCCGCCCGCTGGGCCGGCTTGCCCGGGTGGTGCTACTCACTCCTCGGCATCGTCATGCCCCTCGTCGGCCGGCGCAACTCCCGCCGGCGCCTGGAGATCCACCGATGAACCGCCTCACCCACCGTGTGCTGCGCCGTACGACGTGGCTGCTCCTGGCCCACGCCACCGCCTTCGCCGGCGAGCTACCGCCCCTCACCGAGCCCGATCCCGGCGCCGTCGACGCCGTCTTCACCGACTGGGACCGCACGGATCGACCCGGCTGCTCGCTCGGCGTCTATCGGGACGGTGAGATCCTCTACGCCCGCGGCTACGGCATGGCCAACCTCGAGCACGATCTGGCCAACACCTCCGACACGGTCTTCCGCATCGGCTCGACCTCGAAACAGTTCACCGCCACGGCGATCGCGCTGCTGGCGCAGGAGGGGAAGCTCGACCTCGACGGGGACATCCACGACATCTTCCCGGAGCTTCCCGACTACGGCGCGCCGGTCACCATTCGCCACCTGCTCCACCACACCAGCGGGATCCGCGACTACCTGACGCTGGCCTGGGTGGCCGACTGGAGCGAGGACTACACGATCGAGGAGGCCCTGCGGCTCGTCCTCGCACAGCGAGAGCTCAACTTCCCGCCGGGCAGCCAGTACCTCTACAGCAACTCGAACTACTTCCTGATGTCCCAGATCGTCGAGCGGGTGACGGGCGAGACCCTGCACGCCTGGGCCGCGACTCACGTGTTCGAGCCGCTCGGGATGGAGCACACCCACTTCCACGACGACCACAACCACATCGTGCGCCACCGGGCCGACGGCTACTCCCCACTCGACGCCGGCGGCTACCGCATCGACATGACGATCCTCGACATGGTCGGCGACGGGGGCATCTTCACGACGGTGGAGGACCTGGCGCGCTGGAACGCCCACTTCGTGGACAATCCCCTGCCGGGCGGCGCCGGGCTCGTCGAAGAGATGGAGACCCCGGGCACGCTCACCGACGGCAGCTCGACGGGGTACGGTTTCGGTCTCGTCGTGGGAGAGCACCGCGGTCTGCGGATGATCAGCCACGGCGGCGCCTTCGTCGGCTTCCGCGCCGCCATGGACCGCTTCCCGGACCAGCACCTGTCCGTCGCCGTCCTCTGCAATGTCAGCACGGCCGCTCCCTGGGAGCTCTCGCGCCGCGTGGCCGACCTCTACCTGGCCGACAGCTTGGAGCCCGAGCCCGAGATGGAGGCGGCCCCCGCCGAGGACCGCTCGGCACTCGTCACGGTCGACGAGGCCGCCCTCGAGCGCCTGACCGGGCACTACTGGAGCGCGGACGAGGCCCTGGTGCGCGAGGTCGCCCTCACCGACGGCCGCCTCGAGTACGTCCGCTCGGCGGAGAGCCGCAACCCTCTCGAGCCGCTCGGCGGTGACCGCTTCCGCATGCTCGGCGTGCCCTTCCCCGTGATCGTGCGGTTCGAGGGCGAGGGAGCGACGCCCGCACGCCTGCTGCTCGAGTACCCGGAGGAGGAGCCCTCCGTCCTCGACCGCTACGAGCCGGCGCAACCCTCACCCGACGACCTCGCACTCCTCGCCGGAGACTGGTTCAGCGAGGAGCTCGACGCCACCCGCTCGATCTCCCTGCGTGACGGAAGGCTCGTGCTCGAAGGCCGGCACGAGGACGCCGTCCTGCAGCCGGTGATCGAAGACGTCTTCGCCGCCGACGGCCTCGTCCTGCGCTTCCAGCGCGACGACAGGGAGGCCGCGACCGGCCTCCTCGTGGACGCCGGACGCGTGCGCGACCTCCGCTTCACGCGGCGTTAGCGCGATCCGGACTCGTGCCCCGACTTCTGGCCGAGACACGGCGGCCGATGGTTCGCCTTGCTAGGATTCCCGTCCGAACCCGGAGGACGAGCCATGCGTTGGAGAGATCGGAGCGGTAGCTCGAACGTCGAGGATCGGCGCGGCCGGGCGCCGATGGGGCTGCCGATGGGTCGCGGGGGGCTGGGTTGCGGCGGGTTGATCCTCGTTCTCGCGATCGCCTACTTCCTCGGCGTCGATCCGCAAGCCCTGTTGCAGGTCGTCGGCGAGAGCTCGTCGGTCGAGCAGCCCCTCCCCGGCTCCACACCCACCGGTGCGCCGCAGGACGAGCTCGGGCGCTTCGCCTCCGTCGTCCTGGCCGACACGGAGGAGACCTGGAGCGGCCTCTTCGCCCGGATGGGCGGGAGCTACCGCGAGCCGACCCTGGTGCTCTTCACCCAGGCGGTGCGCTCGGGTTGCGGCTTCGCCTCGGCCGCGACCGGTCCCTTCTACTGCCCGGCCGACGGCAAGGTCTATCTCGACCTCGGCTTCTTCCAGGAGCTGGACCGCCGGCTCGGCGCCCCGGGCGACTTCGCCCAGGCCTACGTCATCGCCCACGAGATCGGACACCACGTGCAGAACCTGCTCGGGATCTCCGATCGGGTCTCCCAGGCGCAACAGAGCAGCTCCCGGGAGCAGGGCAACGCGCTGTCGGTCCGCTTGGAGCTCCAGGCGGACTGCCTGGCCGGTGTCTGGGCCTACCACGCCCATCACGAGCGTCAGCTGCTCGAGCCCGGCGACGTCGAGGAGGGTCTGCGCGCCGCCGCCGCCATCGGCGACGACACCCTGCAGAAGCAAGCGCAGGGCTACACCGTCCCCGAGACCTGGACCCACGGCTCCTCCGACCAGCGCGTGCGCTGGTTGCGCCGGGGTCTCGAGTCCGGAGACCCGGACGCCTGCCAGACCTTCGGATCGTGAAACCGCCCGTCGGACCCCCGGCGCGCGCCCCCTCCCGGGCGGGGACGAGCCCCGCCCCTACACGGGCCTTTCGATGTCCGCTCGGGGCGGGTGACCCGGCGGCTCAGAGCAGGTCGGAGACCGCCGCGCGCTCCTCGCGCAGCTCGGCGTCGGTGGCGTCCATGCGCTCGCGGCTGGCATCGTCGATCTCGAGCCCTGGGACGATCCGCCACTCCCCCTTGTGGCACGTGCAGGGGAAGGAGTAGATGACTCCCTCCTCGATGCCGTAGCTGCCCTCGGCAGGGACCGCCATCGACACCCAGTCGCCCTCCGGGGTCCCCTGGACCCAGCTGCGCACGTGATCGATCGCCGCCGAGGCGGCCGAGGCCGCCGATGAGGCACCGCGTGCCTTGATGATCGCCGCCCCGCGCTGCTGCACGGTCGGGATGAAGGTCTCGGCGACCCAGCCCGCCTCGACCATCCCCTTCGCCGGCTGGCCGCCCACCAGGGCGTGCGACAGGTCGGGGTACTGCGTCGAGGAGTGGTTGCCCCAGATGACCATGCGCCGCACGTCGGAGGCACGGGCCCCGGTCTTCGCCGCCAGCTGGCTGATCGCCCGGTTGTGATCCAGCCGGGTCATCGCCGTGAACTGCTTCGCCTCGAGGTCGGGGGCGTTGGACGCCGCGATCAACGCGTTCGTGTTCGCCGGGTTGCCGACGACCAGGACCTTGACCTCCTTCGAGGCGTGGTCGTTGATCGCCCGGCCCTGGGGGCCGAAGATCTTGCCGTTCTCGGCCAGCAGGTCCTTGCGCTCCATGCCCGGTCCGCGGGGTTTGGCACCGACCAGGATGCAGATGTCGGCATCCTGGAAGCCCTCGGCGTAGTCGGCCGTGACGACGACCTCGTGGAGCAGCGGGAAGGCGCAGTCCTGGAGCTCCATCGCCACGCCCCTCAGCGCGTCCAGCGCCGGCGGGATCTCGATGAGCTGTAACGAGATCGGACGGCTCGGCCCCAGCATGTCCCCCGCGGCGATGCGGAAGCAGAGTTGGTAGCCGATCTGTCCGGCGGCTCCGGTGATGGCGACGCGTACGGGCTGACTCATGATCTCTCCTCGTGGGGTCTCGGGCGGAGGCGGACGCGCCCGAACGTTATCGCACCGCGCCTGAGGCGGCGCCACCCGTCGGCACCGGCCCGGTCCGCCGGGCGGCCCGCGTCAGTGGACGGGAGGCGGCACCGGATCGCGTTCGCGGTGCGCAGAAAGGAAGGTCTCGGGGTCGCTGAAGACCTTCGCGATGTTCATGCCCTTCTTCACCGCGGAGACGCTGACCTTGCCCGTGGCCAGAGCCGCTCCCAGCTGGAAGTAGGTGCGGAACTTGCCGCGGTACCGGTAGCGCACCTCCAGCGCGTGCCGCCACAGCCGCGAGTACTCGGCGTAGAACTCCTCCATCGAGAGCTTCGTCGGCAGGACCGTGTGGATGATGTCGTACATCTCCCAGTCGTGGGTGGTGACCTCGTTCTTGGCGGTCTCCCACAGGTCGGTCCCGGGCAGGGGCGTGAGCACCGAAAAGCCGCTGTTGTAGGCCCCGGTGCGATCGATCCAGTCGCGCAGACGGGCGAAGTCCTCGCGGTCCCAGGCCGGATCGACGATGAAGTTGGGCGTGAACCCGACACCGAGGTCCTTCAGGATCCCCAGTGCCCGTTCGTTGTTGGCGGCGGTATTCGACTTGTTGACGTGGTCGAGCCCTTCGTCGGTGACCGCCTCGAGGCCGAGGAAGATGGCCAGGTCGCCGCACTCTTTCCACATCTCGATCAGGTGCGGGAACTTGCAGATGATGTCGGTCCGCGTCTGGACGGTGAAGTACTTGCGGATACCGGCGGCCTTGATCTGGCGCGCCATCTCTTCGCTGCGGCGGACGTCCATCCAGAAGATGTCGTCGGTGATGAAGATGTTCGGTGCTTCGATCTGCTGCAGCTCGGCGACGACCCTCTCTGCCGACTTCTCCCGGAAGGTCGACTCGTGGAACTTCCACACCGAGCAGAAGTTGCACTTGAACGGACACCCGCGCGCGGTCTCCATCAGCGCCAAGGGCTTGCGGAAGTTGATGTAGTAATGGGGGGCGTAGTGCGCGATCAGGTGGCGCGCCGGCATCGGCAGGGTATCGAGATCGTCGCGCGCGGGCGCCGCCCCGGTGAAGCGCCGCTCGCCGCCGATCTCGAGGCGCAACCCCGCCACGCCCTCCGGCGACCCGCCCCGCTCGAGGGTCTCGACGAGAGCCGGCATGACCTCCTCCCCGTCGCCGATGGCCACGGCATCGATGGAGGGATGGTCGAACCACTGCGGCTCACGCGAGGCGTCGTGGCCGCCGACCAGGACCAGAGCGTCCGGCAGTCGTCGCTTGACCTCCTCGGCCAAGGCCAGGGTCCGGAAGCGCTCGGTCGTGAAGTTGCACTGCAGGCCCACGATGTCCGGAGCCCAGCTCTCGCAGTCCGCCAGCCCCGCCTCCTCGCCGTCGATGCGCAGATCGATGACGCGGCAGTCGTGCCCCGCCGCCTCGAGCCCGCCGGCGATGGAGATCGGCCCCAACGGCTCGACGAACGTCAGCATCTCGAGCCCGAGGATGCCGCCGATGGGCGGTTTGAGGAAGGCGACCTTCATGGCTTTTCCGGCACAGTCTAGCGCAGCCCCGCGACGCGGACCCACGGCGGCCTCAAGTCGCGGCCAGCTCCCCCCGCAGCCAGGCCTTGCTCTTCATCCAGTCGCGCTGCACCGTGCGCAGCGACAGATCGAGGGCCTCCGCCGTCTCCTGCTCGCTGAGACCGACGAAGAAGCGGCATTCGAACACGCGGGTGAGGCGTTCGTTGAGCTCGGTCAGCCGGTTGAGCGCCTGGTCGATCGCCAGCATGGCCTCCGCCTGCTCGGCGACCGGCACCTCGACTCGATCGAGGGTCACCGGGCGTCTTCCGCCGCCGCGTTTGGCGGCCCGGCGTTGCCGCGCGTAGTCGACGATCACCTGGCGCATGGCCCGCGCCGCCAGGGCGAAGAAGTGCGCCCGATCGGCGACCGAGACACGGCTGCGATCGACCAGCTTCAGGTAGGTCTCATGGACCAACGCGGTCGTGTCGAGCGTCGAGCCCGGCCGTCCACGCGCCAGCTGACGCCGGGCGATCCTCCTCAGGTCCTGGTAGACGAGCGGCACCAGCCGTTGGAAGGCCTCCGCATCGCCGTCCCCGTACGCCAGGAGGAGCTCCGTGATCTCCTCGCTCATCGGGCCATGTCTCCGTGCTCCCGAGGGAAGTCTACCAACGCCGTCTGCGCCTCCGGCCCGCGCCGCGGCGTGAGAGGATCCCGCCGTGCGCCGCTCGCGAGCCTTTCCCGCCCTCCTCACGATCCTCCTCGTCGGAGCGGGCTTCGCCGGCGCCCAGGAGTGGCGCGGCGAGCGCAGCGCCCGCGGCCGGGTGACGGACGTCGACGGCCGGCCGATCGCCGGAGCCGCGGTGCAACTCTCGACCACCGGCGACGACGAGGCAGCGCAGCCGCCTACCGCCACGTCCGACGCCGACGGTCGTTGGAGCGTCGGCGGTCTCGCTCCGGGACGCTACGAGCTGACCATCAAGGCCCGCGGCTTCATCAACTCCCACGGAGCGGTCGGTGTCGCCTCCGACGGAGCGCCGCCCGTCGTCGAGGCCGAGATGCTGCCGCTCTCCTGGGAGCCCCCCGCCTTCTCCGAGGGCAACGCGATCACGCAACAGCTGTGGGTCGAGAAGGGGAACTCGCTGCTCGAGCAGGGCGATCCGGAGGGCGCTCGTGAGGTCTACGGTCGCCTCCTCGACGACCTGCCGCGCGCCGGGCGGCCGGAGGTCCTGCGCGCGATCGCCCGCACCCACTTCATGGACGGTCATGCCGAGGCGGCCATCGCCGCCCTGGAGGAGGCCCTCGACATCGCCCCTTCCGACCCGGTTTCGCGTCAGCTCTACAGCGTGCTCATGGAGGACCGCGGAGAGGCGCAGCAGGCGAAGGAGCACCTGGCCGCTCTCGACGCCCGTCCGCCGCAGGCCGTCGAGACTCCGACGGTCGCCGCGCCCGAGACCGAGCCGGAGATCGAGCTGCCCGCCGACGTCCAGGCGCTCCTCGACGCTCCGGCCGAGCCTCCGGTCGCCGGGCGCACGGGCGGCTACAAGACCTTCTTCTCCGAACGCTCCCCGTGGAGCACGCTCGCCGACTACGCCTGGCGCATGGAGACGAATCCCGACACCATCCGAGCCCAGGATCCCGACGCCGGCGACTACTCGCTTCCCGACGAGACCTTCCAGGTCCTCGTCCCGGAGAGCTACGAAGCGGACGGCACCTGGGGAGTGCTCGCCTGGGTGAGCCCCACCCTCTTCGGCGGCAGCCGCCGACCGGAGACCCTGGAGGCGCTCGCCGCCCACAAGCTCATCTGGATCGGCGCCAACAACGCGAGCAACCGGCGCCCCGTCTGGGACCGGATCTGGCTCGCCCTGGACGCCCTCCACAACATCCGCGGGCTCTACGAGCTCGACCCCGACCGCACTTACGTCGGCGGCTACTCCGGCGGCGGCCGCACGCGCCGCGTCGGCGTCCTCTACCGGACGCCGTGCGCGGCGCCTGGTCGCTCTACGGCTGCGACTACTACCGCGAGATCCCCATCCCCGAGCGTCCCGGCATGCTCTGGCCCGCCAAGTACCCGCGCCCCCCGGCCCCCGACCTGCGCCGCGTCCAGCGCACGACCCGCTTCGTCCTCGTCACCGGTCCCCGCGACTTCAACTTCACCCAGACCCGCGCCACCCGCGACCGCATGCTCGCCGACGGCTTCGAGCACGTCACCTACATCGAGATCCCCGGCGCCGACCACTACACCTTCCCCGACGGCGAGTGGCTCGGGAGGATCTTCGCTTCACTCGACGGCGAGCCGGTCGGTTAGAAGCAGCGACGACGAAACCCGATCCGCGGCCGCTGCCCGCTCGCCCGGGCCGCGGAGCCGCCGGCCCGGAGAATGGCGGTCCCGCTCCGACTCTCAAAGCTCGACGCGCAGACCTGCGTTCAAGGTGCGGCCCTCGAGGGGGAGCCCACATGTCGGTGGTCCAGCGACCATCCGGAGCACGCTCCGGAAGGAGCAACGGGTCGAAGTCCGTCCGCCTCACCCCTGTGAGGTTTCTTGCGTTGAGGAACAAGCGCGCCTCCCCGATCCGTACCTCTCCGACCACGTCGACCTCTACGTACGCCGAGCTCTCGGAGCGGTAGGGATCGAGCTCGAGCGGCTGGCGGCCGGTGTGGGAGACCTCGAGACCGCTCCGACCTCGCCGAAACCACCTCTGAACAACAACCCCGACCCACTTGTGCACAAGTAATACGCAACTTGACTAGCGTAATCGGTGCCTATATCTTCATCTTTGAATGAGAGTCGCAACCAGGACGTCCGGAGCGGCAGCACAACAGCAGTCACTTCCAAGCGCCTCACCTCCTGACGACAGGCTCTGAGTCGGTTTCGTGACTCCGGATCGCCCCTGCTGTGAGGCCACCTTCGTCAGTCCAACCGAAGAAGTTATCCACCTCCTTCGAGGAGACCCCATGTCCCAGACAATTCGAGTTCCCAGTGCCCTCCTGCAGCTCGTCCTCGGGCTCTCCATCGCACTTGTGCCGGTGCAGGCCTCAGCCCAGCCACCCGATCTTTTTGCGCATCAGGACGCCAACAAGATCTCGTCAGGCCTAACGCCGAGCGAGGGCACCACAGAGGACCGCTGGGAGCTCATGTCAGTACGACGTTCCTATGCTGTCATCCAACCCGAGGTCTTGGACTCCATTCTCGACACCGGCACCGGAACCGTCCGCCTCAACCTCTTTCCTGATGTGGATCTCATCGCCACGCTGCAGGGATCTAACAACGCTCAACTCAGCCTCTACGAATGGACAGGCTCTGTCGACGGCTTGCCGTCTTCAACGGTCTATATCAATCAATCCACTCGTGACTCGGGCCGGCGCTCAACAACAGGACCTCGGCCCACATGGGGCAGGATCTTGCTTAACGGCGAATCTCCGGAATCTGCGCCAGGCTACCGCATTCGGTCTGTTGGCAAAGGAGGCCTCGTGGCAATCGAGGAAATTGACTTCGCTGCCCTGCCAATCGGATCCGACGACGCTCCGGACTACCCGATGCCGCCCCCGCAGGGAACTCCTCTTCCCGGCAGCGAGTCTGACCTCCCTCTCTCGGGGCCCTCCACAACAGTCATCAACGTTCTTTTTCTCTATACGGACGCCGCAAGACTGGAGGCCGGCGTGGACATGACACAGCTAGCCCAAGAATCGGTTGTCGACGCCAATCAGATCCTACAAAGAAACCAGCTCGACACTGAGTTTCGGGTAGCCGGAGTCGAACGCATTCAGATCCCAGATCCAGCAAACGAAACTAGCTATGTCGTGAGTGATGAGGTTAGGCTTCTTCGCGGCGGATTCGGCGGAGACACGGTACATACATTTGTCGGGCAGGCCGATGGCATGACCTCCTGTGGCGCAGCAGTACAGCACAATCAAGAGCGTCAGAACAACTACTATGAGTGGGCGTTCAGTATCAGCAGTCCACTGTGCCTAGGAGCCAGCACCTTCGCGCATGAAATCGGCCACGTTCTCGGTGCCTGTCACGCCACAGAGGACCAGCACCCGTGCGCGGGAACGCCGTTGCGCCCTTACGCCTTTGCATACGTCGACACAGTGGCTCACTTCGCCACTTTGATGTCAAACCTATCTAATCCATGCAGCGCCTGCGCGCGGCAAAAGGTCTATTCGACAACAAACCCTCTCGTCCTCGTCAATGGACAGCCCGCAGGCGACGCTCAGCACAACAATGCAGCAATGCTGGAGGAGACCGACGGCCAAGTCGCGGGCTACCTAGGGCCCCCGATCTACAGGGAGCTGGAGATCGTGATCGACGGACCGGGATTGGTGATTGGAGGCGATGTCCTCTACTGCACGGCGACGTGTTCCGAGTTCCTCAACTGGGGCGTGCGGCGCTCGGTGCGCGCCATCCCTAGCGGGGCTACGCTCTTCACTGGTTGGGACGGATTCGATTGTCCCTTTGCAGGCTCAATGGCCACAACTGAAGAGGTCTACATGGACGACGATGTCCGTTGCGAGGCGCACTTCAGCCCCGTAGCAGGACCTATCCTGGGCCTTCAAAAGCTCGGCGTAGGCACCGGCGGAGTAGCAAGTGAGCCGACGGGGATTGATTGCGGTACAGAGTGCCCCGAGCAGAGCGCGTCCTTCTCTGAGGGTGAGTCCGTCTCTCTTTCGGCTACCGCCTCCACGTCGAGCGAGTTTGCAGGCTGGAGCGGCGACTGCGCGGGGTCAACACCGGTTGCTCACGTCACGATGACTGGTGCCAGGAATTGCAGCGCCGCTTTCGATGAAACAGGTAGTGCTGCGAGGCTGCTGATCGTGAGTCGCATCGGCAACGGCGCCGGTCTGGTCTATGGGCAGGGGATCGACTGTGGCGCCGACTGCACGGAGGCATATCTGGCGGGCGAGAACGTCGACCTCTACGCTCAGGCGGCTAGCGACTCCGTGTTCGCCGGCTGGTCCGGCGATTGTAGCGGCTCGGGAACTCACACCAGTTTAGTTATGAATATAAATCGAAGTTGCGTGGCCAAGTTCAACATCTCCGAAAAGACGCTCTCGGTCAACAAGCAAGGTACAGGTCGCGGGGCAGTGAGTAGTGATCCAGCCGGAATCAACTGTGGATTCTCCTGCAGCCAGAGCAGCGCTGAGTTCGCGCTGAATCAGACTGTAACCCTATCTGCGAATGCAGAAGCGGGATCGCGGTTTGATCGCTGGGACCTCGACTGCTCGGGCACCGATGAAGAGACACAGGTTACGATCTCCGGAGACACTATTTGCGCTGCCGTGTTTTCTCCTCAGATCGCGGAGTCGCTTACCCTGAATGTAGCGCTAGGAATAGGTGAAGGCACGCCCGAAGTGGCGTTTTCTCCAGGCAACGGCTTTTGTGATGATCACTGCATCATATCCTTTGCTCAGAATCAGATCGTCACCTTGGAGGCGATTGCCGATGGCAATAGAGAATTCTCCTGGTGGAGTGGCGACTGTACTGGAACGAGCACCACCACAACAGTCTATCTGGATCAGGATAGGCACTGCACTGCGGTTTTCAGATGCCCTGGCACAGTGCCCGAGTGCACTGGTGGTGAATAGAACTGACTTGACTTGAAGCGGGCTGCGGGTACCGGGTCCGTCGAGGACCGCGCGCCAGACCCGCTTTGCAGCCTGCTCGTGCACGCAGCGAAGCTGCACGTCCTGCTCGTCGGTGACGCGCGCACGAACTAGAAGCGCCGCTCCCCCAGCGGCTTCTCCCGCCAGTCGTGGAGGCGCGGCCTCCTTGGCAAGTTGCCGCCAAGGTAGCTCATGAAGCTCGGGAGGGCCGCTCACCCGGCTACACGTAGCGCAGAGGGAGCGCCAGGGCCCTAGGACGCATTCCGCTCCTGAAGTCTCGCTGCGGCGAAACCAGTGGTACGTCCAGGGGGCAGGGCCTAGGGAGGCAGGATGAAAGGGCGTCCCCTTTCGGTACTTTGGGTTTGGCAACAGACCCGGAAAGACCGAAAGGAGGACGCCTGTGGGAGACCAGTATGTCGGTGCGGACGTGCATCAGGCAACGACGACGTTCACGGTACGGGATGCCAAGGGGAAGGTGACGTGCCGTTCGGTGGTGCGCACGGAGGAGGAAGCGCTACTGAGCTTCGTTCGCAGCCTCCGGGGACAGGTGCACCTGACGTTCGAGGAGAGCTGGTGGGCGCAATGGCTCTACGAGCTGCTGGTGGGCGAGGTGGCGGAGCTGGTGGTGTGCAATGCACGGCGTCACGTGCGGCAACGCGAGGAGAAGCGCGACCAGATCGACGCCGACGAGCTCTCGGAGCGCTTGCGCGGCGGGTTCCTCAAGCCGGTCTATCACCGCAGCCATGGGACGGGACCTCTGCGTCGCCTGGTGGTGACCTACTGAGCGCTGGTGCGCGACAGCGTGCGGGTGACGCATCGCACCCAGGCGGTGCTGCGCAGCCGCGGCCTGAGCGGGGCGGAAGACCTGGCTGCTGTGGAGCACAAGGCTGGGACGAGCGTGGTGCAGTCGCTGACCTGGTTCGCTCGGCAGCAGGAGTGCCTGCAGCAGCTGCGCGCCGAGACCAAGCGCGAGCTGGAACGGGCTGCGCGCCAGCACGCGGCCTGCCGGCTGCTGGAGTCGGTGCCCGGGATCGGCTGGGTGCGGGCGGCCTTCGTGGTTTCACAGGTACGCACGCCGCACCGCTTCCGCACCAAGCGGCAGCTAGGGAGAACGCTTCGAGCTGAGTCGCGTCAGTCGGCCCACGTCGTAGCAGGGACAGCGGAACGCAGGTCCGCTGCGACCGCCGGGCCGACCAGGTCAATTGTGTTCGAGGGGAGTTTCGGTGAGGTCCCTGGGCCGAGGCACAAGACCTCGAGTCCCACAAGAGAGGCTAGGCCCCCTCGGTTGAACAGATGCTGCCTTGGGCCCCGAGTCCCTGATGGAAGCATGCTCCTCCGGTCGACTCGACCGAGAGACAGTGCAGCCAGAGTCCTGACGACGTCGACTCGACGACCAGCGGTCCCAACGCCCGATTCATCGCCCTGCCAAGACCCAACCGCGGGGACTCGATGTCGAGTGCCCTGCACCGGAGGAGTGCGCACTTGACATCGCCTTTCATGGAAGGACCTCAGCCGGCGTACATCTCCTCGATCTCCCGCGCGTAGCGCTGCTCGACGACGTTGCGCTTGAGCTTCATCGTCGGGGTGAGCTCGCCGTGGTCGGTCGAGAAGGGGCGGGCGAGGACGCGGAAGGCTCGGACCTGCTCGACGCGGGCGAGCTCGACGTTGACTCGCTCCTCGATGCCGCGGCGCAGCTCGTCGAGGACCTCCGGCGCGGTGTGGACCTGTTCGGGTGGCACGTCGAGGCGGGCGGCGGCCTGGGCGGCGGCCTCGGGGTCGAGGGTGAGAAGGGCCGTGACGTAGCGGCGGCCGTCGCCGACCGCCATCGCTTCGCCGACCAGAGGGAGCTTCAGGAGCTGCTCCTCGATGGCGCGGGGGGCGATGTTCTTGCCGCCCGAGGTGATGAGGATGTCCTTCTTGCGGCCGGTGATGACCAGGAACCCGTCGTCGTCGAAGCGGCCGAGGTCGCCGGAGTGGAGCCAGCCGTCGACCAGCGCCTCGGCGGTGGCCTCGGGCTCGCGGTAGTAGCCCTGGAAGACGTTGGGACCGCGGACCAACACCTCGCCGTCGTCGGCGATGCGGACCTCGACCCGCGGCAGGGGCGGGCCGACGGTACCGAACCTGGTCCTCCCCGGACGGTTCCAGCTCGTCGGGCCGGTGCCTTCCGACTGCCCGTAGACCTCGTGGATCACGACTCCGAGGCCGGCGAAGAACTCCAGCACCTCGGCGGCGATCGGGGCCGCGCCGGAGATGCAGTAGCGGGCGCTGCCGAGGCCCAGCCGTCTCCGGACCTTGCTCGCCACGAGACGGTCGGCGATCCGGTGGCGCAGGGCGAGCCAGCCGCCGGGCTCCTCGCCGCGGTTGCGCCGCGCGCTCACCTCCCGACCGACGGCCAGGGCCCAGCGTGCGAGGGAAGCCTTGAGCCCCGAGGCCTCGGCCAGGCGGGCGGCCACGGCGGCGTGCATCTTCTCCCACACCCGCGGCACCCCGAAGACGAGGGTCGGCTGCACCTCCTGCAGGTTCTCGACGACCTTCGAGGGCGCCTCGGCGTAGTAGACGGCCATCCCGGTCAACGTCGGCACGACGACCGTGAACATCTGCTCCGCGATGTGGGAGAGCGGCAGGTAGGAGAGGTTGCGGTCGTCGCCGTGGAGGTCGAAGAGCTCGAGGGCGATCTCGCTGGTCGCGATCAGATTCGAGTGACTGAGCATGACGCCCTTGGGCCGCCCGGTCGTGCCGGATGTGTAGATGAGACTCGCCAGCGTCGCCCCGTCGAGCGCCGCGATGCGCTCGTCCAGCCGCTCCTCCGGAACCCGTTCGCCCTCGGCCAGGAAGTCCGACCAGGAGAGGACGGGCGTTCCCGCCGGCGCCTCGTCCTCCATCGTCACGACGAGGAGGAGATCGCCCATCTCCGCCCGCGCGGCGACCACCTTGGACCACTGCTCCTCGTTCTCCACGAGGAGGAAACGGGCGCCCGCGTGGCGCACCACGTAGGCGAGCTCGGAGGGGGCGTTCGTCGCGTAGATCCCCACCGGCGCCCCGCCGGCCGCCATGGCGGCCAGGGCCCAGGTCGACCATTGCGGCTGGTTCCATCCGATCACGGCCGCCGTGTCGCCGGGCCGGAACCCGGCACCCAGCAGAGCCCGCGCCGCGCGCCGGACCTCCGCGTGGTAGGCGGACCAGCTGACGGGCTCCCACGCGCCGTCGCGGCACGTGAAGTAGGCCGCAGCGTCCGGTCGGCTCTCGGCCTGCCCCCGGAGGCGGCCGATGACGTGGTCCATCCCTGACATCCCCCTGCGGACGCGGCGCGCCCGCGCTCGCGAATCTCGACGGTACGATCGAAGGCGGCGGGCAGTATACTCCCGCCGCCCCGGAGGGGCCTCCGCCCGATGCTCGTCGCGACCTGGAACATCAACGGCCTCCGCGCCCGCTTCGACTTCCTCGTCCACTGGCTGCGGGCCCGCAAGCCGGACCTCGTCGGCCTGCAGGAGCTCAAGCTCGAGGAGGATCAGTTCCCGCGCGAGGAGCTGGAGGCGGAGGGCTACCACGCCGCCGTCCACGGCCAGAAGGCCTGGAACGGCGTCGCGGTGCTCTCCCGCAAGCCGGCGGAGATCGTGCACCGGGGGCTCTCCAGCCAGGAGGAGGCCGGAGCGCGCCTGCTCGCCGTGCAGGTCGACGGGCTCACCTTCACCACGCTCTACTGCCCCAACGGCAAGAGCGTCGACCACGAGGACTTCCCCCGCAAGCTCGAGTGGCTGGACTCCTTGGCCCGGCACCTGGAGTCGTCGCACTCCTCCGGCGAGCCGCTCATCCTCTGCGGCGACTTCAACATCTGCCCGGGCCCGCTCGACACCTGGAACGAGAAGGGGAAGAAGGGATCGATCTTCCACACCGACGAGGAGCGCTCGCGCTTCCAGGCACTGCTGGACTGGGGCCTGGTGGACGTCTACCGCCGGGAGAACCCCGAGGGACGGGACTTCTCCTGGTGGGACTACCGGGGAGGCGCCTTCCATCGCGGCATGGGCCTGCGCATCGACTTCCTCCTCGCCACCGAGCCGGTCGCCGGCAAGGTGCGCGAGGTCGTGATCGACCGCGACTACCGCAAGAAGAAGGACGGTCTGACGGCCTCCGACCACGCCCCGGTGATGGCGGACCTGGGATGAGCGAGCCGAGGGACACCGCGGTCGAGCTGCTGCCTTGCGTCGAACGCGATCCGGCCGGCGAGACGACGGCGAGCGTGATCTGGCTGCACGGCCTGGGAGCGGACGGGCACGACTTCCCGCCGATCATCCCCCAGCTGGGGCTTCCCGGCGACCACGGCGTGCGCTTCGTCTTTCCGCACGCCCCGAAGATCGCCGTGACGCTCAACGGCGGCCTCATCATGCCCGCCTGGTACGACATCCGGAGCCTCGACGTTCGCGGGCAGGACGAGAAGGGCATTCGCAAGAGCGCGGCTCGCGTCGAAGCACTCCTCGCCCGCGAGGTCGCGGCGGGCGTGCCACCCGAGCGCATCGTGCTCGCCGGCTTCTCCCAGGGGGGCGCGGTGGCGCTCTTCACCGGCCTGACCCACGCCGACCGCCTGGCGGGAATCCTCGCCCTGTCGACCTACCTCGTCCTCCCCGACGCCATCGAGGCCGAGGCGGCGGAGGCCAACCGCGCGACGCCGATCTTCCAGGCCCACGGCCTCTACGACCCGATGGTGCCGCTCCAGGCCGGCGTCATGACCCGCGACTGGCTCGTCGAGCACGGCTACGAGACCGAGTGGCACGAGTACCCGATGGCCCACCAGGTGGCCCTCGAGGAGATCCGGGCCCTCGGCGCGTGGCTGCGCCGGGTCCTGGGGCTCGAGCCTCAGACGGGCGTGTAGCCCGCCTCGCGGACTGCGTCCCGGACGCGCGCCTCGCTGACGGCACCGTGGACCTCGGCCCGGCCCGGGTTCAACGTCACCTGTGCCGAAGTCGCTCCCTCGAGGCGGGAGAGCGCGCTCTGGAGAGTCGCCGTGCACCCCCCGCAGTGCATCCCCTCGACCGCGACCGAGACGGAGGTCTCGGCGACCGGCGCCGGGCGGCGCATCCGTCGCGCGGCCTCCTCCCAGGCGAACCGTACGAGCAGGGCGAGGAGCACGACCGCAGCGGCGACCGCCCACCAGGCCGCGTGAGCGTGCTGCCGGGCCGCCACGCCCGCGCTCCCCTCCAGGAGCCGATCGAAGAGGAGCGCGGCGCCGATGCTGCCCGCCGTGATCGTGGCGAGATAGAGGAGGGTCACCCTACGGCCGAAGCCCCTGTAGACGGCGCCGATCGTGGCCACGTTGGTCGCGGGGCCGGCCATCAGGAAGACGAGGGCCGCGCCCGTGGGCATGCCGCCGGCGACCAGAGCGGCGGCGATCGGTACCGAAGCGGTCGCGCAGACGTAGAGCGGCAGGGAGACGACCAGGGCAGCGACCGCGGCGCCCAGGATCCCCAGCGCCCCGAGGCCCTGGAGCCAGGCGTCCGGCACCCAGACGTCGATCGCCGCAGAGACCAGAACGCCGACGACCAGCCATCCCCAGATGCTGCGCAGCAGAGAGAGGCCGTGGTCGACGGCCGCGCGCACGCCGCGCCCGCCGGACTCGTTCTCGCAGGCCGATGCATCGAGCGTGCCGGCATCGGAGCGACCGGCCGCCTCGGTGAGCCAGCCGCCCGCCACGCCGGTGACGGCCGCCGCCGCCACCTTGAAGAGGGCGAAGGGCCAGCCGAGGAACGAGGCGGAGACCAGGATGGAGTCCACACCCGTCTGCGGCGTCGAGATGAGGAAGGCCACCGCCGCGCCGTCGCTGGCGCCGTCCTTCTTGAGCCCCAGACCGGCCGGGATGACCCCGCACGAGCACAGCGGCATCGGAACCCCGACGAGCACGGCCTTGACCACGCCCCAGGCACCCGTGAGCTGCTCGCGCACCATCCGTCGCGGCAGCAACACGTGGAGGAGCCCCGCCACCGCGGTCCCGACGAGAAGCCACGGCGCGAGCTCCAGCAGGATCCGCCAGACGGCCAGGAAGAAGCTCACGCAGTCACCTCGTCGGCAGGCCGCCGTAGCGACCGAAGATGTCCATCAGCTCGTCGACCTGCCGGTCCCGCACGGCCTCGTCCCCGCTGGCGAACGCGTCGCGCACGCAGGTCTCGAGATGCTGCCCCAACAGCAGCTGTCCGGCCTTGGCGAGCGCGCCCCGCACCGCCGCGATCTGGGTCAGGACGTCGACGCAGTCCTTCTCCTCTTCGACCATCCGCGACAGAGCCGTCACCTGCCCCTCGGCGCGGCGCAGGCGCTGCAGCAGCTTGTTCTTCGTCGTCTCGTCCACCGGTCCCTCCGAAGGGGAACCCTATACCCCTATAGGGTATACGTCAAGCGAGCCAGTACGCCACCACGGCGAGTCCGAGCATCGTCACTCCCACGACCCCCTTCTCGTGGTGGTCGAGCCAGTGGAAGTCCACCCGCGCCAGGCCGGCCAGGCCGAGCCGCACCAGCAGCACCATGCCGGCGACCGTCACCAGGGTGTAGACCGAGGAGACCGCCGCGATGCCGCCCCAACCGTGGGCTCCCGCGACGAAGAAGTAGGCCTCGATCTCCAGACAGGGGGAGAGGAACATCGCGAGCGACAGCGCCAGGAGCATCCCCGCCCGGCTCCGGCCCTCCACCGCATCGGGGGAGACGCCGTGATCGTGGTGGTGCTCGCCGTGCTCCCTCCATTCGGCGATCAGGTAGGCAACACCCACCAGGAAGAGGACCGCCGGCATGCCCAGGCGCAGCAGGTCCGGGTGCCGCTCCGCCAGGCCGCGGCCGAAGAGCCCGACGGCGACGCCGATCAGGACCGTCGACAGCGTGTGGGCGAACCCGGCCACGGCGGTGGCCCCGAGCGTCTCCCCCACCGTCCAGCGCTCCGTCCGGGCCACGAGGACCAGGGGGAGCCAGTGGCTGGGGATCGCGGCGTGCAGGAGGCTGAGGACGAGGCTTCCGGCGAGGAGCTGGGGATCGATCGGCATCGGCGAGACGGTCCGTGGGAACGCCGCATGCTACCGCCCCCGGCACACCCCGTCTCTCGGTAACGGCGGTCCGCCCGGAGCGCCCGTACGAGGGATGACCGAATCCGCTCGTTGTGCCGCCCTCGTTGTGCTGCTGATGCTGCTCGGGGCGGTCCGGCCGACGCATGCGGAAATCCAGCGGGCGATCGACGAGGCTCAGAGCGCACAGTGCGATCCGGAGGTCGAGGCCCGGCTCGAGGCGACGATCGCCAGGGGACGGGCGGCGATCGACACCCTGCGCGGCGAGAATGCCGCCCTGCAAGCCGAGAGGGACGAGCTCGAGCAGAGCAAGCAGGAGCTCGAGCGCGTCCGCACGGCCCTGACCAGCGGCCTGATCGGCGCCATCCTCACCGCCCTGGTGGCGATCGCCGGCGTCGTCGTCAAGTCGCTCGGCTCCCGCCTCGATCGCGACTACCGCCGCCTCGAGGTCGTCGAGAAGCTGGCCCAGCTCGAAAAGAGCGGAGCCCACCCCCCGGAAGACCTCTTCGACCGCTACCTTCCCCGGTCCCGGCGGCCGGAACGCGACGGGTCCCCAGGGGGCTGAGTACCCGGCCCCTGGGGACCCGTCGTGGTCCGGCTGCCCTCTGGAGGCCCTACCAGACCTCGCAGCGATTCGCCGGATTCATCGGCGTCCCCTCTTCGCACTGGAACGCCTTCGCGAAGTCGGGGTTGAGCATCAGCGGCGCCGTCGCCCGGAACTTGGCCGGCGAGTGCGGATCCGTCGTCACCTGCAGGCGCTCCCGCTCCTCGGTCTGCACCGAGCACCACACCTGGCTCCAGGAGACGAAGAAGAGCTGCTCGTTGGTCAGCCCTTCGACCAGCGGCTCCGGCGCTCCGTTGCGCTCCTCCCAGCTCTCGTAGGCGCTGTGGGCCTCCTTGACGCCGCCGATGTCGGCGATGTTCTCCCCCAAGGTGAGCTGGCCGTTGACGTTGGCGCCGGGAGCCACCTCGAAGTCGGAGTAGAAGTCGGAGACGCACTGGGCGCGCTCCTCGAAGCGCTCGGCAACCTCCGGCTCCCACCACTCACGCAACCGGCCGTCGGGCGCGAACTTGCGTCCCTGATCGTCGAACCCGTGGGTGAGCTCGTGCCCGATCACACCGCCGATCCCGCCGTAGTTCATCGCCGCCGGGAAGTCCTTGTGGAAGAACGGCGGCTGCAGGATGCCGGCCGGGAAGACGATCTCGTTCCACAGCGGGTTGTAGTAGGCGTTGACCCGCTGCGGCGTCATGTCCCACTCGGTGCGGTCGACCGGCTTGCCGATCTTGTCGGCCTGGTAGTCGAACTCGAAGGCATTGCCTGCAACGCGGTTGGCGAAGTAGCTGTCGGGCGTGACCTCGAGGGACGAGTAGTCACGCCAGGTGTCGGGGTAGCCGATCTTGTTGATCACCGTCTCCACCTTCTCGACGGCGCGGCCGCGGGTGGTGTCGTCCATCCACGAAAGGCCGGGGAGGCCGCCCTCGAAGGCGTGCTCGATGTCCTGGATCATCGTCGAGGCCACGTCCTTGCTGGAGCCGGCGAAGCGACGCGCGACGTAGGCCTGGCCCACGACCTCTCCCAGCGCGTTCTGGGTCGCCGAGACGCAGCGCTTCCAGCGCGGCTCGTTCTCCTGCGTGCCGCGCAGAGTGCGGCCGTAGAAGTCGAAATCCGCATCCACGAACTGAGAGGAGAGGACCGGCGCCATGGCGTTCAGAACGCTCCAGCGCAGATAGGTGTCCCGCGTCGCCTCGTCGCTCTCGACGAGCGCCTTCTGCATGGCGGTCATGAACTCCGGCACGGAGACGGAGAGATCGGTGACGGCCGGCTGCCGGATCCCCTCGAAGTAGGAGGCCCAGGGCAGCTCGGGAGTCAGCTCCTCGAGGCCGGCCAGGTCGATCTTGTTGTAGAGCTTCTCGAAGTCGCGCATGTCCTCGCGCGGCCGTGAGGCCTTCGCCAGGTCGGTCTCGAGGCCGACCACCGCGGCGGCGTCGGCCGCCGCCGCCTCTTCGTCCTCGCCGAGGAGGCCGAACATGCGGGCGACGTGCTTCTCGTAGGCCGCGAGCAGCTCCTGCTTCTTCGGGTCCTCCGAGACGTAGTAGTCACGATCGGGCATGCCGAGGCCGCCCTGGAACATCCAGCCGATGTTGAGATCGGGATCCTGGAAGTCGGGGATCGTCGCGACCTCGAACCAGACCGGTACACCGGCGCGGTGCAGCTCGCCGGCCAGCTTCAGCACGGCGGCGGGATCGTTCGCCGCCGCGATCTTCTCGAACCAGGGGTGGAGCGGTGCGGCGCCCGCCTTCTCCACCGCCTCCTCGTCCATGCACGAGCCGTAGAAGGCGCCGATCTTCTTCTGGACGGGATCGTCGCCTGGGTTGGAGGCCGCCTCCTCGAGCAGCTCGCGCACGAGCTCGCGGTTGGACTCGTCGATCACGGAGAAGCTCCGCACCCAGCGATCCTTGTCGCGCTGGGCAGCTTCGTCGCGTCGAGCCAGCCGCCGCAGGCATAGCGGTAGAAATCGGTACACGGATCTGCGGTGCGGTCCATGGCGGCCGAGACGTCCGTGGCGATCTGGTCGCGGGTGAGGTCCTGGGCCGTCGCCGGCAGAGCCAGTGCCACACCGAGCGCGCAGAGAAGCAGGGTCCTGTCGAGTTTCATCGTTCCACCTTCAGGGTTCGGATTGGAGGATGCTCCGGAAGGGAGCGGACACCGCCATTCTACGGGATCGCGATCCGGTGGTTGCCCTCACGCCGTGCGTCTCCCCCCGAGCAGCCGCCACGCCGCGAAGGCCAGCAGAGTCAAGCCGAGAATGCAGACGATCGCCGGACCGGCGGGGAAGTCCCAGGCGTACGACGCCCCCAGGCCCAGGGCGCTCGCCACCCCACCGATGGTCCAGGCCACGGCGGCGGCGCCGATCCAGCTGCGGGTGGTGGCCAGGGCCACCAGGGCCGGGCCGACGAGATAGGCGAACACCATCAGCACGCCGGCGATGTCGACCGCCACCACGATCACGAAACCGAAGCTCACGTAGAAGAGGAAGTCCCACAGCCGGAGGCTGACTCCCGACGCCTGCACGGCCTCCGGGTCCTCCGAGATGCCGGTGAAACGGCGCCGGAAGATCCAGTGGAAGAGGCCCACGAGGGCACACACGACCAGCGTCTTGACCACCGTCGGCCACGTCACCCAGATCACGGCGCCGGCGAGCAGCTCCTTGATGTGCTCCGCACCCTCGGGCGCCCGATCCGCCACGAGGATGGTGGCCGCGGACGCGACGACGTAGGTCAGCCCGATGATCGCCTCCTGCGGCACGCGCGGGTCGCGGGTCCGGGTGAAGCTCAGGATCGCGGCGCCCAGCACGGTGGTCGCCAGGGCGTAGCCCATCGAGCCGGGGCTCCCCGGGTCGTGACCGAAGATGAAACCGACGACGGTGCCCAGCGCCGCGATCTGCGCCAGGGCCAGGTCGACGAAGATGATCTCCCGTCGCAGGACGTGGAGGCCGAAGTAGCCGAGGGCGGCGACCACGACGAGGCAGGCGATGAAGGGAGCCGCCAGAAACTCGATGGCCCCGATCACGACCGGCCTCCCGCGGCGAACGCCGCCGCGATCGAGTCCACCCAGTCGTCGACGAGGTCGAAGTACGAGCCCTGCTCGTCCGGGCCGAGGGGCAGGATCACCGCCCTGCAACCCGTGCGGTCCGCGATCAGCTGCGGCTTGGTGGGATCGAAGTAGCCCGCTGCCAGGAGCACCTGGACGTGCTGCGCCGCGATCTCGTCTACCAGCTCCTTGACGTGCTTGGCCGAGGGCGGAATCCCTGGCTTCGGCTCGACGTAGTCGATGATCTGCAGACCGAACAGATCGGTGAAGTAGATCCAGTTCTTGTGGTAGGTCACGATCTTCTCGCCCCGGAAGGGCAGGCCCTTGCCGAGCCAGCCGCCGAGTCGATCGAGCATCGGGCGGCCCTCGTAGCTCCGGCCGCTGAGGAAGTCGATCAGAGTGCCCTCACGTGCCAACGGATCGAGGGTCTCCGACGGCAACAGGGCCAGCAGGTCCTTCCCGTAGAGGGCCTCGTCGAGGCGGCGGTCGAAGTCCGCCAGGTTCGTCTCGTAGGTGGCGCTCCCCGCCGGGTCGACTCGGGCCAGGCCCGCCGCGATGTCGGCGGCGATCGCCTTGGCCTCGATCGGGCTGGTGTGGATGTGGGGATTGCCGTAGATGTGGACGTCGCCGGCGGCTCGCGAGACGGAGTCCGGGATGTCGCGCAGGACCACACCCTGCGATACGGAGACGAAACCCGGCTGTCCGTCGCGGATCTTCGTGTTCCCCGACTTGTCCACCAGGGTCGGGCCCCAGAGCTCGAGGTCGAGGCCGGTGGTCACGAAGAGGTCGGCATCACGGAGCATCAGGGCGAAGGACGGCTTCGGCTTGACGAAGTGCGGGTCCTCGTCGCCGCGGGCGATGAAGGTGACGGTCCCCCGGTCGCCCACCAGATCGCGAGCGATCGACGCATACGCTGACAGGGTGGCGACGACCTTGACCTCGGCCAGCAGCGGCGAGGAGGCCAGCAGGAGGGTCGACATCAGGATCTTCAGTGGTCTCGGCATGCTGCTCTCCTCAGTAGGTCTCGTGCTTGTGGGGTCCGGCGGCCCAGGTGGCCTGGAGGCCGAACAGGTTGCTGCGCTCACCGTCGGGTCCTTCGGTCAGCCCGTACTGCGCCCGCAGGCGGACGAACTCGCTCTGCCACCAGGTGACGTAGGGGAAGACGCCCCAGGTCTCGTCGTCGGGAGTCAGAGGATCCTCGACCATGTCGTAGCGCACTCCCAGGTACCAGTTGCGGGCCACCAGACCCTCGAGGTAGCTGTAGCCCCCCCAGGCCTCCTGCGTCAGCCCGGTGTCGGGGTCGTCGCGCTCCGAGCGCAGGAGCTCGGTGCGCCAGGTGAGCTCCCGGTACTTGGCCCGCGCCGGCGGCTGCCAGTGGAGGGTGAAGTCGGTTCCCAGCACCGTCGAGTCGAGGTCCCCCGCCGCCCGGCCGGTGATGCCGGAGAGGTTCCACTCGAACCAGGTCGCCGGCGTCAGGTCCCAGAAGCTCTTGAGCCTCACGAGTGGTACCAAACGGTCGAAGTCCTCGCCGCCGAACGTGTCGTTCGAGCCGTCGGTCACCTCGACGATCACCTCGTTGCTCGAGGCCCAACCGTGCGGCAGCACCCAACCGAGCGCGACGCCGGTCTGCGCCAGCCCCTCCTCACCGAAGTAGGAGGCGAGCGCCAGCGGATAGTCGTTCTGCGGCAGGGCGTGCAGGTGCTGCTGGTTCAGCGCTCCGAACCGCTGGCGGAACTTGCCGAACTTGAGGTCGAGGCCGGTCGGCAGGCCGCTGTACTGGATGAAGCCCTCCTCGACGTCGACGCCCTCCTCCTCCGAGAAAGCGAGAGTGAGGCGCATGCGCGAGTAGGGGTCGAGCGCCGACTGCGCGTCGAGCTCGAACTCGGTCGGCTGGAAATCCTCCCGGCCGTCACCGGCGAACGCCTCGACGATGCCGGTCGCCGAGATCTCGGGGTTGAGCTGCGAGAGGTTGCGCTCCTTGCCGAAGGCGGGCTCGGCCGGCGTCGCGGGCTCCGGTGTCGCCACCTCGGCCGCCGCCTGCCGGGCCGCCTCGCGCAAGGCGGCGAGCGAATCCTCCGTCTCCGGCGCGGGCGCGGCGGGCGCCGTCTCGGCGCCGCCCTCGAGCTCGGCGATGCGCGCCTCGAGGGTCGCGATGCGCTCGGACATCTCAGAACGCAGGCGGTCCAGCTCGTCGCGCAGCTGCTCGACGGTGGGGCCCTGCTGCGGGGGTTCCTGGGCGCCTCCCGGCGGGCCGATCAGCCCACCGAGAGTCAACGCCAGGACCACGGATAGTCGTCTCATCGGTCCTCCGTCCTGCCTGACTGCGTGGCACCGGGCGGCCGTGTCCCGGCATGCGATCCCGCCTCCGGACACGCCGTCCGGCGGCGCAGCGCGGCCGCGTCAGGCGAGCGGTGGACCGCGGGAGGACGGCGCGTCCCTGAGGTTGGAGCGGAAGCTCCGCGGCGCCGCGAGATCGACCGGCGCCGAGCCGGGATGCGCGAGGGAGGCCGCGTGTCCCGGCACCGCCAACCCGGCCGAACCGAGCCAGCAGACGACGCAAGTGTGCGGCGGCTTGACGACGGCCGCGTCCAGGTGGAGCGACCGATCGGGGTGCTCGTGCCCGACCTCGGAGATCGACTCCCCCCGAGCGTAGGGCTGCGGGCTCTCCGCCTGGTGCTCGGCGACCCCGAGAGCCCCCAACCAGAGGAGGCCGGCAGTCGGCAGCGACATCCAGCGCCAAGGGCGCGGGCCAAGCATCCGGAAGATCCTAGCATCGCGCGCGAGCCGTGGTAGTTTGGTCCCGATGTCCAGGCTCCGATCCAAGATCGCCGGACAAGGCGCCCGCTGGAGTGTCCTCGCTCTCGTGGTCGTGGCCCTGGTGCCGGCCCTGGCGGACCTGCACGTCCTCGGAAGCTCGGAAGCGAGCCACGACCCGCTCGGGCCGCTCACCCCGGTCGAGCAGACGGTGAGCCTGAGCTGCTCGCAAGGTGGCTCGGTCCACGTCGAGCACGCCGAGACGGTCGTCCGCACCGCCTGCCCGGCGTGCCTCTTGCGGACGGTGCACACCCTCGCCGGCTTCCGACCGGTCCGCCTCGCCCACGCCGTGCCGATCTCCCGGATCGCCGGCACCGCGGCCCCCGAGACCCTGCTCTTCAGCGTCGCGCTGGAGCCGGTCCGCGGTCCGCCTCTCGCCTGAGTCGCGAGATTAGCCAAGACCACTGAACCGGAGCCTCCGACGAGAGGCTCGACGGCGCGTCGCGCGAGCGGCGACGCCGCGACTCATGGAGAGAGAACCATGCGAATGATCGACAAGATCGTGCTGTCCACCTTCCTGGCCGTCGGCGTCGTGGCGGCCCCCTGTTCCGCTGCGGCCGCCGCCGAAACCGGCGACGTCGAAGGCACCGTCCGTTCCACCCTCGACGGAGCCGTCCCCGGCGTCCAAGTCAGACTCCCTGGCACCACTCACGTCACCGTCAGCGACGCCGACGGCGGCTTCCACTTCGGCGGTCTCCGGCCGGGCACGTATCTCGTCCAGGCCGAGAGCACCCGCTTCGGGACGGCCTCGGCGTCCGTCGACGTGGCCGCCGGGGAGACCGCGACGGTCTCCCTGACCCTCGACTTGGTGATCCACGGCGACGAGGTCGTCGTGACGGCGAGCGCCGACCCGCGCACGCTGTCCGAGCTCGCGCAACCGGTCGGAGTCCTCACGGGCGACGAGCTGACGCTGTCCGCTCGACCGAGCCTCGGCGAGACTCTCTCCGACGAGCCCGGCGTCCACTCGACGTTCTTCGGAGCCGGCGCAAGCCGGCCGGTGATCCGCGGGCAGGGTGGCAACCGGATCCGTATCCTGGAGAACGGCGTCGACAGCGGCGACGTCTCCGATACGAGCCCGGATCACGCGGTCGCCGTGGATCCGTTCAGCGCCGACAAGGTCGAGGTGGTCCGAGGGCCAGCCACGCTACTCTACGGGTCCAACGCCATCGGCGGGGTCGTCAACGTGATCGACGATCGGATCCCCGAGTACCTGCCCACGAACCCGATCGAGGGCAGTGTCTCGGTCGTGGGCTCGTCGAACGCCAACGAGCGGGGAGGCGGTGTGGACCTGGGGGGTGGCGGAGGCAAGGTCGCCTGGAGTCTCTCGGGCTTCAAGCGCGAGACCGACGACTACGAAAGCGGCGAAGGCGTGGTCGTGAACTCGGCCGTCGAGGCCGACGGCGGCAGTGCCGGCCTGTCGGTCATCGGCGACAAGGGCTTCCTCGGAGCCGCCGTCCGCACCTACGACAGTACCTACGGCAACCCCGCCGAGGAGGAGGTGCACCTCGAGCTGGAGCAGCGTCGTCTCGACCTGCGGGGAGGGACCTCGGCCCGTTTCGGCATCTTCGACGGAGCGCGCTTCCGCTTCGGTCTCACCGACTACGAGCACACCGAATTCGAAGGCGACGAGGTCGGTACCCGCTTCCTGAACGACGCCTGGGAGGCCCGCATCGACTCCACCCACCGTCAGGTCGGCGCCTTTCGCGGGTCGGTAGGCATCCAGCTCTCGACGCGCAGTTTCGAGGCGATCGGCGAGGAGGCGTTCGTTCCGCCCACCGACAACGACACCTGGGCGGCCTTCGTCTTCGAGGAGATCGGAACGGGCGCCTTGCGCGGTCAAGTCGGCCTGCGGTACGACCACCAGGATTCATCGGCCACCGGCCAGGCGGACCGCACGTTCTCCGCCGCCTCGGCCTCCGCCGGCCTGGTGTGGAGCGCGAGCACCGGCTACACCACCGCGTTGACCCTCTCGCGGGCCGTGAAGCTCCCGGACCCAGAGGAGCTCTACGCCAACGGTCCGCACATCGCGACGCAGGTCTTCGAGATCGGTGATCCCGACCTTGACGCGGAAACCACCCTCGGCGTGGATCTGGCGCTGCGCAAGACATCCGGCCGCGTGCAGGGCGAGCTGAGTCTCTTCTCCAGCCGCTCGAGCGACTACATCTACGACCGCCTCACCGGTGAGCTCGTCGAAGGAGAGGAGGACCCCCTCCCCGTCGTCCAGTTCACCCAAGCCGACGCCGAGTTCTACGGCGCCGAGGCGACCGCTCACATCGAGCTCCTGCACCGCGAGCCCCAGCACCTGGAGCTCGAGCTCTCCGGTGACATGGTTCGCGCCGAGCTCTCCGACACGGGCGAGCCTCTGCCGCGCATCTCGCCGGCCCGCTTCGGCGGCGGCCTGCGCTACCGCGGCGACCGGTTCTCCGGCTCTCTCTTCGTCCGCCACACGCTGGAGCAGGATCGCACGGCGGAGTTCGAGACCCCGACCGACGGGTACACCATGGTCGACGCCACCGCCGGCTACCGCTTCTTCACCGGCGACGTCGTCCACGACCTCCTGCTCTCCGCCACCAACCTCACCGACGAGGTCGCCCGCAACCACGTCTCGTTCCTGAAGGACACGGCGCTGCTGCCCGGCCGGGACGTGCGCTTGACGTACAGGCTGTCGTTCTAGCCTCCAGGACGGGGGCCGGGACGAGCACCCGGCCCCCGCGCCTTCTCAAGCCAGGAGCTCGAGCGCCTCGCGGGGGCTGCGGATCGGTGCGCGCTGCCTCAGGTCGAGCAGGTCGGAGTCACCGGTGACCAACATCGCGCTCTGGGCCGCAGCCAAGGCGATCAGGTAGTCGTCGTTCGGGTCCCGGGAGCGCACGTCGTGCGGCTCCACGGGATCCGGCGCCATCGTGGCGCCGGCCCGGAGGGCGTCCAGGAGGCGAGCGGCCTCTCCCGGGCGGATCAGCTCGCGGAGCTCCGGGTAGGCGAGGGCACGGCGCAGCTCATCCAGCAGAGCCTCCGAAACCACGAGCTCGAACGAGCCGCGCAGCCACTCGCGCACGAGGCGAGCCGGTGCTCCGTTCTTCGACAGGACGGCGGAGATGAGCACGTTGGGATCGAGGACGAGCCGCACTACTCCGTCGATTCCCTGGCCCACCGCTGGGCCTCGCGGGAGAGGTCCATGGCCGCGCCCTCGTCCAACGTGGCCTTCTCCCACAGCTGCTCGAAGATGTCGAGCCCGAGCGCCCGGCGCAGCGCTTCGTCGATCACCTCGCTCTCGCGCTTGCCGTCCCGCGCGGCGCGGAGCTTCACGGCGCGAAGGGTCCCTTCACTCAGAGTCACGGTCGTTCGCGTCTTCACGAGCTGCATCGTAGCATGATGATGCAGTCATGCAGACCGAATCCCTCAGTAGGGCGCCCGGAGGCCCGGGAGCATCGGGAAGTGGCGGACGTTGGTGGTCAGCAGGTCGGCCTCGAACAGCTGCACGGTGGCGGCGATCAGGAAATCGGCCGCATCGATGCCGCCGTGGCTGGCGCGGTGCTCGCGGGCGAGCTCGCCCGCCCGGCGGGCGACCGCCTCGTCGACCGGAACCCAGGTGGGAACCCGGAAGAACTCCTCGAGGGCCCCTCGCGCCTCCTCGCGCACGCCCGCCGCCAGCTCGAAGCGGACGATCTCGCTGGCGATGAGATCCTCTCCCGTGGCGACCAGCCGATGGAGGAGCTCGCCCGCCGCCGGAAAGCCGCGCAGATGATCGACGGCGACCGAGGTATCGAGGACCTTCACTCCAGGCCCAAGCGCTGCAGCCGCCGGCCGAGGTCTCCGCGGAGCCGGTCGACGTAGTCGGCACCGCTCTCGCCGAGATCGTCCCAGCTCCCGGCGCTCTGCTCCAGCGCACGCAACCGCTCACGAGGAGTGGGCGTCCCGAAGACCCGACGGATCGCCCGGCGCACCAGCTCCGACCGCGACGCCCGTGGCGGCGCCCGCCTTCTCGAGCAGCTCCAGCTCCACGTCGTCGAGGTAGATCTGGGTCCTCGTCATGACGTCATTATACACCATATGGTGTCGGATTCGGCCATCCTGTGCGGGGTCCGGACCGGCGTAGAATCCCGGGGTTCCCGCCATGCCGCTGCTCGACCGACGGTCGCTCCTCCAGCTCCTTCCCGCCGCCCTGCTCGCCCTGCGCGGCAGGGGGAGAGCCGCTCGGGAGGGCGACCGTGGCCGGCCTCGGATGCTGGGGGTGCGCATCGGGAAGATGCCGACGGGGCGGTGGAACGCGATCACCGACGTGCCCGGGGTGGCCGTGGGGCAGGCGACGATCGTGCGGGGGAACGGGCGCCTGGTCGTCGGGGAGGGGCCGGTGCGCACCGGAGTCACGGTGATCGTGCCGGGAGAGGGGGTTGGAGCGGGGTTCTTCCCCTGTGGCGTGTCGGTGCCGAACGGCAACGGCGAGCTCACGGGACTGGCCCAAGCGCGCACGCTGGGGGTGCTGGGGACGCCGATCGCGCTGACCAACACGTCCTCGATCGGAGCGGTCTACGCCGCCCTCGCGAAGCGCTTCGACGCCGGTGCCGAGGGATCTCTCGAACCGGTCGTCGGGGAGACCTGGGACGGCTTCCTGAACGACATCGAAGGGCGACACGTACGCGAGGAGCACGTGCTGGCGGCAGTGGCGTCGGCACGATCCGGGCCGGTCGAGGAAGGAGCCGTGGGCGGCGGGACGGGGATGGTCTGCTACGGGTTCAAGGGCGGGATCGGAACGGCCTCGCGGCGGCTGCCGGCGCCGCTCGGCACCTACACGCTGGGCTGTCTGGTGCAGGCCAACCACGGCGTGCGTGACCAGCTGCGGATCGACGGCGTGCCGGTGGGCGAGGAAATCACGGACCTGCGTCCCTCGCCGGACGAAGCCTCCTGGGGGAACTCGATCCTCATGGTCCTGGCGACCGACGCGCCGCTGCTCGACCACCAGCTGAAGCGGCTCGCCGCGCGGGCGGTCCACGGGCTGGCGAAGACCGGGAGCATCTCGCACAACGGCAGCGGCGACTTCGCTCTCGCCTTCTCCACCGCCCGGCGGATCCCGCGCGACGCGTTCTGGGCGGGTGACGGCTACACGCTCTCCTCCATCGAGCAGTTCGACCTCGATCCACTGCTCCAGGCCGCCGCGGAGGCGACCGAGGAGTCGATCGTCAACGCCCTCTTCGCCGCCGTCGACACGACCGGCCGCGACGGCCACACCGTCCATGCCCTGCCGGTCGATCGCGCGCTCGCCATCCTCGAACGCCACCACCGCCTCTTCCCGACCGAAGCCGAGCCCACCCATGCCCGCTCCTGAGCCGCTGCTGCGCCCCGTCACGCTGCCGTGGGCGACGGCGCTCCTCGTCGAGCCCGTCGACGCGCCGGCGGGACGCTGGTACGCGGCGCTGCGCGGCGAGGGCGACATGCCGCGGGTCCTCGGCCTCGGTGTGCTCGAGGAGTTCGGGACCCTGTCGGCCCCGATCCTGCTCGCACCGCGCTCCGTCGTCGGGCAGGTCTACGACGCCGGGATCGCGCTCGCCCATCGGCGCGACCCGGAGCTCCCCCTCGATGCCGGCTGGCCGCCCCTGGCGATCGGCCTCGACCTGCCGGCACCGGAGCTGCCGGAGGATGCCGAGGCGCGCCTGCTCGCCGCGCTGGATGCCGGAGAGGGAGCCGTGGAGCCACCCACCATCCGCAGCGCGGAGGCCGCCGGCCAGCGATTGGAGCTCGTGCCCTTTCCCGGCGCCGTCGTCCTGGCCACCGAAGCCCCCCTCCTCCCCCGCCAGCTCGCCGCCCTGGCCGCGGCCGCACCCCCTTTCGCCGTCGCCGTCGCCCTCGGCAACCGGGTCACCGCGGGGAAGAGGGGCCGGGCGGTCGACGTGCGGGTCGCCTCCGAAGCCACGGTCACCGCCCTCGTCGCGGCTACCCGGGATCTGATCGCCGAGGGCTCGAGATGAGTCGCGAGTCACGATTCGCGTTGCCCCATGGGGTCGACCCCGGGCTCCACCGGCCGGTCGGCAGGTCGCCCAACCGGGGCCCGATGCCGGGGAGGCGGTGATGGCGACCTGGGGCTACCCCGACGGGGCGCTCTTCTACCGGCGGCTCGACCGGCGGATCCCGATGGCGGTGGGGGCGGACGGGAGCTACCTGATCGACGCGGACGGGAAGCGGTACCTGGACGCCGCGGGCGGTGCGGTGGTGGCCAACCTCGGGCACTCGCTGCCGGAGATCGCGGAGGCGGTGGCGGCGGAGATCCGGTCTCTCGGCTACGTCAACGGCACGCAGATGACCTGCCGGGCGGCCGAGGAGCTGGCGGCTGAGCTGGCTCGAGTGCTGCCGGGCGAGCTGCGCTACAGCTACTTCCTGGCCAGCGGCTCGGAGGCCGTCGAGGCGGCGGTGAAGCTCGCCCGGCAGGTGCAGCTGGAGCGCGGTCGACCCGGGCGCTGGAAGGTGATCAGCCGGGTGCCGAGCTACCACGGCAACACCCTGACGGCGCTCTCGCTCTCCGGCCGGGAGCACTACCGGAAGGTCTTCGCGCCGCTCCTGACCGACTTCCCCCGCATCCCGGCGCCCGACCCCTATCGCCGGCCCGACGATCCGCGCACGACCGGCGAGCTCGTCGAGGAGGAGATCCTCCGCCAGGGGCCGGAGAGCGTGGCGGCCTTCCTCTGCGAGCCGATCGTCGGCGCCTCGGCGGGGGCGGTCGTGCCGCCGCGCGAGTATTACGAGCGCGCGGCGGAGGCCTGCCGCCGGCACGGCGTGCTGCTGATCGCCGACGAGGTATTGACCGGGATGGGCCGTACGGGCCGCTGGTTCGCGAGCGAGCACTTCGACCTGGCGCCCGACCTCCTCGTCTTCGGCAAGGGCGTCAACGCCGGGGCCGTGCCGCTCTCCGGCCTCGCCGCCACACCGGCGATCGTCGAGACGCTGGCGGCGGGCTCGGGGTACTTCAACCACGCCCAGACCTACTCCCACCACCCGGCGACCTGCGCGGCGGGGCTCGCGGTGGTGCGTCACCTGCGCCGGGAGCGTCTCGTCGAGCGCTGCGCCGAGCTCGAGACGGCCTTCTTCGCAGCCCTCCGGCCGCTCGCCGAGCACCCCTGGGTGGGTGACGTGCGAGGCAAGGGGTTTCTCGCAGGAGTCGAGCTGGTCGCCGATCGCGCGACCCGCGAGCCCTGGCCCCGAGAGCGGCGGCTGGCCGAACGCTGGACCGAGGCCGCCTTCGCCCGCGGCTTGATCGTCTGGCCCAACGTCGGCCACGTCGACGGCGAGCGCGGCGACCTCATCCTCCTGGCGCCTCCCCTGACCGCGTCTCTCGACGAGCTGGCGGAGATCGGCCGACTCCTGAGACGATCGCTGGAAGACATCTCGTGAGACGCCTCCGTTCCAGCCCCGAATCCTCGATCTCTCCCGAGGCGAGCGCCGGGGCGACGTCCACCGATCGCGAGGAGGTTCGATGAGGGACACAGCGCGGATCACCTACCTCTCCGCCGGCTCGTCGGAGTCGTTCCACGCCGACTTCGAGGAAGCCCAGAGGCGCCTGGTCGCCCGGCTCGGCTCGCTCGAGCGCTGCTCGATCGACGGCGAGGGCTCGGCCTCCGGGCTGCGCAGAGGCGTCGTCTCACCGGTCGACCGGGAGCTTGTCCTCGGCGAGATCGAGCAGGCCACGGCCGTGGAGGCCGGTCGTGCCGTCGACGCCGCGGCGGCGGGCTTCGCGGCGTGGCGCCGGACTCCGTGGCCGGAGCGGGTCGAGATCCTGCGCCGGGCGGCCGCCGGGATCTCCGCCCGCCGCCTGGAGCTCGCGGCGCTGATGGTGGTCGAGGTCGGCAAGACCCGCATCGAGGCGATGGCCGAGGTCGAAGAGTCGGCGGATCTGCTCACCTACTACGCGGGCCTGATGGAGGCCGAGGACGGCTACGGGCGGGACATGGCCCGCCTGGTGGAGAGCGAAGCGACGGGGAGCGTCCTGCGCCCCTACGGCGCCTGGGCCGTCATCCCGCCGTTCAACTTCCCCCTGGCCCTGGCGGCCGGCATGGTCTCCGCCGCCCTGGTCACGGGCAACACGGTGGTGCTCAAACCCTCCCAGGATGCCCCCTTCTCCGGGGCCCGGCTGGCGGAGATCCTCTGGAAGGCCGGGGTTCCGCGCTCGGTCCTCCACCTCGTCTTCGGACCGGGAGACGTGGTGGGCTCCGCCCTGCTGGCCCACCCCCGCACGGCGGGCACGGCGTTCACCGGCTCGTGGGAGGTCGGAATGTCGATCGTCCGCGCCGCGCCGCGCGAGTGGCCGCGGCCCGTCGTCGTCGAGATGGGGGGCAAGAACCCCGCGATCGTCACGGCGGCGGCCGAGGTCGAGGCGGCGGCCGAAGGGATCGCCCGCTCGGCTTTCGGCTTCGGCGGCCAGAAGTGCTCGGCGTGCTCCCGGGCCTACGTCGCCCGCGAGGTGGCGGAGGCGCTGATCGACGGCCTCACGGCTCGCGCCCGGGCGATGGTCGTCGGCGACCCCCGGCAGCGCGACGTCGCCCTCGGACCCCTCATCGCGGGCCGCGAGGTCGAGAAGTACCGGCGTTGGCTGGACGCCATCGAGGAGGGCGGTGGGACGGTTCTCTGCGGCGGACGCGTCCTCGACGAGGGCGACCTGGCGCGCGGGCACTACGTCGAGCCGGTCGTCGCCACGCTGCCCGACCTCGACCACCCGGCGTGGAGCGAGGAGCTCTTCCTCCCGGTGCTCCTGGTGCACGAGGTGGCGGACCTCTCCGAGGGCATCGCGCTCGCGAACCGCAGCCGCTACGGATTGACCGCCGGCCTCTTCAGCCGCGACGCCGAGGAGGTGACGCGCTTCCTCGACGAGATCGAGGCCGGTGTCACCTACGTCAACCGGCGCAGCGGCGCCACCACCGGGGCCTGGCCCGGAGTCAATCCTTTCGGCGGCTGGAAGGCCTCCGGCGGCACCGGACCGGCCGCCCTCGGCCCGCACTATCTGCTGAAGTTCCTCCGCGAGCAGTCCCGCACCGTCAACGAGGTGGCCCTCTGACGCCGAGCGCTCCGGCCGCGGACAAGCGGATGACGATGGCCGAAGCGGTCTCTCGCTTCGTGGCCGACGGCGACACCGTCGTCATCGAGGGCTTCACCCACCTCATCTGCTTCGCGGCCGGCCACGAGATCATCCGTCAGGAGCGGCGCGAGCTGACGCTCTGCCGGCTCACCCCGGACCTCATCTACGACCAGATGATCGCGGCCGGCTGCGCCCGGAAGCTGGTCTTCTCCTGGGCGGGCAACCCGGGCGCGGGCCCGCTCTACGGGCTACGCCGCGCCGTGGAGCGGGGCGAGCCCGCGCCCCTCGAGATCGAGGAGTACACGCACTTCGGCATGGTGGCGCGGCTGACGGCCGGCGCGGCCAGGCTGCCCTTCATGCCGCTGCGTACCTTCACGGGGAGCGATCTGCCGCGAGTCAACCCACGCATCCGCTCCGTGCGGTGCCCGTACACCGACGAGGAGCTGCCGGTCGTCCCTGCGCTCGAGCCGGACGTCGCCATCATCCACGCCCAGCGCGCCGACGCCGCCGGCAACGCCCAGATCTGGGGCCTGCTCGGGGTGCAGAAGGAGGCGGCGTTCGCCGCGCGCCGGGTGATCGTCGTCGTCGAGGAGATCGTGCCGGAGAGCGTGATCCGCTCCGACCCCAACCGCACCCTGGTCCCCGGCCTGCTGGTCTCGGCCGTCGTCCACGAGCCGTGGGGCTGCCACCCCTCCTACGCTCAGGGTCACTACGACCGGGACAACGACTTCTACGTCGGCTGGCGGGAGATCTCGAAGGAGAGGGCGCGCCTCGAGGCGTATCTCGACGAGTGGGTCCACGGAGTCTCCGATCGCGCCGCCTATCTCGAGAAGCTGGGGGCACGCCGGGAGGAGCTTGGCGCCCGATCGCGCCCGTCGACACCGGTGGACTACGGGTACTGAGCGATGGAGTACTCCCCCGCCGAGTTGATGGTCTGCCGCGCAGCGCGGGAGCTCGTCGACGGCGAGGTCGTCTTCGTCGGCATCGGGCTGCCCAATCTGGCCTGCAACCTGGCGCGGCGCCTCCACGCACCGAGCCTGCTGCTGCTCTACGAGTCGGGAGCCGTCGGCGCCGTGCCCGAGCGCGTGCCGGTTTCGATCGGCGATCCCGCGCTGGTGACCGACTCGCTCTCGGTCTGCTCCATGGCCGACGTCTTCTACGGCTACCTGCAGGGAGGGCGCATCGACGTCGGCTTCCTGCAGGGCGCGCAGATCGACCGTCACGGGAACCTCAACACGACGGTGATCGGCGACTACGACCACCCGAAGGTGCGCCTGCCGGGCAGCGGCGGCGCCTGCGAGATCGCCATCCACGCGAAGCGGGTGCTGGTGATCGCCCCGCAGAGCCGGCAGAGCTTCCCCGCCGCCCTCGACTTCACGACCTCTCCGGGCTTGCTCGGCGGACCCGGAGAGCGCGAGCGCCTCGGCTTCCCCGGCGGCGGCCCCTCGATCGTCGTCACCGATCTCGCCACCTACAGCTTCACCGACGGTGAGATGACCCTCGCCTCCCTTCACCCCGGCGTCACCCTCGATCGCGTCCGCGAGACCCTCGGATGGGATCCGCGCCTCGCCGCCGAGATCCCCGAGACCGAGCCCCCCACCGCCGAGGAGCTCCGCCTCTTGCGTGAAGACCTCGACCCCGGGCACCTGTACCTCTGAGCCCCATGCCCTCGCCGACCCCCGCGCTGGATCTCGCCCCGACTGAAGCGGCCGGGCTCCCGCCCGGCCGGACCACGGTGACGCCACCCGAATCGCCAACGGCCGGCAGCGGCGCCGGCCGCTTCAATCGCTCTTCCCGCAGGGCACCCCGACTGAAGCGGCCGACCCCCGTGTCGGCCGAGCGAGGGCGCCGAGGCCTCCGGTGGATCGGGTGCTCACCGGCAACGGTCGCGTCGCCGCGGGCCGGCCGGGCGCGAGCCCGGCCGCTCCAGCTCGGGCTCCTGGCTTTCCTGGTGGCCTGCCGGGTCGCGGCGATCGATCTCTCGGCGGCGCGCGAGACGCGGCTCGACAACGGGCTGACGATGCTGGTGCTGGAGGACCGGACGATGCCGGTGGTGAGCGTGCAGATGCTCTACCGGGCGGGGGCTCGCGACGAGCGGCCGGGCACGACCGGTGTGGCGCACTTCATGGAGCACATGGCCTTTCGGGCCAGCGAGGGCTTTCCTGAGACGCGGCTGGCGTCGAGCATCTACGAGGTCGGTGGAGAGTGGCACGCCTACACGTGGATCGACCAGACGACCTACTACGAAACGGCTCCGCGCGAAGCGCTCGACCTGCTGCTGCGCGTCGAGGCGGACCGCATGGCGCGGCTGCTCCTGCCGGCCGACGAGGTGGAGGCGGAGCGCGGGGCGGTGCTGGCCGAGCTCCACGGCTACGAGAACGACCCGGCCTCCGTGCTCTACGACGCCGTGCTCGCCACGTCGTTCCTCCAGCACCCGTACCGGTACAACACGATCGGGTGGGAGAGCGACGTCGAGTCTCTCGACCGGCAGGACCTCCTCGGTTTCTACCGGCGCCACTACGTGCCGGCCAACGCCGTGCTGGCGATCGCGGGCGACGTCGAGGCGGACGCCGTCGAGGGCCGCGTCCGGGAGCTCTTCGGTGCGCTGGCCGCCGGAGAGCCGACGCCGCCGCCGCGTACCCGCGAGCCGGAGCAGCGAGGCGCGCGTCGCCTCGAGCTTCCGAACGGCGACGACGCGCGCCGCTTCTGCATCGCCTGGCGCGCCCCGGCGGTCACCGACGCGGAGTGGCCCGCGTTCCTCCTCCTGCGCGAGCTCCTGGGCGGCAGCGACGGAATCAACTTCCAGCAGGAGGAGTTCGGCGTGCCCGTCGCCCCCGGGACCCGGCTCGCCGGCCTCCCGGCCGACGCGACCACGTTCTTCATCCCGACCGCCGACCCCTACGTGCTCACCGTCGCCGGAGTCCTCTCCGACGGCGCGGAGCCCGCCGTTCTCGAGGACACGCTCGAGGCGACCGTCGGAGCACTGCGGGAACGCCTCGTTCCCGACGAGGAGCTCACCGCGGCGCGCGAGCGGCTCCTGACGGCGCTCCTCTTCGACGTCCAGACGACCGAGGACGCCGCCCATCAGCTCGCCTACTACGGCGGTCTGGGTGCCCTCGACGTCTTGCGCGGCCTTTCCACCCGTCTCGCCGAGATCACGCCGGAGGATGTGCGGAGCGCCGCCCGACACTGGCTCGCTCCGGAGGGCCGCACCGTCGGCTGGTCGGTCCCGACCGAAGCCCCCGAGCCCGGTCCGGTCGCGGCGGGTGGCGCCGGCACGTCGCGGGAGCGCATCGGCGGCGAGGTCGCGAGCCCCGACGAGAAGCGGCCGGATTCCGGTGACGAGGCTGATGCGGAGTCCTCCGCCGGAGCCGGCAGAACGGACCGCTCGTCCCGGCGAGGCTCGGCGGCCCCTCGAGACGCCGGGCCCCTGGCGGGCGAGGCCGGAGAACGGCTCGGCGCTCCGGTCGCGGTGCGGCTCTCGGCCGGCCTTCCCGGCCTCGTGCAGAGGATCCCGGAGTGCGGAACGGTCTTCGTGGGCGTGCTCTTCCCCGGCGACGTCGTGGCAGACCACGAGGAGCCGGACGTCACGACCGAGGGATGGCCGGCGTGGCGGCACACCTGGTGGGGTTGGCGCGGACGCGCCGGTGAGGTCGGTGCCCTCGTCGCGCGAGCGCGGGCGGCGGTCTCGGGCGCTTCGGCGAGTCCCCCCGACGGCGGAGAGGCCGGTGACGATCCCGAGTCGAGGGTCGAGGCGAGCCTGAGGGAGCAGCTGGGCATCGCCGCCACCGCCGGCGACGCCTCCCCGGTTCTGGTGATCGTGGCGGGCGACGTGGACGCGGCCGAGGTCAAGGCGATCCTCGAGCACACCTTCGGTCCCGTTTCGCCGGGCCTGCTCGCGGACACGCCCCCTCCGCGCGTGAAGACGCCGGCGGTGGCACTCCGGGCGGATCGGCCCTTCGCGCAGACGCGGCTGGGGTGGGCCGTGCCCGCTCCCGGGACGCGCTCCGACGAGGCCCTCTCCTGGCGGCTGCTGCTCTGGGTCCTCACGCACGGCTACGAAGGCCGTCTCGGCGTCGAGGCGATCTCGCACCGGGGGCTCCTCTACTGGATCGCGAGTGCCTATCACTCCGACGGCGCGAACGGCTGGATCGAGCTTTCGATGGGCGTCGATCCGGAGAAGCTGGACGCCCTCCGCGCCACGCTCCGGGAGACGCTCGCGGGGCTCGCCGCCGATCCTCCCTCCGAGGCGGAGATCGCCGCCGCCCGAAAGGCGTTGCTCGGCCGTCGCGTCTCGGCCGCGCAGAGCCCCGAGGAGGTGGCCGCCTTCCTCGCCGGAGAGTGGACGGAGCAGGGTCGCATCCGCACCGTCGGGGAGCTGCGCGACGCGCTCCGCGCCGTCTCTCGCGACGACGTGCTGGCGGCGATCGCCCCCTTCCTCGCGGGGGCGACCGCCTGGCTCGAGATCCCCGACCCTCGGCCCGCTCCTAGAAGCTGACTCCCAACCGCAGGATGCCGCGGCGCGGGTAGACGAAGTCGCTCGGCACGAAACGGTCGCCCGGCCCGAGCACCAACGTCTCCCAGAACTGGTTGGCGTCTTCGTTGAGCAGGTTCAAGACCTGGAAATCGAGCTTGATCTCCGACCTGCCGATCTCGAAGCGCTTGCCGATGCCGACGTCGAGCACGGTGGTGTCGGGCAGCCGGCGCGAGTCGGACGCCGGGTCGAGGATCACCGTCGTCAGACCCTGGCCGAGGGAGAAGCGGGCTTGCCGAGAGTACGGCCGGCCGGTCTGCCAGTTCAAGGACGCGGTGAAGTCGAGCGTCCACGGCAGGTCGACGTTGGCCTGCACACGAAGCATGTGCTCGCGATCGCCCTGCAGGAGCTGATCCGCGTTCATCCACTGGTTGGGGTCCGCCCCTTCGGTGCTGCCGTAGAACGGATTGAACTGCGTCTGTGCCAACGGCCGCGGGATCAGCCCTTCCGACTTCGACCAGGTGTAGGAGCCCATCATGCTCCACCCGTTCGAGTGACGCTTCTCGAAGGTGAGGATCGCGGCCCGGTAGTCCATGTGGTACTTCTCGTCGGGCAGAAGCGAGCCGGCCCCCGGCCGGTTGCCCTTGCGAATGGTCGGGAAGACGCACCCCTCCTCACAGAAGTCGAGCAGGGTGACCGGCTCACCGGTGATGGGATCCGGACGCACGACCGTCTCGAGGATTCCGTCGTCGAGGATCTCCCAGCCGACCAGGTCCTCGGTCTCCTTGTAGACGAGTTGCACGCCGAGGGCCATGGTGTCGCGCAGCTGGCGCTCGAGACCGAGGGCCCACTGCGTGGACTTGGGCGGATCGAGGTCGGGGTCGACGGCGAGATCGGGCACGATCTGCTCGAAGAAGGGATCCGCATCACAGGTCGTGGGGGGCGGTCCGTTGCAGAGGAAGTACTGGAAGGCGGGTGCCTGCGGCGGCGGATAGTCCCAGTTGCCGGTCACGTTGCCGTCGTAGTAGATGCCGTACGAGCCGCGCACGACCGTTCGCGCGTCATCGGTCGCCACCCAGGCGAAGCCGAGCCGGGGGGAGATCGTGTTCCAGTCGATGACGTTGTCGATCCCGGGAATCGTCTCTCCGGTGGCGGCCCCGGCGGAGTTCAAGCGCGGATAGGCGGGGATCTTGCCGTCGTGCTGGTCCCACCGCACGCCGACGTTCAGCGTCAGTCGGTCGTTGACCCGCCAGGAGTCGTCCATGAAGGCCGAGACCGAGCTGTTGTCGGCGCCGTAGTGGAACGGCGTGAAGGTGTAGAGGTAGTAGTAGGGGTACAAGTAGCCGTAGTAGTCGTACTCGTAGCGGTAGTAGTAACCGCCGCCGAAGCCGGCGAAGATCACGGTATCGGCGGTTCCGGCGCTGTACTGCACGCCGAAGCGGAAGTCGTGATCGCCGTGCAGGAAGTCCTCGGCGTAGTGCGAGAGCTTGACGTCCGCCTGGTCGCGGCTCGTGAAGTAGTCGAAGGGGTAGGGCGTGCCCCCTGTGTATACCGGAGGGCCTCCGCCGGCCGGCGAGAAGTCGATGTACGGCGGCTCGGTGGAGCCGGTCTGCGATCGCCAGAAGTCGTCCCCGTCCCAGCCCGCGTAGTGAGCCTCGACGAGCGTGCGGTCGCTCAAGGTGTAGCTGAAGCTGCCTCCCCATGCAGGGTTCGTCCCGAACTCGACACCCGCGGCCGACGGAGCGATGAAGGCGCTTCCGGCCTCGGGGAGGTCGTAGTCCTCGTAGTGGTACTTGACGTCGAGCTGGGCCCGCGGGGAGAGCGAGAAGTCGAGCTTGGCGTCGTAGCGATCGTAGGAGGTCTCCGGCGCGAAGTCGGGATCGACCCCCGGGACGGCGAAGGCGTCGCGGGTGTTCTCGACCGCACCGAAGAACCACGCCTTGTCGCGCTTGAACGGCCCGCCGAAGCTGAGCGTGGCGTCGTGGTACTTGTCACGGGTGTAGGTCGGGAACTCGGAGCCTTCGAGCTTGGCGCCGGTGTCGGTGAGCGCGTCGGACTGGTAGTAGACGTTCAGGTTGCCCTTGTACTCGTTCGTCCCCGACTTGGTGACGACGTTGATCGCCGCTCCCGTCATGTTGCCGAACTCGGCCGGAGCGCCGATGCCGAGCACCTGAACCTCCTCGATGGTGTCGGGGTTGACGTACCACCAGGCGGCACCGGTCTCCGAGCCGCTGACGTCCATGCCGTCGACGTTCCAGCTGTTGGACTGGATGTTGGAGCCGAACGCGGACTGCCTGTCGTTGCCCTCGTCGCTCTGGCTCATGCCGGGCGAGACCGACACGATGTCCCAGAAGTTGCGCCGCGTCGGCAGGTCCTCGGTGAACTCGGCCGAATAGTTGGAGCCGACCTCGGAGCTGGTGAGATCGAGTAGCGGAGTCTCCGCGGTGACCGTCATCTCCTCGGCGAAGCTGTCGCCTCCGAGCACGAAGTTCACCGTCGCATCGCCTCCGATGCTGACCCGGACACCCGAGGCGGACTGGGTCCCCATGCCTTCGAGCGTTGCTTCCAAGCCGTAGGTTCCGGGCGGCACGGAGGTGACGAGGAAGGTACCGTTCGGTCCGGTCGTCACGACCCGCTCCACACCTCTCTCACCACTCACGGTCACCGTCACGCCCGGGAGGGTTCCGCCGGCCGAATCGGTCACCTCCCCTCGGATCGTCCCGGTCGTCTGGGCGAGCGTGGTCTGAGCCGAGAGCAGCGTCACCGCTGCCACGAGCAGGAACGGGCGCGTCCGCATGGAACCTCCCCTCGTGTTGAGACCCTATGGGCCAGTTGCGGTCATCTTAGGGAGCGTGACGGAAGCGTGTCAACGAGCGCCGCACCGTACGCGCGCGCTCCAAGCGGTAAGCTGCCGGACGTGCTCCACCGACCGTCGGTGATCCTCGCGCTCGCGGTCTGCTCGATGTCCGTCGCGAGCTGCGACCGCAGGGAGCCGCCGGAGACGCGCCTCGGGTCGACGTCGAGGGCGGCTCGGCCCGACCTCGTCCTGGTGACCATCGACACCTTGCGTGCCGACCATCTTCCCGCCTGGGGCTACGAGGCGGTGGACACGCCCACTCTCGACGCGCTGGTCCGCGAGGGCGTGCGCTTCGCCAGCGCGGTGTCGACCGTACCGTTCACCCTGCCGGCGCACAGCTCGATCCTCACCGGCCGCTACCCGCCGGCACACGGTGTCCGCGAGAACGTCGGCTACGTTCTGCGCGACGACGTTCCGACGCTCGCCGAGACGCTCTCGACGGCCGGCTACCGGACGGGCGGCTTCGTCAGCTCTTTCGTCCTCGACGGCCGCTGGGGCGTGGGCCGGGGCTTCGACCGCTACTTCGACGACTTCGAGGCGCCGGCCGGCGAGCGCTCCAACATGGCGGCGGTCCAGCGGGACGGCGCCGAGACGGTGGCGCAAGCGATCGCCTGGCTCGACGGCCTGGACCGCGAGCGTCCGTTTTTCCTCTGGGTCCATCTCTACGAGCCCCACGACCCGTACACGCCGCCCGAGCCCTACCTGTCGCGCTACGCGGGGAGGCCGTACGACGGTGAGATCGCCTACGCCGACGCGCTCCTGGGACGGCTCGTCGAGGCGCTCGAAGCGCGGGGGCTGTGGAAGGACACGGGCCTCGTCGTGACCGGCGACCACGGAGAAGGACTCGGCGACCACGGAGAGGCCTTCCACGGCTTCTTCGTCTACGACAGCACCGTGCACGTGCCCCTGGTGCTGCGGTTACCGGCCGACGCACAGGCGGGTCGGGTCGTCGACGCTCCGGTGAGCCACGTCGACCTCCTGCCGACCTTCGCGGAGCTGGCGGGAACGGTGCCGCCGTCGGGCATCGACGGCGGCAGCCTCCTGCCGCTGGCGCGCGGGGAGAGACAGGGCTCCTCACCCGTCTACAGCGAGTCGCTCTACCCGCTCCTGCACTACGGGTGGGCGCCGCTGCGTGCCCTGCGGGACGGATCGCTGAAGTACATCGACGCGCCGGAGCCCGAGCTCTTCGACATCGCCGCCGATCCGCACGAGCGCGACAACGTCGTGCGCAGCCGCCGCGCGGATCTCGAGCGGCTGCGCAACGGTCTCGACAGCCTGCGCGAGCGGATCGAGAGCGACGCCGGCTCCGCGGCCGAAGCCGATCTCGACGAGGAGACCCTGGCGCGGCTGCAGGCCCTCGGCTACCTGGCCGGCGGCGGCGGCGTCTCCCCGGCCGAGGAGGGCGACCGGGAGCGCGCCGATCCGAAAGAGAAGGTCGGTCTCCACCGTCTGGTCATGGCGGCGCAGAGCGCGCTCGGGGCCGGCAACGAGGCGTTGGCCCGCCGCCAGCTCGAGAAGGCCGCGGCGGAGGATCCGGACCTGCTCGACGTCCACCAGATGCTGGGATCCCTCGACGCTCAGGCGGGCGATCAGGAGGCGGCGATCGCCCACTTCCAGCGCGCCCTCGAGCTCGATCGGAGCACGCCGCGTCGCTCTTCGGGCTGGCTGCCGCCTACCGGAAGACCGGCCGACTCGACGAGGCCCTGCTCGGTTTCGAGCGGCTGCTGGCCCTCTCGCCCCGCGACACCAAGGCGGCCCTGGCGGCCAGCGAGATCCTCGTCTCGCGCGAGCGGCTGTCCGACGCTCTCGGCATCCTCGACCGGGCCGCCGAAGGTCGCGAGGCGCCCGCCTTGCTCGACAACCTCCGGGGCGAGGTCCTCGTCCTGATGGGACGTTCCGGCGAGGCGCGTGCGGCCTTCGAGCACGCCTTGGCCCGCAAGCCGGACCTCGCGCAACCGCACTTCAATCTGGCCGTCCTGGCGGAGGAAGCGGGTGACCCCGTCGAGGCCGTCGCCGAGTACAGAGGGCCGTCGAGCTGGCCCCCGGCCACTTCCAGGCCCGCTTCAATCTCGGCCGCCTCTACGGCGCCCTCGAACGACCCGCGCAGCAGCGGGAGCAGTGGGAGGCGGCGCTGGAGGCCAACCCGGACTTCGTGCGCGGCTACTACTACCTCGCCAAGCTGTTGATGGACCGCGGGGCGATCTCGCCCGGGCGGAGGAGCTGACGCGGGAGGGCTCTCCCGCGACGAGCACCAGGTGCGGGGCCGCTCGGCTACTACCTGCTGGCGGACCTGCTCAACCGGAAGGGCGCGCTCGGTGAGGCCCAGGAGGCCCTGCGCCGGGCGCGGGAGGTCGAGGAAGAGATGGCGGCCCGAGGCGCGAGCTCACCGACGGGGCGGTGACCCCTCCCGGACGGCGACGTGCCCCGCCCTTACCTACGCGAGGTCACCCTCGACGGCACTGTCCGAGGTCTTCCACGGCTTGCGCCCGGAACGCCTCCTGCCCCTCGGCGTTGCGGATCCACTCGCCGGTCAGCCGCACCTCGTGCCCGTTGTGCGGCTCGAGATCCACCGCTCCCTCCACGACCGCGTGAGCACCCTCCTCGCCGGTGATCATCCACTGGCCGTCGACCCCTGCCAGGCAGCCGCTCAGGGTCGTCTGGGCGGAACGCTCCGCTGGTTGCTCGGCCCCTTGGGCCGCGGCAGCTCCCGCGGTCGCTCCGAGAAGGACGACGATCAGGGCCTTCGAGAGGTGTCGGGACATGTCGGACCTCCTTTCACCGCTTCGAGGAGCAACCGGGGTGCCAAGGCTCGCATCGGCCGGTAGGCCGGGCTCCTCCGGGCTCGGCCGCCGCTCCGCGGGGTCGCGGACCCGGGAAGAACTCCCGTGCGTTTGCGCATAGACTCACCCACCGGAATGTCCTCCATCCCGGCGTGGGAGACCGCTCGGTCGGCGCTCGACCGCTGCGACCCGGTGGCGCTCGCCGCCGAGCTGGTCCGCATTCCCAGCCACCCCGGCCTCCCCCGTCAGGAGGAGGGGGTCGTCCTCGCGCTGGCCGACTACCTGCACGATCACGGCCTCGAGCCGACTCTCGATCGCGTCGCGCCCGGACGCCCGAACCTCCTGTGCAGCGTCGCCGGGGCGCGTCCGGGCCCCGCGCTGCTGCTGTGCGGCCACACCGACACGGTGCCCCTGAACCGGGACGATCCCGGCGTGGGCTTCTCGGGGGAGGTCGTCGACGGTCGCCTGCAGGGCCGCGGCGCCGTGGACATGAAGGGCGCCGTCGCCGCGATGGCCGCCACCCTCGTCGCGCTGGCGGAGAGCGAGGCGCTTCCCGCGGGCCGAGTGACGTTGGCCGCGGTCGTCGACGAGGAGATGGAGAGCCTCGGTGCCGAGCGCCTGGTGGCGCAGCGGGTCGCCGCCGACGGCGCGATCGTCGGAGAGCCCACCGGCAACCGGGTCTGCCTCGGCCACAAGGGACTCGAGTGGCTGGAGATCGAGCTGCGCGGGCGGGCCGCTCACGGCGGTGATCCCGCGGCCGGGGTGAACGCCATCGTCGCCGCCGGCCGCTTCCTCGACCTGGTCGACCGCGAGCTCCAGCCCGCGCTGGCGGGCCGAATCCACCCCCTGCTCGGGCGGCCCACCCTCAACTTCGGCACCGTCCAGGGAGGTGACCAGCCGTCGACCGTGGCAGCCTCCTGCCGCCTCTCGGCCGACCGCCGCCTGCTTCCGGGCGAGAGCCACGACACCGCGGTGGCCGAGCTCGAGTCGCTGCTCGCCGAGGTCCGTGAGCGGATGCCGGGGCTCACGACCGCCGTCCGTCGCGTGCCGGGCGGCATGGCGACCCTCGAGCACGTCGCCCTCGTCACTCCGGACGACCACCCTCTCGCCCGCGCCTGTGCCGCGGCCCGCCGCGCCCTGAGCGGTACCGAGCAGCCTTTCGGCGCCTTCCCGGCCTGGACCGACGGCGCTCTGCTGTCGCACTTCGCGCGAATCCCGACCGTGATCCTCGGTCCCGGTGACCTCGCCCTCGCCCACTCGCCGCACGAGTCGGTCCCGGTGTCCGAGATCGAAGAGGCCGCCCGTCTCTACACGGCCGCCGCCCTGCTCTTCTGCGGAGCGCCGGCGTGAGAGTCAGGGTCCCGCACACCTGGGTGCTGCTCTTCTCCTTGGTCGCCGTCGCGGCGACGGCGACCCACTGGATCCCCGCGGGCGGCTACGATCGCGTCGAGAGCGGCGGACGGTCGCTGGTCGATCCGGATTCGTACCATCGCGTCGAGGCCTCGCCGGCGGGCGTGACCGACGTCCTCCTCGCCTTTCCGCGCGGGCTGCTCGAGACCGCGCCGATCGTCTTCTTCATCCTGCTCATCGGCGGAGCCTTCGGCGTCGTCCAGGCGACCGGTGCCATCGAGGTCGCCGTCGACGCGGTGGCGGCCGCCGCCGGGAAACGGGGGGCGTTCGCTCTCCCGATTCTCATGCTGCTCTTCGCCGTCGGCGGCGGCACCATCGGCATGGCCGAGGAGACTCTCGCCTTCCTGCCCGCGCTCGTGCTGCTGGCGCGCCGGCTCGGCTACGACGACGTCACCGGCGGCGCCATCGCCCTGGTCGGCGCCGGAGCCGGCTTCGCCGGTGCCTTCCTCAATCCGTTCACCGTCGGGGTGGCCCAGGGAATCGCAGGTCTGCCGCTGTTTTCGGGTCTCGGCTTCCGCCTCCTCGTCTGGGCGACGACCACCGGGATCGCGATCGTGTACGTGGCACGCTACGCGGCGCGGATCCGGCGCGAGCCGGCGACGGAGCGTCCGGGGCGGCTCGACGACGGCGCGCTCTCGAGACGGCACACCGCCGCGGTGGTGGTCGTTCTCCTCGCTACGCTGGCGGGCGTCGTCGTCGGCACGCTGGTCCTGCACTGGGGGCTGATCGAGCTCTCCGGTCTCTTCCTGGCCGCCGGTATCGTCGCCGGCCTGGTCGGCGGCCTCGGCGCCAGCGGTACCGCCGAGGCCTTCGTCGCCGGGGCCTCGGCCTTGACCGGCGGAGCCCTGGTCGTGGGATTGGCGCGAGGTGTCCTCGTCGTGCTCGACGGCGCCCAGGTCACCGACACCGTGCTCCACGCGATGACCGGGGCCCTGGCCGGCCTGCCGGCGACGGTGGGGCTCGTCGGCATCTACCTCGTGCAGGTGGCGCTCAATTTCCTGGTGCCGTCGGGTAGCGGCCAGGCGGCGCTCTCGATCCCGATCCTGGCGCCCCTCGGGGATCTCGTGGGCATCAGCCGGCAGACGAGCGTCTTGGCCTACCAGCTCGGCGACGGCTTCACCAACATCTTCACGCCGACCTCCGGCTACTTCATGGCCGGCCTGGCCCTGATCGACGTCCCCTGGACCCGGTGGGCGGCGTTCATCTGGCGCCTCCAGCTGCTCTGGATCGTCGCCGGCCTGGGCCTGCTCCTCCTCTCCCACGCCATCGGTTGGGGGCCGTTCTGAGCCCGGTCCCGTCGGTGCGTGCCCTCGGCGTGCGCTGGCGGATCCTCGCCATCCTCTTCGTCGTCTCCTTCGTCGCCTACCTGCTGCGGATGAACCTCTCCGTGGCGGCGAAGATGGCGATGCCCGAGCTGGGAATCAGCGAAGTCCGGATGGGATGGGTGTTCGCGGCGTTCGTCTGGGGGTACGCCCTCTTCCAGCTGCCGGGAGGTGTCTTCGGCGGCCGCGTCGGGCCTCGGCGGGCCCTTTCCGTGCTCTGCCTGGCGTGGGTGGCCCTGACCGTCCTCACCGGCCTCGTCCCCGGCCTGGTCGCCACCTCGGCCGTGGGCGCTCTGCTCTCGCTCGTGCTGCTGCGCTTCGCCATGGGTGTCGTTCAGGCACCGCTCTTCCCGATCACGGCGGGAGCGATCGCCGCCTGGTTCCCGGTTGGCGGGTGGGCGCTGCCCAACGCCCTGCTCAGCACCGGCCTGTCGCTCGGTGCCGCCTTCACGCCGCCGCTCGTCGCCTGGGTCATGCTGCGGCTGGGCTGGCGGGAGTCGTTCTACGTCGCGGCCCCGATCGCGTTGGCGATGATCGGGCTGTGGTGGTGGTACGCAACCGACACGCCGGAGGACCACCCCGCCGTCGAGCCGGACGAGCTCGCCCTCATCCGCGAAGGGCGAAGGGCCGGCGGCCGGAGCGGCACCCGCGGCGCGTGGATGCGGGCCCTGCGCGATCGGGACGTGCTCCTGCTGACGGCGAGCTACTTGTGCATGAACTACGTCTTCTACATTTTCTTCTCCTGGTTCTACCTCTACCTCGTCGACGTCCGCGGCTTCGGCCTCTTCGCCGGCGGCTTCGCGGCATCGCTCCCGTTCGTCGTCGGCGCCCTGGCGGCGGGAGTGGGCGGCTGGCTCTGCGACAGGCTCTGCCGCCGCCTCGGGCCGCGGGCGGGCTGCCGGGTGCCGGCGATCGCGGGCCTCGGGCTGGTGGCCGCCTTCCTGGTCGCCGGCGCCCAAGCGCGCAACGCGACGGCGGCCCTCGTCCTCCTCTCCCTCTGCTTCGCGGCGACCCAGCTGACCGAAGGCGCCTACTGGGCGGCGGCGACCTACATCGGTCGCCGGGAGACGGCGACGACGACCGGGCTGATGAATACCGGGGGAAATCTCGGCGGCGTCATCTCGAGCCCCCTGGTGCCCTGGCTGGCCGAACGCTGGGGTTGGATCCCGGCCCTTTCGAGCGGCGCTCTCTTCGCCCTCGTGGGCGCCGTCCTCTGGCTCTTCGTGCGGCCGGAGCGACGCCTCTCGACTTCCGAGGACGGACTCTGCTAGCAAGCGAACACGGCGGTCACGACGGCCGCCCGCGGGAGGGACACCATGAAGCGAGGAATCCTGGAGCGTCTGGCCGAGGGGCCCGTGCTCGGCGACGGCGGCTACCTGCTGGAGCTCGAGAAGCGCGGCTACGTGCAGGCGGGACCCTTCACTCCGGAGGTCAGCCTGACCCATCCCGACGCCCTGGCGCAGCTCCATCGCGAGTTCCTGCAAGCGGGGGCGGAGGTGCTCCAGACCCTGACCTTCTACGCCTCGGAGGACAAGCTCGCCACGGTTGGCCTCGCGGGCCGCGCCGCGGAGATCAACCGCGCGGCCGTGCGCATCGCGCGGGAGGTCGCGACCGAGGGCGACGCGCTGGTGGCGGGCAACCTCAGCCTGACCTGGGCCTACGACCCGGCCGAAGCGGGAAGCGCCGACCACGTGCGGGAGCTCTTCGACCGGCAGCTCGAGCTCCAGGTCGAGGAAGGGGTCGACTTCGTGATCGCGGAGACGTTCACCTGGCTCGGTGAGGCGTTGATCGCCGCCGAGCGCATCCAGGCGGCGGGCCTGCCGGCGATGGTCACCATGGCCTACGAGCTCGAGCCGAAGAGCTACGAGGGATACGGGCCCGCCGAGTGCGCGCGTCGCCTCGCCGACGCCGGCGCCGACATCGTGGGCATCAACTGCCTGCGCAATCCGCGTCACACGCTGCCGCTGATGCGGGAAGTGCGCGAGGCCGTGCCCGGCTTCGTCGCCTGCCAGCCGGTGGCGTACCACACGCCCGAGGACCGCGTGGACTTCACCTCCCTGCCGGAGTTCCCGCTCGGCCTCGACCCTCTGCAACTGCCGCGCACCGCGATGGCGGACTTCGCCCGCGAGGCACGGGAGATGGGGATCCAGTACATCGGCTCCTGCTGCGGCTCGGTGGCCTGCCACGTGCGGGCGATGGCGCGAGCGCTCGGCAAGCTCCCCGAGGCCGAGCGCGAGTGGCGCTCGGCGAGCGGCAAGCCGATGTCCGCCTACGAGTACTACGACCACGACGAGGCATGAGCGGCCGACCACGCCAGTGGGACGCCGTGGTCCTCGGCCTCGGAGGCCTGGGGAGCGGTGCGCTCTACTGGCTCGCACGGCGTGGCGCCCGTGTCCTCGGGATCGAGCGCTTCGAGACGGGACACGATCGGGGCGGATCCCAGGACCACTCCCGCATCATCCGGCTCTCCTACCACCGCCCGGAGTACGTGCGGCTCGCCTTCGCCGCCTACGAGGCCTGGGAGGCTCTCGAGCAGGAGGCGGGCGAGCGGCTGGTGACGCTCACCGGGGGCCTCGACCTCTTCCCCGCAGGCGCCGCCATTCCGCCCGACGACTACGTCTCCAGCCTGGAGGCCTGCGGGGTTCCCTTCGAGCGCCTCACGGCCGCGCAGATCCGCCGCCGTTGGCCGGCCTTCACGATCGACGACGACGTCATCGGGCTCTTCCAGGAGCGGGGAGGCCTGGTGGACGCCGCCCGTGCCAACGCCGCGCACCTGCGTTGCGCTCGCGCACGAGGAGCCGAGGTTCTCTCGGGGGCCCCCGTCGAGAGCTTGCGCCCGGTGGGGGACGACGAGCTCGAGATCCGGGTCGGCGGGGAGACCCACCTGGCACGGGCCGTCGTCGTCGCCGCCGGAGCCTGGTCCAACCGGATCCTCGAGCCGCTGGGCCGCCCCCTGCCCCTCACGGTGACCCGCGAGCAGGTCACCTACTTCGGTACTCCGCACCTGGACGAGCTGGCGCCCGACCGCTTTCCCATCTGGATCTGGATGGACGAGCCGAGCTTCTACGGCTTCCCCGTCTACGGCGAGCCGGGGGTCAAGGTGGCGCAGGACGTCGGAGGGAGGGAGACCACCGCCGAGGAGCGTGACTTCGAGCCCGACCCGGAGGCCCTCGAGCGCGTGCGGTCGTTCTGCTCCCGGCTCCTCCCCAAGGCTCTCGGCCCGGAGCTCTACACCAAGACCTGCCTCTACACCCTGACGCCCGACCGCGACTTCGTCCTCGACGCCGTGCCCGGCGCCGGTCCGGTGTGGGTCGCGATCGGGGCGGGCCACGCCTTCAAGTTCGCCTCGGCGATCGGGAGGATCCTCGCGGAGCTCGCCGTGGACGGGCGAACCGAGGCGGACCTCTCCCTCTTCTCGATCGACCGGCCGATCCTGCGCGAAGCCGATCCCCCGAAGCACTTCATGGTCTGAGCCGCCGCAGGAGAGCCCGGCCCGCCAGGCCCACGGCCAGCAGGCCGAGACCGGCGAGCCAGATCCGCGGCTCCACCCAGAAGGCGACGAAGAGACACCCGGCGAGCCCGGCCCAGGCGATCCACCGCGGGTAGAGGCGCAGCTCCGGGGGCAGCCGCAGCGCAGCGAGGTTGGTCAGGGCGTAGTAGACCAGGACGGTGAAGGCCGAGAAGGACCACGTCGTCTCGACGTCGCCGATCAGCGTGAGCGCGAGCACGAGTCCGCCGACCGTCAGGACCGCGTGCCGCGGCGTCCCGGCAGCCGGCTCGACGCGTGCGAGACCCGCCGGGGCGTCCCCTCGTCGGCCCATCGCCAGCAGCACCCGGGAAAGGCCGAGGAGGAGGTTCAGGATGACCCCGAGAAGAGCGGTGATCGCGCCCACGGCGACGACGCGCTCGCCCGCCGAGCCGGCAAACTCCGCCGCGACGACACCGAGCGGTGCGGCCTCCCCCACCGTCGCCCGCGCGAGGTCCCCGGAGCCCGCGATCGCCGTGCCCACCAGTGCCACGGCGCCGTAGAGCGTCACCGTCACGAGCAGGGTCGCGACGATGGCCCGAGGGATCGTCCGACGGGGATCGCGCACCTCTTCACCGAGCGTGGCGATCCGGCCGTAGCCCGTGTACGCGACGAAGACCAGTGCCGTGGCGTAGAGCAGACCGGAGAGCGCGCTTCGACCCTCCGCCGGAGCGAAGAACGGCCGCAGATTCGACGTCCCTCGGCCACGGCCGAGGGGAGCCCGGCCACCAGGAAGAAGAGCAGCGAGAGGAGCGTCGTCACGACGATCGCCCAGTTGACTCGGTTCGACCGCCGGATCCCGCCCGCGACCAGGAGCGTCAGAACGAGAACGGCTCCCAGTGCCAGCGGAGTCCGGCCCCGCGAGGAGCCGCCGCCGACCAGGTGCAGCGCGTACCCGGCGAAGCCGATCGCCGCCGTCGCCGCCGAGGCGCTCTTCGCCGCCACGAACATCCACCCCGCCGTGAAGCCCAACCACGGCGCGAGCCATCGGTACCCGTACTCGTAGGTCCCTCCGCTGACCGGGTGCGCGGCAGAGCTGAGCGCTCGAGAGACCGTTCGCCGCCAACAACCCCGCCAGGACCACCGCCAACACCACCGCGTCTGGCCACCCGGCCGGCGCCAGCGTGACGAACACCCCCGTCCCGAGGATCGACCCCAGCCCGAGCCCCACGGCACTCCCCACCCCCAACTCCCGAGACAGCTCCACCCTCGAAGGCTACGCGACACCGGCCTCCGCCGGGGACAGGTTCTGTGACCGCCGTGAATTCAGAATATTGAATGATTGTGTCCGGCATCGAACACCCTGATCCAACAGCTTGAGCCCCGAGCCGCCGCCCAACCTGTCCCCATCGTTGTGCGATAGCGTCGGATCGTTCTCTTCGGGAGGTCCCATGGTCCGATTCGCGCAGGCCTTCGCGCTCGTACTGGTCGCTCCGCTGGCGGTGGCGGGTGAGCCGTCGCCATCCGTTCCGTTCGAAGGGACGAAACGGGACGCCGTGGCGGTCGTCGACGCGCACGCCGACGAGCTGATCTCCCTGGCCGACAGCGTCTGGGACTGCCGAAACGGCTCTCGAGGAGACCCGGTCCCTCTGCCCAAGCGTATGGACTATCTGGAGGGTCAGGGCTCTACCTCGTCGAGCGGAGTGTGGCGGGGATGCCGACGGCGTTCGTGGCCACCTACGGCACCGGCTCGCCCATCTCCGGCGTGCTCGGTGAGTACGACGCCCTGCCCGGATCTCGCGTAGCAGGCGGTTCCCGAGCGCGCGCGCCGTTGGTCGAGGGAGCGCCGGGGCACGGGTGCGCAGCACAACCGCTCGGCGTCGGCTCGCTCGGCGCCGCGCTGGCCGCCAAGGAGCTCATCGAGCGCGGCGAGCTCACCGGTACCGTGCGCTTCTACGGCACCCTGGCCGAGGAGCGCGAAGGAGAGTAAGGTCTACATGGCGCGCGAGGGGCTTTTCGACGACCTCGACGCGGCGATCACCTGGCACCCGGACCAGCTGGTCGGCGCCGCCAACACCAAGGGCTCCCAGGCGGTCCTCGACCTGTCGGTGCGCCGACTGGCCGGCGGCGCACGCCGCCTTCGATCCCTGAACAGACGCAGCGCCGCTGACGCGGCCGAAGCTCTTCACGCACGGCGTCGACCTCATGCGCGAGCACGTGCGACCGACCGTGCGGATGCACTACGTGATCGCGAGGCCGGCGACGCTCCAACGTCGCCGGAGCACGCCCGGTCGTTCGGCCCTGGCTCCGCGACCTGGAGATGACCTCCGTCGAGGATCTCCTGCGCGGGTGCGCAAGATCGCCGACGGCGCGGCGCTGGCGACCGAACCGAAGGCGAGGTCGTGGTCAACAGCGGCTCGTGGGCGATGCTGGCTAACAAGCCGGCGCCCGGCGCCTGTGGGAGAACCTCCAGTGGTTGCCGCCGCTGGCCTTCAGCCCGGAGGACGAGGAGTTCGCCCGCTCGCTCCAGGAGTCAGCGGGCGTCGAGACCAGGCGCTCCGCACCGCGGTGGAGCCCTTCATCGCGGACCCGGCCCTGAGGGCGGATCGACGGACGTCGCCGACGTCTCCTGGCTGGTGCCGACTCGAGCTTCTGGTGACGACGGCGCCGGACCGGGTGCCCTGTACGCCTGGCCCGTGGTCGCCGCCTCCCGCACCCACATCGGGCACGCGGGCATGTTGCACGCCGCCAAGGCCCTGGCCGCGACCCTGGTCGACCTCTTCCGCGACGCCGACCTGCGGGCCGCCATGCAAGCGGAGCTCGAGACGGCCCGTGGAGAGACCCGCTGGAAGCCGTGGGTGCCCGACGGGCCGCCGCCGGTGCCGGGGCCGACCGAGTGAAGCCCCGTACGGCCGTTCGGGTCGGCGTCGCGCTGGCCGCTCTCGGGTTGGCCGCTCTCGGGCTGGCCGATCCCGGGCTGGCCGATCCCGGGCTGGCCGATCCCGGGCTGGCCGGTCCCGGGCTGGCGGGCCCCGGGCTGCACGGCCTCGCGCTGGTCGGCCCGACGGCATCCCCGCCGCGCGAGTGGCCCCCCGCCGATCTCGTCCTGCGCGGCGGCGCGGTCTACACGGTGGACGCCGCCCGCAGCTGGGCGGAGGCGGTCGCCGTGCGCGACGGGCGCATCGCCTGGGTCGGGCCCGACTCGGGTGTTGAACGGTGGATCGGCCCGCGCACCGAGATCGTCGATCTCACGGGACGCCTGCTGCTCCCCTCCTTCCAGGACGCCCACGTCCATCCCCTGGACGCGGGCCTGGAGCTGGGCCAGTGCAATCTGGTCGGCGCGGCGGACGCCGACGAGGTCCTCGATCGCGTGGCCGCGTGCGCGGCGCAGCCGCCTCCCGGCGGCTGGATCGTGGGCACCGGATGGGAGCTTCCTTTCTTTCCCGACGCCAATCCCCACCGCCGGACGCTCGACGCGGTGACCGGCGGGATGCCCGCGCTGCTCTGGGCCGCCGACGGTCACTCCGCCTGGGCCAACTCCGAGGCCCTCGCGCTGGCTGGAATCGATGCCTCCACGCCCGACCCCGACCGCGGGCGGATCGAGCGCGACCCCGACGGCTCGCCGAGCGGTACCCTGCGGGAGGCGGCGGCGGATCTCGTCGCCGACCTGCTGCCGCAACCTTCGCTCGAGGAGGGTGTCGCGGCCCTGCGCCGCGCCGAGGCGGTCCTTCTCCCCTTCGGCATCACCTCCGTCCAGGACGCGCGGGTGGACGGCGCGGCCGATCTCGAGGCGTACCGCGCCGCACGCGAGGCGGGAGCGTGGCGGCTGCGCACGGTCGCGGCCCTCCGGGCCGATCCGGCGCGCGGCCTCGAGCAGGCGGAGGACCTCGCGGCGCTGCGCGAACGGTTCGAGGACACGTCCCTGGAGGTCTCGACCGTCAAGTTCTTCGTCGACGGCGTCATCGAGGCACGCACCGCCTACATGCTCGAGCCGTACACCGACCGGCCCGGCGACCGCTCGGCCCCCACCTGGCCCCCGGAGGTCCTCCTGCCGGTGGCCGAGGAGCTGGCGCGACGGGGCTTCTCCCTTCACCTGCACGCGATCGGAGACGCCGCCGTGCGCCTCGCCCTCGACGCCGTCGCGTCGGCACGTGCGGTCCAGACCTCGCCCGCGGCCCGCTACCAGATCGCCCACCTCGAGGTGATCTCCTCCCTGGACGTGCCGCGCTTCCGGAGCCTCGGTGTCGACGCCGGCTTTCAACCGCTGTGGGCGTGGGCGGACTCCTACATCCGCGACCTCACCTGGCCTGCCCTGGGCCCGGAGCGCTCGCGTGAGATCTACCCGATGGCGAGCGTTCACCGGGCCGGCGGGCTCCTCGCCTTCGGCAGCGACTGGTCGGTCTCCTCGCCCGATCCCCTGCTCGGCATCGAAGTCGCTCTGACGCGTTGCGACGCGGATCTCGATCCGGGAGACGAGTGCGAGCCGATGCTGCCGGAGGAGGCGCTCGACCTGCCGACGGCGCTCGCGGCCTACACCATCGGCGCCGCCCACGCCAACGGCCTGCAGGCGACGACCGGATCGATCGAGGTCGGAAAGGCGGCCGACCTGGTGGTTCTCGACCGCAACCTCTTCGAGATCCCGGCAGCCGCGATCTCGGAGGCCCGCGTGGAGCGCACGATCCTCGGCGGCGTCACCTTGTTCCGGCACGAGGCCGAAGCTGCCCTCCCCGCACCTGTCGATCCAGGGGACGACGCCGACTGAGCTCCGGCGGCGCTCCGGGCTCGGGGCAGGTACGCTAGCGCCCGGCCGACCGATGACCGGACCCTCGGACTCCGACTCCGCGACGAGCGCCGGCCGCTCGCCCGTCTTCCGAGCGCGCGGCCTGACCAAGGTGTATCCGATGGGCGAGGTGGAGGTCCACGCCCTGCGTGGGGTCGACCTCGACCTCTACGACTCCGAGCTCGTCGTCCTCCTCGGCCCGTCGGGCAGCGGCAAATCGACCCTGCTCAACATCCTCGGCGGGCTCGATCTGCCGACCTCCGGCAGCGTCCTCTACCGCGACCGTGACATCACGACGGCGGGAGAGTCCGAGCTCACCCGCTACCGGCGCGAGCACGTCGGGTTCGTCTTTCAGTTCTACAACCTGATCCCCAGCCTCACCGCACGCGAGAACGTCTCGCTGGTGACCGACATCGCGGCCGACCCGATGCCGGTCGAGGAGGCCCTCGCCCTGGTGGGCCTGGGGGAGCGCATGGATCACTTTCCCGCCCAGCTCTCCGGCGGCGAGCAGCAGCGAGTCGCCATCGCGCGGGCCATCGCCAAGCGGCCCGACGTGCTGCTGTGCGACGAGCCCACGGGCGCGCTCGACATCGCCACCGGCATCGTCGTTCTCGAAGCGCTCGACAAGGTGAACCGCGAGCTCGGCACGACGACCGCCGTCATCACCCACAACGCCGCCATCGCCAGGCTGGCGGATCGGGTGGTCACCCTCGCCGACGGCCGCATCGGCTCCGTGGCGGAGAACCGGGAGAAGCTCCGTCCGGAGGAGCTGGAGTGGTGAGGGCGCTTTCGGCGATCGACCGCAAGGCGCTGCGCGACCTGTGGAAGATCCGCGGCCAAGCCGCGGCGATCGCGCTGGTCATCGGTTGCGGCGTGGCCATGTACATCATGTCCATCTCCAACTCCGAGTCGCTGCGCTGGAACCAGGACGCCTACTACGACCGCTACCGGTTCGCCGACGTCTTCGCGGGCGCCAAGCGTGTCCCCGACAGGCTTCGAACCCGGATCGAGGCCATCCCCGGCGTCCGGCGCGTCGACACCCGCGTCGTCGTGGGCGCGACCCTCGACGTGCCGGGCATGCCCGAGCCGGTCACCGGCCGCCTGATCTCGCGGCGGATCGACCGGGGCGAGGTTCCGCTCAACGACGTCGCCCTCCTGCGCGGACGCGACCTCGCCCCCGACCGTCCCGACGAGGTCCTGGTCCACGAGAGCTTCGCGAAGGCTCACCGGCTCGAGCCGGGGTCCACCCTGGCGGCGATCCTCAACGGCCGACGGCGCGAGCTGACGGTCGCCGGCATCGTGCTTTCTCCGGAGTACGTGTACACCGTCCGGCCCGGAGACTTCCTTCCCGACGACTCCCGCTTCGGCGTGCTGTGGATGAACCGCCGGGCCCTGGCGACCGCGTTCGACATGGAGGGCGGCTTCAACGACGTGGCCCTTGCGCTCGAGCCGGGGGCCTCCGAGGAGGAGGTGATCTCCCGGCTCGACCGGCTCCTCGAGCCCTACGGCGGCCTCGGCGCCATCCCGAGGGCGCGTCAGGTATCCAACTGGTGGGTCAATGACCAGCTCTCCCAGCTCGAGGGCATGGGCCGCGTCCTGCCCATCCTCTTCCTCGGCGTCGGCGCCCTGCTGCTCACGGTGGTGCTCAACCGGATGGTCTCGGTCCAACGGGGCCAGATCGCGGCCCTCAAGGCCCTCGGCTACTCCCGCTTCGCCATCGCCCGTCACTATCTGATCTGGGGGCTCGGCATCTCGCTGGCGGGAGACGCGGTCGGCCTGAGCGTGGGCATCTGGCTGGGGCGCGCACTGCTGCGGCTGCAACACGAGTTCTACCGCTTCCCCACCCTCGAGTTCCGCCTGCCCCCCCGCATCGTGGTCGTCGCCCTTGCCATCAGTTTGGCCGCCTCGGTCCTCGGGGCCCTGGTTGCGGTACGCCGTGCGGCACGGCTGCCGCCGGCCGAGGCGATGCGCCCCGAGCCGCCCGGCCACTACGGTCCGACCGTTCTCGAACGCCTCGGGTTCGCCGCCTGGCTTGACGCGCCGTCGACGATGATCCTGCGGGGTCTCGAACGGCGCCCGTGGCGGGCGCTGGCCTCGATCCTCGGCATCGCCCTCGGCGGGGCGTTGATGATCGTCGGCCTGTTCTCCATCGACGGCATGGACGCCATGCTGGACATCCAGTTCAACGTCGCCCAGCGTCAAGACGTCACGGTGACCTTCGTCGAGCCGGTCTCGGAGGCCGCCCGGTGGGAGGTCGCGGCGCTGCCGGGCGTGCTCGACGCCGAGCCGGCCCGGAGCGTGCCCGTGCGCTTCGAGCTGGGGCCCCGCTCGCGGCAGGCCGCGATCACCGGAGTGGCGGCGAACGCCCGCCTCTTCCGGGTCGTGGACACCTCCGGACGCACGATGAGGCTCCCCGCCGAGGGGCTGGTGCTCTCGGACAAGCTCGCCTCCCTGCTCGGCGCCGCCGCCGGAGATAGCGTCCGGGTGGAGGTGTTGGAGGGTGCGCGACCGGTGCGGGACGTCCCCGTCAGCGCGGTGGTCGAAGAGAGCATGGGGACCTCCGCGTACATGGATCTCGAAGCCCTCCATCGGTTGATGCGGGAGAGCGACGTCCTGTCGGCGGCTTACCTCGACATCGACGAGTCGCGATCGTCGTCGCTCTACCGCCGGCTCAAGCAGCTGCCGTCGGTGGCCGGCGTGAGCCTGCGCTCGGCGACGATCGACAGCTTCAACAAGACGATCCAGGAGAGCATGGGCGTGACCATCTTCTTCAACGTCCTCTTCGCCGCGGTCATCGCCTGTGGGGTGGTCTACAACACCGCGCGGGTCACGCTCTCCGAGCGCGGCCATGAGCTCGCCAGTCTCCGCGTCCTCGGCTTCACCCGCGCCGAGATCTCGTTCATCCTCCTCGGCGAGCTCGCGGTGCTCACCCTGGCGGCGATCCCCGCCGGCCTCGCGCTGGGCTACGCTTTCTCGGCGCTGCTGGTGAGCGCCTTCACGACCGAGGTCTACCGGATCCCGTTGATCGTGACGCCGCGCGTGCTCGCCTACTCGGCGATCACGGTCCTGGCCGCCGCGACGGTCTCGGGATTCGTCGTCCGCCGCCGACTCGACCACCTCGACCTGATCGCGGTCCTGAAGACGAGGGAGTGAGAGACCATGAACGCGAACCGCAAGACCCTCGCCCGCCGCCTCCTCAAATGGGGCGTTCCGATCGCCGTCATCCTGCTCCTGCTGGTCCTGGCCCTGCGCCCGGAAGCGGTGGCGGTGGACCTCGCCCAGGCCGAGCGCGGCTCTCTCCGCGTCACCGTCGAGGACGAGGGCCAGACGCGAGTGACGGAACGCTTCGTGGTCTCCGCGCCGGTGGCGGGGCGCTTGCTGCGCATCGAGCTCGAGCCCGGAGATCCGGTGACCGCCGGCGAGACGATCCTGGCCCTGTTCCGGCCGTCACCCCTCGATCCGCGTAGCCGTGCCGAGGCCGTGGCGAGCGTGCGCTCGGCGGAAGCGGCGCTCGGCGCGGCGCGCGCCGCACAGGAGCGCGCGGACTCGGAGCTCTCCTTCGCCCGTCTCGAGCTCGAGCGTCTCCAACGCCTCGCGAGCCAGGACATCGTCGCCCAGGAGCGGGTCGACGAGGCGCAGACGGCGCTCGAGGCGCGGCAGGAGGCGGCGCGAGCGGCGGCGTTCTCGGCCGCCGCCGCCGAGGGCGACCTGGAACGGTCCCGCGCGGCGCTGCTGGCGGCGGACGGATCCGCCACCGCGCCCTCCACCCTGGAGCTGCGCTCGCCCGTCGACGGCGTCGTGCTGGTGCGGCAGCGGGAGAGCGAAGCCGTGGTGACGGCCGGAGAGCCGCTCCTCGAGGTCGGCGATCCCGCCAGCCTCGAGATCGTCGCCGACCTGCTCTCCTCCGACGCCGTCCGGGTGCGGGCCGGCCAACGCGTCCTCGTCGACCAATGGGGAGGCGAGACACCGTTGGCCGGCCGCGTCCGCCGCGTCGAGCCCTACGGCTTCACCAAGATCTCGGCCCTCGGAGTCGAGGAGCAGCGAGTGAACGTGATCGTCGAGCTGACCGACCCTCGAGAGGAGTGGAGCGCTCTGGGTGACGGCTACCGGGTGGAGATCGCCGTGGTCCTCTGGGAGGGCGAGGACCTGCTGACCATCCCGATGAGCAGCGCCTTCCGCCACGGCGACGGGTGGGCGGTCTGGCAGGTCGTCGACGGACGTGCGAAGCTCGCGCCGGTGGAGCTCGGCCGACGCAACGGGGTGGACGCGGAAGTGCGCTCGGGCCTGACGGAAGGGGACACGGTGATCCAGCATCCCGGCGAGTCGGTGGACCAGGACGTCCGGGTCGAGGCCCGAGAGCCGCGATCGTGAAGGCGCACTGGAGGGCGGCGCTGGCGGCGGCGCTCGTCGTGGCGGCGTGCGGCAGGCCGGCCGGCGAGCGGACCATCCGTCTCGTCGAGGCGGGCGAATCCGCGTCGGCGCGCTGGCCGTTCTCCGGCCACCGGCCCCCACCGCAGGGCCTCCGGATCTCCGATCTCGGCTCGCTGCCCGCTCCCGGCGCCGTCGTCGACGTCATCATGTACGACGGCGACGGCGACTACGACTCCCGCGCCGCCGTCGCCTTGCCCCGCGGAGGCCGGTACCGATTCGAGCTCGAGGCGCCGGCGGGCTCCGAGCTCCGGCTGGCTCTCGGCTACGTCGTCCCCGAGAACCCGGACGGGGAGATGCGCTACATGGTGCGGGCAGCCCCGCAGGGCGAGAACGGCGAGCCCGGCGAGTTCGAGACCCTGCTCGACGAGGCCGTGCCCCTGCGGGCCAAGGGCTCCTGGCTCGACCGCACGATCCCGCTCGACCGCTGGGCCGGCCGTCCGATCGTCCTCGAGCTGCGGGTGCCGGGACGTCGCAACGGGGAACGGGACACCGAGTGGGCGGCCTTCGCCAACCCGGAGATCCTCCCGCGTCGTCCCGAGCGCCTGGGACCGAACGTGATCCTGATCAGCCTCGACACCCTGCGAGCCGACCACCTCGGCTGCTACGGCTACGAGCGGCCGACGAGCCCCAACCTCGACCGTCTGGCGCAGGGCGGCTTCCGCTTCGCCACGGCGATCAGCCAGGCGCCCTGGACCCGACCCTCCCACCGGGCGATGCTGCGCGGCCAGTACCCGCTCTCCCACGGACCGACGGTGACGCCGCAGCTGCCGCTCACCCTCTGGAAGGAGGGCTACCGGACCGGGGCGATCACCGGAGGCGGTCAGATCAGCTTCCGCTTCGGCTTCCACGAGGGCTTCGAGACCTTCCGTCAGACCGACTGGGTACGCACCCTCTCCGACGTCACCGAGTGGCTCGACGAGCAGCCCGAACGCAGCTTCTTCCTGCTCCTCCACACCTTCGAGATCCACGATCCGTACGGTCACGCGGAGCTCGCCGAGGGCCTGCCGTCCGGACGGATCAAGCCCGGGTTCGGGAAGAGCACGTGGTGGAAGATGCGGGACTCCACCATCACGCCGGAGGAGCGGACCTATATCGAGGCGCTCTACGACAGCGGCATCCGCTTCACCGACGACGCCCTCGGACGCCTCTTCGAGGCCCTCGACGATCGCGGCATCCTCGATCGCTCGATCGTCGTCGTCACCAGCGACCACGGCGAGCAGTTCTGGGAGCACGGATCCTGGCGCCACGGCGGCAACGTCTTCGAGGAGATGATCCACGTTCCGCTCATCGTCCACCTGCCGCCCGGCCTCACCGAGGGCCGGCCCGGCCGGGTGGTTCGCCAGCAGGTGTCCTCGATCGACATCGTCCCCACCGTGCTCGACCTGCTCGGCATGGCCGCTCGGAGGGCACCCAGGGACGCAGCCTCCGGCCGCTGCTCGACGGGGCCGAGGAGACCGACCCGGCCCCCGCCTTCAGCGAGCACACCAACATCTCGCGCGAGAGCAAGAGCCTGCGCACCGGCAGGTTGAAGCTCATCTACTCCTATCCACGCAGCGGCGACCGTATCGAGGATTCCTCGATCGAGCTCTTCGATCTGGGCCGGGACCCCGGGGAGCAACACGACCTCTCGACCGAGCAGCAGGAGCTCGCCCACCTGCTCCAGGGGCAGCTGCTGGCGATCGCCGGCGGCGGGCCGAGCACGTTCGAGGAGGAGGTGCCGGACGACGTCGACCCGGAGCTGCGCCGCGAGCTCGAGGCTCTGGGCTACTTCGGCGACAACTGATCCGGCCCGAGGCCGCGGCCGGTCACCAGGTAGACGGCGAAGCTCCCCAGCCAGTGCCCGCCTTCGTAGTGCTCGCCGGTGACCGCGGCGAGCCCGGCCGCACGGTGGGCAGCGGCCGCCGCGCGGAGGGCCTCGCGACGCGGATCGTCCGCCGGAAGGCCCGAGGCCGTACCCTCGAGCATCCAGGCGCGGGAGAGGTTGAGGCCGTCGAGGTGGGCGAGCTTCGGATCGCCGGGGTCGGAGACCACGGCCACCGGCAACCAGTCGGCGCCGCCGTCGAGGGGGATGCCGGGCAGGAACCGGGCGAGCCAACGGGCCATCTCCTCCGGTGGCAGGAGGCGCCGCATCAGGTCCGCCTCCGCGATGCACGGGGAGAGAAAGTCCTGGCCGCCCGGCTCGTAGGCCAGCGGGCAGTCGCGGTCCGCGAGGTAGAAGAGGCGGCTGCGCTCCTCGAGCAGAAGGGCGAGGCGGTCGTCGCCCGCCGTGCGCGCCCAGTCGAGCGCGAGACCGAAGGCGAACGCGGTCTGGGCGTGCTCGCCGATGCGGATTGCGTAGTCGAGCTTGGGAAGCCACTCCGCCAGGCGGTCCGCCGCGGCACTCTCGAGCGGTGCCAGGGTACGCGACCACTCCCGAGCCTGCGGATCGTCCCACTCGCGCAGCTCCGCGCCCAGCTGCAGCAGCCAGGCCAGACCGTACGGTCGCTCGAAGGAGACCCTGCCCTCGGCCAGCAGATACGCGATCTCGCCGGCCACGTGCTCGGCGGTCAGGCTCTCCGCCAAGGCCTCCCGCGCACGGGGAGCGAAGTCCGCGGCCGGAAAGGTCCGCGCCAACCGGGCCAGCAGCCAGTGTCCGTGCACCGAGGAGTGCCAGTCATAGCAGCCGTAGAACGCGGGTGTCAGCTCCCGCGGCGGCGCCACGTCGGCGTCCGACTGCATCGTGTGGGAGATCTTGTTGGGGTACTCGCGGTGGACGCAGGCGAGCGCCAGCTCGGCGAATCGGCTCGCGGTGGCGGCGTCGAGCTGGGAGGACAGGGCGTGAAGATGAGTGGGCACGAGCAGTACGAGCCAAGGCATCAGGGCGGCGGCGCGCTTCGGCATCCGTCGACTGTACCCCGGTCGGTCCCTACGGTCCGTCGCGGCGCACCACCCGGCCGCCGACCATGACGAAGATCGGGCGTTCGAGCTCCGACAGGTCCCGCAACGGATCGCCGGCCACGGCGACGAGATCGGCGAGTTTCCCGGGCTCGACGGTGCCGATCCGGTCCTCCCAGCCCAGCATCTCCGCGTTGACCAGCGTCGCCGCCTGGATGGCCCGCATCGGCGTCATGCCGGCTTCGGCCACGGCGGCGATCTCGCGGGCGTTGATCCGCGGGTCGTAGCCGCCGAAGTCGCTTCCGACGCCGATCTTGACGCCGGCCCGGATCGCCTTGCCGACCCATTCGTACTGCTCGTCCCGATACCTCTTCGAGAGCTCGATCATCTTGTCCTGGTAGCCCGTCGGAGAGCCCTCCTCGATGTAGTAGTCCCCGATGTAGAGGGTGGGCACGAGCCATACGCCGCGCTCGACGAGCAGGTCGATGGCCTCCTGGTCGAGGAACGTCCCGTGCTCGATCGAGCGCACGCCGGCACGGATCGCCTGCTTGATCCCTTCGGTGGCGTGCGCGTGGGCCATCACCGGGACGCCGCGCCGGCTCGCCTCCTCCACCGCGGCGGCGAGCTCCTCGGGGCTGAAGTGCACGTCCTGGGGGTTGTCGCCGGCCGACATGAAAGCACCGGTCACCAGGAGCTTGATCCAGTCGCTGCCGTACTTGATCTCCTCGCGCACGGCCTTTCGCACCTCGTCGACGCCGTCGACGATGCGGCCGTCCGCGATGACGTGCTGTTCGGGCGCGAGGAAGTTGATGTCCCCGCCGCCACCGGTCACCGACAGGTAGTGCGCGGCCCCGGTGAGGCGCGGCCCGACGAACAGGCCCTCGTCGATCGCCCGGCGGATGTCGAGCGTCGCGTAGAGCACGTCGGCATCCCCGGCGATGCGCAGCGTGGTCCACCCGGCCTGCAGGTTGTCCTGGACGGCCTTCAGGCCGCGCAGCGCCTTGTAGGCCGAGGAGTGCTTCAGGTGGTCGACCTGGTAGTCGTCGGCGTCGATCAGGGGGTGGGAGTGAGCGTCGATGAGGCCGGGCAGGAGCGTCGCGCCTCCGAGATCGACGACCTCGACGCCGGGGGCGAGCAGCTCGTCACCGCCGACCGCCGCGATGCGCTCGCCCTCGACCAGGACCACGGACGGCCCGTGGGCAGCCTCCGACCGACCGTCGATCAGGGCGCCGCAGCGAATGGCCAGGCGGGTGGGCTCCTCGGCGCTCCCGATCGCCGCGATGAGGACCGCGCAGACCACGGTGAGGAGCGTCGCCGCCACCGAAGCTCGCCGCAGGGTCGCCGGGAGGCGTCCCCTATGCCTTGGATCCTGCATCCGCTGTCTCCTTCTCCGCTGCCCGCCGCCACAGCGCGTACGCCGGCAGCCCGGCGGCCACCAGCGCCAGTCCCCACAAGGACTCGACGGGTCGTTCCACCAGAGTATTCACCACCAGCACGATCGACGCGAGCAGGAAGAGCCCCGGGACGACCGGATACCCCCAGACCCGGTAGGGCCGCGGCGCATCGGGCCGCGTCCGGCGCAGGACGAAGACCGCGGCGCCGGTCGCCACATGGAAGAGGACGGCGGCGAAGATCACATAGGTGTAGAGCTGCTCGTAGGTCCCCGAGACGGTGAGCAGCACGGCCCAGAGGCTCTGCGCCCAGAGGCTGCGATGGGGCGTACGGTGCACCGGGTGGACCGCCGCCAGACCGCGGAAGAAGACCCCGTCCTCGGCCATCGGCAGGTAGATCCGGGAGCTGTAGAGGATCGAGGCCGAGAGGCAGCCGAAGGTCGAGACGAGCACCGCCGCCGAGACGACCCGCGCACCGACCGGCCCGAAGAGCGCCGCGGCCGCGGTCTCGCCGATGCGGGGCGTCGCCGCCATCTCGGGCAGGGTCAGCGCCCTCAGGTAGACGAGGTTCATCAGCATGTAGAGGACGAGTATGGCGAGCGTCCCCGCGATCAGACCGAGCGGCAGACCCCGCCGCGGGTCCTTCATCTCGCCGGCCGAGAAGGTCAGGCCGTACCATCCGTCGTAGGTCCAGAGGACTGCGATCATCGCGACTCCGAAGGCCGCGAGCAGACCGCTCGAGGGGAGCGGCAGCCCCACCGCAATCTCCGCTCGTGCCGGCGCCAGGAAACCGAGCGCCGCGAAGGCGACGATCGACCCGATGCGCAGCCACGTGAGCAGGTTCTGGGTGGCCACCCCCTGACGCAGACCGGCGTGGTTGATCGCCGTCAACGCCAGGATCGCCAGCACCGCCGCGACCTGGCCGCCGGACAGCGTCCAGGTCCAGCCCGGCAAGGGGACGGCGAGGAGGACGTTCGTCGTCGCGAAGAACGGCACGAAGGACCCCAGGTAGACGCCGAAGGCGACGGCCAGGGCCGCGATGCCGCCCGACATGATGACCAGGAAGCAGGTCCAGCCGTAGAGGAATCCCCAGAGCGTCCCGTAGGCTTCCTTCAAGTAGCAGTACATTCCGCCGGCTCGAGGGAACAGGGCCCCGAGCTCGGCGTAGGTCAGGGCCCCCGCCATGGTCAGGATCCCGCCCACCGCCCAGACCAGGAGCACCAGGCCGGCGTGGGGAAGGACCCGAGCCACGTCGGCACTGGTGATGAAGATGCCGGTGCCGATCACGGACCCGACCGTGAGCAGAGCCCCGTCGAGGGCGCTCAGGCCCCGCACCAGCGACGCCGAGCCCCGTCCCTTGCCGGGCTCGGCGGAGCCGGGACCGCTCAAGCCGGCTCCCCGGCCAGCGTGCGCGCCAGCAGGCGGTGGAAGTGATGGACTCCGCCCTCGCGAGCCGGCGAGTAGCGGCCGCGGTCGTAGAATCGCGACCGCACTCCCTGCTGCACCGCCTCGACGATCGCCTCGTCCTCGCGCTCCACCCGATCGATCGAGTAGGCGGCGCGGGCGGGGCCCGCAGGGTCCCAGACATAGTTGAGGAAACGGACGCGGGTGCGATCCGCCGCCAGGGGCTCGACGACGTTGATCGACATCCCCCAGGGGTAGAAGTTGAACATCAGGTTGGGGAAGAGCCAGAAGTAGTAGGCGAGGATCCGCTCTCCCCGGTCCGGCGAGCTCTCGGGGAGCTCGAACACTTCCTCCGCCCCTTCGGCGACGCCGATCTGGAGGCTCGACCAGTCGAACAGCTCGACCCGGTAGAGGTCGTAGTCGACCGCCCCGGCCAGGGCCGAGTGGACGTAGGGGATGTGGAAGCCCTCGAGGTAGTTGTCGCAGTAGAGGGCCCAGCTGGCGCGCACCAGGTAGTCGCGCGAGGTCGACGCATCGAAGGTCGCCTCCTCGATGGGCAGGAACCCCACCCGCTCCTCCATCGGAGCGACGAGCGCGTCGAACGGGAGCGCCGGTGCCGCCGAGGCGAAGAGGAAGCGCTTCCAGCGCGCCATCGGCACGGCGGGCAGCGAATCGGCCGGCGAGGGAAAACCCTCGACACCCTCGAACTCGGGCATCGAGAGGAAACTCCCGTCGAGCCCGAACCGGCGTCCGTGGTACCTGCAGCGCAGCACCTGCTCCACCCCGTCCCCTTCGCACAACAGGTTGCCTCGGTGCGTGCACACGTTGGCCAGACAGTGGATCCGGTCGTCGGCGTCCCGGGTGAGCAGGAGCGGCTCGTCCAGACATCCCCCGAGCAGGGTGACCGGATGGACCTGGCCCGGGACTTTGATGCGGTCGGCATCCGCGACCAGCTGCCAGCTCGCGGCGAAGACTCGCTCGCGGGCGACCCGGTGCAGAGCCTCGTCGCCGTACAGCCGTCCCGGCAGCGTCTCGGCCCGACGGATGTCGGCCGCCACCTCGAGCTGCGACGGATCGAGCGGACGCGTCGCGTCCATGGTCCCTCCTCCCCGCGAACGGAACGGGCGGCTCAGCCTAGCGCACGCGGCGCGCGATGACGATCGACCCACCAGCCGAAGAGGACCAGCAACCACTGAGCCTGGCCGGCCCAGGCGATCGCGGGGACGCTCGGGGGCGGCGGGCCGAGGACGTTGGCGGCGTAGACCGCCACCAGGAAGCCGGCCAGCGCCCAGGGCCCCCAGCGTCCGGTCCGGTCGAGCGGTCGGGTCGCGCGCAGGTAGAGGGCGAGGCCCGCGGCGAGGAAGCCGAGCTCGAGAGTCAGGGCCGCGGACGGCACGTTCCAGAGCCCCAGCCCGACCCTGGCCTCTCCCCGCAGGGTCAGCGGCAGGTCCGGCCGGTGGACGAGGACGTCGAGCAACCAGTGGCTGGGCACGAGCAGCGCGCAGACCACCGCTCCCGAGCGATCGCGCGTCGCCGCGAGGACCGTCAGACCGAGCAGGACACCCCAGACGAGCTCGGCGACGAGGCTGTGCGAGATCGGGTAGTGGACGAAGGCGAGCGGTGTGAGCCGGGTCGCGCCCGGCTCGATCTCGACCACCTCCCAGCCCGCCAGCAGCAGCACCGGCCAGAGCAGGTCGGCCCACTGTGCCGCCAGAAAGAAGAGCCCCAGCGACCGGCGGGGAGCGGCGGGCTTGGCGCCGAAGCCGACTCCGAAGTGACCGAGGAACACGGTCCCGCAGCCTACCAGTGAGCCCGGGTCCGGCGCGTCAGTCGCGGAAGTTGACGAACTCGAAGTCGAAGCCGAGGTCGTCGGCGCCGCGCACCAGGGCGATGACCTCCTGGAGATCGTCGCGCTTCTTCCCGGTGACCCGCACCTGATCGTCCTGGATCTGTCCCTGGACCTTCATCTTGGTCTGCTTGATCCGCTTGACGATCTCCTTGGCGGTGTCGGTCGGCACGCCCTGGGCGAGGGTCAGGGTCTGGCGGCGCAGGCCGTCGGCGGCGTTCTCCGGCTCGGAAACGGTGAGGTTCTTGACCGAGACGTTGCGGCGCACGAGCTTCGTCTTGACGATGTCGAGCACCGCCTGCAGCTTCCAGTCGTCGTCGCCGAGGAGGGTGATCGTCCCCTCCTTGTCCCAGTCGATGCGGCTCTTCGAACCGCGGAAGTCGTAGCGCTGCGCCAGCTCCTTGCGCGCCTGGTTGACGGCGTTGTCGACTTCCTGGCGGTCGGTGCGAACGACGATGTCGAAGGACGGCATGAGCGGAATCTAGCAGAGGCCGAGCGGGCGTCAGCTCACCAGATGCGAGCCCGGGAAGACGCGAGGGTCGCCGGGCCCGGCGAAGAGATCGTCGTACTCGAGGCCTCCCGTGCCGTCGAGCCGATAGGGCAGGAACACGTCCACTGCCTCGCCCTCCTCGTGCTCGAGCTGTGCGCACATCGCGTCGACCGGATCGCCACCGTCGGGAGGCACCACCCGCACGTCCATGCACACGCCCGCAGCGCGGATCTTGCCCGTCGCAGCCTGACCGGCGAAGGACTGCAGGAGAAGCTCGAGCACGCGCGTGGAGTCCGGCTGATCGTCCTCGCCGTCGAGTCCCGAGGAGTACTCGATCTCGCCGTCGTGGCTCATCGACGCGCCGAAGGGGAAGAACTCACCGTGGTCCGCCAGCATCTGGTGCGCGAAGGAGAACAGGGCGTTGACCAGCTCGTCGAGGTCCGGGTGCGCCATCCGGTCGCCCATTATAGGAACACCGAGCGGTGGTGCAGCGTCGGGCTCCCCGCTCCTCCTAGGGTACGGCGACGCTCCACCGCGAGGTGTCTCCCGACTCGAACCCGTCGGCGAAGATCTCGGCCGCCGTGCCCTCGAACGCTCCCACGTCGGGCGGCGGAGTCCGGGCGACGCCGCGCTGGTCCGCGGACGGCGCACCCGCAGTCACACCGGCGTCGAGGGCCGGGCTGCCGGGAGAGAGCGGCATCGTCCACGTCGGCCCGCCGTGGCCTGCGAGCGGCTCGAGCGCCGGATCCGCCCAGACGACGGTCGCAGTGGCCGGTTGCTCGGGTTGCCCGTTCGGGCGCTCCGGAGGCCACTGCATGTTGCCGCCGCCGTCGCCCACGAGATTGCGGATGTTCCACGGATTGAAGAGGTTGCCTCCCACGTTGTCCACCAGCAGCGTGTTCTTCATCGTCACGGCGTTGCTCGCGTCGACCTGGATCCCGGCGGCGAAGCCTCCCGACCCGGTCGCCAGGTTCCCCTCGATCGTCGCGTTGGTGATGGCGACCGGGGCGCCGGTGGAAACGAACAGCGCGCCACCGAGACCGCTGCGCGCGAGGTTGCCGTGGAAGGTGGAGTTGACGATCTGGCCCGTCGCGCTCGGACCGAGGAAGACCCCGCCGATCCCCTCGGCCTCGTTGAAAGCGAAGGTCGAGTTGAGGATCGCGAAGGGGCCGCCCTGGATGTAGGCACCGCCGGCGAACTCCGACGAGGTCGGGTTGAGGTTGCCGTCGAACGTGCAAGCGTTGAAGGTCGTGGAGCTCGCCATGTCGTACATGACGCTGAAGAACCCGGCACCGAATCCGTTGGCGCGGTTGGCGCTGACGTCGGTACCGCAGAGCTCGACCTGGCGCTCGGCACCGTCGACGCCGATCGCACCGCCGTTGCCCCCGTTGCCGGGGTTTCCTCCGTCGCCGGTGGCGCGATTGTCGAAGAAGATACTGTCCACGACGGTGACGACGCGGCTGCCGAGCGAATAGAGGGCACCGCCGTTCGAGCCCCGGTTCCCCATCAGGGTGCAGTCCTGGAGCACGACCTCGTCCATGCCGACCGCGTAGATCGCTCCGCCCCCACCGTCCTGCTCGACGGCGATCGCCGTGTTGTCGGCGAAGACACAGTCGACGGCAACGAGGCTCACGGCCTGCCAAGGTCCTCCCGACGGCTTGTAGAGGCCGGCGCCGCTCCCGGTCGGCGTCGCGCCGTCGGCGATCCCGAGGTGCTGCAGGGTCAGGGTGTAAACGGCGTTGAAGGGGTTCATGACGAGCAGCACCCGGTGGTTCCCACCACCCGAGAGCGTCACGACGCCGGCTCCGTCGAGAACCGTTTCGCGCGAGACCACGAGCTCGGCGGTGAGGGGAATGGTGACCGGCCGGCTGCCGACGTCGAAGGTGATGTGCCCGCCGGCGTCGAGTGCCGCCTGAATCGCGGCGGTGGTCACACTGCTCGGCGTCCCGTTGCCGAGCACGGTGGGATCGACGAGCGGCACGGGCGTTGCCGCCGGAGGACAGCTCGGCGGTTGAGCGACCGCGGCGGCCGCGATCGGCGCGGCGAGGACGACCCAGAGCCCGACTTTCATGCGCCTGCAGTCTAGGTCGTTCGCCGGCGCCGGCGCTGTGGAACACGCCGTCCCGGCCCGATGGCGGGATCCGCCTGCGGCTTCCGTAGTGGAGACGAGGCCCCCGTGCCGGGCTTCAGAGAGGACCGAGACGATGACCCGCCTCCTTCCTGCCGCGCGCCTGTCCTGCCTGCTGGCGTTCCTGGCCGCCGGACTACCGGCGGCGGCCGTGTCACAGTGGGCGGCGGAGCCCGGAGCGCGGGTCCGCAACGCCTTCGGGCCTTCGAACGGCACCTCCGCCACGGTCTGCCGCGGCGCCTGCGGCGCCGGCTGTCCGTCCAGCTGCACCGAGATCGTTTCCTGGGAGTGCACCACGGATGGAGGCCTGCGCCGCGTGCGAGCCTTCCGCTGCGGCACCCATGCGGGATGCAGGGAGCACGACGACTGCCTCGATCGCTGCCTCCAGCAGGGTGCCGCGGGCTTCGAGTGCCAGACCCGGTGCCACAGCGAAGCGATCGAGCGCTACGGCTTCGAGAGTGCCACTTCCTGGGCCGGCGGCGGCGGTCCGTTCGAGGGCGAGCCGATCACCTTCGAGTACACACGCGATGGACCTTCCTCGCCCGAGCCCGGCTTCCGCTGTCCGGCCGAGTCCCACCGCGCGTGTGGAGACGGAGGGCGCTGCCTCGGGTCGGACGGCTCGACCGTCGAGCCCGTCTTCGACTCCTACGCCGGCACGGGCTCCGATGCGATGCGGATCTCCGGCTTCCGGGCCGGCCCGCTCTGCGGCGACCGCGTGTGCGGGCAGGGCAGCGACATCCGGATCGACGGCGCCGACTCCTGTGATGCCGCGACCGGAACGGCTCCCTGTACCCGCTACGGCGTCGAGTTCGACTACGCGAACGCCGACCCGACCCTGCCTCTCGAGTGCTCCACGTCGACGGACACCGGAGAGCACGACTTCGTCGGTGACCTCATCAAGAGAGGGCTGGACTCGATGCCGCAGCAGGACGTCGGCTCCGGTGACGAGCCGGGGCAGGGCATGAGCGCCCTGCTGGGCGTGCTGCAGAAGGTCGTCGCCGGCGCCGAGTCCCCCGAGGACGTCGATGTCAGCATCGCACCCCTCGGCCCGGACGGCCGGCCGATCGAATCGCAGCGCGTCGGCAGCCGGCCGTCGGGCATGCCGCCACCCGTGCCTCGAAGCGTGGACCTCCCCGCCGCGAGCGGACACCTACTGGTGCCGATGTACCGGCTCCTCGACGCCTCTCCGGCCGGCTCCCTGGTGGTCCAGGAGGTGCGCTGCTCCCACCGGGGCGCTCCGGTCCTCGAGGCGTCGTTCCAGCTCCACGGCGGCTCGCGCTAGCCGGCATGGCGGTTGTGTCCGACCGATTCCGTTGAGGGAACGGGGGGCGTTCCCGCGAGACGACCTCCCGAACCGACCATCACCAGGAAGGAGCACCCATGCGCCATTCATATCCGGCCGCGCTCTGCGGTCTTCTGCTCGCCGCCCTCGGGATGGCCGCGTCGACCGCAGCCGCCCAGGGTTGGTTGAAGGACGTCGCCGAGAACGCGCTCAAGCGCGAAACCGGTCGGCAGGTGGATCGCGCCGTCACCGGCGCCGTGCGCTGCGCCGCCGGGGAGTACGACTGCTACGAGAAGGCGCGTAGCGAGGGGCGGGAGGTGGTCTTCGTCGACGCCGACGGTCGCGTGATCGAGGACGCCGACGGGAACCCGGTGACCGACCCGGCACGGCTCCCCGGTCAGGCCCGCACCACGGCCACCACCGGCGCGGGCCCGGCGGCGGTCAGCGCCAACTACGACTTCGAGCCCGGGGAGCGAGTCCTCTTTTTCGACGACTATTCGGGGGACGTCGTCGGCGACTTTCCCCGTCGCCTGCAACTGGTGGAGGGCAGCTGGGACATCGTGGAGGTCCAGGGCGTCCGTCACCTGCGGGCCCTGTCGAGCGGAGCGCTCTACATCCCGCTGCCCGAGACCCTTCCGGAGCGGTTCACGATCGAGGCCCCGGTCAGCCTCACCCACGGCAACGCGCACCTCTATCTCACGACGGACGACGCCTTCTACGGACGCGACCGCGACTACAGCGGAACGGCGATCACCGTGGCCTTCCGCAGCGTCGGGCTCCACGCCGTCGGCCAGGGACCGGATGCGATGGCCGAGATGACGCACCGCTTCGAACGGGACGGCCTGACGACCCTCCGGGTCATGGCGGACGGGAGCTACATCAAGGTCTACCTGGGGGGCGAGCGCGTGTCGCAGGCACCGAATGCGGTGTTCCCCCGTACGGACCGCTTGGTGCTGTCGGTGTCGTCGGCGGCGGCGGACTATCCGATCCTCATCGGGCCGATCCGCGTCGCGGCCGGCGGCCGCGATCTCTACGAAGCGATCGCGGCGGAGGGCCGCGTCGCGGTTCACGACATCCTCTTCGACACCGACGCGGCGACCATCCGGCCGGAGTCCGCGGAGGTGCTGGGTGACATCGCCGCCATGCTCTCCGATCACCCGGACCTGTCGCTGATGGTCGAGGGGCACACCGATTCCACCGGTGACTTCGATCACAACATGGAGCTCTCCAAGGCGCGCGCCGACGCGGTCAAGGACTGGCTGATCGAGCGGCACGGCATCGCGGCGGAGCGGCTGCGCACCATGGGTCTCGGCTCGACACAACCCAAGGACAGCAACGACAGCGAGGCCGGGCGGCAGCAGAACCGGCGCGTCGAGCTCGTGCGGATCGGCTGAGCGCCGCGTCCGCCGGGGCGACTCAGTCCCCGTGCGGCTCGAGAGCGGGCCAGGCTCGGCCGTCGCGAACGTAGCGGTCGAGCCAATCGCCGATCAGTCGTTCGACCTCCGACCGGTGCTCGGAGAGCCCATGGCTCCCGCCCTCGAGCATGACGAGACGAAAGGGCCGGCGGATGGCGAGCAGCGCAGCCGCCATGCGCAGCGATTGGACCGGATCGACCCTCGCGTCGGCGGACCCGTGGAGGATGAGGAGTGGCGTTTCGGCGGCCAGGCGTTCCGGCCAGCGGATCGGCGAGCGCGCGATCAACGCCCGCTCCCGATCACCGTCCCAACCGGGGACGAGCCGCGCGTAGACCTCCGCCATCTCCGGGCGCTGGGCCAGCAGCTGCACGCTGTCGGAAACCGCGCCGGCCACCACGGCGGCCCGGAAGCGTTCCGTCCTGGCCAGGGCCAGATAGGTCATCAGAGCGCCCCGGCTCCAGCCCACCATCCCCAACCTCCCGGCATCCGCCTCGGGCAGCGTCTCGAGCAGCGGGATCAGATGGAGCACGTCGTCGACGTCGGCGCCTCCGAGCTCGTCGTGCCCCGGTGCGCCGTGTGCGCCGCGGTACTGGCTGGCGACGACCACGTACCCCCTGGCCGCCAACGGACCCAGCAGGAACGCCGCGCGCATGTCCCCGAGGAGCCGCGTTCTCGTCCCCGCCGCGGTTGCGAAGATCACCCGGGCACCGGCGCCTCGCCAGCCGGTGCCGCCAGGAACCCGGAGACGGGGAGGCCGTCGCTCGTGCACACGATGCGCCAGAGCCGCACACGACCGGCCCTCGGCCACCCTCGCCTGCAGCTGCGCTCGCTCCTCGGGTGTGATGCGCGGGGGCAGCAGCGCGGCGTCCACGGCGACCTCCTCCCGTTCGAGGAGGTCACCGTCGGCTGCCCCGGCCGCTGCGGCTGCCAGGACCGAGAGACCGATCGCCGTCCATGCGCGTCGCCACCGCATGCCCGGGAGGGTACGGCGTCCGGCCCGCCCCGCTCAAGGGGAACCTGGCGGATCGAGCCGCCCGTCTGCGTAGTAGCAGTGAGCGGAGGAGGTCTTCCTTTCCCGGTACACTCTCCGTTCGGAGTCGACCGACCGCGCAGAACGCGCTCATCACACGAGGAGAACACCGCATGAGATTCCGCCGGACCACCCTCTTCCTCCTGTTCGCCGCCGCCCTGGCGAGCGCCGCCGCCCCGGCCTCGGCCGCCCTCTTCGTCAAGCAGAAGGTCTCCAGCTCCGGCCAGGGCCAGGGCATGGACATGGACATCGAGGCCTGGACCGAGAACGGCATGGCGAGGATCGAGTACCTCGAGAGCAACAACCCGATCATGCCGCCGGGCTCCTACCTCCTCACGCGAGACGGCGGCCAGACCGTCTACCTGGTCAACCCCCAGGAGGAGACCTACTCGATCTGGGACCTGAACCAGATCTTCGCCTTCGTCGGCCAGCTCAGTGAGGCCACCGGCGGGATGATGACGATCGACTTCAAGGACGCCGAGTCCGAGCTGCTCGTCAGTGAGCCCGGCGGCGAGATCCTCGGGCATGACACGACCCACAAGTCCTGGCGCTCCGCCTACACCATGGACATGAAGATCGCCTTCATGGACCAGAGCAACCGGATGGACTCCGTGACCGACGCCTGGATCACCGACGACATCGAGTACCCGGCCCTGGGAGTCTGGTTCACGGCCCGGCCGCCGACCACCGGCGACCCGGACTTCGACGCGATCCTGACGCAGAACATGGAGCACATCGACGGCATGGTCCTGAAGCTCCAGCAACACACGACAACAACCAACAAGAAGGGCCAGACCTCCGAAAGCTCCACGACCTGGGAGGTCACCGAGCTGCGCGAGGGCGACGCTCCCTCCGGCGCCTTCGACATGCCGCCGGACACCTACACCGAGACGCCCCTCGTGCCGATGGCCGACCAGGCCGGAGACGGCGAGGAGGGTGGTCCGATGGACGGCCTCAAGGGTCTGTTCGGTCGCAAGAAGAAGAAGGACGAGGGCTGACGATCAGCGGCCGCCCGCCATCGCCAGGTGGTGCGGCCGGTGGTGGTCGCCGGAGACCAGGATGCCGAAGAAGCCGAGGCCGCGGAGCTTCGCGGTCTCGGCCGGGTCCGCCGCGGTGGCGGTGAGCCGCACGCCGTGCGGCAGCTCCTCGACCCGGACGGTCCACGGCTTCTCCCGGCCCAACATCGCGGCGTGCATCGGCAGCATCCGGCGCACGGCCGCCAGCGTGCGCTCACCGCCTGTGATCTCGGCCGCGAAGCCGCCGTCGATGGGGCTCTCGACGACCTCCGCCCGCAACGTCACCTCGTCCATGTCGCGCAGATGCTCGCGCAGCCGCGCGATCGAGACCGTGCTCCAGTCCGTGGCCGGGTCCGCCTCGAGCATACGCACGATCTCGCCGAGCGCGGCGAAGGCCGCCTGACCCGGGGCGGTCGGGACCACGGGTGCTGGAGCGGTGACGTCGGTCTCGGCCAGCGGGCAGTCGGCGTGGGACATCCCCGCGTGGTCGCCGGGACCGGCCGCCAGGGGGACTGTCAGCGCGAGAGTCGCGGCGAGGGCGAGGGTGGGCGGGAGCGGTTTCGATCGCTGCATGGCGCGTCTCCTTTCGTGAATCGACGCATCCATCGTGCCCCGGCCTGCGGCCGCCGACCATGATCCGGATCAGGTTTCTGCCGATCCGTCGCCGATCTCGATCCGGCGGCCGCGGCGGCGCACCAGACCGCGGCGCTCGAGGCGGGCCAGCGCCCGGTAGAGCGTCTCGTCGCGGAGCCCGACCTCGGCGGCGATGGCGCGCAGCGGCCGACGCCCCGACGCCCCGTCGAGCCACGGCGCGAGCCTCAGGTAGCGCAGGATGCGCTCTTCCGCCGAGCGGATGTTGCGGATCTCCAAGAGGGCTCGCAGACCGCGGACCTGTTCGGCGAGCCGCCGCGCCAGCTCGAGCGCGGCGTCGGGGTCGGAGGTGAGGGCCGTCAGGGCCTCCTTCCGGTCCACGGCCACGACCCGGCTCGCCGTCTCGGCCACCGCATCGCAGTGGTAACACTCTCCGAAGAGCGCGGCTTCGGCGAAGCTCTCGCCGTCGCGGGCCGTGTGCAACGTCACCGCGTACCCGTCGGAGAGGACCCGCTCGAGGCGGATCCGCCCGGTCTCCACGGCGTAGATCCACCGCGCGCGGTCGCCGGCCCGGAACAGGACTTCGTCTCGCCGCAGCTCGAGTCGCCGGCCGGTGCGCGTCAGGCGGACGGGCAGCACCGGAGGCACGGTCGTCTCTCCGTGGTCAGTCGATCCGCTGGCCGAACTGCAGGAGGTAGCCGTTCGGGTCGTAGATGCCGAACTCCCGCATGCCGTAGTCGAAGCTCTCGACCGGATAGCAGACCTCCGCTTCCTCGGCCAGCTCGTCCCAGAGGGCGTCCACATCGTCGACCCGGAAGTAGAGCGAGCCCGTGAAGGCCGGCTCGACGTCCCCTTCGTGCTCGTTCGGGCCGGTGAACATGATCTCGAAGCCGTCGCGATCGATCGAGGCCCACCCCTCGTCCTCCGAGAGTCCGCGGCAGGTGAAGCCGAGCAGGTCGACGTAGAAGTCGAGCGTGGCCTCCAGGTCCCAGGTGCGCAGCATCGGCGTCAGATCTCGGAATGTCATCGGGCGGGCCTCCCGGACCGGGTCCGTCGAGGCCGATGATGACACGGGACCTCGCTCAGCGCCGCGCCGTGAACGCGAGGCGGCGCGGAGCCAACGCGGAGGCGCCCCAGGACGTCGAGGTCTCGACCTCGAACCCCGCCGCGCCGAGCGCCTCGGTGACGAGCGCGGCGTCGAACACCCGGACCCGATGCATCTCCTCGCCCCGCCGCCAAGCTCCGTCGACCCGCCGGAAGGTCACGATCCGTCGTCGCAGGCGGCGTGCCTCGGAGTCCTCCTCGACCTCCACGAGAACCGTCCATCCCTCCCCTTCCCTCCAGCTCCGGTACGCCATCGGCTCCCCGGCACCCGCCACGATCAGATCGAAGAGCAGGAGCCCGCCGGGGCGCAACGCCGCCGCGATCCGACCGAAGAGCGGCTCCAGGCCGGGCGGTTCCGCGCCCTCCTCACCCAGATAGCAGAGCACCTCCCCGATCGCCGTCACCGCCACGCACTCCGGCAGATCCACGTCCCACGCCGAGCCGTGCACCAGCGCGGCCGCCGGCGCCGTCTCCCGCGCCAGCTCCAGCAGGGCGGCCGATACGTCGACGCCGACGCCCGCGTACCCGGCTTCGATCAACGCCGCCAACAGGACCCCGCTCCCGCACCCCAGATCGACCACCCGACCACCTTCGAACCCGGCGCTGCGCAGCGCCGCCACGATCCCCGGCGTCGCCTCACGCGCGAAATCGGAGAAGCCCCGCTGCTGGATCCAGGCGAGATCGGTCTCGTACATGTCCCGGCTGCCTCGGTGTCGACGCAGCGCAGTCATCGTCCCGCGAGCTCCTTCTCGATTCGCTGGTCGGGCAGGAGCCAGGCAATCACGACGGCGATGTAGAGGGTGCAGGCGATCGCGGGATGCACGAAGGCCAAGGGGATGGCGAGGACGTAGGCCACGAGCGAGAGGCTGCCCTTCAGGTCGCGCCCGAGGGCCCGAGCCAGTCGGGAGTCGCGGCCGTGGCACGCGACGAGCGCTCTGGTGAGGATCTGGTAGGCGACGGCGGCGCCGAGCAGGACGACGCCGTAGAGCGCAACCGGGGCGGAGGCGAACTCGTTCTCACCCATCCAGGCGGTGACGAAGGGAGTCAGGGAGAGCCAGAAGAGCAGGTGGAGATTGGCCCAGAGGATGCGGCCGTCGACCCGTTCGGCGGTTTGCAGCAGGTGGTGATGGTTGTTCCAGTAGATGCCCAGGAACACGAAGCTCAGCAGGTAGCTCAGGAAGACGGGCCACAGCGGGCGCAGCGACGCCCAGTCCGCACCGTGCGGCGCCCTCATCTCCAGCACCATGATCGTGATGACGATCGCCAGGACGCCATCGCTGAACGCCTCCATCCGTCCGGTACTCATCCGACCCTCCCGAGGGTGCGTGATCCCTCAGCCGATGCTACCCGTTGACGAGGGCGCGAAGGCGAATGGCTCACGGGCCCTTCGCTGCCGCCGACCGCTGACTCCTGCGCTACGATCGGGCCGGCTCGAAAGACCGGAGCTCCCACCATGATCCCTACCCTTCGTCCCCTCGCCCTGGGTTTCTCCCTGCTCCTGCTCACTCTTGCGAGCTGCGGCCCGCAAGCCGACAACGAGGAGCCGGCGGGGCGGCAGGGCTCCATCCCCGAGCCGGGACCGGCCCACCCGCCGTCCGCCGCCGCCCCGCGCTGGAGCACCGACGACGTGGTCGCCGTCGACGACGCCGCGGCGCAGATCGCCGGCGCGGTCGTTGCCCTCCCGCCCGACTTGAGGAACGGGGCGACCGTGCTCGGCTACGACGCGGAAGGGACCCTCGTGCCGCTGCGTGCCGGCGCCAACGGCCTCGTCTGCCTCGCCGACACGCCGGGGGACGACGCCTTCCGTGTGGCCTGCTACTCCGAGGCGCTCGAGCCCTACATGGCTCGCGGGCGCGAGCTCCGGGCCGAGGGTCTCGAGAGCGACGAGAACTTCGCCCGCCGGCACGCGGAGATCGACGCCGGCACGCTCGCGATGCCGCCTGAGCCGACCATGGTCTACAACTTCGGGGGGCCCGCCGACCTGGTGGATCCTGCGACGGGGAGCGTCGATGAGAGCCGCGGACGGCGCGTCTACGCGGTCTACACACCCTACGCCACTGCCGCTTCCACCGGCCTCTCCGAGACCCCTCTGGGTCCGGGCGCCCCGTGGATCATGCGCCCCGGCACGCCGACCGCGCACATCATGATCGTGCCTCCGGCCCCGGAGCCGGAGAGCGGCGGCGGCGACTAGCCGGCCAGACGCCGGAGCACGGCGAGGCACTGCCCCCGGTAGGAGCCGCCGAAGAGGTTGAGGTGGTTCAGCAGGTGGTAGAGCTCGTAGAGCGGCAGGCGCTCGCGGTGGCCCGGGGAAAGCGGCCAGGCGGCCTCGTAGGCGTCGTAGAAGCGCTGATCGAAGCCCCCGAAGAGCCGGGTCATCGCGAGGTCGGCCTCGCGATGGCCGTAGGAGCAGGCGGGATCGATCAGCACCGGCTCGCCACCGGGGCCGGTCATGACGTTGCCGCTCCACAGGTCGCCGTGGAGCAAGCTCGGCGGCTCGTCGACGCCGCCGAGAAAGGCCTCGAGGCGCTCCAGAAGACGGTCGCCCAGGCGATCGAGCTCGGGGTCCGACCGCCCCCCCTCGCGGGCGATAGCCAGCTGATGTCCGATCCGGCGCCGGCGCCAAAACTCGGTCCAGTCGTCCATCCACTCGTTGGGCTGGGGTGTGGCGCCGATGTAGTTGTCGTGTGGAAATCCGAAGCGGTCCGCACGGCCCTCGGCGTGGAGTCGGGCGAAGCCCTCACCGAGCTCCTCCCAGAAGCGCGGCCTCGCCGGAGCGCTCTCCAGCGCCTCCATCGCGATCCAGGCGATCTCGCCCACGACTCCGGTCACGGCTCCCTTCGGTACGCGGAGCGTGTCCACGGAAGCCAGGAAGGACAGGCCCTCCGCCTCGCCTTCGAACATCGGAGCGAGCTCCCTCCGGTTCGACTTTACGAAGAACGACCGTCCGTCCTCCAGCTCGACGATCCGCGCGCTGCTGATGCAGCCGCCGGCGACCGGCCGTGCGTTGCGCACGGCGGCACCGAAGACGTCACCGAGGGCGGCGTCGAGACGGCTCGCCGGCTTCAGGACGAACCCTCGCCGCGACGGAAGCGCTCCGCATCCTCCGGTCTGCCCCAGCTCTCGTAGAGAGAGACGAGGCGCTCCCGGGCCTCGACCGTTGCGGGATGGGCCTCAGAGAAGAGCCGTTGGAGGGCGGAGTAGCTCGACAGCAACCGGAGCTCCGCTTCGGCGAAACGGCCTCGGCTCATCTCGATCTCTCCGAGGAGGCTCTCCCCGACTTGATAGCGCGGCTCGTCGGGATCGTCGTCCAGAACCTCCCCCAACCACCTCAACTGCGCCTCGGCCTCATCGAGCCGGCCCTGATGGAAGAGAACGTTGGCGAAGCCGTAGATCACCGCCGCCATCGGCCGGGCCCCGTTCGGATGGATCTTCTTCCACTGCCCCAACGCCTCGCGATAGAGGCGCTCGGCCTCCTCGTAGTCGCCGGCGTCGCGGTGCATCGCGGCCACGTTGCCGAGGATGTGCAACGTGTCCGGGTGCTCCTCACCGAGGACTTCCCGGTGGATCTCCAGTGCCTCCTCGAGCATCGGCATCGCTTCGGCGGAGCGCCCGACCGAGTCGAGCCCGAGCCCGAGGTCGTTGAGCGTCTCGGCCACCGGGAAGGCCCGATCGCCGTAGATCCGCCGGCGCATGGCCAGCGCCTCGTCCATCGTCGACACCGCTTCGCGAACGTGAAGCTCCCGGCGTTCGGGGTCGGAGAACGCCTGGGCGAAGCAGGTCTGTCCGAGGAGGTGGAGATCGGCCGCCAGGTCGGGATCGTCCCGATCCCCGGCGCGACGGTGGATGTCGATGGCCTCGCGCAGCAGCGGCTCGATCCTCCCGGCTCTCGGATCGCCGGGAGGCAGCCCCACAGCGATGGCCCTGGCCAAGGCCCCCAGTGTCTCGGCGACCTCGGAGCTCCGCGGACCGAGCTCGTTTCGTTGCAGCTCGAGCGCCTCCTCCAACCGGTCCACGGCCTCCTCACCCCGGCCGGCGTCCGCCAAGGCGGCGCCGAGAGCCCGCTGCGTCCGCCCCAGACGGCTCACGTCGCCGACCGTCGCGTAGCGATCCACCAGCTCCTCCCGCAGCTCGATCGCCGGACCGTAGACGCCGAGGTTCTGGTACCCGTCCGCGATCACCTCGAGGATGCGGGTCTGCATGTCCGGCTGGTCGGCGAGCTCGCGCAGGGTCCGCGTGCGCGCCTGATCGAGCAGCTCCCGGCTGGTCACCGTCGTGCCGCCCCCTCGATCGGGATCCGGAATGGTCATGAACTCCAATACGAAGTCGGCGGTGCGCTCCGCCCGATCGCGCTCGCGGGCCGCCACTCGCGCCTGGTGGACGATCGCGACGGCCCCCGCCAGCGCCAGGAGGAGGAGGACGGCGGCGGCGGCGACGGCGAAACGATGGCGCCCGATGAACTTCGCCGCCCGGTATCGCCGCGTGCCGGGCCGGGCGCGCACCGGCAAGCCCTCGAGGTAACGCTGCAGGTCGTCTGCCAGCTCCGCAGCCGAGCCGTAGCGCTCCTCCGGATCCTTGCGCAGCGCCTTCAGAACGATGTTGTCGAGGTCTCCGGCCAGCCGCCGCTTCCAGGTCGTCGCCCGCTGACTGGGGGGCTCCGGCGGCTTCTCGCACACCACCCGCTCCAGCTCGGTCGGAGAGAGCCCGGCGAGCTCGTAGGGAGGGTGACCCGCGAGAAGCTCGAAGAGGATCACCCCGAGGGAGTAGACGTCGCTGGCGGCCGACACCGGGCGGTTGGCGATCTGCTCGGGAGAGGCGTAGCGCACGGAGCGCGGCTGAAAGACGGTGGCGCCGCCGGCGCCCGCGAGCTCGGGGTCCTGGAGCTTGGCGATGCCGAAATCCAGCAGCTTCACCCGACCGCTCGAGTCCACCAGGATGTTGCCCGGCTTGAGGTCCCGGTGGATCACCAGATGCCGATGAGCGTGCTGCACGGCGGCGCAGACCTGCAGGACCAACTTCAGCCGCGAGGCCGGATCGAGGTGGCGTTCGTCACAGAAGACGTCGATCGGTTGACCGTCGACGAGCTCCATGACGAGGTACGGAGTGCCCTCTTCCGTCACTCCGCCGTCGAGCAGCCGGGCGATGTTCGGGTGCTCGAGGTGAGCCAGGATCTGTCGCTCGTTGAGGAAGCGGCGCTCGGCCTCGCGACTCCTCAACCCCGCCGGGAGCAGCTTCACGGCGACCTGCTTCTCGAACTGCTCGTCCGCGCGCTCGGCCAGGTAGACCACACCCATCCCGCCCCGATCGATGAGATCCAGCAGGCGGTAGGGACCCAGGACCCTGCCACGCCGACCGGCCTCCCGCGCGGCTTCGTCCTCGACGGCGAGCTCGCGCAGGAGGGCATCGGCCCCCTCGACCAGCGGCCGATCGAGGAGATCCGCCCGGGTGGAGAGGTGCCCGAGCATCGTCTCCAGCTCCCGCAGCAGGGAGGGATCATCTTCCCTCACCGTCTCGAGGATCGCGTCCCGCTTCCGCTCGTCATCGGCGTCGATCCACCGGTCGAGCAGCGCCTCGAGTCGGCGCCACCGCTCGACGCCGGGGTCCGGTCGAGGGTCCATGGGTGCCGGCAGGATACCGCTACCGGGTTCCCTCGGGCTCTC
>JAWKHP010000003.1:0-298802 GCA_041394745.1 Thermoanaerobaculia bacterium | reverse complement strand
CGACGGAGCGCTGGGCGGCGAGCTCAGGGCCACGGCGAGGAACGCGACCATCCCCACGGCGAGCGTGGACAGGCGGCGCAGGCGCGGTCGTTTCATCGCAAGGGGATCCCGGCAGATCAGCAGGACGGACGGCTTGTTGGGGAAATCCAGAGCAGGCTTCGTCGCCCTGGCATGGCCCATCATAGCACGAAGGGCCTCCGACCGTCCAGCCGGAAGTCGCCAAGCCCTTCAGAGCAAAGGACTTACTTGCTGGAGCGTCGCGCCCGACCGCGCGGTTTCCCGCCGGCATCGGAGACCGAGATACCGAGGTCGCCGACCTTGTTCCGCAGCGTGTTGCGGTGGATTCCCAAGGAGCGGGCGGAGCAGGACAGGTTGCCCTCGTTGGAGCGCAGCGCCGCCAGGATGAACTGCTTCTCGAACTCCCTCCGAGCCTGTCCGAGAGTCAACCCCCGGTCCACGAGCTCCTCGACCAATTGACAAAGATGCCCGTTCAGATCCTTCTTCATCCCCCCGCTCTCTTTCGCCTCGTGCGGTGCGGGGCAGGATAGCACAAGCCGCCGCCCGCGGGCGGCGGCGGACTCCTACGCGCCCGGGGCCGCCTACTGGTCCTTCGGGCTCAGCTTGTCGCCGACGTAGATCGAGTACCGCGACTCGAGGATGCGGGCGACCGAGGAGCTCTCGTGCACGGCCAGCACCGCCACCTCGCCGACCACCATCGGGGGCAGACCCGTCGCGCTGCGCCGGTAGACGGTGAACATGTCTCCAGGCTCGACGGAATTGCGCGAGCCCGCGTCGATGTAGACGATGTGGTTCTGCCCCAAGGTGACGATCTCGTCCGAGGCGAGGACGATCGAGGGGCCGTTCTGCAGCTCCTCCCACGGCTCGGGATCGTTGATGCCCCTCATCGGCGTGCGCCGCCGCAGCGGTACCGGCTCGGGCTCGAAGGGCTCCAGGGAGGCGCCGACATTGACGGCGTCGCAGGAGAAGACGATCTCGGCGATCGACGAGCTCTCCTGCACCGACAGGACGCGTACCCTGCCCATGTAGCGATACAGCTGGCCGACCAGAGCGCCGCTGTCGGGATGGTGCACCAGCTCCGAGGGCTGGACGATGCTGTAGACCGTGCCCGGTGTGATGCCGGCCGCTCGCCCTTGCTCGAGGTAGACGACGTCGCCGGTGTACAGGCCGACCTTGGCGGTCGGCGCCGTCAACGGGTCGTGGGTCCGGCGCTTGTACCGGTTGCTGGTGAGCGTCGGCCCGAGGTTCTGATACTCGGAGCCCAGGATGCGGTTCGGGAACGAGCGACCCGGCTCACCGATGAATCCCGAGCAGTAGATGTCCGACTCGACGCCGAGGGGCATCGGCCCTTCGGACGAGGTGTCGAACATCGACTCGGGCTCCTCCTCGGGTGCCGACTCCTCGACGTCCGCCAGCTGCTCCAACGGCGTGACCTGGAATCCGACCACGAGGGGGTCCCCCGGGTAGATCCAGTGGGCGTCGAGGATGTACCGGTTGCGCTCCCAAAGCTGCGGCCACAGGTACGGGTCGCTGTAGAACCGGCCGGAGAGATCCCAGAGGGTGTCTCCCCGCTCGATGGTGTAGACCTCCGCCCCTTCGGGGAAGGTCGAGGGCGGGTCCCACGGCGTCCAGTGGTCGCCGACCAGCTTGAGGTTCTTGGGCGGGCTGTCGTCCGCGCGGACCGCCACGGCGGTCAGGGCGAAAACGACCAGCACACACGCAGAGATCCGATTCGGCGCCTTCATAGCAACACCCCGCTCGTTTGGAGACCTTCGGCAGGCAAGCTATATGCGAAGTCTTGGCCTGTCAAGCTTTACGGTCACACCCCTCAAGCGGTACTTGAGCCCGTCAGTCGGCCAGACGGTCCTCCGCGGCAGCCGCGGCGGCGGAGCCGGGAAAGCGGCGGCGGACCTCCTCCCACCGCTCTCGGGCGCGATCGGACTCACCCAGAGCCTGGTGGGCATCGCCCATCTTGAGGATGGCATCCGCGACCTTGTTGCCCTGCGGGAACCGATCGACGGTCATCTGGAAGGCGGCGAGCGAGCCGCGGAAGTCCCCCCGCGCGAATCGGCACTCACCGATCCAGTACTGCGCGTTGTCGGTGAGCTCCGTGCCGGGGTACCCCTGGAGGAACTGCTGGAAGCTCGTCTCGGCGTCCACATACCGCCCCTGGTGGTAGAGCGTGTAGCCACGATCGTAAATCGCCTGAGCGGCAGCCGAGATCGGCTCGTACGAGCCGGACGCGATCTCTTCCGCCGGACGGGACGGAGAGGGCGGCATCACCCCCGCCTCCCCGGCCTCGAATGCCGAAACGCTCTCGGCCGTCTCGACCGGCTCGCTCTCGAGATCGCTCTCCTCGATCACGGGGGGAGTTTCCATCACGCCCGGGTCCGGAGCCGGGTACATCCCACCGTCCCGGAGACCGCTCTCCCCTGCGTCGGACAGCCTCGCCTCGAGCTCGGCCACCTGGCGGCGCAACCGTTCCACCTCGACCTCCGCCATCACCGACTTGCGCTGCAGCTCCAGAACGCGCTCCTTGAGCTCCTCGAGGTCGGAGGTGCCGGTCTGTGGCGCCGGCTGCGGTACGTCGGTGCGGGCCGACCCCGCGAACGACGACGTGCAGCCCGCGGCCGCCGTCAGGACCAGGGCGAGACACCAGAGCCGAGACGTCACGATTGGACCTCCTTCGGTATTCCGCCGACCCACTTGGGGATGTCCCGCGCCCATTCGCTTTCCGGGTACTCCTGCTCCAGGCGCTCGAAGGTCTCCAGCGCCTTCTGATCCTCGTCCATCTTGTGGTACGCACGACCGAGATGGTGCAGCACCTTCGCCCGGTCGCCGTACTCCGGATACCCCTCGAGGAGGCCTTCGAACCGCGACACCGCGGCACCCGCCAACCCCCGCCGCAGCTGGTACTTGCCGACCAGGAACTCATGCTCGGCCAGGTTGTCGCGGATCCTGTCGATTCCGGCTTCGGCCTCGTCGACGTACTCACTGGTCGGGAAGAGCTGCAGCAAGTCGCCGTAGGCGTCCAGGGCCTTGCGCGTCGCGCTCTGGTCCCGGTCCGGCTTGCGCATGCGCGCCTCGAGGCTGCGAGCGAGTTGGTACTGGGCGTAGTCCGCGCGGTCGCTCGTGGGGAAGCGGTTGAGGAAGTCCCGATAGCGGGCTTCCGCCTTGATGTAGTTGTCTTCCCCGCCGTCCAGATACAACGCCTCGGCCTGGAGCAACAGTGCCTCCCGTCCGACGGAGGTGTTGGGCGCCACCTGGAAGGCGTGGCCGAAGTACTCTTGCGCCCGGTCGTACTTCTTCTCCTCGACCAGACGCTGACCCTCCGCGAAGGCCTCTTCCGAGGAGAGCTTCAGGATCGGATCGTCCTTGGGCGCCGAATGGCAGCCCACGAGGGCGGCGCAGAGCGCCAGCAGGGCCACGGCACCGGCCGTGAGTCGTCTCACCCTTCCTCCTTCGCCGTGGTGGCGGCTTCTCGCAACGACCGCATCGCCGCGGCCGGGTCCCGCTGGCCGAAGACGGCCGAGCCGGCGACGATCATGTCGACGCCGGCGGCAACGGCCTCGGCCACGTTGGCCTGGTCGAGCCCTCCGTCCATCTCGATCCCGACGCCCAGCGACCGCTCGTCCAGGCGGCGGCGCAGTCGGCGAGCCTTGTCGAGAACATAGGGCAGGAACGGCTGCCCCGCGAACCCGGGATTCACCGACATCAGGACCACGTAGTCGAGGCAGCCCAGGACATCGTCGAGCACCTCGACCGGAGTCGCCGGATTCAGCGCCACGCCGGCGCGCGTGCCGGACTGGCGAATGCGGGCCAGGGTCCTGTCGAGGTGGGTGGTCGCCTCCCAGTGGACCGACAGCCAGGCCGGTGAGGCGGCCAGGTAGTGGTCGAGGAGACGATCCGGCTCCTCCACCATCAGGTGCACGTCGAGGGGGACGGGCGAACGGCGGGCCAGCGCCTGCACGACGGGGCCGCCGAAGGTCAGATTCGGCACGAAGTGCCCGTCCATCACGTCGACGTGGGCCAGATCCGCGCCCCCTTCACCGCAGAGCGCGACGGCGGAGGCGAGATCCGATAGATCCGCCGCGAGGATCGAGGGGGCCAGCAGCACGAGCCTAGCTTTCCACAGAGTCGCTCGCCACGACCAGGGAGATGACGTCGCGCCGGCCCAGCGGGTGCCCCGGAAGCGGGAACTGGCGCAGAACCACACCGGCCGGGACGTTCTCATAGGGCTCGAACTTCACGCTCCCGAGACGGAAGCCCCGCGCCTCGAAGAAGCGGCGGACCTGCTCGTAGTCCCGATAGACCAGGTCCGGCATCAGGAAGAGCTCCGACAGGTCCTGAAGGGAGAGGAAGACATCGATCGACGTGGAGCGCGCCACCTTGTCTCCGGCCCGGGGTGCCTGACCCACGACGGTTCCCGGCGCCCCACGGTCGGCGAACACATTGGCGGTGCGACCGAGACCGAGCCCCGCGGCCTGGAGGGTGACTTGGGCGGCCGACAGGGCCTGCCCCGTCAGATCGGGGACGACCACGAGCTGCGGCCCCAGGGAGATCGTCACCTCGACGGCGCTGCCCCTCTTGACGAGACTCCCCGCCTTGGGCTTCTGGGAGAGGGCCTCCCCGGCCGGCACACGCTCGTCGTAGTGCGCTCCCTCCGCCCGTCGCAGCTCGAGGCCCGAATCCGCGAGCCGTGCCGCCACGGCACCCTCTTCGAGGCCCGAGAGATCCGGCACCTTGGTGACGCCGCTGCGCACGAAGAGACTGAACGAGCCCGAGGCGACGACCGCGAAGAGGATCAGCAAGAGCCCCGAATAGGCCAGCCACCCGAACGCGCGCGCGATCTTCCCCGCCATGGCCGGTCACTCTAGCAGGCGGTCGGAGGCTCCGCCGCGGTCAGCAGCGCAACCTCGCTCCGTTGCCCCGGCTCCTCAGTTCACCCAGCGATCGACGACCCGGTTGACCACCTGGCGCGGCAGGGACGCGCTGGGAGAGGGCAGCTTGCGCAGCGTTTCCCGGATCGCCGGGAGGGCGTCGTCGACACTCCCGCCGACATCGCCCAGCCAGGCCACCCGCTGACCCCGGTCGACGACCAGCACCCGGGGCGACGGCTCGGCACCCTCCCGGGCGACCACGTCGTAGCGCACGGCGAAGGCACGGTCGTCGTGCAGCAAGGGGTACGGCAGGTGGAGCTCGCGCTGCACCGCCTTGAGGGTCTCGACGTCGCTCGCCGAGACCACCAGCACCCGGGCATGCGCGGTCGCCAAGTCGGCCGCCGCGCGGGCCAGGGCGAGCAGATCCGCGCGTGCGCCATCGGCCGCCGCGTCGCCGCAGACATACAGGACGATGGCGGTGCGCACCACCTCGTCTCGCAGCATCAGGAGCACGTCCTCCGTCGAGCTGAGGTCGAAGTTGGGTGCTTCGTCGCCGACGGCCAGGGCCATGTTCCCGTCCTCCTCCACTCTCTCCGCGAGCCTCGGCGGCGACCGATCAGGAGCCCGGAAGCAGGCCCGCCGGGGTGTTCTTGACGATGTCGAAATATAGCACCATGACCATGAGCGCCATGATGAGGACGAAGCCCACCTGGTGGATGCGCTCCTTCACCTTCATCGACAGGTCGCGGCGACGCACGCCCTCGACCAGCAGGATCGCGATCTGCCCTCCGTCGAGGACCGGAACGGGCAGCAGGTTGAGGATGGCGATCGAGATGCTGATGAGCCCCATCAGCTGGATGAGGCTCCGCAACCCGGTTCGCGCGGCCGCGCCGGACAGGGCGGCGATCTCGATCGGACCCGAGAAGGCGCTCTTGGCGGCAACCTCTCCAGTCAGGATCTTGCCCAGCATCTGGAACGTTTGCCGCGTGATCTGCAGGTTGAAGCGCGCCGACTGCACGAACGACTCGAGGGGACCGAACCGTTGGTAGTACGACAGGCTCACGCCGATGCGGCCCACCTTGCCGTCGAGCCGGGGCGTGACCTCGAGGTCCAACGGGCTGCCCTGTCGCAGCACTTGGACGGTGAGACTCTGGCCGGCACGGCTCTCCACGTACTCGACGAAGTCGTTGCCGCTGCCGATGGAGCGGCCGTCGACGCCCCGGATCTCGTCTCCCGGCCGGAACCCGGCCGCTTCGGCCGGGCTGTCACGCACGACCGCCGAGACGGTCGGCAGCTGCTTGGGCAGCACGCCGGCGTCCCCGAACTCGTACTTCGGCACCCGGCTCGGCGTGACGGTCAACTCGAGGCGCTGTTCGCCACGTTCCACCGTCAGCGGCACGGCGCGCTCGGGCGAGGTCACGAAGGCGAACTGAACCTGGTCCCAGCTGTCGACCTCCTTGCCGGCGATGGCGACGATCTCGTCTCCCGCGAGCAGGCCGGCTTCCGCCGCCGGTGAGTCCTCGGCCACCTGGCCGACGATCGGTGGCAGGTCGGGGATCGCCGACACTTCCACGCCGACCATGAAGACCGCGGCGATGAGCACGATGGCCAGGACCACGTTCATCGCAGGGCCCGCCAGGTAGACCAGGACCCGCTGCCAACGCGGCTTGTTGAGGAACTCCCGGCGATCGTTCGGGTCGACCTCGGTCGGATCCTCACCACCCAGCCGTACGTAGCCGCCGAGTGGCACCACCGCGACCTGATAGTCGGTGCCTCCCCGACGGAACCCGAAGAGGCGGCGTCCGAACCCCAGCGAAAAGGTCAGCACGCGGACTCCGAAGGCCTTGGCCATCAACAGATGCCCGGCCTCGTGGACGAAGATGATCACGCCGAGGGCGAAGACGAAGGCGAGGGTGTTCGACAACAAGGTCATGGATTCGAGTCTCCTGCGACGGCTCAGTGTACCCGAGGCCGACGGCCGCCCCCGGGCGCCCCGCCTCACACAGCAAGGCGCGTGCCTAGCCGATCCCCAGGAGCTCTCGTGCCGCTCGGCGCCCCCAGTCGTCCCACGATAGGGCCTCTTCCAGCGAGGCGACGGCGGCCGGTCGATGGCGATCGAGAACCGTCGCCACGGTCTCGACGATGGAGCGGAACGTCGCGCGGCGCGCCAGAAAGGCAGAGACGGCCTCCTCGTTGGCGGCGTTGAGCACGGCCGGGGCACTCTCGCCGGCCACTAGCGCCGAGCGCGCCAGATCGACGGCCGGGAAGCGCTCGCGATCGACGGGTTCGAAGGTGAGACTCCCGAGCCGGGTCGGCTCCAGGCGTGGGAACTCGTTGCCCCATCGCTCCGGATACGCGAGGGCGTACTGGATGGAATACACCATCTCGTTGCGCGACAGCTGTGCGATCCACGAGCCGTCGACGTACTCGACCAGCGAGTGCACCAAGCTCTGGGGATGGACCACGACCTCGATGGCATCAGGGGAGACGTCGAAGAGGTGCCGCGCCTCGATCACCTCCAGCCCCTTGTTCATCAGGGTCGCAGAGTCGACGCTGATCTTCGGACCCATCTGCCAGGTTGGGTGGGCCAAGGCGTCCTCGGGCTCGATCTCGGACCAGCTCGCCAGGGGCCGCTCCCGGAACGGGCCTCCGGAGGCGGTCAGCATGAGACGGCGGACCTCCGGTGCCCCTCCCGAGCGCAGGGCCTGATGCAGGGCGGCGTGCTCACTGTCGATGGGAAGGATCCGGGCTCCGGTCTTGCGCGCCAGACGAGCGAGAAGCGGTCCGGCCACGACCATGCTCTCCTTGTTCGCCAGCGCCACGTCCGTGCCGCGCGCGATCGCGGCGTGTACCGGACGCAGGCCGGCGGCGCCGACCATGGCGGCCACGACGCGGTCGACTCCGGGATGGGTCGCCGCCGCCTCGCACCCCTCGACCCCGCTCACGACCTCGACCCCGCCTCCCAGGCGCCGAGCCAGCTCCCCGGCCGCTTCCGGCCGGTGCACCGCCACCAGCTGCGGCTCGAGCTCCCGCACCATCTGCTCGAGCTCGTCCAAGCGGCTGCCCAGGGCGGCCATGGTGGTCACCGCAAGCCGCTCCGGATGCTGACGCACGACCTCCAGGGTGCTGCGACCGATCGATCCGGTCGCCCCCAGAAGCGCCACTCGAATCACCCGTGCGCTCCCCTCAGATCCGGCCCAGCAGCTCGAGACCGATCCACCAAACCGGTGCCGCCGTCAGCAGGGCGTCCAAGCGGTCCCAGACTCCGCCGTGGCCGGGCAGGAAGGCACCGGAGTCCTTGACGCCGGCCGCACGCTTGAACTGCGATTGGATCAGGTCTCCGAGCTGCCCCGCGATCGAGGCCAGAGCGGCGACGCCCACCAGCAGCCAGTCGAGCCCCCCCAGCCTCCAGAGACAGCAGGCGATCGCCGCCACCACGCCGACGGCCAGGTTCGCGACAGCACCTTCCCAGGTCTTCTTGGGGCTCACCGTGGGTGCCAGGAGCGTGCGACCGAAGTGGGTTCCGAAGTAATAGGCCGCCGTGTCCCCCAACCAGACGATCGCCAGCAGGAGGAAGAGGAGCCACGGATCCGCAGCCTGGACGCGCACGAGCGCGGCCAGCGGGATCCCCAGGTAGAGCGACGCGAAGCCGATCGTCCCTGTGGCGGCCACGACGTCGTCGAGCGGCGTGCGCGCGAGCAGCACCAGGAGCGCCGCCCCTGCAGAAAGCGCGAACCCCAGGGCGACCGCGATGAGCTCCGGGTTCTCGGGCAGACGCTGAGAGAGCACCGGCCACGAGAGAGCCGCGCCGCAGAGGGCCGTCAGCGGGTAGACCGCGGTAAGCGGGCCACGAGCCCGTCGTCGCGTGATGCTCGTGAGCTCGACCGCGATCAGCTCCACCGTCACCAGGACGACGAGGAAGAACGGGCCCGGACCGAGCAAGAACACCGCGGCGAGGGCCGGCGGCGTGATCACGGCCGCCGTCAGGACACGTCGCATGGCCCTGCCCGCGCCGACCTCGCTCAGGCGAGGCGACCGCGGCGCGGCGCCGCCTCCTCCACCGCCCCGAACCTGCGTGTGCGTGACTGGAAGTCGAGAATGGCCTCGAACAGCTCACCCCGACGGAAGTCGGGCCAGAACGTCTCGGTGAGCCAGATCTCGGCGTAGGCGACCTGCCAGAGAAGGAAGTTCGACAGGCGGGACTCTCCCGACGTACGGATCAGGAGGTCCGGATCCGGCTGCCCCGCCGTATAGAGGTAGCGGTTCAGCGTCTCCTCGTCGATGTCCGTGCCCTTGCCCTGCGCCCAATCCGTCACGATGCGGCGGCAGGCGTCGACGATCTCGCAACGTCCGGAATAGTTGAGAGCGATATTGAGCCGCATTCCCTCGCACCGGCTCGTCGCCTCGATGGCCTTCTCGAGCTCCCGCACCACCGAGGGATCGAGCTCCCGCCAGCGGCCGAGGGGTTGGAAGCGGATGTCGTTGGCGACCAGTCGCTCGAGCTCCTTGCGCAGGTACTCCTTCAGGAGATTCATCAGCGTCCACACCTCGTAGCGCGGACGCTTCCAGTTCTCCACCGAAAAGGCGTACAGCGTGAGCACCTCGAGCTGCAGGGCCGCCGCGGCTTCGATGGTGTCCCGGACCGCCTCGACGCCCGCCCTGTGGCCCTCCACGCGGGGCTTGCCCCGGCGCTCGGCCCACCTCCCGTTGCCGTCCATGATGACGGCCACGTGCCGGGGAAGGCGGGCGAGATCGAGCCGCCTTGCCAGCAGCTCCTCCGGGGAGCCCGGCGACGCCAACTTCTCCAGATCGACCATGGGCGGCGCGTAAGTTACCACGGTCACCCCGGAGGTCGCGATCCGTCCTCCGTCTCACCCGCGCCGCCGTACTCCACGTGATGCAGAACCAGCCCGTGGGCCGGGGCCGTGGGGCCGGCATCCTCCCGTGGGCGTCCCGCCAGCAGCCGCGCGAAGGAGTCGACGGTGCGGACGCCGCGCCCCACTTCCAGGAGGGTGCCCACGAGCCCGCGCACCATCCCCCGGAGGAAGCCGTTGCCGACGAGCCACAGCTCGAGGACGGCTCCGTCCTCGACCCACCGGGCCGAGCGGATCCGACGCACCGGACTGCGGTGCGAGCCGCCGGCCAGGGCGAACGCCGTGAAGTCGTGCTCGCCGGGAAGCAACCCCGTGGCCCGGCGCAGCGCTCCGAGGTCCAGGTCGCGTGGGGCGAGGACGGCGAAGGGGGAATCCAGCGGCGAGAGCACGGCTTCCCGGACCAGCCGGTAGCGGTACTCCTTGGCCCGGGCGGACTTGCGGGCGTGGAACGAGTCCGGGGCCCTCCCCGCGGCGAGGACACGGATGTCGTCGGGAAGGTGGTGGTTGGTCCCGTGGATCAGCCCGCGCCCGGGAAACTCCCGACCGAGCTCGAAGCTCGCCACCTGGCCGCGGGCGTGGACTCCCGCATCGGTACGGCCGGCACCGACGATACGTACCGGCGTCCCGAGCAACGCACCCAGGGCCTCTTCGACACGTTGCTGCACCGTGTCGGCGTTGGCTTGGCGCTGCCAGCCCGCATAGCGGGTGCCGCGGTAGGAGAGGGTCAGCCGATGGACCATTGCGAGCGTCGCAGGAGCCAGATCGAGGCGAACGGAAGCCAAATCGCCCCGTAGACCGCCGGAAACAGCTCGAGACCGGCGTGCCGGGGCAGATAGGAGAGCAGGACGAGCCCCGAGAGAGCGAGCCAAGCCTCGTGCAGGGCCAGGGCCGCCCACGGCAGGACCCACAGCAGGTACCAAGGGTAGACCGTGGCGGAAAACAGCAGCACGCTCCCGAAGACCCACCCGCTCGCGGCGATCGGCTCCCGCCGGCGGCGCCACCCGTGGACGCACACCGCCGCGAAGCCGAGAAGCAGGAGGATCTTGGCCAACAGCTGCGGATACGCCCACGGATACCACGCGTTCCAGAACTCGTGGGCGCCCGTCCAGAGCTTCAAATGGTCGAGGAGGGCATGGACGAGGCCGGCGGCACCGGAGTGGTCGAGCAGTCGCCAGAGCGGCTCGAACAGAGGGCCGTCGAACTCCCAGGAGACGGCGTAGGTACGGAGGCCCGGCGGAACGCCGCCGGCGTGCCAGACCACCGGCGCGAGCCCGATGGTGACCAGGCCCGCGACACCCGCCGCGAACCGACGAGGAGAGCCGCTCGCCCGCGCCCACCAGGGCACGGCGACCACGGGAACCAGCTTGGCCAGAACGGCGGCGCCGGCGGCTGCCACGGGCGCCAGCACCGGGCGGCCCCGCTTCTCGAGGAGAAGCACCGTCGCCACGGCCGCCGCGACCCCCAGCGCATCCACGTGCCCCATCCCGGCGACCTCCGTGGTGACCAACGGGTTCCAGGCGTACCAGATGGTGCGCTCGACGGGCAGGCCGTGGCGCGTCGCCAGCCGTACCAAGAGGAGGCACGTCGTCCAGTCGACGACGACCAAGAGGAGCTTCCACGAGAGCAGAGGATGGGGAAGGCGCGCGGCTATACTGAACAGCGTGACCGCGAGGGGCGGGTAGACGGTCGCGATGTCGCGGTGCGCGACCTCCTCCCACTCCGCGTCCCGCAGATCGGCCAGCTCCGGCGCATCCGGCGCGAGGACGTAGGGGTCACGGCCGGCCGCAGCCACCCGTCCGTCCCAGAGGTAGCGCCGCACATCATCCGAAAGGGTCGGAGCCAGCGGCACGAGGAGAAGACGAGACAGAGCGGCCACCGCGAGAACCACGACCGGCGCCACACACGGACCGCCGCGACGGCGCCGCACGATGACGGCGAGCCAGACCAGCCCCAGGGACCAGACCACCAAGGCCGAACCGAGTCGCGCCCCGAGGTCACCGAGCCACCACAAGGCGATGTGAACTCCGACGACCGGCAGCGCCCACACCCACCCGGCTGCGCCCCCCGGCGCCACCCTCTCCGATGACGGTACTCGAGCCACCCGCCTCCTCCGCGATCCTGGCACTCTACTATCTGGTGCTCGGCATCCTCGCCTTCTACGGCCTGCACCGGCTGATCCTCCTGGGGATCCTCTGGCGCCGACGGGGTCCCGAGGCTCCCGAGCCTCCGGAGCCCGCCGACTGGCCCTTCGTCACCGTCCAGCTGCCCCTCTACAACGAGCGCTGCGTCGCGAGCCGGCTTCTCGAGGCCGCCTGCCGGCTCGACTACCCGCGCGATCGCTTGGAAATCCAGGTCCTCGACGACTCGACCGACGAAACCACCGGGCTGATCGCCCAAGAGGTCGAGCGCTGGCGCGGCGGGGGTCGACGTTCGGCACCTGCACGTCGCCCCCTGCGGCACGGCTTTCGGCGGGGGCCCTGGCCGCCGTACGCCGCGGCCCGCGACGTCTGATCGCGCTCTTCGACGCCGACTTCGTGCCGCAGGCGGACTTCCCTCCGCCGCACCGTCCCCGTTTCTCCGACCCGAAGGTCGGCATGGTGCAGGCTCGCTGGACCACCTGAACCGAGACCGATCGGCCTTGACCAGGGCGCAGGCGGTGCTCCTCGACGGGCATTTCGTCATCGAGCACGCGGCCGGCAGGCCGCCGGTTGCTTCTTCAACTTCAACGGCACGGCGGGCGTGTGGCGGCGGCAGGCGATCGACGATGCCGGCGGCTGGAGCCAGGACACGCTGACCGAGGATCTCGACCTCTCGTACCGCGCCCAACTGGCCGGCTGGCGTTTCGTCTTCCTCCCGGCCTGGGCGTTCCCGCCAGCTTCCCGACGATGCGCAGGCTTTCAAGCGTCAGCAGTTCCGGTGGGCGAAGGGCTCCCTGCAGACCGCGCGCAAGCTCCTGCCGCGACTGCTCACCGCTTCCGTTCCCCGCAGGGTACGAGCCGAGGCCTTCGTGCATCTGACGAACAACCTCAGCTACCTCCTGATGGTGGTCCTCTCCGATCCTCCTCCTCCCCGCCATGCTCCTGCGGCGCGCCGAGCCCTGGATGGTCATCCTGGAGTCGACGGCCCGTTGTTCTTCGGCGCCACTCTCGCCGTGTGTCCTCTCCCGCGGCGGCCAGCGGCTCCTCGGCGGAGACTGGCGAGGCTCCCTTCGACGCCTCCCCGGAGCGCTCGGACTCGGCATCGGGCTCTCGGTCAACAATGCACGCCCGGCGTGCTCGAGGAAGCTGGTGCGCGACAGCGGCGTCTTCGCACACTCGAAAGAAGGGGGGGACGGCAGGGGCCGCCTACCCTCTGGACGCCACCACGGTCGTCTTGGACTGGTCTCCTCGCCGGCTATCACGCCCTCGGCGTCGGAGTGGCCCTAGCGTCGGGACTGTGGTGGGCGCTACCCTTTCTGCTCCTCTTCCTTCACGGGCACTTGACCATGTTCCGCTGCTCCCTACTGACCGAGACGAAGAGGCTGGCCTCGCGGCTCCTCGTTCCTGGGCCGAGATCTGACCGATGGAGCTCCGAGCGTCCCGCGCGCCGACCCCGTCACGCTGCGCCAAGCCGGGCCGCCGACGCCGACCTGCTGCACGCCTGGCGCGGCGGGCGGAGCGTGGGGCGCTACCAACCGCTGGGCCACCTCTCGCGCGGCCAACTCCGCGCCGAGCTCGCTCAGCAGAGCTCAGGCCTGGAAAGGGGCCGTGGCGAGAAGTTCCAGTGGATCGTGCTCTGTGACGAACGACCCGTGGGGTGGATCACCCTCGTGGTCACGAACTGGGATCACGGGCTGGCCGAGATCGGCTACGCGCTGACCACCGCCTACCAGCGTCGCGGCATCACTCCGCAGGCTCTCCATCTCCTGCTGGCGGACCTGTTCATGAACACCACTCTCGAGCGAATCGGGCGCGCTGCGCGATCGAGCGAGGGCTCCCCTGCAAGGTCCTCGAGGCCGTCGGCTTCGAACGCGAGGGCACTGCGCAGCTACTTCCAGCTCGACGACCGCCGGGTCGACAACTACCTCTACGCCATCCTCGGCGCGATTTCCTCCGCCTCCCTAAACGGAGGCGTCAGAGCACTTCGAGGTTGGCGTACTTGGCGACCAGGCGGCGCTTGCCCGCGAGATCGAAGTAGACGGTGAGCTTCCCGGTGGCGAAGGTCACCCTCGACGTCGAGGACCACTCCTCACCGAGGGTGGGGGTGGCGAACCCCGCTGGCCGCGCGCCTCACCGTCCACCGGCTCGTAGTCGGGGACGTCGAAGCTCGGTTGCTTGCGCTCGTAGAAGGTGTAGACGCCGGACATCCGCGGACCGGCGAAGAGCTCGGGACTCTCGCTCACCTCGAGCTCCTCGGCCGGAAGCTCCAGGAGGAACGGAGACTCCATCTGATCCTGGTAGCGGCCGGCGATGCGACGGCGCCGGCAGCTCGAGAGCAGCAGCCGGCGCTTGGCTCTCGTCATGCCGACGTAGAGGAGCCGCCGCTCCTCCTCGACGTCGTCCTCGGTGCCGCTGGCGTTGAAATGCGGCAACAGCCGTCTTCGAGCCCGGACACGGCGCGACAGCCGAGAACTCGAGGCCCTTGGCCGAGTGGGCGTCATCAGCGAGACCCCCTTCTCGCCGCTCCACTCGTCGATGTCCGCCACCAGGGAGACGTGGTCGAGGAAGGCTGTGAGCAACTCCTCGGCGGTCTCCCACTCGCTGGCCTCGGTGAACTCCTGGGCCGCGGTGAGCAGCTCCTGGATGTTCTCCAACCGGGCCTGCCCTTCCGGATCCTCGCGGTCGTACTGCGCGGCGTAGCCAGGGCGCTCGAGCAAGCGCTCGAGCAGCGCCAGGCAGCAGCTCGCTACCGCCTCGACCAGATCGCGGATCAGCTCGCCGAACCGTTCGAGCACGCGCTTCGGCTCGGTACACTGGCGAAGTCGGACTGCTCGAAGGCCTCCCAGAGGATCCGCCGTGCTCGCTCGCTTCGCGCTCGAGCATCTCCCGGGTGGCATCGCCGATCCCCGGGTGGGCCGGTTGAGGACACGCAACGGCGAAAGTTGTCGCCCGGATTGCGCAGCAGTCGCGAATAGGCCAGGAGGTCCTTGATCTCCAGGCGCTCGTAAACGCGCGGTCCACTCCCACCAGGACGTAGGGGATGCCTGCCGCAGGAGCTCCTCCTCGAAGGCGGGTCTGGGCGTTGGTGCGCACCAGGATGGCCATGTCCGAAGGCGGCCAATGGTCGGAGAGGCTGTCGAGCTGTTCTACACCAACGCGCTTCGTCCTGGTCGTCGCGCCTTGTAGGCTCGACCTTCTCGCCGGTCTCGCCGTCCGTCCACAGCGTCTTCTCGCGACGCTTGCGGTTGTGGGCGACCAGCTTGCCGGCGACCGACAGGATGGTCTGCGTCGAGCGGTAGTTGCGCTCGAGCTTGCGGAGCTCGGCACCCGGAAAGATGTCTTCGAAGGAGAGCACGTTGTCGAGGTCGGCACCGCGCCAGCGATAGATGCCCTGGTCCTCGTCGCCGACCGCCGTCAGATTGCCGCCCTCGCCGACGATCTCCCGCACCATTCGCATCTGGGCGTGGTTGGTGTCCTGGAACTCGTCCACCAACAGGTAGTGGATGCGATCGTGCAGGCGCTCCCTCAGGTCCTCGTTCTCGGCCAGCAGCTGCACCGAAAGCCGCAGCATGTCGTCGAAGTCGACGCCCGATGAGCGCACCAGCATCTGCTGGTAGGTCTTGTAGACCTGCGCCACGCGGCGCTGGAAGAAGCCGTCGGCCTGGGCCTCGAAGGTCTGCGGATCGAGCAACCGGTTCTTTGCGGCACTGATCGCTCCCAGCACGGCACGCGGCTGGAAGGAGCTCTCGGCGAGGTTCTCCTCCTCCAACGCCCGCTTCACCATCGTGATCTGGTCGTCGGTGTCGAAGATGGCGAAGCCCGGACGCACGCCGACCCTCTGCCCGTGCCGGCGCAGGAGCCTGAGCGAGAAACGATGGAACGTTCCGACGAAGGTGGGGAGGGGCTGGAGCTCGAGCAGGCGCTCGACACGCTCCTTCATCTCTCCGGCCGCCTTGTTGGTGAAGGTGACGGCCACGATCGACGTCGGGTCGATCCCCACCTCGCGCACCAACCACGCGACCCGATAGGTGATGACCCGCGTCTTCCCGGAGCCGGCCCCGGCCAGCACCAGCTGCGGCCCCTCGCCGTGAGTGACGGCGGACAGCTGTTCGGGATTCAGCTCGTTCTGGAAGTCGATCGGGTGCATGGGGTGCCCGGGGGGCGCACCCTACTCGACCGTGACGCTCTTGGCCAGGTTGCGCGGCTGATCGACGTCGCAGCCCAGACGCACCGCCACGTGGTACGCGAACAGCTGGAGGGGGATCGTGTTGACGATCGGTTGCAGGAGCTCGGAGACGCGCGGTACCGGCAGCACCTCGTCGGCCACCTCGGCGACCTCCTGCGGCGGATGGTCGGTGACCACCAGGATCCGCCCGTCGCGAGCCCGCGCCTCCTGCAGGTTGCCCTTGACCTTCTCGAAGGCACGTCGGCCGGTCGCAACCGCCATGACCGGCATGTCCTCGTCGATCAGCGCGATCGGCCCGTGCTTCATCTCGCCCGCGGGATAGCCCTCGGCGTGGATGTAGGAGATCTCCTTCAGCTTGAGGGCGCCCTCGAGCGCGATCGGGTAGTTGATGCCTCGCGCCAAGTACAGGAAGTCGTGGTGGCGCGCGTAGTGCCTCGCCAGCTCCTCGATCTCGGCCTCCCGCTGAAGCGCTTCGTCGACGGCCTGCGGCAGATGCGCCAATGCCCGGGTGTGCTCCGGATCGACCGGCAGGCCTCGTTGCTGCCGCAGGTAGAGCGCGAGCAGGTAGAGGGCGGTCAGCTGGGTGGTGAACGCCTTGGTCGAGGCGACACCGATCTCCGGTCCGGCGTGGGTGTAGAGCACGCCGTCGCTGATCCGCGTCGCCTGGCTGCCGGGCACGTTGCAGATCGTCACCAGACGTGCGCCGCGCTCGGCCGCCGCTTCCATGGCCGAGAGGGTGTCCGCCGTTTCGCCCGACTGGGAGATTCCGAGCGCCAGCGTCCCTTCGCCCACCAGGGGGTCGCGATACCGGTACTCGGACCCGTAGTCGACCTCGACCGGAATCCGCGCCAGCTCCTCGATCAGGAACTTGCCCACCAGACCGGCGTGCCACGACGTGCCGCAGGCGAGGATGTCGACGCCGGTCAGCATCCGGGCCTGCTCGGGAGTCACCACCAGCTCGTCGAGCTCGACCCTGCCGCTCCCGAAGTCCACGCGACCGGCGAAGGTGTCCTGCACCGCCTGCGGCTGCTCGTGGATCTCCTTGGCCATGAAGTGCTTGTAGCCACCCTTCTCGGCCTGGATCGGGTCCCAGTTGAGCCGCATGGTGGCGCGCTCGACCGGCCGACCTGCACCGTCGTGGATCTCGACGGCACCCGGAGTGAGCCTCGCCACGTCGCCGTTCTCGAGAAAGACCACGTCCTTCGTATGGGCCAGGAGGGCCGCGGGGTCCGACGCCAGGAAGCCCTCGCCGGCCGCAAAGCCGAGCACCAGGGGCGGACCGTTGCGCGCCGCCACGATCTCCTGTCCGTCACCCGCAGTCGACACGGCGGCGAAGGCATACAGCCCCTCGAGGTCCGCGCGCGCCCTCTCGACCGCCGCGCGCAGGTCGCCGTCCAGATACGAGCTCACCAGGTTGGCGATCACCTCCGTGTCCGTTTCCGAGGTGAACGTCCACCCCTCCGCTTCCAGCCGGCGCTTGAGATCGAGGAAGTTCTCGATGATCCCGTTGTGGATCACCGCCACGCGCTGTTTCGAGTCGACCAGGGGGTGTGCGTTGCGCTCTACGGGGGCGCCGTGCGTCGCCCACCGGGTATGTCCCAGCCCGTAGGAGCCGGCCAGCGGTTGCCGTGCCAGCTTCTCGACCAAGCGGTCGAGCTTGCCCTCCGCCCGCACCCGGGCGAGGTCGCCGTTGGAGCGCACGACGAGGCCGGCCGAGTCGTACCCGCGGTACTCCAGGGTTCGCAGCCCGTCCAGGAGGATGGGCACGACCGGCTTCTCACCGACGTATCCGACGATCCCGCACATGGCGCAGAGTCTACTCCTCTCCGGCGTCCCTCTCGCGCCGCTTGCGCCGCCGCTCGGCCCAGCCCGGCACGTTGCGCTGGCGTCCGCGGCCGACCGCCAGAGCGCCCGGGGGCACGTCCTTCGTGACCACCGAGCCGGCCGCGGTGGAGGCCTCGTCACCCACTTCGACCGGTGCCACCAACAGCGTGTCGGAGCCGACGAAGGCGTCCCTGCCGATTCGGGTGCGATGCTTGCTCTCTCCGTCGTAGTTGCAGGTCACCGCCCCGGCCCCGATGTTCGCCCTCTCGCCGACGTCGACGTCGCCGAGGTAGGCCAGGTGCCCCGCCTTCGCCCCCGCGCCCAGCTCGGCATTCTTGAGCTCGACGAAGTTGCCCACCCGCGCGCCCTCCCCCACCACCGCGCCGGGGCGCAGACGAGCGAAAGGTCCGACGCGGCAACCGGAGCGCAGGTGCGCACCGTCGAGGACCGAGTACGGCTCGACCACCACCCTGTCGCCGAGCTCGCAGTCGCGGATCCATGCCCCCTGTCCGATCGAGCAGGCCGTGCCGATGCTCGTCGTACCCAGGAGCGCCGTCGCGGGATGGATGACGCTGTCCATCCCGACCGTGACCCCGGCCTCGATGACGGTGCGACGGGGCTCGAGAACCGTCACTCCGCTGGCCGCGAGCCGCTCGATCTGCCGGTCGAGGAGAAGCCGGTGGGCCCGCGCCAGCTCCAGCCGATCGTTGACGCCGAAGGCCTCGGCCGGATCCTCGATCTCGTGCAGGGCGACGGTCTCACCTCGCGCCACCGCCGCGGTGAGCGCGTCGGTCAGGTAGAGCTCGCCCTTGGCGTTGTCGGTCGTCAAACGGTCGAGCTCCGAGAAGACGGCCGGGGCCGGCAAGACATAGAGGCCGGCGTTCACCCGGCGGATAGCCAGCTGCTCTGGTGTGGCGTCGGCGGCTTCCACGATCCGCAGGAGCGCCCGTCCTTGCCGATCCGTCTCGACCCGGCCGAGCGACCCCGGCTCCTCGAGCTCCGCCACCGCCATGGAGCCCCACGCCCCTTCTGCACCCTCGAGCAGCGCCTTCAGTGTCGCCGGCCGCAACAGGGGCACGTCTCCCGAGAGCACCAGCAGCCGCGCCGTGCCACCGACGAGCCCGCGCACCTGCGCCAGGGCATGGCCGGTGCCCCTCTGCTCGTCCTGGACGGCCCATTCGATCGGCTCCCCGGCAAAGGCTGACCGGACCTCGTCGGCGCCGTGCCCCACGACCACGACGATGCGACCGCAACCCGCGGCCCGCGCCGCCGCCACGACCCACGCGAGGAGCGGCCGGCCGGCAGCCTCGTGGAGCACCTTCGGCCGCGTCGAGCGCATCCGCGTCCCCTTCCCCGCCGCCAGCACGACCGCCACGGCGTCCCGCCCTCGGCTCATCGAGCACCCCCCGATCCCAGGTCGAGGACGGCGGCCGCGAGCAGCGCAGGATCGTGGCGGATCAGCTCTCCCGGGGCCAACAGGTCGCGGCGCTCGACCCGGACGTCCTCCAGGGCCGACGCCTCCTCCTCCCGCCAGACGGGCTCCGCACCGAGCTCACGATAGGCGACCAGACGCTCGGCGGGGAGCGGCCGATCGTGGACCAGGATCACGTCCACCAGGCCCGCGTCGGCATGACGCTCGATGGCTCGCAGATGAGCGATCGCGCCGAGACCGTCGCTCTCCCCAGGCTGGGTCATCAGGTTGAGAGGCAGCACGACCAGGGCGCTCGTCTCGCACACGGCGCGGCGGATGCCGGGGATCAAGAGGTTGGGCAGGATCGAGGTGTAGAGAGAGCCCGGGCCGAGAAGCACGATGTCGGCCTCCAGCAGAGCCTCCACCGCCGGGCGGAACGCCGCCGGCTCGCCGGGATCCAGGCAGAGGGCCGCGAGCGGCTCGGCCGAGGCTCCGACCGCCGATTCCCCCGCGTAGTGCCGCCCCGAGAGGCCGCGCGCTTCCAGGCGCACGTCGGCGAGGGTCGCCGGGAGGATCCTCCCTTTCACCGACAGGATGGTCTCGGCGGTCAGGACGGCCTGGTAGAAGTCCCCCGTGATGCCGGTGAGCGCCGTCAAGAGGAGGTTGCCGAACGAGTGGCCCGAGAGCCCCTCACCGTTGGCGAAGCGATACTGGAAGAGCCGGGCCAGGAGGTCCTCGTCGTCGGCCAGGGCGACCAGGCAATTGCGGATGTCCCCAGGCGGGAGCACGCCGAAGTCGCGCCGCAATCGCCCGGACGATCCCCCGTCGTCGGTGACCGTCACCACCGCCTGGAGATTCGCGATCTCGGCGCCGACGTGCGCCTTGAGGCCCCGCAGGGCGACCGCCAACCCGGTCCCGCCGCCGACGGCGACGACCTTCCTCCCGCTCAGGACGCTCTCCCCCGGAGGATCGCGGCGGCCGCCTCAGAAGAGGCGGGCGTGCCCCGGCTCGGCGCGCATCGGTTCGAAAACGGAGTCGAGCTGGGCATGGACGCGAGTGGCGGGATCGAGCTCGAAGGCGAGCTCCAGGAACCGCGCCGACTCATCGTACTCCTCCTGCTGCGCGAAGAGCGCCGCCGCCAGGTACGCGAAGCGGGGGTCCTTGCTCCGGCGCCCCCCCGCCGCGCAGATGGCGTGGGCCTCTTCGAGGTTGCCGCGATTGCGCTCGACGACGGCGAGCAGGTAGGGGTCCGTGTCGTTGTCCGTCTTGCGACGCCGAGCGGTCTTTTCCCGGCAGACCTCGAGATAGCGCCGGGCCGTCGCGATCAGCTCGGTCTGTTGCGCCTTCTCGGCCACCGCCTCGAAGATTTCGGCCGCCTGCTTCCACTTGCTCTCATGGAGGAGCTTGAGCCCCCTCTGCAGCTGCTCGACCACCGGGCTCTGCTCCAGGGCGGTCGGGATGACGCTGTCCAGGGCCGAGACGCCGATCTCGGCGAGCTTCGCCTGAACGGTCGAGATATCCGTCTTGAATCGCTCGGCGAGCTCCGCCACCCGCTTCTTCTTGGCGTAGCGCTTGAGGTACGTGACGTCCGTCTTCTTCCAGCGTTTCGCCATCGATCGCCCCCCTACTTCTTGCGCAGCTCCATGAGGATCTGCTTGGCGACGGCCTTCAGGGTCTCGAACACGCCACGCCCCTCGGTCGCCACCGCTTCGAAGGTAGGCTCACGTTTGTAGTTGAGCATGCGATACATCTCGGTCGGTGAGACCGAGTTGGGCAGGTCCCGCTTGTTGAACTGCAGGGCGTAGGGCAGGGCGTCGAGCGAGAAGCCGTATTCGCGGAGATTCTGCTCGAGGTTGCGGATCGACTCGACGTTCGCTTCCATGCGCTCTTCCTGGCTGTCCGCCACGAAGACGACGCCGTCGACGCCCTTCAGAATCAGCTTGCGGCTGGCGTCGTAGAAGACCTGACCTGGAACCGTGTAGAGGTGGAAGCGGGTCGTGAAGCCGCGGATCGTGCCCAGGTCCAGGGGCAGGAAGTCGAAGAAGAGCGTCCGATCCGCCTCGGTGGCCAGGGAGATCATCTTCCCTTTCCGCTCCGGTGCGGTCTTCGTGTAGATGTGCTGCAGGTTCGTCGTCTTGCCCCCGAGACCGGGACCGTAGTAGACGATCTTGCAGTTGATCTCCTTGGCGGCGTAGTTGATGAACGTCATGGGCGTTCGGGCCCGACGACCGCGTCGATCCCGCCCTCACGTCGCCGGGGGCGGCGGCCGCATCAGTCGCTGAACAGGCTGTCGATGTCCTCGTCGGTGATCTCCCAGAACGGGCTCGGCTCGGCCTCGCGGTCCACCGCCACCTCCCTGCGCCGGTGCATTTCCTGGAAGATCTCGGCGAGCTCCTCACTGGCCCGACGCACCCGCAGGCGGACGAGGCCGAGCGAGGATCGCTCGTTGAAGATCACGAGCAGGATCGCCCGGTCGGCGACCAGGGAGATGTGGATGTGGTCTCGCTCGCCCTCGTGGAAGAGGACCGAGAACTCCCGCTCGCCGATCAACTTCGCCAGGCCGTCGGTGGCCGCCACGTTGCCGGCGGTGAGCGACGCCAGAGAGGTCGAGTCGAAGTGCTCGACCTCACCGGCGGCCGCGATTTGCTGGCCGGCCTTGTCGATCAGGAAAACGGCCTCGGCGTTGGCCGCGTAGCGCAGACGGCGCAACGCCTCCGTGAGTCGCTCGAACTCGTCTTCCCGTACTTCCATCGTGGCGCTCGGCATACAGCGTCTTCGCCCGCTTTGCGGAGAGCGACAGAGGTTACCACAACCGGGAGTGGTCCGGTCCAGCCCTCACGGAGCGCCGACTCAGCGACCACTCGAGAAACCCGTGACCACGTAGGTCCCGGAGCGGGGATCCTTCTTCAGCTTGATGATGTTCTGACGCTCGGCGTCCTCGAGCAGCTCCGAGAAGCTGCCGTACCCGTGATAGCCCTCGTTGAAGCTGGGCCGCTTGCGTTGCATCGTCTGCTTGATCATCGAACCCCAGAGAACGTCCTTGTTCTCGCGCATCAGGGCCTTGATGGAGTCGATCATCAGGCTGAAGGCCTCGCTCTTCTTCTTCGACACCCCGTCCTTCTTGGACATGCCGTCGAGCTTGGGCGCCTTCTGTTGCTCCCGCCAGATGTCCTCATAGAACAGGAACTCGTCGCAGTTGTCGATCAGGAGGTTCGACGACGAGTTCTTGACTCCGACCCCGAGCACCTGCTTGTTGCTCTCGCGCAGCTTGGAGACCAGGGGCGAGAAGTCGCTGTCGCCGGAGAGGATCGCGAAGGTGTCGACGTGCTCCTTGTTGTAGCAGAGCTCGAGCGCATCGACCGCCATCTTGATGTCGGCGCTGTTCTTGCCCGAGTAGTACTTCTGCGGGATGTCGATCATCTCGATCGCCGCTTCGTGGAAGGGGCGCTTGAACTCGCTGTAGCGCTCCCAGTCGGCGTAGGCCTTCTTGACGATGATCTTCCCCTTCTCGATCAGCCTCTCCATGATGAGGTTGATGTCCAGCTTCTTGATCTCGGAATCCCTGACTCCGAGAGCGATGTTCTCCAGATCGCAGAACAGTGCGATCCGGCGTTCGTCGTTCCCATTCACTCTGTAGGTCCTTTCGATGACCGGCTCGACGCGGATCTCCGCGGCGCCGGTCTCGCTCGACTCCTCCTCGACCTCTGCTCGGCCGCTCCCGGTACGGCTCTTCTTGCGAGAGCGCGGCGCCGGCTCGGCCTTCGAGGTTTCGCGGGCGCCCGTCGAGGCCCTGCGGCGACGCCGCCTGGCCGGCTTGCTCGCCGGCGCGGCCTCGCTGGAAGGGGACTCGGCGGAGGGCTCCGCGGAGTGGGAGGACTCGGCTCGTGATTCGTCCTTGGCTGCTTGGGTTTCGGATGCGGGCACGACCTGGACGACGTCTTCGTTCGCCGCCTCACGGGTCGGTGGCTTCAACCACCATGGGCTTGCCATCGTCTCGGCTGGGACCTCTCGGGACCGGTCAGGTCACGCTCGGCAGGAGCGTGCACGCGTCGCGGTTCGGTCTGCCGGACGCAGCGTCGGGCGGGACTGCCCACGCGGGACCGTAGTGTATCATCCTCGCCGCCCATCACGCCGTCACCCGGGGGCCCGACCCCCAGCCTGACAAGGAGCCTCCATGCCCGAGACCCCCCCGTCAGCCGTCGACCAGCCCCTCGTCGCTCCGGATCGAGACGTTCTCGAGATCACGGCCAAGGGGCTGCTGCTGGGAGCGTTTCTCTCGATGGTGCTGGCAGCGGCCAACGCGTACATCGGACTCCTCGTCGGGCTGACGGTTTCGGCCTCGATCCCTGCCGCGGCCGTCTCGATGGGAGTCCTGCGGGCCTTCAAACGCTCCAGCATCCTGGAGAACAACCTGGTGCAGACGTCGGCCTCGGCCGGAGAGTCTCTGGTGGCCGGCATCATCTTCACCATCCCGGCGCTGGTCATCCTCGGCGCTTGGCCCGGCTATCGCTACGGTCCGATGCTGGCGATCGCGATCCTCGGAGGGGTCCTCGGCGTCGCCTTCACCATTCCGCTGCGCCAGGCCCTGATCATCGAGGCTCGATTGAAGTTCCCCGAGGGAGTCGCCACGGCCGAGGTGCTCAAGACGGGAGGCATCGAGACCGGCGAGGGCGCCGAGCCCGCCACCGAAGAGTCGGCCGCGGGCTTCAGGCGCTTGGTGCAAGCGGCGGGGCTCGGGGCGGTGATCAAGCTCTGTGAAGCCGGTTTCGGCTGGCTGGCGGGGACGATCGGTGCGGCCGGCCAATTCCTCAGCGGCCGACTCCTCCTGATGGGGAACGTGAGCCTGAGCCCGGCGCTGATCGGCGTCGGCTACATCGTCGGCCTCAACATCGCCGTCCTGGTCTTCCTCGGAGGCGTCATCGGCACGGTCGTCGGCGTGCCGCTGAACTGGGCCTTCAACGGCGCCAACGTGATGAGCGCGGTCGGAATCGACCCCTCGACGCCGTGGGGGGACCTGAGCACCGCACAGTGGGCGACCCTGGCCGGCCAGGCGTGGCAGGACTGCCGCCGCATCGGTGTCGGCGCCATGATCGTCGGCGGAGTCTGGTCGCTCATCTCGCTGGCCAAGCCGCTGGCGGCCGGCGTCCGATCGGGCCTCGCCGCCTACAGGGCGGCGCGCAGCGGCTCGACGCAGAAGATCCTGCGTACGGAGTTCGACACGCCGATCAACTACGTGGGCGTCGTCGCCCTCGTGGCGATGGTCCCGGTCTTCCTGATCTTCATGTCGGCGCTCGCGGACTACCCCCATCGGGTGGCGTTCTCGGCCGTGATGACCGTGCTCATGCTGGTCTTCGGCTTCATCTTCAGCTGCGTCGCCGGCTACATGGCGGGATTGGTCGGCAGCTCCAACAACCCGATCTCCGGCGTGACGATCGCCACCGTCGTCGTCTCGGCGCTGATCCTGCTGAAGATCATGGGCAATGAGGGGATCGCAGCGACGCTGGGACCGATCGCCGTGCTCTACCTGGCCGGCCTCATCTGCTCGGCCGCGGCCATCGCCGGCGACAACATGCAGGATCTCAAGTGCGGCCACATCGTGGGCGCCACCCCCTGGAAGCAGCAGCTCTTCCAGGTGATCGGCGTCATCGCCGCGGCCTTCGTCATTCCCTGGGTGCTTCGGGTGCTCGACGCCGGGTACGGCATCGGCCGGGTCGTGAATCCGGACGTCACGCCGCTGGCGGCACCGCAGGCGGCGCTCATGGGCAGCCTGGCGAGCGGTATCTTCGGCGCCGGCATCAACTGGCGATTCATCTTCATCGGCTTCGGCCTCGCCGTGGCCCTCATCGTGCTCGACGAGATCCAGAAGCGGCGCGGATCGAGCTTCCGCTTCCCGGTCCTGGCCGTGGCGGTCGGGGTCTACCTGCCGCTCGGCCTGTCGGTTCCGATCTTCGTCGGCGGGCTGGTCGCTTGGGCGATCGGTCGGCGCTCGGCGCGTGCCGACGACGGCGTACGCCAGAGGCGCGAGAACGCCGGTCTGCTGGTGGCCTCGGGGCTGATCACCGGCGAGGCGCTGATGGGAGTGGCCATTTCGATCGCGGCGGTCGTGCTCGCCAACATGGGGAGCGGTCTCCCGGGCACGATCGCGGTCGGGCCGATCCTGGGCGTTCTCGCGATGCTGGGTGTCGTCATCTATCAGTACCGCCGGACCCTTTCGGCCGGCTAGGCGCCCGGTGCCCGCACCCGCCGGTCGCCGCATCGCCCTCTTGGTCTCCGGCGCCTCGGGGATGGCGCTGCCGGTCCGGCTGCTGGGGGCCTTGGCTGCGGTCGAGGAGGTGGAGCGCATCCACCTCGTGGCCTCGAAGGGGGCCAGCCTGGTGCTGGCGCACGAGCTCGGCCGGCAGCGCACCGGTGCCGCCGATCTCGCCGAGGCGGCGGATCTCTCGCCGGCCGGCCGCGGCAAGCTCGAGATCCACCGCGACAACGAGCTCGACGCACCGATCGCGTCTGGCTCCTACCGTCTCGACGGCACGGTCGTCCTGCCGTGCAGCTCGGGCACCCTGGGCGCCCTCGCCACAGGCGAGGCGCGCACCCTCGTCCACCGGGCCGGAGCGGTGGCCCTCAAGGAGCGCTGGCCGCTCGTCCTCGGTTTCCGCGAGACGCCGCTGACGATCGTCCACCTCGAGAACCTCAGACGCCTCGCCTACGCGGGCGCCGTCCTCTTGCCGCCGATTCCGGCGTTCTACGTCGAGGGGCAGGAGCCGGGTGAGCGCGCCTTCGACCGCTTCCTGGCGCACTACGCGCTACGCGTCCTCGACCACCTGGGCCTTCGCACCGACGAGGAGGCGGGTCTGCGCTGGGACGGGCCGCCCACCGCCGAGTAGCGTCGTGGAAGAGGTCGCCACGAGCCGTCTCGCCAACCGTCCCCTGCTGCCGGCCTTGCTGCTGATCGCGTTGACCCTGGCGGTCTTCCAGCCCGTCCTGCGACACGACTTCGTCAACTTCGACGACCCGCTCTACGTGACGGGGAACTCGCTCGTGCAGCGCGGCCTCACGGTCGAGGGATGGGCTTGGGCGTGGACCCACCTCTACGCCTCCAACTGGGCGCCGCTGACACTCCTCTCCCACATGCTGGACGTCGAGCTCTTCGGCCTCGCTCCCGGCGGTCACCACCTGATCGGCCTGCTGTTGCACGCGCTCGCCGCGCTGGCCCTCTTCTTCGCCCTCCGAGGCGCGACCGGCGCGACGTGGCGCGCCTTCGCGGTCGCGGCACTGTTCGCGATCCATCCACTGCACGTCGAGTCGGTGGCCTGGGTGGCCGAGCGCAAGGACGTGCTCTCCGGCCTGCTCTTCTTCGCCACCCTCGCCGCGTGGGTCGGCTGGGTGCGGAGACCGTCGCCGAGCCGCTACCTCGTGGTCGGGCGCCTCTTCGCCCTGGCCTTGGCGGCCAAGGCCACCGTGGTGACGCTGCCGCTCGTCCTCCTCCTGCTCGACCACTGGCCGTTGGAGCGCCGCCGGAACGCCTCGCCCCCCTCCTGGACGCGTCTGCTGTTGGAGAAGGTCCCGCTGCTGGGGATCGCGATCGTCGTCGGCACCGTCACCCTGCTGGCCCAGTCCGAGGCGATGCCCACCCTGGGGACGATCGGTTTGGGGCGTCGGATCGCCACCGCCGCCGTCGCCGCCGCCACCTACGTGGTCCAGGTCTTCGTACCGCGCGACCTGGCGGTGTTCTATCCGCTCCCCGCCTCCTTCTCCGCTCAGTGGATCGTCGGAGCCCTCGGCCTGCTCGCCGTGGTCACCCTGGGAGCGTGGCGGGCCCGGAAGCGGGCACCCTACCTGCTCGTCGGCTGGGGTTGGTACCTCGTCACGCTGGCGCCGATGTCCGGCCTCCTGCAAGCCGGGAGCCAGGCACGGGCGGACCGCTACACCTATCTGCCGCTGGTCGGCCTCTTCCTCGCCCTGGTCTGGGGACTGGCCGACCTCGCGACCAGACTCGGCCGGCGTCGCCTTGCGACGGGACTCGCGGCGGCGGTTCTGGCCGTCTCGCTCGCCGCCTGCGCCCTCGTCACGCGCCGCCAGCTCGGCTGGTGGCGCGACAGCGTGACCCTGTGGACCCGGGCGCTCGCCGTCACCGCCGACAACCCGCGCGCGCACCTCAACCTCGCCGAGGGCCTGCGAGCCCTCGGCCGTCGTGAGGAGGCGCTCGCGCACTACCGTCGCGCCCTCGAGCTCGAGGCCGGCCAGGCGGACGTCTGGGCAGCGCTCGGCAACGCCTTGTGGTCGTGGGGGCGCCCCGACGAGGCCGTCCCCGCCCTGCGCCGCGCTCTGGCCCTGGACCCGACGGACGTCGGCGCGCTCCACACCCTGGCGCGCGCCCTGGCCGAGAAGGGAGCCGTGGACGAGCCCATCGCGCTGCTCGAGGAGGCCGTGCACCGGGCGCCCGACCTGGCGCGTGGCCACTACGGCCTGGGCGAGCTCTACGAGCGCGCCGGGCGGCTCGACCTCGCCATCCAGCACTACCGTCGCGCCCTGGAGCTCGATCCGTCCCTCGACGCGGTGTACGGCCTCCTCGGCTCGGTCCTGGCCCGCCACGGGGATGCCGCCGGCGCCCTGCCCCTCCTGCGCGAGGCCGTCCGCCGCTCGCCCGACTCGGCCGCCCTGCGCTTCAACCTCGGGCAGGTGCTCCGGCAGCTCGGGCGGGACGAGGAGGCTCTGCCCCACCTCCGGCGGGCGCTGGAGCTCGACCCGAGCCTCGGCCGTCCGCCGGAGCCGCCTCCCGGCTCGTAGCGGCGCCGGCCGGCGACGCCACGACGTGGACCGTCGCGCCGGAACGCAAGAGGGCGGCGGCGGCGCTCAGCGCTACGGCCGCGGGCATCGCCGCCCAGTAGGCCAGTCTCCTCGCCGTCGCGCGAGCGCCCCTCCCGGACGCGCTGCCGCGCAGCAGCTGGCTGTAGAGCGCGTCCCGCGGCCCCCCCGGCAGCTTGTTGAGGGCGCTCTGCACCCAGCCGAAGGGGTTCTGCCGGAGCGAGAAATGGTAGATCGAGCGCAGCTCGTACCCGCACGGTGAGAGCAAGCGGAGGAGGGCGGAGAGGGGGAGATGCCAGAGATGGCGCGGCGGGTCGAGATGGAACCAGTCCGGCCCCGCCCAGCGCGCCTGAAGGCTCCCGAAGTTCGGCACCGCGACGTCCAGGAGCCCATCGGGGGTGAGCAGCCGGCGCGCCTCGCGCTGTGCCCCGGCCGGGTCCTGCAGGTGCTCGAGGACGTGCCAGAAGACGACGCGCCGGATGGAAACGGCCGGGTACCCGGCATCTTCCAACCGCCAGGCGATCCTCACTTCGGCCCGTGGATCGACCCCTTCCGCCGCCGCCGGGCTCATCTCCATCCCGTGCGCCTCGAATCCCCGGTCGGCGAGCGCCGAGAGCAGGGAGCCGCGGCCGCAGCCGACGTCGAGCACCCGGTCGCCGGGGGCGAGACCGCGCGCCAGCAGCCGCGCCTGCCGCCCCGCCACGACGCGCACCAACGCCTCCTCGAGGCGCCCGAACTTCTGCCCCCCGTGCCCGTAGTAGAGCCCCTCGTAGAACGACCGCACCGTGCCCTCGTCCGGCATCGGATCCAGCCGCCCCGTCCCGCAGCCCGGACAGACCACCAAACGCAACGCCAGCTCCCCCAGCTCGTAGGTCGGCACCGCCCGCCCCTCCCCGCATGCCGGGCACGGCGGCACGTCGACCGCCACCTGCTCACCGGACGGCACCGGCCGCACCGCGAGGTCATGGCCGTAGACGGGCACGGGCCGGGATCGTAGCGCAGGGCCTCGAGGAGCCGCGGTCTACGGGACGACCGCGGTCCAGGCAGAAGCGTCGCCGGACTCGAAGCCGTCGCTGAACAGCAAGGGCGCGGCATCAACGCACAGAGAAAGCTCCGAGGTGGATCCGAGCTCGTCCGTGGCCGTCGCGACGACGCTTCGGCCGGGGTCGATCTCGGGCAGCACCACGTCGAACGTCGCGAGTCCCAAGGCGTCCGTCGTCACCACGAACGAGCCGACGAGCGACTCGGCCTCGCCGCTCCCACTGGGATCACACGACGGGCTCGAATAGACATCGATCGTGAACGACCAATCGTGCTGACTGTTCAGGCTCCCCGCGACCAGCGAGCTCCCACCCGACAGGAACACGGTCTCCAGGACCGGGTAGTTCTGCAGCCGGTTGGGGCCCACGTCGCCGTCGCCCGGATCGTTGGCCGTCGGCCCATCGTCTCCGAGATCGATGCCCAGGCCGGCGTTCGATGCGAGGGAGTTGTCGAAGAGGGTATTCCGGTCGGCGTCCGCGTCGGTCACCGCGATGCCGGCTCCGCCGTTGTCCTGAATAGTGTTCGCCGTCAGTAGGGTCTGCGACCCTCCGTCGATCCAGACGCCGTGCGAGCCGTTCTCCCGCACCGTGTTCCCGCTCGCGACCGCCCCCAGCGTGCGATCGACGAGGAGGCCGACACCTCCGTTGCCGACGCCGCCGATCGTCGGCGTCACGCCGATCCAGTTTCCGACCACCGAGGCATCACCTCCGATATCGAGCACGATGCCATCCCCGATGTTGCCCGCGACGATGTTGGCGCCGCCCGGCCCGGAGGAGCCAACCACGTCTCCCGCCGGAGCGGTGACCCTGATGCCCGCCGCGCCATTCGGGAGGGCAGCGCTGAGCGTCGCGTTGAGTCCGACCACGTTCCCTTGGACGAAGTTGGGCCTCGAAACGGGCGTATGTTGGACCTCGATGCCATCGGTTCCGTTGGCCGCGACCAGGTTGCCGGACCCGGCCACGGTCCCGCCGACCAGGGTCTCGCCGGCCATGTCCAGGTAGATGCCGTTCCTCTCGTTGCCGAGGGCTCTCATCCCGGTGGCGTCCGTTCCGACGTAGTTGCCCTGGACGAGGTTGCCGACCCCTTCCCCGTGGAATGTGCCGGTCACACCGATGCCGGGATACGCCGGCGATCCAGCCGGCGTCGCGCGGCTGTCGACCACGACGTTGCGCACCGCCGGGGTCGTGCCGCCGATGGTATTGAGGTTCCCCCAGGTTACGTAGATGCCCCCCAGGTTGCCGGCTATCGACGTGCCTCCATCGTCGAGTCCGATTCGGTTTCCCTGGACGAGATTGAGCTCGGCGGCCGAGCCCTGGCTGGGATCCGTGCCGATGATGGAGATCGCGACGCCGTCGTTCCCCACAACGACGTTGCCGGCGCCGGCGGCAGCGCCGCCGATCGTGTTCATCGCCGCGTTGGCGATGTAGATGCCGCCGACGTCGGGCACGCAGGCGCCACGAGACGAAGGCGGAGGAGGACAGCCCACGAGGTTGCCTTCCACCCGGTTCCCGACCGCATTGCTCCCCGGGATCTGCGAGGAGTTGTTGATCAACACTCCGATGTCGAACCCCTCGAAGCGGTTGGCCGCTCCCTCAGCCGTGCCGCCGATCAGGTTGTCGGGAGAGGTGACGTCGAGGCCCCGATCGCTGCGGGGGATCGGAGTCGCCGGTCCCAAGAAGCGGCAGGCCTCCACCACGTTCTGCCCGCCGTCGCGCAGAGACACGGCACCGAAGTCCGGATGGACGAACCCGAGGCCATGCAACGTCGAGGAGCCCGCCGACAGGATCCAGATCGGGTCATTCCCCGACAGACCGGAGCCATCGACGACGATGCAGGGTGAAGTGGAGCAGGCCTCGCTGTCTCCGTCGACCACGACCGGGTCCACGACTTCGGGCAGCGCCGACTGCAGGACGATCGTGTGCACGGTCGGGGGCGCGATGTCGAAGGCGATGGTGTCGAGCCCCGCAGATCCCTCAGTGCAATCTCCGCCTGCCGTCGATCCTCCCGCGTTGGCGTTGTTGAGGGCCTCGCGTAGCGTGCACTGGCCGTCTCCACTCACCTCGTCGTCCTGATCGCTCGTCACCGTGATCGTCTGCCGAGGAACGCTGCCGGCGATCATGGGCCGAGGATCTCCGGCTACCAGGAAGGCGATGTCCGTCACGGCGTCGATGCCCCTCCGAAGCGGCACCGCCGCCACCACGGGATCCGACCAGATCTCCGCAACCTCGCGGGTGCCGTCCGCGGACACGAGGTGCAGCCCGTCGTACCCGCCGGTCACCAGCACCGGAGCCTTCGCTGTTCCCAGAGCCGCTGCGACGGTTCGGGCTCCGTGAAGCCGGTCCCCCACTCCCCATGGCGCCCTCGCCGTCGATCGACCGTCCCAACCGTAGCGGGCCAACGCGCCGTCCTCCTCGAGAACGAGAAGCTCCCGACGACGGTCCCTTCCGATCCACGACCCGGCGGTCAGCGCACCGGCGGTCGACGAGCCGTCCAGCCTTCGCAGCTCCACTCGATCTTCGGCACCGCTCCGTGGTCCTCCCGAGAGGTGGCGGTCTCTGCCTTCGAGGACGAAGAGGCCCGACCCGGCCGCGATCACCACCTCGCGGCCCGGTTTGCCGTCGAGCTCTAGAGTCGTCGCGGTCCTGGCCGGACCAGGGAGGGGAACGTCCAGAGGGGCCGCCTCGAGGGCGCCCCGCGGCCCTTCGAACAGTCGGACCAGGGCCGTCCCGTTCGCCGCCACCACGCCGACGACGAGATCCGGGAGACCGTCGGCACGATTCGCCTCGCCGGCGTGGAGTGTCGTGAGAGCCCCACCGAGCTCGAGTGTGCGAGTCCCGGCGAGCGGGCTCCCGGCCCGCGCCACGAGGGCCGTGAGCTCCCGGCCTCCGAGCGTTGCCGCGACCAGGTCCACGACGCCGTCCGCATCGAAGTCCCCCGCCGCCAGAAGGTCCGGAGGCGAGTCCAGCGACCACGTCCCCAACAACGAGGCGAACGATGGATCGCCCCCGTCACGAGTGGAAGAGCCCGCTCCGTCCCAAGCGAGAACCGCGCCTCGACCTTCGAGTGTGGCGTAGCCGGCCGCGAGATCGGGGCTCCCGTCGCCGTTGAGGTCCTCGCTCACCAGCGACAGCGGACGCAGCCCTGTACCGTCCGGGAGACCGGCCGCGACCGCCGGTTCGATCTGCAGCGATACGGCCCAGCCAGCCTGCGAATCGTCGGCCCCGGCAATCCCCCCGATCGCGAGGAGTCCGGACAGCAGGAGGACGCCGCGCTGAGTCGTCGGCCGGGGCTGGGGCGTGTTGTCACACACGGGAGCCTCCTCGCTTCGGGCCGAGCGGGGTCGGCCTGACCCTAGCATCTTCGGCGCTGGTCAGCGGTAGAGGTCGCGGCGGTGCCCGATCTTGAGGATCAGGACGACCAACTTCCGATCCTCGACGCTGTAGAGGACCCGGTGCGTTGCGACGCGTATCCTGAACACGTCATCGTAGCCGGTCAGCTTCCGGGAACCCTGCGGACGGGGGCCGTCGGCCAAGGCTTGGATCGCACGCAGAACCCGTCTCCTGGCCTGTCGGTCGAGCTTGCGAAGCTGCCCCTCCGCCGTCCGCGTGACCTCGATCTCATCGCTCGCCATCGCGCTCCAGCTCGCGAACCAGATCGGCGAGTGGACGGGTCGGCTCGCGACGGATCCGCTGGAGATCCTCGACGTCCTCGCCCCACGGCCCCGCGATGCTGGCAGATGCTAGCACCCCGCGGTCACAGCGCAGCCACCTCCACCCGGGCGTCGTTGAAGCAGGCGGCGTCGCCGACGACCTGGGCGTCGTCGGGGCACAGGGCGGTGGAGGTCTTGCCGTTGAGGGACGAGCGGCGCCAGGCGCCCTTGGGCATGGAGGCGACGCCGCGGCGCACGGCATCGGAGACCGCCAGGTGGCAGTGGACCTCGCCGATCGTGTTGAAGACCCGCACCGGACGGCCGGCCGTCAGGCCGCGCTCGGCGGCGTCCTCCGGGTGGAGGGTCACCGTCAGGCGGTCGAGGTTGTACTCGCCCATGGTGCTGGTGATGAGGTGCGGGCTCGCCGGGCTGATCAGGGCGAGCGAACCGTCGGTCGCGGGAGCCCGCCAGTCGTAGGGCCGCGGCCCGAGGCTCTCGGGTACCAGGTGGATGCGGCCGTCGGGGGTCTGCGGCACGACGGTCTGCATCTGGATCGGCGTACCGCCCGGGAAGTCGTAGCGCTGCTGCAGGCCCTGGGCCATGCGCTTCCCGTCGGCCGGGCCTCCAGGCATCGAGACGGCGTCGGCGGCACGCCGCAGGAGCTCCTCGTCGCTCCATTCGAAGGCCCGGTCCCCGAAGCCCATCGCGCGGGCGAGAGCGGCAAAGAGGCGCATGTTCGAGCGCGCCTCCCCCGCCGGCTCGACGACCGGCACGACGCCGCCGACGACGTAGCTCCCGTAGGAGACCCGCAGATCGTGGCCCTCGAGGAAAGTGACGGCGGGCAGCAGGACGTCGGCGTAGCGCGCGGTGTCCGTCATCACCTGCTCGTGGACCACGGTGAAGAGGTCCTCGCGCGCCAGCCCGGCCAGCACGGCCTCCTGATCGGGCACCGTCACCGCGGGATTGGCGTTGTAGACGAAGAGCGCCCGGATCGGCGGATCGAGCGGCTCGTCCACCGTCGGGTCGAGCCCCGGGACGGGTGCGCGGCCGGCCAGCAGCCGGCCGAGCTGGGTCATGTTGAGACTCCGCGTCGACCACTCCACGGGACCCAGAACCGCGTCGCGGTCGAACCGTGCCTTGCCGTTGTTCGACAGCGTGTACCCGCCGCCCCGGACGCCGAACTTGCCCGTCAAGGCGGGCAGAGCGAGCACGGCGGCGATCGCCTGCGCGCCGTTGGCATTTCGCTCGAGGCCCCAACCGCAGCGCACCACGGCGGGAGAGCTCTCCGCCCAGACGGCCGCGAGGCGACGGATGGCATCGGCCTCCACTCCGGCCTCTCGTGCGGCTCGTTCGACCGGCCACTGCGCCGCCCTCTCCAGAAGGGTCCCGGCATCGTGGGTGTGCTCGGCGATGAACTCCCGATCGAGAGCGCCGAGCCGCTCGAGCTCGCCGATCAGGGCGAGGGCGAGGGGCAGGTCCTGACCGGGGAGGACCGGCAGGTGCAGGTCGGTGTCCTCGCGGGCGAACGTCCGGCGCGGATCGACCACCGCGACGAAGGCACCACGGCGGCGCGCCTCCTTGAGGGCGGGGGCGAGGTGGATGTTCGAGCCCCGCGTGTTGGCACCCCAGACGACGATGCAGCGGGCCTCGGGATAGTCCCCGAACGCGACTCCCGGCATCTTGCCGTACATCCCCGTGGCCACCGCCGAAGCGGGGACGGCGCAGATCGTCTTGTCGAGTCGGGACGCACCGAGGCGGGCGAAGAAGAGGGCGTCGAGCAGCTCGTCGGTCAGCTTGCCGTTCGAGCCGCCGTAGTGGAATGGGAGCACCGCCTCCCCTCCCCAGCGATCGACCACCTCGGTGAGCCGCTCGGCGATCTCGGACACCGCCTCGTCCCAGGAGATGCGCTCGAACCGGGCTTCACCCTTCGCCCCGATGCGTCGCATCGGATGCAGAAGACGGTCCGGGTGCTCGAGTCGCCTGCCGAACGCCGCCACCTTCGAGCAGATGAAGCCTGCCGTGTCCGGGTGATCGCGCGAGCCGCCGATCGAGCGGATCCTCCCCTCCTCCACCGCCACTTCGAGGGCACAGGTGTCGGGGCAGTCCATGGGACAGGTTGTGCGGCGGATCTCGACCTCGGGCATGGCGGTCAATCTAGCAGGGCCCGGCCGCGGGTTCAGCCGAGGGAGAGCGCCTTCTGCCCCCGTTCGAGCTCGAGCAGGGCTTGCTTGGTGGCGATTCCGCCGCCGTAGCCGGTCAACGAGCCGTCGGAACCCACGATTCGGTGGCAAGGGACCGCGAGGCAGATCGGGTTGGTGGCGTTGGCGCGACCGACGGCCCGTGAGGCCCCCGGCCGGCCCAGGCGCGACGCGATCTCGCCGTAGCTGGCGGTCTCACCCCAGCCGACCTTACGGACCTCGCGCCAGACCCGATGCTGAAAGTCGCTGCCGCTGGCATGGAGGGGAAATGCGTCGAGCGCGTCGGCGTCGCCGGCGAACCAGCTCTGAACGGCTTCGACGACGGCGGAGCACTGCGCGGCCGACCACTCGACGTCCGCGCCCAGGCCGGCGACCTGTTCCTCGGGCGAGCGCCCGTTGAGGAAGACGAGGAGCACGACGGCGCCGTCGCCGTCGACGGCGGCCACCATGCGGTCGAGTGGAGTATCGAAGGTGTGCGCGTAGAGGGTCATGCTGGATCTCCGAGCAGGCTCCAGAGGTGAAACGTCGCCAGGCTCCGGTGCGGAGCGAAGGGGGCCAGGAGCCGCTGGACCTCCCCGGCGTCGGGACGCGAGTCGAGCGAGAAGTACGCCTCCGCGGCTCGTGCGAGCCCGGCATCGGAGGCCGGGAGGCAATCGGCGAACCCGCAGCCGCGCAGGAGGACGTACTGCACGGTCCAGGGCCCGACCCCGCGCAGCTCGCCCAGAAGCCGGGCGGCGCGGGTCACCGGGCCCGCCGGGAGCGCCTCCAGATCGAGCTCGTGGGCCGCCGCGGCGGCGGCTCCGAGCAAGTACTCGGCCTTGCGCCGCGAGTACTGCCGGGCGGTCAGATCCGCGGGATCGAGCGCGGCCAGGCGCTCCGGCGTGGGGTGGCAGACCAGCCACGGATCGAGGCGCTCGCCCGCCAACTCGACGGCGCGGCGCCGCAGGCGGTAGGCGAAGGCCAAGTTGACCTGCTGCCCGACGATCGCCCAGGTCAGTCCCTCGAAGACCGAAGGGGTTCGAGGCACGCGCAGCCCGGGCCGCCGGCGCAGCAGCTTCTTCCAACCGGGCTCACGCGCGCCTCGTCCGGCGGGCCGGGCCTCGCCGTCGAGCCCCAGCCAGCGCACCAGGGCCCCGTGGGCCGAGGCCCTCTCCTGCGGCGCGAGTGCCCGATCCGCCTCCAACCGGCAGCGGGCGTGACCGGCCGCCATCTCCACCGTGACCCGCACGGGCCCACCGGAAAGCAGCAGCGCGCGAGCCGCCGCCCGGCCTCGCACGCGCTCCGTCGGACTCTCCGGATCCCGCCCCAGGTAGGCGAGCGTGTCCTCGACGCGGTATCTGACCGGAAGCCGGAGGAGGATCTCGTCGTCCGTCGCCAGCCGGCGGTAGCCGCCGGGCGAGAGCCCCGTCCGGCGCCGGAAGGAAGTGGAAGGCGGACGGGCTCTCCCAGCCGGCGGCGAAGCCGACATCGAGCACGCTCTCCGAGCCTTCGAGCAGCCGGGTAGCCGCCCACTCGACGCGCAACCGTTGGAGCAGGCCCAACGGCGTGGCATGGTAGTGGCGCCGGGTGAGGGTCGCGAGCTTGGTCACTCCGAAGCCGCTCGCCGCGGCCAGGCTCGCGGCGTCCGGAAACGGCGAGGGGTCGCGAGTGATCTCGGCGAGGAGCTCCTCGAGACGCTCGAGGTCGGGGTCCCGCCCTTCGTAGAAGAGGTCCGGCCGACACCGTCGGCAGGGTCGAAGCCCCGCCTCGCGCGCCGCGGCCTCGGTCTCGAAGAAGCGGACGTTGCGGCGCAAGGGCTTGCGCGCCGGGCAGGAGGGGAGGCAGTAGATGCCGGTGGTCACGACGCCGGTGAGAAAGCGTCCGTCCCACGAGGAGTCGCGGGCCGTGAAGGCCTCGTAGAGTCGCTGCTCGTCCCACTGCACGGGAAGATCCTAGGTCAATGCCCGACCCCTGTCGTCCGGATCCGTTCGGCCGAATTCGGGCCCCCAGCGTCGGGATCGAATCGGCGCCCGAAGACCACGGCCTCTCGCCGTAGGATAGATCGGTGCGCACCTGGACTCCGGGGGCTGTGGCGGTTCTGGCATCGCTGACGGTCGGCGGTTGCGGCGAGGTGGAGCGCGACCTTTCGAGCCTCCGCGCCGTCAACGCCTTCGAGGAAGGACGCTGGGATCTGGCGCGTGCTTGGTCGGAGCGAGCGATCGCCGAAGGCACCGAAGGGCTCGAGATCCGCCGCCTGGCGGCGCGGGCTTGGAGTCGTGGTCCGTTCCAGATCTCGTCGAAACAGGCCGAGGCCTGGCGGCGCGTCCTCGATCTCGTTCCCGATGACCCCGAGGCCCTTCTCGCCCTCGCCCAGGCACTCGACACCCTCGACGATCCGGCCGCGAGCGAGGTACTCGAACGGGCGCCGGATGGGGTCGATGTCTCCCGGCTGCGCGGCCGCATGGAGCTACGCCGCGATCCCACGGCGGCGCGCGCCACGCTCGAACGGGCGGTGAACGAGTTCCCCGACGACGCGCAGCTGGCGGCGGAGCTGGCACAGGCCTGCGCGCTGTCGGGCGACCGAAGTGCGGCCCTGCGCTGGGCCTCCCGGGCCCTCGACCTGGATCCGCAGGACCGCGGCAGCCGCCAGCTGCGCGGTCGCCTCCTGGCCATCGAAGGCCGACGGGACGAAGCGGCACGCGAGATCGAGATCCATGAGCTGCTGACGATCGTGGCCGGAGACCAGGGCGCCGCCAGCGCCACTCCTCTCGAGCGCGTCCGCGCCTTGCGCCGGCTTCGGGACCTCACGTCGCTCGACACACCGGAGATCCGGGCCACGGAGGTCGACCTCCTGCTTCAGGCCGGCCTCCCCGGGGAGGCCGCCCCCTCGCGGCAGACCTCATCCGGGACCGGACCATCCGGCTGCCGCGGCGGATCGGCTGGGCCAACGGCGTCGGCGACCGAGCGACGGCCGTCTCACTGCTCGAAGAGAGCCTGCGCCTGAGCTCCCCGGCGCTCAGCCGGCATGACGCGGTCACCCTGTTGGCGGGACTGCTGCGGGTCGACGAGCCCGAGCGGGCCATCGCCCTGCTCGAGGATGCCCTCGCCGACGACCCGCAGGTCGGCCGTCAACGCTGTCTCCTCGGGACCCTGCAGGCTGAACGGGGCCTGGCGAAAGCGGCCGAGGAGAACCTGGAGCGCGGCGTCCGGCTCTCCCCTTGGCGCGTCGAGTGCCGTCTCGCCCTGGCCGAGCTGTGGGAGCGGGGCGGGCGGCGAGAGGATGTGGCCGCCCTGCTCGCCGACGCGCCCGAGCCCGAGCGCTTCGAAGCCTTCAGGTCCCAGCATGGCTACTGATCCGCGTCTCGCCGTCCTCTCCCTCCTCGCCCTCACCGTGACGGCCGCGGGGTCGGCTCCGGCCGGTCCGGGCGCTCGCTTCGTGGAGGTCGGCGCACGACGGGGCGTCGACTTCCGTCATCACGACTACCGGGACGGACACAAGTTCTACGTCGAAACCACCGCGAGCGGCATCGGATGGATCGATCACGATGGAGACGGCGATCCCGATCTCTATCTGCTCAACGGTGCACCGCCGCCCGGATCGACCGAGATCGCGGCCCCCAACCGGCTCTACGAGAACCGGGACGGCGTCTTCGTCGACGTCACCGAACAGGCCGGGGTCGGCGACCGGGGCTTCGGCATGGGACTGTGCGTCGGCGACATCGATGCCGACGGCCGCGCGGACTTCCTGGTAGCGAACTTCGGTCCGGACCGGCTCTACCACAACCTCGGCGACGGGCGATTCGAGGACGTCGGCCCACTTGCGGGTGTGGCTGACCCGCGCTGGAGCGCCGGCTGTGCCTTCGGCGACCTCGACGGCGACGGCGATCTCGACCTCTACGTCACCCGCTACGTCGACTTCCGCTACGACTCCGGGCCCGAGTGCACCGATCCGTCGAGCGGACGCGCCGTCTACTGTCGACCGTTGGACTTCGTCGGAGTCACCGACTCCCTCTTCGTCAATCAGGGAGATGGCACCTTCCGGGAGGAGGGCGCCGCCCGCGGCATCGTCGGCGGTCTGACCGAGCGGGGGCTGGGGGTCGTGTTGAGCGATCTCGATCGCGACGGAGATCTCGATATCTACGTGGCCAACGACGGTAGCGCCAACCGGCTCTATCGCAACGACGGGCGAGGGATCTTCTCGGAAGTCGGGCTTCTGGCCGGCGCCGCGCTCAACGCCTTCGGAGCGACCGAAGCCGGGATGGGGATCGCCGTCGGCGACGTGGACGGGGACGGGGTCAGCGATCTCCTGCTGACGCACTTCTCCATGGAGACGAACACGCTCTATCGCGGCCTGGGCGACATGCTCTTCGAGGACGCGACGATCGCCGCGGGGCTCGCCTCCCCCTCGTACCTGCAGGTGGGCTGGGGTGTCGAGCTCTTCGACGCAGACAACGATGGTGACCTCGACCTCGCCCTGGCCAACGGCCACATGCAGGAGGGCATCGAGAGCCTCGAGCCCGGCCTGGCCTACGAGCAACCCAACCAGTACTTCGAGAACCGGGGCGACGGCACCTTCGTCGATGCCAGCGGCGGGGCGGGTTCGGCGTGGTCCCGGCCGGCCGTCAGCCGCGGGCTCGCCGCCGCGGATTTCGATGACGATGGTCTCGTCGATCTGGCGATCGCCAACACCAACGGCGCTCCCGATCTGCTCCACAACACCACGGCCGACGGCAACCACTGGCTCGGCCTCCGCCTCGTCGGAGGGCCATCGAACCCCCTCGCGATCGGCGCCCGCGTCGACCTCTCCGCGGGTGACCTGCGCATGGCTCGAGAGGTCCGATCGGGCGGCGGCTTCGAGTCCCAGCCCGAGTTGCGGCTCCACTTCGGCCTCGGCGCCCGGACAGGCCCCGTCGAGGTCACCGTCCACTGGCCGGACGGCGCCGAGACGACTCGGAGCACAGCGGACATCGACCGCTACTGGACGCTGCGCCGGACCGACCGCGACTGATCGGCCGACTGCTACCATCCCGCGTCGTGGCCGAGGGCACGAAGGGGGTCGCCTGTCGAGCGACGAGCACGCCACTCGCCGGAGCCTTGGTCTGGGCCCTGCTCGCCTGCGTCCCGGTGCAGGCCGAGCCGCGATTCCGCGTCCTCACCGCCGAGCCGGGCGTCCAGAGCCTCACGTTCGCCGACCTCGAGACGGCGGGCTGGACGGGGGGACCGCTGGCCACCGCCGGGTTGACCCTCTCGAATCGGGGGGAACGCCAACCGCTGTGGCCCGTCGACGGCGGCGACGGGACCTTCGGCCCCGGCGACCGGCTCGAGTTCGTCGCCGAGCACCTCGAGGGAGCGGAATCGTGGGAGCACCCCTACTCCCCGTTCAACGTCTACTGGCTCACTGTCGCGGACGATACCGAGCACGCCGAACGCGTCCCGGCACCGCCGACGCCTGCCGGCCGCGCGACGACCACGGCGTGGCGCCGAGCCCACTTCGAGAAACAGGAGCTCCTGGCTCGGCTCGACAGCCGCGCTCTCGGCGACGAGGTCGAGCCGGAGCTGTGGTTCTGGCTCAAGCTCACCCATATCGACAAGGAACCGGTCACGGTCGTCCTGGATCTCGACGGCCTCGACCCCACCTCGGCCGGCGAGGCGGAGGTGACGGTACGGCTGCGAGCCCTGTCCTGGCGTCGACCCGAGGACCGCGAGGCGGACGGGCTGACCGATCACGCCCTCGATCTCTCGATCGACGGCCGCACGATCGATCGCGCGACGTGGAACGGCCGCCGCATCCACGACGTGAGGTTCAGCGTCCCGGTCGCGACCCTGCACGGCGGCGAGAACGAGCTGCAGCTGAGGATCCCCCGGCGCTCCCCGTCCGCGCAGGGCGACCCGATCGTCGACGTCGTGATGCTCGACTGGGTCGAGGTGCGCTATCCGCACGATCTCGTGCTCGGTGAGGAGCAGCTGGCCGTCGAAGGGCCGGGCGGCTTCGAGGGCGACCTGCGGGTGACCACCTCGGCTCGCGCGCTCACCGCCGCCTTCGACGATCTCGGTCGTCGCCTCGTACCGACGCCGGGGGACGGTTCCAGCGCGCTCGTCCAGGTGTCGGGAGCGACCCGGGTCTGGCTCCTCCCGGCCGGTGCGGAGCACCGCCCGCGCGTGGTGCTCGATCGGCCTTCGGACTGGGCCGGAGACGACCACGGCGCCGATTACCTCATCGTCAGCCACGCCTCCCTGCTCGACGCGATCGAGCCGCTGGCGCAGCTCCACCGCGCCCGAGGCCTGCGCGTCGCGGTCGTCGACGTACAAGATCTCTACGACGAGTTCAACGACGGCATCGAGCACCCCGTGGCGATTCGCCGATTCGTCGATCACGCCTTCCACGACTGGCAGCGACCTGCCCCGCGCTACGTGCTCCTGGTCGGAGACGCCAGCTGGGACCGGCGGCTGCGCGCTCCCGACGACGCCGACTACGCGAACTGGGCGGACCGGCAGCTGCTGGGCCGTGCCGACTTTCCGGCCAAGGAGTACACCCCCTACCGCGACTCCGTCAGCCACGCCCTCCTCCCCACCTGGACCTTCCACTCGTTCGACGGGCACTCGGCCACCGACAACTGGTTCGTCGCCGTCGACGGAGACGACTTCTACCCCGATCTGGCGATCGGTCGCTTTCCCTTCGCCACCCCGGAGGAGGTCGCCGGGGTCGTCGAGAAGTCGATCCGCTACGCAAACGCCCCGCGTGGCGCCGACTGGCAGCGCCGCACGCTCTGGGTGACCAACGAGTACCCGCTCTTTCAAGAGCGCGCCGATCGGGTGGCGGCGGCGATCGGCGCCCGCGGATTCGAAGTGTCGAAGATCTACCCGCAGCCCGACGCCCCGACCGAGGCCGACTACCAGCAGCAGCTCGTCGACGCTTTCGACCGAGGGCAGTATCTGGTCTACTTCAACGGTCACGGCGGCCGCTTCATCTGGCGCACCGCGGCGCCGACCCTCAGTCGCCACAACCCGGACCTCTTCACCCTCGAGCATCTCGACGCCCTCCGGCCGAACACGGCCCTACCCGTCGTGCTGAGCCTCGCCTGTCACACCGGCCCGTTCGATCACCCCCGCGCGGACTCGATCGCCGAAAAGCTCCTGCGCCTGCCGCAGAGCGGTGCGATCGCCGTCGTCTCGGCCTCCTGGCGAACGCGAGTCGCCGACCCGCTGGCCCTCGCCTTCGCCGAGGCGTTCACCTCGCCGGGTACGATCGGCGACGCGTTCCTCGCGGCGAAGCGCCGTCTGAGCAACGACTACCAGGTGTCCAGCTACAACCTCTTCGGAGACCCTGCGCTGCCCCTGGATCTGCCTGCCGGAATCGAACCTCCAGCCCTGCAGGTCGAGACGGCCGACGCCGGGCGGAAGCGGCGGAGCGAACGGTGACGCGCCGCGCGCTGTTCACCGCGGCGACGGTCATCGGCCTCGCCGGCGCCCTCGGCTGCGCCCGGCACGACCGCTGGTCCATTCTTCTCGTCACCTTCGACACCACCCGGGCCGACCACATCGGCTGCTACGGAGCGGCGGGGGATCCCACGCCCCACGTCGATCGTCTGGCCGCCGAGGGCACGCTCTTCGAGAACGCCATGTCGGCGGTCCCGATCACCGCCCCCTCGCACACGACCATCCTCACCGGCCGCTATCCGGTTGCCCACGGCATGCGCGACAACGGTCTCTTCGTGCTGGATCCGGGTCAGGTCACCCTCGCCGAGAGGTTGCGCGACGCGGGCTACGGCACGGCCGCCGCCGTCGGTTCGTTCCCTCTCGCCTCGCGCTTCGGTCTCGACCAGGGCTTCGATCTGTACGACGACCGTTTCGAGAGCGGAAAGGAAGCCCTCAACGCCGCTCTGAACATGCCCGCCGGTGGGGTCTTCTTCGACGAGCGGCGCGCCGGGCTCGTCAACGAGCCGCTGCTCGATTGGCTCGGGGAGCACGGAGACCGCCCGTTCTTCGTTTGGGCCCACTACTTCGATCCTCACCACCCGCACCTCCCTCCCCGCCCGTTCAGCGAGCTGTGGGCCGCGGACTCCTATCAGGGAGAGATCGCCTACGCCGACGAAGCCTTCGGGCAGCTGCTCGCCAAGCTCGAGGCGATCGGCGCCGCCGACCGGACGATCGTCGTGTTCACGGCGGACCACGGTGAGGGCTTGGGCGATCACGGTGAGCTGACTCATTCGACCCTGGCCTACAACGCGACCCTCCATGTTCCGCTGGTCATCCGGATCCCCGGCGCCGAGGGCGGTCGCCGCGTCGCGGCGCGAGTGGGCACCGTCGACATCGTCCCCACCCTCCTCGACTTGGTCGGTCTGCCGATCACCGAGGACCTGCAGGGAAGCTCCTTGCTCCCCTTGATGGACCGGGACACGGCGCAACGCGATCGGACGCTCTACGCCGAGACCCTTGCGCCGCGGCTCTCCCACGGTCTGGGCGAGCTGCGAGCCCTCTTCGAGGGTCGCTACAAGTACATCCACGGACCGCGACCGGAGCTCTTCGACCTGCAGGCAGACCCGGGCGAGAACGACAACCTGGTCGACAGGCTGCCGGGGGTCGCTGCGTCGATGCGTGGCCACCTGGCAGAAACGATCGACCGACTGGCCGAAACGGGTGGCGCCACAGCGATCAGTCTCGACGACGAAACGCGCCGCAGGCTCGAGGCCCTCGGCTACCTGCACCGCGAAGCCTCCAGCCAACCGCGAGTGGTCGAGGAGCGACTGCGTGACGACGGTCTCGCACCGCAGGACCGGGTCGGCGACATCAACGAGCTCAGTCTCGCCAAGGAGCTGCTGGCAGCCGACTCCACCCTGGAGGCCGAGGCCGCGATCGAGACTCTGCTGCGCCGCGATCCCGAAAATCCGAGCTACCTCCGGCTCCGGCTCCAGGCTCAGTTCTCGCTCGGCCGTCTCGACGAGGCGCTCGAGACCATGAGGGCTCTGGCCGACCAGGGCACCGGTGAGGTCCCCCTCGAGCCGCTGCTCCTGGCGGTCGAGTATCTCGCCACGGCCGGGCGAGAGCCCGAGGCCCTCGCCCTCCTCGAGCCCCGCGAAGACGACGATCCGACCGCACTCGGGCAGTGGACCCTGGCAAGCCTCTACCGGCGGATGCAACGGCAAGAGGAGGCGGCGAGCGCGCTCGCACGGGCGCTCGCGATCGACCCCGACTTCGCTCCCGCGAGAGTCGACCAGGCAGTCGGCCTGGCTTCGGCAGGCGATCTCGAGGCCGCCGAAAAGGAGCTTCGGGCGGCCATCGTCCAACGCCCCTACTACGCCAAGGCCCATTTCAACCTCGGGACCCTCCTCGGACAGGAGGGCGACGGTCGCGGAGCACTGGCGGCCTTCGACCGGGCGACGGTCATCGAGCCCGGATACGCCATGGCGCACTACGCCGCGACTCTGACGGCTGCGGGTCTCGGGGAGCGCGCTGCGGCCGTGGAGCACTTGGGAGCTCTCGAGGAGCTGGTGCCGGAAAGCGACGAAGCGCGCTGGGCTCGGCAAGCCGTCGAGGAGATCCCATGAGACGGGCGATCGCCCGGCTTTCGCTCCTCCTTCTGGCGGTCGGCTTAGCCTGCACGCACCCACGGGACGACCAAGCCACCGACGGGCTCGCGGCCGCTCCGGAGGGTGATCTGGCCGTGTGGGACGGCGGAGAGATCACCGCCGCCGAGCTCGATGCCTCGGTACTCGCCCTGGTACCGGCCGAGCGCGAGAGTCTCAGCCGGCAGGGTCTCGAAGCCTGGGAGGGCCACCTCCGCCACCTGGCGGCGGAGGAGATCCTGCTCGCCCAGGCCCGGACCGCCGGCCTGGAGGATGCGCCCGGATTCCGACGCCACTCCGCCGAGCTGCGCCGACGCGCCTTCGTGGATGCATGCGTCGCCGACAAGGTGCCTGTCGAACCGCCGCAGCCCGACGACCTGCGCCGTCTCTATGACCGGGATCCGGAACGTTGGGCACAGCCGGAGCGGCGGATGGTCTACCACATCTTCCGACGGGCCGGCGGTGACGCCGAGGCGGAGAGCGCAGTGCACGAGATGGAGGAGATCCGCCGCCAGGTGCGCGACGGCCGGCCCTTCGGCGACTTCACGGAGAGCTCCGACTCCGAAGCGCGCCACCGCGGAGGCCTGCTCGGTTGGATCGAGCGCGGGCGCCTTTCGCCCGACTTCGATCGAGTCGTCTTCGGGCTCGAAGAAGGAGTGCCGAGCGAGCCCGTCAGGACCCGAGACGGCGTCCATCTCTTCTACGTCGATGCGGTCCTGCCGTCGAGCAGACCCGGCCCTGAGCAGCTGACGTCCCCTCTGACCCGCCTCTGGAGGATCGAGGAGCTGAATCGCCGGGTCGCGGCATTGGAGGAACGGCTCGGACTTCCCGAGGGCTCCTTCGTCGCCACTCCGGAGGAGCTCGATGCGCTCGTGCGGTCCGGCAACGCCGAGGCCGTCGTCCTGCGCCTCGGAGCCAACTCGCTGACCCTGGGTCAGCTCCACGAGCGTGCGCTCGAGGAGCAACGTCGACACTCTCTCGCCGAGTTGCCTCCGGCGACCGCGGTGCTCGAGGCGGCACGCCGGGAGCTGATGCTCGACACGTGGTGTCGCGGTGAAGGCTTCGAGCTGCCGGCGGCGGCGCGCCAGGGAGTCGACGGAGAGCTCGCGGACGAGCTGCGCCAGGCCTGGGCGAGCCGACTGATCACCCGCCGACTGCGCTCGCAGCCCGAGACGCTCGAACGCTTCTTCCAGCGCAATGTGCGCCGATTCGGCACTCCGCTTCGCCTGCGCCTCCGCCGGCTGGCGGTGCCGCTCACCGGAGCTCCGTCGGACGTCATGGCCCGTCTCGAGCGGCAGATCTCCCAGGCCCGCGCCGGCGAAAGCACCCTCGAGACGATCGCGGCAGAGCTCGGCGGCACGCTGGGAGAGGCGGAATGGACGACCCTGAGCGAGCTCGACACGCGCGACCCGAAGGCCCGGGAGTATGCGGCCGAGCTGTCCGCCGGCGACTTCTCGGACCCGTTCCGGGTGGGGGACCGGCTGGTCGTGCTCGAGCTGCTCGAGAGGCGAGACCCGCAGACCCGTCCGCTCGACGAGGTTCGGGATGCCGTCGAGGCCGCATACCGCCTCGAGCACGCGGCGGAGCTGGACCGTGCCCTGGAGCAGGATCTTCTCGCGGAGGCCGGCTACCACCGCATCCCGGGTCGTCTGGAGGCGTTTCTCGGCGAGAACGGCGGCGCGGAGGGCTGATCCTCTTTCCAAGCGCAGCAGGATCTGCTAGCTTTCTCTGAACGCAGTGCAAGACACCGCCGGAACGTGGAGCCGAACCGTCGCGCCGCTCCGGCATCGACTGGAGGGGACATGAGCAGAGCCATCAAGTGCGCTTTCGTCGCCCTGCTGGCCGTCGCGATTCCGGCGGCCGTGCTGGGGCAGAGCAAGGACGAGGAATCCCGGAGAGCGGCCAGAGCCCCGGGCTTCCAGGGGATGCCGCGCTTCGGGCCGGTCGGCGGCGCCGTGCGCGCGCCGGGCACGATCACCTACGACACCGGCACCTTCAGCGCCCTGCCCACGATCCCGGCGATCGCGGACAACTTCACGTTCGCCAACCAGTTCAACACCGCCAACGGCGGTGCCCTGCCGACGCCGATCACGATCACGGGCGTCAGCATGTTCATGGCGGTCGTGAACTCGGGAACCGTGGCGGCAGGGAACGTCTTCGTCACCCTGTTCAGCCCGGTCGCCGGCACCAACGCGGCGCCCATCACCTCGCCGCTTCTGGCCTTGACTCCCGGGACCTTCAACAACATCACGGCCTTCAACGGCCAGAACCCGCCGGCGAGCTTCCTCCTCGGCCAGTGGAATCCCACGGCCGGCAGCGGGGGCGGCCCGACGACCTGCGGCAACGACTGCGTGGGCATGGACACCAACACCACCGGCGGTCAGGGCTTCCACGGCTGGCGGGGTGAGGACCTCAACGGCGGCAACTGGGCCGCGATCGGCAACCAGAACGCGCTCATCCGCGTCAGCGTCGCCAACATCCCCGTCGAGCTGATGGACTTCGAGGTCGAGTAGACCTCTCACCGACAGGACCGAATCAACCGAGAGCCCGGGGCCGGCGCCCCGGGCTCTGTTCGTTTCACGGGGAGAGAATCTCGACGCCGAGGCGCTCGGCGATCTCACCCTGAATGCTACGGGTGAGCTCCTGCGTGCGCTCACCGCCCAGGCTCGCCTCCGCGAGGTCTCGGGCCTCCTCGTAGGTCATGGCGCGGGCCTCCCGGTGATCGAGGAGCCGGACGATCCACAGGCTGCTGGCGCGATCGAGCGACTCCTGCTGCTGCACCAGGGGCGAGATCTCTCCCGCTTCGAGCTCGTCCACGACGTGCAGAACGCGCGGGCCCAGGCCGGCCACGGCGGTCCGCGAGAGCCACCCGAGGTCGCCGCCGTGCGCCGCCGAGGGCAGCTCCGAGAGCCGGGCCGCCTCCTCTTCGAACGTCGTCTGACCCGCCGCCAGCCGGCGCGCGGCCGCTTCCATCTCGAGGTAGCGCGGGCGAACGGTTTCCCGCGTCGCGGACCGGCGAATGACCGCGAGACGGTAGGACTCCGGCTCCCGGAAGCGCTCGGCATGAGCCTCGGAGTAGGCACGGATCTCGGGCTCGGAGAGAGGACGGAACCTCTCCTTCACCAACGCCGCCAGCTCGTGCGTCGCGGCCGACGCCACGCGGCTCCAGCGCAACTTGGCGTCCACGTCGGAGATCTCGTCGAGCCCCAGCTCCCGAGCCCGGGCACTCGCCTCGGCCGAGGTCGCCAGGCGATGGAGCTCGGCGTCCAACCGCTCCTCGGAGAGTGCGGCCGGCGAAGACGGCACGCCGCGCGCCCGGAGGAGCGTGGTCAGGTTCCGCTGCGTCAGCTCGAGGGGCCCGGCGAGCCGGGCCACGAGTCGCTCCGAGCCCGTGACCGGGGAGCGCAGCGCCTCGAGGTCGAAGCGAGCCCGCTCCCAGCCCTCGGCCTCCACCTCGCGCCACGCCGCGTCGTAGCGCTCCTTGTGGACCAGTCGCCCGATCTGCTCTCGATCCACCGCCGGCGGCTGCGCCGCGGACACCTCGACCGCCTGCAGGATCGCGAAGCCGTCGGGCACGGCGAGCACGGGGCTCACCTCGCCCTCCGCCAGTCCGAAGGCGACCTCCTCGACCGCGGGAGAGAGGTCTCCCGGCTTCACCCACCCGATCAGGCCCCCCTGCCAGCGACTCTGTGAGTCGGACTGCGTCGCCAGATCGGCGAGCTCGACCCCCTCGACCAGGGAGCGTCGCAACCTCTGTGCCTCCGCTCGCAGGGCAGCCCGCTCGCTCTCGGAGGTGCCCGGGGGCACGCGGACGAAGAGGTTCGACAGACGGACCCGTCGCGGCCGACCGGGGCGCTCGCGCGCGGCCGCGACCGCACGTTCGACGGCGGCGGCGTCCGGGACCGTCTTCGCGGTCAGGTCGCGCCGAAAGGCGAGCTCGAGCGCATCCATCCGGAGCGCCAGGGCCTGGATCTCGATCTCGGCCGTTTCCTCGGCACTCCGCCGCCCGGCGGCTTCGGCCAGGGACTCCCAGACCGCGATGCTCCGCAGGGCGTCGGCCCGGGTCGCCGGATCGTCCTCGAGGCGCTCCCGGAGCAGCCAGCTCTCGTACTCGGCGGCGGTGACGGTACCGCCGTCGTACCTCGCGAGGACCCGGTCCGGGCTCGGCTCGCCCCCAGCCACGGCCCTCGCCCCGACCAGCGCCGCCGCGAGGCACACGGCGAAGCGAAGGGGAAACGCCCGGCGGGTCGGCATGGTCGATATTCTACGGCCCGAATGCCGCCTTCCCGTTCCTGCGCGATCCTCTCCACGACACTCGTCCTCACCCTGTGGACGACTGCCTGCCGTCATGGGAGCGAGCCCGCTGCGGGTGAGACGGCTCCGTCGAGCCCCCCCTCCACGCAACGCATGGCGGATCGGCTGGCGCTGCTCGCCGAGCAGGCCGACCCCCAGACCGACGTGTACCTGAATGCACGCCGCGTGGCGCTCTTCGAAGCCAGGGCGGTGCCGGAGGCCGAGCCCGAACGGACCCGATCCTTCTTGGCGCTCGGTCGCGAGCTCGTGCGCGCCGGCCGCACCGCCGAGGGGGTCGACCGGCTCCAAGCCTTGGCTCGTGAGCCCACGGTGCCGGAGGAGCTCCGGCACTCCGTCGAGCGGGAGCTCGCGGTCGCCTCCCTGCGGCTCGGCGAAGAGGCCAACTGCTTGCGCGCGCACTCCCCCGAGTCCTGCCTCCTGCCGATCCGTGGAGGAGGCGTCCACCGTGACCCCGAAGGGGCGAGCCGGGCCCTCGAGCTGCTGACGGAGCTGCTCGAAGAGGACGCCGGCGATCTGGACGCCCGTTGGCTGCTCAACCTCTCCGCCATGGCGCTCGGCCGCTATCCGGAAGGCGTTCCACAACGGTGGCGTGTTCCGCCGGAGGCGTTCGAGCCGGAGGCCGATCTGCCGATCTTCCCCGACGTGGCGGGCGCAGCCGGTCTCGCGCTCGACGGTGCGGCGGGCGGAGGCGTCGTCGAGGATCTCGACGGCGACGGCTACCTGGACGTGCTGGTCTCCTCGTGGGGAATCGACGACCCGCTCCACTACTTGCGCAACCGACGGGACGGCACGTTCGAGGAACGCACCTCCGAGGCCGGCCTCGACGGGCTGACCGGAGGGCTCAATCTCGTCCATGCCGACTACGACAACGACGGGCGCCCCGACGTGCTCGTCCTGCGTGGAGCATGGCTCGCCACCAACGGCCGCTTTCCCAACTCACTGCTGCACAACCTCGGCAACGGCCGCTTCGAGGACGTCACCGAGGCGGCCGGCGTGATGACCTTCCGGCCGACCCAGACCGCCGCCTGGGCCGATTTCGACGGCGACGGTTGGCTCGATCTGTTCGTCGGCAATGAGTCGGCTCCCGGCGACCCGCAGCCTTGCGAGCTCTATCGCAACCGGGGCGACGGCACGTTCGAGGAGATCGCCGACGAGTCCGGGGTGGCGATCGAGGGGTACGTGAAGGGCGTGGCCTGGGGCGACGTCGACGAGGACGGGAGGCCCGACCTCTTCGTCTCGCAGCTGCTGGCCGACAACCTCCTGTTCCACAACGAAGGGCCTGACGAGCGCGGCGTGGTGCGCTTTCGCGACATCACTGCCGAGGCGGGCGTGGCCAAGCCGGTCAATGCCTTCGCCACCTGGTTCTGGGACTACGACCAGGACTCCTGCCTCGATCTCTTCGTCGCCGGCTACGGCGCCGACTACCTCTCGGTCGGCGGGTCCGCCGTCGCGGCGGAGTACCTCGGCCTCGACATCGGCTCGGACCGCACCCATCTCTACCGCGGCCGTTGCGACGGGACCTTCGACGACGTCTCCGTCGCGTCGGGACTCGGCCGCGTGTCCTACATCATGGGCGCCAACTACGGGGACGTCGACGGCGACGGCTACCCCGATCTCTATCTCGGCACCGGCGCTCCCGACTTCGCCGCCCTCGCCCCCAATCGGCTCTTCGTCAACGATGCCGGCGAGCGCTTCCTCGACGCCACCAGCGCCGCCCGCATGGGGCATCTGCAGAAGGGCCACGCCATCGCCTTCGCCGACCTCGACAACGACGGCGACCAGGATGTGTACGCGGTGATGGGAGGCGCCTATGAAGGAGACCGCTATCGCAACGCGCTCTTCCTGAACCCGGGCGGCTCCAACCACTGGATCACACTCCGCCTCGAGGGCACCACGTCCAACCGCGCCGCGATCGGCGCCCGCGTCACCGTCGACCTGTCCACCCCCGCCGGCCGACGCTCCGTCCACACGACCGTGGGCACCGGCGGCAGCTTCGGTTCCTCGAGCCTGCAGGCCGAGCTCGGCCTCGGCGACGCCACCGCCGTCGCGGCAATCACCGTCCGTTGGCCCGGTGGCGATCCCCAGACCCTCCCGGCGGTCCCGCTCGACGCCGTCTACCGCATCCGCCAAGACGCCCTTCGGGCCGAGCCCCTCGCCCTCGACCCGATCGACCTCGACCGGCACCCGGGAGGACACGGCCGATGACTCGGTACCCCAACCCGGTCCACGTCGCTGCCGCGATCGCCGTGGCCATCGTGCTGCCGACCTCGTGCAGGGCGCCGGACGCCGGATCCTCGGCTTGGTGGCGAGCCTTGAACGCCATGGATGAGGGGCGCTACGACCTCGCCCGAGGGGACCTCGAAGCGATCCTCGCCGACGACCCGGCGGATCTCGAGGTCTGCACTCTGCTGGCCCGCTCATGGTCCCGGGGCACGATGCAGAGCCCGGCACGGGCGATCGAGGCCTGGCAGCACTGCCAGGCACTCGAGCCGACGGACGAGGGTCGCGTGGAGATCGCCCGCGCCCATCTGCGGCTCGGCGACCACGAGAAGGCCCTCGCGGCGCTGCAAGGCGCGGCGCCGACCGCCGAGGTTCTCCTCTTGCGCGGCGAATCCCTCCTCCGGCTCGATCCGACCGCCGCGCTGAGGGAGCTCGAGCGAGGACTCGACGACTTCCCCCCGGAGGCCGCGCTGCTCGCTCTCACCGCGCGTGCCGCCGAGCTCGAAGACCTACCCGCTCGTGCCCTGGAGTACGCGGACCGGGCGCTGGAGTTGGATCCCCTGGACGACCGGACGCACTACCTGCGGGCGAGGCTGCTCCAAGCGCTCGACCGCGCCGACGAAGCGGCGACTGCCTTCGAGCGCTACGAGCTCGTTTCTCGCATTCGGGGTGTTGCGGGCCGGCCCACCCCCACGGCCACCGAGCAACTTCGCTTCATGCAGGAGCTGGGAGTCGGTGGGCGCGGTGCCTCCATGAAGAGGATCGAGCTGCTCGCCGAGGTCGGCCGTGGGGACGAAGCGATGGCGGCGATCGAGGAGGTGCTTCGGGACGACGACCCCGATGCGATGACCGTGCTGCGACTCGAGAACACGGCGGCCAGGCTGGGACGCTACGACGACGCCCGGACCTTGCTGGGACGGATCGAGATCTCGCGGGCCGAACCCGCGATCCGGCGCGAAGTCGAGTTCCGACGCGCTCACCTGCTCCACCTCTCGGGAGATACCGAGGCTGCGCTCTCCGAGATCGAGGCCCTCCTGGAGCGCGACCCCCGCATCGCCAAGCTCCTCGACCTCCACGGCCGTCTGCTGCAGGCATCGGGGGACGAGGCGGCAGCGCTGCACAGCTTCTCTCGCGCCCTCGAGCTCGCTCCCTGGCGGGTCGACACGCGCCTCGCGCTCTGCGAGCTCGAGCTGCGCCACTCCGGAAGGAAGCGCGTTCAGAGCCTCCTCGATGCGGCGCCCGAGCCGTCGGGCGAGCTCGATTCGTTCCGGCTCCGACACGGGTTGCCCTGACATGAGAGTCCCCCTTCGGCACGCCATCGCCGTCGGCTTGACCCTGGCCTGGGCGTTCGGCGCCTCGACGGGAGGAGTGTCGGCTGAATCCGGCGATGCAGGGGGGCTTCTCTTCGTCGACGTGGCCGATGAGCTGGGCATCCGCTTCCGCCACCAGGACGGGCGCACCGGGGAGAAGTACTACCCCGAGACCACCGCCAGCGGCGGCGGTTGGATCGACATCGACGGAGACGGAGACATCGACCTCTACCTGGTCAACGGCGCGGCGGCCCCCGGCGTCGATCTCGATCCGCAGCCCCGCAATGCGCTCTACGAGAACCGTGACGGGACCTTCGTCGACGTCACGGATCGGTCCGGAACCGGCGATCCGGGATTCGGGATGGGGATGTGTGTCGGCGACTACGACGCGGACGGCCGACTCGACTTCCTGGTCACCAACTACGGACCGGACCGCCTGTACCGCAATCTGGGCGACGGCCGCTTCGAGGAGAGAGCGGCCGCGGCAGGCGTCTCCCAGGACCTGTGGAGCAGCAGCTGCGCCTTCGGCGACGTGGACGGCGACGGCCGTCTCGACCTCTACGTGACGCACTACGTGGACTTCGCCTGGAAGCGAAACCCGCTGTGCGCGAACCCGTCCGACGGCAGCCGCATGTACTGCAATCCGACCGCGTTCGCCGGCGTCACCGACTCGCTCTTCATCAACGCCGGTGACGGCACCTTCGTCGAGCAGGGCCGCGCCCGAGGCCTCGCGAGCGGCGCCACCGAGAAGGGCCTCGGCGTGGTCCTGGTCGACCTGGACCGGGACGGCGACCTCGACGTCTACGTGGCCAACGACGGCACGTCGAACCGGCTGTACTCCAACGACGGAACGGGACACTTCGCCGACGTAGGTCTCGCATCGGGGGTGGCCCTGAGTCGGTTCGGAGACCCGCAGGCCGGCATGGGGGTGGCGCTGGGCGATATCGAGGGTGACGGGTGGCTCGACCTGGTGGTCACCAACTTCGCGATGGAGTACGACACGATCTACGCCAACCGGGGCCGGCTCCGTTTCGAGGACCGCAGCGCCGCGGCCGGTCTCGAACGACCCACTCACCGACCCGTCGGGTGGGGCATCGCGCTCTTCGACGCCGACAACGACGGCGACCTGGATCTGGCGGTCGCCAACGGCCACATGCAGGAAGGTGTCGAGCGGATCGCCGAGGGGCAGGACTACCCGCAGCCCAATCTCCTGATGGTCAACGACGGAGACGGGGTGTTCGTCGACGCGAGCGCGACCGCCGGCGACGCCTGGCGGGAAGCGAAGGTGAGTCGCGGGCTGGCGGTCGGAGACTGGAACGACGACGGCCGTCTCGACCTCCTGGTCACCAACAACAACGACCGGCCGACCCTGCTGGAGAATCGATCCTCTTCGTCCGGGCACTGGCTCGGAGTCGTCCTCGAGGGACCTCCGGACAATCCCTTCGCGCTCGGCGCGACGGTCGAGCTGACGGCCGGCGACGAGAAGCAGCTCCGCCTGGTGCAGAGCGGGGGCAGCTTCCAGTCGCAGTCCGACCTGCGGTCCCATTTCGGCCTGGGGAGCCACGACGGCGCAGTCAGCCTGAGGATCCTCTGGCCGGACGGCTCCGAACAGAACGAAACGACGGAGTCGCTCGACCGCTACTGGCGCGTGCCCTTCCGGAGTCCGAAAGCGCCCTGAGCCCAGCCGAGTCCCTCGACACAACGGCGGGCCGATATTGTCGGCCGTGGATGCGCTGTGTCGACGCGAGGATCGCCCGCTCCTCCACCCTCCTGCTGACTCTGCTCGCGGTCGGTTGCCACCGGGGCGGCGAGCCGGCAGGGGACGCCCCGACGCCGACCTCCGCCTCGAGGGAACGGATGGCGGAGCTGCTGGAGCTGCTCGGCGAGCGGATCGACCCGAGCACCGATCCCTTCCTCAACGCACGCCGGGTGGAGCTCCTCGAAGGCAAGGACGTGCCGGACACGGAGCCCGGGCGAAGTCGCCACCTTCTCGCACTCGGGCGCGAGCTGCTGCGGGCCGGGCGGACGGACGAGGCCGTCGACCGACTCCGAGGGCTGGCCGACGACCCGTCGGTGCCGGATGACCTTCGGCCCGCCGTCCGTCGGGAGCTGGCGATCGCCTTCCTGCGCCTCGGCGAGCAGGACAACTGCCTGCAAGGGCATTCTCCCGAGTCCTGCCTGCTGCCGATCCGCGGCGGGGGAATCCACCGAGATCCGACGGGCGCGAGCCACGCCTTCGACTTGCTCACCGCGCTGCTCGAGGAGGACCCCGACGACTCGGGCGCACGCTGGTTGCTGAACCTGGCGGCCATGACCCTCGGCCGCTACCCCGAGAGCGTCCCCGAGCGTTGGCTCGTTCCGCCGACGGTCTTCGCCTCCGAGACCGACCTGGCGCGCTTTCCCGACGTCGCGGGCGCGGCCGGCTTGGACGTCGACGGTACCGCCGGAGGAGGAGTGGTGGACGATCTGGACGGCGACGGCTACCTCGACGTCCTCGCCTCGTCGTGGAGTGTCGGTGATCCGCTCCGTTTCCTGCACAACCGCCGCGACGGCACCTTCGAGGATCGATCGCGGGCCGCCGGTCTCGAGGGTCTGACCGGGGGCCTCAACTTGGTCCATGCCGACTACGACAACGACGGGCGGCCGGACGTCCTGGTCCTGCGCGGCGCCTGGCTCGGCGTCAACGGTCACTTCCCGAACTCCCTGCTGCGCAACCTCGGAGGCGGCCGTTTCGAGGACGTCACCGAAGCGGCCGGACTCCTGACCTTCCGACCGACCCAAACCGCCGCGTGGGCCGACGTCGACGGTGACGGTTGGCTCGACCTCTTCGTCGGCAACGAGTCGCTGCCGCGCGATCCCAGGCCCTGTGAGCTCTATCTCAACCAGGGTGACGGCACCTTCGTCGAGAGTGCGCGCCGAGCCGGCGTCGACGTTCGGGGCTACGTCAAGGGCGTCGCCTGGGGAGACGTCGACGAGGACGGTCGGCCCGATCTCTACGTCTCCGAGCTCCTCGGGGAGAATCGCCTCTTCCACAACGAGGGACCGGACGAACAGGGCGTCGTGCGCTTTCGCGACGTCACCGCGGAGGCCGGAGTGGCCGAGCCGGAGCACTCCTTCGCGACGTGGTTCTGGGACTACGACCAGGACTCCTGCCTCGATCTCTTCGTCGCCGGGTACGGCTTGGACTACTTCACGGAAGGGGGTTCCGCCGTCGCTGCCGAGTACCTCGGACGCGAGGTGGGCCCGGATCGCTCCTACCTCTATCGCGGGCACTGCGACGGTCGATTCGACGACGTCTCCGTCGCCGTCGGGCTGGACCGGCTCTCCTACGTCATGGGCGCCAACTACGGCGACCTCGACAACGACGGCTACCCGGATCTCTACGCCGGAACCGGTGCCCCGGAATTCAGCTCCCTGGTGCCCAACCGGCTCTTTCGCAACGACGGCGGCAAGCGGTTCCTCGACGTCACCAGTGCCGCCCGGATGGGGCACCTCCAGAAGGGTCACGCGGTCTCCTTCGCCGATCTCGACAACGACGGCGACCAGGACGTGTATGCCGTGATGGGGGGAGCCTACGAGGGGGACCGCTACCCCAACGCCCTCTTCCTGAATCCGGGCGGCCCGAACCACTGGGTGACCCTCCGCCTCGAAGGAACCTCGTCGAACCGCTCGGCCGTCGGCGCCCGCGTGCGCGTCGACGTCGCGACGCCCGCCGGAGGGCGGTCGGTCTACACCACGGTCGGCACGGGTGGCAGCTTCGGGGCCTCGAGCCTCCAGGCCGAGATCGGGCTCGGCGACGCGATCCGCATCGATCGCATCGTGATCCGGTGGCCGGGAGGAGAACAGCAGACGCTCTCGACCGTCCGACTCGACTCCGTCTACGCCGTGCGGCAGGACGCTTCGGAAGCTGAGCCTCTCACCCTCGCACCTCTCGAGATCCCAGCACACGATCCATCCGAGGCCGTCCCGTGAGAGCCGATCCACCGATGGCGCCCCGAGGCCCTCTCGCCCGGCTCCGCGTCGTGCTCGAGATGATCAAGTTCGAGCACACGCTCTTCGCTCTCCCCTTCGCCTTCCTCGGGATGGTGCTGGCGGCCCACGGGTGGCCGTCGTGGCGAACGGTCGGGTGGATCGCAGTGGCGATGGTCGCTGCGCGCAGCGCCGCCATGGGTTCAATCGGCTGGTGGATCGGCGCATCGACGCGGAGAACCCGCGCACGGCGAGCCGGGCGCTGCCGGCCGGGTCGGTGACGCCGGGGTTCGTGGCCCTCTTCGTGACCGTCTCGGCGCTGCTCTTCCTGCTCGCGGCGTGGCGGCTCAACCCGCTGACCCTGGCCTTCGCGCCGGTGGCGCTGATCGTGCTGCTCGGGTACTCGTACACCAAACGGTTCACGGCCGCTTCGCACCTGGTGCTGGGACTGGCCCTGGGCGGGGCGCCGCTGGGCGCCTGGATCGCGGTTCGCGGCACGTTGGCTCCGACGCCGTTCCTGTTGACGGCGGTGGTGCTCCTCTGGGTCGCGGGCTTCGACATCCTCTATGCGCTGCAGGACCGGGAGTTCGACCGCCGTCGTGGGCTCCACTCGATTCCGGCCCGCTTCGGAGAGAGAGCGGCGCTGATGCTCTCCGCGCTCTTCCACCTCGGGATGCTGGCCCTGCTCTCCACCCTGCCCTCGCTCTACCCACCGGGGCTCGGCGGGTGGTACTGGGCCGGCGTCGTCGGCTGCCTGGTGCTCCTCGTCTACCAACACTCGATCGTCCGGCCCGGCGATCTCTCCCGTCTCGACGCCGCGTTCTTCTCGGCCAACGGGCTGCTGGCGGCCTGGCTCTTCGTGCTCACCTTCGTCGACCTCCTGCGTGGCGGACGGGTGCCTTGAAGCACCCCCTGTCGGCCCTGCTCGGCCCGGTGGCCATCCTCCTCGTGGCCTGCGGGCCACAGTCCCCGCCTGCTGCGGACCGGAGCGCGCGGCCAAGTGCGGAAGCGGAAGGTGCCGGTGCGTTCGACGCCGCAGTCGAGCGCCTGGCGACACGGCTCGAGCAGAGCCCGGACGATCCGTCTCTGCGCCGCAACTACGCGGCCACCCTGATGGCCGCCGGGCGGGTCGACGAGGCGCTCACGCAGTACGAGTCGATCCTCGAGAGGGAACCGACGGACGTCGATGCCCGGTACCTGCAGGGCCGGGCTCTGATCGAGGCCGGCCGCCTGGACGCTGCACGGCGCAGCTACGAGATGGTGTTGGAGGTCGCGCCCGATCACGCACCGGCCCGGTTCGCTCTCGCCTCCCTGCTGCAGCGGCAGGGCGACTTCGAGGGAGCGCTCGCGGGCTTCCGCGAGTTGCTGGCTCGCGATCCGGACTACGAGCGGGCCCACGTGGGCGAAGCCGCCTGCCTGATGCGGCTCGAACGATGGACCGAGGCGCGAGCTTCGATCAAGGCCGGCCTCGAGGCCGTTCCCATCAGCACGGCCCTCGCCGAGCTCGGTGCACGGCTGCTGGCGGCCGCACCCGCGGCCGAAGTGCGTGACGGCCGCCAGGCCCTGGGCCTCGCCGAGAAGCTGGTGCGGCTCAACTCCAGCTTCCAGCGCCAGGAGATCCTCGCCATGGCGCTCGCCGAGCTCGGTCGCTTCGAGGAGGCGGTCGAGGCCCAGGAGCGCGCGTTGGAGGGGGCGCGGACCGCCGGAGCCGCCGCGACACGCGTCGCGAGGATGGAATCGATCCTCTCCGGCTACCGCCGCAGCGAGCCGAGCCGCGAGCCGCTCGTCGACTGAGCGGCGGATCCCATCGCGCCGCGCGCCGAGACGGCCTCGGTCAGCGCCTCCAGCGCACCTTCGAGACCGGCCAGAGCTCCTTCGTCGATCGGGGCCAGGAGGTCGGCCAACCTCTCCAGACGGCGGGCTCTCGCGCCCTCGAGAAGCCGCGTGCCGGCCGCGGTGGCCGAAAGCCTGACGACCCGACGATCCGACGGATCACGCTGGCGCTCGACGAGGCCCTGACGTTCCAGTGCGCTGGCGATCCGGCTGATGGCGGGTGGCGAGACCTGCTCGAGGGCGGCCAGCTCCCCCACCGTCCGATCCCCGGCGTAGACCAGGATCGAGAGCAGCGACAGGCGCTGCGGCGACAGCCCGGTCGCGGTGTCGGCGACCCGGGCGTGCCGCAGGAGGTGGATCGAAAGCGAGTGCAGCCGGTTGGCGACCCGATGCGGGAGGTCGTCTTCGACGCCGGTCGGCAGGGGCGGGGTTGACATTTTGCTTAACACAGTTAACTATTAACTGCCGTTAACGGAAGTATGCCACAGCTCGGAGGAGACGAGCCATGCCCGATCCCGAACCCTTCGTCCGCTCCCTCGGTCAGATCCACATCACCGTCGCCGACCTGCCGCGCGCCGTCGCGTTCTATCGCGACGTCCTCGGCCTGCCGCTCCTCTTCGAGGTGCCGGAGCAGGAGATGGCCTTCCTCGACTGCGGCGGCGTGCGCCTCTACCTGGGAAGGGCCGAGAGCCCCGAGGTCACCTCCCGCCCGCTCCTCTACCTGCGCGTGGACGACGTCGAAGAGGGACACCGCAGGCTCCTGGCCCACGGTGCCACCATCCTCTCCGAGCCGCACGTCGTCCACCGCGACGGCCAGACCGAGCTCTGGATGGCGTTCTTCCGCGATCCCGACGGGACGACGATGGCGCTGATGGCGGAGAAGCCGGCCGCCGCCGCGGATTGAGCTCCCCTCACTGCAGCCGGAAGTGGACGGCCAGGTTGTAGATGACCGGGATCGCGCGACCGCCCTTGCGGGCCGGCTCGAAGCGCCACTCCGCCAGGGCCCGCAGGGTGGCCTCGTCCAGTCCCAGGCCCAGGGACTCGAGGATGTGGGCCTCGCGGACCGCGCCGTCGGCGCCGATCACGGCCTCGACGATCACCACTCCCTCGCGACGCGCCCGACGAGCCATCTCGGTGTAGACCGGCGGGGGCGCGTACACTCGCACCGGCTCGTCCATCGACCGTGAATCGAACCGCACCGCCCCACCGTCCGGCGGCGGGGGCGGACCCACGGCCGGGATCGGGAATCCCGGATCCAGCGCCGCCACCGCCGTGACGGGCGGGACGACAACCTCGAGGCGCGCCGGCACGATGGGCTCGGGCGGCGCCTCCGGCGGCGCCGGCACGATCACGGTGGGCGTCGCGACCGGAGGCGCCGGCGGGGCGGCCTCCGGAGGAGTCGGCTCGGGCGGCCGCAGCTTCAGCGTGTGGACGACGTAGCGCGGCGCCTCGAGCATCTCGGCCGGGCGGGCAAGCGGGCCGCCGGGCCAGACCACGAGGAAGAGCACCGCGTGGACGAGGAGGGCGGCTCCGGCGGCCCTCAGGAGACGGCGCCTGTCGGCCGCCGGATCCCCCCAGGGAAGCACCTCGAGCAACGAAGGAGCGAACGGCCTGACGGTCTCTCGCGGCATGGTGACGCCTCCTTTAGAACGGTTGGAAACGCCAGACCGGCCGGAAGTTCCCGCTGATAAGATCGATCGCCTGATGCAGCCGCTCGACGCCTCCACGTTCCCCGCCGCGCTGCGGCCCATCGCCGAGAAGGTGCTCGCCGGGGAGCGGCTCGACGAGGCCGAGGCCCTGACCTGCTTCACCACGGCGGACGTCCTGCACCTCGGCCGGCTGGCCGGCTCCGTGCGGCGCCGGCTCCACGGCGACGTGGCCTACTTCAACGTCAACCGCCACATCAACCCGACGAACATCTGCGTCTACACCTACAACTGCAAGTTCTGCGGCTTCGCGGCCCTGCCCGGCGAGGACCACGCCTGGCAGATGAGCCACGAAGAGGTCTGGGAGCACGCCGCCAAGCAGGGGGGCGACAAGGTCACGGAGTTCCACATCGTCGGCGGCCTGCACCCGGACCTCTCGCTCGAGTGGTATCTCGAGATGATGCGAGGCTTGAAGGAGCGCTTCCCGCGCGTGCACCTCAAGGCCTTCACGGCCATCGAGATCGGCTGGTTCGCACAGCGCGAGAAGATCTCGATCGAGGAGGTTCTCGTCCGCCTGCGCGAGGCGGGCCTCGGCTCGCTTCCTGGCGGCGGCGCGGAGATCTTCCACCTTCGAGGTGCGGAGATCATCTGCGACGGCAAGCTCGACTCCGACGAGGATCGAGGTCCATCGCACGGCGCATCGGCTCGGCATCCCGTCCAACTGCACGATGCTCTACGGGCACGTCGAGAGGCCGGAGCACAAGGTCGACCACCTGCTGCGCCTGCGCGCCCTGCAGGAGGAGACCGGCGGATTCAACGCCTTCATCCCGCTCGCCTACCACCCGGAGAACAACTACATGGGCCTGCGCTTCCACGGGGACGAGGCAGCATCTGGCCGCGTCGCGCACCGATCCTCGACAACGTGCCGCACCTGAAGGCCTACTGGATCATGATCACGCCGCGCCTGGCGCAGATCGCTCTCTCCTTCGGCGCCGACGACGTCGACGGGACCGTGGTCGAGGAAACGATCTACCACATGGCCGGAGCCGACACCCAGGAGCACCTGGAGCCGTTTCCTGGAGCTCGAGCGATCGTCCGCGAGTCCGGCTACCGGGCTGGTCGAGCGCGGAGGCACGCTCTACCGGCCCCTCGCCGCGGGGCTGCAGCCACCGCGTGAAGGCCTGGTGCCCGGGGCTCCCCTCGGCGAGCGGGAAGCGATGAGTAGCCTGCCTTCCACTACCTGGCGGTCGACGGCCCCATCGGGTCGGCAAGACGACGCTGGTCAACCTCACCCAGCGCTTCCACGGCACCATCCTGGAGGAGGATGTCGAGAACCCGTTCCTCGCCGACTTCTACGCCGACCGCTCCGGTCCGCCTTCCAGACCGAGCTCTACTTCCTCAAGCCTGCGTCAAGCAGCAGCAGGAGATCGCGCAACGGGACCTCTTCCAGCAGCTTCTGGTCGCGTCGACTACACCTTCCCGAAGAATCGATCTTCGCCTACCTCAACCTCTCCGACGACGAGCTGATGCTGTTCGACAAGCTCTTCGCCCTCCTCGAGCCCCAGGTCCCGGTACCGGATCTCGTGCTCTACCTGGTCTCCGACGTCGAGACCTGCCGCGAGCGGGTGCGCAAGCGGTCGCAGGCCTACGAGAAGCGCATCTCGGAGGACTACCTCTCCGAGCTGATCGACGCCTACAACCACTACTACCACTACTACAACCGCTCGCCCCTCCTGGTCGTCGACACCCGCAGCCTCGACGTCCTCGAGCGCCCCGAGGACCTCGACCACCTGGTCGAGCTCCTGCAGCACCCGATCAAGGGTACGCAGTACTACGTGCCCCGCGGCAGCTCCCTCGGCTGAGGGCTCCTTCGGGTCCGGTATACTTCCGCTCGACCGCTTGGATCCCGCTTCGGCGGGACCGAGACGCAAGAGACACGAAGCGATCCGGACGTCGCCACGCCGACCTCGCGGGCTCCATCGACACCGAGGGGCACCCCGGCAGGTCAGGCAGCGAGCCGGACGGATCGACGAGGCGCTCTTCCGTCGCCGGCGGCGAGCCGTTCGCCCCGGTGCCGCGTCGCTCCCGCAGGCCCGAGAGGAGGAGACGACATGAGCCAGAGCCAGGATCGGATCACGGTGCCGCGCGTCGCCGGCGCGCCGGAGCGCGGCGAGAAGCTGGTGGTCATCACGGCCTACGACTATCGGCAGGGCCGACTGGCCGACGAGGCCGGGGTCGATGTCGTCCTCGTCGGTGACTCGCTCGCCATGGTCGTGCTCGGCCACGACGACACCCTGTCGGTCACGGTCGACGAGATGCTCCACCACGTCAAGGCCGTGCGCCGTGGCGTCGAGCGGGCCCTGCTGGTGGCCGACATGCCGTACGGCTCCTTCCACCTCGGCGAGCGGGACACCGTGGCCAACGGCCTGCGCTTCGTACGCGAAGGCGGGGCCCAGGCGGTGAAGATCGAGGGCCCGCGCACGGCCGAGGTCGCGGCCCTGGTCGAGGCCGAGATCCCGGTCATGGCGCACCTGGGACTCACTCCCCAATCGGTCCACAAGATGGGCGGCTACAAGGTGCAGGGTCGGGGCGAGGAGGCCCGCCGCCGCCTCCTGGCCGACGCGGCGGCGGCTCCAGGCCGCCGGCGCCTTCGCCCTCGTGCGCGCTCGAGTGTGCCCTCCGAGCTCGCGGGGAAGAGCGAAGCCCTCACCATCCCCACGATCGGAATCGGGGCCGGCCCCGCCTGCGACGGACAGGTGCTCGTGTATCACGATCTCCTGGGCCTGGAGGACCGCCTCTCCCCCAAGTTCGTGCGCCGCTACGCCGACCTGGGAGCCGCAGCCGGGGAGGCGATTCAGCGCTACGCCGGCGACGTACGGGCCGGCCGCTTCCCGAGCGCCGAGGAGAGCTTCGACGACCCCGGCAGAGCTGCTTCCAACGTCCACCAGATCTATGGCTGAGCCACTCCTCGGCCCGTCCCAACACCGTCCGACTTCTGGCGCGCTAGACTCGGCGCCTTCCATGTTCCGAGAGCCGAGCAACCTGCAGGAGCTCCCCAACCCGGACGATTCCGGGGAGATGACCGTCGCGCGCACGGACACCCTCCTGCGGGCCCAGAGCCACGCCTGGCGTGAGCACGGGCTGCGGATCTCCTTCGTCCCGACGATGGGCGCCCTGCACGAGGGACATCTGGCCCTGGTCCGCCGGGCGCGGGAGGTCGCCGATAGGGTCGTGGTGTCGATCTTCGTCAACCCGGCCCAGTTCAACGATCAGCGCGACCTCGAGGCCTATCCGCGCAACCCGAACCGAGACGCGACGCTGCTCGCGGCGCTCGGTTGCCACCTGCTCTTCCTGCCCCAGGTGGAGACCCTCTACCCCGCCGACCACTCCACCTGGGTGGAAGTCGAGGGAGGCCCGGCCGAGGGGCTGGAGGGTGAGAACCGGCCGGGACACTTCCGGGGCGTCGCCACGGTGGTGGCCAAGCTGTTCAACCTCGTGCAGCCCGACATCGCCGTCTTCGGGGAGAAGGACGCCCAGCAGCTGGCCGTGGTCCGCCGCATGGTCCGCGACCTCCACTTCCCGGTCGAGATCCTCGGACATCCCACGATCCGCGAGGAGGACGGGCTCGCGTGCTCGTCCCGCAACGCCCGTCTCGACACGCAGGATCGCCGTGCCGCCGGCGTCCTCTACCGCGCTCTCGAGCAGGCCGAGCGCCTGATCGCCCGCGGCGAGCGCTCTGCCGGTGCGGTCCGACAGACCGTGCGCAAGACCCTGGAGGGCGAGCGGCGGGCTCGCATCGAGTACGTCGAGGTGGTCGACGCCGACACGTTCCGCCCGGTGGAGACGCTGCAGGGCTCGATCGTCGTGCCCATCGCCGTGCGGATCGGCGACGTGCGCTTGATCGACAACCTGCGGATGGTCCTCGACCTGCCGGAGGGTGCCTCCTGATGCGACGGACCCTGCTGAAGTCCAAGATCCACCGCGCGACGGTGACCGAGGCCGACCTGCACTACGAGGGGTCCATCACCATCGACCGCGACCTGATGGACGCCGCCGACCTGCAGCGCTTCGAGAAGATCGAGATCTACAACGTCACCAACGGTGAGCGGTTCGCGACCTACGTCATTCCCGGCGAGCGCGGCAAGGGCGAGATCGTCATCAACGGCGCGGCGGCCCATAAGGCCTCGCCCGGCGACCTCGTGATCCTCTGCTGCTACGCGGACTACGACGAGGCGGAGCTCGAGGGCCACCGCGCCCGCCTCGTCTACGTCGACGGCGGCAACCGGATCGTGCGCACGGTGCCCGAAGGCCTGGCCAAGGTCTCTTGACCTCCCGCCGCCCCGCTGCGGGACGGTAGGCTGGACCCGGGATGATCCCGCGCCTGCGCCATCGGCCGGTCAACAGTGCCTCCCCGCGTGGCGACGGGGACTACGTTCTCTACTGGATGACCGCGAACCGGCGCGTGCGCTGGAACTTCGCGCTCGAACGGGCGGTGGAGTGGAGTCTCGAGCTCGGCAAGCCCCTCGTGGTCCTCGAGGCCCTACGCTGCGACTACCGCTGGGCGAGCGACCGACTGCACCGGTTCGTGCTCGACGGCATGCGCGACAACCGGCGGGCGCTGGAAGGCACGGGAGTGCTCTATCACCCCTACGTGGAGCCGGAACGAGGCCACGGGCGCGGCCTCCTGGAGGCGCTGTCCGAGCGTGCCTGCGTCGTGGTCGCCGACGACTACCCCTGCTTCTTCCTCCCCCGCATGGTGGCGGCGGCCGGGACCAAGCTCGACGTGCTGCTCGAGCAGGTCGATGCGAACGGGCTGCTCCCGCTGGCGGCCTGCGATCGGGTCTTCGCCCGGGCACACGATTTCCGCCGCGAGCTCCAGCGACGGCTCCCGGCCCACCTGGCGGACATGCCGGCGCTCAATCCACTCGCCCGCAAGGAGCTGCCGCGCCTCACGCGTCTGCCCTCCGGAATCGCCTCCCGCTGGCCCTCCGCCGACGCGATCCTCGATCCCGACGGGACACTCGACGCGTTGCCGATCGATCACGCGGTGCCTCCGGCACCGTGCCGCGGCGGCATGGATGCCGGCGACCGGCGTCTCAATAGCTTCCTCGAGGAGGATCTACCCGGCTACGGCGAGCGCCGCAACGAGCCGGAGGCGGACGCCACGAGCGGTCTCTCGCCCTACCTCCACTTCGGTCACGTCTCGATCCATCAGGTCTTCGACCGCTTGCGCGACGCGGAGGGTTGGACTCCGGACCGCCTCTCCGAGGACGTGTCCGGCAAGCGCGAAGGGTGGTGGGGCCTCAGCGCCGGCGCCGAGAAGTTCCTCGACGAAGCGGTGACCTGGCGAGAGGTCGGCTTCAACCTGACCGCCAGCGGCCGCCGCTACGACACCTTCGACTCGCTCCCCGACTGGGCCCGCGAGACCCTGCTCGAGCACTCCGCCGACGAGCGACCCGAGCTCTACGACCCGGCCGCCTTCGAGACCGCCCGCACCCACGACGAGCTGTGGAATGCGGCGCAGAACCAGCTGCGCGCCGAGGGGCGCATCCACAACTACCTCAGGATGCTCTGGGGCAAGAAGATCCTGCACTGGTCCGAGGACCCGGTCGCGGCCCTCGAGATCATGATCGAGCTCAACAACAAGTACGCCCTCGACGGTCGCGACCCCAACTCCTACACCGGGATCTGCTGGGTCCTGGGTCGCTACGACCGTCCCTGGGGCCCGGAGCGTCCGGTCTTCGGCAAGGTGAGGTACATGCACCTCGCAGCACGCGTGACGCAGAAGTACTCGGTCGATCGCTACGTCGCGCGCTGGAACGGCTCCGGGCCAGACAGCGCTCGACCTGTCCCGATCCCGGGGTCGCCCTCAGCCGGCGCCGGGAGCGAAGCCAGACCTCCCGGGTCGTTCGGGTGTCCGGGTGGTCGTCGCCGAGCACGGCGCGCTGACGCGGCGAGGTGTTCGTCAGCAGCTCCCGGGCTGCTGCCAGATCGCCCTGCGCCGTTGGCAGGAGGCGGGCGCGGTCGGTTCGGCTCATCAGCAGGCGGGAGGTCTCCTCGAGGCGCGCGCTCCAGATCCGGTCGGCTTCCAGATAGGCTGCAAGCGCCTCGTCGAAACGGCGCTCGTTCCCCAGAATGCCTGCCAGGTTGTGGAGGCTCGCGGCCGGTGGGATGATCCTCGCCGAGGGTATCGCGACTCGTGCTCACGGCCCGTTCGAGCAGCGATTCCGCCTCACTCGAATCGCCCCGGTCGCGCAGGGCGAGGCCGAGGGCATTGAGACTGGCGAGCACGTCCGGGTGCTCGTCTCCCAGCAGCTCCCGGCGCATGGCGAGCGCCTCGCGGTGGAGGCTCACGGCCTCGTCGAGGGAGCCCTGCCGGCGCAGCGTATCGGCCAGCTGGTAGAGGCTGAGGGCGACGCTCGGGTGCTTCTCGCCGAGGAGGCGCCGCTTGAGCTCGAGCGACTCGCGGTAGGCCGCGGCGGCCCCGGCATAGTCACCCTTCCCCGCCAGTGCGAATCCCAGGTTCTGGATCGCCGTCGCCACGTAGGGATGCTCCGCGCCGAGAAGCCGCCTGTAGAGGTCGGCGACCTCCCGGAACAGAGGCTCGGCTCCGGCGTAGTCCCGCTTGGCGATGAGCACCACCGCCAGGTCGTTGAGGCTGGTCGCCACCGCCGGATGCTCCTCTCCCAGGAGCTCCCGGCGGATTCCCAGCGCCTCCCGATCCATGCGCTCCGCCTCGTCGTGGCGACCGAGGTTCTTCAGCACGCCCCCCAGGCTGTTGAGGCTCTCGGCCGCCGCCAGGCTCCGCTCGCCGAAGAGCCGGCGCCGCATGTCGAGGGCCTCACCCTGCAGGACGGCCGCCTCCTCGTCGTCCCCCCGGTCGCGGCGGATCCAGGCGAGATCGTGCAGGTCGGTCGCGATCTCCTCGTGATCGCCGTCGAACACCTCCCGGTGGATCTCCAGCGCCTGGCGGAAGAGCTGCTCGGCACCTTCGAAGTCGCCTTCGAACCGCAGCGCCCAGGCCAGCTCTCCGAGGCTGGCGGCCGTCTCCTCGTGGCGCTCGCCCAGGACCCGGCGGCGGATGGCGAGCGCCTCGCGGGCGTCGGTCTCCGCCGCCTCGTAGGCACCGCGCTCGCGCTCGGCCTGGGCCAGGGCGGCCAGACTGCGAGCGACCTCGGGAGCTTCGGCGCCCAGCGTCTCCCGGCGCCGGCTCACCGCGTCGCGGTAGAGGCGCTCCGCGGCCTCGAACAGCCCGAGCTTCATGTACACGTCCCCCATGACGTGCATCATCTCGGCCTGGACCTCCGGCTGCCCCTCCAGCTCGGAACGGATGCGTGCCGCTCCGTCGTCGAGCAGCTGCTTGGCCGTGATCGTCTCGCCCCGGGCGGTCTCCGGGTCGGAGACCTGGAACAGGTCGACCAGAAAGCGTCCGACCTCGCTCGCCTTGGCGGCGGCGACCTGCGCCCGATTGCGCTCCACGGCCAGGTGACGGGCGTACCAGACGCTGGCGACCACCAGAAGGAGGAGGGCCGCCACGGTGCCGGCGACGCCCGCGCGCACCCGTCGTCGTTGCGGCGCCTGCTCGATCCAGCGCAGAGCTCCCAGGACCTCGGCCGCCGAGGGTCGGCGCTCCGGCCGACGATCCAGGAGAGACCCCACGAGGCGCCGGGCCTCGAGAGGCACCGTCCTCGGCAGCGCCCGAGCTTTCACGTCCGAGGCGTGGCGCCGCGTCAGCTCGTCGAAAGTGCCGGCCTCGAAGGGATAGCGGCCGCTCGCCGCGCGGTAGAGGAGCACTCCGAGAGCGAAGAGGTCGGCGCGGTCGTCCAGCGGTGCTCCCGCCAGCTGCTCGGGCGCCATCGACAGCGGCGAGCCGGCCCGTGCCGGTCCGGCCGCGGCCCGCGCCGCGGCTCCGAAGTCACCGAGCACCACTCGCTCGGCACCGTCGATCAGGATGTTCGATGCCTTGACGTCGCCGTGCGCGAGGCCGGCCGCGTGGACCGCCTCCAGCGCCCCGGCCAGGCTCAGGGCGACCCCGAGCCAACGGCCGGGAGGGAGCCGGCCCCGCTCTGCCAGCTCCTCCTCCAGCGTCCGGCCCTCCAGGAGCTCGGTCCACATCCCCACCCTGCCGTCGTGGACGTCCGCGCCGTAGACGGCGAGCACGTGCGGATGGCGAACCCCGTGGCGAGACTTCGTGCCTCCTCGATGAGGGACGACGACGGCTCCGCTTCGTCCGCGCTGGAGCTGGAGCGCCACCTCGCGACGCAGCACGGGTCGAACGGCGCGGTACACCCGGCCGAAGGAGCCGGCCGCGAGCGCTTCCCGGACTTCCAGGTGTCCGGGAGGTCGGCCCTCCCGGCCGTCCGCCGGGACGGTGGCGACGGCACCTGGAAGAGCCCGCGCAGAAGCTCCAGGCGTCGCAATCCGGCGAGGCGGCGGTCCGTCGGGAGGCCCTGCGCCTCCCAGTCGACGGTACCGCCGTCGGCGATCGCGGCGGCGATCTCGAGCAGTCGCTCCTCGTCCACTTCAGCCCTCCGGAGCCGAGGCTCCGCCGGCTCCCAGATCCTCGGCGATCCGGGCGAGGCTCCGGACACCATCCGCGCCGCGTTGGCCGACGGCGATTCGAGCTCCAGGGCGATCTCCGGATAGGTCAGCCCGAACTCGAGCCGCAGCACCACCGCCTGCCGCTGAGGCTCGGGCAAGGCGTCGAGGGCACGCTCGTAGTCGAGCACCGTTTCCGGGGAGATGCTCGTCCGGACGGCCTCGGGTAGCCCCGCATCGAGGGCCTCGAGGGCGTCCCCCACGCCGCGCTCGCGCCGGCGACCGCTGCGCCGCAGCTCCTGCCGGGTCTCGTTGAGGAGGACCTGCCGCAGATACGCGAGGAAAGAGCCCGTGTTCTCGAGACGGAGATCGTCGAGCTTTCCCAGGGTCCGGATCAGCGTGGTCTGGACGAGGTCGTCGGTATCCGACAGGTCGCGGGCGTGGCCCGGCAGACGCCCCCGTGCCCAGCGCTGCAGGAGCGGCAGACAACGCTCGATCAGCCGCTCGCGGGCAGCGATCTCTCCGTCCCGCGCACGGAGCACGAGGCTCCGGGTGGATTCCAAGGAGATCGGGCCGTCGCTCAAGGCTGCCTCCCGAGGGCACCCTACCACGCGGTCCGCGGCTCTTTGTGCGCTTCGGCCCACCTGCGGCATCTCCAGTAGACGACGAAGCCTCTCGTCCTCACCTCCCGGAGGTCATCCACCATGAGACTCCCCCGCCTCGCCATCCGACCGGCCCCCCGGGCCGCCATCCTCCTCCTCGCCGCCGGCCTCCTCGTCGCTGCGGCGGACCCGGCGCCACCGGACCCGGAGCCCGGAAAGGGCGCGATCGGCGTCTCCCTGCGCGGCTGGTCGCCCGGAGGCGCCGACCGCCTGGAAGCGGTCGAGGTCCGTTTCGTGCGGGCGGACCGCGGCGACGGGCCCTACCTCTCGAACGACCTGATCGAGTCCAACTACGCCGGCAAGGACGGTCGGGTCTACCTGCTGAACGCAGAGCCCGGCGAGTACGCCGCAGTGGCCTTCCGCACCCGCGGCGGCAGCCTCTTCGCGGTCCGCGACAAGCAGTGGCTCTTCCACGAGAAGAAACTGATCGACGCGACGACCGTCACGGTCCACGCGGGCGCCCTCTCGTTCGCCGGGGACTACGGCGTCGGCGGCACGATCTGGAGGGGCGGTGCCGAGGACATGCGCGAGGGCAACCCCTACGCCGCCGACGAGTCGCAGGTCCACTACCTGGCGCTGATGTTCCCGGAAGCGGAGGGCAAGTCGACCCTGGCGCGCATCTACGGCAGCCATCCCGTCTACCTGGCCACGCTCCTCGAGCGCAAGACCCGGCGCGACGCCGAGGCCGAGGCCGAGTTCCGGCGCAAGGCGGCGGCGAAGGACTTCCAGAAGCTGCCCTCGTGGGAGGCCGTGGTCGACACGGCCCCTTGAGCGATGACGAGATCCTCCGGGCCGCGTCCGCATTCTCCCGCCGACGGCCGGCGTCGGCCGCTGCGCACGACCGAGGCGCTTCTTCGCCGGCGACCCGATTGGCAGAGCGGACGGGTCGTCGCCGAGCGCGGCAGGCCGCTGCGACTCGCTTGGGGCGCGACCCTGCTGGGCACCGTCCTCCTCGTGCCCTCCGTCGCCTTCGTGGCGTACCGGATCGTCACCGGCACGGAGCGCTTCGATGCCCGCTTCGTCGTGCTCCTGGCCTTCGCGGCGGTCGTCCTCGGCTTCTTCGGCCGCAAGGCGTACCTCTCGACCCGGCAAGCGGTGCGCTTCGGCCCCGCGACCCTGCGGCTCGAGCAGACCCCGGTGCCCTTGGGCAACGAGCTGCGCGGCACGATCGAGGCGCCGCTCACCATCGCGCCGCACGAGTCGGTCCGCATCGAGCTCCGCTGCACCGTCGTCGAGCGCCGGCACGTCGAGGGCCCGGACGAGAGGATCGTCTGGCACGAGACGCGGGAGGTCCCTGCCGACGCCCTCTCCCGTGTCGGCGAGAGCGCGCGCATCCCGCTCGTCCTGCCGTTGCCCGCCCACCCCCCGGCGACTCTGGACGAGGACGACACGCGAGTGCTCTGGACCGTAGGGGCCACCCTCGTGCCCGATCCCCGTTGGCGCGAGACCTTCGAGATCCCCGTCGCCCGCAGCGGGGCTTCCCCATCCGTGGAGGAGACCCCGCGCCCGGGGAGCTTCCGCGAGGCCGTCGAGCACGTGACGAGCGAGCTCGACGCCGGGCGAACGGCAGGCCCCCGCACCGCGGAGCTCTCCTCGCGTCGCTCCGACCGCAGACGGAATCGGTGAGTGCGCACCGCATGCCCGAAAGGACCGCCATGACTCCCACGACTCCCCGTTCGCCTCGCCTGTCTGCGTTGTTGTTCGTCTGCATCCTCCTCGTCCCGGGAGCTCCCGTGCTCGCCCAGGTTCCGGAGGTCCTCGGTCACGTCCTCGGGTACCAAAAGGTGAGCCAGACCGAGGGTGGGTTCGACGGGCTGCTGCCCGACGGTTCAGGGCTGGGCTCCTCTACCGCCGCCCTCGGGGACCTCGACGGCAACGGGACGACCGACCTGGCGGTCGGCGTGGCTCTGGACGACGACGGGGGCATGGCGCGCGGGGCCGTGTGGATCCTCTTCCTGGAGCCCGACGGCACGGTGCGCGCCCAGCAGAAGATCAGCGACACGGAGGGCGGCTTCACGGGCGTGCTCGACGACTTCGACCGCTTCGGCCTCGACGTCGGCCCTCTGGGGGATCTCGACGGCGACGGCCTGCCGGACCTCGCGGTCGGCGCGCCCGGGGACGACGACGGGGGCATGAACCGAGGCGCCGTCTGGGTCCTCTTCCTGCATCCCAACGGCACGGTCCGCGCGCACCAGAAGATCAGCGCCACCGCGGGCGGCTTCGGCGGCGCCCTGGCCGACGGCAACGAGCTCGGCTCCGGTGTCACGGCGATCGGCGACCTCGGAGGTGACGGCACGCGGGAGGTGGCCGTCGGCGCCTGGCGCGACGGCGATGGGGGCTTCAACCGGGGCGCCGTCTGGATCCTCTCCCTCTCCTCCGCCGGGGTCGTGGAGGGGCAGCAGAAGATCAGCGCCACCGCGGGCGGTTTCACCGGCCTCCTGCACGACGGCGACTCCTTCGGCGGAGCGGTCGCCGCCCTGGGCGACCTCGATCGGGACGGAGTGCCCGACCTCGCCGTGGGCTCCCCCGGCGACTCCGACGGCGGAGCCCTCGCCGGCGCCCTCTGGGTCCTCTTCCTCGAGGCCGACGGCACCGTCGCCGGCCAGCAGAAGATCGGGCCGTTCGACGGGGGCTTCACGGGCACGATCGGAACCGGCGACGAGCTCGCCACCTCCCTCGCCCCCCTGGGGGATCTCGACTGCGACGGCAACGTCGAGCTCGCCGCGGGCGCCTTCGGCGACAGCGACGGCGGTCCCCATCGCGGCGCCTCGTGGACCCTCTTCCTCTCGCGCCAAGGCACGGTGCGGTTCCACACCAAGATCAGCGACACGAGCGGCAGCTTCGCCGGCATCCTCCACGACGACGACTCGTTCGGGACGGCGGTCGCCCCCCTCGGCGACCTCGACGGTGACGGCCACCCGGACCTCGCCGTCGGCGCGCCGGGCGACGACGACGGAGGCCCCGAGCGCGGCGCCGTCTGGATCCTCTTCCTCGACTCGGCCGTATGCCCGCCGCCGCTGATCTTCGCGGACGGGTTCGAGTCCGGCGATGCGTCGGCCTGGTCCGCGGCGGTGCCGTGATCCTCCGCGCCCTCGATTCCACGGGAGAACTCCCCATGAAGCGCTTCCTCCTCGCTGTCCTCTCACTGGTGCCGCTCGCCGCCCACGCCGCCCCGGTGCCCGAAGTCCTCGGCCACGTGCGCAGCTTCGTCAAGATCAGCCAGACCCAGGGCGGGTTCATCGGGCAGCTCAGCGACGACGATTGGTTCGGCCGGGCGATCACACGGCTCGGCGACCTGGACGGCAACGGAACCGATGACCTCGCCGTGGGCGCCAGTCAGGATGACGACGGCGGCTTGGGTCGCGGTGCCGTGTGGATTCTCTTCCTGCAGCCGGATGGATCGGTTCTGGACACGCAGAAGATCAGCGACACGGAAGGAGGGTTCACCGGAGTCCTCGACGACGTCGATCTCTTCGGAGACGCCGTGGCCGGGATCGGCGATCTCGACGGCGACGGACTACCCGATCTGGCGGTCGGAGCCGGGGGCGACGACGACGGCGGATTCGACCGCGGAGCCGTCTGGATCCTCTTTCTCAATCCGAACGGGACGGTGCGGACCTACCAGAAGATCAGCTCTACGGAGGGGGGCTTCGCGGGTTCTCTCCAAAACGGCGATGCCTTCGGTCGGGCGCTCTCGGCGATCGGCGACCTCGACGGCGACGGGGTGACCGACCTGGCCGTCGGTGCGCCCTTCACCAACGGAGGAGGCGTCGGGAGAGGAGCCTCGTGGATCCTCTTCCTCCACCCCGGCGGGACCGTTTCCGATCAGCAGGAGATCTCCGACATCGCCGGGGGGTTCGGTGGAGTCCTGGCCGATTCCGACGCGTTCGGGAGCTCCCTCGCGCCCATCGGAGACCTGGACGGGGACGGAACGGTCGACCTCGCCGTCGGCTCGCCCTGGAACCAGGACGGAGGCAACTTCGACGCCGGGGCCACCTGGGTGCTGTTCTTGAATGACGACGGGACGGTCGCGGGTGAGCAGAAGATCAGCGCCACCGCGGGAGGCTTCACCGGGACGCTGGAGGCGAGCAGCCAGTTCGGCTCCGGCGTCGCGCCTCTCGGCGATCTCGATTGCGACGGTCGTCCGGATCTGGCCGTGGGCGCCGATGGCATCGCCGGCGGAGGACCGAGTCGCGGCGCGATGTTCGATCTCTTCCTCGACTCCGACGGGACCGTCCGGTTTCACACCAAGGTCGGCGACGCGAGCGGTGGCTTCACGGGCGTGCTGGACGACTTCGACTACTTCGGCGGCGAGGTCGCTCCCTTGGCCGATCTCGACGGCGACGGGCATCCGGAGGTCGCCGTCGGCGCCTTCGGAGATGACGATGGCGGGCCCGATCGCGGCGCCGTCTGGATCCTCTTCCTCGACGGCCCCGTGTGCCCGCCGCCGCTGATCTTCGCGGACGGGTTCGAGTCAGGCGATGCGTCGGCCTGGTCCTCGTCCGTGCCCTGAGCGAGCGTCAGGCGCGGTGCCGGCCGGCGGCGGGGATCTCCCAGAGGGCGAAGAGCCCGCGCCAGACCACCCGCCTCTCGACCGGCGGCAGATCCGCGGCCTCGAGCACGGCGGGCATGCCGCGGCGCACGAAGTCGGGGAAGTAGGCCGTCTCGTAGAGAGCCAGGAGACGGGTGACGAGGCCGCGCCAGGGGCGCCGGAGAGGCATCTCGTAGTCGAGCACCACCACCTTCTCGCGCGCCACCCGCGCGGCCTCGGCCAGGACCTCGGCGCGGACTCGGAAGGGCATGTCGTGGAGCGCCAGCGAGACGGAGACCACGTCGAAGGAGGCGTCGGGCCAGGGAAGCGCCCGGCCGTCCGCCAGCCGCCAGCGCACGGCGCCCGCCCGGTCCTTGCGGCGCGCCGCGGCGAGCATCGCCGGAGTGACGTCGGCACCGGTCACGTCGGCACCGGCGCGCACACAGCGCAGGGCGATCTCGCCGGTACCGGTGCACAGGTCGAGCACGGCGCGTCCCGGCACCGGCGCGATCCGTCGCACCGCGGCCCGGTAGACGCCGGCGATCGGCCAGGCGAAGAGGTCGTAGACCGGGAGCCAGAACCGGAAGAAGCGCGCCAGGTAACTCAGGTACGGGTCGGCACCCGGCACGGGAGTCTGTGAGCTCACGGAGCGGTCTCCTCCGAACAGACGCCGTGCGGCAGCTCCGCCAGCGTGCGTCGGGCCTCCTCGAGCACGGCTTCCTCGACGCGGCGTCGGGCAGCCGGGCGACGCCCGGCGAGCCCCTCCAACAAGGAGAGCGCCTCGCAGCGACGCTCCGGCGCCCAGGCGAGCAGCGCCTGAGCCAGGAAGAGCGGATTGCGCGGATCCCTTCTCGACACGGCACACGCGCGCTCGAGCCGGTCGATGCCGTCCCACCGGTCGATCCAACCGCTCACGAAGGGGACCTTGGGAGCCACCGTCTCCAGGCGGCCGAGGAGGCGGAGGCCGCCGGCGTCGGCGTAGGACTCGTCGAGAGCGATCGCGGCCAGGGCGTGATCGCGCATGTGCCCGGCCACGTCGCGACCGGCGCTGGCGAGGTTGCCGTGGGCCGTTCCCCAGAGCCCCCATGCGGCCGCCACCCAGAAGTGGGCCGCAGCGGCCTCCGGCGCCCACCGGACGGCGGTGATCCGTTCCTCCAGCGGGGCGTCGGCGGGCACGCCGGCCCCTCGCTCGACCTGCGCGAGTCCCTCGCGGGCCAGATCGAGAACGCGATCCCAGTCGGCGCGCCGCGAGCTCTCCTCCGCGTGATCGCCCCGAAACGTCAGCGCCTCGAGCAGGCGCCAGCGCAGAGCCAGGTCCTCCGGGTCCGCGGCCAGCGCCTCCTCCCACGCCGCGACCGCCTCGTCCACCGCCACAGGGTCCACGCCCAGGTCGGTCGCCCGGCGCGCCCAGGCCTCCGCTCCGCGCGCCTCCGGCCCGACCGGCGGCTCGCCCACCGCTTGCGCCGGCACGATCCACGTCACGGAGACGAGCAGCGCGAGAACCGGCACCATGCGGATCGCGGAGGGAGGACGGGGCACGATCCGGGACGCGGTCATCGCCAGGAGCTCGGGGAGCAGGAAGACGGAGAGAGCCAGCGCGACAGCCACGGCGAGACAGAGGACGATCGCCAGCGACGCCAGGCCGCGGTGCTCGGTGGCGGCCAGGCAGCCGAAGGCGGCGATGCTGGTCGCCGAGGTCAGCACGACGCTGCGCCCCGTGCCGGCGAGGGTGCGCACCCGATCGCCTCCCTCACGCAGGAATCGATGGACCAGGTGGACGCCGTCGTCCACGGCGATCCCGAGCGCCGCCGGCAGCGCCATGACGTTGAGGGGGTTGAAGGCCAGGCCCAGGCGGCTCATCGCTCCGAGGGTGACCAAGGCGCCCAGCAGCGCCGGCAGGCAGGCGAGCACGACGAGGAGCGGCCGGCGCAGGTCGAGTCCGACCCAGAACACCAGCGCCAGCACCGCCGTCCAGCCCGCCCGGCGCAGGGCCCGATGGGACCGCTCGATCATGAAGCTGCCGAGGATCGGCATTCCCGTGACCCCGGGATCGAGGGCCCTCATGCGCTCGACGAAGTCCTCCTGCCGGGCCGGGTCCCAGAGGTCGTGCGCCGGGTAGGCGTAGACCGCGAAACGCCCGTCCGGGCTCTCGAACGCCCGGCGCAGGGCGGCCAGCTGCTCCGGGTCGTCGGTGGGCGCCATGGCGAGACGGTCGAGGTCGAGGATCGAGCGCACGGACTCCACCTCCGGCTCGTCGAGGAGGCGCAGGGTCAGGTCGCGAACCTCCTCCTTGGAGTCGACGACGAACGCCGCGAACTGCGACGAGTACGGCGTGCGCTCGACGACCTCCCGGTCGAGGCGGACGGTCGCGGATCCCGCGGGCTGCAGATGTGTGTAGTCGGAGTCGAAGCCGGGAGGGCCGCCGAGGGCCAGAGCGAGCGCGGCGAGCGCCGTCACCAGCGCGGCCGGGCGCCCTGACAGCCGCGCCAGGACCCTCCCCAGCCGCCGGCTCGGAACCCTCCCCTCTCCCGCCACGCGGCGGACCAGGAGGGCCGGCAGGAGCGTGAGGGTCGCCAGCAGGCAGATCAGGACTCCGGTGCCGGCGATCGCTCCGAGCTCCGCGAAGCCGCGGAACCCGCTCGAGGCCATGCCGAAGAAGGCGGAGGCCGTGGTCGCCGCGCCCGTCGCCAGGGCCGGGAAGACCGAGCCCATCGCCTGCGGCAGGGCATCGGCCTCGCTCGCGCCCTCCGCCAGCAGCTCCTCGAGGCGGTCGACGACGTGGATCCCGAAATCGATCCCGAGCCCGAAGAGGATCGAGCCGAAGAAGGCCGAGAGCAGGGTCAGCCGGCCCGGCACGACGGAGGCGACGCCGAGGGTGACCGTCACCGCCGCGACCAACGTCGCGACGACGGCGAGGGGGCGTCGCACCGCGGCGAAGGCGAACACGAAGAGCGCCGCGACCAGGACCAGGGAGACCACGGACAGTCGCGAGACGTCGCGGGAGACGATCTCGCGGTCGTCCAGGGCGTAGCGCGGCAGCCCGGTGAGCCCCGCGTGGATCCCCTGCCGCTCCAAACCGGCGGAGGCCAGCACTCCGTCGACTCCGTCGACCAGTGGAGCGATCGTCTCGGCGCGCGAGTCGGGATCCGCCGGCTGGACGAGGACTAGGCGGAGCGTGCCGTCGTCCGATCCCAGCGTCGCAGGGACGTCGAGCCACTGCAACGACTCGGCATCGAACGGCAGCCGGTCGACGACAGATCGCACACCCGCCACGGCACGCAGCTCGGGACCGAGACGGTGGACGGCCGCTTCCACCGCCGCCGGATCCTCGCCCTCCAGGACCACCACGAGCACGTTCGGTGTGCCGAACTCCTCCGCCAGGCCACGGAAGGCCGCGACCTCGGGCAGGGTCGGATCGACGAGGTCCAGGTTCGAGGTCGCCAGCTGCAACCGGCCGACCGCCAGCCCTGCGGACAAGGCGACCGCCAGGCCCCAGAGGACCAGCGCCCGGCCGCGACGGCGCGCCACGGCCGCAGCGACGGCGCGCGCGAACCGCTCGAGCCGACCGCTCAAGGAACCTCCTTCCCACCCACTACGGGCCCGTGAGGCAGCCGCGGCATCACCCACCGCACGCCGCGCGCGGAGGCCGCCTTCGCGAACCGGGGCAGGGCCTCGTCCGGCGCGTCCCAGGCCAGCCGGAAGGTCCCGAAATGACACGGGACGACCACCGACGCACCCAAGGTCACGGCCGCTTCGGCCGCCTGCTCCGGCGACAGGTGCACCCTCCCGATCGGGAAGGAGGGCTCGAAGGACCCGATCGGGAGGATCGCGGCGACCGGAGCGTACTCCCGGGCCAACACCGTGAAGTCGTTGCGCGCCCCGGTGTCGCCGGCGAAGTAGAGAGCGCCTTCGGCGGCTCGCAGCACGTAGCCGACCGCCAGCCGCCGGCTGGCGAACGGGTGATGTCGATTGCCGTGGTGGAAGGCCGGCACCGCCACGACGTCGAGGTCGCCCAGCCGCCACGTCTCTCCCGGCCCCAGGGCGACGACGCGGGCGCCGGGGATCACGCCCTCGACGTAGCCCTCCGCGCCCTCGGGCACGAGGAGGGACCGCACGCGCTCGAGCCCACGCAGCGTCGGCAGGTCGAGGTGATCGTAGTGGGCGTGGCTGACGAGCACGGCGTCGATCGGTCCGAGGTCGGCCGGACCGACCGGGATCTCCAGAGTCCGCCGGACCACGGAGCATCGCCGGCTCAGATTCGGATCGAGCAGGAGCCGCTTCCCCTTCCACTCGACCAGGAATCCCGAGTGACCGAGCCAGAGGAGGCGGGGCGGATCCGGGGCGAGCGCGGTTCCCTTCCAGGGATCCCCGGGGACCGGCCGGTCGGAGGTGGGAACGCTCTCCCATCCGGTCGCGATCTCCCAAGGCCGCTCGGCCGTCCACCAACCCAAGGGGACGCTGAGCGCCGCGCAGCCCACCGCGGCGGCCAGGAGCAGGCGCCTCACGGCGCCACTCCGGCGGAGGGCGCCGGCCTGCCGGCGGCGTCCTCGTCCAACCAGTGGACGACCAGAGCCACCAAATCGGCCACCTGGGCGTCGGAGAGCGTCTCGTGTCCCGGCATCGGCGTGCCGGGAGCGCCGAAGCGGACGAGTCGGGCGAGCGCCAGGTTCCGGTTCGCCGTCTCGCCCCACGTCGGCAGGAGCAGTGGAGCTCCTTTTCGCAGGTTCATCGCCGGACGCTCGACCCGCGGCGCCAGCGGCCCGTCCCCCCGGCCCTCGTCCCCGTGGCAAGGAGAGCAGTGCTCGCCGAAGACCCGGCGACCCCGAGCGGCGTCCCCCGCGGACAGGGTGTCCGGCGGAGGGCTCCAGGTCGAGACCCGGGCGTAGCGCTCCGCGCCGGTGCCCCGACCGAGGGAATCCAGGTAGTCGAGGAGGTCCTCCCCCCGTGCGTCGCCGCGCGCGAAGAGCCGCCGATAGGAGGGCATGGTGGACCCGGGAGAGAGGGAACGCGGATCCTGCAGATGCAGGCGCTCCCACTCCCGATGGCGGCGATTGCCGACGTTCGCGAGATCCGGTCCCTGGCGGCGGTTGCCGACCAGGACCGGCTCCACCGAGCGGTCCAGGGGGGACGCCGGTCCCCAGAGCAGCGTCGTCCGTCCCCGGTCGCACGTACTGGGAGCAGCGGTGGATGCATCCCTCCGCGACGTAGACGGCCCGACCGCGCTCGACCGCTCCACGCGGAGCCGCGGGCCCTCGGCCCGACCCCAGGCCAGACCGCCCACCCCCACCAGCACCGGCACCGCGGCCACCGCGACGACGAGGCGAAGCCTCCGACCGCCGCCGCTCCCAGGCTCACGGCGAGCAGCAGGGGAAGGCCGGCGCCGAGCACGAAGCCGGGGACGATCCGATCGAGCTCCTGCGCCATCCCGACGCCGAGGGCCGAGCCGATCCAGCCCCCCACACCGAAGACCCAGGCCGCACGCCAGCGCGGCGACACGCCCGCCGAGGCGCCGAGCGAGGGCGCCGCCACGAGCGCGACCGAGTAGAGCGAGATGCCGACGGCATAGAGCGGTGCCGCCCAGCGGAATCCGGCGGCCAGTGCGGGCAGCGCCACGGCGAAGAGACCCCAGGCGGCGACCAGGACCGCTCCGAAGCGTCCACGTCCGATCCACCGGCCCGCGGCCAGGGCCCCGACCAGGTGACTGCAACCGAGGAGCCATTGGGCCGCCGCGCCCCCCCAGCTGGCGGCCTTGAGGGAGGGCGACTGCTGGACGATCGCGAAGGCCGAGGAGTCGACCCAGACGAGCAGCAGGAAGGCGGCCGCGGCTGCGGCGAGGCCGGAGGGTGCTCCACGAGGTCGGCTCCTCCAGGGCCGGCGGCGACGGCGCCACGGGCTCGCCGCTGCTCCCACGCCAGGAGTGCGGCGGCGACCAGGGCCAGGACGGCCACGGAGGCCGCCTGACGCCGCGGCGACGCCTCGAAGAGCGCCGGCACGTTGCAGAGCAGATAGGCGATCCCCGTGCCCGCTCCCAGGCCGAGCGGCCAGCCCTCGCCGAAGAGCGATCGCGCGCCGCTCGCCAAGCTCACCGTGACACTCCCCGTGACGGCGCCGAGGAGGCCGGAGAGCAGGGTCAGCCCACCGGCCGCGTGGACGTACGGACCGGCCAGAGCGACGAGGGCCGCGGCGACGAGACCGGCCGGCACGAACGCGGCCGGCCGGCGTCGCCGGAGCCCGGCGGCGGTGAGGAACCCCGAGGCCAGCCCGGCGAGGCCCATCGCCGCCATCGCGCGCTCGACACCGGCGGCGGGCAGTGCGGCCCGCAACAGCTCGAGGAAACCGAACTGGGCCCAGAGGAGGAAGAAGACGTAGGTCGCGATCACCGCGACGAGGCCGCCGAGCCGCGGAGCGCGCTCAGACATCGAGATCTCCCCGTGCCAGGAGGAGAGCCTGCGCGGCGGCCAGGGCGCCGTCGACGGCCGCCACCGTGAGCCAGGGCGCCGGCAGGGCCTCCAGCGCCACGGCGACCGCGACGAAGAGGGCGACCGCACCGCGGAGCAGGGCCGTCGACTCCAGAATCGTCCTCACGCGCCGTGCCCACGCCCGCTCGGAGAGGAGCAAGGGGTAGAGGTAGAGCAGCCCCACTCCCGTCACGAAGACGCCGACGTAGCGAAGGAAGACGGCATCGCCGGGTGCGGCGCCGATCCCGAGGAGGCCGAGCACCGCGCCGGGAGCGATCAGCAGCGCCGCTCCCGTCCCGGCGTCGCAGAGACCGGCCAGCCAGCAGTACGCCCGCAACGCTCGTCGCCTCACAGCCGACCCTCCGTGCGGCCCCGGACATCGACGACACCGGCGGGCTCGACCGCGCCGCCGAAAGCGCCCGAAAGGGACCTCCAGGAGCCCCGCGCCCAGCCCAGCGAAGCGGCGAACATGGACCCTCCGGCGAGCCACCGGATCCCGTAGAGGACCTGCACGACCGGGTTCCCGGTGCCGAGGCCGCCCGGTCGTCCGGCCTCGACGAAACCGGCGAGGGTCAGCGCACCGATCATGGCCGCCGCTCCGGCCTGCCAGAGGACGAACGGAAGCCGAGCCGTCAGGGGGGACCGCAGGCCCGCGGCATCGGCGAGGCCGAGCAGGACCAGGGCCAGGAAGGCGCTGACCAGCCCGGCCATCGCCAGATGCGCGTGGGCAACGAGGAGGTCGGTGAACTTGGCCTCCTCGAGCAGGCCCGGCAGGAACATCAAGACGGCCGTGGCGAGGAGGGCACCTCCCCACACCCCCATCGCCCGCAGCCAACGCAGCGAGCCCTCCGGCCACGACCAGAGGCGCAGGTAGCGTCGAAGGACGGGCCACCAGAGCACCAGGCTCGCCAAGGCCGCGATCTGCAGCGGCTCGTGATGCGAGCGATCGCCGTGCCCGAGGATCAGGAACAGGGTGAAGTGAGCCGGGAGCAGGGCCCAGGTCCAGCGCACGGTGGGTGCCCCGCCCGGCCGCCGCCGGAGGCCCATCAGAACCGGAGCCGAGCAGAAGACGGCCACGATCCCCAGACTACTGCCGAGCAGGCTCGATCCGGTCGAGCCGCCGCTGTCGGGATTGATCGGCGGGTAGACTCCGGGATCGGTGGCGAGCCAGAAGACCGGTGGCACGCAGGCCAAGGCGAGGAGGAGCACCCCCTTCCCGACGATCCCGGACCGGGTCTCTTCGCCGCGCACGATCCGCCCCGCCAGCCCGCCCGCGAGGACCGCCGCCAGAAGGCTCAGGGACCCGACGAGCAGCCACCGCCCGACGCCGCTCCATTCCAGGAAGAGCTTGCCGCTGACCCCTCCCGCGAGCCAGGCGGCCGCCCCGTAGAGCAGCGTTCCCGACCAGACGTCGACAGCCAGCCGACCCCCGCGCTCGGCATCGGACGGCAGGTAGGCGCGCAGCAAGACCCCCACGAGCGGTAGCGAGCACCAACCGTAGAGGAGCAGCGCCAGGTGCAGCGACATCCAGCGGCCGTACCCGGCCTCGCCCAACACCTCGTTCCACTCGGGGCGCAGTAGGAGGGCGGCCGCCAGCAGGCCCGCACCGTTGCCCACCGCCAACCAGGTCAGCGAGTGAGCGGCCACGCGAGCCTGGAGCGTCGCACCCGCCCGCATCGTCCCTCCGCCTCGGGTCGCCCTCAGGCGCAGGCGCGAAGACCCACCCGCTGCCGGATCGCGCCGATCTCGCCCCGCAGCAGGGCATGCAGCCGGTCGAGGGCGGGCCACGAGGCGCCGGAGGTCAGTGACTCGAGACTCTCCGCCGCCCGTGCGAGGAGCCGTTCCAGGTGCTCCAAGGCGACGTCGACTCCTGCCTGCCCCGGCAGATTGGGGCGCCCCAACGCGCCGTCGCGCGCGATCGACTTGCCGGCTTCGTCCCGCGTCCAGAGCTTGTCCTTGAAATCGTCGGCCACCTGGTAGGCGAGACCCCAGCTCTCGGCGAGGGTCTCGAGAGATCGGATCTCCGCCTCCGCAGCGCCGCCGACGAGAGCCGGCAGGACCAGGGTCAACCGGATCAGCGTCACGGTCTTGCCGCGGGCCACCTCGAGAACGTCCTCGGCGCCGCCGCCGTCGAAGTGCAGGTCACGCGCCTGACCGTTCAGGATCCCCTCGACGCCGAGGCACTGCGAAACCAGCTCGGCGGCCCGGGCTGCACGGCTCGGCTCCGCCGTCCCCAGGACCCCCCACAACAGGGAGTAGGCGCGGGTGATGAGGGCCAGGGCCGCCAGCGTCGCGGCTCCCTCGCCGTGGATCGTGTGGACGCACGCCTTGCCCCGCCGGTCCCGCGCATCGTCCATGCTCGGGAGGTCGTCGAAGAGGAGCGACGCGGTGTGGAAGTACTCGAGGGCCGTACCCAGGGCCAGCGCTCGCTCGGTCGCGAGACCGAACCGCCGCGCCACCGAGAAGGCGAGCTGGGCCCGAGCCAGGCTGCCCGGGGTCGCGAGAGCGTCGCGCAGCGCTCCGGCGAGGTGACGCTCGACGCGGGGGCCGACCGGCAGAGAGCGCCCGAAGTCCTGGGCGATCAAGAGCCGTTCGTCGTCCCCGACGAGCGCGATCATCCTCTCGGGTGTGCGCCGCCGGGGCACCGGAGCCGCGGCCGCGACGCTCAAGGCTCAGCCGCCATGTCGTCGGCGGCCGGCGTCTCGAGCGAGCCGACGGCGTGGACCGTGACCTCGACGGTGTCCGCCACCCGGAGAATGAACACGCTCGGATCGTGCATGCCCCAGTCGACGTAGGGGATCTCGAAGGTGGCCTCGGCCTCGACGCGGTCTCCATCCACCGTCACCCGGGCAGGCATCGTGAGAGGGTGCTCGCCACCGTGGATGGCCAGGGTACCGATCAAGCGGAGCTGCTCGGAGCCCGCGCCCGTCCACGCGCCCTCGACCGCCTGCGGCGAGAACACGAAGAGCGGGTAGGTCCCGGTCTCCAGCACCTTGGTGTGCATCGTCTCATCGCGCTTGTCGTTGCCGGTTTCGGCGCGAGTCGCGTCGATGGCGATCTCCCCCGAGGCCGTCCCGGCCTCCGGATCGAAGGTGACGGTACCTCGCTGCAGTTGGAGCGTGCCGTGGACGTCGTGCCCGGTCGCGTCGAGCGAGAACGCGACCTCGGTCGCGTCGGGGTCCAGAACGAGCGTGCGCTCCGCCGCCGTCAGCGCGGGCGCCGAGGCGAGGGCGAAGAGGGCGAGGAGTGGAAGCCAGAGTCTGTCGGTTCGCATCGGAGAAGTCCTTCCGGGTCGTGATTCGGATCGACCGTGAGTGCACTCTAGGAGGGCGTCCGTGAACGGACGATGAACGATCCGCCGCATAGAATCCGACCATGCGGCTTCTCGTGGTGGAGGATGACGAGGACTTCGGCCCGGCCCTCGTCGAGGTCCTGGAAGACGAGCGCTACGCCGTGGATCTGGCCCGGGACGGAAACGGAGCCGACGAGCTCGCGGCCGTCAACGAGTACGACCTGATCCTGCTCGACTGGAGCATCCCGGAGCCGAGCGGAATCGAGCTGCTGGCGCGCTGGCGCCGGCGGGGTCTGCAGACCCCGATCCTCATGCTGACCGGCCACAAGGCGGTCGACGAACGGGTCAGCGGCCTCGACTCGGGAGCGGACGACTACCTCACGAAGCCCTTCGCCTTCGAGGAGCTCCTGGCGCGGGTGCGGAGCCTCCTGCGCCGCCGAGTCAAGCCGCGGCCGCCGCTCACCGCCGGCGATCTGGAGCTCGATCCGGCGGCGCGCCGGGTCCGGATCGAGGGCAAGGAGACGCGTCTCACACCCAAGGAATTCGGATTGTTGGAGTATCTGTTGCATCACCCGGACGAGACGATGCCCCGCCAGAAGATCGTCGAGCACGTCTGGGACGACTCCTTCGACGCCATGAGCAACACCCTCGACGTCATCGTGTCCCGCCTGCGTCGCAAGATCGACGGAGGACGACAGGCCCGTCTGCTCCACACGGTGCCCGGGGTCGGCTACATGCTCTCGTCGCAACGACGAGCCGACGAGGACGCCGGTTGACCGCTTCCCGCCGCCGCCACGCGCTCGGCATCCCGGCGGCGGTCTGGGGCGTGCTGGCGTTGGGCCTCGCGGCGGTGGGCCTGCTCCTCGCCCTCGACCGCTTCCAGCTGGCCTCGTGGGAGCACGAGGCCCGACTCGGGAGGTTGGCGAGCGTGACGCGCCGGCAGGTCGCGGCGGCGCGCCGGGCCGACCCGGCCGGCGCCGATCGCGAACAGGCACTGCATCGCGCCGCCGCGGCTGCAGAGAGCCTGGCCGACACCGCGAGCGCCGCCGCCCGCGACGAGCGGGACGACGACGATCTGGTCCTGGAAGAGCGGGCGCGGGAGCTGTCCGAACGCCTCGCGGCCCTTCCCGTCGATGCCCCCGCCGCCGCCCTCGAGCCCTTCGACGACGCGGCGAGCGACCTCGAGGATCTCGTCGATGCCCATGCCGGCGAACATCGCGAGTCGGCGCGGACCAAGCTCCAGGCGGCCGTCGCCGCCTGGCTCGGGGCCCTCGTCCTCGCCGTCGCCGGCCTCTTCTGGCGCGAGCGGCGGCGCCGGGAGACCGAGGAGGCGTTGGAGGAGAGCCGCCGCCGCCTGGCCCAGGCACAGAAGATGGACGCCGTGGGCCGGCTCGCCGGCGGGATCGCGCACGACATCAACAACCACCTGGCCGCCATCCGCGGGCAGTGCGAGCTGATCGAGCGCAAGGAGATGCCGCGGGAGCGCGTCCTCGAGAAGATGGGGGTCGTCCAGGGGACGGTCCTCAAGGCCTCCTCCCTGGTCGAGCGGCTCCTCGCCTTCGGTCGCCGCCAGCCGTCGCACCCGGAGCTCGTCGACCTCGACGAGGTGGTCGAGGAGCTCTCGGCCGTGCTCGCCGGATCGCTGCCGCGCGAGATCGTCCTGGACCTGGATCTTGCGCCCGCACCCGTGCCGGTCGTGGCCGACGTCTCGCAGATCGAGCAGATCCTCGCCAACCTGTGCGTCAACGCCCGGGACGCCATCGCCGGTTCCGGACGCATCGTCATCGCCACGTCGACGGACACGGAGGGCGGGCGCCCCGTGGCGCGCCTGTCCGTCAGCGACAGCGGCTGCGGCATCCCTCCCGAGCACCGCGAGCGGGTGTTCGACCCCTTCTTCACCACCAAGTCGGGCCAGGGCAGCACAGGCCTGGGTCTCGCCACCGTCTATGCGCTGGTGGAGGAGGCGGGGGGCGGGATCGACCTCGATTCGGAGCCTGGAAAGGGCACCCGCTTCACCGTCACGCTGCCGCTGGCCACCGGCGCAACCTCCGGGGCGGCCCGGCCCCGCGACCGGGGCGAGCGGCGAGGCGACGAGAGCATCCTGCTCGTCGACGACAACGAGGAGCTCGCCTCGGCGGCCCAGGCCCATCTCGAAGGCCTCGGCTACCGAGTCCGCCACGCCGCGAGCTCCCGCGACGCCCTGGCGGAGGCGACCGCCGGAGAGCTCGATCTCGTGATCGCCGACGTCCAGCTCGCCGACGGTACCGGGCCCGACCTGGTGGAAGCGATCCGGCGCCGGCGGCCGGTCAGGGCCCTCTACATGTCGGGCTACACGGATCGCATCGCCTTGCGCAGCGGGCCGCGGCGAGGCGAGGCCTTCTTCGTCAAGAAGCCGTTCTCCTTGGACGGACTGGCCCGGATGACGCGGGAGCTCCTCGACGAGGAGCAGGATGTCGCCCTACGCCCGGAGTCCAGCCCGTAGAATGCCGGCCATGCGTCGGCGCCTCCGTTGGCTACTCCTCCCGCTGAGCTTCGCCGCGGCGGCCGGAGCGCAGACCGAGCCCAACCTCGACGCGTTCGGCCTGATCGTGGCCGTCCAGTCCCGACCCTCCTTCGCCATCGTCGGAGCGGGCGCGCGACCGGCCGGAATGGCGGGAGCCTTCACCGCCGTGGCCGACGACGCCTCCGCCGCCTCGTTCAACCCTGCGGGACTGGCTCTCCTGCTGACCCCCGAAGCGAGCCTCGTCATCGACCAGTTCGAGCGCGAGGACTCCTTCGGCGCCTTCGTCGACCTCGAGAACGGCATTCCGGAAACCTACGGGCCCTCGGCCTCGAGCTTCGATGCCACCGGTCTGAACTTCCTCTCGTTCACCTATCCCCTGACCGCCGCGGGCCGCAACCTCTCCCTCCAGCTCTCCTTCCATCGCGCCATCGACTTCACGTTCGAGAGCGACCGCGTCTTCGACGAGAGCGCGGCCGGAGTGCCGGCCGCGAGCCTCCAGCAGAGCGTGCGCCAGACCGGCGACGTCGACACGCTGACGGTGGCCGCCGCCTACCAGTTGACGCCCCGCACCTCCCTGGGGCTGACCGTCTCGCGGTGGACCGGCGACTGGACCTTCACCACCTCGACCCGCGAAACGGAGATCGACGGCGACGGCGAGAGCTTCCTCTCCTACAGCCAGACCAACGACTGGGAGGGCTGGAACGTCAGCCTGGGTGCGCTGCTGCGCTATCGGTATCTCAACGTCGGCGCCACCGCCCGGCTGCCCTTCGACGGCGACTTCAGCGTCAGCTCGACGCTGACCACCAACTTCGAGACGCCGTTCGAGCCGACCTCCCACTCGGACGCCACCCTGGAGTGGCCGGGCAGCTGGACGCTCGGCCTGGCCCTCAAGCCGCTCGAGACCTGGTTCATCACCGTCGACTACGCGGAGTACGACTGGGACGACGCCCTCCTGGTGGGTCTCGCCGACCAGCCCCTCAACTTCTTCGACTTGAAGCCCGAGGACGAGTCGACGACCCGCAACACCGGTCAGTGGCGCTACGGCACGGAGTACACGTTCTTCGCCGGGAAGCACCTGCTGGCGGTGCGCGGGGGCTGGTTCGACCTCCCCCGGCCGCAGCTGCTCTCTCCCGGCGACGAGAAGAGCTCTCGACGGGGCTTCGCGCTCGGCTTCGGATGGAAGGCAGGGAACGTGGCCCTGGACGTGGCCTACCAGCGCTCGACCTCGAGCGCCCTGGAGCTGCAGTTCGTGGATCCCGAGACGGTGGGTAGCGGCATCGTCTCCGCGCAGGCCGTCGGCAAGGTCGAGACCACCGACGAGAGGCTCTTCCTCTCGGCCCTCTACCGCTTCCCCTCCCGGAGCGCCTTGAACGACCTGTTCCACTTCCTCTTCGTGGGCGGCAAGGACGCCGGCAAGGGAGGCTGATGCGCGCCGCCGGCCGTCTGCTGGCCGCCCTGCTCTTCGTCGCGGGCCCGGTCCCGGCGCAGCAGCTTTGGTACCAGCAGTACCAAGCGGGTCTGGAGGCGGCGGGGGGAGGCGCCTGGGAGGAGGCCCTCGGCCACTTCGAGGCCGCCGCGGCGCTCGAGCCCCAGGCGCGCGACCGGGTGCGTACCTACGGACGGGAGTTCCTCTTCGACTACGACCCCACCTTCCAGCGGGCCCGCTGCCTGGCCGAGCTCGGTCGCCTCGACCAGGCCCGGGAGGCGCTGGCCGCAGCCGCCGGCACCGGAGTCACGGCACCCGAAGAGATCGACGCGCTGGCGGCACGGATCGTGGACCTCTCGAGCTCCACGCCTCCACCGACCGGGCGCTTCCGGGTGCGGTCGACCCCGCCGGGCGCCACCGTCTCGGTCGACGGCAAGCTGCTCGGAACCACGCCCCTCCCCGAGGTGGAGCTCACCGCGTCGAGACACGGCGTGGCGGTGACGCTCGACGGTTTCGAGACTTGGGAGGGGCGCCTGCAGATCCGGCCCGACGAGCCGGTCCTCCTGGAGGTGGGTCTGGTGCCGCTCGGCACCCTGCCGGCCGCGACCACGACCGAGGCTCGCACCGAGCCGGCCGGCGCCCTGGATCCCGGCCCTCCGCCGGTGGGCGGTGCGGGCTCGCCGGTCTCGGGAATGCCCGAGGGGGTCACCCGCGCGAATCCCGGCGCCGAAGAGAGCGACCCGAACGGCGAGGACCCGCGATCCTCGTCGACCCAACGGGCGGTAGGGTCCGCGACCGAGGGCGGCGAGCCGACCCGCGGCCCAGCGACCGCGACCCGGGCAGATGCCGGCCTCGGCGACGGTGCTGCCGGCACGGCGACGGACGGGGCGGCCGCTCCGGGGGAAGAGCTCGCGCCTCCCGGACCGGCGAGCGATCCGCTCTCGTCGGAACGCGACGGGTCCCCGGCTCGCACCGGTGCAGGCGATCCCGAGGCTCTCACCGACGAGCCTCCGAGCGCCGGGGAGGGCGGTTCCTCCTCGACACCCGGTCGCGCGAGTCGCGGCGCGGAGGGAGCCACCCGACCGGGGCGAGGGCGGGCCGCGATGCTCCGACCGGCGGCGGCAGCCCTCGGCGTGCTTCTCGGGGCGGCCCTGGCGACCGTCGCGCTGCTCCGCAGGCGGACCCGCGGGGATCGGCATCCTGGCGAGCGACGCTCGCTCTGGCGCCTCGCCCGCCGGGATCGCAAGGTCGGCGGTTACGAGGTGATCGACGTCCTCGGCCGCGGCGGCATGGCGACCACCTACCGGGCGCACCGCGTCGCCGACGGCAAGGAGGTGGCGCTCAAGATCCCCCACGAGAGCGGAGACGTCAGCTACCCGGAGCGCTTCCTGCGCGAGGCACGCCTGGGTGAGTCGCTCCACCATCCGGGCATCGTGCGCATCCTCGACGCCGGAGAGGACGACGGCCTGCTCTACATCGCCATGGAGCTGCTGCCGGGGCGCACCCTGCGCCAGGCCCTCGACGACGCCGCGGAACCGGTGTCGATCGAGCGCGGACTCGAGATCGCGCGCGCCGTCGCCGAGGCGCTCGACTACGCCCACTCGAAGGGCGTCGTGCACCGCGACCTCAAGCCCGAGAACGTGATGCTGCTGCCCGACGGCGGCTTGAGGGTCATGGACTTCGGCGTCGCTCAGATCCAAGGTCAGCCCGGCCTGACGGCGTCCCGGTTCTTCTTCGGCTCGCCGGTCTACGCGGCACCCGAGATGGTGACGCCGCAACAAGCCGATCACCGCGCCGACCTCTACTCGCTCGGGATCGTGCTCTGGGAGCTGCTCGAGGGGGCGCCGCCCTTCTTCGACGAGTCGATGTACCGGCTGCTCGAGCTGCACCAGAGCGCTCCTCTTCCCGACGCCGCCGCGCTGCCCCGCCCCCTCCCTTCCGACGTACGGGAGCTCCTCGAGCGCCTCTGCGCCAAGCGACCGGACGACCGGTACGCCACGGCCCAGGATCTCCTCGTCGACCTGGATCACCTGCTCTACAGCGTCGCGCCCGCGACTCTGGAAGGGGCCTGAGACCGAGCCGTCCGGTCGCGCCCCGCCGTCAGCGGGCCGCTGTGCGCACCGCGGCCGCGGGAGGCATCCGCGTGTCGAGCCAGTCGAGGGCGTCGGTGAGCCAGTCGACCACCGGCAGGTCACCGCAAGGCCCGCTGGTGGCCAGGAAGTGGTTGGCCGCGGCGAAGGTGCGCACCTCGACGTCCTTGCCCTCGGCGCGCAGCTGCTCGAGCACCGCGACGCTGCGGGCCGCGGGCTGGTGGATGTCGGCCAGGCCGTAGACCCAGAGCGAGGGCTGGTCCATGGACTCGAGGTACGGGCGCGGGTCGAAGCCCGAGGGCCCGACCTCGCGCACCATCTCGTCCGCCGCCGCCACCGGAAGGCCGCCGCGCCCGCAGTGGGTGTCGCGGGTGAGCGAGCTGAAGAGGGACTCCTCGCCCACGGTCACGGTCGGCCCCGAGACGACGATCGCGAAGGCCAGTCGCGGGTCGAGCGAGGCTGCGATCGGCACCACCCAGCCGGCCTGCGAGACGCCGAGCAGCCCGATCCTGTCGCCGTCGATCGCCGACAGAGCGCGTACCGCACCGACGCTCGCCAGGACGTCCTTGGCGAGCAGCCCGAAGTGCACCGGACAGCAGGCGCCGTCCGACTCCCCCACCCCCCGCTTGTCGTACGAGTAGACCGCGATCCCTCGCCGGATGAAGTCGTCGGCCGTCACCGAGCCGTAGGCCATGCGCTCGCGCGGCCCGCTCCCGTGGACCCAGACGACCGCGGGGAACGGTCCGCGGCCGTCGGGCAGGAAGAGACTCCCGGCGATCGTCGCGCCGAGGCTCCGCGCGCGCAGATGCACCACCCGGTACTTGGGCCGCAACTCCACCGGCCCCACCTCCGCCGTCGGCGAGATCGCGCGGTAGTCCGGCACGTCGACCGGCTGCGGGCCGGTCACGCACCCCGCCAGGAGGGCCACGACACACGCGGCAAGGGCCGCGCCGCAGGCTGTAGAACGCCCGACCATGGAGCTGACCTCGGGGGCACGATACACCAGGGAGCCCGCGCCGAGAATGGCACGACTCTCGGCTCCTGGTAGGCTGGCGGGCAGGCCCGGAAAGGTCGAGCCGATGCAAACGTCGAGGTCGAGTGTCGTTTCCCTCGGGGCGTTGCTCGGTCTGGTCGCGACGATCGCCAGCGCCCAGGTCGTGACTCCGCTCGGTCCGGAGTTCCACCTCTCCTTCACCGACATCAGCCAACCGGTCGGTCTGGCCGCAGACCGCAACGGGAGGTTCCTCGCTCTCCTCCAGGACGTCTTCTCGGTGACCCTTCGCGCGTGGGGGTGGCGGGACGGGAGCACCCTACCCTCCTTCAGCCCGGCAGGCGACGAGAACTGGGGGAGCGTCGCCGCCGTGGGGCCGGACACCTTCGCCGTCGCCTGGCCGCGAGTGGACCTCGAGGCTTTCCAGCAGGACGTCCTGTTCGCGCTCTACTCCGCGGACGGCGCTCCCATCCGCTCCGAGCAGCTCGTGACCCCCGAATCCTTCCCTTGGCCGAGCGACCCGCGTCTCGACATCGCGCGCACGCCGGACGGCGTGGTCATCGTGTGGACCTCCGACTGGGAGGAGATCGAGGCGCGCTTCGTGCCCTTCTCGACCCCGGCGCCGCCTCCCTCGACGGTCACCTTCTCGAGCGGCGTCTCGGCTCGAGAACCACGAGTCGCCGCGACGCAGGACGGTCGGACGTTGGTCGTCTGGTTCAGCTCGGACTGCGCGCCGGAGTACCCGGACGGTTGCGTCCGCGCGCGCCACTTCGACCCTGCGGGGAACCCGACCGGTCCGGAGTTCGTCCTCAGCACGTCACCGGCGGGCGCCCAGGAGTATCCCGCCGCGGCCGCTTCGGGAGACGGCTTCGTGGTCGTTTGGCAGAGCGAGGCTTGTACCTGCATCCGTGCCCGCCGTCTCGACGGCAACGGCGTTCCCGAAGGCGCGGAGATCCTCGTCGATGAGCCCGACGGCCCCCCGGGGCGCGTCCCAGCGATCTCGGCGACGCAGGAGGGCGACTTCCTCGTCACCTGGTCGCGCGGCTCGCAGCCCTCCGTTCCCTACCTCCGAGCGTTCGATCCACTGGGCCGACCCCTGACCGACGGCCTGCCGATCAGCGACCCGCCCGAGCTCTACTCGTGGAGCACCCAGGTGGCGCTCAGCGCGAGCGGGGAGTTCGTGGTGGTGTGGGAACGCGACGACGAAGAGATGCTCGCGCGGCGGTTCCGCCTGCAGGTGCCCGTCTTCGCCGACGGCTTCGAGTCGGGTGACACGTCCGCCTGGAGCCGGACCACCGACTGAGCGCGCGATAGGATCGCGGGCGATGAGCACCGCGACGCCCACCCGTCCGTCCCAGGACGTCGAGCCGCTCGAGCTCGGCGGCCGTACGTTCCGTTCCCGGCTGATCCTCGGAACCGGCAAGTACCCGAACGCCGAGACGATGCAGGCGGCGCTCGAGGCGTCCGGCACGGAGATGGTGACGGCGGCGCTGCGGCGGGTGAACCTGGACGAGCTCGGCAGGGCTCGCTGATCGACGCGATCGATCAGGGCGCGCATCTCCCTCCTCCCCAACACGGCCGGCTGCTACACGGCCGACGAGGCGATCCGCACGGCGCGTCTGGCGCGCGAGCTGGGCGGCTGGGACTGGGTGAAGCTCGAGGTGATCGGCGACGAGAAGACCCTCTTCCCCGACAACGCGGAGCTGCTGCGCGCCACCGAGACGCTGGTCGGCGAGGCTCACGGTGCTCCTCACCAACGACGACCCGATCGTCTGCAAGAAGCTCGAGGCGCTCGGCGCCGCCGCCGTCATGCCGTTGGGCGCGCCGATCGGCTCCGGGATGGGGATCCGCAACCCGGCCAACCTGCGGATCATCCTCGAGCAGGCGGAGGTGCCGGTGATCGTCGACGCGGGTGTGGGCACCGCCTCCGACGCCGCGGTCGCCATGGAGCTCGGAGCCGCCGGCGTCCTGATGAACACGGGCATCGCCGGCGCGAAGGACCCCGTGCGCATGGCCCGCGCCATGAGGCTCGCCGTCGAGGCCGGCTGGCTCGCCGCCCACGCCGGCCGCATCCCGCGCAAGCTCTACGCCACGGCCTCCTCGCCGCTCGACGGGCTGATCGGCTAGGAACCGGACTCTTCTTCGGACAGGAGCGGCGCCAGCCAACCCGGCAACGGCTCCGCCCGCTCCACGACTGTTCTCCGCTCGACCACCGCGACCCGCCGGCTGCGCGAGATCGCTGTTGTCGAAGACGAGCACCAGCGGGAGGCGGTGGAGGGCCTCGGCGAGATTGGCGAGCGTGCGAGGGAACCTGGCCTCCAGCTTGTCGTCAGGAACGTCGTGCCCGCCCTGGGAAACTCGCATCGAGACCCGCTGCCGCGAGACCTCCACGGCAGAGAGACCGATGAAGCAGAGCACGACGGCGTAGCCTGCGGCTTCGGCCTCCAGAACGAGCTTGCTGTCCCCGACGGGATCGGAGAACACCGTCTCGAAAACGAAGCTCTCCCCGCGCCCGACGAGCTCACGCCGCAGCGCACCGGCCAGCTCGGCCGCGTCGTAGGCGCCCAGGTCGAGCTCCGTCGCCAGATGATCGGCCTCCACGAAGGGTAGGCCGGCCGTGGCTAGGTGCGCATGGAAAAAGGTCGTCTTGCCGGCTCCGTTGGGACCGGCGACTGCCACCACGACGACGCTCGTCGAGCCGTGCGAGATCGATCAACCGACCGGCTCGAACCGCCGGTCGACGAAGCGCCCGACGGTGCGCGTGCCGTCGGACTCGATGCGGATCAGCAGCCCCCGGTCACCCGGCGCCGTTTCGTAGTGCGGGAACGGCCGGCGTTCGAGGTAGACCCGGACCCGCCGGCGCCCGGCTTCCGAGCCCACCGTCCCGAGCAGCTCCGAGAGCGGCCCACGGCCCCGCATGCGCCGCAACGCCAACGCCCGACTTCCAGCAGCAGCGGCTCCACGGTTCGCCCCAGCTGCGCCCAGTGCTTCGATCTGCCTCGGCGATCTGACCGATCGGCGTCCGCATCAACCGTGCGTCCAGAACGAGGTCGTCGGACAGCTTGACGGGTTGGCCCACGGCGAAAAGGTAGCAAAATGCAACCCCCCCGTCCAGCGCGATCGATCTGCCGACACGTTCCGCCCTCCCCCGGCCAAGGAGAGGGCATGGAAGTCGCCACCCTGAGTTCGCCTCGCCGTCCGCCGCCTCGGCTGGGCCGGCGTCGAGCTCGCCGCCGCCGGCACGACGCTGCTCGTCGACCCGTCCGCCGACTCGGCCCTCTGGGGCCTCGAGATCGCCCACCTCCTCGCCCCGCTGCCGGAGACCGACGACGAGCTCCACGTCCTCGTCACCCATCTGCACGGCGATCACTGACCCGGCCGCCCTCGACGCCGTCCTGAAGGGACCGGGCCGCGTCGTCTGCGACGACCGCGTCGCCGCCACCGTCGCCTCCCGCGGCTACCCCGTCCACCCCCTCGCCCTCCACCGGCCCGCCCGCTTCGGCCCCTTCACCGTCACCCCGGTCCCCGCCGTCGACGGCTTCGGCATCGTTCAGGTCTCCTGCGGTGTGTCGCCGGCCGGCGCTTCTTCCACGGCGGCGACAATCTCTGGCACGGCCACTGGTGGGAGATCGGTGCCGCCCACGGCCCCTTCGACGCCGTCTTCCTCCCCGTCAACGGCTTCCGCTACGCCGGCCGCGACCCCGACGTCGACGTCCCCAACTCCCTCACCCCCGAACAGGCCGTCGCCGCCGCCACCATCCTGCAGGCACGCCGCCTGGTCCCCATCCACCACGGCCTCGCCGCCCCCTTCTACACCGAGGAGCCCGACATCGAGCCCCGCCTCCGCGAGGCCGTCTCCTCCACTCCGCCGGCCCTCGAGCTCCTCCCGCCGGGCGCCCCGCTCCCCCTCTGACCCCGGGTTGCCCTCGCCCCCCTCCTGTCCTACAATCCCACGTCCGCTGTCCGCTCCGGCGGACCCGGCAGTGCAGCCATAGCTCAACTGGATAGAGCACCTGACTACGGATCAGGAGGTTCCGGGTTCGACTCCTGGTGGCTGCACCACGTTCCCCAGCTCCTACCCCGTGCCTTCGTTCAACGCGCGGCGCAGCAGGTCGGTGACTCCGAGCTCCTCGGCCTCTTCCGCCAGGTAGTCGACGACGGTCGACTACACTCCCGGACATGAACCGTGCGGGCGCGGCCGTCGCGCTGGCGGCGGCCCTCGTCGGCGTGGTGCACACACCCGCCGTCGGAGCGCAGGACGTCGACCTCGGGCGGCTCCTGGCGGATGCGAAGCGGGTCCAGCAGAACGATCTCGCCGCCTGGCAGAGGTACCGGTTCCAGCGCGAGGTCGTGCGCCGCAGTCTCGACGCTCAGCTGCGCGAGACGAAGCGCGAGGACCTCTGGTTCATCGTCCGCCCGAAGCCCGACGGGCACGGGTTCGACGAGCAGCTGGTGCTGATCGACGGCAAGGTGCCTTCCGAGCGCCTGCGGGAGGAGCACCACGAGGCTGCGCGGTTCACCAAGCACTACCTGAGAGCGCTCGAGCCGGGCGACGAGTTCGACGCCGACGCGGACCCGATCGTCCATCTGTGGGACGCGGAGCACTACGACTACGCCGGCCGGGAGACGATCGACGGCGTCCCCTGCCACCGGGTCGAGATGCGGGCGTCCGCGGAGCCCGTCGAGGGCGCTCTCGGCGTGCGGCTCGCGGCCGCGACCGCGGGAACGCTGTGGCTGGCGGTCGACGGCCTGCGGATCGTCCGCTCGCAGAGCCGGCTCGCCCGCGACGTGAGGCTCGCGCTCGGGCTCGGAACGCTCAGCCGCTTCGACGTGCGATTGCAGACTGTGGAGCTGCCGGACGGCGCCCGCCTGCCGGCCGAGATCTCCGTCGCGTCGCACGTCTCGGTGCTGGGCACGACGATCCGCAAGAGCAACCTGTATCGCTACTCCCGGTTCGCGCTGGAGGAGTAGGCGGGCGAGTCCCGTCCTCAGAACAAGCGCTCGTCCCAAGGCACCGGAAAGGGCTCGGAGACCGCGATGCGCGCGGCGTCGGGATGTTGCGGGTTGATCGCGACCGTCCTCCCGATCGGGCGGCTCGGCACGGCGGGGACGACGAGGACGGCCGATCGCCGCTCGTCCAACCATCGATCCCCGAAGGAGAGAGCCGCCGGCGAGTCCCTGGCGTCCCAGCCTGGCAGCTGCTCGGCATCCAGCCGCTCGATCAGAGCATCCGGGATGTCGATGCGAACGCCGTGGTGAGGTCCCGGCAGGGTGCGGGGGCGCAGAGCATGGACGAGCTGCTCGAGGATCGCGCCGGCGAAGGAGTCCGACGCGTAGATCACCTCTCGCCCCGCGGAGCTCCAACGGGCCCCCGCCAGCATGGCGCCCGTGCCGTCGTACGGCGGGTAACGGACCTTGGCGATGCGCCAGGCGAGCACGTCAGGCAGGCAGGGAGTACTCGAGACGGCTCAGGAGCTGCTCGACCTGACGGGTGCCCAGATCGCTGCGCGCGAGATCGACGGGACGGTGCGACCCCAGTTGCGGCTGGGGGCTGGTGAGGAACTCGTGCGCCGCCTCGCGGTCTTCCCAGACCTCCTCCGCCAAGGCCGTCATCCGCGCCAGTCGCTCCAGGCGCTCGCTCTGTTGCGCGTTCAACCGCGTCTTGATCCGTTTCAGCGTGCTGCGGGGGATGAGCCGGTGGGTCAGCTCGGCCGCCTCGCCCGGGCTCGTGGTCACGCGGCGTACCGCATGCTCGAGGGACTCGATCGGCAGTCCCGCTTCCACGACCTCCCGCAGGTCCTCCACGCTGCGCACTCGTCTCCTCAGGGTCGCCTGCCCCCCCAGGATCCTCGCCACGTCGGGCGCCTTGATGGTCATCCGGGTCCTCCTGACCACATGAGCCAATCGTAAGGCCCATCTGAACGAAAGGCAAGGATCCCCGCGGACTCTTCCCGGAGCTCCGGGGCCTGCGTCATCAACCGCCGAAGCCGGCGGCTGCGGCAGCCGGTCAGCCTCAGACATGGTCGGGCACCGTCGAGCGGCGTATCGTGCCATGCTGGCGAATCACCGAACGAGACGCCTACGAGGCCCTCTGTGCCTACACGCTGAGCCGCGGCGACCCGGGGTTCATCCACCAGCACGTGGTCGACGCCTTCGCGGCGCAGAGGGCCGACGCCGCGAGCAAGCCGATCGGCGTCACCTTCGCTCTGGTCGGGTTGTTTCTCTTCGTCGAGCGGGGCTGGTCCGGCAAACGGGTTCAGCGCGCTCACATGCGGCTGGCGCGGCGGCCGAGGAGCTGGCCCACCCTCCCCTTGCCGCCGGAGCGCGGCTCGATGACGGCCGCCGACGTCATGGCGGCGCCGGCGGGAGCCGCGAGGGACGACGCCGTGCGGGCCTGGTGTGCGGAGGTCTGGGCCGCGTTCGCCGGCAGTCGGGAGGCGATCGTCGCCCTGCTCGGCGACGAAGGCCTGCTCTGAGGCGAGGATCGCGCGGGATCGCGCCGAAACATCGGCTCCGGAGCGCTCGTAGGCCCCGTACCGAAGGAGGTCGGGCATGAAAGCGGCTCACGCACTCTGGATCCTCACCGCCCTGGCAACCGCCCACGGGGCGGCCGGGGCCGAGCCGGCCGGGCGGACCGTGCTCGGCAACGTCACCGTGGTCTCGCCGGAGCGCGAGGCTCCCCTCGCGGGAGCCTGGGTGGTGCTGGACGGCGGGCGGATCGAAGCCGTCCGCAGCGAACGGCCCTCCGAGGAGGAGCTCGCCGGGGCGCGGGTGATCGACGGCACGAACCTCTGGGTCACGCCGGGTCTCATCGACTCGCACGTCCACCTGGCGAGCCTCGTCGGGATGCTGGGGACACAGCGGCGGGAGCATCCGGAGCTGGTCGCCGCCTACCGGGAGCAGCTGCCGCGCAGCTACCTCTACTTCGGGTTCACGACCGTCGTCGACCTGAGCGTCACCGACCCCGACCTCATCGAGACGCTGCGCGCGGCACCGTTCGGCCCGAACATCTTCACCTGCAGCGAGGGGTTGATGCTGGCCAACGGGTTCCGGATGTCGGAGGACGACCCGGAGACGCGGCTCGACGACTACGACAACTGGCTCTACGACTCGTACCGGCCGCAGGTGGTTCCCGACCGCTTCGACCTCTCGGGCCACACACCGGACGCGGTCGTCGGACGCATCGTCGATCGCGGCGGCATCTGCGTGAAGACCTACTACGAGAACGGCTTCGGCGGCACGGCGCCGGTCACCTGGGACATGCCCACGGTGGAGATCGTCCGTGACGTCGTCGCGGCGGCCCACGAGCACTCGGTGCCGGTACTGATCCACGCCAACTCCTACGAGGCCCAGCGCTTCGCGGTGGACGCGGGAGTCGACGTCATCGCCCACGGCATGTGGCACTGGGGCGACGTCGCGGACTTCCTCGAGGTCGACGAGCTGCCGGAGACCCACCGCCGGCTGCTCGAGCAGATCGCGGCGCGCCGCATCGGCTACCAGCCGACCATCCAGGTGCTGGCGAGCCAACGCTCGCTCTTCGACACCGGCTACCTGGACGACCGGCAGCTGCGCCACGCCCTCCCGGCCGCCTACATCGCCTGGTTGCGCTCGGCGGAGGGCCGCTGGCACCGCGACGCGCTGGTCGAGGAGTTCCACGACGTGCTCGGCGGCAAGAGCGACGCGGAGCTCTACGCCCTCTTCGACCGCTTCGCCGACAAGACGAAGACGATCACCCGGGTGCTGGCCGGGCACGACGCCCGCCTCCTCTTCGGGACCGACACGCCGTCGGGCCCGGCCTGGGGCAACCCGCCCGGCTACAACGGCTACCTCGAGATGCTCGACTGGGCCGACTCCGGCGTCTCGCCCGCGCAGCTGCTCGAGGCCGCCACCCGCGCCAACGCCGAGGCCTTCCACCTGGAGGACGAGCTCGGCACCGTCGAGCCCGGAAAGAAGGCCGACCTGCTGGTGCTCGAGGAGGACCCGCTGGGATCGGTCGACGCCTGGGGGTCCATCCGCTGGGTGATCAAGGACGGCGCGGTCATCGACCGGGACCGGCTGTCGGCGTCGGGCGTCCCGACGACTCGCTAGCGCGGTCCGCCCGCACAGGACTCCGGGGGCGATACGCTCGCGCGGTGACCGTCTTCGAGTACGTCACCGCCGCCCTCCTGCTGATCCTCGGGATCGGCGTCACCCAGCTCCTGACCGACGTCGTCGACGCCTTCCGGCGACGGCAAACCACGCCGCTGGACTGGATTCCCATGACCTGGGCCGCCCTCGTGTTCGCGGCTCAGATGCAGTTCGTCTGGGCGGTGTACGAGCTCAACGGTCTGCGCAGCGCGTGGACGGCCGTCGAGTTCACGGGGGTGCTGCTGCTGGCGCTCCTTCTCTTCGTCGCCGGTGCGCTGGTGGTGCCGCGCGCGAGCGACGAGGCGACCGATGCCTGGACCCAGTTCCTCCAGGACGGACGCTGGGCGCTCCTCGTCCTCATCGCGTTCTTCGTCGCCGCCTACGTCGTCAACATCGGCCTCTTCGACGAAAGCCCGCTCTCCGTGGCCAATCTGGAGAACCTCGTCCTCGCCGCGCTGCTGGCCGTGATCCTGCGCTCGCGGAGCCGCCGAGCCTGGCGCTGGCTCACCCTCCTCTTCGTGGTTCTCTACGCGATCTCGATCGGCCTGCTCTCGCCCGCCTCCTACGGCTGAGCCTGCCGGTGACGCCGGCGTCAGCCGCGATCGAACCGGTTGTAGAGGAACGCCAGCAGCCAGCCGCCCAAGAAACCGTCGATGAAGGCGTAGACGGCGCCGAGCAGCGCACCGGGCACGCTGATCGAGTAGCCGATGTAGAAGCGCTTCAGCATCACCAGGTGCTCGCCCCCACCGGCGGCCATCACCCAGATCGTGGTGATGAAGAGACAGACCGCGTAGAGGATTCCCATCGCCAGGCCGAGGGCCTTCCCGTTCAGTCGCATGTGACCTCCTTGCTGCGCTCGATGAGGACCAGAGTACCGCAGGCTCAGAAGAAGAGCCGTCCCGAGAGGCGGAGGATCCGCCAAGCGGTACCGGGAGAGATCGGTCGTCTCTTCCGCCACGCTCGCGGCGCCAACCGCCACCCTTCGGCGGCTCCCGCGACGACCGCCGAGGCGTGGCCGCGCGCCAGCCCATGGGCGAGCAGGCCCCCGTGCCAGAGCACGAGGTGCGGCACGGCCGCCCACAGCGGCAGGTTGGCGAGCACCACCGGAATGCGGGAGCGCGCCATGTGGAAGTACCAGCGCCGGTCGCGGCGACTCCCGGGGTCGGCGCGATGGCGCACGACGATCGCCGGGTCGTAGAGCAGGCGGTGACCGGCCTCGAGGAGTCGGTAGGAGAGATCGAGCTCTTCGAGGCCGTAGTGCAGGAGGGGGTTGAAGCCTCCGGCTTCGAGGAACGTGGAGCGGCGCGCGGCGAAGCCGCAGCCGATGAAGTAAGCGACCTCCTGCCGGCGTTCGACGCCTCGAGCGGAGAGACGGCGCCGGGGGAACTCGTGACCGAGGGTCTCGCCGCGTCGCGCGTTGACGATCCGGAAGGCGAGGACGGCGAGCTGCGGAGACTCGTCGAATCGCTCGCCCACACGTGCGAACGCGTCGGCGCTCTCCAGGCGCGCGTCGTCGTCGAGGCAGAGCACCAGCTCCTCGCCGACGGCTTCGATCCCGACCGTGCGACCCGTCGCCACGCCCAGGTTCCGATCCTGCGCGACGACCTCGACCTCGGGATGCTCGCGCCTGAGCCATTCGGCCGTCCCGTCGGCCGAGGCGTTGTCGACCACGAGGATCCGCGACGGTCCGGGCGTCGCCCGGCCGAGGGACTCGAGAGACCCGGCGAGCTCGTCGCGACGGTTGCGAGTGACGTAGACGACCGCGACCGGCGACACTTCCCCCATCCGGGTCCCTCGCTCCCTCACTCGCCCCGGCGCCGCGCGATCAGCTCCCCGAGCGCCTCGTCGAGACCGATCCGCGGACGCCAACCGATCGCCGCTTCGACCCGGCGGGTGTCCGGGACGCGCCGGCGCATGTCGTCGGCCCCCCGCTCGCCGGCCTCGTCGTCCGGAACCATTCGCAGCCGCCGGGCCGTCTCGGAGTCGGGCACACCCGCCAGCCCGAGGACGCGGAGCGCCAGGTTCCGGATCGAGATCTCCTCCCCTCCCCCGAGGTTGAAGACGCCGCCGTAGGCGGGAGCATGGATGGCCAGACCGAGCAGCCCCTCGACGACGTCGCGGACGTGACAGAAGCAGCGGGTCTGGGAACCGTCGCCGAAGATGCGCAGAGGCTCCCCCCGAACCGCCGCCGAGACGAAGCGCGGCACCACCATCCCGTAGCGGCCGCGCTGCCGCGCTCCGATCGTGTTGAAGAGCCGGGCCACCACGGTCGGCAGACCCCGTTCGCGGTGCCAGGCGAGGGCGAGACACTCCGCGGCCGCCTTCGACGTGGCGTAGCTCCAGCGGGCGGACCCGGGCGGACCCAGCCACCGGTCGTCGTCCTCGGCCTGCGGAACCCGGGCGGTCCGGCCGTACACCTCGGAGCTCGAAGCGAGCAGCACCGGCGTGCCGCGATGCCCGGCGGCCGCCAGCACGCTCTCGGTACCGCCGAGATTCGTGCGCAGCGTGCGCAGGGGCTCGCGGACGACGAGGTCGACGCCGACCGTGGCGGCGAGGTGGAAGACCACGTCGACGCCGTCGACCAGGTCCTCGACCAGACGTGTGTCGAGTACGGACCCGTCGACGACACGAAGAGCCGACCGGGGGGCGGCGCTCTCGAGGTTCTCCCGGCGACCGGTGGAGAGGTCGTCGAGCGTCCGCACCTGCCAACCCGCCGCGAGGAGCCGGTCGACGAGGTGACTGCCGATGAACCCGGCGCCCCCGGTGACCAGGGCCGTCCCGCTCACCTCGGCGCTCCCGCGAGACGGACGCAGATCCCCGCCGCGATCGCCGCCGCCACGCCCAGCAGGCACCAGGCCACGAACCGCGTCGAGAGAGCCGCAACGATCCCACCGAGCCCCGCCAGGGCACCGGCCGCCCAGAGCAGGGCGACGGCACCCCGCTCGGTCCATCCACGAGCCGTCAGCCGATGCGCGAGGTGGTCGCGCCCGGGGCTGGTCAGCGGGTTCAGCCCGCGGCGCAGCCGGGACACGACGACGAACGCGGTATCGGTCAGGGGCACGGTCAGCACCAACGCCGGCGCCCATGCCGCACCGCTGTCGACGGGGGCCGCGGCATGCAGGCGCAGGCTCGAGACCGCGAGGAGGAACCCGATGAAGAGGCTGCCGGCATCGCCCATGAAGAGGGACGCGGGATGCCGGTTGAAGGGGAGGAAGCCGACACAGGCGCCGGCCAGGGCCGCGACGATCCCGGCGACCGGCGAGGCCCCCGCCGCGGTCGCCGCCACACCGAGCAGGGAGAGCGCACCGATCGCGACGGTCCCGGCCGCCGACCCGTCCGCGTTGTCCAGGAGGTTGACGGCGTTGGTGACGAGCAGGACCCAGGCGACGCCGAGGGCGGCCGCGAGCCCTTCATCTCCGGCCGCGACGGTGGTTCCGCCCCCGGCCACGACCCACAGAGCGGCCAGGCACTCGACGCCCAGCTTCGCCGCCGGACCGAGCCCCCGCCGGTCGTCCCAGAGACCCACCAAGCCGACCAGCAGCGCGGCGGCGACGACCTCGCCGCCGGCGCGGAGCCCGCCGGCCGCGAGCCACCCCGCGGACACGGCCCCCCAGAGAGCGAGACCGCCGAGCAGCGGGGTCGGCCGCGCGTGCCCCTTTCGGGCACCGGGGTGGTCGACCCATCCATACCGAAGGGCCAGGGCGCGAGCCATGGGCGCCGTCAGGGCCGCCACCAGCAGCGCCGCGCCGAACGCCACGGCCGGCCGTGTCCAGGACACGCGGCGATCATAGCCGCTGACGACCCGGCACCGTCTCGCCGAGCTCGAGCAGGCGACGACGGGCCGTCTCCCAACTGAAGCGCTCGACGACGTGGCGGCGGGCAGCCCTGCCGAGGGCCGCGGCCAAGGGTCGATCCGCGAGCAGCTCGAGGGTCCGCTCGGCCAGCGAGGCCGCGTCGTCACCGACGAGCAGATGGGTCCCCGGCCTGGCGTCGAGTCCGCGCGCCACCTCCGCGGTCGTCACCACCGGTCGTGCCGCGGCCATCGCCTCCAGGACCTTCGTCTGCAGGCCGGCGCAGAAGCGCAACGGGGCCATGAAGACCTCGGCGCACCGCAGCTCCTCCGCGAGCTCGGGTACGAAGCCGGCGACCTCGACGGCGGTGCGGCGTCCCAGGCGCGTCACGGTTCGAGAGGGGGACGCGCCGACCAGCCTCACATGGGCCTCCGGGCGCCGGGCGCGCACCCGGGGGAGGATCTCCTCGACCAGCCAGCGCGCCGCGTCGGCGTTGTGCGCCACGCCGAGGTGCCCGACGAAGAGGAGGCGACCCGCGACCGGCAAGGACCCGTCCGGCGCGAAGGCGGCGGCGTCGACGCCGCTCGGCACGACCCGCACCGGCGCCTCGGGCACCCGGGAGAGCAACGCCTTCCGTTCGGCCTCCGCCACGACCCAGATCTCGTCGGCCTGCCTCCCCAGCGACTCCTCGTAGGCGGCGATGCGCCGACCTTCCCGGCTCCAGAACCACCGTCCGGCCGGTCCGCGGAACGGCAACGAGCGTGCGATCTCCCCCGAGACGACGTCGGTCAGGTCGACGATTCGACGAGGCCGAGCCGGACCTGCCGGAAGGGGAAAGACGTACGGGGCGAGCCGGAACAGCTGCAGGTAGATCACGTCGAAAGAGAGGGGGTCGAGCGCCGCGAGCGCCCGCCGGAAACGGCTGCTGCGGTAGTAGAGAGCCTGCAGGGGCAGGGGACGCCAGGCCTGCGATGCCACGGCGGTGAGCGAGAGCCAGCGCGGCAGCAGGACCGGGCACACACGCTCCACGATGCCCTCGAGCCCGCGCGCGCGATCCACCTCGGTGCGATCCTCGCAGGCCGTGAGCAGAGTGACCCTGTGGTCGCGCGCGAAGGTCTCGAGCAGCCCCCGGGCTCGCACGCGGTCACCGCGGTCTCGTGGTGCCGGGAGCCGCGACGTCAGGCACAGCAGCCGCATCCCGCCTCCGAATCAGTGCGCCCGGCGGGCGCCCTCGTTTCGATCCCTTCGATGGCCGGGTAAGCTAGCATGCAGCCCGACGTCGATCCCCATGCCGATCCCTCCACGCACCGGATCCTCCCGGCTCGAGGGAGTGATCGAGGCCAGCTGGCTGGGAGCCCTCCTGGTCACGCCGCTGGCCCTCGCGCCGCACCACTCGCTCGCGTACGACCGGCCGAAGGTCGCGATCCTCGTCGTCTTCGCTCTGCTGGGTACGGCCGCCTGGACGGCCCGAGTGTTGACGGGCGGCCCCGCCTGGCTGCCGTTCAGCGGCTCGGGCTCGACGCGCGGGGCCTTGCGCCGACTGCTGGTCGGCCTGGCACTGACCGGGGTCGGGACTGCGATCTCCACCCTGCTCTCCATCGTGCCTCGCATCGCGGCCCTGGGTACGGACGCGCGCGGGATGGGAGCGACCACGAGGCTCGCCGTCCTCGCTCTCACCACCCTCGCCCTGTCGCGGCTGCGAGGTCGGGCCGGGGTCCTGCGCGTGTGCGAGGCGGTCGCGCTCTCTTCCCTGCCCGTCTGTCTCTACTCCGTCCTGCAGGTGTTTCGATCCGATCCGATCTTCCCCATCCACCAAATCGGTCGTCCCTTCTCCACCCTCGGCAATGCCAACATCCTGGGCCGGTTCCTGGTCGTCGCCCTCTTCCTGACGGCCGCGCTCTTGCTCGAGCGTTGCCGCGAGCGCGAACCGGGGCCGCTCGCCGCTGCGCGACAGGGGCTCCTGGTGGGTCTGCTCGCCCTGCAGGGATGGGCGCTGCTCGCCTCGGGAAGTCGTGGCCCGCTTCTGGGTCTGCTCGCCGGTGGGGCGACCACGCTCTGGGCTCTGGCGGTCCTGCGCCGCGCCGGCCGGTCTCCCCTCCGAGGAATCGACCGCGGCCTCCTCGCCGTGCTCGTCGCCGCGCTGCTCCTCGTCGTCGTGCTCGGCTGGCGCCAGACGCTCTCACGACCGGGAGGCGGGCGCGCCCTGGCACGCGGCCCCACCGAGCTGCTCGACACCGGCTCCCGAACCTCGCGCGTCCGTCTCGAGCTTTGGCGCGCTGCCTCCGCCGCCTTCCTGGATCACCGTCCGCTCGTCGGAGGAGGTGTCGAAGACGCCCACCCGCGCCTCCGTCCCTGGATCGGATACGGGCCCGGGTTGGCCGGACCCGCCCTCACCCGTAGGGCGGGGGCCGAGCTCGCCGCCTTGGAGCCCGGCCGGATCCCCGATCAGGCGCACAACGCCCTCTGGGACGCTCTCTTGACCGGCGGCCTCCTCGGGACGACCGCATGGGTGCTGGTGCACGGCGCCCTGCTCGAGCTGCTGGCGGGGGCGCTCGGGCTCCTGCGGCGTCCCGGCGACCCGGCCAGGTTCTGGTGGGGCTTGGCTCTCGGCGCGCTGGGCGGCGGCGTCACGGCGACGGCTCTCGCGCCCGGAACCGGCCTGGCGGTCCCGGCGGCCGTGGCGGGCTCCCTGCTGGCGCTCTGCACGCTCGCCGCGGCGCGATGGCGGAGCGAAGAGGCGGCCCCGACGCTTGCCGTGATGGACCCGATCGCGCTCGTCGCCGGGGCCGCCGTCGCGCGGCTCGTGGCCGGGCAGGTGGGAGTGGAAACGGTCACCGACCTGCTCGGCGCGGCGATCCTCGTCCCCCTCCTCCTCGCCACCTCGACCGGCGGCGACGAGGGCCCCGCCTCACCCGACGACGGAGGCTACGCCGGCGGCCGCCGCCGGCGTCACCCTGGTCCTGAGCTGGAGTCTCGTGGGAGCCGGGCACGCTTCCACGGGGCCTCCCCCACAGGGATGGAGCTGCTGCCCGCCCTGTGGCTGGCGGCGGCGGTGGCCGTGGGCAGCGTCTTGCTCGCCGGCGGCACCCGGCCCTGGAGGAGCCCGCTCGGCTGCGCGGGGGCCTTCCTCGCGGCTCTTCTCCTGCGCCTGGGCTCTGCGCCGACGATCGCTGAGAGCGCCGACCGTTGGGCGGGCTTCCCCGGACGTCGCGAGCTCGCGCTGACCGTGATCGTCGTCCTGGCTCTGGCCGCCGGAACCGCCCTCTGCGGCGCGACGGCGCTCGCGGGACGCCACGCCTCTGCGCCCCGCCGTCGCGGCGGTGCGATCGTCGTCCTCCTGACCGGAGTGGTCGCCGGTTGGATCGCCTGGGTCGCCGCGCTGGCACCGCTTCGGACCGGCTTCTTCCTGCTCGCCGCTCAAAGGGCCGGCGCCATGGGACGGAGCGCAGCGGCCCGGGACCTCGCCCGAGAAGCCGTTCGGGCTGCCGTCGACCCGGGACGCTCGGCGCTCTACCTCGCGACGATCGAGCGGGGCGAGACGCTCGACCCCGACGCTCTGGATCGCGCCCGGGAGGTCGTTCTGGGAGCCCTCGATGCCTCTCCCTTCGACTCCGACCTGGTCGGCAATCTCGGGCGCCTCGAGCTCGACGCCGCGGTCCGCTCCACCGGGTCGCCTCGCAACGCCCTGCTGACGAGCGCCTCGGCCCGTTTCGAACGCGCCCTGGAGATGCGTCCCTTCGGAGGCCCGTGGGACGACGCCCTCCGCCGGGCCCGCGCGCTCGAGGGCTCCGACGAGACGCCGATGCCTTGATCTCCCGGCGGCCGATCTGCTACCTTCGGGCGAACTTCGGAGAGCCGTATGGCAGATGACCTCGGGGACGAGGCCCGTCCCGGCCCCTCGCGCCCCACCGGCTGGCGACAGACGCTCGCACGAGCGGCGGGCTTGGCGGTGCTCGCCTGCGTGCTCGCCCTCCCCCTGGCCTCGCAGCTCATCTTCTCCGACTGGGACACGGTCCCGATCGACGGCTTCGCCGGCACCACGACCTACCGTCTGATCGGTCAGGGTCCGATCACCGAGACCTTCGAGCTCACCACCCTCGCCGGCTACAACCCCGGCGCCGGGAACCAGTATCAGGTCCACTTCTCGAGCCCGCTCTCGGCGACCTACGTCCTCACCTCGACGACCTTCGAGCCTCTGGACACGACGCCCGCGATCACCGTCACCGCCGACCTGGGGGCGGCGGCCGGCGGTTGCTGCGCCGCACCCCACGCTCTGTGCAAGAACGACGGCACTTGCGTCACCACCTTCACGGGCTCCGACGGCCGCTTCCGCGAGCTGATCTTCCAGCCGGGCTCCGCGAGCACGGTGCAGATCGCCACGGACTCCCTGCTCTCCGCCACCGTCGAACGCTGGGCCGGCGGGCTGGTCGCCACGAGCTCCGACGTCGCGGCCCAAACGGTCAGGATCTACGTCCAGGCCGACGGCTCGAGCACCTGGGTCCCGGTCAACAGCGTCGACTGCAACCCCCCCACCCAGAACTTCCACTGGGCCACGGTCACCGAGCCGGACGACGACTTCGTCGCCGTCGCCTGCCGGGACGGCAGCACCATGCACGTCTACCAGGTCGCCCTCCCCTCCGGCACGATCCAGTGGGACATCACGCCGGGAACGGTCCCGACCCCGACCGCCTTCCGCTACGCGCAGCTCGACTCGTGCGGCGGCCAGGTGCCCTTCCCGAACCAGACGTCCGGGCCGGGGATCGCCATGGTGGCGCCGCGCAACACCGACATGCTGGTGACCCTGTTCGGCCCGGTCGGGAACGCGAGCCCGCCGGGGTTCCAGGGCAGCGCCGTGATCAGCGGCACGACCGACGACTACTTCGGCATGACCTGCGACGACGACCTGGTGACGATCGCCCGCAAGGATTCCGACGGAAGCGGTCTCCAGACGGTGATCCTGGACTTCGACGGCCTCAGCGGTGCGCCCAATGTGTACGCCGAGACCATCGATGCCCGCACGCCCGACTGGATCAACACGGCCCCCGGGGAGTCGGTGGTGATCACGAACACCGGCGCCGAGATCCACCAGATCGAGTCGCCGTACCTGCCGATCATCTTCAAGACCGGCGGATCGCTCGAGGGCACCGGCCAGCTGGTCTACGGCTCGATCCCCACCATGCTCTTCTTCGACGGCTTCGAGTCGGGCGACACGCGCTACTGGGATACGACGGTCGGCACCACGGCCCCCGAGCGACCGCAGGTCCGCGACTAGGCCCGCGAGGGCTCGAGCCGCTCGAGGAGCCGGCGGCGACGTCCGATTTCGGCGCTGTCGCGGGCGCCCTGTCGCGCCATGGTGACGAAATCGCCGAGGACGCCGAATCGCCCTGACAGGGCCGCGCGAAGCGCCCAGCCGAGGATCTGTAGCGGGGAGAAGACCTGATCCGCCGGCAGCTCCCGGTTGACGGAGCGGAACATGCGTTGACGCAGGTCGCGGCGACGGGCCACCTGCCTCATGACGACCCGCCGGAGCTCGGGAAAGGGCTCCGGTGAGCCCTCGTCCCGCCCCAGGAAGTAGAGGGGGAGGGCCTCGACGTCGCGCTCCCGCCACCAGCGCTCGAGCGCGCGATCGCCGCCCTCGGCGATGACGCCGGCGGCCGATCGCGCCTGGACGAGGGCCTCCGAGATGCCGTCGCCGAGGACGAAGTCCTTGTGGTGCCCCGCGTCGCCGACCAATAACCAGCCGGGGCCCGCGGCGCGGCGGAAGAAGTAGCGTTCGCGAAAGGTCGCACGAACCGGCTCGAGCGGCGGCCCCGCCGCCTCGACCAACGGCCCGACCACGGGGTCGCCCCGCAGGTCGGCGAGGAGCGTGCCCTCCGGATCGCCCCGCCAGCTCCGCTCCACCTCGGCGAGCGGCGGCACGCTGCCCAGCAGGAGCTGATCGTGGTCGGTATGGAAGACGGTGCGGATCGAGGCGCCCCGGCGACCGACGTACATTCCGAAGGGGTAGGCCGCGTCGTCGCTCCAGAGGGGCGGCGCCTGGAAGTAGGTCCAGTAGAGAGCCCTCGGGGCGTCGTACCCCAGGTACTCCTCGGCCTCCACGCACGCCGCCACCGTCGAGTGGCGCCCGTCGGCGCCGACGACGAGATCCGCCTCCAGGGTCTCTTCGACGCCGTTCGGTCCCTCGAAGCGGACCCCGCGAGCCCTTCCGTCCCGCATCGCGACACCGGTGACGGTGCAGCGTTCACGGAGCTCGGCGCCCGCCTCGACCGCGGCGTCCTGGAGGAGCCCGTCGAGGCGGTCACGGCGCGGGCATCGCTCGGTGAGGCCGTCCGGCAGGCGAATGTCGATGTCCGCGTCGTCCTTGGCCAGGCGCACGACATCGGCACCCGGCGCCACCGCGCGCACCGCGTCGCCGACTCCCAGCTCGTCGAGCACGCGGATGCCGGGAGGGTGGATCTGGTGGGTGGAGAGCACGTGCTCGCTGTGGAGCGGCGCCCGCTCGAGCACCACCACCCGAGCTCCCCGGCGAGCCAGAAAGGCGGCCAACGCGGCTCCGGCGCAGCGCGCCCCGACGATCGCGACGTCGTATCGGGGAGTCTTCACCTCTCGTACCGCTCCGGCGCGAGGCGCTCTCAGCCTCGGACCGATGTCTTTCGACCGTACCATGCAGCCCGGGGCCCGGCCCGGGCCGCCGAGGCCGCGTCCCGGCCTCTTCGATCGTCGGGACGGCTCGCCGACGACGCTCAGTCGTTGCCGGAAGAAGGGTACCAGTCCAGCTGGCGGACCTCGATCTCCGGGTCGGCTGCGACCAGCTCGGCGAAGCGGCCGACGTCGGAGAGCCCGCCCTGCCCGCGATAGTGGTACGGGTAGACGACTCGCGGCTTCATCTCGAGCACGGCGTCGGCCGCCGCGTCGACGTCCATCGTGTAGGGCAGGTTCATGCACACGAAGGCGGCGTCGATGTCCTCGAGGGACCGCATCTCGGGGATGTCCTCGGTGTCGCCGCTGACGTAGACGCGTCGGCCGCCGAGGGTGACGACGTAGCCGTTTCCGCGTCCTTTCGGGTGCTTGTCCAGACGCCCCTCGGTCAGGTTGTACATGGGGATCGCCTCGACGTCGACGGCCCCGATCGTGACGCGTTCGCCGTTGGCGAGGACCCGCAGCCCGGGGGGCACGGCCTCTCCGAGCCGCTCGGCGACGGCCGACGGTGCGATGACGGCCGTCTGCGGGCCGGCGAGGGCGGTCAGCGTCTCGGCGTCGAGATGATCGCCGTGGATGTCGGTGACCAGGATCAGATCGGGGGTCCGGACGCCCGTGAAGCGCTCCGCACCGCCGGCCGGGTCGAAGACCAGCGTGCACTCGCCGCTGGTGAGGACGAAGGTGGCGTGCTCGATCGGCGAGACGTCGAACGTGCCGTCGGGAGCGGGCGAGCACTTCGCCCCGGCGGGAGTCGCGAGCAGCCAAAGGACCGCCAGCAGTGCAGCGCCGGCGCGCGGTACGGTGGGAGAGGCGATCTCGTGCATGGGCCCTAGCCTACCGGCAGCCTTCCCTGCACGACGTAGCGCAGCAGGTCGACCACCTGTAGCGGTCGCTCGCAGACCGCCTGCGCCGCCGCGTCCACCTCTTTCAGGGCGTGCGTGTGCTCCGGCGGGTGGAGGACCACCAGCGGCTTGCCGAGCGCGGCGGCGTACCCCGCGTCGAAGGCGGCGTTCCACTGCTTGTACTGCTCCCCGAAGCGCACGACCACCAGGTCCGCCTCGGCGATGGCGCCGCGGGTGCGGATGGAGTTGAGCAGGGCGCCCTTGCGGTCCTTCCAGAAGGAGCTCTCCTCGGGGCCGAGCACCGCGACGCCGCACTCGTCGCTGGCCGCATGATCGGTGACCGGGGCCGTGAAGACGACCGGTAGCTCCGCCTCCCGACAGCCGCGCCGGATCTCCTCACGCCAGCCCGAGTGGATCTCGCCCGCGAGGTACACGGTCCATGTCTTCATGCTCTCCATCTCACCTCCTCCGGATCGCCACGGCCGAGTCTACCCGGCCCGGACGGTGACACTCTGCGTCACCGTGATTGCCGGAGGTTGACGGTCGCAGGAGCCTCGAGCGCGCGGCAGCGGGCCCGCCGGACCGGCACGTACCTTGCTCTTCCACCCGCGGATCATCGTGTAGGTCACCGCCCGGGGTCGACGCTCGACGGAGCGGACGCCCCGGGCGGTCGTCTTTCCCCGGCAACGCGCCGAGCGGAGTGGCGGCTACCGAAATTCTGGTGTATACTGCGCCGGTCACTCAAGAGTCGAGTGCCCCAACTGCGGTAGTACCAGGGCGGGGAGAGGTGTCTTACGGGCCAAGCCACCACTCCCCGCCCGATTTGCGTGCGTAAACCCTTCAGCCGTTGCGAGCGTCCTAGGGGGCGTGAGAGAAGCCGCGGCCGCCGGGTGGATTCCCGGCCTGGTGACGACTCCACCGGCTGTCATGGACGAGCGGACGAGCGAAGAACGACGGCTGGTCGACGAGGCCCGTGCGGGGGACGTGGGCGCCTTCGAGGGCCTCTACCGCGCTCATGTCGAGCGCATCCACGGTCTCTGCCTGCGCATGCTCGGCGACTGGCAGCTGGCCGAGGACCTGACCCAGGAGATCTTCCTCAAGGTCTGGGAGAGGCTCCCGACCTTCCGCGGCGAGAGCCGCTTCACCACGTGGCTCCACCGTCTCGCGGTGAACGAGGTGATCGGCGAGCTGCGGCGGCGCGGGCGCTGGCGCGAGCGGTTCACGGCTCCGGGCGATCTGCCGGAGCCCGAGGACACTCCCCTCCCCGAGCCCGGCGGCGGCGTCGACCTCGAACGCGCCGTCGCGGCGCTGCCCCCCGTGGCACGCTTGGTCTTCCTCCTCTACGACGTGGAGGGCTATCGTCACCGGGAGATCGCGGAGATCGCCGGCATGGCCGAAGGGACCTCGAAGGCGAATCTCCACCGGGCCCGGAACCTGTTGCGAAAGGCACTGCACCGATGACCTGCCGCGAGACCTCTGAGAGACTGCACGACCTTCTCGACGGACGCCTCGATGCCGACGAGCGTCGGAGGGTCCGCGAGCATCTGGCCGGCTGCCTCGACTGCAGCCGGGAGCTGGCGGGGTTGCGACGGCTCCTCGACCGGGCCGCCGATCTGCCGGGCATCGCGCCGCGGCGCGACCTCTGGCCCGCGATCCGCGAGCGGATCCGGCCCTCGGAGACGCCGGTCGCCCCGCCCGCCCCCGCGACGCCGCGGGCCGACCGCCTACCCAGCTGGTGGCCGCTGGCCGCCGCTGCGGTTCTCGCCGTGGCGATCCTGCTGTCCCGGCTCGCCACGACAGTGGAGCCGGTCGAGGCGAAGGCGGATGCCGACAGCCCGCGGACGCTGCTCAGCCAGACCCTCGACGAGCGGCGAGCCGAGCTCCCGCCGGACTCGGTCGCGGCCTTCGAGGCCGACCTGCAGGTCCTGGATCGCGCCATCCTCGAGATCGAGGGCGCGCTCGAGGCCTCTCCCGAGAATCGCCGCCTGCGTCTGCTGCTGGCCGAGCGTCGGCAGCAGGAGGCGGAGCTGTTGAAGTTGCTGGCACGGGCCTGACCCGGCCGAGGAGACGACCATGAAGAGATCCCGACTCACTCCGTTCCCGATCGCCGGCCTGCTCCTGCTGGCGCTTGCCGGACCGGCCACGGCCGACCGCGCGATCGAGGAGCACCTCGAGCTCTCGGCCGACGGAGAGCTGGCGGTGGAGATCCTCTCCGGCAGCCTCGTCATCCACGGCTGGGACCGGCCGGAGCTTCAGATCAAGGGTACGGTCGAAGACGACGTCGAAGACCTCGAGATTTCCGGCAATGGGACCCGGGCCTGGATCGAGATGGACACCGAGCTCTCCCACGGCCACTCCCGCGGCCGCGTCGATCTCGACGTGGACCTCGAGATCTGGATGCCCGCCTCCGCTCGCCTCGAGGTCGATACCCTGAGTGCCGGGATCGAGGTGTCGGGCCTGGCGGGCTCGCTCGAGCTCGGCTCGGTGAGCGGGCAGATCATCGTCTCGGGCGCTCCCGCGGAGCTCGACGCCGAAACGGTGAGCGGGGACGTCCGGCTCGACGGCTCGGGAACGCGGACCGGAACGCCGGTGTCCGTGGAGACGGTCAGCGGCAACGTCGTGCTCCGCGGAGTGGGCGGCAAGATCGACGCCTCGACGGTCAGCGGTCGCATCGAGCTCGGCGCCGTCGCGGTGGTCACGGACGCCGACCTCGAGACCGTTTCCGGCAGTGTCTCGATCGAGGCGGCGCTGGCGCCGGGAGCCCGCGTGGACGTCAACTCGCACAGCGGCTCGATCACCCTTCGGTTGCCGGCCGATACGTCGGCTTCCTTCGACATCTCGACCTTCAGCGGCTCGGTCGCCAACGACCTGGGTCCCGCGGCGCAACGGATCGACCGCTTCGGGCCCGGCAAGGCGCTGGAGTTCTCGCTCGGCGACGGCAGCGCCGAGGTGAGCGTCGAGACGTTCAGCGGCAGCGTCAGTCTCAAGAGACAATAGCCGCGGCCCCGACCTCCCGGGGTGGTCGTCCCGAGCCATGAAGGTCCGGACTCAGCTCACCCTCGCGTTCCTGCTGCTGGCGATCCTGCCCCTGGGCGGGATCGTCCTCTTCTCCTACCTCACCTCCGAGCGCGCCTTCAAGCGCGCCGCCGAGGAGGAGGCCGGTCAGCTCGTCACCTCCATCGGCACCGAGCTCGATCACCTGCAGGCGGTGCTCGACGAGCGGATCGACGATCTCGCGCCGCTTCCCCTGGAGTCCCTGGCGGGGCCCGCCATCGAGGAGGGGCCGGACCCGGCCGAAACCTACCTCCAGCTCATGGACCGCCTCGGCGAGATGGCCGACGTGGTCGACTTCGTGGAGCTGGTGCCCGAGCAGGCGCCGGACGACGCCTTGCTTGTCTATCCGTCGCGCACGCTCGAGGAGGCTCTGCGCAAGCTGGCCGCGCAGCGCGACCGCTACGGCGAGGAGTCCGGCATCTCGGCGGAGTACCTCGCGGCGACCGTCGGCGAGGCGGTGCGCCGTCGCGGCGAGCTCGATCCCGAGGAGATCGAGGCACTCGAGAAGCGGGAGGACCAGTCCCGCCGCCTGCTGGGGACCTCGCTCGAGGAATCCGCGCGACACATCGACCACGGCCGGGTGCTGCTGCGCGTCCACGTCGAGCCCCGTGCCCTGCTCGAACGGGCGTTCGCCGGCCTCGAGCGCCAGGAGGGAGACGTCCCGTTCGCCCTCGACGCCGAGGGCTCTCTCTTCGTCCACGAGCCGGGCCAGCGCGAGCGTCTCCCCGACCTCGCCGCCCTCTTCGCCGACGACCGGGAGCTCGAGCTGACCCGCCGCGTGAGCGGTGACTGGCTCCTGGTGGGCACCCGCGAGCCCTCGTCGGGCTTGACCTTCGGAATCGCCCGGCCCGTGCGGCAGTCGCTACGGGAGATCCGCTCGACGGCAGTCGCCAACTTCGCCTTCGGCGTCGGCATGGCGGCCCTGGCGAGCCTCGGCATCCTGATGCTCTCGGGGCGGATGACCCGCAACCTCCACGCCCTGGCGGTCGGCACGCAGCGCATCGCGAGCGGTGATCTCACGACCCGGATCCAGGTCCGTTCGCGCAACGAGATCGGGGCACTGGCCGAGACGATGAACCGCATGGCGCTGCAGCTCTCGCGCAACCAGGAGCGCCTGCTCGAGGAAGAGCGGCTGCGCCAGCGCAACGAGGCCGAACGCCGGCTCCTCGCCGCCGAGAACGAGCGCAAGACCCGCGAGCTCGAGGAGGCCCGGCGCCTGCAGCTCTCCCTCCTGCCGTCGCAGCTGCCGGCGCACCCGCGGCTCGAGCTCGGTGTGTTCATGCGCACCGCCGCCGAGGTCGGCGGCGACTACTACGACTTCTTCCCCGGTTCCGACGGCGTCCTGACCGCGGCTCTGGGCGACGCCGCCGGCCACGGAGCTCGGGCGGCGACCATGGTCACCGTGGTCAAGGGGCTGCTGACCGCACGGGCCGCCACCATGGAGCTGCCCCGATTGCTCGAGGAGGCCAGCCGCTCGATCAAGCAGATGCGGCTCTCGCGTATGCACATGGCGGTGTCGCTGTTGCGCACCGACGGCGAGAGTCTCGAGATCTCCGCCGCCGGCATTCCGCCCGCCCTTCTCTGGCGGGCGGCGACGGGCGCCGTCGAGGAGGTCTTGCTCTCCGGACCGCCGCTGGGCAGTCTCGCGGGGGCCCGCTACCGGAGCTGGAGCTCCCGGCTGGCACCCGGCGACACCCTGCTGCTGACCAGCGACGGCTTCCCCGAGCTGCGCAACGAGCGCGACGAGATGGTCGGCTACCCGCGCCTGCGCGATCTCTTCGCCGAGGCCGCCGAACGCTCCCCCGACGACCTGATCCGCCACCTCTCCGACACCGCCGACGCGTGGACCGCCGGCGCCCCACCCGCCGACGACGTCACCTTCCTCGTTCTCAAGGCCCGCTGAAAAAAGAGGGCGGAAAAAAGAGGGACAGGATAACTTTTCCTGGAGGCATGGCTGCGCGAGATGGCGCTGCCGGAAAAGCTATCCTGTCCCTCTTTTTCCGCTGAGCGCGTCAGGGGAGGAAGGCTGCGGTGTTGGCCATCTTGCGGGGCAGGTACTCGTCGATGACGTAGTTCAATCCGTGCTTGGCGAGGGCCTGCTGCTCGACGCGGACGCCCATCTGGATCTGCTTCTGCAACGCCTGCTGCCACGCCTTGTGGTGGCGGATGAAGGGGTCGTTCTTGAGGGCGTCCTTGGCGCGCTTGACGTCGACGTCCTTGAGGGGATGGGTGGGCAGGTCGAACTCGACGATGTCCTGCGGAGTGACGCCGAGGAAGCGGGCCTGCGGGACGCAGAAGTACTCGTTGAGATGAGCCGCGTTGCCGGAGCCGACCTTCAGCGTGCGGTAGATGTTCGAGTAGCCGTAGGGATCGCCGTCGACGAAGACGTAGACCGGCAGCCCCTTCTCGTCCGCCAGCCGCCGGATGAAGCGCCGGCAGGCACGGGTGGGCACGCCCCCTAGGGAGACGAGGATGCAGTTGGCCTGGCGCCAGTAGGCGTGTTTGACCAGGCGTTGGAACATGCCGGCGGTCTCGATGGCGAGCACGAACTCGGCATCGGTCTCGAATTGCAGGTGCTCCACCGAGATGGGAATCGAGTAGGCGCCCGAGCCGAAGCGGGTGCAGTCGATCTCCAGCTCCTCGCCGGTCTCACGGTCGCGGTCGAGCACGGTGAGGGCCCCGGCGATGTCGCCGCCCTTCTCCTCCGGGATGAACCCGAGCTGCTCCCGGTTGACGCCGAAGAGCGCCTCGACGTCCTCCATGACGGTGTCGCTCTCCGGCTGCTCGTTGAAGCGCGCCTCGTCCCAGTTCTTGGAGACGTAGTAGGCCTCTCGCTTGGTGGCGATGTCGTCGGTCTCGACCAGCTGCTTGGACAGCGCCATCATGCGCAGCGTCTGGGCGAAGGTCTTCACCGTACCGACGGTCAGGGTGCGCTCCTTGGTGCGCCCCTTCATGCGGAAGTAGCCCTCCTTGGGCCGGTAGACGACGTTCGAGAGGCTGCGCACCGGGAAGGCCAGAGAGGGCTTGGCGCGCCGGAGGATCTCGCGATGGACGTCGGAGGCCTCGGACCGGATGCGCCCGACCACCGCTTCGGTGGAGCCGGCCGCCGGACCCTTCGCGCGCTTCTTCGTCTTCGGCGCACCCTTCCCGGTCGCCGTCTTCCCGACCTTCTTCGTCGTCGCCGTCGTCCTGGCGCGCTTCTCGATGCTCTTCTTCTTCGCCATCGCTTCCTTTCGGCGCCTAGGCGCTCCGGCTCCGCTTGAAGGTCTCGGTCAGGGTCTCGACCACCTTCGCCTCCTCTTTCTCCGAGAGGCCGAGGATCTCCTGCAGCGCGATGCCGAGGTGCGGGATGTAGCGCTCGATGTAGGCGCGCTTGCGCTCCGCCTCGCGCTCGCGCTGGCCGCGCCTGATGTCGCGCGCCAGACGGCGGCCGGCCTGCTGGAGGGCGAGCTTCAGCTCCTTGGCGATCTCGTCGTAGCCCGCCACGGCCTCCTTCGACTCGCTGGTGAAGGGCACCCAGACGCTGGCGATGTGCACCATCACGACGAGCGGTCCCGTCGGCAGCGCACCCTTGGCCTGCTGCAGGCCGTAGGCCCGCCAGTTGGTCGACAGGATCGCCTTGTAGAGGGCGCAGGCCCCCTGCTGGTAGAGGAGCGGCACCCTGTTGGCGTAGCGGTAGATGGTCGCCAGATCGTCGGCTGGGAGCGTCCCGCCCCAGGCGATCCCGACCTCGACCTGGAAGGGGTTGCCCCGGTAGACGGCGGGGCTGCGCGTGACCGCGGTCACGAAGTCGGCGGAGAGCTGCTGGCGAAGGCTCGCCGCGATGCGCTCCTCGCCGATCGGCGACAGGCAGTCGGTGGGCGGGGCCGGGATCTTGGTGGAACGGATCGAGGCGAGCAGGCGCTCCGCCGCCTCGGGCGTGACCCGGCGCGGCGAGGTCGTCGTCTTCAGCGTCGCGCCCTCGACGATGCGCCGCGCCACCGTCGGGCCGACACGCGAGAACTCGCTGCGGAAGAAGCTCTTCAGGCTCCGCGCCGGGCTCTCCTTGAGCATGCGGAGCAGAAGGCCGACCTCGACCCCGTGCGGGTGCGGCTGGATCTCGCCCGCTTCGGGCGGCAGCTCTCCGCTCGCCCGCTCCCAGCTCTGTTCCTCCCCCTCTGCCGGGCCGACGAAATGCAGCGTGACGTGCGGGTTGGCCAGGGCAGTCTGCTCGAGGTAGGCGGTGACGCCGTGGCGGCCGCGGCGATAGGTGCCCTCGAGCTCGATCTCGACCCGCGTGCCGTGCGGCTCCCCCCAGGAGACGGTGTCCTCCTTCTTGATCACCGGCTCGTTGCGTCGCGTGTCGATGGTGAGCTCGTAGCGATGGGCGGGACGGCGTTTCGACGTGCGGCTCTCGATGACGATCGGCCGACCGGTGGTGAGCTGGCCGTACATGCCGGCGGCCGAGATGCCGATGCCCTGCTGCCCGCGGCTCTGGCGCAGGCGGTGGAACTTCGAGCCGTAGAGGAGCTTGCCGAAGATGCGCGGCACCTGACCCTTGACGATCCCCGGACCGTTGTCGGTGACCGCCAGCCGGTAGCGGTTCTCACCGGTCTCGGCGATCTCGACCGTGAGCTCGGGCAGGATGCCGGCCTCCTCGCAGGCGTCGAGGGAGTTGTCGACGGCCTCCTTGACGGCCGTCAGCAACGCCTTCGTGGGGCTGTCGAAGCCGAGCAGGTGACGGTTCTTGGTGAAGAACTCCGAGACGGAGATCTCGCGCTGCTGGGCGGCGAGCGTCTTGGCGGTGGCGCGCGAGCGCTTGCTTCCGGTTCCCATCGCGGGCGCATCCTACACACCCCCGTTCGTCGTACTCTTGCGGGGGTCGCACCACGCGACCCCGGAAAGGACGTCCGATGCCCTGGTTCGCCGCCAAGAAGACCATCCTCCCCGATCCCGCCGAGGCCCTGCCCGGCCGGGAGACGCCCCTCTCGGTGCCCGAGCGCCACTTCGTCCTCGACGCTCCCCTGAAGGCGCCCTGGCCGCCGGGCTTCCAGGAGGCCTGCTTCGGCATGGGCTGCTTCTGGGGCGCCGAACGGATGTTCTGGGAGGCGCCCGGGGTCTACACGACCGCCGTCGGCTACGCCGGAGGCACGACGCCCAACCCGACCTACGAGGAGGTCTGCTCGGGCATGACGGGGCACACCGAGGTGGTGCGCGTCGTGTTCGACCCGGCGAAGACCGGCTACGAGACGATGCTCCGGATCTTCTGGGAGGGACACGACCCGACGCAGGGAATGCGGCAGGGCGGCGACGTCGGGACCCAGTACCGGTCGGCGATCTACGTTCTGGACGAAGGGCAGCGCCGTGCGGCCGAGGCCTCCCGCGACCTCTACGGCGACCGGCTGCGAGCGGTCGGCCACGGCGAGATCACCACCGAGATCGCGGAGGCCGGGCCTTTCTACTACGCCGAGGGCTACCACCAGCAGTATCTGGCGAAGAACCCGGGCGGCTACTGCGGGCACGGGGGCACCGGAGTCTCCTGCCCGGTCGGGCTGCCGGCTGCGAAGTGACCCGCTAAGCTAGAGGCCCGATCCCCTGGGAGGAGCCCTCATGTCCGCGAGCCGAACCGCCGGTGCCCTCACCCTGCTCTGCCTCGTGTCGACCGGGACCGGCCGCGCCTCCGAGGCACCCGAGTTCCCCCAGACCCGTGCCCTGGTCGAGCTGGTGACCGACGCCGGGCAGATGCTGGCGCAGCGCGGCGTCGAGGCGGCGTGCATCGAGCTCAGCCGACCCGGCTCGCGCTGGCTCGACGGCGACCTCTACGTCTTCGTGCTCGACGGCGAGGGAACGGCACTGTGCCATCCGGCGCAGCCGAGCCTGGAGGGACGCAGCCTGATCGAGCTGCGGGACCCCAAGGGCAAGCCGATCGTGGCGAGCTTCCTGCGCGAGCTGTCGGCGAGCGACGAGGCCTGGGTCCACTACCAGTGGCCGCGGCCGGGCAACGGGATCTTCACCTGGAAGAGCACCTACGTCCGCCGGGTCACGGGACCCGACGGAACCGAGCTGGTGGTCGGGGCCGGCGCCTACGATCTGCCCATGGAGCCCTTCTTCGTCGTCGACCAGGTCGACGACGCGGTGGCTCTGCTCGAGCGCGACGGAGAGGCGGCACTGCCGGTCTTGCGCGACCCGGCCACGGGCTTCGTCTTCCAGAACGCCTACGTCTTCGTGCTCGACCGGGACGGCGTGCTGCTCGTCAACCACGCCTTCCCGCAGAACGAGGGCCGCGACCTGCGGGACTTGCAGGACATCGACGGACGCTACTTCGTGCGCGAGATGCTCCGGGTACCGGTCGGCTCGGCGACCTGGATCGACTACAAGTGGCCGCGACCGGGCGATACGCGCCCTTCGGCCAAGCGCTCCTACGTCCGGGCGATCGACTGGCAAGGCGGCAAGCTGATCGTCGGCGCCGGCGTCTACTTCGAGCCCGAGCCGGCGATCCGCGACCTGGGGCCCGCCTCCGACGCCCCGATCGTCGACGACGACGGCGGACGGCGACCTTAGGGCGCCACGGCCCCGCTCAGCGACTCGAGCAGACGCGCCGCCCGCCGGTGGCCGGGCTCGAGCGAAAGCGCCCGTTCGAGGGCCGACCGCGCCCGCTCCGTCTCCCCCGCCTCGGCATACGCCCGACCCAGGCCGAAGGCGGCACCGGCCGACTCCGGATGGTCGCCGGCGTTCGCCTCCAGCAGGGCCACGGCCTCGTCGGTCTCTCCCATCTTGAGCATCTGGTAACCCACGAACTGGACCCCCGCGTCGGTGTCGACGTCGGGATGGACGCGGCGGAACTCGCCGTAGCTCCAGAGCACGGCGGCGGCGTCGGTCCGTTCGCCGTAGAGACCCTCCAACCACGCCTGGAGCGGAGTGCGCTCGAAGGCGGGCGGCGAGAACCACCGTCGGGGCAGGCTCCGGCCCGCCTCGATGCGACCCCACTGCATGGAGGTCACCGGCCGCCCGGTGCCGATCTCGGTCTCGACGAAGCGGTGCGGGAAGAGGACGCCGGCGACCGGGCGGTAGTCCTCGATCCGCGTCTCGCTCGAGATCGCCGGACCGAAGGCGTGCAGTGGCGCCGAGGCACGCTCGGCCACGACGAGGAAGGTCTCGACGTCGACCATGAGCTCGCGTACGAAGCCGTCCCGCAGGGTGAGGATCAGCCGGTAGGCGTCGCGGCCGCCGACCGACTGCCGCCCGGCCGACTCGAGGCTCGAGCCCTGGGCACGATAGTCGACGAGCCAACCTTCGAAGTCGGCTCCGCGGCGAGCCGCTCCGGCCGCGGCGCCCACCGTGCGGACCACCACGCCCGGGTCGGCGTACCACTCCCAGGCCGCGCCGTCGTACCCCTCGAGGAACTCGCCGGCGTGCTCGGGGTCTCCCACGACCCGGAGGTAGGGCCGAGCGAAGGCCATGAAGGCGTCCCCGGAGCCGACGTAGTCGGCCTCGCGGTAGGTCCCGCCGCTGTAGACCAACGTCTCGATCGCCCGGATCGCGGCCAGCCCCCCGCGGGCCTCGACGTAGCGGTCGACGATCTGGTCGGCCGTCAGATCGGCCGCGCGGGAGGAGGCGGGAAATGCCGAGACGAGAGCCAGAAGCAGCATCGCGCGTCGCATGGAGGTTGGACGCGACGCGACGCCATCGGTTGGGCCCGAGTCCATCGAACCGGAGCGCCGCCGGGCCGCCCTCCCGTCAGCTTGCCGCCGGCAGCCCCTGCTCCAGCACCCTCCGCGCCTGCCGGTTCGCCGTCGCCGCGGGAGACTCGTCGCGCTCCGTGGCCTCGCTGAAGATCGCGCGCAGGCGGTCGCCGACGCGACGCTCGACCAGGCGTGCGAGCTCCTCCCCGGCCTCGGCCCGGTGCAAGGCGAGCAAGCCGAAGGTCAGCGCCCCACCGCCGTTGATCACGTAGTCCGGTGCGTAGAGGATGCCGGCCCGGTGGAGGCGCGCGGCGTCCTCCGGCGTGGCGAGCTGGTTGTTCGCGGACCCGGCGACGACCCGGCATTCCAGCCGGTCGATCGTCCCCTCGTCGAGCACGCCGCCGATCGCGCACGGCGCCAGCACGTCACACGGTGTCGCCAGGGCCGCCTCGAGGTCGACCACCTCGGCCCCGATCTCCGCCGCCAGGGCCTCGGCCCGCGGCCGGTCGACGTCGCACAGGAGCACTTCGGCGCCCTCCGACGCGAGCTGCCGCGCCAACGGCGCGCCGACGTTGCCGGTACCCTGCACGAGGACCGAACGCCCCGCGGCGTCCTCACTCCCGTCGCCGCGCCGAGCGCCGCGTGGACACCGGCGGCGACGCCGCGGGCCGTGTAGGGCCCCGGATCGAGCGGCTCGCCCCGGTCGTTCGGATGCAGGTGTACGTGTCGCGTCGACTCCCCCACCACCTCCATGTCGGCCGGCGTCGTCCCCAGGTCCTCACCGGTCGAAAACGTCCCCCGCAGCGACTCGATGAGCCGTCCGTAGCGTCGGAAGAGCCCCTGGCGCGCCTCGCCGGCGAGCGGGCCCGGCGCCGCCAGCACGGCTTTGCCTCCCCCCACCGGCATCTCGAGCGCCGCCCACTTGTAGCTCATCCCCTCGGCCAGGCGCATGGCGTCGAGGAGGCCGTCCTCGGGGCGGTCGTAGACGCGCAGACGCGTCCCGCCGGAGGCCGCCCCGAGCCGATCGTCGTGCAGCGCGATGAAGATCCAGGTACCGGTCTCGGCGTCGAAGCGGGCGACGACGGCGAGGCCGTCCCAGGAGGTCAGCAGGTCTTTCACGGGCGCGGATTGTAGCGGCACTCCCGGCTCACGAGCCGGCGCGCAGCGTCTCCCGGGCGGCATCGATGGCATCGGCGGCGGCATCGAGGACCTCGCCGGCGACCTGGATCTGCTCTCCGGCCTCCTCCCACTCCCGCTGCTCGATCGCCTCGCGAACTCCGGGAAGGGTCTTGACGCCGTACCCCGTGTAGAAGCCCGGGGCGTAGACGTAGTGCACGAACCACGAGCGGCGCGGCAGGCCCTCGGACCGGGTGAGCGAGCGCTCGACTCCGATCAGGGCACGCCCGAGCTCGGCTCGCTGCTGGGCCGACATCGCCGCCGGGTCGATCGAGGCGACCGCCTCGTCGTAGGCCGTGGCGCTCTCGTGCAACCGGGCGAGCGCGTTCTCGAGCGGGGCGAAGTTGAGGTAGGGCACCTCCTCCTCGGGCTCCGGAGCCGTCCAGCGGTCCTCCGGGTCCCACGCCAGGGCGTAGACGCCCTCCTCGATGCGCCCGTTCTCCCGCTTCGTCTCGTCCCGTGTCGAGTCGGCCAGCTTCATGACCTCGTCCACGTACCCGCCGACGGTGTCGGCCAGCGACCCGAAGCGCAGGGGCGGCTGGGGCGCATCGGCCAGGCGCAGGACCAGGCGACCGCCGACCTGGGCCAGGGCCACGCCGTAGTGGAAGCTCGGGTCCATGAAACGGCGGTAGTGGTCCCAGGAGTCGTAGATCGAGTGGTACTGCCCGTAGTCGCCCTCGCCGCCGAAGCCGATGTTGAGCGAGGCGATCCCCAGGTGCTGCAGGAAGGGCGTGTAGTCGCTGCCCGAGCCGAGCGGCGCCAGCGGCAGGTCGCCGCCCTTCTCGACCCGCGCGCGAGTGTCGGGATCGCCGTAGAGCAGCATCGCCGCGCGAGAGCGCTCCCAGACGCTGGCGCCGGTCTCCGGGTCGCCGACGTCGCGCGCCACCTCGTTGACGAAAGGCTCGAGGGTGTGCGAGCCGTCCGCGTAGAGGAAGCCGCGCTCGTTGCTGTCGGAGTTGACGTAGACGAGAGCCTTCTCCCGCAGCTCCGCTGCGTGCCTCTCCACCCACTCCACGGAGCCGAGGAGACCGGGCTCCTCGGCATCCCACGCCGCATACACGATCGTGCGGCGCGGCCGCCAGCCCTCGGCGTGCAGTGCCCCGAGCGCCTTGGCCTCGGCGAGCACCGCCGCCATGCCGGAGACCGGATCGGTGGCGCCGTTCACCCATGCGTCGTGGTGGTTGCCGCGCACGATCCACTGATCCGGCAGCTCGGAGCCCTCCATCCGGGCGATGACGTCGTGGGCCGGGGTCAGACTCCAGTCGAACTCGAGCTGCAGGTGGACCTTGGCCGGGCCGGGGCCGAGGTGGTAGGTGAGGGGGAGCGCTCCCCTCCACGCCTCAGGCGCGACGGGACCCCCGAGAGCCTCGAGGAGCGGTTCCGCGTCCGACCACGAGATCGGGAGCACGGGGATCTTGGTCAGGGTCGGCGCCTCCTCCCTCGGCAAGCGCTCGGCATCCTCGGTCGCGCCGACGCCGGGGGTGAGCGGATCGCCGGGGTACAGCGGCATGTCCGCCACCGAGCCGCGCTGGGCCCCCTGCTCCGGACGGAAGCCGCCCTCCGGGTAGGTGTCGCCCTGGAAGTAGCCGTCGTCGCGCGGATCGGAGTAGAGGATGCAGCCGATGGCGCCCTTCTCGGCGGCCACCTTGGGCTTGATGCCCCGCCAGCTGCCGCCGTAGCGGGCGATGACGATCTTGCCTTCGACGTCGATGCCGCGGCGGGCGAGCTCCTCGTAGTCGCCGGGCACGCCGTAGTTGACGTAGACGAGGTCGCCCGTCACGTCGCCGTCCACCGAGTAGGCGTTGTAGGGCGGGAGCTGTTCGCCGGTCTGCCCGGAGGTGGAGTCCTCCGGCAGGACGTCCTCTTCGAGGCGCGCCGTGAAGGGCCGGGGCTCGAGCAGCTCGAGGCGCCGCGAGCGCGGCGTCGGGAAGAGGACCTGGAAGGTCTCGATCTCCGTGTCCCAGCCCCAGGAGCGGAAGAGATCCGCGATGCGCCGGGCGTTCTCCTCGCCGAAGGCGGAGCCCACGTGGTGCGGCCGGGCCGAGAGGACGCGAATCCACTCCCCGATCTCGTCGGCGGAGAGCTGGGCGTCGAAACGCGCCTCCAGGTCGTGCTGGTCGACCGACTGCTCCGGGCCGAAGCCCGTCAGCGTGCCCTCGGGGGCGGCGGCCGCCACTGCGGCCACGGCGATCATCGCCACGGTGAGTCCTGTGCGCATCGAACGTCCTCCGTCGGTCTTGGAAGCGGGATCGGCTCCGGGGCCGCCATTGTACGTCCGCGTCGGCTCCCGGCGCACGATGGTACAGTCGCGCACCTTCGCAGGACGATCCCCCACACGAACGGAGATCCCATGAACCCGACTCGAACGACCGCTCTTCTCGTTACCTGCCTGCTCTCGCTGGGGGTCGCGGCCGGCTGCGCCGCCGCCGATTCCGAGACCACCGAGGAGGCCGGCATGCCCGACAGCGAGGAGGGCAGGACCTTCTACGCGCTCGGCGTCGCGCTGTCCCAGAACGTGGCTCCCTTCGCCCTCTCCGAGGAGGAGTTGGCGCAAGTCACGGCCGGCCTGCGGGACGGCGTTCTCGGCAAGGCCGACGACTTCGACCTGCAGACCTACGGCCCCAAGCTCCAGGAGCTGGCCCAGGGCCGCATGCAGCAGGCGGCGGCCGGCGAAAAGCAAGCCTCCACCGCCTTCCTCGAGACCGCCTCCCAGGAGGCGGGAGCCGAGGTCACCGACTCCGGTCTCGTCTTCGTCCCCATCACCGAGGGCGAGGGCGCGAGCCCCGTCGCCACCGATCGGGTCCGCGTGCACTACACGGGTACGCTGCGCGACGGCACGGTGTTCGACAGCTCGGTGCAGCGCGGTGAGCCCGCCGAGTTCGGCCTCAACCAGGTCATCCCCTGCTGGACCGAGGGGCTGCAGAAGATGAAGGTCGGCGGCAAGGCCAAGCTGGTCTGCCCCTCCGACATCGCCTACGGCGACGAGGGTCGTCCCCCGGCGATCCCGGGCGGCGCCACCCTCGTGTTCGAGGTCGAGCTGCTCGACATCACCACCCAGGCCCAGGGCTGAGCCCCGCCAGAGTGCGTTCCGGCACCCGGGAGGGATTCCCCACCCGGGTGTCTTCCCTTGGCCCCGCGGCGGCCGCGAGGACCGTGGGGACGGGGCTTTCCCGACCCGGAACGCTCCTTGCAGCTCCGTCGATCTCCACCGTACGAACCCGGAGGAGATCGACATGAGACCGACGCCACGCACCAGCATCCTGCTCCCCGCCCTCCTCGGCGCCCTCCTGCTCGGCACAGGGTGCGGCGACTCGAACGGCACGCCGACGGAACCGATGCCCGGCGAGGGCACCGGCACCCTGACCCTCGAGATGACCGACGCTCCGATCGACGGCGTCAGCGAGCTGTGGGTCTACGTCTCCGGCATCGACCTCAAGCCCAGCGGCAGCCCGCTCGTCCGGCTCCGTCCGCCCGAGCTCGAGGCCGGCCTCTACGACTTGCTCGAGCTCCGGGACGGGCTCTCCGTGATCCTCTACGACGCCGGCGTGCCGGCCGTCGAGTACGAGTTCATCGAGATCGAGCTGGACGAGGAGCGCAGCTTCCTCGTCGAAACGGCCGAGCCAGGCACCGAAGTACCCTTCCGGATCGCCAGTGGCAAGGCGAAGCTCGCCGGCGGACCGTTCGGCGTCCGCCGCGACGGCACGACCTCGGTGCTCTTCGACTTCGACGCCGAACGGTCCCTGCGCCGCAAGGGGAACGGCGACTACCTGTTGAAGCCGGTCCTGCGGATCCTGCGCACGTCCGAGACGGGCTGAGCCGGCGGCACCGTCCGGACTAGAGAGACCGCTTGGTTCCGCGCAGGGAGCGCCAGCCGTCGCGTCCGCGCCGACCCGCGGCGTCTCCCCGCTCCTGCTCCCAGACGTCCTCGAAGCCGTGCCGGACGTGGAACTCACCGTCCTCCTCGGTCTGTTGTTTGGGCCGGCTCGGGCTCTTGCGTGCCCGGTCGGCCTCCGAGAGGCGCAGCTTGCGGCCGTCGAGCTCCCGGCCGTCAAGGAGGTCGAGCGCGGCGCGCGCGTCTTCCGCCGTCTGGAACTCGACGAAGGCGAAGCCGCGCGGGCGGCCGCTTTCGCGATCCGCGGGAATCGAGACGTGGAGGATGGGCCCGGCCTCGGCGAAGAACTCGCGCAGGCGGGCCTCGCCGGTGTTGTAGCTCAGGTTGCCGACGAACAGCTTCTTGTTGATGGTCCTGTCTCCGGATGGTGGACGGAGGGGTAGCCGCTTCGCGACGACAAACGAAGGGTGTCCGTCCTGGTTGGCGGGAATCTCCTGGGGAAGCTCCGCCCGGAAAACTAGACCCAAACGAGCGGGTCCGTCAAGATGCGGCCCCCCGTATCGCGCCATGTCCCGATCCCCCGTCTCCTTCGATCTCGAGCCCGGCCAGAGGCTGGGCCTCTACCGCGTCGAGGAGTTCCTCGGCGGCGGTTGGGAGGGCGAGGTCTATCGCGTCGTGGAGGTGGCGACGGGGGTCACCCGCGCGGCCAAGCTCTTCTACCCCGAGCGCAACCCCCGCAACCGCACCGTCAAGCGCTACGCGCGCATGCTGGAGCGGCTGCGCGGCTGCCCGATGGTGATCCACTACCACCACACGGAGCGGCTCGAGTGGGAGGGCGCTCGCGTGACCTGCCTGGTCAGCGAGTTCGTCGAGGGGCAGCCGCTCCCCGAGCTCGTCCGCGAGCGCCCCGGGCGTCACCTGGAGAACTTCGAAGCGCTCCATCTGCTGCACGCGCTGGCCGAGGGTCTCGAGTGCATCCACGCCGCGGGCCTCTACCATGGGGATCTGCACGCGGAGAACATCCTGGCGCGCAGACACGGCCTCTCCTTCGACCTCAAGGTCTTCGACTTCTTCCACCACGGGCGGCCCTCCCGTTTCGCCCGGCAGGACGACGTGATCGGCGCCATCCAGGTCTTCCACGAGGCCCTCGGCGGAGCGCGCCGCTACGCCCGCCATCCTCGAGGGATCAAGCAGATCTGCCGGGGGCTCAAGCACGGCCTGCTGCGCGAGCGGTTCCCCTCCGCCCGGAGACTGCGAATCCATCTCGAGAGCCTCGACTGGTCGACTCTCTGACGCACACCGTGCTCGCCTACTCCAGCGATCGCTTCGTGCTGCCGCTCCCGGCCGGACACCGCTTCCCGATGGAGAAGTACCGGCTCCTGCGTGAGGCGGTCGAAGCGGCCGGCCTGGCCGAGCTCGAGGAGCCCGCGGCGGCGAGCGACGAGGAGCTTCTCCGCGTCCACGACGAGGACTACCTGGACCGCGTCGTTCGCGGCACCCTGACCGCCTCCGAGCAGCGGAGGATCGGCTTCCCCTGGTCGCCGGCCCTCATCGAGCGCTCGCGCCGATCGGTCGGCGCGACGATCGCCGCCGCACGTGCGGCCCTGGCCGACGGCGTGTCCGTCAACCTCGCGGGCGGCACACACCACGCCTTCGCCGATCGCGGCGAGGGGTTCTGCGTGTTCCATGACGTCGCGGTCGCCGCCCGCGCCCTGCAGATCGACGGCTCGGCCCGGACCGTGCTTGTGATCGACTGCGACGTCCATCAGGGAAACGGCACCGCCGCGATCTTCCGCCACGACCCGACCGTCTTCACCCTCTCCGTGCACGGGGCCGGCAACTTCCCCTACCGCAAGGAGGCCGGAGACCTCGACATCGCCATCCCCGACGGCACCGGCGACGACGCCTACCTGGACGCGCTCGACGGCGCCCTGGACGACGCCTTCTCGCGCTGCGCTCCGGAGGCGGTGTTCTACGTGGCGGGTGCCGACGCCTACGTCGGCGACCGCTGGGGACGGCTGGCCCTCACTGCCGCGGGCCTCGCCCAGCGCGATCTGCTCGTCCTGTCGCGCTGCAGGCGCCGGGACCTCCCGGTGGCCGTCGTGATGGGCGGCGGGTACGCTCCGGATCCAGCAGTGATCGCCGGGCTGCATCTGGAGACCGTGCGCCTGGCGGCCGCCCTGGCCGTCGATCCGGACACGTCGCCGGCGGCAGGGCGGGGGTAGGCTACCCCCGCCCGCCACGCCGCCCGGGCCCGACCCGGAGATCGACTCGTCGACCATGCCCGAACCCGACCGACCCGACAGCCCGCTCACCCCTGCCTCCGAGGCCGATCGTGACCTCGGCTTCGGTTCGGTCGTCGCCGGCCGGGCACGCCGCCGTCTCCTCAACCCCGACGGCAGCTTCAACGTCGTGCGCAGGGGACTCGGCTGGCGGGGCACCCTCTCGCTCTACTACCGGGTCCTCGGACTGGGCTGGCCTCGCTTCCTGCTCCTGCTGGCCGCGCTCTACGTGCTGGTGAACGCCCTCTTCGCGCTCGCCTATCTGGCCTGCGGACCGGGCGCGCTCGCCGGCATGACTCCCTGGCAGTCGCGCTTCGTCCAGTGCTTCTACTTCTCGGTGCAGACCTTCTCGACGGTCGGGTACGGCACGCTGGTTCCGGCTTCCACGGCCGCGCACGCGGTGATGACCGTGGAGTCCGTCGTCGACCTGCTGGCGGTCGCCCTGATCACCGGCCTCGTCTTCGCCCGTTTCGCCCGGCCGCAGGCCGATCTGGTCTTCAGCAGCCGCGCGGTGATCGCCCCCTACCGCGGCATCCACGCCCTGATGTTCCGGGTCGCCAACCGGCGGCCCAACCAGATCGTGAACCTGCGGGCCAAGGTGATCTTCGCGGCGCGCGCCCTGGAGAGCCCCGACCGGCGTCTCTTCCACGAGCTGACCCTCGAGCGGGACCGGGTCACCTTCTTCCCGCTCTCCTGGACGGTCGTTCACCCGATCGACGCGGACAGCCCGCTGGACGGCTGGACGGCCGAGATGCTGACGGCGTCCGACGCGGAGATCCTCATTCTGCTCACCGGCTTCGACGAGACCTTCTCCCAGACGGTCCACACCCGCTCGTCGTACAAGGCCCACGAGATCCTCTGGGGGCACCGCTTCGCCCCCCTGCTGGAGGACACCGGTCCCGAAGCGCCCCTCGCGATCGACGTGCGCCGCATCCACGACGTCGAGCCCGCCGCCCTGCCCCCCACACCCTCCCTGGATGCGTGACGTGTCGCGGGAGCTCGGCGACGATGCCCGCCTCGCCGTCTACGGCAGCCTGGCGCCGGGAGAGGAGAACGAGCGCGAGCTGGCCGACCTCGAGGGGACCTGGCGGCACGGCGTCGCGCGCGGCCGTCTCCTCGACCGCGGCTGGGGCGCTCGCATCGGCTTCCCCGCCTTCGTTCCGGATCCCGCCGGAGAGGAGGTCGGAGTCCAGGTCTTCGAGTCCGGGGATCTACCCCTGCACTGGGCTCGGCTCGACGCCTTCGAGGGCCCCGGCTACACCCGGATCCGGGTGCCGGTGCGCTGCGGCGATGAGGTCGTCGTCGCCTGGATCTACGCCCTCGCCGAAGAGTCTCAGCCGCGGTAGGCCAGCACCCGCCGCCGTCTCCGGCGACCGGGCGGGGCCGGTCTCCGGGCGAAGAGCCACACCAGGACCATTCCGGCGACGAAGCCACCGACGTGCGCCCACCAGGCGATCCCCGCTTCCTGCACCGCCGCGAGGCCGGCGCTGGCGCCGCTCCACAGCTGGCCCAGAAACCAGACCGCGAGGAAGACCAAGGCGGGTACCTCGACGAAGACGGGCCAGAAGAGCAGCGGTACCAACAGGACCACCCGGGCTCGCGGATAGAGCAGGAAGTAGGCACCCATCACGCCCGAGATGGCGCCGGAGGCGCCGACCGTGGGAATCGTCGACGCCGGAGCGCTCGCCCAGTGGACGAGACCGGCGGCCAAGCCGCAGAGCAGGTAGAAGAGGATGTACCCGATCGGCCCCATCCGGTCCTCGACGTTGTCTCCGAAGATCCACAGGACCCAGAGATTCGCCGCCAGATGGAAGAACCCCCCGTGCAGGAACATGCTGGTCGCCAGCGGCGCGACGGCCGGGCCCGGACCGGTCAGAGGGGCCGGGACGAAGGCCCACGACTCGATGAACGACTCGAGACGTGGCGCGGGCAGCAGGACCTCGTGGACGAAGACGGCGATGTTGGCGCCGATGATCAGCCAGTTGGCGATCGGCAACTGTCGGCTCGGAACGTCGTCCCGGATCGGAATCACGACGGCAGTCTACCGAGCGCCGGGTCTCACCAACGGCGCCGGGAGGGCCCGGCCGCGGGGTCCGCGACCAGCTCGCCGCCCGTGGCACGCTCGCGCGGCGCGACGACGGCGACCCAGAGTGCCCCGGTCGCCAGCTGGACGGCGGCGAAGAGCGCCAGGGCGCCGCGCAGGGTGAGCGCGCCCGACTCCAGCAGCAGGCTGGCCGCCACGATCGATACCGCGTCGGTCGACGTCAAGAGCAGCCATTCCGTGGCGAAGACCCGACCCCGAAAGCGATCCTCGGAGCGCTCCTGCAACATGACCGTCGAGAGCACCCAGTTGGCGCCGCTCGCCGTGTGCGCGACGAGGACGGGAACGGTCAGCCAAAGGGTCCACGGCATCCAGGCCACCCCCTGGTACGCCGCGCCGCTGACCACCGCCGCCAAACCCACCAACCCCAGCCAGAGCCTGCGGGGAACCCATCGCCGCGTCGCGATCGGGCCCAGCCCCGTCCCCAGGCCGCGCGCCGCGTAGAGCCATCCGATGCCGGCCGCGGGCGCACCGGGAATCAACCGCTGCCCGACCAGCGCCAGCATGTAGACCAGCGACCCACCGCCGAAGGCCCACGCCGGCTTGGCCAGGGCCACCCGCCCCACGCCGGGGTGCGATCGCATGTAGCGCCAGCCCTCCGCCACCTGCCGCCAGGCGGTCCGTAGCAGCGGCGCGGGCTCGGAGTCCGTGTGCTGCGGGATGACGGTACGGTAGAGGAACCAGGCCGAGATCAGGTAGCTGCCGCTGTCGAGCAGGAAGACCGGGTAGATGCCGAGGGCCTCCGTGGCCAGTCCGCCCAGGGCCGCCCCCACGGCCAACAGGGCCGACCAGGTCGCGGAGGAGAGGGCGTTCGCCGTCAGCAGCTCCCGGTCGCTGACGAGATTGGGGATGGAGGCGTTGCGGGCCGGGAGGAAGGCGGCGCTCACCACCATCTGCAGGGCGACGACGACGTAGAGCAGAGGCAGGTGCGCGGCGTCGCGTACCAGCAGCAGGCCGAGCACGAGCAGCGCCCGCACCAGATCGGCGCCGATCATCAGCCGCCTCCGATTCCAGCGATCCGCGAGCAGGCCGGCGACCGGCGACGCCAGGGCGAAAGGCAGCATCTTGGTGACGAAGACCAGACCGAGAGCCAGCGGCGATCCCGTCAGCCGGTCGATCAGCGTGTAGACGGCGATGACGTTGAGCCAGTCGCCGAGGTTCGAGGCGATGCTGCCCAGCCAGACCTTGCGGTAGCCCCGATTGCCACGCAGGAGCTCGAGGTAGCCGGCGGAGGTCATCGCGGGGCGCGGAGGATACCACCGGGCTATCATGCCCGCCGATGCAGCTCGAGCGTACGGAAGCGAGGAGGCTCCTCCCCTGGCTCGTCGCCTGGATCCTCGTCATGGCCGCCTCGGTCCTCCTGCCCTGGCGCGCCGTGCGGCACCCGGGAGGAGACGGGGGCCGAACCTGGCTCCTGTTCCTCGCCCTCCAGGCGCTCGCGATCGTTCCCGCCGCCGCCGCCTGGTGGGCCGCCGTGAGCCGGCGGCTGGATCTGCCGCGCGGGCTCTTCCTGCTCGCGGTCGTCCCGGTGTGCTGGAGCCTGCTGCTCGCCGCGGCCTTCGGCCTCCTGATCTACCTCGCCTCCTAGTAACCTCGCGGTCCGCGGCGCGTATACATCCCCGTGCACCAGCGCGAGATCCTCGTTCTCGCGGCGCTGGCCGCCGCGGCCGCCGGTGTGCGGGCCGCACCACCGCCCGCCGCCGAACCCGCTCCGGGTCCGATTCCGATCGTCCGCATCGACGGCGAGATCCACATCGACGGCCGACTCGACGAGGAGGCCTGGAGCCAGGCCGTCCGCCTCGATGAGTGGTTCGAGACGAACCCCGGCGACAACGTCGAGCCCAAGGTAGCCAACGTCGCCTACCTCGGCTACGACGACCGCTTTCTCTACGCCGCCTTCGAGTTCGCCGATCCGGAGCCCCGTCGCATCAAGGCACCTCTCGGCGACCGCGACAACATCCCGAGCTACACCGACTACGGCGGCGTCATCGTCGACACCCGCCACGACGGCAAGTCGGCGCAGATGTTCCTGGCCAACGCGCGCGGCATCCAATACGACGCCATCTCCAACGACGCCTCGGGCGAGGACTCCTCCCCCGACTTCTTCTGGGAGAGCGCCGGGAGTATCGGCACCGACGGCTGGGTGCTGGAGATGCGGATCCCCTTCAGCTCACTGCGCTACAGCGGCTCCGACCCCGAGCAGTGGGGAATCATGCTGTACCGCAACCGCCCCCGTGAGTTCCGGTACCAGATGTTCACCTCGCGATTGCCGCGTGAGGCCAACTGCTTCATCTGCAACGTGAGGCCGCTCACCGGACTGCAGGGTCTGCCCTCGGGAAGTCACTGGGTGGCCGCGCCGTACGGCACGGCGAGCCAGACCTCCGAGCCCCGCGACGGGCTCGGGTCGTCGCTCGAAAGCGACGACCCGACCGGCGAGATCGGACTCGACTTCAAGTGGCTGCCGAACCCGGACACCGTGCTCGACGGCACGATCAACCCCGACTTCTCGCAGATCGAGTCGGACGTCGCGCAGATCGCCGCCAACGAGCGCTTCGCCCTCTTCTTTCCCGAGCAGCGACCCTTCTTCCTGGAGAGCAGCGACCTGCTCTCGACACCGATCCAGGCCCTCTTCAGCCGCACCTTCACCGCCCCGCGCTGGGGCGCGCGGGCAACGGGCCGGCAGGGCAAGACGGCCTACACCCTGCTCGTCGGTGAGGACCGCGGTGGCGGCAGCGTCATCCTTCCCGGATCGAAGGGCTCCGATCTGGCCGATCAGGACTTCGAGTCGGAAGTCGTGATGGGCCGGGTCCGCCACGACATCGGTCAGTCGTTCGTCAGCTTCCTGGTGAGCGACCGGGAGATCGACGGCGGTGGAGACAACCGTGTCCTCGGCCCCGACTTCCGCTGGCAGCCGACGAATCAGGACACCCTGACCGGGCAGCTCCTCTTCTCGTCGAGTCACACACCGGACCGGCCGGAGCTGGCCGACGAGTGGGACGGACGCGAGCTCTCCGGTCACGCCGCGGAGCTCTGGTACTACCACGAGAGCCGGACCTGGGACTACTACGGCGAGGTCAACGACGTCGCGGACGACTTCCGTGCCGACAACGGCTTCGTGCCGCAAGTCGGGTACCGCCGCGGCTACGGCGAGGTCGGCTACACCTTCCGACCGGAGGAGAAGCCGGTCTCGCGCCTGCGCGTCTTCGGCTGGGGCGAGCACTCCGAAGATCAGGACGGCAACCTGCTCCTGGAGGGGATCACCACGGGCTTCGGCATGGACGCCGTCAAGAACTCCTTCTTCCGCACCGAGCTCGCGGTGGAGAAGGTCCGCGGTGACGTCGAGGTCCACGAGCGCCGCCAGATCCGCCCCTACCTCGAGATGAGCCCGGGCAAGATCTTCTCGCGCCTCATCGTCGACACGGTCTTCGGCGAGGAGGTCGACTTCGCCAACGACCGCCTGGGCGACGGCGCGACGATCGGGTTGCGCGCCATCTTCCGGCCGACCGACCACCTCGAGCTCGACCTGCGCGGCACCCGTCGGTGGCTCGACGTGGACACCGACGAGGGTCTGTCCGGCCGCCTCTTCACGGCCGACGTGGCGCGCCTGCGGGGCGTCTACACCTTCAACGCGCGCTCCTGGCTGCGGCTGGTGACGCAGTGGGTGGAGACCGAGCGCGACCCCGCCCTCTACCTCGACGAGGTCGAGGACCACAGCGGCGGGCTGGCGGGCTCGCTGGTCTTCGCCTACAAGCTCAACTGGCAGACGGTGGCCTTTCTCGGCTTCTCCGACAACCGCGAGATCGACGAGCTGGACGATCTCCAGGAGTCCGGTCGCCAGATCTTTCTCAAGCTCTCCTACGCCTTCCAGCGCTAGGAAGAAAGGGAGTCGCCGCCGGGCTCCAGGCCGACGGCGGCCGCGTAGTCGGCGAGCGCTCCAGCCGCCGCCTCGCGCTCCGCTGCGCCCGGCTCCCCCTCCCAGTGCAGGGAGAGCACGTCGAGCCGTCCCGCCGGGCGCTCCGCCTTGAGGTCGATCCGGGCGACGAGACGCTCGCCGGCGAGCACCGGGAGGCAGTAGTAGCCCCAGGTGCGTTCCGTCTCCGGCTTGTAGATCTCGAGGACCTGATCGAAGCCGAAGAGACGCCGCACCCGCGCCCGGTCCCAGAGCAGAGGATCGAACGGCGACAGCAGGACGCCACGGTCCGGCCTCGGACGGGCGCGCGCCAGACGGTTCGCGAGGTCGAGGTCCCGCCGCCGGATCCAGCCCGCCGTCGCCTGAGCGCCGCCTTCGGAACGCAGCCGGCAGGGCACCACCTCGCCGGCCTCGGCCAGCTCGCCCAGGGCTCGATCCACGTCGCTCGCCCGGTTCTTCAGCCGCCAGGTGGCGGCGAGCGTGCCGCGCGCGGCCCAGCCGTGCCCGGCGAGAGCCCGCAAGAGGAGCCGTCGCAACGCCTCCTCGGGCTCCACCCGGCTCTCGCGCAGGCGCTGCGGAATCACTCTCTCGGTGAGGTCGAAGATCCTCTGGAACGACCGTCGCTCTCGCACGGCCAGAGTGCCCTCGAGCCACAGGGACGCGGTCACCCGCTTGACGATCCGTCGGCTCGCACGCGGCAGCCCGAGAGTCAGGTCGAGGGAACGCTGCGGCCCCTCGGCCTCGATGCGCCCGACCACGGTGCGCGCGACTTCCGGGTGCTCGCCGAGCACGTCGCCCCACCAGGGATGGCTGCGGAACTCGCGGCGGCGGAAGGCGAAGAGCGGATAGAGCTCGAGCGGCATCCAGCTGGCCTCGTGCCCCCAGTACTCGAAGAGCGGCTCACCGGGTGCCAGGAGAGTCTCGGCCAGATCGGGATCGAAGCCCTCGAGGCGCGAGAGCAGCACGATGGCGTGGGTGCGGGCGCCGGCGACGGGAATGGAGTCCAGCTGCAGGTAGCCGAAGCGGCGCACGACGGCGAGGGCCGCCGCCCGGGCTCGAAGGCCCCTGCCTCGAGCCCGCCGCGGCAGGCCCGTGCGCTCCGGGCGCAGGAGGCCGGCGCGGGCCAGCGCGAGACGGCGCGCCTCGCGTGTCGAGATCGTCTCCACGGTTCGTCCGGTCGCCGGGATTATCTCAGCGGGCCTTCTCTCCGGGGCGACGGCGTGGGATATTGCCAGGCGATCCGAACCCACGGACGAGGCATCCCGCTCCCCTGGCGCCGCACCCTCGCCGCCCTGACGCTGGCAGCGAGCGCGGCCCGCGCCGCGCCCCTGCCACCCGGCGACCACGCCTTCTCCTTCGGGGTCGGAGGCACCCGGCGCTACTACCAGGTCCACGTCCCCCCCGGCGTCGACAGCCCACTGCCCGTCGTGCTCGTCTTTCACGGGGCGGGGAGCCGCGGGAGCGCCATGAAGCGCTACGCCCGTTTGGACGCCCTGGCCGACTCCGAGGGCTTCGTCACCGTCTACCCCGACGGCTCGGGTCAGCTCGAGCGGCTGATCCTGACCTGGAACGCGGGCTTCTGTTGCGGCTACGCCCGTCGCATCGACGCCGACGACGTCGGGTTCGTCGCCGCCCTTCTCGACCGGCTCGAGGACACCCTCCCCGTCGACCGCGACCGCGTCTACGCCACCGGCTTCTCGAACGGCGCGATGCTCGTGCACCGCCTCGCCCTCGAGCTCTCCGACCGGCTCGCCGCGGTGGCACCCGTCGCCGGTGCCCTGCTTCCTCCCGCCGGCGCGGAGCCCGAGCGTCGGGTCCCGCTGCTCCAGGTGCAGAGCGTCGACGACCCGCGCGCGCCCTACCAGGGAGGTCTCGGACCACCGAGCCCGGTCACCGAGGTGCGCACACCGCACCCCGCCATAGCCGAGGCATTGGCGCGTTGGGCCCGGATCGAGGGCTGCGATCCCGAGCCCCAACTCGTCGAGTCGCGGCGCCAGAGCGACGGCCACCGGGCCGAACGCTGGGTCTGGACCGACTGCTCCGACGGCACCGCCCTCGAGCACTGGAAGCTCTTTCGGCCCGGCCACGTCTGGCCGGGCGCCGCGCCCTTCTCCCCCAACGTCTACGGCGAGGCCACCGACGTCATCGACGTCAACCGCGAGATCTGGGACTTCTTCCGCTTCTCGTCGACCCCGAGCTCACTCCCGGGACGGAGAGTGAGACGGTCGCCTCCGACCTCTCCTCCAGAGACCACGCAGCTCGCCGCCCGCGAAGCGCTCCGAAGCCTCCTGAAGGTGCCCTGCTCCATCTCGATGGAGACCCGCTGCGACCCCAGATCACCGTCGATCTCGACCTCGATGCCGGCCATGTGAGCCATCGGTGCGACGACCTTCGAAACCTCCGCCTCCACGAGGCTGATTCCCACAGTCTCGTCGAGCAGCGCGCCGACGGGCCGAGGTGGAGGGCTGGCGTGCTCGACGATCAGCTTCCCGTCTTCGATGCGCCAGCTCGTGCCGAGGCTCTCGCACGCTGCCTCGAGCGCCGTCTTCGCCGAGACGTTCTGAAGCCGCATGGTCAACCGATCACCCACGTGCATCTCGAGCTGAGAGGCCGACTCGAAGCCCGTCGAGATCTCAACACGTCCCTGGACGGAGCCCCGGCCACGTCGATGTCCACCCGAGGTCTCCGGGGCGGGAAGGCAGGAGCCGAGGAGAGCAGGCAGACAGCGACGGCGATGGTGCGGATGCGCTCATGGCAGATCTCCTCCATACACGATGACGATCAGATGGCTGTCCTCGGCCTCGCCGGCCTGCGAGTCCGGATGAGACCAGTCGGTGCCTCGACCGGACCGGGCAGGTTCGCCGACGATGACCAGCAGAGCCACGATGAAGGCGCCCGCGGCCAGGCCGAAGGTGAGGAGCCGTAGCCCACACGGCGTCGTCCACGGCTCGCGGTGAGACTGGCCGCGATCAGGCGGTCGACACGATCGGCATCGGGTTGCGCCCGGCGCAGAGCGGTGTCGGCTCACGATCGGTGTCCATTGGACAGACCTCCTTGAGTCTCGCCGGCACGCGAGACCCGCATCTTGAGCGGACTCCCCACACCCAGCATCCGCCGCCTCGGCAGGACATCTGGCAGCACGACCAGCCGGAGCGCCTCCTGCTCGGCCGGGGACAGGTGGGCGATCGCGGTGAGCGTGCGGCCGAGGTCGAGCCCGGCCGCGGCCTCTCCGATCGACGGCCGGTCTCGATCTCGGCGTCGAGACCGTCGAGCGACTCCGTGCCGGCCGCCTGGACGGACCGCGCCGCCAGCCGGCGGCGCGCCACGACGAGGGCGAAAGCGATCGGCGAGTCGGGCGGACCCGTGGTACGCCAGCGATGGACGACCGCCGTCAGCGCCTCCTGGGCCACGTCCTCGGCCAGCTCCCAGCTGCGCGTCGCGCCACAGTAGCGCAGCACTCGCGGCACCAGGGTCGCGACCGTCCGTTCCAGCTCCACACCCCGGAGTACCTGGGACGGCTCACGGGTCACATCCCTGACCGACCGCATGCGCGGCGCCTACCGTTCGCGACGACGGAACCAGCGGCGGGGCGGACGGCGGCTCGACCGCGGGCTCGGATCGGGGCCTGGCGCCCTTGCGGCCGAAGCCGAAGGCGCTGCCGAGGAGCTGGTGGTGGCCTTGAGGGCCGAGGTGCCAGGGTCTTGGCGCCACGGCGGACGATGGAGCCGAGCTGGGCGGCGGCGGCGGCCGTGGCGGAGCGGCGGACGAGGCGGCGATCGGCGAGGACCAGGGCGCCGCAGTACTGGCGGGCGATCATGCCGACGCGGAGGGTGAGGAAGGCGTTGGCCGCGCCGCTCAAGGTCGAGTTGACCAGCACCGCCGACGCGGTGCCCATACCCGGCACCGCCGCGGTGACGCTGCCGAAGACGGCCGTCAGCACCGGCTGGATCTGCTCGGAGACGTCGATGTCGTCGATCTGCCCGGCGACGAAGGCGGTGCCGGCGACGTTGGCGTAGAGGTGCGCCATGTCGCGGAGCGTGGGGCGCTGGTCGTAGAGGTGGGCCAACCTCCACACCAGACGGACGTGGGCCGAGAGCACCATCAGGGCGTCGAGGCGTCCGCTCTGCGAGACCGCCGTGGTGAGGAACACCGTCGAGGCGACGTCGCGGATGGCCGTCTCCGCTTCGCCGCCGATCGCGGCGAGCGCGGCCTCGACGTCCTGCCGGTCCGCGAGCGGCGCCCCGAGCAGGTGCCGGTTGCCGGCCAGGCGGCGCTTCAACCGGGCCAGATGCTCCGGGAAGCGGGGATCGTCCTCGCTCGCCGGAGGGTCGAGCGGCGGCGGCATCCGCCACCACAGCACCGCCGGCGTGATCAGCAGCGCCGCGTAAAGGACCAGGAGCGACCAGAGCGTGGCCGTCGCGAGCCGCGGATCGAGGCGTCCCGCCAGCTCCACGACCTGCGCGGTCTGGTTGACGACGAAGACCGCGAACGCCAGCAGGACGAACAGCGACAGCAGCAGGACGATGCGGCGCAGGGTCCTCATCGCGCTAGGGGGCGAGCTCCTCCGCCTGAGTGAAGATCGGGCGAATGTCCACCGGCACGTCGCCGAGGCGGTCGATGGCCGCCAGGAGGGCGTCGGAGGCCACGCCGTAGGTGTCGAGGAACGTCGCCGTGCCCTCGTAGTCGCCGGTCGCCTGCAGCATCAACATGTCGTGCAGCAAGTCGCGGATGCCGTCGGGGAACTTCTCGGACACGGCCCGGAAGCGCCCCTCGTCGTCGACCTCCAGCGCCCCCTTCTCGAGCAGGTAGTTGAACTGGGCGATGACCCCCCGGCCGTGCGCCTCGTGGACGCCGAAGCGGGCCGAGCGGAAGAGGCCCGCGACATAGGTCGGCTCGAGCGTCTCCCGCAGCTCGGCCGGGATCTCGCCGGCGTCGATCAGGGCGAGGATGTCGTAGACCCCCATGACGTCGGCCTTCGCCTCCTCCAGAGTCGAGTAGAGCTCCTTGAGCTCGAGACGAACCTCGGTCTCACGCCCGTCGACCGTGATGTTGCCGGGGCCGAGACCGTGGGAGAGCTCGTGATGCAGCGTTTCCGCGAAGAAGGCCTCGAACGAGACGTCGCTCGATTGGTCGGCAGGGAGGACGCGCTCGGCGATCGGCACCAGGATCTTCTCGAACTTGGCGCGCAGCACGTTGTGGAGGAGGACCTTCTTCGATCCCTTCTCCTCGCGGACCCGCTCGTCGTTGGGCAGGTTGAACGCCGTGGTCTGCACGCCGCCCTTCGAGTCCCCGCCGACGAACACCTCGTCGACGACCCGGATCGGGCTGTCGGAGCCGCGGTCGAGGTTCTTGTGCTCGTCGGGGATCGGCAGACCCTGCTCGAGCGACGGCAGCAGGCTCTTGAAGTGGGCCAGGCGCTCCGACTCCTCGGGCAGGTTCACCGTCACGAAGGCCTCGAAGGCGGCCTTGTAGGCGAACAGGCCGTCCTCGTAGACCTCGTAGGGACCGATCGTCACCTCGACCGGCGAGTCGAGGTCCATCCACGCCTTGTCGCTCTCGTAGTAGTCGTCGTTCGAGAACGCCGCCGCGCGCAGCTCGAGGAACTGCGCCAGAGACTCGTTCTCCGTGGCCTCCGCGGCCTTGCGCAGGTGCTCGGCGGCGGGACCCAGCCAGACCGCGTACTGCTGCGAGTAGGGCACGGCGACCAAGCCGCCGCCCTCGCGGCGGATCACGGTGTAGAGCCCCTCGAAGTCCGCCTTCTGCTCGGGGTGCTCGGCGACCCAGCGCTCGAACTCCTCCTTCGTCATGTCGACCGGGTAGTAGCCGGCACCCTCCGGGTGCGGTGTCGAACCCAACCACGGCTCCATGCCGTCGAGCCGGTCCCACGGCCCGAAGTTCACCGCGAAGTAGGTGCGCGCCGCTTCCGGGAGGTCCTCGACCCGCTGCTCGAGGTCGGGATTGTCGACCGAGACCTGACGCAGGAAGATCTCGTCCATCTGCCGCCCGGCGCGAATCAGCTCCGCCAGGACCTCGCGCTCGCCCTCCGGCACACCCGAGAGATCGGCGGTCAGCTCGGTCGGAGCGTAGCGGGCCAATCGGGCCTCGACATCGTCGGCCACGGCGAGCCCCTCGTCGGAGGCCGCCGGCCCGGCGACCGTCTCTTCGGACGGAGCCGTGCAGGCCAGAGTCAGCAGGGTCAGAGCCAGCGGGACGATCGTTCGAGTCATGGGAGAGCTCCTCGGGGAAGGCGGGGAAGGGAGCGGGTCGAGCCCGTGGCCCCATCCTATCGGGCCCCTCGCGGGGCCTTCCAGCCTGCGGCCTCAGCCCCGTCGCCGGTCCGAGGCGGGAAAGAGCCTCGAGCGCAAGCCCCACCGCGCCGCTCGGAACGACAGGGCGGTACCCAGCACCCCCAGGCCGTAGCGGCAGGAGGCGGCGAGCCCGATGCTCGAAGCCTCCGCGAAGTAGCGGGTCGGACAGCTGATCTCGCCGATCGAGAAGCCTTCCCAGGCCGCCTCGGCCAGGATCTGGTTGTCGAAGACGAAGCCGTCGGAGTTCTCGGCCAGCGGCAGGGTCTCCAGAACCCGGCGCGAGAAAGCCCGGTAGCCCGTGTGGTACTCGCTGAGCTTCAGCCCCATCAGCCAGTTCTGGACCAGCGTCAGGACCCGGTTGGCGATGTACTTGTAGAGCGGCATGCCTCCGGCCAGGGCGCCGCGACCGAGGATGCGCGAGCCCAGCACGACGTCGTAGTGGCCGCTCACCACCATCGAAGCCATCGCCGCCACCAGGCGTGGTGAGTACTGGTAGTCCGGGTGGAGCATCACCACGACGTCCGCGCCCCGGTCCAGGGCCGCCCGATAGCACGTCTTCTGGTTCGCTCCGTAGCCGCGGTTGCTGTCGTGGATCAGGACCTCCAGGCCGAGCCTTCGCGCGACCTCGACGGTGGAGTCCCGGCTGGCGTCGTCGACCACGAGAACCTCGTCGACGAGATCCCGCGGCAGCTCCTCGACGGTGCGCTCGAGGGTCAGCGCGGCGTTGTAGGCCGGCAGCACGACGATCAGTTTCCGGTCCAACAGCATGGAGACCTCGGGGGGCGATCGGGATTATGCCCCGTGGTCTAGACTCCCGCCATGCGGGGGCCGGCCGGACGGGTCGAAGCGATCTGGATCAAGCGCTCGAAGGGCGGGCCGATGGACCCCGTCTACCGCGCCCAGCTGCACGCCGGGAGGGGCCTGGAGGGCAACGCGAACCAGGGCGGGCACCGGCAGGTGACGCTGATCCAGGCCGAGCGCTGGAGCGACGCCGAGGCGCAGGTCGGACACCCGGTCGATCCGCGCGCGCGCCGCGCCAACATCATGATCGACGGGCTCGACCTCGTGGACTGCCGCGGCCGCACGCTGGTGATCGGCGACGGCAGGATCCTGGTGCACGGCGAGACCAGGCCCTGCGAGCGCATGGAGGAGGCCTGCACGGGCCTGCGGGAGGCGCTCTCGACCGATTGGCGGGGCGGCGTCTACGGCGAGGTGGTCGTCGGCGGCGCGGTCCGCGTCGGCGACCCCGTGCGCTGGGAGTGAGGCGACCTCAGCGCCAGACCGCGAACGGGGCGAACGTGGCGGCCGCCCACCCGGTCGCCACCGATACGCCGGTTCCGGCCGCCTCCTCTTCACCTTCCCACGCCTCCCGCGTGAGAAGAGTGAGCGGCTCGTCGAGGCCGCGGGAAGCCTCCTCCAGACGCTGCGGCGACGTCAGCCCGTCGAAGTCCCGGTGCGCACTCTCGACCTGCGCGGTCAGCTTGGCCGTTTGCGCCAGCTGTGACTCCGTCGGGCGGCCGTCGTAGCCGGCCACGGCGCCGAAGACGTCGGTGAGCTTCTCGCGCAGCTTCTCGTCTCCCGAGAGCCAGCCGGCCTCGCTGGTCGAGACCAGTGACGCCCGCAGTGCCTCCGCCTCGCCGGCAAGATCCTCGAGTCGCGCCGCCGTGCGTCCTCCCGCCGCCTCCGCGCGGGCTTCCGCCTGATCGCGCAGGTCGATCAGAGCGTCCACCAGGTAGGTGAGATCCTCGAGCGCGTCGTAGAGGGCCAAGGCGGTCTCCTGCTGGAGGCGCCGATCCTCGGCCGAGTAGGGGCTGCGTGGGTCGGCCACGAGCTCGAAGGTGCCGTCGTAGCTGTCTTTTCCCTTCACGATGCGATAGCGGTAGGTGCCCTCCGGCACCCGCGGTCCGGTGAACGCGAAGGTGAGCGACGTCGCCGGCGGGATCTTCGGCGCGTCGAGGCGCATCGGCCAGTCGACTCGATTCATCCCCTTGCGTTTGCCGGCGGGCAGCGTGGTCAGCAGCGTCCCGTCGGCGTCGTAGATCTCGACGTTCATGTCCCCGAAGATGTGCCGCTTCGCCTGGTAGTAGAAGAGGCTCGCGACCTCGCCGAGGTCGCGGCCGACGAACTGGTCGTCCCCGTCGAAGGGCCAGGTCTGGCCGGTGAGGAACTGCACGGACGGGCGCGAGGGCAGCAGGGCGAGCTTCGCCTCCAACGTCTCGGCCCTCACCGCGCGCAGGGGCGTCAGGTCGTCGAGGATGTAGATCCCGCGACCGTGCGTGCCGATGATCAGGTCGTGCTCGGTCGGGTGGATGTCGAGATCCCGCACGGCCACGGGTGGCAGATTGCCCGTGAACCGGGCCCACCCCTCGCCGCCGTCGAGGCTGATCCAGAGGCCGAGCTCGGTGCCGGCGAAGAGCAGGTCGGGATTCACGGGATCCTGGCGCACCACGTGGGCGTACCCCGAGAGCCCCTCCCCCACCGCCGTCCAGGTCGCACCGAAGTCCCTCGTGCGGTAGACGTGGGGAGCCATGTCGCCGGTGCGATGCCCGTCGAAGGTGGCGAAGGCCGTCGCCGGATCGTGCGGGCTGGCGTCGATGAAGGACACCCAGGTCCGGGCCGGAAGGTCGGGCACGTTCGCGACCACGTTGGTCCAGGTGGCTCCGCCGTCCCGGGTCAGCTGCACGTTGCCGTCGTCGGTCCCGACCCAGATCACGTCCCCGTCGAGCGGCGATTCGCTGATCGTGTAGATCGTCGTGTGGTTCTCGGCCGTCGAGTTGTCGATGGTGAGGCCACCGGACTCCTTCTGCTTCTGCTTCTCGGGATCGTCGGTGGAGAGATCGGGGGAGATGCGCTCCCACGACTCGCCCCGGTCGGTCGACCGGAAGAGGTACTGGCAGCCGACGTAGAGCGTGCCCGGGCGGCTCGGGGACACGTGCATGGCCGTGTTCCAGCTGCAGCGGAAGTCGTCCTCACCCTCCGCCGGGTACGGCTTGATGACCTTCACCTGCCCGGTGTCCCGGTGATAGCGCAGGATCTGCCCGCCCTGGAACTCGGCGAAGACGACGTTGCGGTCGCTCGGATCGGGATAGACGTGGAAGCCGTCGCCGAAGCCGACGTTGCGCCAGGCGGCGTTGGGGATGCCGCCCGAAGCACGGGACGGTCCCGTCCACGAGCCGTTGTCCTGCAGCCCGCCGTAGACGTTGTACGGCCAGTCGGCGTCCGCGGCGACCTCGTAGAACTGGGAGATCGGCAGCGCCTTGACCGCCCGCCAGTGCGCGCCGCGGTCGAAGCTCTGGTAGAGGCCTCCGTCGGTCCCGAGCAGGAGCTCGTGCGGGTCGGAGGGGTTCACCCAGAGCGCGTGGTGGTCGCTGTGGACGCCGCCGCCGAAGCCTCCCAGGAGCCCCGACACGGAGCGCCCGCCGTCGGTCGAGACACCCAGGGAGAGTCCCGGTTTGTAGAGTCGCTCGTGGTCCACCGGATCCACGATCACGGTCGCGAAGTAGAACGGGCGCGCCGCCACGTTCATCGAGCTGTTCATCTCCGCCCAGGAGGCACCTGCGTCGTCGGAACGGTAGAGGGCGGTCTTCTCTGCCTCGACGACGGCGTAGACCCGATTGGGACGCGAAGGCGCGACGTCGACCGCGATCCGGCCCTTGGGGCCGTCGGGCAGCCCCTTGGCGAGCTCGCTCCAGCTGCTCCCGCCGTCGACCGTCTTGTAGAGCCCGCTTCCGGGGCCGCCCGAGGAGAACGACCAGGGCGTTCGCCGGAACTGCCACATGCCGGCGTAGACGATGTCGGGCACCTGGGGATCCATCGAAAGGTCGGAACATCCGGTGTCCTCGTCGACGGTGAGAACCCGTTCCCAGCTCTCCCCCGCGTCGGTCGTCTTGAAGACGCCGCGCTGCTCGTTGGCATCCCACAAATGTCCCGTGGCGCAGACCCAGACGACGGCGGAGTCCGTCGGGTCCACGATGATGCGGGCGATCCGCTCGCTCTCCTCGAGCCCCTTGCGTTCCCAGCTCTCGCCGCCGTCGGTCGAGCGGTAGACGCCGTCGCCGATCGAGACGCTGTTGCGCGTCCACGACTCGCCGGTTCCCACCCACACGGTCTCCGGATCGGACGGGTCGATCGCGATCGCTCCGATCGACTGGATGTGGTCGTCGAAGACGGGGCGAAAGGTCACCCCGTCGTCCTGACTCTTCCAGACGCCGCCACCCGCCGCCCCGACGTAGATCGTCACCGGGTCGGTCGCGACGGCGTCGATCGCGGCGATGCGCCCGCCCATGACGGCAGGCCCGATGGCGCGGGCTTCCAGACCGCCGAAGGTGTTGGTGTCGATCTCGATGCGGGCGAGCGCGGGAGCGGCGAGGAGGAGGAGAGGAAGAAACACCGTCGGGGACAGGAAGACTTTTCTCCCGGTCCGGGGGAGGAGAGCGTCCGCGCAGAGGGGGAGAAAAGTCATCCTGTCCCCCCTTGCTACTCGGCGGCCTCGTCTTCGGCGGCCGCGGGGGCCGCCGCGGGCATCTCGAACTGACTGTCGGGGATGTCGACGCCGACCTCGACGTCCTCGATCGTGATGGTCTGGCCGCCGGGTGCGCCGACCTGCCGCTGCTCGATCGAGTGCGGCATCATGATGTCCGTGCCCTCGACCTCCTTGTAGTCGGAGAGCGTGACCTCGAAGTCGGCCTCGCTGCCCTGGATCTCGGTCTTCCCGGTCATCTTGATCGGGATGAAGTACTCGGAGTCGAGGTAGTAGTAGCGCACGTCCCCGCTGGGGGCCAGCGTGACCTTGAGCTTGTAGGCCTCGGTGCCCTCGACCTGCTCGACCCCCTCGAGCTCCACCTCGTGCCCCTTGTCCTGCCAGTGGACGAGGGGACCGGCGAGGTCGACCTGCTTGCGGAACTCGGCCGCCATCTCCTCCGGCATCGGCTCCGCCTCGGTGCGCCCCATGAACGGCAGGTACATCCAGCCCTGGTCGCCGTCGAGAGCCTGCACGCCGGTCATGCCCTGGACCTCGAACTCCAACCGCATCTTCTCCGGCAGCTTGTGGTAGAGGGTGAACGGAGCCTCGAGGCCCGGGCCCATGGTCATCTTGCCGGTCACCTTGACCGTCTCGAGGGCATCCCAGGCCTCCAGGCCGCCGATGGCGTCGTAGTAGTTGTCGAGCAGCTCGGGCAGGGTGAGCGGAATGAGGGGCTCGGTCGTCTCGTCGCCGAACTGCGCGGCGGCGGGAAGGGTCACGAGGAGCAGGGCGACGAGCGCCAGCCACGGGGAACGGGGACGGGACATGGTGGTACCTCCTTGAGTCGGATCGCTCCGGAGCCGCAAGGATGCCGCACAGCGCCTCCCGTCGCAAGCCCGGGCCTTCCGGTACCCTGGGTCGGAGAGGACCGTCCGTCGAACCGATCGAGAACCGACGAGGAGCCACCATGGAGACCCTGTTTCCCGAACCGATTCGCCCCTACGTGCCCTGGATGATCAACGTCGCCGCCGCTCTGGCGATCTTCCTCGCGGGCTGGATCGTCTCGAAGTGGATGCACCGATTGGTGGTCCGCATCCTGCGGCGACGCGAAGTCGATGAGGCGCTGAGCCGCTTTCTCGGCGCGCTCGTACAGTGGGCGATCCTCGCCGCGACCGTCATCGTGTCGCTCGGTCAGGTCGGCGTCGCGACCACCAGCTTCGTCGCCCTGCTCGCTTCCGCCGGCTTGGCGATCGGCTTGGCCCTGCAGGGGAATCTCGGGCACTTCGCGTCCGGGGTGATGGTGCTGCTCTTCCGCCCGTTCACCATCGGTGACTGGGTGACCGCCGGCGGCGAGACGGGCACCGTCGAGGAGATCGGTCTGTTCGCGACGACCCTGCTGACCCCGGGCAACGAACGCATCACCGTGCCCAACGGCACGGTCACCGGCAACAGCATCCACAACTTCACCCAGCGCGGCACGCGCCGCGCCGACATCGCGATCGGTGTCGCCTACGGGACCGACCTCACCCGGGCGACGGAGGTTTTCTTGAGCGCCTGCAAGCGCTGCGACAAGGTGCTCGACGACCCGGCGCCCTCGGTCTTCTTCGCCGGCTTCGGAGCCTCGTCCCTCGACTTCTCGGTCCGGCCCTGGGCCGCCTCCTCCGACTACGCCGCCATGCTCCATGAGGTGCGGCTCGCGCTGTACCAAGACCTCGAGGCCGCCGGGATCGAGATTCCCTTCGATCAGGTGGTCCTGCACCAGGCGCCGACGGCCAGCGGCGCCTAGGCCGTCGGCACCGACTCGTCCCCGTCCCACGCCAGCACGGCGTGCGCCTTGAGGTCGTCGAGCGAGACGATCTCCAGCGCCGCGACGTGGGTCGCCTCGAGCACCACCTGCGGTGCCGCGCCCGCTTCGAGGGCCTGCTGCCAGCGCGAGGCGCAGAGGCACCAACGGTCACCGGGGCGCACTCCGGGGAAACCCCAGTCGGGCCGGGGTGTCGAAAGGTCGTTACCGACGCGGCGCGAGAACTCGAGGAACTCCTCCGTCGCCAGCACGCACACGACGTGCAGGCCCTGGTCGGAGGGCCCCGTGTTGCAGCAGCCGTCGCGGAAGAAGCCTGTCATCGGATCGCGGCTGCAGCTCTCGAGCGGTCCGCCGAGCACGTTGCGCGAGGGGAGCTTCATCCGCCGATCATACGTCCCGCCCTCCGCTCCTCCACCGTGTAGAGTCGCGACTTCGGAGCTCCGACCGTGTCCAGACGCCGGTTCGCCATCGCAGGGTGGGGTGTCGTCGCCCCGCGTTCGCCCGACATCGAGGCCTTCGCCAAGAACCTCGACTCGGCCGCGAGCTGGCTCTCCCCTTTTCACGGCTTCGGTCCCGACAACTTCCTCGTCGGTCGGCCCGAGCTCGACTTCTCCGTCTACCGCCGGTGGTTCGACGAGCGCTTTCCCCCGCGCCGCTACGCACAGATCGTCGAAAAGCTCGGAGCGCCCACCCAGCTGGCGCTGGCCGCTTTCATCCAGGCATTGGGCCAGAACCCCGGGCTCGAGGCATGGCTGCAGGAGCTGGGCACGCGAGCCCACGTCTACGTGGGCACCGGTCTCGGCGATCTCGACACAGTGGCCCGCAACGTCCGGGCCCTGGACGCGGCGCAGGCGCGGTGGGACTCCTTCTGGGAGGGCCGCGGCGAGGAGCTGGAGCGCTATCTCCGTGAGCTCGCCGCGATCGAGGCCGAGACCGTCGACGGCGAGGTCGAAAGCGGCAAACGGGCCGCCATCCGGCGACGGCAGACGCAGCGGGCGCGGCTCCAGGAGCGCTGGGGGGCCCCGGAACCGCCCTGGAACGCGGTGGGCGCCGAGCTTCTCTGGAACATCCACAACGGGCCCGCCTCCCAGGTCTCGATGGTGGGCGGCATCACCGGGCTCGCCTTCGCTCCGGTCGGAGCCTGCTCGACCTTCGGGCTGGCACTGAAGCTCGCCCTGGACGCGATCGAGCGCGACGAGGCCGACGCCGTGGTCGTCGGCGCCGCCGATCCGCCGCCGCTGCCGCTGGTCGTCGGAGGCTTCTACCGGGCGCGCGTGCTGGCCGCCGACGGCGCGGTGTCGAAGCCGCTGACCCAGCTCAAGGGCACGCACGTCGCCGGCGGCTCCGTGGTCTGGATCGTGGCCGACCTCGAGAAGATCCGGGAGCGAGGCTTCCGGCCGCTGGGCGCCGAGCCGCTGGCCGTCGGAGTCTCCTCCGACGCCGACCACGTCATCACGCCTTCCACGGACGGGCCGCTCGCGGCGATCAGGCAGGCGCTCGCCAGGGTGGGTCTCGACGCCGGAGACGTCGAGACGTGGGACCTCCACGCCACCGCGACGCCCGGTGACGTGACCGAGGTCGAGACCCTGCGCTCCGTGCTTCCCGAGACGGTCTGGGTGACGGCGCGCAAGGGGACCTTCGGCCACGGCATGGCGGCCGGCGGCGGTTGGGAGCTGACCGCCCAGTACCTGGGGCTCGAGCGCGGCGTCCTCTTCCCGACGGTGGTTGCCGAGGAGGAGCTGCACCCCGCGATCGCCGAGCGTCACCGGCGATTCGTCTTCGACACTCCGGGGCCCGCCGTGCGCACCGCGGGCAAGCTCTCGATGGGAGTCGGCGGCATCAACGCCTGCGTGCTCTCGCGAGCCTGGTCCGACGCCGGGAGCTGACGCCTCCCCGGGGGGCTTGACGCGGAGCGTATCCTATATGTAACTTATCGGTTACTTATGGTCGACGCGATGGACATGGACGGCGTGTTCCAGGCGCTGGCTCATCCGGTGCGACGCCGCATCCTCGACCTGGTGCGCGACCGGCCGGGCTCCACCGTCGGGGCGGTGTGCGACCGCTTCGAGATGAGCCGCATCGGGGTGCTCAAGCACATCCGAGTCCTCGAGGGGGCCGACCTGCTCGTCTCCGGAGCGGGAGGGGCGGGAACGGCACCTCTACTTCAACGTCGTCCCCATCCAGATGATCCACGACCGGTGGACGAGCCAGTACGGCGGCCTCTGGGCCAGGCGGCTCACGCGGGTCAAGTACCACGTCGAGAACCAGGAGGAGGAGCGATGAGCGACACCGAGCGCAAGGCCGTCTACCGCATCACCATCCGCGGGACGGTGGACCAGGTCTGGCGGGAGCTGACCCGCACCGACCGACCCCAGTACGCGATGTTCAACTCGGTCATGCACTTCGACCGGCTGGCGGCCGGCGGGCAGCTGCGGATGCGTTCACCGAACGGCAAGTACACCGGTGTGGCCGGCAGCTTCATCGAGGTCTCGGAGCCGGTGCGCCTGGCCCACACCCTGCGCTTCACCAACTACGACGATCCGGAGTGCACGATCGTCTACGACCTGAAGGAGACGACCGAGGGGGTCGAGCTCACCCTCACGGTCGAGGACCTGCCGACCGGCACCAAGTCCGAGAAGCAGCTCAAGCAGGGGGGCCCCTTCATCGTCAAGAACCTGAAGGCCACGGTGGAGACCGGCCGGCCGACCCTCGGCGCCCGGGTCCTCTTCGCCGTCTTCAAGCTCCTCGCACCCCTGAACCCCAAGTCCACCCTGTCCGAGAACTGGCCCCTCCCCGGACGATCCTGACGCCCGACCGAGTAGGCTGGGCGGGCCCCGATGCCCGCCCACGCCTACCGCCCCGAGATCCTCACCCTCCTCGAGCGCCACGGCCTGCGCCCCGGCCCGGGCAGCGACCCCGCCGCCGTCTACGACCTCCTCAAGTCCATCTACACCTTCGAAGTCCGCCGCCTCCGCCTCCTCCACCAGGAGAAGGAACGCGTCCTCGGCCCCCAGCCCGTCGACGACCTCCGCCGTTCCCTGGCCGCCCTCCTCGACCGCTACCCCGCCCTCCGCCTCCCCTCCCACCACTGGGTCGAGCGCGGCCCGGATTGAGCCCTTCACCGACCAATCCGGAGCAGGGGCCGCTGGCCCGTCACTCACCAAGGAGACTCCAGAAGGACGAGGGCACCAAGCGCAGATCAGAGACGACCCGGCCGTAGACCCGGGTCGCCCGGCGACGAGCCGGCGGCGCCACAGAAGCTCGGGCGAGCGCTTCCACCAGTACCCGACCCGAGCCATCGGCCGCCGGGTACCAGCCTTCGAACAGTGCGGGGTGGTGATCGCGGAGCTTCGTACATGCCGATGCTGCTCACCAGACACACGACGCCGACGGCGAGGAGGGAGGCCCTGCGCCTTGGCCGCATTCTCCGGACTCCGAGTCACCGAAATCACCCGCCTGCCCGCGGTGAGAGCGCCGAGGATCGAGATCGAGCAGACACCGAACAGCAGGGAGGTGGCTGATCTTGCAGCCCGACAGCACGAGGCGATCGAACGGCCGAGCGGTCCTGATGACCGCCAGCAGAAACGCCACAACGCCCGCCCGAGTCCAAGCGCTCGATCGGAGCCCTCGCTTCCTCCTTCGCACCAGGGCGAAATGAAAGGAGCAGCTCGCGCAGGCGAAAATAGGCACCCGAGTCCGTTGACGACCAGTCGAGCAGGCTACGGGTCTTCTCCGTCATCGACGGAGCCCCGCCGCGACTCATCGCCGCGAGGCTGCAGCGACCCCTTCCCCCGTCATGCTCGTCCACGGTATCAAGCGACTCGGTGAACGCCCGTCGCTCGAGGGGGCTTGCAGGGCGGCGAAGAGGCGCAGAATGCGCGCTTCGGCCGCTCGCGGGATTGGCCCCGCATCGGTTCGGAGGGGGACCGGACGGGTTCCCGGGAGGTGCCGGCCATGCTGCACCCGGACACCGAGCTGCGGTTCATCTCGGAGGCGGTGGGCTACGGGGTCGTCGCGACGCGGGAGGATTCCGCGCGGAACGGTGACCTGGGCCCAGGACCGGTTGGACCGCGTCTTCTCGCGTGAGGAGATGCTCTCGATGGGCGAGCCCTACTGGAGCATTCTCGACAAGTACACCTTCCGTGACGCCGAGGGTCGCCACGTGCTCTGTTGGGACCACGCCCGTTACGTCAACCACAGCTTCCACGCCAACTGCCTGCCCACGGTCGACGGCTTCGAGCTGGCCGTGCGCGACATCGAGCCCGGCGAGGAGCTGACCGACGACTACGGCACGCTCAACCCGACCGAGCCCTTCCTCGCCCTTCCGGAGCCCGGCTCGCGCCGGCGCTGGGTGCGGCCCGACGACCTGCTGCGCTTCCACGAGGAGTGGGACGCCCAGCTCACCGCAGCCTTCCCCGCCTTCACCGAGGTGGCGCAGCCGCTGGCCTTCCTGCTGCCGCCGGACGTCGCCGACCGGGCCGTGGCGATCGCACGCGGCGAGCGGCCGATGGACTCCATCCGTTCGACCTGGTGCGGGGACGGCGTGGCCGAGGCGGTACGCCGCCGGCCTTCACCCCGCCCCTCGGCCCGCAGTCACCGCGCCGTGCGGTGAAGGCGCAGCGGCACCCCGCAGGGACCGGCGTCACAGCCGGACGACCGGAGAGGGTGTACCCTGGTTCGTCGAGGAGGCCACCATGCGTGCAACCACAGCCCTCGTCGCCCTCACCCTGCCGCTGGCCCTGGCGTGTGACGGCAACTCGCCCACCTCGACCTCCGGCACGCTGACCATCGTGCCGGCCGGCGCCACATTGAGCGAAGGCGAGTCTTTGAACCTCCAGGTCGTCCCGGCGGACGGAGCCGCCGGTGCCGCCGTGAGCTGGAGCTCGACCCGGCCGCTGGTCGCGGCGGTCGACGCCGCGGGCCGCGTCACGACCCGCAACGAGCTCGGTACGGCGCAGATCGTCGCGACGGTCGACGGTGCAACGGCGGTCGCCGAGGTCTCGGTCGAGGCGCGGTGCGGCGATCCGGCACCGCTGACCGGCAACCCGGCGGTGTCCGCGCAGGCACGGCCGATGGCGGTGACGTTGGCCGACGGGCTCAACGTCGACTCGACCGCGCAGGCGCTGGCCCGCGAGCTCGGCTTCACCATCACCGAGATCCTCCCCGACGGCTTCCGCGCGGCGCTCAGCGTCCCGACGGTCGCCGAGCTGCGCTGCCGCAGCGAGGTCGTCGCGATCGCCTACCCGACCTGACGCCCGGACTAGCGGCGCCGGTTGGCCTGGAGGACCTTCTTGCGCAGGCGGAAGGCGTCCGGCGTGACCTCGAGCTGCTCGTCCTCGGCGAGGAACTCGATGGCCTGCTCGAGGGAGAGGATCCGCGGCGGCACCAGCTGCACGATGTCGTCGGCCGAGGCGGCCCGCATGTTGGTGAGCTTCTTCTCGCGCACCACGTTGACGTCGAGGTCCGACGAGCGGGAGTGCTCGCCCACGATCATCCCCTCGTAGACCTCCTCGCCGGGGCCGATGAAGAAGCCCCCGCGCGGTTGCAGGTGCTCGATCGCCCAGGCCGTGGCGCGCCCGGCCCGGTCGGCGACCAGGGCTCCGGTGTTGCGATGCGGGATCTCTCCCTGCCACGGCCCGTAGCCGTCGAAGAGATGGTTGAGGATCCCCGGGCCGCGGGTCTCGGTGAGGAACTCCGAACGGAAGCCGATGAGCCCTCGCGACGGGATGCGGAACTCCAGGCGCACCCGGCCGCTGCCGTGGTTCACCATGCTCATCATGCGGCCTTTGCGCGGGCCGACCCTCTGGGTGACGGCACCCACGAACTCCTCGGGACAGTCGATCGTGAGGCTCTCCATCGGCTCCTGAAGCTCCCCGTCCGCACGGCGGGTCAGGACCTCGGGCTTCCCCACGGAGAGCTCGTAGCCCTCCCGTCTCATCATCTCGATGAGGATCGCCAGCTGCAGCTCCCCGCGTCCGGAGACCAGGAACCCTCGGCCGTCCTCGGTCCTCTCGACCCGGATGGAGACGTTCGTCCAGGTCTCGCGCACCAGGCGCTCCTCGAGCTTGCGCGAGGTGAGGAAGGTGCCGGACCGGCCCGACATCGGCGAGTCGTTGACCGAGAAGACCATCGCCAGCGTCGGCTCGTCGACCCGGATGGCGGGCAGCGGGCGCGAGTCCTCCGGATCGGCCAAGGTCTCCCCGATCGCCACCTCGTCCAACCCCGCCACCGCCACGATGTCGCCGGCGCGGGCGCTCTCGATCGGGACCCGCTGCAGGCCCTCGTACCCCAGGAGCCTGGTGACCTTGACGTTCTCGCGGCCGCCGTCGAGCAGGCAGCGGGTCACCGTCTCCCCCTTGGTGATCGTTCCCTGCACGATGCGGCCGATGGCCAGCCGCCCGATGTACTCGTCGTAGTCGAGGGTGGTCACCAGCAGCTGCAACGGATGGCCTCCTCGTGGGGTGGAGCCGGTACCGTGCGCAGGATCTCCTCGAACAGCGGCTGGAGCGTCTGATCGTCCCCGTCGGGCGCCGTCCGGCAGATCCCCTCGCGGGCGTTCGTGTAGAGAACCGGGAAGTCGAGCTGGTCCTCGCGGGCGTCGAGGTCGATGAAGAGGTCGTAGACCTCGTCCAGCACCTGCGCGGGGCGGGCGTCGGCGCGGTCGATCTTGTTGATCACCAGGATCGGCGCCAGCCCCGCGTCGAGGGCCTTGCGCAGCACGAAGCGGGTCTGCGGCAGGGGCCCCTCGGCGGCATCGACCAGCAACAGCACGCCGTCGACGAGCTTGAGCGTGCGCTCCACCTCACCGCCGAAGTCGGCGTGCCCGGGGGTGTCCACGATGTTGATCTTGGTGGCCCCGTAGTGAATGGCCGTGTTCTTGGCCATGATCGTGATGCCCTTCTCGCGCTCGAGGTCGATCGAATCGAGCACCCGGACGGCTACTTCCTGGTTGTCACGGAAGATGCCGCTCTGCCAGAGCATCGCGTCGACCAGGGTCGTCTTGCCGTGGTCGACGTGGGCGATGATGGCGAGGTTGCGCAGATCGTCTCGAACGGAGCTCATCGGGGACCTTCTTTCGGCGGGGAGGCGCGCGGCCGGGCGGCCGGCGGCGGCGAAGGCTACACCAAGTCGGCCCCCGGCGTCAGGGGGCGCGGAAGAGGAACTCGACCACGTCGCCGTCGCGCACGGCGTAGGAGCGGCCCTCCACGCGCAGCCGGCCGTCGGTCTGCAGGGCATGGAGGCTTCCGACCTCGACGACCTCCTCCCAGCCCGCCACCTGGGCGCGGATGAAGCCCGCCTCCATGTCGCCGTGCACCCGACCCGCGGCCTGCGGTGCCGGCGTGTCACGCGGCACGGCCCAGGCGCGCAGCTTGCCGTGCGCCACCGTGTAGAAACGCACCAGCCCCAGCAGCTCGAACGCCGCCTCCGCGAAGCGCTCGAGGCCGCTCGCCCCGAGGTCCAGGGCGGTGGACATCTCCGCCCGCTCCTCCGGCTCCAGCTCGGCGAGCTCCCCTTCCAGGCGAGCCGTGATCGCCACCACGGGCGCGCCGAGACGGCCGGCCAGCGCCTCCGGCGGCGCGATGCGCGTCTCACCGACGTTGGCGACGTACAGGAGCGGCCGTCCCGTGAGCAACCCGAGGGCCTTCTGTTCCCGGACCTCCTCCGCGGACGGGCCGCCGCGGCGTAGCGCCTCTCCGGCCTCGAGCAGGGCCAGCCAGCGCTCCCAGCGCTGCCGCTCCACGGCGTGTTCGCGCGGCTCGGTCTGCCAGGCCTTCCGGCGCTTCTCGATCGCACCCTGGAGCAGCTCGAGATCGGCGAGCAGCAGCTCGGTCTCGACCAGGCGAGCGTCGGCCACCGGGTCGACCCGGCCGAGGACGTGCGCCACGTTCCCGTCCTCGAAGCAGCGCAGGACGTGGGCCAGGCCGTCGACGGCCCGCAGCTCGCCGAGGAAGCGGTTGCCGAGGCCCTCGCCGCGACTGGCGCCTTCGACGAGTCCCGCGACGTCGACGACTCGCAGCATCGCGGGCACGACCTCGTCGGGCGTGAGCGCCGCGGCGAGGCGGCCGAGACGCGGGTCGGGCACGGGGACGACGCCGACGTTGCCCTCGATGGTGGTGAACGGGTAGTTGGAGACCTCGGCGCCGGCGGCGGTCAGCGCGTTGAAGAGCGTCGACTTGCCGACGTTGGGCAGTCCCACCAGGCCGATCTCGGGCATCTCCGGAGTGTAGTGCGCCCGCCCCAAAAAGAAACGAGCCACCTCCGAGGAGGTGGCTCGTCGTTCGTTCGCGTTGTAGCCGTCAGATACGGACGACGTTGCGGGCCGCCGGGCCCTTCTCGCCCTGGACGACTTCGAACTGCACCCGGTCACCCTCGGACAGGGTCTTGAAGCCCGTGCCCTGGATGGCCGTGTGGTGCACGAAGCAGTCCTTGGACCCGTCTTCGGGCGTGATGAAACCGAAGCCCTTGGCGTCGTTGAACCACTTCACGATTCCGGTCGTGCTCATGCTGATACTCCTTACGACTTCCTGCGTTGTTCTTCCGGCGGCCCTGGACCCATGGACTCGTTCCATGAGAAGAAGGGACCTGGCTACTGACCAGGTCCCTTCGCAAGTTCCTGCAGCTACCGGCGTGGATCACTAACCGATCCACTGGGCGGGCACCCTAGCACGAATCGCCGTCCCTGTCACCGGTCAAGGCCCGAGGCCCTCGCCGCCGGTCCGCCGGCCGGCCCCGCCTGCGCCAGCATCGGATAGAACTGGAGGAAGACGTTGTCGTAGGCGGCATGCTCGGCGTGACAGGCCTGGCAGCGCTCGGGCTGGTTGAACGTGCCCGTGGTCCTCAGGCCGTCCATTCCCCCGAAGCCGAAATAGGCCCAGGAGCCCTCGAAGCGGCTCGAGTCCTTGACCGCCATCTCGATGCCGTGGACCTCGGCGGCGAAGACGCCCCGGCGCTGCGGCAGCACCTCCTGACCGGTGCCGTGGAGGATGAGGACGAGCATCGTCCCCTCGCGGAAAGTGCCGGTGCGCACGAAGTGCTCGTAGGCCGTCGGCTCGATGAGGACCTCGTGGAACATCTCGTCCCGCAGATCGGCGGCCGGCCCCGCGTCCGAGTAGGAGAGACCGAGGGAGGAGCCCGCGAAGATCCAGCGGCGGTAGTCCTCGGGGAGCAGCAGCCTACCTTCCTCGTCGTAGGCCGGCATGCGCGGCCCGGAGGCCGCCGGTGCGGCGGATCCGGAGGGGACGAGCATCGACGCGGCACCGAGGGTGGCGCAGGAGAGCGCGACCCAGAGGACGGCGCGAACGGGCTTCGAAGGGGATCGGCGGTCGGCGGACATGGACACCTCCTCGGGTTCGACGACAGGCTGACCGCGAGAGCCCTCGTCGCCAAGCTCCCTGCAGCCTTCCGGGCCGGTGGTGCAGTGAACGGGTTCCACGGGCGGCCGGTGGCGCGGTTCGGCTCGACGCTTGCGCCGGCCTCGACCGGCCTCGTGACCGGCGCGGTCCACTGCACCGACGCCGCCACTCGCTGCAGCCGGCTTGTCGCTCGCCGCGGCCGCGGGTAGCCTGCGCGGGAGAGGCCGTCCGTGACGTCGTCGACCGTGCAGTCACCACCCGCACCCGCCGCGGCGAGCGCGTCCCTGCCGTCCTCGCGCCGCTGGGTGTGGATCGCCAGCTTCGGCACCGCCCTGGCGGTGGCGACCGTCGCCGCGAGCCAGGTGGTCATCGCGATGATCGACCACGGTCATGAGTGGTGGCGGATCTTCGCCTGGGAGCTCGGCAGCTGGTGCTACTGGGCCGCGATCGCCCCGGCCGTCGTCACCGCGGGAGTCCGGCTCGTGCGCCCAGAGACCCGCCGTCCGCTCTGGCCCCTGAGGCTGCTCGCGGGCGCCACGGCGGCGACGGTGGGACACGTCGCGGTCAGCGGCTTCTGGCTCCTCGTCCTGCAGCCCTTCGTGCCCGTCGCGCGCTACACGCCGATGACCGCCTTGGGCTACGCCGAAAACTCCTGGATGAGCGTCGGTCCCTTCCTCTACTTCGGGCTCGTCGTCGTCGGCTACGGCTTCGGCGGCTACCTGCAGGCCCGCGCCGCCCAGCTGCGCCAGGCCCGCCTCGAGGCCGAGCTGGCGCGCGCCCAACTCGAGGCGCTGCGGCTGGAGATCCAACCCCACTTCCTCTTCAACACCTTGAACTCGATCGCGGCCCAGGTGCGCAAGGGGGCCAACGCCGAAGCCCTCGAGATGCTCCTCGCCCTCTCCGAGCTCCTGCGCTCGACCCTCGAGCGCTCGATGCGGCCGATGGTGCCGCTGGCCGAGGAGCTCGATCTCCTCCGGCGCTACGTCGACCTGCAGCGGGTGCGCTTCGCCGATCGGCTCGACGCGCGCTTCGAGATCGATCCCGCCGCGCTCCCGCTCTCCGTGCCCGTTCTCCTCCTCCAGCCGCTGGTCGAAAACGCCATCCGCCACGGCATCGCGCCGCGTCCGGGTCCCGGCTCGATCGTGGTCCGTGCCGAATGTCGCGACGGGCGCCTGCGTCTGAGCGTGCTCGACGACGGCTCGGGCCTTCGCCCCGGCTTCGAGGAGGAGACGGGCTGCGGCATCGGGCTCTCCAACACGCGGTCGCGGCTCGAGCGCTGCTTCGACGGCGACGCGAGCCTCTCGGTACGTCCCCGATCCTCGGGCGGAGTCCGGGTCCACATCGATCTTCCCGCCCGCCGCGAGGCCCCGACCGCGGGCCGGTCGCGAGCCGCATCGTGAGGCCGCTGCGGGTCGTCCTCGCGGACGACGAGCCCCTCGCTCGCGAGGTCGTGCGCGATCTGCTGGCGGCCGACCCGGAGGTCGAGCTCGTCGCGGAGGCGCGCGACGGGAACGAGGCCCTGACGACGATCCGCGCCGTGCGCCCCGATCTGGCCCTCCTCGACATCGAGATGCCGGGCCGGGGCGGCCTGCAGGTCGCGGCCGAGCTGGCCTCCGATCCCGAGGCCCCGGCGATCGTCTTCGTCACCGCCTTCAACAGCTACGCCACCGGGGCCTTCGACGTCTCGGCGCTCGACTACGTAGTGAAGCCGTTCTCCGACGAACGCTTCACCATTGCCCTGACCCGGGCCAAGCGCCGCGTCCGGGAGAGCCGTCTCGGCGACCTCGCCCTGCAGGTGGCCCGGGCCGCGGAGGAGCTGGACCGGCAGCGCCCGGCCGCCGACCGGATCTCGCTCCAGGTCGGCGATCGCTCCCTGCTGCTGCGCACCGAGGACATCGTCTGGATCCAGGCCGAGGACTACTACTGCCGCGTCCACGCCAAGAACGGCTCCCACCTGGTCCGCGCCTCCGTCGCCTCCTTCGAGGAGCGCCTCGGCGGTCGCTTCCTGCGCGTCCACCGCGCCGCCCTCGTCAACCTCGACGAGGTCGTCGCCGTCGAGCGGCTGACGCGCGGCGCCAAGCTCCTGGTGCTCTCCAACGGCTCCCGCTGCCGCATCGCCCGCAGCCGCCTCGCCGAGGTGGAACGGGTTCTGTCGATCGGGTGAGAATGGGCCGGTGAGCGCTCGCAGCCTGCCGCGCCGCCACCGCGATCCGGCGCTGCTCGCCTTCCTGGCCGCGGCGGCGGCGATCTGGGCGACGGCTTGCGGCTGCGGCCGGTGCTGGCGATCGACGGGCGGGGCGACCTCGTGGCCGTCGGGCTGACCGTGGATCTCCGCGATCGTCGTGCCGGCGCTCTTCTGGCTGCTCGTGGTGCGCTGCCGTGGCTGGCCGGTCGCGACGCCTGTTCCCGCGTTCCTGGCCTTCGTCACCGTCGCCTGCTTCTGCTGCCGGCCGATCGGCGAGACCCTGCACGGGTTCGAGCTGCTGATCGCCCGGCCGAGGTGGCGCTCGTGGCCTACCTGATCGTGCGCCTGGTGCGGGCGTCGCGCACCGCCCGGGAGGAGGCGGCGACCTCGCCGACGCGATCCGCCGCTTCACCGGGGAGCTTCTCGGGCCGAGCCGCATGGCCGACGTGATCGCCTACGAGGTGACGCTTCTGCTCTACGTCGGCCTGGTGGGCCGCCGCGCGGAGCCGCCGGCGGCCGGCACCTTCACCAGTCACCGGGAGATCCGGTACGGCGCCGTGGCCGCGGTGATGCTCTGTCTCACGGCCGTCGAGGTCGGCATCATCCACCTGGTGGCGACCCGGTTCGGGCATCCGCGGGCGGCCTGGGCGCTGACCGCTCTGGGGGTCTGGGGCGGCCTCTGGCTGCTCGGCGACTGGAACGCCCTGCGCCTGCGACCGACGCGGCTCGAGGGCGATCGTCTCGCCCTGCGCCTCGGCCTGCGTTGGGAAGCGGACATCCCCTGCGGAGCATCCGCTCCGCCTCCCGGACAAGGGGCTCGGGCAAGGAGGGCGGGCTCTCCGTCGCGCTGCTCCGCCAGCCCAGCGTGCTGCTCGATCTCGACGCACCCGTCGAGGTACGAGGTCCGTACGGCGTGCGCCGCCGGGCGTCGCGTCTCCTGGTCACCCTCGACGACCCGACTCTTCCTGGCCCGGCTGGCCCCGAGCCGCGGCTGAGGCGACACCGGCCGGGACCGACGTCGCGGTATGCTCCCCGGCACCATGCCGAACCGTGCCTTGCCTGCCGTGCTGTGCTGTGCCGTGCTGTCCGCTCCGCTGCTCGGGGCCGCTTCCGACTGGCGTCAGAAGGTCGACCCGTGGGTGCTCGAGACCTCGAGCGCCACCGCCGAGACCGAGTTCCTCGTCGTGCTCGCCTCCCAGGCCGACGTCTCCGGCGCTCGCGAGCTGGCGACCAAGGAGGAGAAGGGCCGGTACGTCTCCGAGACGCTCCGCGCCACCGCCGCGGCGACCCAGGGGCCGCTGCTGGCCCGCCTCGACGCCCTCGGCGTCCCGCACCGCGCCTACTGGATCGTCAACATGATCTGGGCGCGTGGCGACCAGGGACTCGTGCAGGAGCTCGCGCGGCGAGCCGACGTCGCTCGCATCCACGCCAACCCGTGGGTCGCGGCCGACATCCCGACCGGGTCGACACCGGCACCGGCGACCCCGGAGGCCATCGAGGGCGGCGTGCAGCAGATCAACGCCCCGGAGTACTGGAGCCACGGCTTCACCGGCCAGGGCGCCGTGGTGGCGGGCGCGGACACCGGCTACGACTGGGACCACCCGGCCCTGATCGCGCACTACCGGGGCTGGAACGGCGCCGCGGCGAACCACAACTACAACTGGCACGACTCCATCCACTCGGGCGGCGGCTCGTGCGGTTTCGACTCGACCCAGCCGTGCGACGACTCGGGTCACGGCACGCACACCATGGGAACGATGGTGGGGGACGACGGGGGCTCGAACCAGATCGGCGTGGCGCCCGGCGCGCGCTGGATCGGCTGCCGCAACATGAACGTCGGCGCCGGCACGCCGACGACCTACTCCGAGTGCTTCCAGTGGTTCATCGCCCCCACCGATCTGTCTGGCGGCAACCCCGATCCGTCCAAGGCGCCGGACGTCATCAACAACTCCTGGAGCTGCCCGGTCTCCGAGGGCTGTACCGACCCGAACGTCTTGAAGACGGTGGTCGAGAACACCCGTGCCGCGGGGATCGTCGTCGTCGTCTCGGCCGGCAACTCCGGATCGGCATGCTCGACGGTCAACACGCCGGCGGCGATCTACGAGGCCTCGCTCTCCGTCGGTGCCACCGACTCGGGCGACAACATCGCCGGCTTCTCGAGCCGCGGTCCGGTGACCGTGGACGGCAGCAACCGCCTCAAGCCGAACGTCTCGGCGCCCGGCGTCAACGTGCGCTCCAGCCTTCCCGGCGGAGGGTACGGGTCGCTGAGCGGAACCAGCATGGCGGGCCCTCACGTCGTCGGTCAGGTCGCCCTCCTGATCTCCGCCGAGCCCGCCCTGGCCGGTGACGTCGACACCATCCAGGCCTGCATCGAGGGGACCGCGGTGCCGCGCACGACGAGCCAGAACTGCGGCGGCGTACCCGGCTCGGAGGTCCCGAACAACACCTACGGATTCGGACGGGTCGAGCTGGTTTGGCCGCCGCCGTGCTCGGACCAGCTCTTCGACGACGGGTTCGAGTCGGGTGACACCTCCGCCTGGACCACGACCGCCCTGTAGCCCGGAGGCCGACGATGAGGACGACCATCTGGACGCTGAGCCTGGCCCTCGTCGTGACGAGCCGCCTCGCCGCGCCCTGCACCGCTCGCGCCGCCGACGAGAAGGCGATGCAGGCCGGGGAGGAGGAGAGCGCGAGCCCGGCGCCGGCCGAGCTCGAGGAACGCTCGTCGACCACGCACGCCAGCGTCGTCATCGCCGGCGAGACGGTCGAGTACACGGCCACGGTCGGCGACATCGTCCTGCGTGACGACGACGGTACACCGACCGCGAAGATGACCTACGTCTCCTACGTGCGCGACGGTGTCACGGACCGCACGCACCGTCCGGTGACCTTCGCCTTCAACGGTGGACCCGGCTCGGCGTCGGTCTGGGTGCACCTGGGCGCCTTCGGTCCCAAGCGGGCGCTGCTCGACGACGAAGGAATGCCCACCGGTCCACCTCCGGGCGAGCTCGTCGACAACGAGGACTCGGTGCTCGACGCGACGGACCTCGTCTTCATCGATCCGGTCGAGACCGGGTGGAGCCAGCCGGCCCCGAGCACGAGGCGAGGCGAGTTCATCGGCTTCAGCAAGGACGTCGAGAGCGTCGGCGACTTCATCCGCCTGTGGACGAGCCGCAACGACCGCTGGCTCTCGCCGAAGTTCATCGCCGGCGAGAGCTACGGGACGACCCGCGCCTCGGGTCTCGCCCGCTACCTGCAGGGCGAGTACGGCATGCACCTCAACGGCATCTGTCTCATCTCGTCGGTGATCAACTGGGACACCAAGGTCTTCAACATCGGCCACGATCTCCCCTACCCGCTGATCCTGCCCACCTACACGGCGGCCGCCTGGTACCACGACATGCCCGACCGCTACGACGGCGACCTCGAGGGCGCCCTGGCCGACGCCGAGAGCTTCGCTCTCGGCGAGTACTCGACGGCCCTGATGCAGGGCGACGACCTGCCGGCCGCCGAGCGGCAGCGGATCGCGGCGCGCCTGGCCGAGCTGACCGGCCTCTCGGCCGACTACGTCGAGCGCGCCGACCTGCGGGTGGAGATCTTCCGCTTCGTCAAGGAGCTCCTGCGCGATCGCGGCCTGACGGTGGGCCGTCTCGACTCCGCTACACCGGGATCGACCGCGACGACGCCGGGGAGTACTTCGAGTACGACCCCGCCGGCGCCGTGACCACCGGCTGGTACGTGTCGCTGATCAAGGACTACCTGCGCCGCGTCCTCGGCTACGACAGCGACGTCGTCTTCCGGGCCTCCGCAGGTCGCGAGGTCAGGCCCTGGAGCTACCACGAGGACGAGCCGAGCCAGTCGTACGGCACCAACGCCTACGCGAACTACGCCGAGCACCTGCGTGAGGCCATGCACGAGAACCCGGCGCTCCACGTGCTGGTCATGAGCGGCTACTACGACCTGGCGACCCCTTCTTCGCCAGCGACTACACGGTCAACCACATGCAACTCGACGATTCCGTGCGCGGCAACATCCGAACCGCGTACTACCACGCGGGACACATGATGTACGTCCGCCGCGACGACGCCCGCAAGTTCAGGCAGGACTACCTGCAGCTGATCGACGACGCGCTCGCGCCCTTCAGCGAACCCGAGGCGGCGGCGCCCCAGCCTTCGCCGGGCAGCCCGGCGATCGCCGCCAGCTCGCTCATCGCGATGCGGCGCATCCGGTAGATCGTCGCGCGCTCCCGGCGTCCCAACCAGTCGGTGCGGACCCGGGGTCGCGGTGCACCGCCAGACCACCACGCCGTCCGGTGTGACCTCGAACGCCCGGCCGTCGTCGCTGTCGACGACGAGCGTGGCGCCGTTGGAAAGACGCTGGGCGTCTCCGCGTTGACTGGCTGAAGAAGCTCTCCGGTGGATCGGCCCGGTACTGCCAGACGATCCGTCCGCTTCCAGGGTCCATCTCGACCACCCGCGACCAGCCCCGACGCGAGCCGTTGTCGAAGACGAGGAGGTGACCGTTCTCGAGCAGCGTCGGATGGTGGGGGTGCTCGAGCTCGCCCGGGCCCCAGTACCACAGGATGCGTCGCGCCTCGAGATCGACCACCGCGATCGTGTCGAGGTTGCGCCAGCACAGGAGCACCGAGCCGGCCGGCCAGCGCGGCCCGTGCGGCCACGAGACCTCGCGCTCGAGGACCTCCACGGTGTTCGTGTGGAAGATGTCCAGTCGCCAGTCGAGGAGGCGGTGGTCGAGGCCCCGCGCCCGCTCCAGCAGATCCGGGACCCCCTGCACGAGGTCGCCCGAGGAGACCCTGTCGACGAGCCCGCGGTCCGGGCCATAGACCTCGAGCACATCGTCCCGGATCGGCCGGAGCGGAGCGAGGGCGGCGATGCGCCGGGTGTCGAAGGACGGTGCCACGAGGCGCCCGTCGGAGGTGACGTCGAAGTCGTGGTGGAACTGCGAGGTCACCGACCAGAGCAGGTTGGACCGGCCGTCCACGGCGAGGATCGTGCCGCCGGCCACCAGGGCCCCGAACCCGCCGCCGGGGAGCGGTTCCACCAGCTTCCAGATCGTCGGCGCCTCGCGGCGGTCGCGCAGCTCGAACACCTTGCGCCCCGCGAGGTCGACGGCCCAGGCGCCGGGGGCCGCCTCGCTGGCGTAGAGATTGACCCCGGGAGACGGCGACGAGACGCCCGTGGCGGGTCCCCCGGACGCCTCGCTCCCGGGCTCGCTGGCGGTCCAGCCGAGATACGGCAGCGACTTGAGCCGCTCCAACCCCCGGCGCAGCGGCGTGTCGTGCGCCGCGCCGATGCGCAGGAGCAGGAGCGCGCCCGCCGCCAGGAGCGCTCCGGCGGCGAGCCATCGGCCGAGGCGGCGGAGCATGCGGCAGAGGATACAACCCGCCCGGGAGAGGATCCCGGCTCGCGAGGCTCCGCCCAGGCGGAAGGCGCCCTCCCACGGCCCTGGCATACCCCTTGCGACCTCACGGTCCTTTCACGCGGTCGCCGGATCCCGCCACCGAGCGGACGACCGGCGGCCCCTTCAGACGCTCTTCAAGGAGGACCACACGATGCGTTCCAAGATCCTCGCTCTCTTCGCCCTCACCGCGTTGGCGGCCGGCGCGCCCGCCCTGGCCGGCGACTTCGGTCTCTACGGCTCCTACTGGGACACGGACGCGCTCGGCGAGACGGCCGGCGGCGGCCTCAAGTACGCCTTCGGAGACGCCGGGCTGCGCTTCGAGCTGCGCGGCTCCTACTTCCCGGACCTCACCGAGGACTTCGGCCAGCTGATCGACGACGGCACCGGTGACGCCGAGGTCGAGGCCGTGGTTCCCGAGGCCGGCATCACCTACAACTTCGCGCCGGAGAGCAACACGCAGTTCTACGTCGGCGGCGGACTCTCCTACTACCTCCTCGACATCAACGAGTTCGACATCGACGACGAGGTGGGCTACTACGGTCTGGCCGGCATCGTGCTCGGCGGCGCCGGAGACGGTCCGGCCTTCTTCGCCGAAGCGATGTACCGCTCCGTCGAGGGCACCGTCACCGACGACGCGCTCGAGGAGGACGTGGACCTCGACCTGTCGGGGTTGAGCGCCAACGTCGGCGTCCTGTTCCGGTTCTAGACCGGGCTCCTCGTCGCCGTCTCGCCGGGGCGCTAAGCTAGGCCCCGGTGAGGCGGCGACGAACGGCACGACGGGCGGCGGAGACCCTGCTGCTGGCTCTCCTGGCCGCGTGTGCGCCGCACGCGCCCCGGCCCGAGCCGCTGCCCCCGTCTCCCGGCGAGACCGCGGCGACGGTCCCGGTGCCGGGGGCCGCGGGAGCGAGCCGCGCCGCCGAGCTCCGGGTGGTCGACTTGGCGCGCTCGGTGCTCCACGCTCCGTACCGATCGAGCGGGAGCGACCGGCGGGGCTTCGACTGCTCCGGTCTCACCGCCTGGGTCTACGGGCGATCGGGCACGGCTCTGCCTCGCACGACGAGCGAGCAGGCCCACGAGGGCCGCTGGGTGGCGCTCGACGAGCTACGCCCTGGCGACCTGGTCTTCTTCGGCCGCAGCCGCCGGAGCCTGAGCCACGTCGGCATCGTCGTGTCCGAGCCCCAGGAGCCGTTGACGATGATCCACGCCTCCAGCTCGCAGGGGGTGGTGCAGACCGTGGTGCTGGACAGTCCCTACTGGCTCTCCCGCCTGCAGCTGGGTCGGCGCGTCCTGGCCGGGTGAGCCTCGGCCGAAGCCGCATTTTCGGACACCGGTTCCTCCCGGGCGGTTTTCCCTGCCGTGGTCGGGAGACGCTCCGCACGGCCCGCGGTTCCGGGTGTTGACGGTCTCGGCACGGTTTCTGCTCTCCGGGCTGGCATGCTCACGCCGCTCCCGTCGTCCACCCCACCTCTCCCGGCACCGCTTGCGCCCCACGAGAAGGGCGCAAGCCGTGCGACGCGCCGCCCTCCGGCTTCGCCTCGCGAGACGGCACTCGGCCGACTCGGGCGAGCGGACCGGTTTCTCGTCTCACACAGCGTGCGGACGGCGAGGATCGCCGCCGCCCTCGGGCGGCGCCTGGGCTGGAGCGAGGTGGCGGCCCTGGAGCTCGAGCGCGCCGCCCTCTTCCACGACATCGGCAAGACGATGCTCCCGCACTCGCTTCTGGTGAAGCCGGGGCCCCTCACCTCATCGGAGCTCGCCCTGGTGCGACGGCACGCCCCGTGGGGCGCCACGCTCCTCGCGCGCCTCTCGGGCGTTCCGCCGCTGGCACCGCAGGTGGCCCGCCACCACCACGAGCGGTGGGACGGCACCGGCTATCCGGACGGGCGCAGCGGCCTCGACATTCCGGAGGCCGCACGCATCGTCGCGGTGGCGGACGCTTTCGACGCCCTCACCGCGGATCGCACATACCGCGAGCCGATCCCTCCGAGCGCCGCCCTCGAGCGGCTCGGAAGGGAGGCCGGGGGCCAGTTCGACACCCGGGCCTACGCGGCCCTCGTCGCTCTGGTCGCGGCCGACGACCTACGACCGGCCGTCTGAGAGCCAGTCGGCGGCCTCGCGCCAGAGGGAGTGCCCGGACCCGAGGCGAAAGAAACCGAAGTGCCCGAGCCGCCGGACACCCGCCTCGCGGGGGGTCACCGACCGACGGGTCACCACGGGGTAGTGGCGATGCAGCGCCGCGACCGCCCGCGGCGGCGCGTAGGGGTCGTCGCTGAATCCGAAGGCGAGCAGGGGCGCCCGCATCCTCTCGTGGCCCGAGTAGTCTCCGAGGTACTCGCGCCGTCGGCACCAGCGGGCCCACTGCCGGGCCACGCCCGCCGGCAGGTCCTCCCCGAGGCCGAGTCGGCTCGCGGGAAAGTAGCCGCACAGCGAGCAGAGCAGCGGTACCACGACGGTCCAGAGCAGGGCGTAGACGTAGCGGCGCGGTCGCGGCCAGTGCCCGAAGTATCCGCTCTGCGCCGCCACGGTCACCGCCCGATCGAACGCCCGCGGATCGGGGACGAGGCCGAGGGCCTGGCCGCCGAAGCTGTGCCCGAGCACCGCGATGCGGGCCTTCGGATGACGCCGGCGAGCCCAGGCGATCGCCGCGGCCAGATCGAGCTCCGCCCACTGGCGCATCGTCGCCGCGAAGCCGCGCAACGACTGCGGGCGGCTGCCGCCGGTGCCTCGCCAGTCCCAGGTGAGAACGGCGAGGCCCCGGGCGGCGAGCGCGTCGGCGAAGGCCGCGTAGAGACGCCGGCGCACGGCCGTCGCCGGAGCCACGAGCACCACGGTCGGGGCGTCGGGGATCTCCCATTCGGACGCCTCCAGACGGAAGCCGTCGTGGGCCTGGATCGTCCTCTCGCGCGCCTCGGCCATCGACCGGCAAGCTAACACCCCGGGCACCACCTGGAGCACGGCCGAACGCTCCGGTATCGTGCAGTAACCCGTTCTCGAGGAGGTGGTGCCATGAACCGGTTTCCCTCAGCCCTCCTGTGCGTGCTCGCTGCCTGCGCGCCCGCTCCGAGCCCCGTCCGTGAGGCCGGCGGCGTCATCCACCTGACCGACCGTCTCGCGCAGGCCGAGTCCGAGGTCGCCGCGCCGTCGGCCGGGACTCCCATCTCCTGGGACCTCGCGGCCGCCGATCCCGGATGGAGCACTCTCGGCTCTCCGCGGCCTCCGCGGCTCGCGAGCGTCGCGGTCACTCCGCTCGACGACGGCCTGCGCCTGGCGTTCTCCCGACCCGATCGACCGCAGGGTCTCCTCCGGATCGGCGGCTTGTCGACGTCGCTCGACGGGCTGCGTCTGGCGGACTGGGACCGCGTGTTGGTGCGGGCCCGCTCCCACCAGCGGTTCGTGGGGTTGACGGTGGCCTACAACCTCGACGAGGAGGGTGCCCTGCCCACCGACGACGTGTTCTTCTTCAGCACCGACCAGGCTCCCCCGGTCTTCAGCGACGGTTCCGTACAGACCTACTCGATCCCCCTGCGCCGCCGACCCGGGGACGACTCCGCCGAGCTGCGGAACCTCGCCGTGGTGGCTGCGACACCCGAGGACGCGACGATCGACCTGCTGTCGGTCTCCCTCGTCCCGCACGGCTCCGCGTTCAGCGAGGCCGCGGGCGCCGTGCCGCTGGCCCGGGGGGGCACCGTCCGCGACACGCTCTACGCCCATACCCCCGCCCGGCTGGCCTGGAGCCTGGAGCCCGGGACCGGCACCCGCTTCGACGTCGGCCTCACCGCCGACCCGGGGGAGGAGTTGACCTACCGGGTCTCGGCAGCCGCCGGTGAGGAGGTCACGGTGCTGCTCGAGTCGACGTTGACCGGCGAAGACGAGTGGTCCCAGGAGACCGTCGATCTCTCCCGCTGGGCCGACCGTCCTTTCGAGCTCGTCCTGGAGGCCGAGGCACCGGTCCCCGGGGCCGTCGCGCTCTGGGGCGCCCCCGTCGTCTCCGCCTCCCGGCGCGCCCGGCGTCCCAACGTCGTCTTCTACGTCATCGACGGCGGGGGCGCCGACTACATGAGCCTCTACGGCTACAACCGCCGGACGACCCCGTTCCTGGAAGAGCTGGCGGCGGAGGGCACCCTCTTCGAGCACGCCTACTCGAACGCCACCTGGACGCAGCCCTCGACCGCATCGTTCATGACCTCGCTCCACCACAGCGTGCTCGGCGGCCTCTCGCGCGGCGTGCACTCGACGCCCGTGCCCGCGTCGGCCACGACGATGGCGGAGCACATGCGTCGGGGCGGCTATCAGACGGCCTCGTTCACGTCGAACCCCAACGCCGGGCGGATCATCGGCCTGCAGCGCGGCGTCGACATGATGCGGGACGTCGAGGACGGCCACCACTCGACGTCCTCCAGCGAGCTCCACGAGCGCTTCTGGCGCTTCCGCGAGCTCTACCCGGGCGCTCCCTGGTGGGTCCACTTCCAGACCACGGACGTGCACGAGCCCAACGAGCCGGCTCCTCCCTTCTCCGGGCTCTTCGCCTCGGCCGAGGAGCGGGCCCGTCTGGCGGAGTGGGACGGCGCGATGTGGAGGACGTCGGCACCGCTGTTCGGAACCACCAGCATCGTCGACTTCTACGACCGGGCGCTCGCCGCCGCGAACATCGACCGTCAGGCCTACTTCGGGCTGCGACGCGATCTCTACGACGAGACCATGGCCTACCAGGACGAGCAGCTGCGGCGCTTCGTCTCCCGGCTGAAGGCGGAAGGCGAGTGGGAGAACACCCTCTTCATCCTGGGCGCCGACCACGGCCATCCCGCCGGCACCTTCGCGCGCTTCGGCCACGGGCTGCTCGAACCGCAGCCGCCCCAGTGGCAGGGCGCCCTCTTCGACTCCTACGCCACCCACGTGCCGCTGCTCGTCGTCTGGCCCGGCCACGTCGAGGCCGGCGCGCGCTTCGAGCAGGCGGTTTCGATGATCGACGTGCTGCCCACCATCCTCGATCTCGTCGGTCTGGAGCGGCCGGAGGTCCTGCAAGGCCAGTCGCTGGCTCCGTTGCTCACCGGCGGCTCGATGGAGGTACGGCCGGTCGTGTTCGACGAGTTCCGCGTCGACGAGGAGGACCGTCTGATCGGCAATCTCGAGATCGTCGACGGTCGTTGGGGGGCCTCCCTGCAGATCGGTCCGGAGGCGCCGAACGACCCCGGGGCGACCCACGGTCGTCTGGCGGTGCCGGCGGGAGGCCGCTGGGCGGCGCACCACCCCTACTTCGACGAGGCGCCCCGCCTGCTCCTCTTCGACCTCTGGAACGACCCCTTCACCACCCACGCCGTCAACGACCGGCATCCCGAGCTGGTCGAGCGCTACCGCCGGCAGCTCCTCGAGCTCTGGCAGGCCCACCGCGCGCTCGCCGGGCGCTTCGCCTCGGACGGCGGCGAGGTCCCTCTGACTCCGGATCAGCTCGAGCAGCTGAAGGCGCTGGGGTACATCCAGTAGGTCGAGCTACCCTTCCTCGTCGCGGTGCACGGTCTCCGGGCTGAAGGCCGGGAGGCAGATCGCCAGGTACTCGGCGCCCCGCGGCGTGGAGTAGCGCACCCATTCGCCCGGCTCGGTGACGATCGCCTGGCCCGGACCGGCCTCGACCGTGCCGCCCTCGTGCTGAGCTCGCACGGCGCCGGAGACCACCACCGTGATCTCACGGAACTCCGGTCGCTGACCCGGCTCTTCCCAACCGGCCGGCGAGCTCATGCGCGCCACGCTGATCCCGCGGTCGCCGGTGTGGACGGCGCCGACGAGCTCCTCGATCCGCTTGGGCAAGCTTCCTGCCGACGTGACGACGGTCCCTTCCTCGATCAGCCGTGGCATGAGCCCAGTCTACGTGCAGGCGGCCGCGCCACGCCGATCCTAGGATCCGCCCGCCGCCGGTAGGGGCGGGCTCTCCTGCGAGCGATCGAGCCAGTCGCGCAGGGCCACCGCGGACATCGGCCGTGCGACCAGGAAGCCCTGCCCGAGCGGGCAACCGTGCGCCCGCAGGAAGGCCAGCTGGGCGCCGGTCTCGATGCCTTCGGCCACACAGTGGATCCCGAGGCCGCGTGCCAGTTGGATGACCGCCTTCACCACCTCGGCGGCGGGGCGCGAGCGGGGCGCGTCCTGGACGAAGGAGCGGTCGATCTTGACCGTCTCGATCGGCAACCGGCTCAGGTAGCTGAGCGACGAGTACCCGCTGCCGAAGTCGTCGATCGACAGGCCGATGCCGCGTTCGGCCAGGCCGGCGAGCAAGCGCTCCCGGCTGCGCAAGCTGTCCAGATACACGCCCTCGGTGAGCTCGAGCTCGACGCGCGAGGAGGAGAAGCCGGTCGGCCGGATGGCCTCGTCGAGCTGGTCGAGGAAGTCGTGCGCCTCGAGCTGGTGCGGGGAGACGTTGATCGCCAGCCGCAGCTGGCTCGAGCCGCGCCGCGTCCAACGAGCCGCCTCGGACGCGGCGCCCTGCAGCATGACGCGGCCCAGTGCCGAGATCAGGCCGCGGTCCTCGGCCAGAGGCACGAACTGCTCGGGCAGCACGAGCTCCCCGTCGGGCCCGCGCAGCCGCACCAGGGCTTCCGCGGCCACGACGGAGCCGCTGTCCAGGCTGATGATCGGCTGGAAGTCGACGTGCAGACGGCGCTCGGCGATGGCATTGCGCAGCGTCAGCTCGAGGCGCCGGCGCGCCAGACCGCTCGAGGACATCTGCGCACCGTAGCGGCTGAAGCTGTCGCGACCGTGCTGCTTGGCATCCTGCAGCGCCGCCTCGCAGCCGGCCAGGAGCTCCTCGGCCTCGCGGGCGTCCTCCGGGAACAGCGCCCCGCCGATGCTGCAGGTGACGACGAGAGAGGTCTCCGGGGAGACGAGCGGTCGGCGGCAGGCCTCGAGCAGGCGATCGGCCACCTCCCGCAGCTCGGGCGCCTCCTCGACGTGCGGCAGGAGCACGAGGAACTGGTCGCCGAGCAGCCGCCCGAGGGTCGCCGTCACCGGCAGGCAGCCGCGCAGGCGTCCGGAAAGGCGGACGAGCAGCTCGTCGCCCGCGCTCTGCCCCACCAGCTCGTTGACCGACTGGAAGCGGTCGAAGTCGAGCAGCAGCAAGCCCACCCGGCCGCCGCGGAAGGTAGCTTCCTGGAGAGCTTGCTCCAGGCGATCGCGCAGGACGAGGCGGGTCGGCAGGCCGGTCAGCGGATCGCGGAAGGCGGCGCGGGCCAGATCCTCCTGGGCCCGGCGACGCAGCCGAACCTCCGAGCTCAGCTCCACGGCCTGGGCCCGCAACTGACGGGTCTGGCGCCGCACCTGAGCCCGCAGCCAGAGGGTGGCGGCCACGGCGAAGGCCAGCACGCAGGCCACGCCGGCCAGGGCCCAGACCCACCAGACGGGCAGGTGCGGCTCCCCCCCGGGCAGCCAGCGCTCGAGCGCTCGGTAGTAGTGGGAGCCGGGCAGGCGCTTCAGGGACGCCAGCCGCTCGTCGATGCGGCGCAGGGGGTCCGGGTCCCTGCCGGACGGAGCCGCGTAGCGGATCTCGATCGGGTTGAAGACGATGCCGGTCGGCCGGACGCCCTCCTCCACGGTCCCGGTCATGCTCGAGAGCCGGTTCACCACACCGGCCTCCGCCGCCCCGTTCGCCACCGCTTCGAGAACCGCGGCGAAGTCCCGCTCCGGCACCTGACGCCAGGTGAGGCCGAAGTCTCGCATCAGCTCGTCGAACGCCGCCGTGTGGATGTTGCGCTCGACGATCGCGACACGCCGGCCGTCGAGCTCCAGCAGCGAGGAGATACCGCTGTCGGCGGCGGCCCACACCATGCCGTAGTTGCTCACCAGCGTCTCCCGGCTCAGCTCGTAGCGCCGAGCCCTCTCCTCGGAGTAGGCGATGCCGGCCAAGAGATCGAGGCGTCCGGCCTCCAGATCCGCGAGACACCCCGGCCAGGTGCTCGGGTAGTAGTCGAGCCGCCACCCCTCGCGCGCCGCCACGTCGTCGAGGATCTCGATCGCCAGTCCCCGGGGTCGCCCCGGGCCGGTGGTCACGATGGGAGGGTTGTCGAACACGCAGACGCGCAGGTCCGCCGGGGAGCCCTCCTGCTCCTGCCCCCACACGGCGGCCGCAAGGGCCGTCAGCGCCACAGCGACGGCGAAGGCGCGCGCGGCTGCGTTCCAGCCACCTCCCTGCACGGTAGGCGGACGATACCACCGGTGCCGGGCGCCTCGGACCTCAGGGGCTCGAGGGCTGGGCCGGCCGTAGGTCCTGCAGGAAGAAGGCCGCCAGGTCGGCACGTCCCGCGACACCGGCCTTGCGGTAGAGCATGTGCGCCTGCTGACGGACCGTGCGCTCGCTGGCGCCGCGCCGCCCGGCGATCTGCTTGTGGCTCAAGCCCTGGAGCAGCAGGAGGGCGACCTGTCTCTCTGCCTCGGTGAGCTGCCAACGATCGAACTGCCGCTGCAGTGCGACGCCCAGGCCCGCAACCGCCTCTGCCGCCTCGCGACGCCAGTGCGCGGCCTCGTCCTGAGAAGCCGCGAGCCGGTGCTCCAGGCCTCGCTGCTCGAGATCCACGCGGCGGAGCCGGAGTACCAGGGCCCCGACTCCGAAGACCGAGAGCATCAGCGCCACGCCCTCGACGACGAGATGGGCCATTCCGACCCGTTCGCCGGCGTCGCTGATGAGGTCGACGACGAGGAGAGCCAGGATGAGACCGAGGACGACAACGGCCAGCTGGACGGTCCGACCTTCCGTCTCTACGACATCCGTCACGTGATTGCCTCGAGTGGCCGTTGGCGAGCGCCCCGCGAGCCATGGGGCACACGTCGGATTGCGCCGCCGGCCACGACGCGCGATCCTGCCGCCGTGCGCCGGCCCGACCCGGGCACGCTAACAGATCGCGGAGGCGTCATGATCGGCACGGACCTGCCGCTCCATCCTCTCGTCGTCCATCTGCCTCTGGCCCTGGCTGTGCTCGTGCCGGTCCTGGCCGCCCTCGCGCTGGTGCTCCGGTGGCGGGGAGCACCCTCCGGGCACACCGCCTGGGCACTCGTGGCAGCCCTCCAAGGGCTGCTGGTACTGGGTGCCTGGGTGGCTTTGCGCAGTGGCCAGAACGAAGAGGAGACAGTGGAAGCCATCGTCGCCGAGTCGGTGCTCGAGCACCACGAAGAGGCGGCCGAGATCTTCCTCGGCGGAGCGGCGGGAGTCCTGGTGCTCGCTGTCCTGGCGCTCCTCGTTCCGGCCACCAGCCCCAGACGTCTGCTCATGGCCATGACCCTGGCGGGCATGGTCCTCGGCGCGGTGCTCGCGGTGCGCGTCGGCGAAGCCGGTGGCGCGCTGGTCTATCGGCACGGGGCCGCTGCCGCCTATTCCACGTCCGACGTCGGAGAGCCGGAAGGGGCGCTCGGCCTCGAGGGCCGCTGATCCGGATTCGACCCGACACCCACGGAGGTCTACGATGAACCTCGCACCCCGCTTCCTCGTTCCCGTTCTCACCGCCCTGGTGGCCCTCACAGCCGTCGTGGCCCTGGTCGCTTTCCTCGGGAGCCAGCGGTCCGCCGAGGCGGCCGACACCACCTGGGCACGAGCCGCGCCGTCTTCGACCCGCTGCCGCCGGTTGCCGATTCGCCCGCCAACCCCGTCACCCGGGCCAAGGTCGAGCTCGGAAAGCGGCTCTACTACGACGCTCGCCTTTCGAGGCAGGGCAACGTGAGCTGCAACTCGTGCCACGTCCTGACGAGTTTCGGCGTCGACCACCTCCCCTTCTCGCCGGGGGACGACGGTGAGCTCGGCGGCCGCAACTCCCCGACCGTCCTCAACGCCGCCCTGCACGTGGCCCAGTTCTGGGACGGGAGGGCGGCCGACGTGGAGGAGCAGGCCGGCATGCCGGTTCTGAACCCCGTCGAAATGGCGATTCCCGACGAGGCCTTCCTGGTTGAACGGCTGAGCGAGACGCCCGGCTACCTGGAGGCCTTCAGAGCCGCCTTCCCGGAGGACGATCCGCCGATCGACTATTCGAACATCCGTCTCGCACTGGCGGCCTTCGAGCGCACGCTGCTGACGCCGTCCCGATTCGACGCCTATCTCGAAGGGGACAGGACCGCCCTCGACGCACGGGAGATCGCGGGCCTCGAGCGCTTCATGGAGCTCGGGTGCACGGCCTGCCACAACGGCGCGACGGTCGGAGCTCGCTTCTTCCGCAAGTTCGGTCTCAACGACTCCTACTGGGTCCATACCGGGAGCGCGGCACCGGACGAAGGGCGCTTCCTGCAGACGGGAGACCCCGAGGATCGGTACGTCTTCAAGGTCGCCTCGCTGCGCAACGTCGCCGAGACCGCGCCCTACTTCCATGACGGGAGCGTCTCGACCCTGCCGGAGGCCGTCCGGATCATGGCCCGCCTCCAGGTCGGTGTGGAGCTCGGCCCGTCCGAGGCCGAGGACATCGCCGCGTTCCTGGCCTCCCTCACGGGCCGGGTACCCGCATCGGCTCTGGAGGGCGCGAAGGCTCCCTGAATCAGGCCTCGAACGTCATGTCGTCGAGCCAGTGGGACTCGACCCAGGTCTTCGTCAGGTAGAGCCGGCGCAGCGCGTCGCGATCCTGCTCGAGGAGGAGGGAGACGGGGACCTGGGCTCCTCCACCCTCGATCCAGGCACTCTCCCAGATCTCGGCGAGGTAGAGGATGCCCTCGACCATGCACCGCACGGTCCGCGGCCCCAGGACCTGCCACATGTGCGGAATACGCGCCGCGCCCTCCTCGGCGTTGTAGGCCTCGATGACCTCGATCGGCGGCAGCGTCTGCGTCGTGAAGTCCATCAGCATCACGGTGACCTGGGCGGCCTCCGCGTCCCCTTCGAACCTCTCGGCGATCTCGAGCCCGTCGAGCGCGTCGTTGATCGCCTCCACGAGCTCGACCCGGAAGCGGTCCAGCATGCTGGTCTCGTAGATCGAGTGGACCCTCTCCTCCTCCGGATGGCCCGGCCGGCCGTGGTGGAGGCTCGAGACGTGGAGCGGCTGGCAGGCGTCGCCGACGTAGTGGGCGAGAACGCCGGCGGCTCCGACGTAGCGCAGCATGTCCCGGGCGCGCACCGCGTCCACCATCTCCCGGTAGAGCTGTCGCACCCGGAACGGCAGGGCGCCACGGTGGGAGTCGGTGGTCTCGCCGAGCGAATCGTAGAAGGCCGACCAGGTGGCGGGAGCGAGGGTGCCCGGGTCCTCCCGCCACAGCTCGAGCAGGGTCTTGCCGGCGAATTCCCCGGCGCCGGGCTCGTCCATGTCGGCGAAGTGGTTGGCCTTGTCCATCCCCCGCTTCTGGCGCCAGACCAGATCGGGCACGTCCGCCAGGGCGACGAAGGCCTCCTGGTTGTTCATCGGCAGCTCCCCGGCCTCCAACGCGGCGTCCGAGAGCGACACCCGCTCGACGTTGGCCTGCATCAAGCGGAAGAGCTTGGCGTCCGCGACGACGTCGCAGGCCTTGGCCCCGATCTTGTAGTGACCGATCTTCCCCCAGTACTCGCTGTGGCCCGTCTGCCAGTCGGTGACCAGCTCGAGGTCGAGGGTGCGGCAGACCGTCGCGAGGCTCGACGCCAGGGCGAACTGCGACCGCTCTTGGCCTCCCGGGCCCTCGAGCACGCGTCCGCCCCACTGCAGGGCGAGCGGCTCGAGCGGAGGTCGCGGCGCCGGGTCGCCGTCCGCGCCCGCCGCGCCCTCCACCGGCGGGTCCCAGAACCAGAGCGTGCCCGAGTCGCCCGGACGCGTCGGCACCGTCTGGGCACCGTCTCGCGGCCCGATCAGGAAATCGGCCACGTAGTCGAAACCGCCCACGGAGCGGTAGCGGTAGAAGAGGGCCCGGATCTGGCCCAGCAGCTCACCCGAAGCGCCTCCCCAGGCGCGGACCGGGCTGGCGACCACGTCGAGGCTCAAGGTGTCGACGTTGGCGTCGAGGAGGGTCCCGATCCGACCGATCCCGTAGACCTGGGCGGTCCAGCCGGCGAGGTCGTCGACGCGGATCAGGCCCGCATCGAGGTTGATCGCGGTGCGCAGACCCGGCCAACCCGGGTAGGCGATGCCGAACTCGATCTTGCCGATCGCCATCCCCGCGCTCTCCCCCAACCGTACCCGCTCGCCGTCGGCCACCGTGTAGCTGGTCTGGCCGGGCGGACCGGCGACGTGACGGTTGGTGAGGGCGAAGACGGAGTGGCCGTCGGTCACGAGGCAGCCCAGGGAGCCGATGTGGTCCTCACCCTGGACGTTCGAGAGCACCGGGTAGCCACCGCCCACCAGCCCGTCGGCGAACCGCAGATCGAACAGCGGCGCCCCGGGGCGGGGGGCGATGGCCGCGTAGACGACACAGGTCGGCACCACCCGTCCGTCCGGGAGGTAGAGCCGCGGCGGAATGAAGGAGGCGGGATCGTCGCGCAGCTCCTCGGGAGTCGACCAGTGGTCGACGAAGACCAGCACGCACGGCCACGACCACTCCCGGATGACGGTGTTGGCCAGGGTCCGCATGGCGGGGCCCGGGCGTCTCAGAGGCCGATCGGCGTCGGTGGCGTCGGGGTCGCCCTCGCGGATCAGATAGCGCCCGATCGCCGTCCCCACCACGTGCCGCATGTTGGCCAGGTGGACGTGATAGAGCTCGCGCGCCTCGAGCAGGTTGTGGATCGACAGGGCACTGAAGTCCGGCTTGCGTGTCAGACCGCTCATGGGACGCCTCCGCGGGGGCTCCGTCGCGTCTAACGGCGTTCGAGCCGACGTTTCGTGACAGGCGACGTGACGTTTTTCACAGCGCCCGGCCGGCGACGCCGAGACAATGGCGGCTCCTCCGCGCCTCCCCCTGTAGTCCGCGCGGAGAGCCCTGGGCTCATCCGGGACCCCCCGAGCGCCAGGGCCCTTTTCTTTCCAGACCGGGAAGGGGATCAGCGCGTGGACGCCGGAGGCACGTTCTCGGTCTGGACGGCCTCGAACGTCGAGGCGCCGTTCTCGGTGTGGCCGAAGACGACGGGCGGCCCCGGGTAGGCGTCGGCGAAGAAGAACTCGCTGACTCCGCCGTCCCCGCCTTCGACGCGGTAGAGCCACCCCTCGAGCTCTCCGAGCGGCGTCTCGCGGCGCTCACGCACGCGGGAGGCCCGATCGGCCGGGAACCGGGCGTGGTCGCGCAGCTCGGTCCAGCGGCTGGTGGTGACCTCGGGCTCGCCGACCGGATCCCCGGCGGCGTCGAGGGTCTCCTCCGCGACCTCCGCCGCCTCCGCGCTCCAACCCACGACGGTCGTGCGCGTCACGGTGGTGCCCGACGGCGTCTCCATGCGCATCGTCACCCTGCGACCCTCGCGCCAGGCGTCCCGGATCTGCTCGGCGGTGTACGGCGTGGGCAGGAAGTCCTCAGCCGCGGCCGGCAGGACGACGGTGGTCGCGAGGAGGACGAGCGGAAGGAGGCCGGAGCGGATCATGGCCCTTGGTACGGACGGGGCGGTCGCCGGGTTGCGGCGCGTCGTTCTCCACAGCGCGACGGGCCTGTCTCGGCTACGCTTCCGGCGAGCTCCCGTGATGAACGTGATTCCGGCACTCCTCGTCCAGCTGGCGGTGGCGACGGGCACCCCGCCGGTGTCCCCGGCCGTCAAGGTCGACCACTTCGGCTACCGGCCCACGGCGGCCAAGATCGCGATCTTCAACGCCGACCCGGGCGCCAGTGTCGAGATCCGCAGCGCCGCGGGGGTGACGGTGCTCACCGTCCCCGGAGGCGGCGGATCGATCGCCTACCGGGGCGAGGACGGTCCCCCGTCGGGGGACGAGGTCTGGTGGGTCGATTTCTCCCCGCTCGCCGCGCCGGGCGAGTACTACGTCTACAGCCCCCGGCTCGGGGGCCGCTCCTACCTCTTCCGGATCGCCGACGACGTCTATTGGGAGCCGCTCCGTGCCGCCTTCGGCGCGTTCTATCTCCAGCGCTGCAACACGCCGAAGGAGGCCGTGTGGGCCGGAGCGTGGGCCGACCCCGACTCCTGCCACGACAGCGACGTCTCCGTCGGTCCCGCGCCCGGCCATCAGGATCACGGCCTCCTCGACCTGCGCGGCGGTTGGCACGACGCGGGCGACTACAACAAGTACGTGTGGTCGGCGACCTCCACCGCCGTGCTCGGGCTGCTGCGGGCCTGGGAGGATCGGCCGGAGCTCTTCGCCGACGGCACCATGCCCGTCCCGGAGGCGGGCAACGGGGTGCCGGACCTGCTCGACGAGGTGCGCTGGGAGCTCGACTGGATGCTGGCCATGCAGCTGCCCGACGGGTCGGTGCTCTCCCAGATGCACGTCGACGGCTTCGCTTCGGCGTCGCCCCCGAGCGCCGACCCCAACGTGCGCCTCTACCACGACCCGACCCTCGAGTCGGGCTCCGTCTTCACCGGCACCTGCGCTCTGGCCTCCCGCGTCTACGCCGCCGCCGGCCTCGCCTCCTACGCCGCGACCCTGAAGTCGGCCGCCCTGGACGCCTGGACCTGGCTCCAGGGACAGGGCGACTCCGAGGAGAAGGTCTGGGCGGCCGCCGAGCTCTTCCGGATGGATCCCGCGCTCACCGCCGCCCGCGACTACGTGGACGGCTTCTACCCGAGCCAGTGGAGCGGCCGCTTCTTCAATCCCGCGCGCTACGACACCCACGCGGCGATCACCTACATCGTCTCGTCCGGGGCCAGCCCGGCCGTGGTCGCCAACATGCGCGCCAGCGTCGGCGCTCAGGTCGACTACATCTTCGACAACGACGACCTCTACCGGAACGGCATGCCCGACTGGTCGTACTACTGGGGCTCCAACTCGATCCGCGCCTGGTACGGGCTCTTCCTCCTGGACGCGGCGACCCTGGGCGAGACCGGAGGCCACGCCGGCGCCGAGACGCTCGCCCACGCCGAGGACTTCCTGCACTTCTTCCACGGGCAGAACACGCTGTCGATGCTCTACCTCACCAACATGGCGGCGCGCGGCGGGGAGCACTCCTCCTTCCAGCTCTACCACGCGTGGTTCGGCGACTCCAACAGCTCGAGCTCGAGCGCCCTCTACATCGGCAAACCGCCCGGGATCGTCGAGCCTGCCTACCCGTACTTCGACGGCGTCGACAACCACGGCATCTCGGACGACAAGGTCTCGACCCTGGGACCGGCACCCGGCCTGGTGCCCGGCGGACCGAACAAGGACTACGGCGGCGACGCTTCGCCGCCGCTCGGGTCGACGTACTACAACCGGTTCTACCGCGACTGGAACGATCAGACCGTCTGGACCGCGCGCACCTGGGAGATCACCGAGAACTCCATCGGCTACCAGGGCCCCTACGTCGCCCTGGCGGCGCACTTCGCCGCGCTGCCCGACGTCGACCTGTTCAGCGACGGTTTCGAGAGCGGCACCACGTCCGCCTGGAGCCAGGTCGTTCCCTAGGCACGCCGCGGCCGCCACTGCACCAACGCGGCCCCCGCCGCCACGCCGAGCAGCCCCAGCACCTCCCGGCCGGAGAGCGGCTCCCCGAGGAAGAGCCACGCCAAAAGGGCGATCTGCAGCAACATGGTGTTGTTGAGAACGCTCGATTCGGTGGCCGTCAGCCGGCGCTGCGTGCGACTCCAGAGCCAGAACGCGAACGCCGTGTTGACCACCGCCAGCCACCCGAGGATGCCCCATGCCTGTCCGGACAGTCGCGGACGCGGCTCGACGAGCGTGCCCACGACGAGGAGGGCGGCGGCGCCGACGGCCATGGCGATGCCGGTTGCATCCAGGGGCTCGACGGCCTCCGAACGAAAGAGGCGTCGCCCCAGGACCGCGGCCGCCGCATTCGCCGTCACCGCGAACAGCGCCACAGCGAGGGCTCGCGGCGACGGGCGACGCTCGCTCCGAGGTAGACGGCTGCACCCAAGAGGAGAACACCCGCGCCCACCCACTGCAGCCGCCGTGGCGGCTCGCCCAGCCAGAGGATCGACGCCACGGCCGCGAGCAACGGCGTGGCGGACAGGAACAGGCTGACGGTCGCCGCGGGCAGCAACGAAAGGGCGACGAACTGCGCGCCCTGGGTGGCCGCGTAGAACACGAGCCCGAGCAGCACGAGATCCGCCCACGGGCGGGGCGGGCGATCGCCGCGCCGCCGCAACGCCGCGACTCCGAGGAGCAGGGCGGAGGCGAGGCCGTAGCGCAGCCCGGCGAAGGTGAGCGGAGGCAGATCCCTCAGGCCCCACCGGATCAAGACCCAGGACGTGGACCAGAGGAAGGTCACGAGGAGGGCCTGAAGGGTGGCGGCCCGGTGCTCGGCCGGGGTCCGGGCGACATCCATCGAGGCAGGGAGGGGAGAGTCTACCCGGGCCGGCGGCGGTGGGTTAGCCTGCGGCGGTGCGGCGCGCCCTCGGTCCCCTCTGCTTCCTGCTCGTCCTCGCGTGCACCCGCGAGGCCGTCGCGCCGCGCAACCTCCTCCTCATCACCCTCGACACGCTGCGCGCCGACCACCTCGGCGCCTACGGCTACGACCGGCCTACCTCGCCCGAGCTCGACGCCTTCGCCGCGCGCTCGACCCTGTTCACGGACGCGCTGTGCAACGTGCCCACGACCCTGCCGTCCCACGTCTCGTTCCTGACCGGCCTGCCGCCCCTGCGCCACGGCGCCCGCCGCAACGGCGTCGTCCCCGACGAGAGCCTGGAGACCCTCTTCGATCTCTTCGGAAAGAAGGGCGTGCGCACCGCGGCGATCGTGGCGACCGGCGTCCTCGGCCCCGACTTCACCGAGGTGCTGGGCCCCGGAGAGGTCATCCTTCCACCGCGCCGCAAGCACCGGTACGACGTACCCGCCGAGAGAGTGACGGACGAGGCCCGTCGTTGGCTCGACGCACACGACTCCGAGCCCTTCGCGCTCTGGGTGCACTACTACGACGCCCATGAGCCCTACGACGAGCCGCGCGCCTACCGGGAACGCTTCGCCCGACCCTACGAAGGAGCGCTCCCCGAAACGCTCGATCTCGACACCCTCGCGGCCTTCAACGACGATCCGGACCTCGTGCTCGACGACGCCGACCGCCGCCACGTCGTCGATCTCTACGACGCCGGAGTGGCCTATCTCGACGAACGGCTCGGCTGGCTGCTGGACGACGTGGAGCAGCGCGGCCTGCTCGACACGACCGCCGTGGTCGTCGTCGGCGACCACGGCCAAGCGCTCGGCGAAAGCGACTTCTGGGGCCACGGGCTCCGCCTGTTGGAGGGAGTGGTCCGCATCCCGTTCCTCGTCCGCCTCCCCGGACAGCACGAGGGGCGGCGAGTCGACGACCCGGTCGACAGCCTGGACCTCCTGCCGACCGTCGCGGAGCTCTTCGATCTCACCCCGACCGGTGAGCTGCCCGGCCGAAGCCTCGTCCCGGCCCTGTACGGGCGCCGACCGGAGACCAAGGGAGTACGGATGGTGGAGCGGCGTCAGTTCGAGGAAGCACCGGACGCGGTCGCGGTGGCCCTCTACGGTGAGGGTTGGAAGCTCCTCTGGGACCAGGACCCCGACGGCCCGCTGGTGACCAGGTTCTCACGCGACCCGGACGCCTTCGACGTCGATCGCGGGGAACGGCCGAACGCCGATCAGCGCCGGCTGCTCGACGAGGCGATCCGGCTGGTACGGACCGGGGCCTCCTCGCCCGACGACCTCGATCCCGAGACGCGACGGATGCTCGAGGACCTGGGCTACCTCTGAGCCCAGGCGCTGGGGGAACAGCCGACCGACCGCCGGAAGGCCGCGGTGAAGTGGCTGTGGCTGGAGTACCCGAGATCGAGCGCCAGCGCCGCCAGATCGCCGCGGCGGGAGTCCAGCTCGAGCAGCGCCCGGCTCAGGCGCAGCTGCTCCCGGTGCGCATGGAGCGTCCTGCCGGTGACCCGGCGAAAGACGCGCGACAGATGGTAGGGGCGACAGCCGAGATCCGCGGCGAGCTCGGACAGCCGCCTCGGCTCCATCCACCGCTCGGCCAGGATCCGCATCGCCCGCTCAGCGAGGGCTCGCTGCGAGGCGGTCGGGATCGTCTCGCGCCGCCGCGCCGGAGCCGCGTTGCGCAGCACGCGGGTGGCGAGGTCGAGGACCGCCTCCTCGACGGCCAGGGCGCTCGCCGGTCTCGCTTGGGCCAGTCGGCGCACGAGGCGGTTCTGCCTGGCATAGGTCGTCAGGTCCGCCGCGCCCCGCGCGAAGGGGAAGAACGTCGTGCCGTGGCGGCGATGACCGGTCTCGAAGAGGATCTCGTCGAAGATGTCCGGAGCCAGCCCGAACCAGTGGTCGCGATCGCCGCGAGGGCTGACCACGGACCGCGTGTACACCTGGTGCGGGTCGTAGAAGGTGACCGTCGTCCGATCGGCCACGAACGGGCGCTCCCCCTCGCGCTCGATGCGCACGCTGGTGCAGGGGAAGACGAAGAGGTGCTCGCCGGGCACTCCGGAGGAACGAAAGTGCGGGTCCTCGGGAAGAGCGTCGAACAAGCCGACTGCCGCCCAGGCCCCCTGCCAGAGCACCTGGTCCTCCCGCCGCACCTTGGGCCCGCCGTCGGCCAGTCGATAGGCGATCACCCCCGCATCATACGGGCAAGGATCTGATAGCGCCTCCCGCCGGGTGCCCCTACACTGGCGCACGGCTCGCAGGAGGTTTCGATGCCCGCCCTCGAACGCATTCTCGCTCCCGCTCTACTCTTGCTCGTCGCCGTCGGTGCGTCCGCCCAGGGCGCGCCGCCGACCTGCACGGATGCCGCCTTCCATCAGTTCGACTTCTGGGTCGGCGACTGGGAGGTCACCCAGGCGGACGGCTCCCGTGCCGGCCACAACCGCGTCGAGTCGATCCTCGACGGCTGCGTGGTGATGGAGAACTGGGAGGGCGCCGGCGGCTCGACCGGCAAGAGCTTCAACATGTTCGACGTCCGGGGCGACGGCAAGTGGCACCAGACCTGGGTCGACGGCAGCGGCGGGCGGCTCGATCTCGTCGGCGGGCTCGACGAGGAGGGACGGATGGTCCTCTCGGGCGAGCGTCCGGGGCGCGAGGGAGGGACCGTTCTCCATCGCATCACCTGGACGCCGCGACCCGACGGCACCGTCCAGCAGCACTGGCAGGCCTCGAAGAACGGCGGTGAGACCTGGGACGACCTCTTCCTGGGGATCTACAGCCGCGGCGACGCAGCCGACTGAGGCTGGAAGGCCCCGCGGGCCCTACCCTGCCGGGGCCACGTTCTTGTTGTGCCGGAAGACGTTGTCCGGGTCCCACTTCGCCTTCAGCTCGGCGAGCCGGGCGTGATTGGCCCCGTACGCCTGCGCCGTCCGGTCCTCGCCTTCGTCCTCGGTCAGGAAGTTCACGTAGACACCGCCCGTCGAGAAACGGCGCATGTCCTCCCAGCAGGCCCGTGCCCAGGCGATGTTCGCCTCGTCGTCCTCCGACCGCTCCCACGATCCGGCGACGTTGAGAACCCAGCGGGTGCCTCGATTTCCCGCGGCCGAGTGATCCTCCGGCAGCCGGTTGAGCGCCCCCTCGAGCTGGAAGAGGAGGATCGCCGCGTGCGGCGAGACGATCCGCGCGGCGTGCTCGACCGCCGTGTCGAGCGCTTCCGGCGGCAGCTCCCCGAAGTACTCCGACTTCCAGTAGTACCGCCTGCCCTTGGGCTGCGTCGCGTCGAGGAGAGCCTGTTGCTGTGTGTAGGGGCGCCTCATCACGACGTCACCCACCGGCGAGCCGAGGGCCTTGAGCGGCGCCAGGTCCGCCTCGGCCCGGGCCGGGTCGCCCGTGTGACAGACGACCACCAGCACGATCGGCTTGCCGTGGACGTCCGTTGCGAGCCAGGGCGCCGGCGGTGCCAAGCGCAGGCCGGCGACACAGCAGAGCTCCTCCGGCGCCTCGGCGGCCATCTCGCGGAAGAAGGAGAGGACCGCCGGCGCCTCCTCGCCACGCCAGGCGATCGCGCCGGCGGTGATCTCCGGACCCACCTCGTGGAGCTCGTGCTCGAAGCCGGTCACGATGCCGAAGTTGCCGCCACCTCCCCGCAGGGCCCAGAAGAGGTCCGGGTTCTCCTCCGCGCTCGCCCGCCGCAGGACACCGTCGGCGGTGACCACGTCGACGCCCCGGAGGTTGTCGGCCGTCCAACCGAACCGTCGCGTCAGGTATCCGAAGCCACCGCCCAGGGTGACCCCCGCCGCACCGGTGGTCGAAACGAAACCCATGACCCCGGCCAGACCGTGCAGCTGGGTCTCACGATCGACGTCGCCCAGCAGGGCGCCGGGTGCCGCCCGGGCGATGCGCCGGACCGGATCGGCCCAGACGCCGCGCATGGCGGAGACGTCGATCACGAAGCCGTCTTCGCAGATGGCCTGACCGGCGATGTTGTGGCCGCCCGACTTCACCGATAGGAGCAGGTCGTGCTCGCGGGCGAAGCGCAAGGCCGCGAGCACGTCGGAGGTACCCGTGCAGCGGGCAATGAGGCCCGGCCGCCGATCGATCATGGCGTTCCAGAGGCTCCTCGCCTCGTCGTAGCCGGCATCCTCCGGCGCGATCAGGCCACCGCGCAGCTGCGCTCGCAGGGCATCCACCTTCGCCTTGTCGACGGCGCTTTCCGTTCCTTGCAGGGTCCTCATGGTCGAGCCTCCTTGCCCGGTGCCTCGCTCGGCGCGCATGCTACGCGACATCGAGGGACGGCGCCGCGGACGCCGGACGGACGTCGATCCGGGCGAAGCGGCCGTCACCGCTCCCCTCCCCGACCTCGATCCCGATCGCGCGATCGAACATCGGCCCGGCGGTGACGACCGTGTGGAACTCCCCGCGCTCGCCGCAGGGGTCGACGGCCGCCGGCAGGTCGTCGACCAGAGTGCCGTCGAAGGAGCGACCGACGAAGCTCGCCGCCAGCCGCTCCGTGTCGACGCAGACGATCCGCGCCTCGAGCCCGCCGTCGATCATCTCCCGCGCCAGGAGGTCGGTCGGCTCTCCCCAGAGCGGAAAGAGCGCGTCGAGGCCGGTCGGCGCCAGGCGGCTCTCCCGGAAGGCGCGAACATCCTCCAGGAAGAGGTCGCCGAAGGCGACGGCCGTGACGCCGCGCTCCCGTGCCCTCCCGAGCGCAGCGGAGATCGCGCGCGCCCAGACGTCGTCCGGGCAGGGCGCCGGAATCTCCACTTCGTAGAGCGCCAGACCGGCGGCCCGCGCCTGCAACCGGACGATCTCTCGCGCAACGCCGTGCATCGGCACCGTTCCACGGTCGCGGTCGATCGTCGTCAGGAGCCCCTCGACCTCGACCTCACCGCCGGCACGCAGTCGGTGCAACGCCCAGGCGCCGTCCTTCCCCGAGCTCCACGACAGCAGGACTCGGGGCCGCGCCATGCGACGGAGGATAGCCGAGCCGTCCCCGGGCCCTCAGAGCCTCTCGGCGCGCACGATCAGATCGGGGTTGTGGACCTCGAACGCCGTGGCCGCTCCCTCGCCGCGCACGAATCGGATGCGGGCGCTGGGTGCTCCGGCGGGGTGAAACGCACCCCCGCCCTGATGCAGGAGGCGACGCGCGACCCCTTCGGCGCGGCGCAGGGCCAGCGAGCCCCGCTCGTCGACGAAGACCTCGAACCGCTCACCGGCCGCCGGACCGAAGGAGTACTCCCCGAGGAGCGTGGCGCGCTCGTCGGGCTCCAGCGGCAGATCGACCGGTCCCTCGTCCGCTCCTCCCACACTCTCGAGGTAGTCGACCACCGCGGTCGCGGCCTCCTTCCCGGCCCGCGCGTGGGCCAGGAGCGTGATGCCGTGCGGTCCCGGGATCCGTTGGACTCCGGGCCACGCCGCGATCGTGGCCCGCACGACGTCGACGTGGCCCAGCATGGCGTGGGTGAAGAGGTCGGGACGGGCGCCGCGGCCGATCAGGTATTCGGCGATCTCGCGACGTCCGGTGTGCGACGCGGCCCCGAGCGCCGACTCCCAGTCGCCGAAGCCCCAGTCCCACGCCGCGCGGGCCAGCTCGGGCCTGGCGTCGACCAGCTCACGGACCCGATCGAGATCGAAGTGCGACTTGCCGACGACCTCGCGCACGACCTCGGGATCCTGCGTGGGGTACCCGAGACCGAGCGCCGAGCCGGCCTGCGCAGCCGCGGAACGGTCCATCGGGAAGAGAGCCGCTCCGGCCACGGCGGCTGGAGCGGCGGCGAGAATGCGGCGACGACTGAGCGTGCGCTTCATGCACGACCTCCTCGAAAGAGTGCCGCCCCTGGCGGGCGGCGGGGGAAAGGGCTCCTAGCGACGGTCGGCGGCGATCGTCGCCGAGACGTGGGCCGAGATCTGCACGGCCATCTCCGGCCAGTCCCAGGGCGGTGCGTAGCGACGGACCCACGGATGGGTACGGTCGGAAAGGCGGATGAGCTCGACGAGCAACAGGGCCCCGGCCGGCTCGTCGAGGAACCGCGCATTGAGCACGTAGTCCGCGTCCAGCTCGCTGACCAACCGCTCGAGGTCCGGAAAGGGCGAGCCGGCGTAGAGGTGGGTCGAGCGCGGGCCGACGACGGCCATCCCGTGTCCGGAGAGCTCGGCGACCAGGGTCTCGGACACTCCTGCCAGGGACCCGGCGAGACTCGAGTCGGGTGCCGAGAGCTCGAACGGCATGACGGCGAGCCGCGGCTCCGCCGTGCTCCGGCTCGCGATCCACCCCGCCAGGAGAGCGGCGAGGGCCAGGAGGCCGCCGAGGGCCGCGGCGATCGTGGCCGCGCGGGATCTTCCAGCGGACGCCGCGCTCGCCCCTCGCCGAGCGGCACCGCCGGGGCGAGCAACCGATAGCCTCGGCGCGGCAGGGTCTCGATCCACCGGGCCTCCCGGCGAGTCTCCCAGCGCGGTCCGGATCTGCCGCACGCAAAACGACAGGCTCTGGTCGAGGTCGACGTGGGTCTCCGGCCAGAGGAGCTCGGCGATCTCCTCCCGGGTGACGAGCTCGCCGGAGCGCGACGCCAGGAGGTCGAGCAGCTGCGCGGGCTGCGGCGGCAGGCGCTCGCACTCCGAGGCCCGGTCCGCCCCGAGAGACCGCAGCTCGCCGGTGTCCGGCCGGAACTCCAGGTCGCCGATCCGCCAACCCGTGCGCACGCTCTTCACGCCACCAAGCATAGGGATGCCTCAGACGCCTCGCCAGAGCGCCGCCGGCTCGAGCTCGCGGAGCGTCCCGTCGCACGGTCGCAGGGTAGCCCTCCCCGCGCCGCGGCGGATCGAGGAAACCTCGAGAAAGCTCCGAGATCTCGTTGCGGCGGCCCGGTGGGACGCCGCGCGATCCGCCTCAGCGGGGGCGGATCCGCCCGTCGGGATCGGGCAGCACGAAGTCGGGGTCGATCCGGCAGGGACCGGGCAGGAGTGCGGTCAGATCCTGACAGCTCTGTTGGATGCCCGCGGCTCCCGGCTTGGGGCCGCCGTCGACCCAATCGAGGAGCGACTCCCACCCGGCGAGCACCTCGGCGGGGGTGAACTCGCAGTGGCTGGGCCGATTCTCGATCGCGACCGCCGTCGTCAGCTGGGCCGCCGGCACGACCGAGGCATAGAGGCTCTCGTTCTCCACCAGCACCAGACCGTCCTTGTCGGTGTGCATGGAGACGATCTTGGCGTTGCCCACCCGACCCTTGGGCGTGAAGTTCTTGCGCAAGCGTCGAGCGCCCTTGCGATGCGGCGTCACCCGCTCGATCCCCGCGTCGATCTGCGCGTCGCCGTAGTCCACGGTCTCGTTGCCGGGACCCTGCTTGCCGCGCAGCTTCTGCCGGTCGTGGATGAGGTCGCTCATGGCGAACGTGACGTAGGCCATCGAGGTCATCACGAACTCCTCCGGAAGGCCGGTCACATCGAGCAGCTCCTGCAGGTGCCGCTTCTGCTCCGGCGTCCGGTTCGCCTTGGGACGCGACACGCCGGTGCAGGCGTTGACCGCGTTCTCGAGCGCGCCGCGGGTGAAGGAGCTGCCCGCCGGCAAGCCTTCCCCTCCCCCGGGAATCGCCGCCTGCGGCACGTCCCGGCAGATCCAGTCGTAGAGCAGGCGCAGATCGATGCCCGCATCCCAGTTGCGGCTGCCTCCGACGGCGCCGCAGAAGGTCAGAGCACCGGCCACCGGCCCCAAGCGCCCCTTCTCGACGGCACGCGCCGTCACCAGGCCCCCGAGCGAGGCGCCGTAGAGGAGAATCCTCCCCGGCGCGCCGAACTCGCCGCGGAATGCGTTCACCATCGCCCGCAGGTCCTTGTCGGTCTGGAACACCGCCCAGCCGGCCATGCGGTAGCTCGAGGCGGCGACCGCGAACCCCTCGGCGAGCTGGAGCTCGAAGAGGGGCCCCATGTCGGTCACCGGTGCCGGGGGATCGAGATCGAACCCGTGGTTCCAGATCACCAGGTCGCCGTTCCAGGAGTCCGGTACGACGATCTTGTAGAAGCCCCCCCCGGGAGACGTGCCCTCGCGAACGGTCTCGGCCATCGCCCCGGCGGGCACCAGCAGAGACAGGGCGCAAACGACTCGCACGACCGACTTCCGAGAGCGCATCATCGGCCTAGGTTATCGCGGACGGAGCCGCGGGCCTGTGATGGACACCACCGGGCCGCCCGTGGTGCCCGACGGACTACAATCGCCTTCCCATGCCCCGCTTCGAGCGCTACATCGGGATTCGCTACTCGGGCCGCAAGGAGCCGACGGCACCGCTGTCCGAGCTCCGGGTCTTCGCGGCACGGGAGGACCGCGAGGTCTACCAGGAGTTCGACGAGCGTTCGAAGGACGGGACCTGGAGCCGTCGGAACCTGGCCGAGTGGCTCGCAGCCGACCTCGCCGGGACGTCCCCGACGATCGTGACGCTCGACCACGCCTTCTCCTTCCCTCGCACCTACCTGGACCGCCACGGCCTGAGCAGCTGGGAGGAGTTCCTCGGCGACTTCGAGACCCACTGGCCGACCCAGGACAACCCGGTCGGGGAGCTCCTGCCGGGGAACCTGCGACGCGGCTCCAGCGACGAGCGGCGCCTCACCGGCAAGTGGGCCTCGTCGCAGACCGGAGGAGTGTTCCGCTTCGAGACCAAGGACGGCCAGGCTGCTGCGACCCACGCCGCGCTCCCCTGGCTCGACTATGTCCGCCGTGCCGTCCCGGATCTCCACGTGTGGCCGTTCGACGGGTTCCAGGTGCCCGACGGAGTCTCGGTCGCGGCGGAGGCGCACGCGACGCGGCTCCTCCTGCGCTACCCCAACGCCTCCCTTTCCCGCGAGGAGCAAGAGGCCTTTGCCGTCTGTTCGTGGCTCCAGGACCGGGATCGCAACGACCTCCTGGTCCCGTACTTCGATCCGCCCCTGACCGATGCCGAGCGTACGCAAGCACTGCTCGAAGGGTGGATCCTCGGCGTCGCCTGAGGATCGCCGGGCTCGGCCCTAGCGATCGTCTTCCGCCTTGACGGCCGTGGCGACCCAGACGCCGTCCCGGCCGGGCGTCGCGATCCCCTCGATCTCGATCGAGTACCCCCGCGCGGCGATTCCGGCCACGGCTTCGAAGCTGAACAGGTCGCCGTCCGGATGGAAGGGGGTGTCGACGGGCACGAAGAGGGCGTCGCCGGACTCCAGGATGAGGAGCCGGGCCGCGGGATCGACGCCGACCACGAAGGCCTCGAACTCGGCGCCGCCGCGGAAGTCGCCCCACCAAGCTCCCTCGTGATGGTGCCCGAAGAGCTCGTCGTGATGTCGTCCGTGGCGCCCGTGGTCGCTGTAGCCGTGACCGTGGCCGTGGTCGTCGAAGCCGTGGTCGTCCCCTCCGCGGCGGGCGGCCGACGGGCCGGCGGCGAAGAGCAGGACGGCGAGCGCGAGGGCGAAGCGCGAGGCGAGCGAGCGGGGGCGGCGAATCGGCATGGGCGTCTCCTTCCAGTCCGCGCCCAGGCTAGCCGACCCCCGATGACAGCAGGATGACGGCCGACTCAACGGACGTAGTAGCCGGCCACCCGCCAGACGCCGTCCTCGAGGCGCGGGGTGACCCGCTCGACGGCCTGCGCCTTGTGCTCGAACGAGGTCACGAACTCGATGACCACGTACCGACCGTCCGGCGCTCCCGGCATCTCCGTCATCGGAGTGCTGCTGTCCAGCTCACGGCTGAGCACGGCGCCGAAGGGGCCGCGCACGCCACCGGCCTGACGCTCCCACCCGTCGCGCGTGATGGCCCCACGGAGCAGCTCGGACGATTCGTCCCAGCTCTCCCCGTACTTTCCGTCATCGACGAGGGTCAGCCAGTCCCGGGCGGCGGCGACGGCCGCCTCCTCGGCGCTCCCCTCCTCTTGCCCGAAGGCGAGGATCGACAGGCCCAGCACGAGGGCCGCACCGGCGATCGCGACTGCAACGACTCGACGTCCCATGGTTGCTTCCTCCTGAACCGCCTACGCCGTCGCGGCCGGCTCCATTCCCCGGCGGGTCGAGGGGGGGTCAGAGCAGGACGCAGGCCTCCGCCGCCGCGGCGGCGAGGGCGAGCGCGACGAACGTGAGGGTGAGGATACAGCCGGGCGAGCGTTCCAGCGCGCGGACCCGGCGGGCGGCTCGGCGGGCGGGATCTTTCGTGTCCGTGGTTCGAATCATCGGAGACCCAGGGTACACCCGGGCCCACACGCTTCAGTGGCTCGGCGCCTCGTCACCCCAGATCCGCTCCAGGACCCGGTCGCGGCCGCAGCCCGCGCGGTAGTAGCGGTAGGGTGCAGCGGGTTCTTCAGGTAGTAGTCCTGGTGGTACTCCTCGGCAGGATAGAAGGTGGTCGCGTCGACGATCTCGGTGACCACCGGGGCATCGAGCTTCCCGGAGGCCTCGAGCTCGGCCTTGGACTCCTCGGCGAGGCGGCGCTGCTCCTCGTCGTGGACGAAGATCGCGGTGCGGTACTGGTGCCCGTGGTCGCAGAACTGGGCGTCCGCGGTGGTCGGGTCGATGTTGTGCCAGAAGACGTCGAGGAGCTTCTCGTAGCTCACCGTCTCCGGGTCGTAGAGCACCTGGACCGACTCGGCATGGCCGGTGCCGCCGGCCGAGACCTGCTCGTAGCTCGGGTTGGAGACGTGACCGCCGGTGTACCCCGAGGTGGTCGCGATCACCCCGTCGAGCGCGTCGAAGGGCGGCTCCATGCACCAGAAGCAGCCGCCGGCGAAGGTCGCCTTGGCGAGATGGCGGCCGTCCGGCATCTCGTCCTTGGGCATCTCGGTGTCCATGGCGGCGTGCGACATGCCGGTGTCCTGGCCCGTCGCGACGGCGGGCAGCAGAAGCGCGACGAGTGCGGGTGCAAGGGCTGCAAGGCGACTACGGGTCATTCGAGGCCTCCCGGGCAGGGGTCGCCGTCCGAAGCGTGGGCGGCACCCGAGATACGGCTCGACCGGCGAGGCGGTTCAACCGATCCGGCGGGACCCCTTGACATCCCGGCTGCCTGTTTGTATTCTCCTTCTCAGCTAATTAGCTGATTGGAAGATTGCGGATGACCACTGAAGACCTCGACACGACCTTCGCCGCCCTCGCCGACCCCACCCGCCGGGCCATCCTCGCCCGGCTCGCCGAGGGGGAGGCGACGGTCAACGAGCTGGCCGAGCCCTTCGATCTGAAGCTGCCGACGGTCTCGAAGCACCTCAAGGTGCTGCAGAGAGCCGGCCTCGTCTCACAGACGCGGAGGGCGCAGTGGCGCCCCTGCCGGCTGGAGACGGGCCCCCTGAGGCAGGCCGGCGACTGGCTGGATCGCTACTGCCGCCTCTGGGAAGAGCGCTTCGGACGGCTCGAGGACTACCTTCGACACCTTCGCGACAGGGAGACCGAGTGATGCAGACCGAGACCCATACGCCCGAAACCCGCCACGTCGGCAAGATGACGATCCGCCGCCTCTCCGACCGGGAGGCCGAGATCCGACGCCGGTTCGACGCGCCCCGGAGCCTCGTGTTCGAGGCCCTGAGCAAGCCGGAGCACGTCGCCCGGTGGTGGGGACCCCGCGGAACGACCCTCACCGTCACCGAGATGGACTTCCGCCCCGGAGGCCGCTGGCGCTTCGTCGTCACCAAGGACGGCGGCGAGGAGTACGCCTTCCGCGGCGAGTACCGCGACATCGAGCCCCCGGAGCGAATCGTCCAGACCTTCGAGTTCGAGGGCATGCCGGGGGCGATCTCGGTCGAGCGCCTGACCCTGACCGAGGAGGACGGGACGACGACGCTCGCCGTGCGCACGAGCTTCGACTCCCTCGAGGCCCTGGAGGGCATGCTCGCCTCCGGCATGGAGGCGGGAGCCGCCGAGACCTACGACCGGCTCGAGGAGCACCTGCGGACCCTGGCCTAGGACGATTCCCCGACACGGAACGGGCCCCGTGGGATCGCGACGAGCGACCGCACGGGGCCCTGCTCCATCGGTGTGCCGGCCCTCAGGCGGGGCTGGCTTCGCCGCTCTCGAGGTCCATCTCGATCTGCTCGGAGTCCTCGGCCTCCCGGCCGTGGACCCTGGCCACCAGCATGTAGATCGACGGCACCACGAAGAGCGTGAAGGCCGTACCGATGATCATTCCGGTGACCAGCATGATGCCGATCGAATTGCGGGCCCCGGCACCGGGGCCGGTCGCGATGATCAACGGGAAGTGGCCCATGACCGTTGCCGCGCTGGTCATCAGGATCGGTCGCAGGCGGGTCGTCGACGCTTCGATCACCGCGGTCAGCTTGTCGTGCCCCTGGCGCTGGAGCTCGTTGGCGAACTCGACGATCAGGATGCCGTTTTTCGACACCAGGCCGACCAAGGTGATGAGCCCGATCTGCGAATAGATGTTGAGGCTGGTGAAGCCGAGGAACGAGAAGAGCAGGCTGCCGGAGATGGCCAACGGCACCGAACCGGCCAGGATGATGAAGGGATCGCGGAAGCTCTCGAACTGCGCGGCCAGCACCAGGTAGATGAGGATGGCCGACAGCAGGAAGGTGCCGAGGAACTTGCTCCCCTCGGTTCGCAGCTGCCGCGACTCGCCCGCGTAGTCGATCGAGAAGTCCTCCGGCAGGATCTGACGCGCCTGATCCTCCATGTAGGTGAGCGCGGCGTCGAGGGACACGCCGGGGGGGATCGCTCCCTGGATCCGCACGGCGTTGAGCTGCTGGAACCTCTTGAGATCGCGCGGCTGGGTGGTGGTCTCGAGGTGGGCGAACGTGGACAGCGGCACCAGGCTCTCGTCGGGGCCGGTGACGTAGATGTCCTCCAGTTGATCGGGAGTCAGACGCTCGGCACGGGACAGCTGCGGGATCACCTTGTAGCTGCGCCCCTGGATGCTGAATCGATTGACGTAGTTCCCGCCCAGCAGCACCGAGAGGTCACGGCCGACCTGCGACAGGTCGACGCCCTGTGAGCGGACCTTGTCGCGATCGAAGACCACTTCGGTCTGTGGCTGGTCGTACTTCAGATCCGAGTCGGCGAACATGAACATGCCGGACTGGAAGGCCTTGCCGACCAGCTGATTCGCGAACTCCACCAGTTGCTGGGGATCGCGCGTCGACGCGATGACGAAGTCGACCGGGAAGCTCCCACCGCCGGGCAAGGCCGGTGGAACGAGCGGAATGACCCGGATGCCCGGGATCTTCGAAACCTTCTGCGAGAGCTCGACGCGCAGCTGCTCGCTCGACTTGTCGCGCTCGTCCCACGGCTTCAGAGCCATGCCGCTGAACCCGCCGCTGGGGAAGGTCAGCTGGAAGATGTCGTCGGCCTCCGGGAAGGACTTGAAGGCCTCCGTCACCTGCTTGACGTAGAGCAGCGTCTGGTCGAGGGTCGAGTTCGGGGCGGCCTGGACGATGCCGAAGACGACGCCCTGGTCCTCGACCGGCGCCAGCTCCTTCTGCGAGAAGAGGTAGAAGGGCAGGATCAACAGGGCCACGACGCCCCAGAGGACGTAGATCATCGGCCGGAAGCGCAGCGTCGTCGACAGCCAGCTCTTGTAGAGCTGGCGCACCTTCTCGAAGTGTCGGTTGATCATCCCGGCGAAGCCGCGCTCGGTGTCACCCTGACGCAGGAGCTTCGAGCCCATCATCGGAGACAGCGTCAACGCCACGATGCCGGACACGATGACCGCGCCCGCCAGGGTGAACGCGAACTCGCGGAAGAGGGCGCCGGTCAGACCGCCCTGGATCGCGATCGGCGTGTAGACGGCGGCCAGGGTGATCGTCATGGCGATGATCGGACCGACCAGCTCACGCGCCGCCTGGATCGCCGCGTTGAAGGGTGTCTCACCCAGGTGAAGATGTCGTTCGACGTTCTCCACCATGACGATGGCGTCGTCCACGACCAGGCCGACGGACAACACGATCGCCAGCAGCGTCAGCAAGTTGATCGTGAAGCCCGCCACCAGCATCAGGAAAACGGCACCGACCAGCGAGATCGGAATGGCGATCACCGGGATCAGGACCGAGCGCACCGAGCCGAGGAAGAGGAAGATGACCAGGACGACGATGAGCAACGTCTCGGTGAGGGTCTTCAGGACCTCGTCGATGGCGTTCTCGATGTACTCGGTGGAGTCGTAGGGGATCCCCACCTCCATGCCGACCGGAAGCTGCTCCCGGATCCCCGGGATGGCCGCTCGGACATCGCCGATCACGTCGAGCGAGTTGGCGGTGGGCAGCACCCAGATGCCCATGAACGTGGCGCTCTGGCCGTTGAACCGCACGTCCTGCTCGTAGTTCTCGGCTCCGAGGACCACGTTCGCGATGTCGCCGAGCCGCACCACCGTGCCGCCCTCCTCCTTGACCACCAGGTCCCGGAACTCCTCGGGCGTCTTGAGGTCGGTGTTGGCGACGAGGTTCACCGAGACCATCGAGCCCTTGGTGCGGCCGAGGGCGGAGAGGTAGTTGTTCGATGCCAGGGCCGACTGCACCTGTGAGGGCGAGATGCCCTGCGCCGCCATCCGGTCGGGGTCGAGCCAGATGCGCATCGCGAAGGTGCGCCCTCCGAGGATCTCGGCCCTCTGGACGCCGCCGATGGCCGACAGCTTCGGCTGCACGACGCGGGTCAGGTAGTCGCTGATCTGGTTCTGGTCGAGCGAGTCGGAGGAGAACCCGATGTACATGGCAGCGAACTGGTTGTCCGCCGTCTCCAGCTCGATGATCGGCGCCTCGGCCTCGGGCGGCAGCTCGTTGCGCACCTGGGCGACCTTCGACTGGATCTGCGTCAAGGCCGCGTTGGTGTCGTAGTTGAGCTTCAGGTGCACGGTGATCGTGGAGACGCCCTGGCTGCTGGAGGACTCCATGTAGTCGATGCCGTCGGCGCTCGCGATCACGCGCTCCAGCGGCGTCGTGATGAAGCCGCGCACCAGGTCCGCGTTGGCGCCGATGTACGCCGTCGTGACGTTGATGACGGCGACGTCGCTGCGCGGGTACTGGCGCACCGAGAGCGAGCGGACCGACTGGATCCCCGCGATGAGGATCAACAGGTTCACGACGATCGCGAGAACCGGTCGCTTGATGAACAGGTCGGTGATCTTCATGACAGTCCTTCCGGAGGAGGCGAGTCGAGCTCGCTCAGCTGTTCTCGGGAGTTGGATTGGGGTCGTTGCCCGGCTGCACCTCGTTGTTGACCACGACCGAGGCGCCGTTGCGGAGCTTGAAGACGCCCGAGGTCACGATCTCCGCTCCCGGCTCGAGGCCGGAGACGACGGCGACCTGGTCGCCCCGCGAGGAGCCCAGCTGCACGAACTGCTGGCGGACGCTCTTGTGCGTCTCTCCGTCCTCCCCCTCCTTCTCCTCGACCACGTAGACCGAGTTGCCGTACGGGGCATAGCTGATCGAGGAGGCGGGCAGGGCGATCACCGTGCTCGCCTCGGCGAGAGCGATCCGCGTCTGGACGAACATCCCCGGGCGCAGCTTGCCCGCCTGATTGGCGAACGTCGCCTGCACCTGGACGTTGCGGGTCGCGGGGTCGATGACCGAATCGACGGCGGTGATGGTGCCGACCGCGTCGATCTCGCCGCCCTCCTCGGTCGTCGCCTCCACCCGCGTCCCCGCGTCGATGCGGCCCACCTGCTGCTGGGGCAACGCGAAGTCGACGTAGATGGGGTCGAGAGACTGCAGCGGCACGACAGGGTCGCCGGGGGAGAGGTACTGCCCGACGTTGACCTGGCGGATGCCGAGCAGACCGCTGAAGGGGGCACGAATGGTCTTGCGATCGATGGTGGCGCGGATCTCGCCGACCCGAGCCTCCGCCTGCTGGTGGGCGGCCAGGGCGGAGTCGTACTCGGACTGCGAGGTGACGCCCTTCTCCCGCAAGCCGCTGAAGCGATCCAGCTGCAGGCGGGCCAGCTCGAGCTGAGACTCGGCCGCGGCCAGCTGGGCCCGCTCCTGCCTGGCGTCCAGCACGACGAGCACGTCGCCCTTGGACACCCTCTTGCCGGACTCGAACGCGATCTTCTCGACGATGCCGGGAAGGTCCGCGGAGACCACGACGCCCTGGACCGCCTTCACCGTGCCGATGGCCGACAGGGAGGCATCCCAGGAGCTCTCCTCCGCGATCACCGTGGTGACCGCCTCCGGAGGCGGCTGGAAGGAGGAGCCTTCCGCGATGGCAGTCTGGATCTGCTTGTACTTGAAGAACCCGAGGAGGGCGATCACCGCGCCCACCACGGCCAACATCACGATCATGCGCTTCGCCATGAGAAGCCTCCGTTACCTTTCCTCGACTTCGATGCCGCGATCTTCGAGCAGCGAACCGGTCGCGCGGGCCAGCTCGGTCCACGCGGTCCTGTAATCGGTCAGGGCACGGATCTCGTCGACACGAGCTCCGGCCAGGTCGTTCTGGCGCGTCAGCACCAGGAAGTTCGTCGAGAGCCCGGCGCCGTAGCGCTCGCGCTCCGAGGAGAGCTGCACCTCTGCCGCCTCGCGGGCGGCACGGGCGGCCTCGATCCTGCCGGCCGCCGTCTCGACGGCCGCCGCCGCATCGAGGACCTCGGCACGGATGCTCTTGCGCACCCGTGTCAGGTCCGCCGTCGCCTGGCGCTCGGCGGCACGGGCGATCTCGGCGCCGGCCTTCGCCGCGTGGTTGCCGATCGGCAGACCGAGCTCGAGGGCGATCCGGGAGTCGTCGAAGTCGCCGTCACCCAGGGCGCTGAAGGAGCTCCCCCAGCCTCCCTCGAACTCCGGCGGCACCTCGCCGTCGAGGCCCGGAATCGAGCTGCCGGCCGGGTTGCGCGATCCGGTCAGCCCGTAGCGGTCGTAGGAGAGCACGAGGTCGAGCGTCGGACGGACGCGATCGACCGCGAACTCGGTCTCGGCCCGGCGTCGTTCGACGAACGAGGTCGCCGCGGTCAGCTCGGCGCGCGACGCCAGGGCGCGCTCCATCGCCGAGGCCACGTCGACCGAGCGCGGCGCGATCTCCACGTCGTCCAGCGGCTCGATCGACCGCGCCCACAGCTCGGCCTCCTCGTCGCCGAGGATGAGGAGCTTCAGCGCGCTCTCGGCGCGCGAGACCCCCTCTTCGGCGGCGAGCAGGTCCCCGCGGCGCCTCTCCAGCTCCGCCTGGGGCTGCGAGATCTCGGTCTCCGGAGCGACGCCGTTCTCGATCCGCAGCCGGGTCTGGTCGAGCTGCTCCACGGCCAGACCGACGGTCTCCCGGCCGACGTCGACGACGCGCCGCAGGGCCACCAAACGCCAGTAGGCGTCTTCGACGGCGGCCACCGTGTCGCGCACCTCGCGGCGCAGGGAGGCGACCGCGCGGTCGCGATCGGCAGCGGCGACCCGAAGGCCGAGACGGGCGGAGTCGACGGCCCGATCGCGCAGCAGGGGCTGGCGCAGCTCGACGCCGAGCTGCGACCCGTAGGCGGGCGAGAGCAGGCCGAACGCGCCGTCGGTTTCGGCCCGCGAGCTCAGCGCCCGGACCGACACGGCACCGCCGGTGGGCAGGAGCTGGTCCAGCGTGGCGCTGCCGTCGAGGCGCTCGTCGGTCGGCGCCGGCTCGCCCTCGGGGGCCCCCGAGAACGCCGAGTTGACCGGCTGAACGCTGCGCTCCCAGGCGGCCGAGAAGGCGAGGAAAGGATCGTAGGCACCGTCCGCGCCCTCGACGGCCGCGACGGCGGCATCCCTTCCGGCCCGCTCGATCAGGATGTTCTCGTTCTTGTCCAGGGCCCGCGTGATGGCCTCTTCGAGGCTCATCGGCAGCGGCGCCTCCGCCGCCGACGCGGCCGCGGCCACCAGGACGGCGGCGGCGAGGGCTCGCGTGGCGAGGCGCCGGGGACGGTCGATGTGGTGTTGCAAGCTCAAGAGACTCCTCCGGAAAGATCGGCCTTCAGCAGACCGGGGTCGATCGAGTCGGCCAGCTGCTCCACGGACCGGGGGTCGATGCGCAGCAGGGCCTGCCACTCACAGCTGTTCAGCTCGCACCCCCAGCACACGACCTCTTCGATGGCCGCACGCGGGTCGTCGGCGAAGCGGCGACGGAACCCCTCGTCCGTCACGAGACGCCCGATCACTTGCTCGACTGTGCGTTGACTCACGGCACGTTCTCCTTCGCCGGTCTCGTTCGATCCGGCACCGGGATCCTCACCGGTCCGACCAGCTTTCATTCCAAGGACCGTGCCAGGATCGGCTCCGACACCCGCAGCGGGACGCGGAACGCGTCGGATACGGGAGGTCTCGGGGCTGCGTTCGACGATCCGGCGCATGGAGGGGTGCCCGGGCAGGGCCAGGTGAGTGTACGAAACCAGACAGACTGTAGTTATCTCTACACCCGCGTCCGTCCGGGAGCGGCAGCCTTTCGCACCCGAGTGGTCGGTGCCATAGCCACCCGCGACCGGGACACCATGACCGCTTGGAGGCCCGGGCCGTAGGCCTCAGCGCAGACCGTACTTCTCGAGGCGGGTGTAGAGCTGCGAGCGGGTCAATCCCAGCAGCTTGGCGGCACGGCTCTTGTTGCCCCGAGTCTGTCGCATCGCCTGCTCCACGAGGCCCCGCTCCACATCGTCGAGGTCGACCCCACCCGCCGGCAGGGCCGGGAGGGCCGCTCCGTTCCCGTTGGTCGCCGCGCGCGCCTCCTCGGGGCGGCCGACGACCGCCGGCAGGTGCTGGCGGGTCACCAGGCCGCCGTCGCAGAGCAGGATGGCGCGCTCGATGGCGTTGCGCAGCTCGCGGACGTTGCCCGGCCACGGGTAGTCGAGGAGCCACTCCCGGGCCTCCCGGGAGATTCCCGCCGCGGGACGGCCCGAGGTGCGGCCGAGCTCCTCCAGGAACCGCTCCGCCAGGACCAGGATGTCCTCCGGACGATCGCGCAGGGGTGGGACGCAGATCTCGAAGACGTTCAGCCGGTAGTAGAGATCCTCGCGAAACTCCGCGCGAGCCATGGCGGCAGCCAGATCCCGGTTCGTCGCCGCGATCAGCCGCACGTCGGCGCGCAGGGTCTTCGTCGCCCCGAGGCGCTGGAACGTCCTCTCCTGGAGCACGCGCAGGAGCTTCGCCTGCACGAGCGGGCTCATCTCGCCGATCTCGTCGAGGAAGAGGGTGCCGCCCTCCGCCTGCTCCAGGTGTCCGATCTTCGTCGCGACGGCGCCGGTGAACGCACCCTTCTCGTGACCGAACAGCTCCGACTCGAGGAGCTGCTCGGGCAGCGCCGCGCAGTTGATCGCGACGAACGGCTTGCTCGAGCGGCGCGACCCCTGATGGATGAGGCGGGAGACGACCTCTTTGCCCGTCCCGGACTCGCCGGTGATCAGGACGGTCGTCTCCGCCGAGGCCACCCGCCCCACCTGCTGCAGGACGTCCTTCCACGAGCGCGAGACCCCGACGATGCGCATCCGCTCCCGCTCCTCGAGCTGGCGCGTCAGGGTCTCGACGGTCGCCGTCAACCGTTCCGCGCGCTCTCGCGCCTCGGCCGCCACCCGCGCCTCGTCGGCGAGGCGCTGGTGTGCGATGGCCAAGGCGATGCGGTCGGCGATACGACTGGCGACTTCGACGTCCTCCTCCGCGTAGCGGCCGCGCTCGCGGGAGAAGAAGACCAGCGAGCCGCTCACCTCCCCCCACAGCCGCACCGGGACGCGCAGCCAGGACCGCATGCCGTTGGCGAGCACCAGCCGGTTGCGCTCGCTGTCGGCCGGCAGATCCTCGACGTCGCGCACGATCTCGAACTCGAGGAACCGGCGCGACGCCTCCCCTTCGGAGAGGGCGATCAGCCCTTCCGGGACCTCCTCGGGCGTCTCTCCGGCGAGCGCCACGACCCGGAAGGCACGGTCACCCGCGAGCTCCGAGAGCGCGAGGACGTCGTGCGGCACGATCGGCTGCACGGCGGTCGACAGGGCGTCGAAGACCTCGGCGACGTCGAGCGACTCGGCCAGCACGTCGGCCAGGGCCTCCACCCGGTCGAGTCGCTCCCCGCGGCGCATCTCGACGTCCCAGATACGCCAGTGCTCGACGGCCGACCCGAGCAGGGCGGCGATCGGCCGCAGCAGCTCCTGGTGCTCGTCGGTGAACGTCCCCGGCGCGTACGAGCTCACCCACACGCCGCCCAGGAAGGACTCCCCCAATCGGAAGGGCTCCCAGAGAGCCGAGCGCACGCCGGCCTCGAGGATGTCCGCGTCGACGGGGAATGCCGGGTCGAGCTCACGCGGAGCGTCGTCGAGCCGCGCGATCGGACCGGGCCGAGGCCGCAGCCGCGGCGACCACGACTCCAAAGGCTCGGGCCCCTGGCACGCCGGCTCGTCGCCCTCGCACGGCACGGTGCTGGCGTGCACCTCCGCCAGACCACCCGGCAGCAAGCGCACGATCCCCATGTGGTCGAGGGGGATGATCTGCCGGATGGAGCTCGCCACGCGCTCGAAGACCTCCTGCAGCTCGAGGGTCTCGGAGGCCGTCTCCGCGACCTCGGAAAGCACGCGGGTGAAGGCTCCGGGGTCCATCAGACCATCCAGCATACAGGCTCGGTCCGCGCTCCTAGGCCGGACGCACGATGATCGTCGAAAGCATCGTCGCCACCAGCTCCTCCTGCGCCCCGTCGACGGCGAGGACGTCCGCCGTGCACGCCGTCAGCGTCCGGCCGGGTCGGAGGACTCGTCCCCGTGCAACGAACGTCGACGCCGCGGCGGGCCGCAGCAGGTTGATCTTGAACTCCACGGCGAGCACGTCCGAGCCCGCCGGCGCCAGCGTCAGCGCGGCGTATCCGTTCGCCGAGTCGGCGACGGCGGCCAGGACGCCGGCGTGCAGGAAGCCGTGCTGCTGGGTGAGGCCCGGGGCGTGCCGGACCTCGATGTCGACCTCCCCGGGCTCGACCCGGACCAGGACCGCACCCAGGGTGGCCATCAGGGTCTGCCGGGAGAAGCTCTCCGCGACGACCTCGGCGAAACGCCGGTCGGGAGCCGAGAAGCGCGCGCTCATCCGCGACGGAGGCTACCGCACCGGCGTGGGGTAGGCTCTCCCCCGCATGCCGGAGCCCCCCGAGCCCTCCGCCCTCCCCAGCGATCCCGCGGCGGCGATCGAGGTCCTCGCCCGGCGTCACGGCCCGGCGCTCTACAACCTGGCTCTCCGCCTGTGCGGTTCGCCCGCCGACGCCGAGGAGCTGGTGCAGGAGACGTTTCTCAACGCCTACCGCGCCTGGGAGGGCTTCGAAGGCCGCTCGAAGGTCTCCACCTGGCTCTTCACCATCGCGCGCCACGCCTGCCAGCGCATGCACCGCCGGCGCGCGGGCGAGCCGGCCCGCATCGAGCCTTTGGAGGAGCTGCTGCCCGGTCCCGACGAGGCCGTCGTCGATCTCGAAGCGGCGAGCCCCTTCGACGAGCAGATGGCCAGGGAGGCCCGCAGCACCGTCGAGACCGCTCTGGGCGAGCTGCCCGTCGAGTTCCGGCTTCCCCTGGTCCTGGTCGACATCGCCGAGCTCTCGATCGGCGAGGCGGCCGAGGTCCTCGGCCTGAAGGAGAACACCGTCAAGACGCGGGTCCACCGCGCGCGACACAAGCTGCGCCGGGCGATCGAGCGCACCCTGCCCCACAGACGGATCGCCGCCACCGAGCCGACCGAGATCTGCCTCTCGATGCTCCAGGCAAAGCAGGAGGCGCTCGATCGGCGGGTCGATTTCCCCTATCCCGACGACGCCCTGTGCGAACGCTGCAGCGCGGTGTTCGCCGCCCTCGACCTCGGCCGCGACGCCTGCGCCGCCCTGGCCCGCAGCACGCCGCCCCGGGGTTTCGCCACCCGGATCGTGGAGGCCGTGCGGGCCGGCGGCTGAGGGTCGAGCGGCCGACAGAAACGAAGAGGCGGAGCACCGCTCGCGCGGCCTCCGCCTCTCCCTTCGATCGAGCGTCCGGCCTACTGGACGTCGAACTTCATCAGCTCCACGGGGACGAGGTCACCCGTGACGCGCACCATGGCGTTCTCACCGGGGTAGGTGTTGAACGTGTCGTTCGTGTTCCAGTTGATCTGGCCGCCGTGGAACCCCTGACCGTTCGCGCTGTCCGAAACGAAGCCGAGATAGGCCGACACGCCGGCCAGGAAGGTCGTTCCGACGTTGACGGCCGTGAAGGTGAAGGCGTTGAACTGGGCGCCGTTCACCGGGACGATGAAGTAGCTCGAAACCACCGGCGGATTCGGGAAGAACGTGAAGCCGACGCTCGCGCCGACGGTCTGGCCGACGTAGAAGGAGATCCCGTACACCGTGCCGCCGAGCAACGGGTTGCCCAGATTGGTGTTGAACAGGTTGCCGCCCGAGCTCACGTCGTTGCGGATGAGGTCGGCCGGAGCCCCCGTATCGTAGATCACGGTCGTCACCACGTCCGGCAACTCCGCGATCGGCTTGGCCGTCGCCTTGGCGCCGGCCGGGTTTCGAGACTGCGCGTGTGCGCCACCCACGATCGACAGGGCGACGACGGCAAAAACGAGCTTCTTCATGCTCCCTACCTCCCGAGCCAGTTCGAGGTCAAACGGCGGATCTCATCTATTATCGGGTCCCGTCGCCGTGGGGTCAAGTCCGCGTGGCGACGACCCTTTTTCGCTCCCTGCTCCGTGTCCGTCGTGTCGAGCCTCCGTCGAGCCCTGATTCCGCTGTGCCTCGCCTGCCTGGCCTGCGGCGGGGACGGCCCGCTCGCCCGCTACCGGGGCGGCGAGATCTCCCGGGCGGACCTCGAGGAGTGGATGGGAGCGGCGAGCCGGGCGGGCCGGCGGGAGCCACGCGACCAGCTCGACGGCCTGATCGTCGCCAGAACGCTCGCCGCCGAGGCCGAACGCAAGGGGCTCGACGAGCGTCCGGACGTTCGGATGCTGCTGCGACGCGAGGAGCTCGCACTCTGGCGCGGGCTGCTGCACGACCACCTGGAGGAGTCGATCGAGGTCCCGCCGGCCGACATCGACCGGCACATCGCCGAGCACAGCGACCAGCTGCACCGTCCACGCCGGGTGCGGCTCTGGAACCTGTTCAAAGCCGTCGGGCCGGGCGCCTCGGCGAGCGAACGGGAGGCGATCCGGCGCGAGGTCGAATCCATCCGGGCGCGTCTCCTCGCCGGCGCCGACTTCCAGGAGATCGCCCGCGCCGAGTCCGAATCGCAGACCCGCTTCCAGGGAGGCCGAATGGGGCCCGTCGCCCCGGGAACCCTGCGACCCGAGATCGAAGCCGTCGCCTTCGAGCTCGAAGACGGGGAGATCAGCCGGATCATCGAGACGCCGGAGGGCTTCACCCTGCTGCGCTGCGCCGGTTGGATCGAGGAGTCGACCCTCACCACCGAGGAAGCCCGCTCCCGGGTCCGTGACGCGATGAAGCGGTGGCGCACCCGTGAGGCCTGGGACGCGCTCCAGCGGCAGCTCACCGAGGCCGTCGACGTCGAGATCGACAGACCGACGCTGACCAGCTCGGAGCCGGCTCCCGAGGATGTCGTGGCCCGAGTCGACGGCCGGGAGCTGACTCGGGTCGAGCTCACCACACTGGCCGGAGGCGAGGGTGAGCGCAGGTCGCCGATCGACCGGGCTCGGGAGGTGGCCACCCGGTTCGGCGTGGCGGAGAGGATCGCGGCGCGCGCCCGGGCCGAAGGGCTCGAGCTCGGGGCCGAGGAGCGCGATCGACTCGCGCTGCGCCGCGTGCAGATCCTGTCGGGAGTGGCGCTCGACGAGCGGTTGCGCGACGCCTGGGCACCGCTCTCCGAGGCCGAGGTGCGACGCTACTTCGAGGATCACGCCGAGCGCTTCCGCCGCCAGCCCGAGTTCCGGCTCGGCACCCTGCGTCTGAGCTTCGACGACGACACCCTGCTGGAGAGGACGCGCACGGCCGAGGCGGCAGCCGCGAGCCTGCGATCGGGACATGCCTCGCTCGAGCGACTCGCCGGCGGGCCGGGCGTGGCGGCCGGAGGCCGCATCGTGCCCGACACGGGATGGATCGCCCGCCGCCGCCTGGCCGGTTACGGACCCCACGTGCTGTCCACCGTGGAGGCGATGGCTCCCGGAGAGGTGAGCGACCCCGTCCGCCAGGACGACGAGCTCTGGGTCCTCGTGCTCCACGCCCGAGAGGAAGCCCGTCCCGTCGCCTTCGTGGAGGTGGAATCCGAGGCCCGCGCCGCCGCGCAACGCGATCGGCTCATGCAGCTGCGGCGGGAGATCGTGGACGGGCTGCTGGCCGAGCTCGACGTCCGGGTCCTGGGCGAGCTGCCCGACCGAGCACCTCGAGCCCGTCCCGGAGCCCGCCGTCTGGACGCCGTGCGCGGCGGCACCTAGCGACCGGCTCTAGGGGCTCGCGTGCGACGCGGCTCCGTCGAGGGCCTCGATCCGATCCGGCAGGATCCGGAAGCGGACGCTCTCCAACAGCGCCTCGGTCTCCCGCGCGTAGAGCTCGCTCCCCGAGCTCTCGACCCGGTGGTTCGCGACCTCCTCCCGCACCTGCTCGAAGGGCCGCGGGGCCGGCTCCGCCCGCTCGACCACCTCGACGATCTCGAGATCGTCGCCTCGGCGGTAGGGAGACGAGTGTCCGCCCGCGTCGAGACCGGCCAGCATCATCGCGACCTTCCCGCCGTTCTCCTGCAACGCCGTCAGGTCGACCCAGCCGGTCTCGCGCACGTCGCCGCCGAGTGCGTCCGCGAGCTCGTCGAGCGTCGCGCCCCCGGCGTCGAGACGTGGCACCGCGGCCTCCAGCTCCGCCATGGTCGAGGCCGGGTCGGTGCCCGCGGGCACCTCGAGAACGCGCAGCCGCAACCGCAGGGGAGTGCTGAAACGTCGCTGGTTGGCCCGGTAGTGCTCGCGCAGGGCCGCCTCGTCCTCCTCGGTGCGCTCGACGAGCCACCGCCGCCGGTAGGCCTCGAGGAGGAGGGCGCGACGGGCCGCCTCCAGCTGCTGCCGCGTCGCCGGCGCCTCCAACAGTCCCTCGTCCTCGGCGGCGCGGGCCAGCAGCTCCTGGCGCTCGAGCGACCGCACCAGCTGCGCCGGGTCCTCTCGCGCTTCCGGGGGCACCGTCCGCAGGCTCCGGCGCAGCTCACCGACCGTCCACGACGCCTCGCCGACCCGCAGCACCAAGGCCTCGTCGTCCCCCTGCCCGAGCAGGACGCGCAGCTCCTCGTCGCTGGGTACGACGCTCCCCGGCGGCGGATCCAGCGCCGAGGCCAGCCGCTCGATCGTGGCGGCGGCCTTGGCTTGGCCCGCACGCACACGAGCCGCCTTCTGCACGTCCTCGAAGGCGTAGTCACGCGCCTCGACCGCCTGCCGTACGAGGAACACGTGGGCTCCGTCGCTCGTCACCACGGTCTCGCCGAGCTCACCCTCGTCTTGCGCGAAGACGATCGCCGCGGCCTCCGGAGCCAGCTGCGCGGGGACCACCCAGCCGATCGAGCCTCCCCGGTGCCGCGACTCGGAGTCGGAGTAGCCCCGGGCCACGTCGTCGAAGCTCTCGCCGGAGCGGATGCGCTCGCGCAGGGCCTCCATGCGTTCGCGCAGGGCCGTGTCGTCCTCCCCGGCGCGACGTCGCAGGTAGAGGTGTTGCACGTCCCGGCGGGCCTCCTGCCGGTATTCGTTCCGATGCTGCTCGAAGTAGCCCCGCACGTCCTCGGGAGACAGGGTCTCTTCGCCACCGTGGGCTTTCAGGTAGGCGGCCGCGGCGATCCGCCGTCGAACCGACTCCCACGCGCGGACGAAGCCCTCGTCGGCCTGCAGGTCGGAGCGCTCGGCCTCCGCGAGCAGCAACTCGTCCACGGCGACCTCGCGGGTGAGCCGCTCGTACCAGGCGGCGAAGTCTCCGTCCTCGGGCCGCCGGGAGTCCTCCGGGAGCGAGACGATCCTGGCGTCGAGCTCCTGCCGTGTCACCTCGCCTCCTTCATAGAGGGCAACGGCGCCCTCGGGCACCGGATGCCCGCATGCAGCGAGAAGCAACCCGACCGCCATCCACCGGTTCCGCATCCTCATCTTCCCTCCAACACCGCTCGTGCCTGGTCCACCAGGGGACTCTCCGGCGTCGCGATCTCGAACCGGCCGAGCAGGTCGCGGGCGGCCCCGGGCTGTTCGAGGGCGACCCGGGCGACGACGGCGCCGTAGTAGGCCTCCGGGTAGGTCTCACCCAGCTCGATGGCGCGCTCGAACCGCTCCGCGGCCTCTTCCAGGCGGCCGTCGTGGAGCAGGTAGGTGGCGTAGTTGTACTGCGCCCGCGGATCGTAGGGGCGGTCCCTCACGGCGCGCTGGAACTGTTCTTCGGCCTCCTCGCTCCTCCCCTCCCGATCGAGGCGTACCGCGATCTCCAACCGCGCCGGCGCGAACGTCGGATCCTCCTCCAGCGCCTGCGCGAGCAGCGCGTCGGAGCCCGGCATCCCCTGCTCGGCGAGCATCAGCGCCAGCAGATACGACGTCGGAGCCGAAGGGGCGAGAGCGACGCCGCGGCGCACGGCGTCGATCCCCTCCACTCGCTCTCCGGCGGCGTAGCGCGCGCTGCCGACCTCGCAGAGCAACCGCGCTCCGGTCGGTCCCAGCGGCGCCAGGCGCTCGAGGTGGTCGAGCCGGGCGAGGGCGGCGTCGTAGCGGCCCAGCATCGCCTCGGCCCGCGCCGCGTTCTCGAGATAGAAGCGGTTGTCGGGATCGTCGCGCAACAGCTTCTCGATCTCCTCGAGGGCCGGCAGCGCTTGCCCCTTGGTCAGCAGCGAGCGCACGGTGGAGTTGGCGTTGAGGGTCTCGATCCGGTCCTGCGGAGGAATGCCCTCGTCGCGCAACGTCTCGTCGATCTCGGTTTCCGCGCCGTTGGCACTGAGGTAGCCCAGGGCCTGCAGCTGCGCTCGCGTGTCCTCGTCGACGGGAGAGGCGACGCTCGAGGCGGTGGCGTGGCGCTCCACGAAGGCGGCGAGGGTCTCGCGCATCGCCGTGGCCCGTTCGGGATCCGCTGCGGCCAGGTCGTGGAGCTCCTGCGGGTCCTCGTCGAGGTGATAGAGCTCGGGACGCGGCCCGTGGATGTACTTCCAGCCGTCCTCGAAGAGGGCGCGCTGCTCTCCCCACCCCTGGCTCAACCAGGGCGAGAGCGTCTCGGCGTAGAACGGACGCGCGCGGGGCTCGGGCCGGCTGTCGTCGAAGAGGCCGACGAGGCTCGTCCCCTGCATGCTCGCCGGCACCTCGACCCCCAGCAGGTCGAGGATCGTCGGCGCGATGTCGACGGAGCTCACGCGCTCGCTCACCCGGAGACCGGCCGGACCGCCGGGGATCCTGAGGATGAGCGGCACGTGCTGCGTCGTCTGGTAGACCAGATAGGAGTGCGTCATCTCCCGGTGCTGCCCGCGGCCCTCGCCGTGGTCCGCGGTGAAGACGACGACGGTGCGCTCCCAGAGCCCCAGCCGACGCAGCTCCCCGAGCACGTCTCCCAGCACCTCGTCCGCGTAGCTGATCTCCCCCGAGTACGGGTCCGCCGCGAAGAGCTGATCGTAGGGCGGCGGCGGATCGAAGGGCTGGTGGGGATCGTAGAAATGCATCCAGGCGAAGAAGGGCCGGTGCTCCTCCCGTCGTAGCCAGGGGAGCAGCGCCTCCGCGACCCGACCCGCGCGCCGCTCCTCGAAGTAGAGGGAAGGGCCGCGACCGGAGCGTCCGAGATAGTCGTCGTCCTTGCGACGCAAGCGGTCGTCGTAGAGCTCGAACCCCTGGTTCAGGCCGAACCGCGCGACGAGCGGGAAGCCCCCGACGGCGGCCGCCGTGTGCCAGCCCCGTGCCCGGAGGACCTCCGGCAGCGTCGTGACCTCCGGCGAGAGCACGAAGTTGCCGTTGTCGCGCACGCCGTGGCCCAGCGGGTACTCGCCGGTGAGGATCGTCGTGTGCGACGGCATGGTGATCGGCACGGCGCTCGTCGCCTCCTCGAAGAGCACGCCCTCGGCGGCCAGGGCGTCGAGGGTCGGCGTCCGGACGTCGCGGTCGCCGTAGGGGCCCAGGTGATCGGCCCGCGTGGTGTCGAACGTCACCAGGAGCACGTTCCAGGGTTCCCGGCGCGAGCACCCCGACAGAAGTGCCGACACCGCCGTCGCCAAGGCGACCAGGAGCGTGGCGGAGCGTGAACGGAAGTGGAGGGAGCGGTGCATCGAGGGAGCCGGCGCGGGGGGTATTGTCGAGGCTGCCCCCGAGGCTGTCAAACCGCGCCGGGACACTAGAATCCCGAAACGTGTCGGACTCCCGTCGCAGACGCGCCCTCGCGCTCCGGACCCTGGCGGCCTGGACCCTCTGGAGCGCATGCTCGCCGCAGGCCCCTCCCCCTCTCTTCCGGGACGTCGCGGCGCAGGCGGGCTTGCACTTCCGGCACGACAACGGCATGACCGGGGCGCTCTACCTGGTCGAGAACCTCGGCGCCGGCGTCGCCCTGGTCGACTACGACGGGGACGGGGACCTCGACGTCTACCTGCGCCAGGGGCACCGTCTGGATCCCTCGCACCCCGCGCCGGAGACCGGCGGGGACCGCCTCTTCCGCAACGATCTGCGGGCCGCGGCCGAGGGCACCCGCCGGCTCGCCTTCCTCGACGTCACGCCCTCCAGCCGCCTCGCGGCGTACGGCTACGGCATCGGCGTCGCGGCCGGCGACGTGGACGGCGACGGCGACGAGGACCTCTACCTCACGGACTTCGGTCCCAACCGGCTCTGGCTCAACGACGGCGACGGCACGTTCTCGCCGGCGGCCCCGGATCCCGCCGTGGACGATCCCCGCTTCTCGACCAGCGCCGCGCTCGCCGACTACGACGGCGACGGTCGTCTGGACCTCTACGTCGTCGACTATCTCGACTACCGCCTGGCCAACGCACGGCCCTGTCTCGACGCCGCCGGAGCGCCCGCCTACTGCGGGCCGCAGGGCTTCGGCCCCGTTCCCGATCGGCTCCTCCACAACGTGGGTGACGGTCGATTCGAGGACGTCACGGTCGCCGCCGGCCTCCGCTCCGTGATCGGAAAGGGCCTCGGCGTCGCCAGCGGGGACTTCGACGGCGACGGCCGCCTCGACTTCTACGTCAGCAACGACCTGATGGCCAACCAGCTCTGGCTCCAACACGCCGACGGCGCCTTTCGGGACGAGGCCGTGCTGCGCGGTGCGGCCGTCAACCTCCTGGGCGCTCCGGAGGCGAGCATGGGGACGGTCGCCGCCGACCTCGACGACGATCTCGACGAGGACGTCTTCCTGACCCACCTCGACGGCGAGACCAACACTCTCTACCGCAATCGGGACGGCGTCTTCGAGGACCGCAGCGAGCCCTCGGGACTCGGCCCCCCGAGCTGGAACCGCACCGGTTTCGGGGCCGTGCCGCTCGACTACGACCTCGACGGCCTCCTCGACCTGGCGGTCGTCAACGGCTCCATCCAGCTCATCGAAGAGCAGCGGCGCGCCGGCCTCGCCCACCCCCTGCGACAGGCCGGGCAGCTCTTTCACAATCTCGGCGAGGGTCGCTTCGAGGAGGTGCGCACCGGGATCGACGACCTCGCCGCGCCGGAGGTCGGCCGGGGGCTGGCCGTCGGGGATCTGGACGGCGACGGCGACGCCGACCTCGTGGTGCAGAACAACAACGGTCCGGTCCGCGTCCTGGTGCGGGAGGGCGCCCCGGCCGCCGCCGACTGGCTCGGCGCCGACGCCCGGCCCACGGCCGTGGCGGCCGGGCTCGCCTCCCGGACCGTCGACCTCGAGGCGGGCGGGCGGCGACAGCGCCGCCGCTTCAAGACGGACGGGAGCTTCGCCTCGGCATCGGACCCCAGGGCGCTCTTCGGCCTCGGCGGTCGGCGCCCTTCGGCCCTGCTCCTCGCGCGTCCGGAGCGCCCCCTTCGTCTGCTCGACCCGCGGCCCGGCCGTCTCTACGTCTTCGGACCGGCGAGGGCGCGGTGAAGCGCCCGACCCCCGCCGCGATCCTGCTGTCCGCCCTGTTCGCCTGCGCGCCCCACCGCACCGAGCTGCCCGAGCTCCGGCCGCCTCTCGATCGCTCCCTCTGGAGCCCTGCCGTGGGCGAGCTCTACGACCGGCTCTCCGACGGTGTCCGAGAGGCCCGGCGGGAGCCTCCCGGAGCCACGGGGGACGCCCGCCGCGCCGCCGCGTTCGGCGAGCTCGGTACCTTCCATCTCGCCTACGGCCCGCTCGAGAGCGCTCGCACCTGCCTTCGCGTCGCCCACGAGCTGGCGCCCTCCGAGCCGCGCTGGACCTCCCTGCTGGCGCACGCCTGGCTGCGCGACGGCCGCCCGGCCGAGGCGCTCGAGGTGCTCGAAGGAGCGGGAGCCGAGGCCCGGAACGAGCCGATCACCGGCCTCTGGATCGCCGAGCTGCGCTTCGCGACCGGCGACGCCGAAGGCGCGGGACGGGCTGCGCGCGCCGTCCTCCCGCGCGCCCCCGGCGGCGCGGTCCGCGGCCTCGCCCAGGCCGAGCTGGCCCGTCTCGCCCTCCAGCAGGAGCGGCCCCGGGTCGCCCTCGAGCACCTGGCCGCCGCCCGCTCCGACGGGCTCCGCTCACCCGCCTTGGCCCACCTGGAGGCTGAGGCCCGTCGCCGCAGCGGCGACCTCGACGGCGCGGGCCGAGCGCTCGAAGGAGTCACGGGCACGGCCACGCTGGCCGACGAGCTCCGCCGGCTCGACCCGGTGTGGCGCGAGGTGGCACAGCTGCGCAGCGACGCCCGGGAGCACGACGTCCGCGCCCTCGAAGCGAGGAGCCGCGGACGCCTCGAGCTGGCTCTCGTCGAGCTCCGACAGGCCCTGCGGATGGAGCCCGACCGGATCTACGCTCGACTCGACATCGCCGATCTCCTCACCCGTCTCGGCCGCCCCGAGGAGGCGCGCGAGGAGATCGCGAGCCTGCTCGAGGAGCGGCCCGACTACCCGCCGGCGGTCCGCCGGCTCGGCCTCTTGCGCGAGGAGCTGGGCGAGCGCGAGGACGGCGAGCGTCTGCTGCGCCGGGCGGTCGAGCTCGACCCCCTCGACGCGGAGTCGCAGGTGGCGCTCGGCGACCTGCTGCGCCGCGCCGGGCGCTGCGGAGAGGCCGACGTCGCCTACGGCGAGGCGCTCGCGCTCGACGAGGGTCTCGCCGGGGCCGTCACCGGCAGGGCGCGCTGCCTGCTGAGGTCCGGCGAGGCGGAGCGGGCGGTCGCGGACCTCGAGGCGTTCCTCCCGGTGGCCCCCGAGGCCCAGGGTCCGCGCCTGCTCCTGGCCCGCCTTCTGGCGTTCTCCGGTACGCCCGAGGCAGCGCTCCGGGCGGAGGAGCTGGTGCGCTCCCTCACCGGCGGCGACACGGTGCAGGGGCTCGAGACGACGGCCATGGTCCTCGCCGCCGGCGGTGACTTCGACGCCGCGACCGCCGCCCAGCGGCGCGCCGTCGAGGCGTGGCCCGCCGGTCCCGGCCGCCGCCGCGCCGAGGCTCGGCTGGCCGCCTACCGCGCCGGGCGGCTCCCCGACGCACCGACGGAGCCGACCGAGCCGCTCCGCTGAGGAAACGATGAGGGCCCGATGAGGGCCGCTGTGGACCACGTCACGCGGGCGTGCCGCGGCTTGTGCTAAATCTGAGGTCAAACAAGCCCCAGAGAGCGTGGCGCACGGTCCACCGGCGATGCGCTTCCACGGGCGGCCGCGCCGGCCGCACCGGCCCGAACGACCGGCAATCAGTCTGTTTCCACCGGACGGCGGATGCCGTCGGAAGGAGAACCACGATGATCCGTTGCACCTCGAGAGCTCCCCTGAGCGCGTGGGCGGCGACCGCCGCCTGCATCCTCCTGTTCGGCGCGCTGCCGGTCGCGGCCGTCTCGGTACCCGAGCATCTCGGTTACCGCGGTCGGGCGCTCGACGCCGCGGGCCAGCCGCTCGACGGCACCGTCTCGGTCACGGCCCGCTACTTCGACCCCGAGGGGGCGGAGCTCTATGCCGAGACCCTGCCGCCGACCACCATGCGCCATGGCGACTTCTCGATCGATCTCGGCCGCGGTGAGGCCGCCCCCGGCAGCCTGCTCGCCTCCCTGCAGGACGTCTTCGCGGCCTGCCCCGAGGTCGAGCTCGAGCTCACGTTGGACGGCCTGGCCTACGGGCCGCGCGTGGGCATCCTCCCGGCGGGACACACGCTCGAGTCCGTGCTGGTGGCCGCGGGAGTCCGCACGCCGGGCGCCCCCGGGCCGCACTTCGAGGGATACCGGATCCCCGGCGGCGCGAGCGCCGTCCAGGCCGCCATCTTGCGACCGATGGCCGACGGCGGCGGCACGCGCGGTGACCGCAACGACCACGGCACCCGGCGCCGGCCCTTCGAGGTGCCGGTGCTCGGGCCGCGCCTCTCCCTCCCCGTCCGCGACCTGCCGCTCGCCGTCACCGGCACCCTGAAGGACCGCGGCGAAGAGGTCAACGAGCTGCGCCACGAGACCCTCTTCGACGAGAACGGCAACCTCTTCGGTACCACCGCCCCGAAGTCCGAGGACGTCCTCGCCGGTCCGGGCGCAGAGGCCCCCGGCCGCACGCCCTCCCTGTCGCTCGACTTCGAGGGCATCAACAACGTCAACGGCGTGCTGCCTCCCGACACCGAGGGAACGGTCGGTCCGAACCACTACATCCAGGTCGTCAACCTCTCCTTCGCCATCTACGACAAGAGCGGCACCAAGCTCACCGGCCCGACCAACACCAGCTCACTGTGGTCGGGCTTCGGCGGACCGTGCCAGAGTTTCAACGACGGCGACGCGATCGCCCTCTACGACCAGCAGGCGAACCGCTTCGTCCTCTCCCAGTTCGCGGTCTCGAACAACAACGAGTCGGTGTGCTTCGCCGTCTCGCAGACCCCCGACCCCACCGGCTCCTGGTACCTCTACGAGGTCGTCACCCCGCGATTCCCCGACTACTTCAAGCTCGGTGTCTGGCCGGCGGCGAACAACAACGCGTACTTCATGGGCACCAACTCCGGCTCCCAGAACCAGTACGACGTCTTCGCCATCGACCGCGCGCGGATGATCGCGGGGCAGACGGCGCGGCCGATGCAGTTCTTCCAGAGCTTCCCCAACCTGATGATGCCCGCCGATTCCGACGGCGCCACGCCGCCGCCGGCCAACAGGCCCGGAACGTTCTACAGCTTCCGGGACGGCGGTGAGCCCTACTTCGGCTCCCCGGCGACGGACTCGCTCGACGTCTACGAGTTCCACGTCGACTGGAACACCCCGTCGAGCTCCTCGATCAGCCTCGTGCGCTCGATCACTCCGAGCCAGGGGCTCGCCAACTTCAACTGGACCGTGTGCGGCTTCTTCGTCTCCAACTGCATCCCGCAGCCCGGCACGAGCCAGGGCATCGACAGCGCCTCGTGGTGGCCGATGCAGCGCCTCGTCTATCGCAACTTCGGCAGTCACGAGACCCTCGTGGGTGCCTGGACGGTGGACGTCAATTCCACCGGCAACCGGGCGGCTCCGCGCTGGTTCGAGCTGCGCGATACCGGCGCGGGCTGGACCCTCTATCAGCAGGGCACGCACTCGCCCGACGCCGTGCACCGCTGGATGCCCTCCATCGCCATGGACGGCTCCGGCAACATCGCGCTCGGCTACAGCCGCGGCAACGCCAGCAACTTCCCGTCGATCTACTACGCCACGCGCGACGCCGGCGACCCCCTCGGCACGCTCGAGGCCGAGTCCGTGCTGCTCGCCGGCGGCGGCTCACAGACCCACAGCGCCGCGCGCTGGGGCGACTACGCCTCGATGGAGCTCGACCCGGCGGACGACTGCACCTTCTGGTTCACCACCGAGTACCTGGCCTCGACCAGCAGCGCCTCCTGGCGCACCCACGTCGGCGCCTTCAGCATTCCGGGGTGCGGCGGACCGGTCAATCAGGCCCCGGTGGTGACGATCACGGCCCCGGCCGACGGTTCCAGCTTCGCCGAGGGTGCGTCCGTCTCGTTCGCGGGGACGGCCACCGACGCCGAGGACGGCCCGCTTTCCTCGAGCCTCTCCTGGACCTCGAGTCGCGACGGCTCGATCGGCTCCGGCGCGTCGTTCTCCATCAGCTCGCTGTCGGTGGGCACCCACACCATCACCGCTTCGGTCACCGACTCGGGCGGCGCCTCGGGCTCCGACTCGATCAGCGTGACCATCACCTCGGCGGGCGGCGAGCGCCTGCACGAGGACTTCGAGGGTGGCCTCGGGGCCTGGACCACGAGCGGCTTGTGGCACCTGGTCTCGAGCTCCGGATGCGCCAGCCCCGGCTACTCTTCACCGGTCTCCTCGCTCTACTACGGTCAGAACTCGACCTGCACGTACGACGCGGGGGACACCACCGGTGACCTCATCTCGCCCGTCGTCACCGGCATCACCGCCTCCTCGGAGCTCTCGTTCGACTACTACCGGGTCGTCGAGTCCTACGCCGGAGGCTCCTACGATCAGACGCAGGTCGCCGTCTCGGTGGCCGGCAGCGGCTCGTGGACGACGGTCTGGTCGCGCGACTCCACCAACGCCTCGACCGCGGCCTGGGCCGCCAGCGGTGCGATCTCCCTCGCCGGCTTCGCCGGAAACGACATCCGGATCCGCTTCCGCTTCGACTCGATCGACGGCAGCTTCAACAACTTCACCGGGTGGTTCGTCGACGACGTCGTCGTCACCGGCGGTGGTGCGTCCAACACGCCGCCGAGCGTGACGATCACCGCACCGTCGAACGGTGCCTCCTTCGTCGTCGGCAGCTCGATCTCGTTCAGCGGCACCGCCACGGACGCCGAGGACGGTCCGCTCTCCTCGAGCCTGTCGTGGACCTCGAGCCTCGACGGGGCCATCGGCTCCGGGGCCTCGTTCTCCACCAGCTCACTCTCGATCGGCAGCCACACCATCACCGCCTCGGTCACCGACTCCGGCGGCCTCTCCGACTCCGACGCGATCGGCATCACGATCACGCCGGCCGGCGGCGGCAACCCGTTCGAAGAGGACTTCGAGAGCGGTCTCTCCGGTTGGACCACGAGTGGCCTGTGGCACCTGGTGTCGAGCTCCGGCTGCGCCAGCCCCGGCTACTCCTCCCCGGTCTCGTCGGTCTACTACGGTCAGAACTCCACCTGCACCTACAACGCGGGCGACACCACCGGCGATCTGATCTCCCCGGCCATCAGCGGAGTCACCGCCTCCTCGGAGCTCTCGTTCGACTACTACCGGGTCGTCGAGTCCTACGCCGGAGGCTCCTTCGACCAGACGCAGGTCGCCGTCTCGGTGGCCGGCAGCGGCTCGTGGACGACGGTGTGGTCGCGTGACTCCACCAACGCCTCGACCGCCGCCTGGGTCTCCAGCGGACCGATCTCTCTCGCCGCCTTCGCCGGCAACGACATCCAGATCCGGTTCCGCTTCGACTCGATCGACGGCTCCTTCAACAACTTCACCGGGTGGTTCGTCGACGACGTCGTGGTGACCGGAGGAACGGCCTCCGCGTGCAGCGTCGACGCGCACTTCAGCGGCGGCGCCGAGGGCTGGACCAACAGCGGTTCCAGCACTTGCACGACCGGTGCCTTCGTCGTCGGCACGCCCACCCAGGTCACCAACGGCGGGGTCGTCACCCAGGTCGGCGGCGACCACACGACCGGGACGGGCAACGCCTTCTTCACCGCCGTCAACACGGCGGCGGGCACCGACGACGTCGACGGCGGCAACTGCATCGCGCTGTCGCCGGTCTACCCGGTGAGCGAGTCGTCCGACGTCTCGGTCTGGTACTTCCACGGCCAGCGCGACGCCGGCGGCGATCCGAGCGGCGACTTCTTCCGCCTCGAGATCTCCACCAACGGCGGCTCGACCTGGACCCCGATGGTCTCCCTCGGCGACGTCACCAGCAACGCCGCGTGGACCGAGGCGACCACCGCGGTCCCGGCGGGCTCCAGCGTCCGCTTCCGCGTCCAGGCCTCCGACGGCACCGCCAGCGGCGACCTGATCGAGGCCGGCGTCGACGACATCGCCATCTGCGCCAACTAGGGCCCTCCCTCGCGGCCTCCCGGTCCCACCCCGGGAGGCCGCAGAAAAAAGAGGGACAGGATCCCTTTTTCTCCCCGACGCCGGGAACGGAGGCGATCGGGGCGTTGAAAAGTGATCCTGTCCCTCTTTTCTTGCCCTCTAGTCGGTCTTGACCGGGGGAGCGGGGCGTTCGGGGAGCGTCTTGGGGTCGGCCGCCATCGCCTTCAGGACCTCTTCGATGCCGCGCTCGAGCTGCGGATCGCGGCCCGCGAGCAGCGACGTGGCGTCGTTCTCGACCACGATGTCGGGATCGACGCCGTGCCCTTCGATGACCCAGCTACCGTCCAGTGCGTTGGTGCCGAACTCGGGCACGAAGACCGAGCCGCCGTCGAGCAGCGGGCCGTGGCCGGTGATCCCGGTCACCCCTCCCCACGAGCGCTTGCCGATCAGCGGACCGAGACCCGCCTCCCGGAAGTAGTACGGGAAGATGTCGCCGTCGGAGGCGGAGTCCTCGTCGAGCAGGCAGACCATCGGACCGTAGAAGGCCTGGCCGGGGTAGGTCGTCGGCGTGTCGCTGTTGCGACTGAAACGCGTGCCCAGCGGATGACGCCGCAGCCGTTCGATGATCATCTGCGAGACGTTGCCGCCGCCGTTGCTGCGCACGTCGACGATCAAGCCCTGCTTGCGGATCTGCGGGTAGTACTGGCGGATGAACTCCTGGATGCCGGTGGACCCCATGTCGGGAATGTGGATGTAGCCCACCCGGCCGTCGGTCATCTCGTCGACCCGCCGCTTGTTGGCCTCGACCATCGCGAGATAGCGCAGATCGGTCTCGCTCCCGAGCGGCTCGAAGGTGACGGTGTGGGCGTCGTCCGTCGAGGGCGTCGGTGAGACCGTGAGCTCGACCGGGCGGTCGGCCTTGTAGCGCAGCAGGCGGTAGGGGTTGTCGGAGCCCAGCAGCTCCTCGCCGTCGACGGCCAGGACGTAGTCGCCGGGATCGACGTCGACACCGATCTGGGTGAGCGGCGAGCGGTAACGGCTCTCTTCATTGATCCCCGGGAAGATGGTGGCCAGCCGGTAGCGCCCCGCGGCCTCGTCGAGCTCGAACACGGCGCCCGGCAGCGCCACCGCGGCGCGCTCGGGCGCCTGCCAGTCACCACCGGCGATGTAGGTGTGACCGGCCGAGAGCTCGGCGATCATCTCGTTCATCACGTAGTTCAGGTCGGAGCGGTGGGCGACGTGGTCGAGCAGCGGCTCGTAGCGCTCGCGTAGCGCCTGCCAGTCGTAGCCGTGCATGTTCTCGACGTAGAAGAAGTCGCGGAAGCGCCTCCAGACCTCGGCGAAGATCTGCCGCCACTCCTGCTCCGGCACGCGGTCGACCTGCAGACCGGCGGTCGCCACCGGTTTCGGGGACGCCGCCCCGTCGGGCGTCGCGTCGAGCAGCTGATAGCCGCCCGCCTGGAGGCCCACGAGCACCTTCGAGCCGTCCCCCGAGAGGGCGTACCCGTCGATGGCCTCGGCCAGGCGCGTCTCTTCGCGGTCGGCCAGGGAGTAGATCCACAGCGAGGGCTGCACGTCGGCGTCGCGGCCGTAGTAGAACGGACCGCTCTTGACGTAGAGCAGATGCCCGGGCGCCGCGGTCAGGCCGCCGTAGTTGTCCGCGCCGATCGGCACCTGCGCCACCCGGTCGGCGAGACCGTCGAAGTCGATCCGGAACGGGGGGAGCGCGCCGCTCGCCGGCTCGCCTTCCGCGGCGTCGGCGGCCTCCTCCGTCCCCTCGCCCGCCACCTCGTCGCTCTGCGGCGGGAAGGGGTCCTCGACGTCGTCGCGCAGGGCGAGGGCGTAGAGGTAGGTCTCCCGGTCGGTGGCGAAGTTCCACTCCAGGGAGGAGATCTGCGGCGCGTAGGCGCGATCCGAGAAGTAGTACAGGTACTTCCCGTCGGCGCCCCAGGCGGGGCCGAAGTCGACGGCGCTCTCGTCGGTCACGCGGTGCAACGTGCCGTCGCCCGCACTCCAGATCCAGATCGCCGGGTACTCGTTCTCGTCGGTCAGGCTGAACGCGAGGTATCCACCGTCGGGCGACCAGGTGTAGTCGTGCACCTCGCCGCGTGCCTCGTCGGCCACCTCGGTGGTCTCACCGCTGGCGACGTCGACGACGAAGACCTGGCCGTTCTTGTCGCTGAAGGCGATGCGCTCGCCGTCGGGCGACCACTCCGGCGCGTACCGGAAGACGGCACCGTCGTGGGTCAGTCGCCGCGCCGGCGAGCTCCCGTCCTGAGCCGTGAGCCAGATCTCGTCCTCGCCCGAGGCGTCGGAAAGGTAGGCGATCGTCGAGCCGTCCGGGGACCAGCGCGCCCACTTGTCGTGCGCATCGGAGCTGTCGGTCAGGTTGCGGGTCGCGCCGTGCTCCACCGGAACCGTGAAGACGTCACCGCGGGCCACGAAGAGGGCGCGCTCCCCGCCCGGGGAAAGCTCGAAATCCTCGATCAGGTCCTCGGCCGAGACCCGGCTCGGCCGCTTCCACAGACCGTCGTCCGGAACGCGGATGGAGATCTCCCGGGCGCTGCCGTCGGCGAGATCGAGCACCTGCAGCCGGCCTCCCAGCTCGTAGACGATCCGTTCGCCGTCGTCGGCGGGCCAGCGCACGTCCCAGACCGTCTCGTGCGTGATCTGGCGGGTTGCCTTCGAGGCGCTGTCCCAGGCGTAGAGGTTGTTCTTCCCGTCGCGGTCGGAGGTGAAGTAGATCGTGTCGCCGATCCACATCGGATCGCGGTCGGCGCGCGGGTTGTCGGTCACCCGCTCGAGCGCGTGGCTGGCCAGATCGAAGACGTAGAGCTCCTGCGCCCAGCCGCCCTGGTAGCGCTTCCAGGCGCGGAAGTCCCGCACCAGCGGCGAGTAGACGATCTTGGAGGCGTCGGGTGAGAGGTCCGCGCCCCCGGCCTCGGGCATCGGCAGGGGCTCGGGTAGACCGCCTTCGACCGAGACCAGGAAGAGGCGGGTGTCCGAGAGATCGTGACCGTAGCGCATCGAGCGGAAGAGGATCGACGTGCCGTCCGGAGTCCAGTCGTAGACCTGGTTGTCGTATCCCCAGCGCGGCGCCAGAGGCCCGCGCGCCGGGTACCAGGTCAGCTGCCGCGGAGTGCCGCCGGCGGTCGGAACCACGTAGACCTGCTCGTCGCCGTCGTACTGACCGGTGAAGGCGATCCACTGTCCGTCCGGCGAGAACTTGGCGAAGAGCTCCTCCCCGGGATGGGCCGTCAGCCGCCACGCCGTGCCGCCATCGGACGGCGCCAGCCACAGGTCGCCGCCGTAGGTGAAGACCACCCGGTCGCCGTGGATGTCGGGAAAGCGGAGCAGCTCGGTTTGCGCGCCGGCGACGCCGGCGACCGCCAGGATCGCCACGAAGGCGACGGCGAGTGATCTCTGAGTACGGGGCATTGGACGTCCTCCTGCAGTTTTTTTAGCACATCAGCCGGCCTGGTCCCCTTCTACGCTCGAGAGGACGCCGGGTTCACTGTCGGGCCGAGCCGCCGCCACGGCGAGCGCGGCGAGCAGGGCGAGGTTGGGGAAGAGAAGCGGCGCGAAGGCGGGTGCCGAGTAGACGACCCGCTCCAGCGGCCGGCTCATGGGGCTCGCGAGAATCGCCCGCCAGTGCAGCCAGGCGCCGAGGAGACCGACGAGCGCCTCGAGGATCAGGATGCCGATCACGAAACGCAGCCATCCCCGGCTCGGGCGCGAGACGGTCGCTACCAGCAGGGTCGAGAGGCCCAGGGCGGCAGCACCCACGGCGATCCACTCCCGGGGGTCGAAGAAGCCGTTCTGCGCGTGGTCGGCGAGGCTGAGGACGAAGTTGCCGGCGAAGCCTCCTGCCGCGAGCAGCAGCACCCAGCGGGCCCACTCCGGCTCGCGATCGGAGACGGTGCGGTCCAACAGCAGCAGCAGCCCGAGACCGGTGTAGGCCAACGGGGCGACGAACGGCGCCGTGTAGACGAGGTTTTCGAGGGTCTGCTCGGCGAAGAAGCGGCTGTCGAGGTGGAAGAGCAGACCCCCCACGCCGACGGCGACGCTCCCCCAGCCCACCGCGAGACCGAGGGTGCGGCCGCGCCCTTGCCTCCCCGGCCGCCAGCGGTCCAGCCAGAGGGCGACCAGGAGTACCCACGGTGCCAGGAGGGAGAAGGCCAGCGGCAGCCACTCGGCGGGCTCGGCGAAGCGATTGACCGAATGGGCGACCGCGATGTCGAGCGAAAGGAAGGCCAGGTTGGCGAGCACGAAGAGCTCGACCTGGAGGGACGGGCGGGCGAGGGACTCAGGGAGCCGGCGTCGCACCGGCCTCCACCCCGCGCAGCCGTGCCGCCTCGTCCTCGATCTCGGCGAGACCGTGGGTCAGCTCGTAGAACCCGTGCCACTGGACGAAGTCGGCTCCGCCCATGAAGGCGCCGTGCTTGGCGGTTCGTCCGTAGTAGTGCCAGAGGTCGAAGTAGGCGAACTCGATCGGCTCGTCGAAGGGCTCGGGCGAGAGGCGGTGCTCGGCCCTCAGGCCTTCGATCACCTCCCTGCCGCGGCGGACCAGGTCGTTGGTCCGCGTGACCACGTCCGCCGCCTGGGCGTAGAAACGCTCGATCGAGTCCCGCGCGTGGCAGTTGGCGCACAGATCCTGCATCTCCTGCGCTCCCCGGGTCGCCGCCGGCCGGCGCTCGGAGACCTCCGCGAAGAGCCAGTAGGAGAGGCGCTCGGTGGTGTCGTGGGTGACCTTGGCACCCTCCAGGCCGCTCATGTGACAGGTGGCGCAGGTGGGCACGGGCATGTCCCGGGTGGTGAGGCGCTTCGGATCGGCCCCCAGGTTCATCGACGCCCTCTGGGTGTGGAACAGGACGCCGTGCTTCGACTCGCGGTAGATCTCGATCTGGGAGTGGTCGGGACCCATGTGGCACTGGCCGCACGTCTCCGGCGTGCGGGCGAGCTCGATCGAAGCCGCGTGGCGCGCGTGGCACGCCGTGCAGGCACCGATCGAGCCGTCGGCGTTGGGCCGGCCGACGTCGTGGCAGCGCTGGCACCCGCTCGTCTGGGCGGGTCCCCCTTCGAGCGCCGCCAACGCGTTGGCCGGGCGGTCCACCGCTCCCGGGTGCAACGCCTCCGCCGCCGCCACCTGCGCGGCCGAGAAGTCACCCGCTCCCCGGACCGCCGCCCACGCGGGCGCCGCATGCCGGCTGCGAAGGTACTGCTCGTACTGCCCGCGGTGGCGTGGAGCAGCTCTTGGCGGTCACCGTGCCCGAAATGACGAAGCCCTGATGATCGACCTCCTCCTGACCCTCCGCCGGCCGGTGACAGTCCAGGCAGCTGACGCCCCGCGCCGCGTGCCGGCTGGTCTCGAACTCGTGCACGACGCCCGGCGTCTCCCGCGCGTGGCACTCGGCGCACTTGCCGGTGGCACGCGCCAGCGCGGCGGTCGGCTGCTCCCGCTCGATCGCCGGCCTCTCGCCGTGAAGCACGAACGCCGCGACGACCAGCGCCGTGGCGAGGACCACGGTGAGGAAGATGGGCCGGAAGGACACCGCGCCGCATGGTAGCAGCCCGCCTCCCACCCATACAGGTGGGCGAAGGGCGGGGGCGTCGGCTATTCTCGGGCCGCTTTCCGATGAGTCGACTCGCCCCTGCGCCGCCGCGACCTGCACCCTCTCCGTCCTCACGACGGCAGCTCTGGGCGCCCTCTGCGGACCGGGGATCGACACGACCCTCGGCGACGTGCTCACCCGCGTCGAGCGCGACCGTCCCCACTACCTCTTCATCGGCGAGCGTCATGCGGTCGGGCCGGTGAAGAAGTTCACCGTCGACCTGGTGAACGGTCTCGTCGATCGCGGACTCGACGTGGGCCTCTACGTCGAAGGCCTGAGCACCCGGTGCCCGCCGCGGGCGTTGGAGTGCAGCCGACTGGCACCGCTGTTCAACGCCGAGGCCTTCCGCTCGCTCCTCGACGAGTCACGCGCCGTGGTGCACCCCCTCGACCCTCCGGGCTCCGCGGATCGGGCGGCGAGCATGGCGGCCGAGATCGAGTGGGGAAGCGAGGACGTGCGGGTCGTGCTGGTGGGCAACACCCACGTACGCTTCGCCGGTCGGCCCGACGCGACGCTGCCGATCTTCGGCGGCGGCCTGCTCTATCCGGATCCGGGCGACCTGGCCGAAGGCCTTCCGCTGCGCGACACGCTCACCTTCGTCCTCGAAACGACGGACGACGGGACGAGACGACGCGCTCGCGGAGTACTCGGTGGTCGCCGACGGCTGCGAGGCCGACTACGCCGTGCGCACGCGGTCGACCCGGACCTACTGATGGCCTCGGCACCGGGCCGCGACCGGCAGGCTAACGGTCGCGACCCGGGCGAGGCCGCCTCTTGCGAGGCCTCCTAGGCGTCGCTCTCCTTCACCTCGGTGACGGCCAGGTAGGTGTTGCCGTCCTCGTCGGTCTCCCAGGTACCGGTGACGGTCACCTTGGAGCCCACGTGGTCGGCGAGACCGGGTCCGTCGACCACGATCTCCTCGCCGCTCTCCGGCTCGACGAGCACGTAGCCGCCGTCGGCCGACTCGTTGAGCTGACCGGTCAACGTCACGGGAGCCTTCTCCATGTCCATGGAGCCTTCGTCCTGGGCCGCCAGGGTGGCGACCGTGCCGAGCGCGAGGAGAGTCGCCACGAGGGCGACTGCGAGTCCGAGTCGATTGATCTTCATTCCTGGTTCCTCTCTGCCGGGGGCCGCGGCGTCGTTCGTCCCCCGCGTCGGTTCATCGTTCGGTCGGTGTCGTCGGGAAGGTGACGCCTCTCGCTTCCCGTGCTCCCCTAGAGAGCAAGGGGCGTGCCGGACGCATCGGAGCCCGCGCGACGCCGCCGGCGCGCTCTCCTGCGACGCGCGGGCTCCCACCCCGCGGAAGCGTTCCCGGGAGGACTGCCCCGTTCTTTCCCACCTCGTAACGATCCGGATCCGGGCGACTCTCTATCGGGGAAAGGAGATCGCATGTCCGATCACTCGCCCGTCCCCGACTCGGTCTACCGGCCGCTCCGGCTCACCTACTCCCTGGTGCCGCTGCTCGCCGGGCTCGACAAGTTCTTCAACCTCCTCGCCGACTGGCCCGAGTACCTGTCGCCCGCGGTCGCCTCCTTCGTCCCGCTGGAGCCCACGACCCTGCTCCACGTCGTCGGAGTCGTCGAGATGGCGGTCGGGTGCATGGTGCTCACGCGCTGGCCGAGGCTCGGCGCCTGGATCGCCGCCGCATGGCTCTGTCTCATCGCGATCAACCTCCTCGCCCTCGGCAGCTTCGACGTGGCGGTGCGCGACCTCGCGATGGCGGTCGGCGCCTACACCCTGGCCCGGCTGGCCGCGCTCCGCGACGCCGCCGGCACGGCGCCATGAGCAGTACACTCCGCCCGAGCTTCCGATGAGCCAACCCCTCCTGGAGGTCAGGCCGCACTTGGCGACTCTCGCCGACGGACGGGTCGTCGAGCGCGTCTTGGAGGGCGAGATCGAGCTCTTCGAGATCCTGATGCGGCGCTACAACCAGCGTCTCTATCGGGTCACGCGCTCCGTCGTCGACAGTGCGCAAGAGGCCGAAGACGTGGTGCAGGAGGCCTGGGTCCGGACCTTCGACAAGCTGGCGACGTTCCGCGGCGAGGCGTCGTTCGCCACCTGGGTGACGCGTATCGCCGTCCACGAGGCGCTCGCCCGGGTCCGTCGCCGGCGGCCGACGACGCCGCTGGACGACGCGTTCCCTCCACCCCGGCCGGGGCCGCGGGGACCGGAGGCGGACACGGCGAACGACGAGCTCGCGGCCCTGCTGCGCGAGGCGATCGCGACCCTTCCCCGTTCGTTGCGCCCCGTCTTCGTGCTTCGCGAGGTCGAGGGGCTGGGCGCCGAGGAGATCGGGGCGGCTCGGGCTCCCGGCGGGGGGCGCCCGGGTGCGCCTACATCGGGCGAAGCTGCACCTGCGCCGGGTCCTCGACATGCGCCTCGGCGAGGAGGCGCGCCGTCTCTACCTCTTCGACGGTCGTCGCTGCGACCGGCTCGTCGAGCGGGTCTTCGACGCACTCTCGAGCCGCGCGCCGCGTCGCGACTAGCCGCCGGCGGCTGCTTCGGCCTTGGCGGCGAGCTGCGCGGCCTCGTCGGCCACCTTCGCCAGCTCGCGTGAAAGCCTGCGCAACTTCGCCGGGCGGAGGTCCTTGGCACCCGCGGCGGCCACGGCCTCGTCGCGCCGCCGCTCGAGCTCGGCGACCGCGTCGTCGAACTCGAGGCGCTCCTCCGGCGTCAGGCCGTCGACCAGGCCCTCCAGCCGGTCGAGCGTCTGCCGCGAGCGCTCGATCTGCCGCTCGATCTTGCCGCCGGCTCCCTCCTCCTTGGCCTCACGACCTGCCGTGGTCGGAGCGGAGTCGCCGGCGTCGGCGACGGGAGCGGCGGAGTCGGCCTCGGGAGCACCGCCGCCGCAGGCTGCGACGGTGAGCGCCAGGGCGAGCGCCGGCAGCCAGACTGCGGAACCGGGGATGCGACGGAAGGGGGAACGGAGGTGCGGGTCGATGGTCATCGGGTGTCTCCAGCGGCCTGGCCGCTCTGGTACGCCGCCCCGAGCAGGCGCTCGAGGTGGGGGCTGGTGATCTGGCGGACGCGCGCACTGCGCGCGTCGATGAAGGTACGGATCTCCGGGGTGAGCTCGAACTGGAGGCGGCCCTTCCCGTCGGCGACGAAGAAGCGTCGATAGAACGTCTCGGCGCGGGCGAGCAGGTCCGCGTCCGGGAACTGCGCCGCGTCGAGCCGGCGGCCCTTCCCCTTGGCCTCGACCGTGACGCTCTCGAGCCGCCGGTAGAGGCGACCGGTGAGCACGGACGGGTCGATGAGGTGCGGGGCGCTCTCGCGCACCAGGGTCTCGGGGTCGATCTCCGCCAGGCCGGCGAGCTGGAGTAGCTGGGCCATGAGGTTGACGTCCTCCTGACGCAGCTCCTGCTCGATCCACTCGATGACCGTGGCCTCGTAGGAGGGGTCGGTCCAGTAGAGCGCGCGGACCGCCTCGGAGAGGAAGCGCGCCCGCCGCGCGTCGGCCAACCGCTCGGCATCACGGTCGCGCCTCCCGGCCTCGTCGACCACGTCGGGAAGGTCGTCGAACTTCCACGCCTCGAAGAGCTCGGCGCTCGGCAGATCGCTTCCGAAATGGGTCAGCCGGCTGTCGAGGCCGGGGTCGGTGCTGCGCCCCTGATCGATGGCGTCGGCCTCGCGGGCCACGGCCTCCATCCGCGCCGAGGCCGAGAAGTCGAAGAGGTCGCTCGCGCGCTCGGTGGCGACCAGGGTGATGAGGGCTTGGCGCTCCCAACCGGCAGGCAGGAGCGCGACGGCCTCCAGCTCCTCGCGGAACCGCGCCGCGACTCCGTGCAGGCCCGGCGCCTCGCCGTAGGCCGCGGCGAGGGCGGCGTCGGTGACGGTCAGGGCGGGCCCGGAGAGCGAACCCCCGACCGCGGCCGGATCGAGCCCTTCGAGCGCCTCCGCGCGCAGCGCCGCGGAGGCGAACTCGGCGTACACGGCGCGCTCCGAGAGGCGCAGCAACCGGAACGGCTCACCGGCGGGAACCGGCGCCGCGAGCAGCTCGTCCAGGCTCGCGGGCTCGACCCCTGCCGCCGGGAGGACGGTACTCACGAGGGCGACGAGGGCGAGGATCGGGAGTCGTCGCATGGGTCTCGAAAAGGCGACGGCAGCATACCCGATCGGAGCCGGAGGGTCCCGGCGGAACGGGCCCTCGGTGGACGGCGGGACCCGCGTCCGGCCGGCACGGGGGCCGGCCGCTTCAGACATTCTGCCCCGGGAAGGCGGATCGAAGCGGCCGGCGCCTCTGCCGGCCGGGGTGGGGGCGGATCAGCCCGCGCAGGCGGCGGGCCGGGGCACGTCGTCGTCGGCATGCTCGTCGATCGCCGCCAACTCCGCGCAGGCGTCGCGCGTCGCCTCGGCGTCGCCGAGCGCAGCCGACGCCGCCGCCAGCCCCTCGAGCGACAGGCGCCGGCGCGGGGCGCGGGAGAGCGCCGTCTCGAACGCGGCACGCGCCTCGCCCGGCCGGTCGAGGGAGAGCAACATCTCGCCGAGCAGCTCGTGCGAGGGCTTGGCGATCGAGGGCGGGCCGTACTCGAGGGGCAGAGCGGCCTCCACCGCCGCCGCGGCACCGAGCGTCTCCAGCGCCTCGGCCTCCTCACCGCGCGCCAGAGCCGCGCCCGCCGCGAGCTGGGCCGCCATCACGTCGGCGACCTCGAGGTCGGTCTCGAAGACCGCCGCGCCGTCGCCCACCTCACGCACGGCCGTCGCGGCCCGCGCCGCGCGGATCCCCGCCGCCGCCGCCGAGGCCGCACCGACGTCGCCGTGCGCCAGCGCGACCGTACCCCGCGCGAAGTGCTCGAGGATCGCCGCGTCGAAGGACAGACCCTCCGGATCCGGCCCGGCGGGAAGGTCTCGACCCCGCGTCTCGACCGCCCACGCGGCCCGGAACGCGGCCCAGTGCCAGAGCGCGCGCCCGCTCCCGGTCTCCCCGGCGTAGCCCGCCATTTCGTCGAGCAGCGCCCGCGCCTGTGCGAGCTCGCCGAGTTGCAGGCGCGAGTACTCCAACCAATGGAGCGCATGGTAGTTGCGGGCGTCCGCGTCGAGCCCCTTGCGTTCGGCCCGTTCGACCGAGACCGCGAACGACTTCACGTTGGCGTCGATCGAATCGGCCCAGCGCCCCAGAGCCACGTAGATGTGCGAGATCATGTGCTGCGCGTGGGGAGCCGCCGGCGCGATGTCGGCGTAGACCCGGGCCGCCCGCAGGCCCAACGGCGCGTGCACGGGGTCGTCGTAGGAGTGGATGAGGTAGTGCGCTGCCCCCGGATGACGCGGGTTGAAGGCGAAGACCTCCTCCGCCACCGCCGCAGCCCGCATGAACGTCGCGAAGTCGCGCTCTCCCTGGGTCGTTCCGAGGATCGACAGGGCGTAGAACGACTTCGCTTCGAGATCGTCCGGCCAGGTCGCCGACAGCCGCTCCATCTCCCGCGAGTAGGCCTGGTCGCGAGCCCGCTTGTCGCCCTCCCCGTAGAGCGCCTCGACCGCGCGCAGGTAGCCCTGCTCCCGCGCGGTGGGCGCCTTGGCCAGCCGCTCCACCGGCGTCGGCGCCAGCTTCTCGAGGGCGGCCAGAGCCGCCGCCCGATCCTGCTCGCGCCACAGCGGATGGTTGTGCGTCATCGCCTCGCCCCAGTAGGCGAGGGCGAATCCGGGGTCGATGCCCTCGGCCTCCCGGAAGGCCTCGCGCGCGTCGGCGAACTCGAAGCTGTGCAGCAACAGCACGCCGCGGACGAAGGCCTCCTGCGCGTCCGGAGCTCCGGAGTTGGGGAACGAGATGGTCCCCAGGTCCTGGACCTCGCCGATGGCGCCGACGACGATCCAGCCGGTCAGCCCGAGGACCAGTCCGGCGCGCAGGAGCTGCGTTCGCCTCACGCCGGCCAGAGCCACCCGAAGGTGCCGGCGGTCAGCATTCCGAAGACGAGGCCGTCGAAGACGTGCTTGAAGGTCGTCGACCACTTGCGCCCCATCCAGATCGATTGGGCCGGAGCCGCGCCCGCGTATCCGAGGAAGGCCGCGGTCCCGACCAGCCGGAACACCTCGAGGTACTCGGTGCCGGGGGCGATGAACCGGCTCGCCAGATACGCGGCGAAGATCGAGATCACGACGCAGTAGAGGAACCACGTCACCATGGCTCCGCCCATGCCGAAGCCGCTGCGCACGGTCATGAACACGATCGGCCCCCGCTCGAGCTTTGCCTTCACCGTCGGATCGTTGCGCTCAGCCGCCGACGCGCAGTAGGGCAGCACGTAGTCGGAGGGGCCGGCGTTCTGCGCCCGCAGGGCGTCCAGCACCACGTCCTCGTCGGCCAGCTTGCCGTAGTCGCTGCGGTGGTAGGGCAGCACCATGTGCACCACCGAGCTGGCGATGAAGACGAAGACGGCGGACAGAAGGATCGGCAACCACAACGCGGTCATCTCGACCATGGAGAGTCCTCCTCCGATTCGGATTGCTCCGGTTGGCTTGCGGCGCAGAATAGCAGGAGTCCCGGCTCCGGCCGGCCTCCTCCCGCAACCCGAGGCGCCTCCATCCGTACACGGCGGTGGTGACCCACCAGGCTGGCTCTCGAACGCCGGCGGCTCGGCCGACCGGACAGGAGGAAAGGACCATGCATCGACGGATTCCCGGGGCGCTGCTCGCCCTCACGCTCGCTACGTTGCCGGCCGCCGCGCAGCGGCAGGCCCAGAACATCCTGCTTCCCGACGTCAGCCCGCGGGCCGAGGTCCGCCAAGCCGTCGGGATGGCCGAGATCGACGTCGTCTACTGCCGGCCCGCGGTGAACGACCGCGAGGTCTGGGGCGCCCTGGTGCCCTGGGGTCAGGTCTGGCGCACGGGGGCGAACGAGAACACGGTGGTGACGCTCAGCCACGACGCCGTGGTCCAGGGCAGCCCGCTCGCCGCGGGCTCCTACGGCCTGCACACGATCCCCACCGAGTCCGGATGGACGGTCATCTTCTCCAACGACCACAACGCCTGGGGCAGCTTCGCCTACGACGAGTCCCACGACGCGCTGCGCGTCGCCGCGTCGGCGCGCGAGGCGGGCCCCCAGGAGCGCCTCGAGTTCCGCTTCGAGAACCTCGACGAGGACTCCGCCGACCTGGTCCTGCACTGGGCCGGCCTCGAGGTGCCGATCACCTTCACCTTCGACGCCGACGCCATCACCCTGGCGTCGATCCGCGACCAGCTGACCGGCCTGCCGCAGTTCTTCTGGATGGGCTACACCCAGGCCGCCAACTGGGCGCTGCAGAAGGACCTGGCGCTCGAGGAGGCGCTCGGCTGGGCCGAGACCTCGATCCAGAACGAGGAGCGCTTCGAGAACCTGCAGGTGAAGTCGCAGCTGCTCGAGAAAACCGGCAAGAGCGCGGAGGCCGCGGAGACGATGGACCGTGCGCTGGCGATCGCCAACGCCGCGCAGCTGCACAACTACGGTCGGACCCTGCTCGGCCAGGGCGACGTCGACGGTGCCGTGGCCGTCTTCCGCCGCAACGTCGCGCAGAACCCCGACGCCTGGTTCGTCGAGGTGGGCCTCGCCCGCGCCCTCTCCGCCCAGGGCGACTTCGCCGAAGCCGCCGAGCAGATGAAGGTCAGCCTCGGCAAGGCGCCGGAGAACCAGAAGGCCTACATCCAGGGCCTGGTCGACCAGCTCGAAGCGGGGCAGGACATCAACTAGAGCCCGTGCGGGGCGTCGGGGAGACCCGGCGCCCCGCACCGGCGTGAGCAATCCGCCGCGACGCCTCCTCTCTCGCAGCAGGGAGGAGCGTCGCGATGGATCCTCGACGGACGTTTCGGATCGCCTGCCTGATCCTTGCAGCAGCGGCCACGGCGGCCCGCGGTGGAGCTCGGCTGCCCGCCTGGCGAATCGGCATCGTCGACGGCGCCGACGCGGTAGGGGGCTACACCTCGATCGCCCTCGGCGCGGACGAGCTGCCGATCGTGAGCTACCGCGATTTCACCCACTCCACGCTCGAGATCGCCCACTGCGACGATCCCCTCTGCGCTACGAGGACCCTGCACACCATCGACGACCAGGGCGATCCGGGGTTCGAGTCCTCGATCGCCGTCGGCACCGACGGGCTCGCCATCGTCAGCTACCTCGACGCTGCCGCCAACGATCTCCGGGTGGCGCACTGCGAGGACGTCGCGTGCTCGACGGCCACCCTCACCACCCTCGACAGCGCCGGTGACGTGGGCTTCCACACCTCGATCGCCATCGGGATCGACGGGCTCGCGATCATCAGCTATCTGGACCTCGACAACGGCACGTTGAAGGCGGCGCACTGCGCCGACGTGCCCTGCACCTCCGCCCATCTCGAGGTGGTCGACGACGGCCCGGACGTCGGACAGAACACTTCGATCGCCATCGGCACGGATGGGCTGCCGGTCATCAGCTACCGCGACTACGGCAACAACGCCCTCAAGGTGGCGCACTGCGGCGATCTCCTCTGCGCCTCCGCCGAGCGGCACACCGTCGACAGTGACGGCAACGTCGGCGCCTACACGGCGATCGCCATCGGCGCCGATGACCTGCCGGTCGTCAGCTACCTGGATTCGACCGGCTTCGATCTCAAGGTGGCGCACTGCGACGACGCGAGCTGCGCGTCCGCCTCCTCGGTGACCGTCGACGGCATCGAGGACGTCGGGCAGTACACCTCGATCGTCCGCGGAGCCGGGGGCCTGCCCATCGTGAGCTACACGGACGTGACGAACGGCGATCTCGAGGTCGCCTGGTGTGCGGACGCCGCGTGCTCCGCCGCCACCCTGCAGACCGTCGACGTCGCCGGGGACGTCGGCTACTTCACGTCGATCGTCCTCGGAGCCGACGGCCTCCCGGTGGTGAGCTACTTCGACAATGGCGACCTCGACCTCAAGGTGGCCGTGGCGAGGCCGCTGGTCTTCGCCGACGGCTTCGAAACCGGCGACACCTCCGCCTGGAGCGTCGTCGCGCCCTGAGGCGCCGCCGCGACTGACCGTCCCTCCGGTACGCTCCGGGGGTGACGCAACCGTTCGATCGCGACGTCGAGCTCAACGCCAAGGACGAGCCCCTGCGCCATGACGTGCGCGAGCTCGGGGCCCTGGTGGGCGAGATGCTCGTCGAGCAGGGCGGCCCCGAGCTCTTCGAGCGGGTGGAGTCGGCACGGCGCCTCGCCATCCGCCGCCGTCAGGGGGACGCGGCGGCCGGCGCGGAGCTGGCTCGGGACCTCGCGGCGCTCGACGCCGTCGGCGCAGGCGAGCTGGTGCGCGCCTTCGCGGCCTACTTCCGGGTCGTCAACCTCGCCGAGAAGGTGCACCGCATCCGGCGGCGGCGCAGCTACCTGCGCGTGGAGGACGGGCCGCCGCAGCCGGAGAGCCTGCTCGACGTCCTGGCGCGACTGCGCGCAGAGCGCCCGGAGCTGTCCGCCTCCGACCTCCAGGAGCTCCTCGACGGCCTGCGGGTCGAGCCGGTCTTCACCGCCCACCCCACCGAGGCGACGCCGCGCGTCCTGCTGGAGAAGGAGCAGCGCATCGCCCGTTCCCTGGTCGAGCGGCTCGACCCGTCGCTGACCGTGCCGGAGCGGCGGGCCATCGATGCCCGGCTGCGGGCCGAGGTGACGACCGCCTGGCAGACCCGCGAGCTCTCGGCCGAGCGTCCGACGGTGGCCGACGAGCGGGAGCACGTGCTCTTCTTCCTGACCGACGTCTTGTATCGCGTCGTCCCGCCCTTCCTCGAGGAGCTCGAGCGCGCGGCCGTCGCCGCCTGGCCCGAGGCGGGGGGGACCCGGCGGGCACCGGCCCTCCTGCGCTTCGGCTCCTGGGTCGGCGGCGACATGGACGGCAACCCGTTCGTCGACGCCGGCACCTTCCGCGCCGCCCTGGCGCGCCAGCGCGAGCTCGTCCTCGGCCTCTACCGGCGCGACGTCCGCGCGCTCGCCGGGCGGCTCTCGCAGTCGACGGAGCGCGTCGAGGTGGACGGCGCGGTGGATGAGCGCATCGAGGCGCTGGGCGAGCTCCTCCCCGAGGCCCGGGCGGCGATCCCCGAGCGGCGGCGGCGGATGCCCTACCACGTCCTCCTCACCCTGATCGCCGCCCGCCTCGACGCCACCGCGGCCGGAGGCGAAGCGGGCTACGACGGGCCGGCCGGCTTTGCCGCCGATCTCGCCACGATCGCCGAGAGCCTGTCGCGCCACCACGGCGAGCACGCGGGGCTCTTCTGGCTGCGCCGCCTCGAGAGACGCCTGGCCACCTTCGGCTTCCACCTGGCCACCCTCGACCAGCGCCAGCACGCCGCCGTCCACCGACAGGCCGTCGGCCGGCTTCTGAATGACGCCCAGTGGGGGACGCGCTCCGCGGCCGAGCGCGCAGACGTCCTTCACGCCATGCTGGGCGCGGCCCGGTCGCCGGACCGCCCGGCTCCGGGCCTGGGAGACGGGGCCGCCGATCCCGAGACCGAACGGGTCCTCGAGTCGTTCCGCGCGGCCGCCGAGGCGCGACGGACCTTGGGACCCGCCGCCGTCGGTCTCTCGATCATCAGCATGGCGCGGGCGGCGACGACGTGCTCTCGGTGCTGGCGCCGGCCCGTTGGCCACCGGCGACCCGCGGCGGTCGACGTCTGCCCGCTCTTCGAGACCGTCGCCGATCTCGAGGCGGCGCCGGAGGTGCTGACCGAGCTCGTTCGCGATCCCGTCTACCGGCGGCATCTCGAGGGCCGCGGCCTCACCCAGCACGTGATGGTGGGCTGGCAGTGACTCGAAAGGCGCACGCGGCATCGCCGCCTCGCGCTGCGGCCTGCAGCGGGCTCCAGGAGCGCCCGGGTCGAGGTCGCCTGTCGCGAGGGTGTGCCCTTGTCCTCTCCACGGCCGCGGCGGCACCGTCGGCCGCGGCGGCGGCAGACCACCGCGCCATCCTCGCCGCGCCCCCGGCTCGGCTTGGCGGTTGGCTGCGGGTGACCGAGCAGGGCGAGGTGATCGCTGACAAGTACGGCCTGCGCGGCATCGCCGAGCGCAACCCCGAGCGCACCACCGGCGCCGTCCTCTTGGCCACCGTCAGGGGACAGGTTCCGACTGGCCCTGCACCGCCAGACGCCACCACCGACGACCCCGGCCGGTTTGGTACCTGCCTCGCCCTGTCCCCGACGACGGGGAGGGGTCGATCGGAACCAGTCCCCGGGCGTGCCTGGCTGGGGCTCTTCGGCGTCGGCCAGTCGGGGAGCCACCGGTTGTTCACGAGGACCCCTGGTTCGAGTCCTACTTCCGCGCCGCCACGCCGATCGACGTCATCGATGGCCGTCGATCGGCTCGCGTCCGGCCTCACGCTCCGAGGGCGGCGGCGCGGAGTCGCTGCGCGCCATCCCGTGGGTCTTCTCGTGGACGCAGAGCCGGCAGATGGGTGCCTGGCTGGTTCTGGCGTCGGGAGCGGCCTGGCCGCCGTCGCCGAGGAGGGCGGCGACGACGCCCTCACCGCGCTCACCGCCGTCCTCTGTGCGCAACCTCCTGGCCGACGTCGAGATGGCGCTCGCCAAGTCCGACCTCGATATCGCCGAGCGGCCACGCCGCGCCGCTGACCCCGACGCCCGCCCCCTCTTCGACGAGGTCCGCCGCGAGCACGACCTCACCGTCGACCTGCTCCTGCGCGCCACCGGCCAGACCGAGATCCTCGAAGCCGACCCCGTCCTCGCCCGCTCCATCCGCCTGCGCAACCCCTACGTCGACCCGATGAGCCTCCTCCAGGTCGGCACCTGCCGCTGGCGCGGCTGGCGAATCGCACCGGACGACACCCTCCTCCAAACCCTCTTCGCCACCGTCACCGGCATCGCCCACGGGTTGCAGAACACCGGGTGAGCGCTCAGCTTTGCTTCGCCTTGGGCTTCGGCAGCGCCACCATACCGAGGTTCTCGAAGAGATCGGTGAACCAATCGAGCGAAATAGCGGTAGGGCCACGCCTCGAGATCGGCGTCGGGGTCGAGGTTCTGCGGGTGCGAGCACTTGGTCCGCTCACCCGAGGGTCCCAGGCGGATCAGACCACCGCCGTCATCCAGGTAGAGCGACGTTGCAGGTGAACTGGCCGGACTCATCAGCGACGCGACCGAACGCACGCCCGGCGCTACGAGTCGCTTCCGTCATCACATCGACCTTCCAGGTATCTACCCCATCGGTTCGACCACTGACCAAGACCACAATTGCTCCCCCACCCGCCCGTGGAGCTCTGGCGTCTTTCCTTCGATGCGAACTGCGTGAGGGGATCAGCCCGGACTGCGTCGTCCAAAAAAAAAGCAGTTCGCTCCGGGATCGGGTTCTGTGGGTCATCGTTCTCCGTACTTCGATCCAAGCGGGCAAGTCGCACGATCCGAGCAGGCCAGGTGACAGCTGTGGCATGACCCATGTTCCCCGGAAACGGCTGGGACAGCGGCTGCAGCAGCTTTGCTGTCTCCGTCGAGTAGAGCCCTTCGACTGTGCCGACCATCCAGTTCCTCGAATCGAGCCAGAATCCTCCTCGCGAGATCGAGCCGGTCTCGGCCTGGCTTACGACCTCACCGGTCGAGATCGACACGGTGTGGAGCTCCAGCGACCACTCGCCCTCCTCGTCCCAGATCGGCGAGGCCAAGAGGATCCGGTCAGGATCGACGAAACGTATCTCGGTCGGCGGAGCGAGCTCGAGAGGAGAGTGGACCTCGGCCTGCCGGTCATGGCTTCGTGGACCGTCAGGAGCCCACCGTCTCGATTCTGCCAAGCCGCCAACAGGAGCCGTCGGAGGAGAGCCGGATCTCCAAGGGTCGGGTCTCGGAACCAGATCGGCACTTCGGTCCAGACGGGCTGGGGGCCCCACTCCGTCCACGACAGAGGTTCGCCAGGATCCCCTGTCCTGCGGATCGTCGACCGCAACGAGCAGCAGACCGTCTCCGGACAAGCTGACTAGCTGGCCCGGAATGCCGTCCAGAGTCCCCGGAGAGGGGGCACGAAGCGCGCCGAGCCGGTGTCGTACAAGAGGAATCCCCACGCGCCGGGCCTCGCCTTCAAAGGACCGCTCAACACCACCCAGCTGGTTCCGCGAAGGGGTACCGCGTATTGGCAGCCGACGAGGTCGCGGGGACCGACCCGAACAGCCCACGCAGCGTACGTTCCGACCACGACCGGTCACCCCGAAGCCGATCGCCGCACGCTGGGAGAATGCCCGGTGCGCCTGATCCGGCTTCGCTACGGCCCTGCCTCACGAGCCCCCAAGAGGAAAGCAGCAGGGTGACGAGAGCGACTGGGACAGGACCGTCAGTACGAGGTCGGATAGCCCAGGCACCCCCGTGTCCCTGAGCGTTTGAGGCTCCAGCGTCGAGCCGGACGATCCCGCCAATACCAGCAGATCGAGGATCAGCCAGGCGCTCCGAGCGCGCTCCGCAATCGCGCGCTGCCAGCGACGAGAACTGCGCAGGAGAGACGCCAGCGCTGCAAGCAGTAGGCACGGATGAAGATCGTCAGCTCCACGCTTCTGGAGAGCGACGCTCGGCGCGAGCGTCAGAGCTCGGGCCCCCGACGTTTACCAGGAGCGCGGCGTTGAGCTTGCCGCCCAGATGGCGCGTTCGGAGATGGGGAGGAGGAAGAGGAAGCCGAGGCGGCCGGCGGCGAGGTCGCCGGGTGAGGGTGGAGGCGCCGGTGGCGCAGGCGACGGCCAGCTGGAGGCCGAGGGCGAGGGCGGCGGCAGCGACGAGGCGGAGATCCTCGGCCTGCAGGGGAGGAGCCAGGGGCAAGACTCCAGGGGACGAGGCCGACGGCCAGGGCGACCGGGAAGACGTAGGCGGCGCTCGAGCAGCTCCTTGCGCAGGACGAAGAGGAAGCCCTCATGCATCACCTCCCGCGGTGAGCGTCCGGAAGATCGTCCGGGAGGCCGCGCGGCTCGCCGGAGGGGGTCGCGGTGCCGGTCGCGCAGCGCGCGTCGACGGTGTCGTCGGCGACGAGCGCTCCGCCATGGAGGATGCCGACGTGTGCGCTCGCCAGGCCCTCGATGCCGGCCAGGTCGTGGGTGGTGAGGGAAGACGGTCGTGCCGCGGTCGGCGAGGTCGTGCAAGCGATGAGCCTCGTAGAAGAGGGCGCGGGCCACCGGGTCGAGGCCGAGGGTCGGGTCGTCGCGGCAGACGAGGAGCTTCGGGCGACCGGCGAGGGCCATCACCAGGGCGGCGCCTCTTCTGACCGCGCGAGCTTGCCGACCGGCACGTCGCTCGGCAGCTCGAGCGCCCGGCGCCGGGCCTCGGCTTCTTCATCGTCCCAGCCGCCGAGCGAGCGGCGCAGGAGGAAGAGCTGGGCGAGGGTCAGCCGCGGCGGCAGCTGCGGCGTCTCGGGGAGCACGCCCACCTCCGCCATGATCCGGCACCGGTGGCGCCAGCTGTCGCGGCCGAGCAGCCGAGCGGTGCCCCGCGAAGCGCGCCGCTGGCCCAGCAGGCAGCGCACCAGGGTGCTCTTGCCGGCCCCGTTGCGGCCCAGCAGCGCGTAGACGGAGCCCCATTCGACCCGCAGGGACAGGTCACGGACGGGGCGGGAAGCGCCGTAGCGGATCTCGAGGCTCTCGGCCTCGATGGCCGGGGGCATGGCCGTCACGGCACGAGTCCCCGCGTCTCCGACGGCCTGGTGGACCTGACGGAGGCGTTGCGTGGCGTGCCGCCGTGGCGGTCCTCAGCGATGGGGCGGCTGCGAGGAAAGGGCGTCATCGGGTGGCTCTCTTTCGGGTCGTGGTGGCGGTCCACTCCGTTTCGACCGTCGCCCGCGTCTCCTCCCAGTCGAGCCCGAGGGCCCGCGCACAGTCGACGAGGTCCCGCACGTGGCCGGCGAGAAGCTCCCGGCCGGCCTGCCGGCGGGTCTCGGCCGGGAGGTCGGCGACGAAGGTGCCCTCGCCGCGCCGGACCTCGAGCAGCCCCTCGTCCGTGAGATCGCGGTACGCCTTGGCCACCGTCGCCGGGTTGACGCGCAGGCGCTGCGCCATCTCCCGGACGGAGGCCACGGCGGCGCCGGGCGCGAGCGTGCCGGTGGCGATGCGATCGCGGACGCCGTCGCGGATCTGCGCCCAGAGCGGGCGGGCGTCGTGAGGAAGGAGCTCGATCACCGGCCCAGTGTATCACAGCTTTAGTACACCGATACACGAAACCTCCCGCGGGCGCTGCCGGTAGTCCCGAACGTGCACTCCTCCGCCCTCCGGACCGTGCTGGCCGCCGGCGTCGCCTCCCTCGTCCTCCTTCCCCTGGCGTGCCGCCACGACGCCGAGCCGGGAAGCGATCCGGCCGGGCCGGTGCTCGCCCTCCTCGGTGCGGTACCGCTCGACCCGGTGACCGGCCGCGCCGGCGAGCCCTCGACGGTCCTCGTCTCCGGCGATCGCATCACCGGGATCGAGCCGGCGCGGACGGCGACGACGCCGCCCGGCGCGACCACGGTCGACGCGGCGGGGCTCTACCTGTTGCCCGGGCTCTGGGACCTGCACACGCACCTGGCGCTGCTCGACGACCACGCGCCGCCGCTGCTGGTGACGCAGGGTGTGCTCGGCGTGCGCGACCTCGGCGCGGTGCCGGAGGAGATCGAGGCGCTGCGAAGGCGGATCGAGAGCGGCGTGCTCCTCGGTCCGCGGGTGATCCGCGCCGGGCCGACCCTGAACGGGGCACCGAACGCCCCGCACCACCGGGTGATCGAGACTCCCGAGGAGGCCCGGCAGGCCGTGAAGGGGCTCGCCTCGGCGGGGTTCGACCTGATCAAGACGCACAACGCCACCGCACGCGACACGTTCTTCGCCCTCGTCGCGGCGGCGCACGACGCCGGGCTGCCGGTGGCCGGCCACGTGCCGGTGACGGTGACGCCGATCGAGGCGTGCGAGGCGGGGCTCGACTCGGTGGAGCACATCGCGACCCTCTTCGAGGGCACCTACCTGGCCGGCTTCGACGACCAGATGGCCGCCTTCCTGGCGATGCCCGACTGGCTCGCCCACGAGGCGCCGGCGCTCGCCGACTGCTTCGCCGCCCACGGCACGCTCTTCGACCCGACGCTGCGCGCCTACGACCTGCGCGCCCACTGGGCGGCGGAGCACGACGACCCGGCGCCGGAGTGGCGCTACCTGACCGCCGAGCAGAGACGGAGCTGGTCCGAGGCGCAGGTGAGCGACGTCGATCGCGACGAGGAGGTCATCCGCCTGCGCGAGTCGCTGGTCGACGTCGGCGTCGACTTCGTCCGCCTGCTGGCCGAGCGCGGCGCGCCGGTCGGCGCCGGCACCGACATCGCGGGCCCCGGCCTGCTGCCCGGCTACAGCCTGCACGACGAGGTCCGGCTGCTCGGCCGCGCCCTCTCCCCGCCGCGGCGCTGCGCGCGCAGCGGCCCGGGAGCCGGGAGGCGGCCGGCGGCGATCCGCTGCAGGGTCGGCTGGTGGCCGGCGCGCCGGCGGATCTGGTGCTCCTGCGCGGGAACGCGTTCGAGGACCTGGCGGCGGTCGACGCGATCGACGGCGTCGTGCTCAGGGGGCAGTGGCTGGATCGAGGGGAGCTGGATCGCGTGCTGGCGAGGTTGGCACAGGTAGGGCTCATGGGCGGCTGCGGGCCGAGGACTGCACCCAGGCCCGTCAGGGCGCTCGGCGCCTGCGTTGAATCCCGCTGCGCTCGGGACGACGGGATTCACCGTCGTTTCGCCGCCACGCCCCCGCCGTCGTCTCGAGCGCAGCGAGAGACCTCAGCTCGGGTCCCGGCATGCCGCCGGCGGTCCGTGTGAAGCCCACGGCGCCCGAGCCGCCTCGACCCTCAGGGCGCCACGACCGGCTCCGCCGCCCGGTGGCCGCTCAGCCGGTCGGCCTCGGCCTGCAGGGCCACCAGGCGGTCCTGGAGGTCGAGGCGCAGGCGCTCGAAGGCTTCCCCCTTGACCTTGGGCGGCACCTCCATCGCCTCGCCGAAGACGACGTCGACGCGGGCGAACGGGGCCGGGAGCAGGGTGCGGTCCCAGGTGCCGCGCAGCACGAGGGCGGGGCGGGCGGAGAGGGTGACCGGGATCAGCAGGCCGCCGGTGCGCTGGGCGAGCGAGAGGACGCCGCCCTGGACGTGGCCGCGCGGGCCGCGCGAGCCGTCGACGGCAAGGCAGGAGCCCAGCCCCGGGTCGGCCCGCACCCGGCGGATCATGTCGACGATCGCCTGCAGCCCGTCGCGGCCGGAGGAGCCGCGCACGACCTCGTAGCCGAGCGCCGCCTCGACCCTGGCCATGGCGTCGCCGTCGAGGCTCTTCGAGCACATCGCCATCCAGCGACCGTTCTCCCGCCGGCTCATGAACGGCAGCAGCGCGAAGGAGCGGCCGTGCAGGAAGGCGCCCACGAGCGGCCGCGGATCGGCCAGGGCCTCCTCGAAGCGCTCCCGACCGGTCTGGCGATAGCGCCAGGTGAAGTCCAACGTGCGCAGGAGGGCCAGGGTGGCGTACGGCGCCACCCGGCGCATCAGGAACCGGCGCAGCGGGCCGGCCCGGGAGCGGCTCTCCTCCTCGCCGGCCGTGCCCCAGCGCATCGGTGGGCGGCTAGCCGCCGCTCTCCTCGAGGAAGGTGACCAGGTCGCCGACCGTCTTCATCCGGATCATGGTCTCGGCCGGGATCTGCACGCCGAACTCCTGCTCCAGATCGAAGATCAGGTCGAGCACGGCCAGCGAGTCGAACCCGAACGACTCGAGCGTCGTCGACTCGTCGACGGTGCTCCAGTCGACCTCCTCGGTGGCGGACTCCTCGAGCACGGCGCCGAGCCGTTCGAGGATCCCCGCGCGATCTGCGTTGTCGGAAGCGCTCATCGTCCCCGTTCTCCTCTCACGCTCCGCGGCCGAGCACCAGCACGCCGTTGCCGCCGCCGAAGCCGAAGCTGTTCTTCATCGCCGGACCGGCGCCGAGCGCCAGCGGCTCGCCCCCGATCAGCCGCACCGCGCACTCCGGGTCCGGCGTGTCGAGGTTGAGGTTGGGAGGGGCCGTCCCGTGCTCCAGGGCGAGCAGGGTGCCGACCGTCTCGAGGGCGCCCGAAGCACCCAGGGTGTGCCCGAAGTAGGACTTCATCGCCCCTACCGGAACCGCCTCCGCCGCCGACCCCAGAGCCTCGCGGATCGAGCGGCACTCGGTCACGTCGTTGCTCTCGGTCGCCGTGCCGTGCGCGTTGACGTAGACCAGCTCCTCCGGCTCGACGCCGGCGTCCGCCAGGGCGGCACGGATGGCGCGCACCTGACCGGCGACGTCGGGACTGGTGATGTGGGTGGCGTCGGAGGACTCGCCGTAGCCGAGCACCTCGCCGCGCGTTGCGGCACCCCGGCGCGCGGCGGACTCCTCCGATTCGAGCAGGAGCGCCGCGGCGCCCTCGCCGAGCAGGGTGCCGGCGCGGCCGGCGTCGAAGGGGCGCAGGGCCGTCGCCGGATCGGGCAACGTCGACAGCACGCCGAGGTTGTTCCAGACGCCGTAGTCGAACGGGTCGAAGAAGGAGTCGACGCCGCCGCAGAGCACCGCTTCCGCGTAGCCGTGCCGCACCGCCCGGAACGCCTGGCCGATGGCGTTGGTGGACGAGGTGCAGGCGGAGACGACGACCTGGTTCGTGCCGCCGAGGCCGAACCGGATGGAGACGCCGGCCGAGATCGAGTTGGCCATGCCCTCCGGGACCGTGCTCGGACGCATCCCCTGCGGCCCCTTCTCGGCGAAGCGGGTGTGGAACCCGGCGAGGTGACCGGCCGGGCCGACGCCGCACCCCCAGAGGTTGCCGATCGGCAGCACGGCTCGGCCCTCCCCTGCGTCCTCGGCCTCCTCCACCCCGATCCAGCCGGCCTCGGTGAGCGCCTGGCGCGCCGCCTCGACGGCGAAGCGCAGGGTGCGGTCGGCGCGCCGCAGCTTGCCCTTCTGCCGCTCGTCGAGGAATGTCGCGTCGACCTGGCCCCCGAAGGTCACCGCGTTGCCCGAGACGTCGAAGCCGGTGAGCGGGCCGATCCCCGTGCGACCTCCCACCAGGCTCGCCCACGCGCTCTCGCGGTCCGATCCGACGGCGCTCACCAGGCCCAGCCCGGTCACCAGCACCCTGCGTCCCGCGGCGCTCATCCGTTCATCCACAGGCCGCCGTCGACGTGCACGACCTGGCCGGTGAGGTAGGAGGCGTCGTCGGAGAGCAGGAAGGCCACGACGCCTCCCACCTGGGCCGGAGTGCCGAGGGCGCCGAGAGGGATCGAGAGACCCTCGCGCGCCTCCTCCGGGATGGTCCCCGTCATGTCGGTCTCGATGAACCCCGGGGAGACGGCGTTGCAGCGCACGCCGAAGCGCGCCGCCTCGACCGCCAGGCTCTGGGTCACGGAGAGCAGCCCGGCCTTCGACGCCGCGTAGTCGGCGCCCATCCACCGCCCGGGCCCGTGCGCGGCCAGCGAGCAGACGTTGACGATGGCGCCCCGCCGTTGCTTCCTCAAGACGCCGTAGGCCGTCTGGCAGGCCACGACGGCGGACTCGAGGTTGACGCGGAAGGTCTCGCGCCACGCCTCCAACGTGAGCGCCCGGAACCCTGCCGAGCGGCCGCCGCCGGCGTTGTTGACCAGGCCGTCGAGGCCGCCGGCCGCGGCGACGAACCCCTCCACCATCTCCCGCGCCCGCTCGGGCTCGGAGAGGTCGGCGGCGACCGGCACCGCCCGCTCGGCATGGAGCGCGCGGGCCGCCTCCTCGACCGCCTCCGGGCTCCTGCCGTGGATGCCGACCACGGCGCCCTCGGCGAGCAGACGCTCGGCGATCCCTCGGCCGATGCCGCGGGTCGAACCGGACACGAGGATGGCGCGGCCGGCGAAGCGCTGGGGGGGCGTGTCGGTCATCGCAGCGGAGGGCGGGGCCGCCTCGGGCCGCCGGCCCCGCCGCCGAAGATAGCGTATCGGCACCCGGCCCGACCGAGTGGCACCCTCCACGGCACCCGGCCCGCGGGGCACGATAGGTTCAGGGCCCCTCCCCGGCTGCCGCTACAATCGCCGGCCGTGGATCGCACGCCCGATGAGGGCAACCCAGGAGGCTCCGCCATGACGTTCTCGACCGCCCATCGCCGGCTCGCCGGTTTCCTCGTCCCCGTCTCCGCCGTCCTCGCCGCCGCCCTCCTCGGGGCACCGGCTCACGGCGCGACGAGCTGCTTCAACGTGTCGTGCGGCACGACCTGCACGCCGGGCGCTCCGGTCGGAATCACGAACATCGTCGGTCCGTCGGACTTCCCGAGCGGCGCCAACACGCCGATCTCGTTCGTGGATCCGAACGACGGCCGGAGCAAGCGCCTCATCGCCACCCAGGAGGGGGCGATCCTCGTCTGGGACGGCGGGACCGGCGAGATCCTGCCGACGATGTTCCTCGACCTGCGCCAGAGCAGCGGCGGGCCGGTCTCCTTCGGCGGCGAGCGCGGTCTGCTCTCGATGGTGGCCGATCCCGACTACGTGACCAACGGACGCTTCTACGTCTACTACACCCGCCGCGACCTCGGCGGCGGCACGCTGGGCGACGTCGTCATCGAACGCTACGAGCGCTCGGCCGGGAACCCCGACGTGGCCGACCCGGGGTCCGCGACCAAGATCCTCGTCATCGAGCACTCCTCCGCCAGCAACCACAACGGCGGCAACATGGCGTTCGGCCCGGACGGCTTCCTCTACATCTCGATCGGCGACGGCGGCGGCGGCTGTGACGGCAATCAGGGCATCAACGGCGACGGCCAGCAGAACACCACCCTGCTCGGCAAGATGCTGCGCATCGACGTGCGCGGAATCGACCCGCTGGGCGGCCCCCCGGACGACTGCGACGCCACGGGCGAGCCGAGCAACTACACGGTGCCGTCCACCAACCCGTTCTTCGGTCAGGATCCCGCCTGCGACGAGGTCTGGGCGATGGGGCTGCGCAACCCGTTCCGTTTCAGCTTCGACCGGACGACGGGCGACCTCTACATCGGCGACGTGGGTCAGAACAAGTGGGAGGAGATCAACCTCAAGCGCGCCGCCCTCGCCGCGCCCGTGAACTTCGGATGGTCGTGCCGTGAAGGGTGCGAGACGTCGAACAACGACGAGTCCGGCTGCTCGGTGACCGGCTGCCCGGTGGACCCGGGTACGACCTGCGAGTTCCCGCGCTCGAGCGGCTTCTGGGATCCCATCCTCTGCCACCACAACGGCGGTTGGGCCTCGGTCATGGGGGGCTTCCGCTACCGTGGCACCGAGGTGCCCTCGATCGCGGGGGACTACCTCTACAGCGACGCGGCCTGCGGGCAGATCTGGAAGACGACCACCCTCAACCCCGCCAACCCGGCGGCCATCAACGCCCAGTGCTGGGCCAGCGGGTTCTCGGGGACCTACGGGTTCGCCGAGGACCACCTCGGTGAGCTCTACGTCGTGGTTGGAGCGGGCAGCCGCATCGCCTGCATCCACAACGGGGAGGGTTGTCCGTGGGCCGGCGAAGGCGCGTTCTTCCTCGACGGGTTCGAGAGCGGCGACACGAGTCACTGGACGACGACCGCCAACTGAGCCGTCGGCCGACACGGGGGTGGGCCGCTTCAATCCAGCGACTGAAGCGGCCGGCGCCCCTGCCGGCCGTCCGGTGGCAGCGGCACCCGCGTCCGGCCGACACGGGGGTGGCTGGACGTGGGTGCGGCTAGACTCCCGTTCATGTTCCGCCGACTCGTTTCCGTCCTCGCCGTCCTCGCCGCCGTCCCCGCCGTCGCGCAGACACCGACGGGCTACGACGACCTCGTCGCCCTCTTCCAGGACTGGCGCGAGTTCCAGCGTCCCTTCGTGCGCGACGGCGTGCCCGACTACTCCGCCGGCGCGATGGCGGCGCAGGCGGCCGAGCTGCCGCGCTGGCAGGCGCGGCTCTACGCCATCGACCGCTCCTCGTGGCCGGTGGCCCAGCAGATCGACTGGCACCTCGTGCGCGCCGAGATGAACGGGCTGGACTTCGACCACAAGGTGCTGCGGCCCTGGGAGCGCATGCCCGACTTCTACACCGTCGTCGTCGACGAGCAGAGCGACACGCCGCTGCGGGAAGGGCCGATCATGGCCGGTGCACTCGAGCTCTGGCGCTACGACTTCCCGCTCGACGCCGAGGGCCTCGCCGCGGTGGGAGCGAGCCTGCGGGCCGCACCCGCCCTGCTGGCGGCGGCGCGCGAGAACCTGACCGGCGACGCGCGCGACCTCTGGCGCATCGGCATCCGCGGCGCCCACGAGCAGGTGACGTCGCTCGAGCGCCTCCGCGACCGCCTGGCGGAGCATCACCCCGAGCTCGTCCCCGACGCCGAGGCGGCGCGCGACGCGATGGCGTCCTTCGCCTCCTGGCTCGAGGAGAAGCTCCCCGAGAAGCACGGCACCTCCGGCGTCGGCGTGCTGGCCTACGACTGGTACCTGGCCAACGTCCACCTGGTGCCGATGACCTGGCAGGACGAGATGCGCCTGATGCAGCGCGAGCTCGCCCGGTCGCGCGCTTATCTGGCCCTCCACGAGCACGACGACCGCGACCTGCCGCCGCTCGAGCCCGCCGCGACCCCCGAAGAGTGGGACCGCCGCGCCAACGAAGCGGTCACCCGCTTCGTCGCCTTCCTCGACGGCGAGGACGTGATGACGGTCGAAGAGTGGATGGAGCCGGCCCTGCGCGAGCGCATCGCCGGTTACCTCGCGCCGGACGACCGTCACTTCTTCGCCCAGGTCGAGATGCGCGAGCCGCTCCTGATGCGCTGCCACCAGGTCCACTGGATCGACACGGCCCGCTTCCGCGAGCAGCCCCACCCGAGCCCGATCCGGCGCGAGCCGCTCCTCTACAACATCTGGGACAACCGCTCGGAGGGCTTCGCCACGGCGATGGAGGAGATGATGACCGGCGCCGGCCTGCTCGACGACCGCCCGCGCGGCCGCGAGATGACCGACATGATGGTCGCCATGCGCGCCGCCCGCGCCATCTCGGGCCTGCGCATGCACTCGAACGAGTGGACCCTCGATGAGGCCATGGAGCACGCCGCCGCCGAAGTACCGCGGGGCTGGCTGCGCCGCGGCGGCGACCTCGTCTGGTTCGAGCAGTCGCTCTACCTCGAGCAGCCGGGCTACGGCACGAGCTACATCACCGGCAAGGCCCTGATCGAGGACCTCCTCTCCGAGCGCGCCCACCAGCTCGGCGACGACTTCACCCTCCACCGCTTCATGGACGAGCTCTACGCCTCCGGCGTCATCCCGGTCTCGCTCATCCGCTGGGAGATGACGGGGAACAGGGACCGGATCCTGCAGTAGAGCTGAGGGAGTAGCGCTGAGGGAGTAGAGCCGGGAAGTCGTGCTCCCGGTGCTACGATCCCTCCGTGCCCCCAAGGGAGCGGAGCCTTCCCGATCAGCCGACCGGTACGGCGCGTCCGGACCGCGCGATCGACCCGATCCTCCTCGCGGCCGCTCGCGAGGTCGACCGGACCCTGCTCGCGTGGTCGCTCGCCTTGTCACCGCGAGAGCGCCTGCGCTCCTGCACGGCCGCCGCGCGGGCCGTGGCGCGGCTGCGCCGTGACTGAGCCGCCGGCGGAGCTGGAGGCGCTGCTCGAGGCCGTGTGCGCCTCGGGCGTCGAGTGCATCGTCGTCGGCGGTGTCGCGGCGGTGCTCCACGGGGCCCCGACGACGACCTTCGATCTGGACCTGGTCCACGACCGGTCGGGCGCCAACCTCGAGCGGCTGGAATCGCTGCTGGACGCTCTCGAGGCCCGCGTGCGCGATCCCGCCGGGCGTGATCTCCTCCCGGAGCGGGCCGCCCTCGCTTCCGACGGCCAGCTGCAACTGACGACCCGCCTCGGTCCGCTCGATCTCCTCGGCACCCTCCACGACGGCCGAGGCTTCCCGGAACTCCTTCCCCACACCGCGGTCCTCCGCGATGGGGACCTTGCGGTCCGCGTCCTCGACCTCCCAACGCTGATCGACGTCAAGTCCCACACCGGCCGAGCCCGCGACCGCCTCCTGGTCCCCCTCCTCCTGGCCCTGGCCGAAGAACGTCGCCGGGAGAGCCACTGACGGCCCCCACCGTCGTCTCGACCCCAGGGAGAGACCTCGACGCAGGACCCGGCAAGCCTGAGGGGAACGGTCTCGGCCAGGGACCGCTGAGGCCCCTACCGCTGCACCCGGACCCACTGCGCCCTCCGACTCCCTGAGCTGAGGCCCCTCCCTCCGGTCGGGGCGACATCAGGGACCCTTCGATGTCGTCTCGACTGCAGGGAGAGACCTCCGACGCAAGACTTTGCAGGTCTGAGGAGGAGCGGTCTCGACTGGGGGCCCCTGAGACGGCTGGCGCTGCACCCGGAGCCGCCGACCTACCGCTCCGGTCCGGGCGACACTGGGGCCGGTGGACCGAGCAGGCCCCGCTCTTCGAGGAAGGCGTCGATGGCGTCGGCGGCCCAGCGGTGGCCGGCCGGGGTGAAGTGGCGGTCGTGGGGGAAGTAGAGGGGGGTGAAGTCGTCGGGGAGGAGGGGCTGGAGGTCGAGGTAGGCGATGCCCAGCCTCTTCATCTCGCGGGCGAAGGAGGGCGCCGGGGCGGCGCGGTTGACCGGGATGTGGACGACGACCAGGGGGATGCCGGCGGCGCGGCAGTCGTCGCGCACGGCGGCGAAGAGGGCGCGGTTGAGGCGCCAGCGGTAGCCGACCGGGAGGGTGCGCTCGAGGCCGAAGGTGGCGCGGCGCCAGAGCTCGACGAGGTGCGAGCGGCGCTCGAGCCAGCCGGCGAGGCCGGTGGGCCGGTCGGCGCGAGTCAGCGGCCGGAGGGAGCCGTCCGCCAGCTTGAAGGTCGGCTTGGCCAGCCACGCGTGCCCCTCGCGGTACGCCGTCAAGCTGCGATCGAGGTCGTAGTGGATGAAGCAGAGGACGACGACGTCCGGCGAGACGCCCAGCGCGTAGCGACGCAGCGTCGCCCACATCTGGTCGACTCCGAACCCCCCGATGCCGAAGTTGTCGGTGCGCACGCCGCGGTGCCGTTTTTCGATCAGCCGGACGAACGTCTCCCTCAGCTCGACCCCGCTGCCGAAGGTGTAGGAGTCGCCGAGGAAGGCGATCCTCCACCGGCCCGGCCGCGCCTCCGGCTCGCGGTCGCGGAAGCCCTGGCGGTTGGCCCGGTAGCGCATCCGGTAGTCGACCGTCTCCTCGCGCGAGACCACCCCCGGCGGCAGGTGCCACCCGACGTCGGGATCCGTCGTCGCATCGCTCACCGCCTCGACGTCCCCGGGATAGAGGGGTGGATTCGGCTCGTAGGAGCCGGTCAGGGCCATCAGCGCCTCGAGCAGGAGGAGGAGCGCCAGCGTCACGCCGACGACGAGCGCCAAGCGGCCGAGGACCCGACGCACGGCACCCCTGGCTCGGTCTTCGGATCCGGAGGGAGACGGCTCCATGGTGTGGGACCGGGAGGACGTCCCGGCTCCGAGAGTCTGGACCGATCCGCCGGCGGGCGCCAGGGCCGTCGCCACCCCCGCGCCTCGGGCCTGAGATAATCCCGCTCGATCCCTCACTTTCCTGTTTCCGGTCACGGCCGGATCTGAGTCTCCCGGAGGAGCGCATGCGCACACTGTCCCGGACCCTCGCGATCGCCGTCGTACTCCACCTGGCTCTTCCTCTGGGCGCGGCCGAGTGGCGGATGCAGAGCCGTGCCGAAGGGCAGTCCGCGGCGCGCCTGCCCGACGAGGACGGCACCGGCACGATGGAGGCGGCTGCCGAGACCGCTCGGGAGAGCGGCGAGGAGGAGAAGGACGCCTGGGACGTCGCCGACCCGCCGGGCGAGGAGCGCGAGGTGACGATCGACGTCACCGAGGGCAGCTGGATGAACCTCGACGTCTCCCCCGACGGCAGCGAGATCGTCTTCGACCTCCTGGGTGACCTCTACCTTCTGCCCATCGCGGGCGGCGAGGCGACGGCGCTCACCAGCGGCATGCAGTGGGACATGCAGCCGCGCTTCTCCCCGGACGGACGCTCCATCTCCTACACCAGCGACGCCGGCGGCGGCGACAACATCTGGATCCTCGACCGCGCCAGCGGCGAGACGACCCAGGTGACCGACGAGGACTTCCGCCTCCTCAACAACGCCGTCTGGAGCCCGGACGGCGAGTACCTGGCGGCGCGCAAGCACTTCACCTCGACGCGCTCGCTCGGCGCCGGCGAGATCTGGCTCTACCACCGCTCGGGCGGCGGCGGCCTGCAGATGACCGAGAAGCCGAACGACCAGAAGGACCTCGGCGAGCCGGCCTTCTCCCCCGACGGGCGCTACGTCTACTACAGCCACGACGCCACGCCGGGCCCGGTGTTCGAGTACAACAAGGACCCGCACGGCGGCATCTATCGCATCTCGCGCCTCGACCGGACGACCGGCGAGGTCGAGCCCTTCGTCGTTCGCGCCGGCGGCGCGGTGCGACCGACGCCCTCGCCGGACGGCAGCCGGCTGGCCTTCGTCGGACGGCGGCAGGACGGCGGCTACGGTACCGCCCTCTTCGTGACCGACGTCGCCAGCGGCGCCATCCGGCAGGTGGCCGACGGCCTCGACCGCGACCATCAGGAGACCTGGGCCATCCACGGCGTGTACGCCAACTTCGCCTGGACGCCGGACTCGCGCTCCCTCGTCTACTGGGCGGGCGGCAAGATCCGCCGCGTCGATGTCGAGAGCGGCGAGCCGGTCGAGATCCCGTTCCACGTCCACCAGACGCACCGGGTCTCCCCCACCGTCTGGTCGGCGCGCGAGGCGGCGCCCGACACCTTCGAGACCAAGATGCTGCGCTGGGTGGAGGTCTCCCCGGACGGCGACCGCGCTCTCTACCAGACGCTCGGCAGGATCTGGATCCAGGAGCTGCCAGACGGCGCGCCCCACCGCCTCACCACGCAGACGGACCACTGGGAGCTCTACCCGTCGTTCTCGCGCGACGGCCGCTCCGTGGTCTTCGTCTCCTGGGACGACGAGGAGCTCGGCGCGGTGCGCATCGCGCCGGTGGCGGGCGCGGCCGAGGGCCGCGTCGTCACCGGCACGCCGGGCCACTACGTCGAGCCGGCGCTCTCCCCCGACGGTTCCACGGTCGTCTACCGCAAGACCAGCGGCGGCTTCCTCTCCAAGGACCTCTACGGCCGCGACACCGGTCTCTACCGCGTGCCGGCCGCCGGGGGCGCGAGCGAGCTGATCTCCGCCGACGGCGTCCGCCCGCACTTCGGTGCCGACTCTTCGCGCGTCTTCTTCATGACCTTCGAGGGGGAGGACGGCCGGGCGCTCAAGAGCGTCGGCCTCACCGGATCGCGCGAGGAGCGCGCCGAGCGCGAGCACTTCACCAGCGAGGCGGCGCTCGAGTGGAACGTGTCGCCCGACGGCCGCTGGGTCGCCTTCACGGAACGCTTCAAGGCTTTCGTCGCCCCCTTCGCGGTGACCGGCAAGCCGGTCGCCGTGGGTCCGGGCACGGAGAGCTTCCCGGTCGAGCAGGTCTCCGAGGAGGCCGGGGAGTACCTGCACTGGTCGGGCGACTCGGCGCGGCTCCACTGGGCGCTCGGCAACACCCTCTACACGCGGCCCCTCGACGACGCCTTCGCCTTCCTCTCCGACGCTCCGGCCGCGGAGGAGGGTGCGGAGGCCGAGCCGCAGATCGCCGAGACCCGGCTGGGGATGACGGTCGAGAAGGACGTGCCCTCCGGCAGCGTCGCCTTCGTCGGCGCCCGCGTGCTGACGATGGACGCCGAGGACACCGTCCTCGACGACGCGACGGTGCTCGTCGAGGGTGACCGCATCGTCGCCGTCGGCCCCCGCGACGAGGTCGACGTGCCCGCCGACGCCGCGGTCGTCGACGCCGCCGGGCGCACCCTGATGCCGGGGCTGGTCGACGTCCACTGGCACGGCTCCCAGGGGTTCGAGGAGATCGTGCCGCAGCAGAACTGGTTCCACCTGGCGGCGCTGGGCTTCGGCGTCACCACCATCCACGATCCGTCCACGGACACCAGCACCTTCTTCGCCGCCGCCGAGATGGCTCGCGCCGGCCTGATCACCGCGCCCCGGCTCTTCTCCACCGGCACCATCCTCTACGGCGCCGCGGGTCCCGCCTACAAGGCCGAGATCGACAGCCTCGACGATGCGCTCTTCCACCTCGGGCGGATGAAGGCCGCCGGGGCCTTCAGCGTCAAGAGCTACAACCAGCCGCGGCGCGATCAGCGTCAGCAGATCCTCGAGGCCGCGCGCCGGCTCGACATGCTGGTGGTGCCCGAGGGCGGCTCGCTCTACGAGCACAACATGACCATGGTGGTCGACGGCCACACCGGCATCGAGCACGCCATCCCGCTTGAGCACCTCTACGAGGACGTGCTGCAGCTGTGGCCGCAGACCGGCACCGCCTACACGCCGACCCTGATCGTCGCCTACGGCGGTCTCTGGGGCGAGAACTACTGGTACGCCCACACCGACGTCTGGAAGGACGAGCGCCTGCGCTCCTTCGTCCCCGCCGACCAGATCGACCCGGTGGCCCGGCGCCCGGTCCTGGCCCCGGAGGAGGAGTACAACCACTTCCGCATCGCCGAGGGCGTCGAGGCGCTGGCCGCCCGCGGCGTCGAGGTCCACATCGGCGCCCACGGCCAGCGTGAGGGCCTGGGGGCGCACTGGGAGATCTGGATGCTCGTCCAGGGAGGGATGGGCGAGCTCGACGCCCTCCACGCCGCCACCGCCAACGGCGCCCACTACCTCGGAATGGACGCCGACCTCGGCTCCGTCGAGCCCGGCAAGCTCGCCGACCTCATCCTCCTCGACCGCGACCCGCTGACCGACATCCGCAACACCGAATCCGTCGCCCTCACCATGGTCGGCGGCCGCCTCTACGACGCCGCCACCATGAACGAGATCGGCAACCACCCCCGCCAGCGCCGGCCGCTGTTCTGGGAGTGACGGACGGTGGGGCCGTCGACCTTCAACCCTGCTAAGGTGCCGACGTTGCGACGGAGCCACCGGACGTGACCGACGCCTCCCGCGGTACCGGGGGTCGAGCCCCGGAAGCGAGCACCCGGGCAGCCCGCATCGCCGGGCTGAAGGGGTTCGACACGCCGTCGCTCGAGGCGGTCGACAAGCGGCGGATGCAGCTGTGGATGCTGACCGTCGGCTTGCTGCTGGCGCTCGCCGCGGCGCTGGCGTTGCTGGCCACGGGAGCGGTCACGACGCCGGGGTGGCTCACGCCGCGCGAGATGCAGGTCGCGCTGCTGATGCTCACGGCTCTCTTCTGCGCCTACGCGATCGAGAAGGAGCTCACCCTGCGCAAGCTCACCCGGCTCCTCATCGAGGAGCGGGTGCTGACCACGGCGCTCACCAACCGCGTCTCCGAGCTCTCGTCGCTGCTCGAGGCGGGGAGGGCGCTCAACCTCGATCTCGACCTGCGGCAGGTGCTCTCCAGCATCCTGGCTTCCGCCCTCGAGCTGCTCGAGGCCAAGGACGCCTCCGTGATGTTGATGCGCAGCGGCAACGAGCTGCAGACCGTGGCCACCGCCGGCTCGAGCCTGGCCGGCGGGGCGCGGGCCCTGCTCGGCCAGGGGGTCGCGGGACGGGTGGCCGAGAGTCGCGAGCCGCTCTTGATCAACGGTCTGATGAGCCACGACTCCGACAGTGCCCTGCCGTGGCCCGAGAGCGCGATGTGCACGCCGCTCATCCATCGCGGGGCGGTGCTGGGCGTGCTCAACGTCAACGCTCCGCAGGGACGGCGCTACACCGAGCACGACCTGCGCGCCCTCTCCTTCTTCGCCGAGCAGGCCGCCGTGGCGATCGCCAACGCGCAGCTGCTCGAGAACGAGCGGCTGACGGCGACGCAAGGCGTCTTCCGGGCCCTGCACGATCCGCTGACCAACCTGCCCAATCGCGCCCTCTTCCTCGAGCGCCTGCGCCACGCGCAGACCCGCCGGCGCGGTTCGGAGCAGCGTTTGGCGGTCCTCTTCATGGACCTGCAGGAGTTCAAGTCGGTCAACGACCGCTACGGCCACGCGGTCGGAGACCGCGTGCTCATCGACATCGCGGGCCGGCTGCGCTCGGTGTGCCGTCGCGGCGACACGCTCTCCCGGCTCGGTGGGGACGAGTTCGCCATCCTGCTCGAGAACATCGGCGACGAAGAGAGCGTGCTGGCGATCGCCGAGCGCTTCCTGGACCTGTTCGACGAGCCCTTCCAGCTCGGCGAGATCGACGTCGAGCTCAACGCTCGCCTCGGCGCCGTGCTCGAGGCGCCCGGCTGGACCACGATGGACGAGCTGCTGGCCGGCGCCGATTCGGCCCTGCGCGCCGCTCGCAACACGGGTGAGCCGATCGCGGTCGGTCGACCGTCGACCGTCGGAGGCGGCGACCTGGGATCCGAGATCGAGCGGGCGTTCGAGGAGAAGCAGTTCGAGGTGCACTACCAGCCGATCGTGCGGCTCCACTCCCGTGAGGTGATCGGCTTCGAGGCTCTGCTGCGCTGGCAGCACCCCGAGCACGGCCTGCTCGAGGCCGCCTCCTTCATCCAGGAGGCCGAACGCTCCGGCCTCCTCGCGAGCATCGATCTGTGGACGCTCGAGCAGTCCTGTCGCTTCACGGCCGATCTCGGCGCGACGGCGGCGTCCGCCCGGCTCCACGTCAACCTCCTGCCGACCCGGCTGCACTACCCCGAGACCGTCGAGGTCATCACCGCCTTGCTCGCGCAAGCCGGTCTGCCCCCCGAGCGCCTGGTCCTCGAGATCACCGAGAACCACCTCCTGCTCGACATGGAGTCCGCCCGCACCCGGCTGGAGCGCCTGCGGGAGCTCGGGGTCCAGATCGCGCTCGACGACTTCGGGAGCGGATACTCCTCGCTGAGCTATCTGCGCAACCTGCCGGTGACCATGGTGAAGATGGACCGGCTCTTCATCCAGGGGCTGGCCGAGACCGGCCCCGCGGCCCCCCTGATCGAAGCGATCCTGCGCTTCGGCCAGGGCCTGGCGCTCGACGTCGTGGCCGAAGGGGTCGAGCACGAGGACCAGCTCGATCTTCTGCGCAATCTGGGCTGCTCCCTGGGCCAGGGCTTCCTGCTCGCCCGACCCCAACCCGCAGCGCAGCTCGTCGAGCTGCTCCGCGGCTAGCGCGGCAACGGCGACCGGGCCGGACGGCAGGGGTTTTGCACCTCTTCCTCACCGACGAGAGAGGAAGGACCCCCATGACCACGACCCGCCACCTGACAGTCGCCCTGACCGCGGCGCTCGGCCTTTTCGGCACCTGGGCCCTGCCGGCCTCGGCGCAGACGCCCACTCTGGAGGAGGAGATCCAGGTGGACGAGGTGCTCCTCGACGTGCTGGTGACCGACTCCCACGGCAACGTCATCGTCGGCCTCGACAAGAACGACTTCCGGGTGACCGAGGACGGGGAGCCGGTGGAGCTCACGGGTGCCACGTTCTACTCCAACCGCCGCTTCCTGGACGCCGCCGGGGGCGCCCTGCCCACGGGAGTGGACGTTTCGACGGTCCCGGTCGATCGCTACTTCATCCTCTTCTTCCAGGACCTGCAGCGCACCCTCCCGCGGCTGATGGCGCAACAGCTCGAGGCCGGCGACCGCGCCCGGCGCTGGGTCGGCGGCCTGTCACCCAACGACTGGGTCGCCGTGGTCTCCTACGATCGAGACCTGCAGGTGCACACCGACTTCACGACCGATCGGGAGGTCCTGGACCGCGCCATCGAGGCGGCCGCCTCCGGCCGCGACGCGAACGGCAACTGGCCGTCCCGACGCACCCCCAGCGACGGGCCCTCCCTGCTCGCACAGCTGCCCCAGGGCAAGGAGCTGGCTCGGCGGACGCGACGGATCCAGAGCGCCCTGCAGGTGCTCGGCGACGCGGCTCACGCCATCCCCGGCCGCAAGAACCTGGTCTTCTTCGGCCTCGGTTTCGGAGAGATCAACGACTTCGGTTTCTACACACCCGACCCGCGGTATTACCCGCCCATGGTCCGCGCGCTCAACGACGGCAACGTCGCCGTCTACGGCATCGACCTGGTGCCGACCTCTTTCAGCGGCAGGCTGCAACAGAGCCCCTACGGCAGCTCGCTCTCCAGCCTGGCGGCGGACACCGGCGGCCAGTACTACTTCACCTTCGTCAACTTCCTGGCCCCGCTCGAGGAGATCGACAGCGACAACAACGGCTACTACCTGCTCTCCTACCGCGCCCGCCATCCACGGGACGCGTCGGGGTACCAGAAGGTGGAGGTCGAGACGGTGAACCCCGACTTCGCGGTGCGGGCGCGCCAGGGCTACCGCGTCGGCGAGTAGCCCCGGCGCGCCGGCGCCCGCTACGGGTGAACCCGGTTGTGCTCGATGAGGACGATCGCTTCGTCCATGACCAGCCCGACACCCGGGCAATAGACCTTGGCGTCGCGGGACTCGGGATCGAGGGGCGTCGTGTCGACCACGCCCACGCAGTCGCTGAAGGTCCCCGCCGGGGTGGGCATCTCGATACCCATCTCGACGTGCTGGCTGCGGTCCAGGGCCTCGGACTCAGGAGCGATCTCCTGGTAGTACTTGGCGCCGAGCAGGAACGTGCCCGGCATGACGATGCCGGGCATCGCGCCGTCCTCTCCGGCTCGCCAGGCGCCGTCGTGACTCACCACCTGGCCGTCCTCGTAGATGTCGACGTCCTCCCCGAAGTAGTAGATGTCGCTGGTTTGACGGCAGCGGGCGAAGAAGTTCCGTGAGATCTCGGTCAGCTCGCCGTCGGCCGTCTCACGCTCACGGATCACCCGTGCCCGCACCGTGACCGGCATGCCGTCGACGTCGAAGGTGATCCGCTCGGTCCGGTTCAGCACGGTGATCTCGTTGCGCACGGTTTCGCCCTCGTCGTCCCCTTCGAGGATCAGCTGGTCTCCGGGCCGGAGGCTGAAGTAGGGGTTCGCCGTTCCCTTCGAGCTCCAGCTGCAGTCGCGAACCCGGAAGCTGTCGGTGAAGCCGACGGCACTCGCCGCGCCGGCCGCCAGCGTGAGCAGCAACAGCAGGGCGAGGACGGCCCTCCCCGGGCCTCGGGTGGAAGTCCCTTCGTGATTCATGCAGAGCGCTCCTTCCGTTCGATGTGCCGGCGCCCCGGAGCGGGGTGCCTCTGGTGTCCCGAGATGCCGGGGATCGAAAGATCCTTCGTGACACCGCACGCAGCCGTCGGCCCGCGGGTGCTGGTACGCTGCGACGGCACCCGCGTCCCCGACGTTTCGACGAGCCCGGCGCTCCGACCGCCGCACGCGGCTGCGTCGAACGAGAGGAGACGACGATGGACACCCCCCGACCCACCGAGGCACACCGCGCGCTCACCCGCCTGGCCGGCGAGTGGAGCGGCGAGGAGACGCTGTTTCCCTCGCCGTGGATGCCCGAGGGAGGGTCCGCTCGAGCCCGGATCAGCGCCCGCGTGGCCCTCGACGGCTTCGCGGTGATCAGCGACTACGAACAGGAGGTCGACGGTGCGGTCACCTACGCCGGCCACGGCATCTGGACGGTGGAACAGCGCACGGACGAGTGCGTCCTGCACTGGCTCGACTCGCTGGGCATGGGGCTCGAAACGTTCCGCGGCATGTGGGACGGCGACGTCGTCAGCGTGGTCAGCCGCAATCCGATGGGCTACGCCCGCCTGACCTACGACCTCTCCACCGACGACGCCCTGCGGGTACGTATGGAGAGCTCCGAGGACGCCCGGGAGTGGAGCCCGATGTTCGAGGGCACCTACCGGCGACACGAATGAGGGGCCCCTCCGCCCTGCTGCTCCTCGCGGCCGGCTGGGTCGGCACCCTTCCGCTCGCCGGCGGCGCGGCCGCCCAGCCGCAGCGCTGGTACCGGGGCAATCTGCACGCCCACACCAACCGGGCCTCGCCCGACGTGGTCGCCGGTTGGTACCGCGACCACGGGTACCAGTTCGTCGCCTTGACCGACATCCACCGCCTGACGCCGGTCGAGACCCTCAACGGCCTGCTCGGCTCGCCCGATCGGTTCCTCGTGCTGCCCGGCGTCGAGCTGTCGCAGGAGGTGGACGGCGGCATCGTCGACGTCGTCGGCCTCGGGGTCGCGACGGCCGTAGGACCGCAGGACGGAGAGACCGTCGCAGACGTGGTGACCGCCGACGCCGCAGCCGTGCGCGCAGCGGGAGGCGTCCCCATCGCGGCGCACCCGAACCTCACCTGGGCGGTCGCGGCCGAAGATCTGATCGCCGCCGACGGGTTCGCCCTGCTCGAGATCTGGAACGCCGAGCCCGGGATGCACAACCTGGGCGGCGGCGGCTCACCCTCGACCGAGCAGATCTGGGATCGCGTGCTCTCCACCGGCCGCCGTCTCTACGGAGTCGCGGTGGACGACTCGCACCACTTCGACCGCTTCGGCCCGGAGTGGGCGAACCCCGGACGGGCCTGGGTCATGGTGCGTGCCGATCGGCTCGACGCCGAGACCTTGCTCGCCGCACTCGAGGATGGCGACTTCTACGCCAGTACCGGCGTGTGGCTGCTCGATCTGGAGAGCGACGAGGAGGGGATCCGCCTGCGTCTGGACGAGGAGAACGACCAGGTCGAATGGCTCGAGCCCGGGCGCAACCCGACGCGCTTCCGCACCGTCTTCGTCGGCCGGGACGGCGAGGTGCTGAAGGTCGACGAGAGCCTCGAGCCGAGCTACGCCTTCCGCGGCGACGAGCTCTACGTGCGTGCCCGCGTGGAGGACTCGACCGGCGCCGTGGCGTGGATCCAGCCGGTCTTCCCGCGCCGCGCCGAGGACTGACGCCCCGTAGCGGATCTCAGTCGTTCAACCGTTGCTCGAGGGCGAGGATCGCGGGGTCCTCGGGGGCGAGCCGGCGGGCGCGGTCGAGCGCGGCGCGCGCGGCCTCGTCATCACCGGCGGCGAGCTGCGCCTCGGCCTCGCCGCGCCAAGCGTCGACGGAGTCCGGGTAGTCGCCCCGGTTGAGGGCGAAGAGCGCCGCGGCGAGCCCGGCGTCTCCGTCCTCCAGGACGTGCGCCGCCAGCGCGTTCATCGGCGCTTCGGTCGAGACCGCGACGGTCCGCGGGTCGGTGCGCTCGCGGTACCAGACCATCAGCGCGGCGTCGACGCCGGCAGCCTCGTAGGAGGCCACCAGCCGTTCGTCGAGCGCATGGGGCCCTTCGGCGAGCGCCCGCTCGAGCGCCGGGTCGCGTCCCGCCAGCACGTCCTCGATGCTCGGCGCGACCGGGAGGTCGACGGCGTAGCGGCGTCGCGCCTCTCCCCCCGTCCAGCCGACGTGGATGCGGGTCGAGACCCGCGCCACGAGGCGGCTGTTGGGGAGGATCTCGCGATCGGAGTCGCCGTAGCTCGCCGGCCCGCTGCCCGGCTCCTCTCCCACCAGGAGGTTCTGGGTCCACTGCTCCAGGCGGTCGAGCAACAGGACGGCGGCCGAGAACGTCTCCGGGCCGACCAGCGTGTAGAGGCGCCCCGGCTCGGCGGAGCCCTCCCAACGGATCAGCGGCAGCACCAGGGCGCGGGCCAGCGAGCCGTCCCCGCCGTGGTTGGCTCGCAGGTCCACGATCACCTTGCGCGGCGACCGCCTCGCGAGCTCCAGCGCCAGGAGCTCGCCGAGCTGCGCCGCGCGCGGCGCACCCGGCTGGTCCTCGATGCCGGTCGACGCGCACGTAGAGCGCGTCGCGATCGGCGAGCGGCTCGATCCAGTACCACTCCCCCTCCCGCCCCTCCGGCGCCGGGTGCCGAGCGGACCCGAGCTCGTGCCACTCGACCTCGGCCCCCCATTCCAGGGCGCCGAGGCGCACGGGCTCCTCCTCGCCCGACGCGGTGCGCACTCCGAGCGTCGCCGCATCTCGCGCGTCGCCGATCCCGGCCGCCGCGAGGACGGCGGGGATCGAGAACCGGGTCGAGGCCGCCAGACGCAGGCCGGACGGCGTGTCGTGCGGGCACCATGGAGCGACGGCGGCGACCGCCTCGTCGACCTCCGCAGTGCCCACGCGCACCACTTCCCGCCCGAGCAGGCGACTCCAGGCCGGCGAGGCCGCGACGACGTAGAGACCCTCGCCCAGGAAGCGGAGCCGCACGGGCAGGACACCGAGGCGCGGTACGCCGGCCGCGGGCTCCGGGTCGTCGGCGTGACCGAGGCGCAACCCGAGCTGCTCCGGATCGACGGGCAGGGTCAACCGGGTGTGCCCGTCGCCGATCGAGGCGAGCAGACGCGCCATGCCGAGCACGACCGCCACGTCGTCCGCCCCGTCGATCGATCGCTCGATCGCTGCGACCTCCGCGTCGAAGTCCGCCCGGGACAGTGCGTGGAACGGCTCGCGGTGCTTCTCCGTGACGTGCGTCACCAGGGCAGCGAGGTCCTCCCGCCAAGCCGCAGCGTCCAGACGGTCGGAAGGTGTCCGGGCGTCGACTCCGGCCGGCGCGAGCGCGAGCACGATGGCGAGGATCGACTTCATCGACGGGCTCCAGGGTCGTGGAAGAACGGGTTCGACCGGCCCTACGAGAGACGGAGAGCGTATGTTGCGCCCGCCCTCGTTCGACGGCGTCGGTGAGGTTACACTTCGAGCACCCATGACCCAGAGCGTCGAGCCCGCCGCGCACCCCGAGAGACGCTGGCCGCTGGTGGCGGCACTGGTCGGCGCCTGCCTGCTGCTCGGCCTGGCCGCCGGCACCGCGATCGGCTCGGCCTGCTGCGTGCCCGAGGGGAGCGGTCTCGCGGGACCCGCGATCGCCCTCGGCTACGGGCTGCTGGGGGCGATCCTGGGCGGGGCGGTCGCCGGGCTGGTGGCGTGGAGAACGGCCCTCGGCACGCTGCGCGTGGTGACCTGGCTCGTCGTCGGCCTCGGCGTGCTGACCGTCGGCGCTCTGGTGTGGCGCGCCCGTTCCCTGCGCGCGGACCATCTCGCCGCCAGCGGGAGGAACGAGCCCCTGCCGCCGCCCTCCGCGTTCCGATTCGAGTCACAGATCGCGACCGCCGACGCCCATCGTCCCTACCGGGACCTGGTCGTCGACGGCGCCACGTGGACGGCTCGCTGGACCGCGGTCGGCCCCGAGGCCGCGACCTGCACGGCCACGCTCGTCTTCGACGAGGCCGACGCGATCTTCGGTCTCCGCTCCGCGATCCGCGACGCGCACGATCGCTACGCCGCGCCTTGTGACCCGCAGCCGCGCAACACGACGCGGCACCATGCGCTGCGCGAGGGCGTGGACAAGGAGCTGACCTGGGAGATCTCGGCGGACCTCGAGTGCCTGCAGGACCGGCCCGAGATCCTGGAGCTCGAGCGCACGCTCGGCTGGATCGTCATCGCGGCCGCCGGCGACGGCCGCGCCCACTGCGACGGCTGAGGCCTCCTCCCGCGGCCGCCTCAAGCACCGGAGAGGAGCCGGAAGACGAGAAAGGTGCGCCCGGCGCGCACCTCGTCACCGTCGGCGAGCTCGGTGTAGCGGATCCGCCGGCCGTTGACCCACGTGCCGTTCGAGCTGTCGAGGTCGCGGATGAAGAACTCGCTGCCCGCCGCTTCGACCTGGAAGTGCCGCCGCGACACGGCGGCGTCGTCGAGATCGACGTCGGCTCCCTGGCGGCCGAAGACGGTTCGCGCGCTGGTGAGCCTCACTCGCTCGCTGCCCGGCCGGGCGCCGAGCACGAGGAACCCGACCGGCTCGTCCGAGGGCAGGTCCGGCGGCCGGACGTCCTCCGCATCCGCCCGGACCGTACCGTCGGACGCCGGGTCCTCCGCAGCGTCCTCGGGGTCGTAGCGCAGGGCCGAGCGCGGGTGGAAGAGGGTCGAGAACGCATCCTCGCCCAGCTCTCCGGGTCGGGTCCCGGGCGGGTACTCGATCGGGGCGTCGAAAACGAGGCGCGCGGTCGTCGCCGGGCTCCCGACGCAGTAGCGGATACGCTCCCCGCAGGCAGCGCAGCGAATCGTCACCCAGGTGCGCTCCTCGGCCCGCTCGTCGACGGCCACCGGCGCTCCGCAGGTCGGGCAGGGGATGGCGGGCATCAGCTCGTCCAGAACAGCTTCAGGTTGTTGGTGAGGGGGTTGAGCGACACCCGCAGGTCCCGCCGCCCCCCCGCGGGGAAGGTGCCCCGGATGGTCTCGCTCACGTTCACCTCCATGCCGGGTCCGCGCCCGACGAGGCGCAGCTGCAGCAGGTGGCCGCCGGCGGGAACGCGGACGACGTAGCGCCGCTCCCGGCCGGCGAAACGCTGCGCCACGCTCTGCGGGCTGCTGACGCGCGTCGACCAGACGGTGCGACCGTCGACCAGCAGGGCGAGACTGCCGGAGGAGAGGCGGTTGTTGTAGACGATGTGGAGGCTCGCCGACTCGGACGCCTTGCTCTCCGACTCCTCGCGGTGTTCCGGCCGGCGCGAGCCGGCCTCGGCCTGTGCGGGCGCAGCGATCTCCCCGTCGGCGGCCCGGGCACCGGTCTTCTCCGGCACGGTCCACGAAGGCCCGGGCCCGGCGGCGGCGTCTCCATCCCGGCTCCCACTGCGGCTCCGGCCTCCCGGAGGGGGAGAGGCGGCGGGGGACCGGCCGGAGGCACCGGCGGAGCGCCGGTCGACGGCGCCGGCTCCCGCCGGCGGCACCCGGTCGGCGCTCGCGAGCTCCTCGAGCTCCGACGAGCTCGCCGTCGCCTCGGCGGTCGGGGGCGGAGCGGGCGGTCCGGCCGAGCCGTCGTGGAGGGCCGAGACGAGCAGCGCCGCCGCCACGGCGACCGTCACCGCCGCAGCCAGCCAGGCCGCGTGCCGTGCCCGGCTCCGCGGACGCGGATCGCCGCCTCCGGATTTCGACCGCGAGGCGGGAGCTTCCGCCTCGCGGCGGGCTCCGGTCGTCGCCGGCGCCGCGTCGCTCTCCGAGCTCTCGGGCGTGTCCGTGAGCCTCTCCGTCGATCCCGGTGAGGAGTCCGCGGCCGTCGGGTCCGCGGCCCCCGGGTCCCAAGGGCGCGGCGGCGGCGCGATGGCCGCCGGCGGCCCGCCCGCCAGCTCAACGGCCACGGCGTCGAGCGCCGCCGCCTTCTCCCGGCCGTCGCGGAAGCGGTGCCGGCGTTCCTTGGCCAGGGCGCGCTCGAGCACGCGCTCGAGCGACTCGGGAAGCTCCGGCGCGCGGTCGCGAGCCGGCCGGGGATCCACGTGCGCGACCTTGTAGAGAACGCTGGGGATGTCGTCGCCACCGAAGGGCTCGGCCCCGGTGAGCGCCCGGTAGAGCACCGAGCCCAGCGAGAAGAGGTCCGAGCGGCCGTCGAGCGGCTCGCCGCGAGCCTGCTCGGGCGACATGAAGCCGGGGCTCCCGAGCACGCTTCCGGGCAGCGTCAGCGCCTCGGCCGGGAGCTTGGCGATGCCGAAGTCGGCGATCTTCACGCTCCCGGAATCCGCCACCAGGAGGTTGTTCGGCTTGATGTCGCGGTGCACGAGCCCGCGGTCGTGGGCGTACGCCAGCGCTCGCGCCGCCTGGGCGACCAGATCGACGGCCCGGGCCGGAACGAGCCTCCGGTACTGATGCAGGAGGTTGTCGAGCGATCGGCCCTCGACGAGCTCCATGGCGATGTAGGGGGCTCCCGTGGCCGGATCGCTGTCGGCGTCGAGCACCATCACGATCCCGGGGTGGTTGAGCCTGCCCGCCGCCCGGGCTTCGAGCAGGAAGCGCTGCCGCGCTTCCTCGTCCTCCGCGTCCGACCCGGCCAGGAAGGGCGAGGCCATGACCTTGACCGCGACCTCGCGATCCACGTTCGGATCCCGGGCGCGGAACACGCGCCCCATCGCGCCGCGGCCGATCTCCGCGACGATCTCGTAGCGCCCGACCGTGTCGGGCAGGGTCTGTGACGGCACTGCCCCGAATCGTAGCCCAGGCGGCGGGCGAGGTCAGCCGCCCGCGACGCGCTTCACTCGGGTGCCCGCTCGGGCGCGGGCCGTCTCTCGAAGGCGAGGTCGAGGGCTTCCAGGCGATCCGGCCGGGCGTCGGGGCCGACGGTGAACGTGACCAGGGCGTCGCCGCGCCAGGCGCGGTCGAAGGCCAGCCGGAAGGTGTCGTAGTGCCAATGCTCGAGCGTTCCGGCCAGGGTCGGCCGAGGATCAGGGCCAGACCCCCGTCGCGCTCGACGACCTCGACGTCGTCGTATAGGGGGTTCGAGTAGACGCCCACATAGTCGCTCAACGGCAGGGTCGGAGAGGTCCCGGTCACGCGCGCCTCGTCGCGCTCCGCACGCCGCGTCTCCGCTTCGGCCGCGAGCCCATCGTAGAGGGCCATGAGCTCGGTGCTCCAGTCGCGACCGTCGGCCTCCCCGCCCCAGAGGTCGAGTGCCTTCCAGAGCAGGGCGTGACGCACCTCGGCGTGATCGCGGTTGGCGAGAACGACGACGCCGAGGTCCTCGTCGGGCACCATCCCCACGATCGCCGACATGCCGTCGATCGAGCCGGTGTGGAACGAGACGGCGCGACCGCGGTAGTCGAGCTGGAACCAGCCGAGACCGTAGCTCGTCCAGTGCGGTGCCAGGAGCTCGACGTCGGGGTAGAGCTGCGAGAGGTCGAGCAGGGTCTGCGGCCGCAGCAGCTCGGCCACCGACGCCTCCGTCAGCACCTGCGTCTCTCCCACCCGTCCCTCGGCCAGCAGCATGCGCAGCCACAGCGACATGTCGTGGACGCTCGACCAGACGGTGCCCGCCGGGCCCATGCTGTCGAAGCGGGCGTTCTCGATCACGGTCAGCGTGCCGGCGACCTCGTCGTGCGGGCTGGCCACGTCGTCCATCGCCGTCGTGTCGCCGACGGTGACGACGGTGCGGTCCATGCCGAGCGGCTCGAGGAGGCCCCCCACCAGCAGCTCCTCCCAACTCTTGCCGGCGGCAGCCGCCGCCACCTCGCCGGCCGCCACGTAGAGGATGTTCTGGTAGACGAAGCCGTCGCGCATCGAGTAGGCGGGCTCGACGGCGGCCATCTTCTCGAGGATCTCGCGCCGGGTGCGGTCGGCTCCATACCAGAGCAGGTCGACGTTGCCGAGGCCGGCGCGGTGGGTGAGGAGATCGCGTACGGTCAGCTCCCGGCTCGCCCACGGGTCAGAGAGCTCGAACCAGGGGAGCTTCTCCTCGACGCGGTCGTTCCATCCGAGCCGTCCGGCATCGACCTGGAGGGCGACCGTGGCGGCCGTCATGGCCTTGGTCGTCGAGCCGATCGCGAAGAGCGTGTCGGCATCGACGGGCTCCTCGCGGCCCAGCTCGCGCACGCCGTAGCCGCGCTCGAAGACGGGCTCGCCGTCCTTGACGACGGCGATCGCCAGACCGGGGACCTCCCAGGCATCGACCGCGGCGGCCGTATAGGCATCGAGCTCGGCCGCCGGGTCGGCCGCGCGCGACGGCGCGACGCTTCCGGCGAGGAGGGCGAGCAGAGCGAGTGCGAGCCTCACCGTCGACCGCCTTAGGGAGCCGACGTGGTCCACGCGCTGGTGTCGCCGCTCTCGAATCCGTCCTCGAAGATCGGCGCCTGGACCGCCTGAACGGCGGCCAGCGCGTCGACCCGGCCGTAGCCCAGCTCCATGGAGTGGCCCGGCATGCCGGGGTTCCAGTTGTAGTTGTAGCCGCCGACCTTGGCCGCGGTGTCGTGCAGCAGCTGGCGCAGCTGGGCGTTGGTCATCGTCGGAGCGAGACTCAGCACCAGCGCCGCCGTGCCCGAGGTGTTGGGCGAGGAGAAGGACGTGCCCGAGCTCGGCCCGTAGCCGTCGTTGAGGTCGAGCATCCAGATCCCCTCACCCGGGGCGGCCAGCTCCAGAAGCACGCCGTACTGGGAGAAGCTGCTCTTCTGGTCGGTCATGCCCGTCGAACCGATGGCCATGACGTGCGAGTCGGAGCTCGGGTAGCCGACGCTCGAGGTCCCGCCGTTGCCGGACGAGCAGATGATCGTCAGGCCGAACGTGTCGTAGGCCATGGCCAGCGCGGCGTCGATGGCCGAGCTCTGACCGACGGTGAGGCTGAGCTGGATGATCCTGGCGCCGCTGTCGGCCGCGTACAGGATGGCGTCGTCCAGGATGGCGCCGTTGGGAGCGCTGTCGCCGACACCGGCCAGGAGCACCTTCACGCCCGGCGCGCCGTTGCCCCCCGCCACTCCCGCAACACCGCGGTTGTTGTTGGTCTTCGCGGAGATGACGCCGGCCACCGCCGTCCCGTGGAAGAAGGTCCCGGCCGGGTCGTTGTTGCCGTTGTTGAAGTCCCAACCCTGCCAGTCGTCGATGAAGCCGTTGCCGTCGTCGTCGACCCCGTTGCCGGTGGCCGGGTTCGTCGGATCCGACCAGGCGTCCTCGCCCGGGTTGAGCCAGACGTTGCGGTAGCCGTCGACCCCGAGGCCGAGGTCCTCGTGGGTGAACTCGGTCCCGGAGTCGAGCACCGCGACGACGATCTGGGTCGAGCCGGTGGTCACGTCCCAGGCGTCGTCGACCTGCATCTGAGGCAGGTGCCACTCGCTGCCGTAGAGGGTGTCGTTGGGGATCAGCGCGTAGGCGCCGAAGGTGTTGGCCTCGGCCACCGCGATCTCCGGGCGGGCCGCGAAGGCCGCCACGGCGTCGAGGACGTCGCGCCCCTCGGCGATCTCGACGTCCACGAACCGGTGATCGCCCGGCGCAGCTCGACGCCGCCGAGCTGGGCCAGCACCGCATCCTGCGCCGCGCGCTCCACCCCGTCGCGGAACCGCACCGTGAGCACCCGCGGGCACCTCGAACGAGCTCGTCGGCCTCGACCTGCAGCCAACCGGTCCCCCGGCGTTCGAAGTGCCGCCCTCCCAGATCGCGGCCACAGCGGCGCAGCGGGACCGGTGGCGGCGAGGACGAGGGTCGCGCAACGACGGCAACAGCTCCGAGTCTCATGGGTTCGGCTCCGTTCGGTTCGTGGTCACCGTCCGCGTACTCTACCTCCCGCCGCTGCCCGCCCTCCGCGAACCCGCGGATCCGCCTCTCCAGGTCCTCCTGATCCGGTCGCGCCAGCCGCCCCACCCCCAGGTGCAACGTCGACCCGTCCCGCCGCTTGATCGCCATCTTCGGCCCGCCCCAGAGCACCTGGGAGACGTCGTCGGCCCGCAGGACGAGCCGCGGAGCGGGCTCGCCGCGGAGCAGCCACACACCGGCTTCGTCGACACGCACCACCGGGTCGGGCCGGGTGTGCCGCCGGCGCTTCCAGAGCGCCCGGCCGATCAGGAGCAAGACGAGCGGGAGGAGCCAGAGCCCGGCCCGCCAACCCACACCGCTTTCGATCGACTGCAAGACCAGTCCCTGAACACCGATCCAGCTTGCAACCAGGAGCGCCGGTCGGTAGAACCCCGGTTCGTGGCGGACGCGAGCGCGGTAGAACAGCCGCGGGGCATCCGGTCCGGAGCTGTGGTTCGCCTCGCGCGAAGCGAGGTCGGCCACCTCGCTGAGGCACCGCTCGAGCTCCCGGCGCTCGTTCTCGGCCAGGTCTCCGTAGTGGAGGGCGATTCCCTTCGCCCCATCGCGACCCGAAACAAAGAAGTAATGGCTCGCGCCGGCGGCCACGCCCCGGCTCTTCTCCTCGCTGGGCCAGGTCCCCGCGATGTCCTCGGCGGCGATCAGCAGACGGGGCCGGCCCGAGAGACTCCAGAAACCTTCACCCGTCACGCGCCAGAGGGCGCGGCCGGGAGGTCGCACGTAGGGCGGAAAGTTCACCACCAGCAGGACCGCCATGAGGAGGTGGGCCCAGTTCCCCCAGTCCGAGGGGAGGAAGACGATCTGCCAGAGCAGGACCTCGGAGGAAACCATCCCAAGGACAAGGAGGGCCGCCCGCGCCCACCACATTGTCAGCTTGGGCGTGAAGTCGTGGACCTCGCGGTCCTCCCGAACGACCGCCTCAGCCTCTTCCGAAGTCGCCGCCGGCATCGAGTCCCTCATGCGAGCGAAGCGTGGCTTCCACTCGCTCGTCCTACCTCGCCGGCCGCCTGGCCGGCTCGACTGTCAGTCGGGCCGCGGGCGATGTTATCGCTTCCCTACCGGCCCCTGATCGCCAGCATCCTCCACCGCTGCGCCGCCGGGACGCTGCGCGACGTCCGCGACTAGAGAACCCGCAGCCACGGACCCTCGAGCCGCTCGTTGCGGCAGCGGGGGCAGCGGCTGGGCGGGTGGATGCTGCCCGGCCGCGGGGGGCGGAGGGTGAAACCGCACTGCGGGCAGCGGGCGGGGTCGATGCGGAGGCGCCGGCCCTCGGCGCGGACGCTCTTGGCGATGTGGGCGAGGTCCTCCTCGAGGACGTGGACGGGAACCTCGAGCTCGCGGCGCAGAGCGTCGACGCTCCACTCGCCCTGGCGCAGCAGGTCGGTGACCTCCTGACGGCGGGTCGGGCGGGACTCCGTCACTCGCCGGCCGGCTCGACGAACGCGGCGAGGAAGGCCGCCGCCAGGGGGCTCTTCTCGACCTCCGCACGCACCAGGGAGTTGCCCCACCAGAGGCCCTCGGTGTTGGCCAGGAGAATGAGGGTGAGGTGCTCGTCGGGGACCTTGAGGTAGAGGGCCGAGTAGGCGTCGGGCTCCCAGCCGGAGTGCCAGAGGAGGCGGTGGCCGTCCCAGGTCTGGTGGAACCAGCCGGAGGAGTAGCCCTCGGGAGCGTCGACGATCTCGGCGCGGACCTCGGGTGGGAGCAGGGCATCGGAGTCGAAGGCGATGTCGAAGCGGGCGAGCTGGCGGGCCGAGGTGTAGACGCCGGCGGCGGCGCGGAAGTCGTCGTCGGGGAAGGGGGCCTTCTGCGGGCGGCCCTCCTCGTCGAGGGCGAAGGGCGGCGCCAGCAGGCGCAGGGCGGCGCCGCCGTCCGGGTCGCGCCAGCCGAGCGCGGTGTCGCGCATGCCCGCGGGGTCGACCACGCGCTCGCGCACGATCTCGCGCAGCGGGCGGCCGCCAGCACCCTCGATCACGCGGTCGAGGCGCGCGTAGACGATCGGGTTGTAGACGAAGCCGTGGCCGGCGGGGCCGTTCACCTTCATGTCGAGCGCGTCGCGGATCGTCAGCTCCCGGTCGCAGGCCACCGGCGGCAGCACCGTGCCGTCCTCGAGCGTGGTGCCGCCGCCGAACGGGATCCGTGTACCACGCAGCCACTCGCACGTCTCCGCCCAGCCGGGGTCCGCGGAGAGCGGTGTCGCCGGCGAGAGCCGGCCGGCCGCCGCCTCGGCCAGGATCGCGGTGGCCGCCAGCGGCTTGGTCACCGACGCGATCCAGAACACCGTGTCGGGCGTCGCCGGCACCTCGCCCTCGTCGTCCGCCGTCCCCCACGCGGACTCCCAGGCGATCGCGCCGTCCTCGACCACGACGGCCACCAGCGCGGGTATCGCGTTCTGCGTCCGGAAGGCGGCGAGGAGCTCGCCGAAGGCGTCGAAGCGACCGTCGGCCACCGCCGAGGAAGCGACGAAGAGGAGGAGCGCGGCGAGGGTCGACGGACGGCGAAGCGGCGCGAAGCGGTCCACGGCGCACATGCTACCCCCGGCCTCCGCCGGGTGTCCGGAAGCGGCCCGATAGAGTCGGCCTCCGATGCGCGTCGCCGCCCTCTACGACATCCACGGCAACCTCCCCGCCCTCGAGGCCGTGCTCGAGCAGGTGCGCGAGGCCCACGTCGATCGGGTGGTCGTCGGCGGCGACGTCGTGCCGGGGCCGATGCCGCGCGAGTGCTTCGCCGCGCTGCGCGAGCTCGACCTGCCGGTCGAGGCGCTCCACGGCAATGGCGAGTCGGCGGTGCTGGCCGAGCGCGAGGGCCGCGTGCCGGCCGTCCCGGCCGCGGTGCGCCAGGTGATCCGCTGGACCGCGGGCTGGCTCTCCCCCGCCGATCTCGACGGCGTCGCCGGCTGGCCGCCGACCGTGACCCTGGAGATCCCCGAGCTCGGCCGCGTGCTCTTCTGCCACGCCACGCCGACGAGCGACACGCAGATCTTCACCCGCCTCACCCCGGAGGAGGATCTCCTCCCCCTCTTCTCGGACCTCGACGTCGACCTCGTCGTCTGCGGCCACACCCACATGCCCTTCGACCGCACCATCGGCGGCGTCCGCGTCGTCAACGCCGGCAGCATCGGCATGCCCTTCGGTCCCCCCGGCGCCGACTGGCTCCTGCTGGGCCCGAAGGTCGAGCCCCGCCACACCGACTACGACCCTCGAGGCCGCCGCCGAGCGCATCGCCGCCACCCCTACCCCGACGCCCGCCCGCACATTCGCCGACCGCTACGTCCTCGACCCACCCTCGGCCGGAGAGATGCTGGCCGCTTTCGCACCCAGGCGGGCCTGACCCGACCGCGAGCTTCTGTAGGCTGGCGCGGTGACCACCGACAGCGCGGGCTCTCCGGGCTTCGACGGCGATTCTCCTGGGTTTTCTCGCGGCCCCGGTCGCCGGGAAGTGCCCAGCGAACCCGCGGAGATCGTCCCGTGCCCGAACTGAGCCCCGCCCCCTCGCTCACGCTCGGGCGCTGTCTCGCGAACACGGTGTACTGCGCCGTTCCCCTTCTCGCCTGGGCCCTCGCGCTCCCCATCGTGACCGAGGTGTTGCCGTACGAGCTGGTCCATCCCGGGGAGAGGCACTGGCCCTTCTGGCTGATCGGAGCCGCGGCTGCGCTCGGCTTGCTCTCTGCGCCCGGCTACGTCACCGCCGTCGTTCGCTCCTCGACCGACGCAACGTCGAGGCCCTCGACGTGGATCGATCTGAGTCTGATCGCAGGCGCGTCGGCCGCAGCCATCGGCGTGCCTGCGACGGTGCTCCTCGCCTGGCCGCTGGCTCTCTTGCCGACCACGAGCCTGCTCTTCTGTCTCCGACTCCTCCACCTCAGGCACCGGGAAGGCTGACGTCACGCCCTCCAGCGCCGGATGTGGACCACCGGCGCTCGGCCTCGCGGCGGATAGCCGGTAGGAGGAGGAGACGGATGCCGATGATCCCGAAGCGAGCCCAGCGCCAGTAGCGACGAAAGCGGCGCCGGCCCTCCTCGTCGGTGGCGACCGCCCGGACTTCGTGCGCGAATCGAGTGCGGGTCGGGGCCAGCGGTTGCGCCTCGAGGCTCCAGGCGATCTTCTCCCGGCAGGGCTGCGACCACTCCGCGAAACGGTCCGGTGGGATCGGCTCGAAGCCTGGATCTCCCTCCCACGGTCTGCACGCCGCACCGCAGACGACGAACCGACCCGGCTCTTCGACCAGCAGCCCCCAGCCGAGACCGAGCGTCTCCGCCAGCAGACCCCGGGCCCTCCGCGGCTCCGCCTTCGGCGCCCGCAGGATGATCGCTCGCGTCCTGATCAGAGCCCGGACGGCGGCCAACGATTGGAGGTCGAACTCCACAGCCACGTCGAGTACCAGCTCCGGCGGCGCTCCCACCATCGTCTCGAAGCGTTCCCGCACGTCCGGAAGCGGCATGAAGGCGTCCAGCTCAGAGCCGTGCGCGAGCCCGCTCATCCGTGGCGGCCGGCCGGTCAGCCGGCCAGAGGGTAGATCAGGTCGAACCAATCGCCTTCCCGGACCTCGGAGGCCACGCCATGGCCGCAAACGACGAGCTCGTCGAGGCGAGAGGGCGCTTCGGCTTGGCGCTCGCGCTTCTCGATCTCGCGTTGCAGCAAGACGACGAGGAGCTGCTCGAGCGTCACTCCGTCCCGGCGCGCCCTCTTCCGGGCACGTTCGAGCAGTGGACCGGGGAGATCGACGACCGTCCTCATGGGGCTCACCGTATCCCGGAGCCGAACGGCTGTCACTCCTCCACTCCTCAGTGCGCCGAGCCGCCCTCGTCAGCATGCCCCACCGGCACGATGACGTAGGCCGACGGGGCGCCCTGGTTGACGACGAAGACGGGGCTGCCGCCGCCGCGCGGGTCGCCGCCGATGTCGGCGTCGGTCAGGTACGGGGCGTAGAACATGACGTGGGGCTGGTACGAGATGACCTGGTCGGGCGAGATCGGGACGCGGTTGCGCTCGGAGAGCATGTAGTTGATCCCGGGCCTCCCGGGCGCCTGCAGGCGACCCTCTCGCCAGGCGGCGCCGAGCTCGGCGCGGATCTCCTCGGTCGAGCGGCCGCTCATCTGCAGCTCCCCGCGCAGGAGGATCTCCTGCAGTGTCGTGCGCGACCCCTCGGCATCGAGGCACTGCGGCTCGAAGGCGTCCGGCTGGCTGCGCTCGACGACGGCGTGGAAGCCGTTGCCGCTGGGCCGTGCAAGCTCGTACCCTTCCCCGGTCAGGACGTAGACGCCCGCCTGCTCGCGCAGGACCGACGGGCAGGCTTCGAGCGCCGCTGCGGTCTCGTCGGCACGGGAGAGGGGCTCGGGCTTCCACTCCCCGGCGGAGGGGGCGGCGCAGGTGATCGCGACGAGGGCGAGCAGGGCGGACGGGGCGGACGGAATCGGGCGCATGGAGATCTCCTCTTCGGTTCGGCAACTGAGTGACGCGAGGGGCCCGGAAGGTTCGATCCGAACCTTTTTGCCGGCCGGCGTCACTCAGGAGGGAGGGGGCCGTCGGTGAACCGGGAACAAGAGACGCAGGGAGCAGACGACCGCACGCTCGTCGAGCGCTACCTGCGCGAGCGTTCCGAAGGCGCCTTCCGCTCCCTCTACCGCGCCCACACTCCTTACCTGCACTGCCTCGCCCTGCGTCTGGCCGGCGGCCGGGCCGACGAGGCGGAGGAAGCCGTGCAGGAGGCGTGGATCCGAGCCGTTCAGCGGCTGGAGGGGTTCGCCGGACGCTCGCGCCTGCGCACCTGGTTGGCGGGGTTCGTCGTCAACTGTTGCCGGGAGCTGCGTCGCCGGCGCCCCGCGACGGACTCCTCCCCGCGACCGGAGCCCGTGCAGGCGCCGGTGGACGGCGCCCGTCTGGATGTCGAGCGCCTCCTCGCCGCGCTCCCCGACGGACAGCGCGAGGTCCTCGTGCTCTTCGAGCTCGAGGGCTACACCCACGACGAGATCGCGACGGCGCTGGCGATCGCCCCCGGCACGTCGAAGAGCCGCCTCTTCGAGGCGCGACGGACGCTGCGGCGCCGGTTGGACCCGACGGCCGAGGAGGCAGGAGGCTGAAATGAACGACCACGACCAGGATCTGGACCGCCTGCTGCGAGGGCTCCCCCGCGAGACTTCGCCCCCTGCCGAGCTCGAGGAACGGGTGACCTCCGCGCTGCGCTCCCGGGGGCTCGTCCGGTCCGCCGGCTCGGATCCGCGGCGGCGCCGGGAGTCGCACCGCTGGGGCATGGCGGCCGCAGCCTGCCTCGTCGGCCTCCTCGCCGGCTGGGCGGCGCGGGGCGTCTACGCCGCGCCGGAGGCCGGGGTGCCGGCGGCGAAGGGCAACCACTTCCTCCTCCTCCTCTCGGAGCCGCACGGCCTCGACACCTCGAAGACCCTCCCCGAGCTCGTCGCCGAGTACCGCGCCTGGGCGGGCGGTCTCGCGGCCGAGGGTCGCCTGCTCGCCGCCGAGCGCCTGACCGGTGAGCGGGCGGACCTCGGCGGCGCGTCCTCGGAAGCCGGGGACGCCACGGGGTTCTTCCTCGTGGTCGCCGACGACCTCGAAGCCGCCGGCGACATCGCCGCAACCTGCCCCCACCTGCGCTACGGAGGGGAGGTCACGGTGTGGCGCGCCGCGTCTCGCGACGACCGGTGACGGAGTCGTCCCCTCGCCGTGCCCACGGCAGACGAGACCCTCGGTAACGCCGGCACCGCCTCGCTCGCCCGTTCTTCCGACGCACGGCAGTCTGGGGGTGCCGAATCGACCGAGGAGGCACGCGATGGCGATCGAACGGTTGTTCCTGAGCTCGGCGGACGGCGACGGGCTCGACCGCAGGGTGTTCATCCAGGGTGTGGGCTGGGTCAGCCTGTCGCTCCTGCTGGCGACGGCGTTCGGCGGCTGCGAGGCGTGCGTCGAGCAGATCGCCAACCGGCCGACGCGCCGCAGGCTCCGCACCGGATCGGCGGAGGTCGACGCGGCGATCGCCACCTACAGCGACGCCGTGGGGCAGATGAAGGCCCTGCAGCCCACCGACCCTCGCAGCTGGGCCGCTCAGGCCGCCATCCACGGCACCGAGAGCCCGAACGTCTTCATCCACTGCGAGCACGGGACGGACCACTTCTTCTCCTGGCACCGGGCGTACCTCCTCTACTTCGAGCAGATCTGCCAGGAGCTCACCGGCGACGACACGTTCGGCCTGCCCTACTGGAACTGGAACCAGGACCCGGCCATGCACGCCGACTTCACCACCGCCGGCAGCCCGCTCGATCACTCGCCGCGCACGAACACCTCGATGGCCGGGGTCTGGGACGTGACGACCGCCGCCCTCGACCCCATCTTCAACGACCCCAACTTCTACACCTTCAGCTCGCAGATCGAGGGCACGCCGCACAACCAGACGCACGTCACGATCGGCGGCACGATGGTGACGGGCGGCTCCCCGCTCGACCCGATCTTCTGGGCCCACCACTGCATGATCGACTACTGCTGGGCGAAGTGGAACCTGGAGCTCGGCAACGACAACACCAACGACCAGACGTGGATCGACACCTCCTGGAACCACTTCGTGGATCGCGACGGCAACCCGATCGAGGTGACCGCGGGCGCCACCATCCTCATGCCGCTGTTCAGCTACCAGTACGAGGAGAGCTCGATCGGCTCCTTCGCCGGAGCGATGGCGCGGGCGATCCGCGACTTCGACCGGCTGGAGGCGAGGCTGCGGGCCGGCGCCGAGGTCCATCTCGACGTGCGTCGGCGCTTCCGCGTCGCCGAGCGGGCGACCGTCTCTCTGGCGCGCCCCTTCTCGGCCGAGATCGCCACGACGCCGGCGGAGCTGGCGACCGTCATCGACAGCGACCGCGCCGACGAGCGCGTCTTCGCCAGCGTCTCGTGGGCCGAGCTGCCGCCGACCAACGACTTCTTCGTGCGCGTCTTCGTCAATCGCCCCGACGCCGATCCCACCACTCCGACCGACGACCCGCACTTCGCCGGCAGCTTCGCCTTCTTCGGCACCAGCTCCGCACACGGCGAGGAGCACGGCGGCAAGCGCGACTTCCTGGTCAACGTGACGCCGACGCTGCGACGGCTGCGCTCCGCCGGAGCCCTGCGCGACGGCGAGCCGATCTCCGTCCAGCTCGTGACCGTGCCCGCCGCCCGCGAGCTCGCCCGGCCCGAGGCCGAGCTGACGCTCCAGGGGGTCGAGCTGCTGGTGGCACCGGTGACCGTGCGCGCACAGTGAGCCCGTGAGGGAGAATCGCGGCGGATGCGTCGACCATTGGCCCTCGCTCGCCCCGTGCTCGTCCTGCGCCACGGAGGGAGCCGACTCCGTGCTCGAGCCGGCAGACGGGGTCGAGGTCGCCGCCTCGCGGCTCTGGCCGGATGCGTCGTCCTCGTGGCCTGCGCCGCCGACGGTTCCGGCCGGCACGAGCCGCCGCAGGCGTTGAGGCTCTCGGGAGCCCCCGCCGTGCTCGAGCCCGACCGCCCGGTCCACTCGCTGACCCTCGAGGCCCCCGCCGCCCAGCTCGAAGGCGGGCGCCTCGTCGAGATCGATCTGACCGAGATCGCGAACCCGACCGACCTGCGCCTCTCCTTCGAGGTCCGCTACCGGCCGCCCGCGGGCGAGGAGCGCCTTCTCGGCTCCTTCGCCCCCTTCCCTCCCCACAACCCCGGTACCTTCCTCGTCCCCACCCGCGGCGACCTCGCCCCGGGCGGCACCCTGGAGCTGCGCATGATCCTCCTCGACGAGCCCCGGGAGGACGATGAGCTGCACGTCGTCGTCGACCGGATCGCGCTGCGGCGCGACTGAGTGCCCGGCCTCCCTACTGCGACGAGCGCTCGAGCCGCCGATAGGTCCCCACGAGCTCGCCTCGAGCCAGGAGGTGCGGACGGATCGCGCGCTCGAGCTCCCGAGCCGTGGGCCGTCCGAGGTCGCCGAGAGGGGCGTCGAGGGCGAAGAGCCGGTGGACGTAGCGGTGGCTGCCCGACGGTGGGCACGGGCCGCCGTACGCGACCGCTCCCCAGCTGTTCGTTCCCTCGCGGGCGCCGGACGGCAGGCCTCGCGCCGCATCCTCGGCGAGCGAGCCGGCGTCCCCCGGCAGGTCGTAGACCACCCAGTGCACCCAGGTGCCGCTCGGCGCGTCCGGGTCCTCGACGATCAGCGCGAAGGCCCCGGTGCCGGGGGGCGCTCCGCTCCACGCGAGCGGCGGCGAGAGCTCCCCTCCGTCGCAGGTCAGTCGGGCCGGCATCGCGCCGCCCGCTTCGAAGGCCCTCGAGGTGACCTCCATGGAGGCGGTCGATCCGCCCCCGGCGCAAGCACCCGCCAGGATCGCAGCAGCCCACAGGAGACACGACGGACGGCGGTTCCTCCCTCGGCTCGGGTGCGAAGACATCGGTGGGTCCCCGCGCCCAGCCTAGCGCGATCGCTCGGCGGGCGAAGCGGCGCAGATGCGGCCGAGGTCTCGGTGCCTACTGCACCGTCGTGGTCCAGGCCGACGTGTCGCCCGACTCGAAGCCGTCGCGGAAGAGGGCCAGGCCCTGGAGGACGTTGAAGGAGCCCGCCCGCACCGCCGCCACCTCGTCGAGGAGGACGCCCACGGCGAGGTCGGTCGAGCCGTCCGCGGCGAAGTCGCCGGCCGCCAGCGAGTAGCTGAAGAGATCGAGAACCTCGGCGGTCCCGGGCACGCCGGTCGAGTCCTGGGTCCAGACCTCGGCCTCTCCCAACCCCAGGCCGACGGGCGAGCCGTAGAGGACGGTCACCGCCCCGGCGGAGGCGTTGCCGCCCACGATCTCGCCCCGCGCGCCGATCGCCAGGTCTTCCCTGAAGTCACCGTCGAAGTCGCCGAAGGCGAGGGTGTAGCCGAACCGGGCGCCGGCGGTGGCCGTCCCGGGAATGCTCGGAGAGCCCTGGAAGTAGAGGAGCGAGCCGGTGGCGGTGAGCCCGCTCGGGCCGCCGAAGAGCACGTGCACCGCGCCCGCTGCGGCCTCCGCGCCGATCGCCTCGTTCGAAACGCCGACGACGAGCGCATCGATGCCCCGGCCGTACGGGTCGCCGGACGCCAGCGCGGTGCCGAAGCGATCGTCCGTCTCCGCCGTGCCGTTGACGCCGGCGACGTCCTGGTGCCAGATCTCGCCGTCGCTGAACCCGAGCCCGCCGACCGAGCCGTAGAAGACCTGCACGATGCCGGCGTCCACGAGGCCGTCGAAGTCCTCGTACGGCACGCCGACGACGAGGTCGGCGGCCGTGTCGTCGTCGTAGTACCCGGCGGTCAGGCTGAAGCCGAAGCGGTCGCCCGCCTCGGCGTCGTCCTGCACGCTCGGCAGGCCCTGGTGGAGCACCGGGGAGAGGTCCGCCGTCAGGCCGGAGGGCGAGCCGCGGAAGATCACCACCACCCCCGCTTCCGCCTCCGCGTCGATCGCCAGTCCCGGAATGCCGATGGCCAGCTCGTCGAAGCCGTCGTCGTCGAAGTCGGCGGCCGCGAGCGCCTCCCCGAAGCGGGAGTGGTCGTCCAGCACGTCGTAGGTGTCCTCGTCCCACACCTGCGCGCCGCTCGCGGTGAGACCGTTCGCCGAGCCGTAGAGGACGAGCACGGCGCCCGGGCGCTCGAACCTGAAGCCCAGGTCCTCGACGATCCCGATCGCCAGGTCGTCGAACGCGTCCCCGTCGAAGTCGCCGACCGCCAGCGACCAGCCGAAGAGGTCCTCCTCCTCGCTCTCCCCCGGCACCCCCGGCGTGTCCTGGCGCCAGACCTGCGATCCGACCGACGACAGCCCGGCCGGCCCTCCGTAGAGCACGTGGACGCTCCCCGACCTGGGCGTCCCATCGAGCAGGGCCGAGCAGGCCACGTCCGCATAGCCGTCGCCATCGAAGTCACCGCTCACCGTCGCCCCGCCCAGCCGATCGTCGGAGACGGGATCGCCGTCGATGCCGGGTGAAGCCTGGCTCCAGAGGGTGGCGCCGATGCCGGTGAGCTGCGCCGCGGCCGGCAGGGCGGAGAGGGCGAGTACGACGGGCAGGACGGAGCGGGTGGCGGAACGCACGAGGATCTCCTTCGCGGAAGGGGGAGCGCCCGTCGCGAGGCGGGACGCCCTCCAACGACCTCCTGCGACGAAGACACCCCTTCGGGACCATTCCGCCTTCGGTCCCGCGTCCCCGGCGCCCGCCGGGGCGCTTCACTCAGCCCGGCGGGGCCGCTTCGGCGATCGGGACGGCTCGCCAGGGGCCGACGCCCGTGATCTGGATCACCGTGGGGCCCTCGATCCACACCCTGTGGACTGCGTTGCGGGCGTTGACGTAGTAGTCGCCGGGGCCGAACTCCGCCGCGTCCGCCCGCTCGCTGCCGGCCCCGAAGGCAACCGCCACCCTGCCGGTCAGCACCGTCACCCGCTCGTCCTTCGGGTGCCAGTGGGCGGGCATCTCGAAGGTGCCCCTCGGCGACACGGAAGCGCACTGTGAGATCGGCCGCCTGCGATCCCCCTCCAGGACCGCGATCTCGCACTCCAGCCGGCGGTCGGCGGGCAGGCGGACCAGGGCGTGTCGTCGTGAAGCGCACGACGTGCTGCACCTCGCCCTCGGGGAACGCCATGACACCGATTCTCCTCCTGCGCCGCCCCGGCAGGGCGACGAAGCAGAGGAGAAGCAGGCCCATCGTCGCGAATCGCATCATGCCCGCGATCAGAGCACGAATCGGTCCGGCGGCGACAACGAGACGTCCGAGCCGAGCTCAGACGAGCGGGCGCAGCTCGACCTCGACCGAGAGGACCTGGTCCCGGCGCGCCACGACGAGACCCACGCGCGTTCCGGCCGCTGCTCGCAGGCGGCGTCGGACCTCCTCGAGCCCCAGGCCGCGCCGGCTCGCCGTCGATCTCCCGGACGACGTCCCCGACCCGCACCCCGCCGCCGCGGGCCGAGCCCTCGGCGACGCCGACGCGCACGACCGACCGATCGTCGACCTCGCTCACCAGGAAGAGGTGGCCGCTCTTGTCGACGTCGAGGTCGTCGGCGTCGTACGGTCGAGGGATGAGCAGCAGCCGCTGATGGGCGTAGTCGAAGATCACGCGGAACCGCTGCAGCACATCGGAGCCGATGATGCCTCCGGTGCTCCAGTCCGGCGAGGCCAGGAGACCCTCCCGCGCCTGCGACATGTTGACCGGCACGTTGTCGAGAGACACGCCACCGAAGCTCAATCGGCGAAGCCGGCCCAGATGCGTGAAGACCTGCCCGCCGATGCCGCCGCCGCTGGTGACGTAGGCGGTGCGGCCGGAGCGCGTGAGGAGCGACTGGGCGTCGACATAGGCCGTCGGCAGCAGCAGGGAGCCGCGCATGCCCGTGTCGACAAGGAAGACGCCGGGTACCTCCTCGCCCTCCTGCGGCAGGAGGGAGCCCTCGACGAGGGGGTGCCCCCACTGGGTGTCCACCGGCACGATCAGCGCCCCCGGCGGCGGCTCGGCCTCGCGGGGCGGGCGCACGTGGATCCGGCGCGCGCCGTAGTCGATCTCGACCTCGAACTTGGTGAGCAGGCTGAAGCAGCCGAGCGCACCTTCCAAACGGCGGCCCTCGAACGGCCCGATGACGGCGTCGAGGGGACCGACCGCCGCCGTCTGACCGAGGAGCTCGAGGCCCGGCAGCCCGACCCGGACCGGCTCCTCGACCGCCGTGATCGGGAAGCCCGCCTCGCCGGCCCCCGTCGTCTCTCCGGTCTCCCCGGTCGCGAGGTGCAGCCGCTCGGCGGTCGCCGTGTCGAGCACCAGCCCCGGCGAGCCGGTGTCGAGGATCATCCAGAACGGCCCCAGGCCGTTGACTTCGACGGCGAGGTAGATCTTGTCGCTGTTGAGCTCGAACGGGATGTCGAGGGCGTCGCGTCCGTTGGCGAACCGGAACTCCCCGGAGTCCGCGTAGAGCCGGGCCTCCGCCTCGGGCAGCGCCTCCAGCTCCTCCGCCTCCTGCGCAGCGACCGCCGCCGGAGCGAGGAGGGCGAGGCAGGCCGGCACGAGAAGCGCGACCCGGCGAATCGGTCTCGTCATGGCGCGCGCCAGCCTAGCACTCGTTCCGCGGCCACCCGGCCTCCGCCGCGTCGCGATCGGGGCCGAGGAATCGAGCCGTCGGCAGGCGGCTAGAATCCGGCGGCCCAGGCTGCCGCCCGCCGATCGCGCAGCCCGCCGAACGACACCGAGACGAGCCATGCCCAACCCCGAAGCCGACCCGACCCCGACCGACGCCCCGTCCCGTTCGCTTTGGCGCGCCCTCTCCGAGGCGATCCACGGCACGGAGGCCGACTACACGCAGGTCGCCCTGCGGCGGGCGATCTTCCTGCTCGCGGTGCCGATGATCCTGGAGCTGCTGATGGAGTCGACGTTCGCGGTGGCGGACATCTACTTCGTGGGCCGGCTCGGGGCCTCGGCGGTGGCGACGGTGGGGATCACGGAGACCTTCCTCTTCCTCCTCTACTCGGTGGCCATCGGGCTGGCCACCGCGGTCACCGCGATCGTGGCCCGTCGGGTGGGCGAGAAGAAGCGGGAGGAGGCCGGGAGCGCCGGCGTCCAGGCCGTCTTCATCGCCCTGCTCTCCTCGCTCCCCTTCGCCGCCGCCGGGATCCTCTTCGCGCCGGACCTGCTGCGCCTGATGGGCGCCGACGCGTGGGCCGTCGCCCACGGCCAGGGGTACACCCGATGGATGCTCGGCGGCTGCACGGCGATCATGCTGCTCTTCGTGCTCAACGCCGTCTTCCGCGGCGCCGGCGACGCCGCCATCGCGATGCGCGTGCTCTGGCTCGCCAACGCGATCAACCTCGTGCTCGACCCGCTGCTCATCTTCGGGCTCGGCCCGATCCCGGCCCTGGGGATCCGGGGAGCCGCCATCGCCACCACCATCGGCCGCGGCACGGGCGTCCTCTACCAGCTGTGGAGACTCGCCAAGGGGAGCCCCCACCTGCGCGTGGCGGCGGCCCAGCTCGCCTGGCGGGGCCGCCTCGTGCTCGACATCCTGCGCACCGCGCGCGGCGGCGTCGGCCAGATGATCATCGGCATGACCTCGTGGATCTTCCTGATGCGGATCCTCACCGGGGTCGGCAGCGAGGCGGTCGCCGGCGCCACCATCGCCCTGCGTATCGCCCTGTTCACCATGATGCCGGCCTGGGGCCTGTCCAACGCCGCCGCCACGCTGGTGGGCCAGAACCTGGGCGCCGGCCGCCCGGAACGCGCCGAGGCGGCCGTGTGGAAGATCGGCTCCTACAACATGGTCTTCATGGTCGCGGTCTCCGTCGTCTACTTCCTCTTCAACCGCGACCTCGTCGGCCTCTTCTCCGCCAACCCGGCGGTCGTCTCGATCGGCGCCGAGTGGCTGCGCATCCTCTCCTACTCGTACTTCGTCTACGGCTGGTGGATGGTGTCGGTGCAGGCCTTCAACGGCGCCGGCGACACGGCGACCCCGACCAAGATCAACTTCGTCTTCTTCTGGCTCCTCCAGATCCCGCTGTCCTGGTACCTCGCCGTCCCGTCGGGCTGGGAGCAGTCCGGAGTCTTCTGGGGCGTCTTCTTCTCCGAGACCTCGGTCGGGCTGTTCACCCTCTGGCTCTTCAGCCGCGGCGGCTGGAAGAGGGCTCGGGTGTGACGCCGCCGACGCGCAATCGGTCCTGCAAGATCACCCCGTAGGCCACGAGGACCGCGAGGATCGCGCCGACGGCGAGCATCGAGCCGCTGAGACCGATCGCCGGGGCCGCCCAGGCGGCACCGATCGCGGCGGCGGAACCGAGCGCCTTGGGCAGGACCTCGAGGCCCCGGAGGTTGCGCTCGGCGACCGACTCGATGGCGGCCACGGTGAGCAGGAACGCCGCGACCGAGCCGGCGAGCAGGAGCGGACGCCGCGCTCTCCCAGGCCACGTGCTCCTCCTCGGTGATGCGCGCGACGCCGAGCGAGAGCCTGACGCCGACCGCGGCGAGCGAGGCGAAGACGGCGTAGTGGAGGTAGCCCCAGAGGCCTGGTGCGCAGCGCGACTTCGTTCGGGGCGCGGGCCGGTCGAGAAGTCGAAGTAGATCCACCACAGCGAGCAGATCGCGAGCAGCCCGCCGGACCGCGAAGCCGAAGAGCCGGCCCGTCGCATCCGGCGTGCCGAGGCGGGCGACCGCGAACGTGGCCGCCGCGATCGACTCTCCCAGGACGAGGATGGTGAACAGGCCAGCGCCGACGATGTGCGCGGCCCGGTGCCCTCCACTGCGAGCGTCCCAGCGCCAGCCAGGGGGTCGCGAGATCGACCGCGAACCAGACCAGGAAGAGGCGCACCTTGAGCCTCCTGCGGCACGAAGTGGAAGAACACCTGCCAGCCCAGCTTTCGGACGGAGCTGGTCAGCAGGATCATGCGCCCGGCCACCGGGCGCCAGAACGGGTCCCCGCCGCGGCGCACCCGCAGCCAGAGCGATGTAGGCGAGGCGCATCAGGACGTAGGAGGCGATGCCGACCCGAAGTCGAGCTCGAACATCCGCGGCACACCGCCGCGAGCCCCAGCGACCTCGCCATCATCACGAACATCGCCAGCCGGTGGCTGGGACATCGTCGGTGTCGAAGACGTTAAGCCGAACCAGGTGAAGGCCATCCAGGCCCACCAGATCGCCCCGAACACGATCAGGTAGCCGGTCAGCCCCTCGCGCACGAGCCCCGCCGCCAGATGTGCTCGAGCCCGGCTGCGGCCTGGGCGACGGCGACGACCACCGTCAGATCGAAGAGCAGCTCGAGCCACGAGGACTGCCGGTGCTCCTCGGAGTGCTCCCGGGGCACCATCGCCACCGCCAGGGCCGCGGCTTCAGCATCCGCCGACCGCTGCTCGCTCACGGTGCGCCGCCTTCCCCCTCGGGAGGATCGTCGTCCCCGCTCTCCTCGCCGCGCTCGGTCTTCACCACCTTGGTGCCCTGCATCCGCCGGGTCATGTCCTCGACGTCCTCGGGTCGCATCGGCACGCCGGCCAGCGCTCCGACCTCGAGGAGCGCGAACATCAGGATCTTCGTCCACCATCTCTTCCGCCTCTTCCGCGCCATGGGTCCTCCCTTTCGCGGTTGCCGTTCTCGTCGGACCGCTGAGGGAACGGGGGACCGCGGAAGAGGAGGAGGCGGACGGCGGGGCGCTCGCGGGAGTCGACGTCGAGCGCGGGGACGGATGCGCCAACGCGGCGCCGGCGGCTCGAGCGCAGCGCATCGGACCGAGGACGCAGCGGCCGCCACGGGTACGGCGAGCGCCGTCGCCACCAGGGCGACGACTCCACCGGAGCCGAGGGGGCGGGTCACCGGGTGCCTCGGGCCACTAGGGCACGGTCGTCGACCAGGCCGAGGTGTTCCCGGAGCCGCGAGGGCGGGCCTCCGGGTGCCTCCGGCTACGGTACCGTGTTCGACCAGGCCGACGTGTTCCCGGACTCGAAACCGTCCGCGAAGATCGTCGGGTCGGGCGGCACTCCGAGGCTCATCAGGAGCTCGAGGTCGTCCGGACCGAGGGCCGCGTTGTAGACGAAGACGTCGTCGAGCAGGCCGTCGAAGGCCTGTCCTCCCTGGGGCTGGTCGCCCAGAGCCGCCGGCACCAGCGAGTCGGTGTCGACCGTGCCGGAGAGCGGCGTCGCCGCGATCTGCTGGGCGTCCTTGTAGAGACGGAGCATGGAGCCGTCGTAGGTGGCCGCCAGGTGCGCCCACTCGCCCGCGACCAGGGCCCCGGCCGGGCTCACCAGGGTCGTCGTGCTGCCGTCCACCTTGAGGCGCACCCGCAGGGCCTGTCCGGTGAAGGTGCTGAGCATCCAGTAGTGCCCCTCGCTCGAGGTGTCGGTGGCCTTCGAGAGGAGGCGAGCGTCCGAGTTGCCGAAGTCGTCCGCCCGTGCCCCGAGGGCGAGGGTGATGCCGCTCCCCGTGGGAACGTCCATCGTGCCGAGGCCGACGCGGTCGTCGACGCCGTCGAGCTCGAGGGCGCCCCCGTTCCGGCCGCCGTCGGGCTGCCAGACGGGACCGTTGACCAGCGTTCCGTCCTGGGTGCCCTCATCGTCCACGGCGGTCGTCCCGCTCGTCTCGTCGAGGCGCCAGCGCGAGACCAGCGCCGCCGCCTGCGGCAGCGCGACGTGCTCGAAGGAGGCGGAGTCGGAAGCGGCGTTGCCGAAGAGGTCCTCGACCCCGTCGACCGAGAGCAGGTAGGTCACGTCCTCGCTCAGGGTCGACGTGGTGAGGGTGACCGTACGTCCGTTCCCACCGAGGCTCGCGGCGCTCACCGCGATCCCGTGATCGATCGTGTAGTGGGAGGCGGCCCCGGCCGTCGCGGGGTCGAGCGCTTCGTCGAAGGTCACGGCGACACGGGTCGGATCGCCGACGGCGGAGACGGCCTCGATCGTCGGCGCCGTCGTGTCGGGCACGACCACGAAGGCGGCCGCCGTCACCGCGCTGGGCAGGAAGCCGGAACGGAAGCCGCGCGCCTTGAGGGTGGCGTCGAACGGCTCCGACAGGGTGATCGGCGTCGTGTAGAGCGGATCGCTCTCGGTGGGATCGTCGCCGTCGACGGTGTAGTGGAGCGACGCCCCCGCCGTCGACGTCGAGAGGGTGACCTCGACGGCGCCCTCGAAGGTGCCTCCGGGCGGGGCGATGGTCGGCGTCGCCACGGTCGGCTGGCCGCCCCCGGAGCGGTCGTTGCGCCACAGGTGGAGGAACTGCGGCGCGTTCCAGGCGATGCTCACCAGGTCGAGGTCACCGTCGAGGTCGAGATCCACCGGCTTGGTGCCGAAGTGGCTCTCGTTCCCCGTGCCGACGGTGTGCGGCGCGAAGGCACCGTTGCCGTCGTTCTCCCAGACGGTGACGGCGAGGGAGCCGACGTGCTCCCCGGTCACCACGTCGACGTCGCCGTCGTGGTCCATGTCGGCGGCGCGCATGCTGTTGGTCGAGCCCTGCGAGACGATGAGCTGCGCCGGCCAGGTGCCGGTGGGGTCCGCCGGCTGGCGCAGCCACCAGGTCTCGGCGCCGCTCGAGCTGCCGTTCTCCTCGCTGACCACGATATCGAGCTTCCCGTCGCCGTCGAGGTCGGCCAGCTCGGCCCGATCGAGGAAGTCGACGTTCGCCAGCGTGGCGATCAGGAACCCGGTCCAGTTGCCGGCTCCGTTGCCGGGGTTGACGAACCACCGCACCTGCCCGGTGTCGCCGTTGGTGGCGACCAGATCGAGGAGCCCGTCGCGATCGATGTCGCCGACCGCGACCTCCTCGTCGGCCGTGCCGCTGCTCGCGATCGCCGTGACCCGCGGCCAGCTGCCGGCCTGCGGGTTGGCCGGCACCCGGAAGTAGTAGCAGGGATCCTGGTTGATGACGATCTCCGGCCGGCCGCCGGGCTCGATGTCGGCGACGCGGTAGCCCTGCGAGCTGATGCCGTGGTTGGACGTGCCGGTGTTGCCGATCGAGATCACCGTCCAGGCGCCGCTCGTGTGGTTGCGCTCGAGCCAGTACACCTGCCCGCCGACGCCGCTCATGGCGATGACGTCGAGGTCGAGGTCGAGGTCGACGTCGGTCGCGAGCAGCGCGTCGGGGTCGTTGCCGCCGACCTGCGGCAGGGTATGCCGCGTCCAGGTGCCGGTCAGGTCCCCACCCGGGTTCTCGTACCAGTACTGCCCCGAGAGGATGTCGGGCAGGCCGTCGCCGTCGACGTCGGGGAACGACAGGCCGAAGACCTGCTCGTGGTCGGAGCCGACCTCGATGTAGGTCCAGCTGTCGAGGTCGAAGTGCGGATCGAGCTCGCTCAGCCAGACGGTTGCGGTCGGCGACTGCCCGGTCCACCCCGCGCCGAAGACGTCGAGGTCGCCGTCGCGGCCCAGATCGGCCACCTGGGCGTTGTGCAGGATGGCGCTCGCCCCGTCGATCACCTGCTTCTGCCAGCTGCCGCCGACGCCGTCGACGTTGTCGTAGACCGAGAGCTCGTGCGAGTCCATCGAGGCCGCCACCACGTCGAGGTCGCCGTCGAGGTCGACGTCGCCGGCCCACAGCGAGTGCACGGCCGTGGCCGACGGGTCGATCGTCGTCTTGGTCCACGTGCCGCCCCGCGGCTCGGACGTGGACCAGAAGGCGATGTCGCCGGCGCCCTCGGAGTTCGAGTAGAGGACGTCGGCCACGCCGTCCTTGGTGAGGTCGGCGACGAAGGCCTTGTAGTCGTCGGGGGCGGTACCGATGGTGTACTCGGTCCAGCTCCCCGGCGTGCGGGCCGCGGCGTCGCCGGGGTTCGACAGCCAGGTCCCCTGGGCCACGAGGTCGGGATCGCCGTCGCCGTCGACGTCGGCGCTCCACATCCCCTCGCTCACGGCGCTGACGCCGCTGAAGGAGACGCGCGTGAAGCCTCCGCCCGCGTTCTGGAAGAAGATCTTGAACGGCCGCACGCTGCCCTCGGCCCGCGCCGCGATGTCCGGACGGCCGTCGGCGTCGTAGTCGAAGACCGCGACGTCCTTGCACCAGCTCTCCGTGTGCCCCACCGCGTGCTCCACCCAGAGCGACCCGGTGCTCGCCGCCGCCCCGCCCGGGTTCTCGTACCAGAAGACGTTGGAGGGCGAGATCGTCGCGTCCGGCACGACGATGTCGTTGTCCCCGTCGAGATCGACGTCGGCGATGACCCCGTAGTTCGAGTACTCCTGGCTCGAGGTGTCGATCACCGTCTTGGCCCAGTCCGGATAGCGGAACCACGCCAGCGGCTCCCCCGCCCCCAGCCCCGCCACCGCCACGTCGGGGCGCCCGTCCCCGTCGATGTCGCCCACCATCTTGGCGTCGCCCGAGAACCCGGCGGGCAGGGTCACCCGGTCGAAGGTCGGCTGCGCCGCCGCGGCGGCGGGAAGGAGAAGCGCCGCGCAGGCGGCGGCGCGCAGGAATCGGAACATCGTCCGCATCATCGCAAACTCCGAGGAGCTCCCGAAGCCTCCCGCTGCGGACGCTCCTTCCTGTGGAGCGCGTCACACCGAGTCCTCGGCGGTCGCGGCCCCCGGTCGCCGCCATGCGAGCCGCCCTCGCCCTACGCGACCGTATACTGGCTCGGTGCGACGGCTCGACCGGCTCTTTCTCGCACTCGACCGCGCCGGTGTGCGATACGTCCTGGTGGGAGGAGTCGCCGTCAACCTGCGCGGGCATCTGCGCTTGACCATCGATACCGATCTGATCGTGGATCTCGAGCCCGGCCCGGCCCGCCGCGCGGTCGAGGTCCTTCTCGAACTCGGGCTTCGGCCGCGCCTCCCGGAGGACCCGTTCGACTTCGCCGACCCGGCGACGCGGCGCTGGTGGGCTGAGGAACGGAACATGCAGGTCTTCCTGGATCGACCCCGACGATCCGCTGCGGGTGATCGACCTTCGTGGCGCCTCCCGTTCCGTTCGAGGAGCTGTGGGAGCGCGCCGAGCCGCTGCCGCTCCAGGACGCCGCCGTCCGGACGGCCTCCATGCTCGACCTGATCCGGCTCAAGCGGATCGCGGGACGACCGCGACCTCGAGGACGTGGAGGCGCTGGCCATCCTCCGGGGCAGGGAGACGCCCGTGACTGAGCCACCGCCGGCCGGAGGGCGCCCCCGAGAGGCGATCGGCTCGTGGGCCGAGGCGAGGGCGGTTCGCCGAGAGACGGGCGTCTGCCGCAACGCCTGCCCGGCGCTACGAGTGGCTCGTCGAGATGCTCGAGATCGCGGAGCTCTCGGGTGCCCTGGCCAGGGCGCGGACCGCTCGCGACCGCGAAGAAGCCGTCGAAGACTGAAGCCCTGCCCGCCAAGAGGTGCCGCCGAGATCGGCCGGTGCGGATCTCCAGAGCCTGGCGAGTGGCTCGAAGCGCTGGACTCGCCCCGGCGGGGTCCTGCCGCAGGTCGGCGACCCTCGGCCGCAGTAGGCGAGGCACCGGCGAGGGTTCCAGCCCGGGAGCTGGCGGGACGAGCTGCCCGATTCCGTGTTCGGGTAACCGGACCATCTACGCAAGGGAGAGCCCTCATGACGCCTCGCCGACTTCCCAGCCTGCACGCCGCGCGTCGCTGGCCGCGACGGCGCTCCTCGTCGCCGCGCCCGCGGCGGCGGACTACGCTGCTTCGGCCCTCCTGTTCGACGATCGGTCCGTCGTCCGGTTCGAGGAGAGCATGCCCTGGACCTGGGCGGCGACGACGGAGCGCCCCGTCACCCATCCCGCCCTGCGTCCTCCTGTTCCTCAGGCGATGGAGCACTGGGCTCTCATGGCGGACTCCCCCGGAGGCGATCGACCTCGACCACGAGCCCCATCCCGGGAGATGGTCGCAGATAGCCTCCGTGGCCTGAGTTGCCTGGGGCCGGTACCTCCGAGTGGTCCACGACCCCGACTACGGCCTGAGGTTCCGTATTCGCTTCGACCGCGAGCCTGCTCGAGCCGTTGAGCTCGGCAGGGGGCCTCGAGGACCCCGGGCCGGAGACCTCTCGCGGGTGGCCGAGATCCATCGTCTGACCTCGTCGCCGCAGCGAGCACCCCTGCCATGACGAAGGCCGTCTCAGGGGACGCGAGCGGAGAGCACAGCGGCGACATCGCCTTCTACAACGTCTCGAGAAGGGCGTAGCGAGCGGCAACGGCCGGCACCTGGGCCGACCCGTCATGCAGGACATGCTCGAAGGGATGCTCGAGTGGTCGGCCGGAGAGGCGACCGCGATGGAAGAGAGGGGCTTCCCGCCGAGGAGCCGCGACCCCGGAGGCGGCGCAGGCCGCCGAGGCGAGCGCGAGTGGGGCGGCCTGGACCTGCGGCACCGGCACCCGGTCTCACCTCGTCGACGTCAAGCTCGACAGCCGGGCCCCGGAGCACAACGAGAGCCTCGGAGACGCCGGCGCAGCTCGCCTCCGGCCCAGCACCGTTCGGGTCGCTTCGGCAGACCTCGAGCCGCCGAACGCCGGAGCAAGGCCCTTGCCTGGCCCATCGAGATCAGCGCCGGGTGACCGCCTCCGCCGGCGTCGTCGACGGCAACCTCGACGTCGTCGGCCGTTGGGAGCCCGGCAAGCAGGGTTGCCAGCGCCTGCTCGTCGCCAAAACCCCACTCCGGAGATCCAGGGAGGCGCCGAGCTCTTCCCCGACGCACCGCGCCCGGCGCTGAAGGAGGGTCGTGGCGCCTCATGGCGCAGCAGTTCGCCGTCTCGCCAATAGCGCCCAATGCCCTATCCCGGACGTCGGTGCCCTCGGCGCAGCGGATGGCCGCAGACGTCCACGGCGGCGACCGGGGCGTGTCGGCGAAGCGCTCCATGAGCCGGGCCGCCTCGCGCAACTCGGGACCGCGGCACAGATCGAACACCTCGATTCCGCTCGCCACCACCAAGTCCGCGAGTACCCGAGCGCCTTGTGGACTCTGCCCCAGGAAGTGCATCGACTCCGTGATGACCGCGCGACGGCCCGGTGGGCGGGGTCGCTCCCGTCGAGATACGCCACCAGAGGGCCGGTGTCGACGAGCCGGGACCTCACGGGCGCCAGTTGCGTTCGCGCAGCGCCTGCCGCCAGGGCTCCTCGGCTCCGCGCGCCAGCTTCAGCGCGCCCCGCAGATGCCCGGTCCTCTCGCCCAGCGGCCTCTCCTCGACGGCGTTCCGCAGGATCTCCCGCGCCGTCTCCGACAACGTCTGGCCCCGCGCTCGCGCTCGCTCCTCGAGCGCTGCGCGCAGCACATCGTCGGTCCGGATGGTCAGCGTCGTACCCATGTGTACAGTGTCTTACAAGCCCCGAGCCACGAGCGTCCAAGCGCTGTGGGCGCCGGTCACGTCGGGCCGGTCGGCGAGGTTGAAGCTCGAGCGGGCGAGGTCGACGAGCCGGAGGCCGTCGGGCTCGCCCTCGCGGATGGCACCCAGCGTCTCCGCCGCGGTGAGCCCCGGAGGCCCGAAGCCGCGCGGCTCCGCCGTGAACGCCTTGAGCACCAGGGCGCCGCCGGGACGCAGCAGGCCGCGGACCCGGTCGAGCCACCGAGGACGATCCTCCGGCTCGAGCGTGTGCAGGAAGCCGCGGTCGAGCACGAGGTCCCAGGCCGCCCGCTCGGGGGGCTCCCAGGCGAGCACGTCGGCGACGTGGTAGTCGATCTCCACCCCCCGCTCGCGCGCCAGGCGCAGGGCGAGGTCGCGCGCCGCCGGCACGCCGTCCACCGCCGTCACGTCGTGGCCCCGTCCCGCCAGGAAGATCCCGTGCACCGAGGGCCCGGCGCCCAGATCGATCACCCGCGACGGCCCCTCGAGCAGCTCGTCGAACCACCGCACGAGGTCGGCGTCCGGCTCCGGGTTGTACCAGGGCAGGTCCTCGGGCTCACCGCTCGCGTAGGACTCGAAGAAGCGCTCCATCGTTGCCTCCCGGCGCAGTATCGCACCGAGGCGCCGTCCCGAGATCTCGCGGGAGACGGAACGGACCCTATGGGGTCCCGGAACCGCCGGCCGCCGCGACGAGCCGCTCCTTCAGGGCCTCGTCGTCCAGGAACTCGACCATGTCGAGGGCCGAGAAGTCGTGGCCGTCCTCGATCCTCGGGTCCGCTCCGGCGTCGAGGAGCACGCGGGCGGTCGCGAGCGATCCCTCGCCCAGGCCCCAGGCCAGCGGCGTCGTGCCCTGGGCGTTTCCGGCGTCGACCGGCACGCCGCGATCGAGCAGGCGGCGGGCCACTCCGGCCCGGTCCCGGTCCGCGGCCAGGTGGAGGGCGGTCATTCCCATCCCCAGGGCGTTCCCTCGGTGGAGCGGATCGGCTCCAGCGGCGAGGAGGCGCACGACGGCCTCTTCGTGACCCTCCCGAGCCGCCTCCATGAGCGGGGTGTAGCCGATCCTGTTCTCGACGTCGACCGCGGCGCCCTCGTCGAGCAGACGGTCGAGGGCGACGAGGTCGCCGGCGCGCGCCGCCTCGTGGAGTGGCGCGTCGCCCGTCGGCGTGCCTGTGTGCCGCACCAGATCGGCCACGATCTGCGGGAACCCCCGTCGCATGGCGATCGCCAGGGCGTCCCCGTGGTGGGTGACCACCGTCGGGTCCGCGCCCCCCGCGAGCAGGGCCCGCACGGCCTCCGCCGCGCCGCCGTACGCCGCCCAGTGGGTCGCCGGGTCCCCCCAGCGATCTCCACGGTCGGCCTCGGCACCGTGAGCGAGGAGCCAGGTGACCAGCTCGGCGCGATCGCCGTAGGCCGCGTACATCAGCGCCGTGCCGCCCGAGGACGACGGCGCGTTCACGTCGACGCCGGTCGCGAGCGCCCCTTCGACGGCGGCCAGGTCGCCGTCGGAGGCGGCCTGCCGCAGAGCCTGACCCGGGTCTTCGGCGGCACCGCGCGCGGGACCGGCGAGGATCGCCAGACAGGTCAGCCCGAGTACGGACGGTCGGTCGAGTCGCATGGGGTCTCCTTCGGCCGGCCGACCCTACCAGGGCGACCGACCCGGCCCGCGGGCCTCGGTTGTAAGCTCGCGCCCCCACCGGGGAGACCACCGATGAACGACGATTCCCGCGTGACCGTCCACATGGTGGCGAGCCTCGACGGCTTCATCGCCCGCCGTGACGGGAGTGTCGACTGGCTCGAGACCGCGGACACGTTCGAGGGCGGCGAGACCCTCGACCCCGCCTTCGTCGCGGAGTTCCTGGCGTCCATCGACTGCTACGTCATGGGCTCCCGCACCTACGAAACGGCGCTGGCCTTCGAAGCCGGAGGCGCCGGCTGGGCCTACGGCGACACGCCGACCTTCGTCCTCACCAGCCGCGAGCTGCCGAGGACGCGCGAGTCGGTCGAGCTCCACGGCGGCGACCTGTCGCGCCTGGTGGACGAACGCCTCCGACCGCGCTTCCGCAACATCTGGCTCGTCGGAGGCGGCGCCCTCGCCGGCGAGTGCCTCCGCCACGGCCTCGCGGACGAGCTGCGCTACTCGATCGTCCCGGTCCTGATCGGCAGCGGCATCCCCTTCTTCCAGGGGCTCGACGCGGACGTCCGCCTCCACCTGCTCGAGGCCAAGGCGTATACGAGCGGGATGGTGGCGCTGCGCTACGGAGTCGGGCCTACCAGCCGCAGAGACCGATCTCCGCGGAGTGGCGATCTCCGCACGCAGATCCAGGAAGGCGGGATCGACGTCCGGGCTCCGGCGACCCACGGAGCGACCGAATCGACCGGGGCACCGCCGGTGTCTGGATCGACGGCACCTCGATCGCTCGACCAGCTCGGGCCGGTCGAGCCGCCTCGCGCTGGTAGGTCACCTCGCGCCGACCTCCGGCTGATCCACGGTATCGAGCGGACCCGCCGCCGAGCCTGACGAGGAGGCAAACCGCCGGCGCCGTGGTAGTCGCCATCCCCGCTCGCCGGCGTGCGAAGGACCCGCGATCGGGAACACGCGAGGGCCCTCAGGGACGCGTCCTGCACCGATCGCCTGGCCCGGCGTCGACGTCGTACCAGTACAGCAACACCGCCCGCCCGGATCGACCGCGGCGGAGAACGAAGTCGCCGCGCCGACCGGAGCGATTCGCCGAGATCGAACCAGGCCCCACTCGCCAACCGCCGCAGCCGGTAGCCGTTGCCGCGTCCCCCATCGAGAGTGACCGGGTAGGCGAGCAGAACGTCGGCCGAGCCCGGACTGCGCAACAGGATGGCCTGCTCGACGTTGGTACGGACCCGGGTCGCCGCCACTCCGTCCTCGTCGTCCCAGGGCTGACGCAGCCCACGGCTCGGCGGAGCACTGGCTGCGACCCGGTGGCTCCGAAGGGCAAAGTGAAGACACCGCGGCCAGTCCGTAGCGCAGCGTCCCGCCGTCCCGGGACGACCTCCGTGCGCCAGCCGCCCGAAGGGCAGGACGTTGGCCGCTGCCGCTCACCGCGATCTCCGGAGGCCATGACGACGGAGCGCGGGATCGAGCATTCAGCAGAAAGAACCCCGGTTTCGCGTCTGGTAGCCGACGACCCTGATCACGACGTAGATCCATCCGGTCGTCGGGTCGACCCTCGCCAGGCCGTCCGTGCCGCCCACTGCCAGATCGGCTGCTCGAAGGATCCAGGAGGATCCGAGAATCCTGCATCGCCGGCCGATCCGTCGCCGGCTGCCCCATGTCCTCGAGCGCGGCCAAGTCGATCGACGAACGCAGCTGGAAGGCCTTCCCCGCAGTCCTCCGGAACGCCAGACGAACAGAACCGACCGCGCGCTCGACCCCATGAGCGCTCTTGTAGGTGTAGTCGAACCAGCGTTTCGGCGACAGGGCCGTCTTTGCGCCCCATCTTGATCAGCACGAGGTGCCGTGGGTAGGGTCAACAGGTCGTGGTCGTTCGACAGGATCCGCTGGCTCGTTGCGTCGGGCAGGGCCTCCGGAGTCACCTCGAGCGGGCTCGCGTCGAGCGCGTCGAGATCGAAGCCGAAGAGCCGGCCGGGCCTTCGCCGTATCGTCCGAGACGAGCAGGCCCGCGGGGCACTGCTGCTTCCTGCCCGGAGGCACGACCGCCGCCTGAACCTCGCCGGCGCCGTGCGCGCCAGCCTGTGTCCTCCGTCGAGCGTAGTGCCGGTCGGCAGGCGAGCGTGGGCCACACGCCCGATGCGAGGAGGTCGGGTCCGGCGTCGCCCATCTCGGCCTCCCGACAGGAACGGCCTGCGCTCCCAACCCCACCACGAGCACGGCGGTGAAAAGGCGAGCCCTTCGCGGAGCGGGTGCTTCTGGTGTCGTCGGCTGGCATGGCTCACTCCTTCCGGGTAGGTACGGCGGCGCCGACGACCCGACGTTACGCACTCCTCCCGGCCACGACGGGGCGGCCGGACTCCGCGAGGGTCAACTCCCACGGTCGTCGCGGAACAGCGGGTGCGGACAGCCGATCTCGCCGAGGGCTCGGACGGAAGCGTCGAAGGCGCCGTCGCCCTCGGCCGCCAGGAGCGGCAGCGCTCGCTGCAGCGGTCCAGTCCGCCAGCACTTCCGCGATCGACGGACGCGACGGCGATCTCCGGCATCGGCGGCGGCCGCGCGCAAGCCGCCGCGCCGCGCAGGGCCCTCGGCGCGATCGAGCCGCCCCAGGGCGCGCTGGGCCCGGCCGAGCAGGGTCAGGGAGTCCGCCAGGCGGGAGTTGTCCGGTGCCAGCGCCGCCTGCCGGATGGCGACCGCCTCCTCGAGCGCCGCCAACGCCTTCGGCGGGCCGGTCCGGTCTCGAGGTGCAGGCGGCCGAGGTCGTGGAGGGGGAAGGCGACGTTCGGGTGGTCCGCTCCGGAGGCGCGCCGGTTGACGTCGACGGCCTCCCGGTAGGCCTCGGCGGCCTCGTCCGCGCGCCCCGTCGCGGCGAGGAGATCGCCCAGGACCTTGAGACTGGTGCCGACGTTCTCGTGCACGGGGCCGTAGGCCTTGCGGTAGATGGCGAGCATCCGGCGCACGATCTCCTCGAGGCCGTCGTACTCCTCCCGTCGCAGCCGGATGTAGGCCATGTTGCCGAGCGCGCCGGCGACGTACGGATGGTCGGGGCCGAGCACGCGCTCGTAGATCGCCAGCGCGCGCTCGTAGGCCGCCATGGCGCGCTCGTCCTCGCGCCGCGCCGACAGCAGCGTCCCGAGGTTGAGCGACACCTTCGCCACCTCCACCGCGTCGGGGCCGAAGCGCCGCTCGTCGATGGCCAGGGCGCGGTCGTAGGCCGCGATGCCCTCCTCGTAGCGGGCGGTCCGGCCGTAGACGATGCCGAGGTTGTTGAGCACCTTGGCGGCCTCGGGCGCGTCGGGTCCGAGGGAGCGCTCGACGATCCCCAGGGCGTCGGTCCAGGAGGCCACGGCGCCGTCGAAGTCGCCCTGCCGGTAGCGCACCAGCCCCAGGACGCGCAGGGTCTCGGCGATCTCCGGATCCTCCGCGGCGAGGTGCTCGCGCCGCAGGGCCAGGGCGCCCTCGACGAGCTCTTCCGCCCGCTCCGTGTCGCCGAGCTCGAGGTAGGTCGAGCCGAGGACGGTGCCCAGCTCGGCGCGCACCAGCGGCTGATCGGCCAGGTCCTCGTCGATACGGGCGGCCCCGCGATCGAGCGCCTGGCGCACCGTCATCTCCTCGCCCTTCGACTCGAGCGGGTTGGCCTGCGAGAAGACCCCGGCGAGGAACGCCGCCACCTGCTCGGCCTTGGCCGCCTCCGCGCGCGCCGCCTCCCGCTCCCGGCCGGCCACGCGCGCCTGCCAGGCGGTGCCGGCGAGCCCCGCCACGAGCGCCAGGGCGGTGAGGGTGCCGGCCGTCACGCCGACCCGGTGGCGGCGCACGAACTTGCGGGCGCGGTAGGCGAGGCCGGCCGGCCGCGCGGCGATCGGCAGGCCGTCGCGATGGCGCCGCACGTCGTCCGCCAGCGCCTGGACGGACGGGTAGCGCTGCCCCGGCTCCTCGCGCAGTGCCGTCAGCGCGATGGTGTCGAGGTCGCCCGCCAGCCGGCGAGCGAGCGCGTCGGGGCGGCCTCCGCGGCAAGCCGCCCTCTCGACGGCGCTCACGACGCCGCTCGTCCCCCGTCGCTGCCGAGCCGCCGTGTCGACGAGGCGCGCCGACGGTCGCTCCGGCTCTCGCCACTGCCATCGACCGCGCCGCGCCGCCCCTCCCTCCTCCAGCGGCCGCAGGCCGCAGAGCAGCTCGTAGAGCAGGGCTCCCAGGCCGTAGACGTCGGTGCCGACGGTGATCGGCTCCCCGCGCACCTGCTCCGGAGCCGCGTAGCCCGGCGTGTACGGCCGCAGACCGAGCCGGGTCAGAACCGTCGCCTCGGTGTCGCCGCCTTCGGCCAGCAGCTTCGCGATCCCGAAGTCCAGCAGCTTAACCCGGCCGTCGCCGTCGACCAGGATGTTCGACGGTTTGAGATCGCGGTGGACGACCAGGCGGGCGTGGGCGAACTGCACGGCGTCGCAGACTTGCAGGAAGAGCTCGAGGCGGCCGTCGACCCCCAGGCTCCGCGCGTCGCACCACGCGGTCAGCGGCTCGCCGTCGACGTACTCGAGAACGAGATAGGGACGACCCTCCTCGTCGACCCCGCCGTCGAGCAGGCGCGCGATGCCGGGATGCTCGAGGCGCGCCAGGATCCGCCGTTCGAGGACGAAGCGGCGGTCGAGGACCTCGGAGCGCAGCGACGGCGGCAGGATCTTCAGCGCCACCCGCTGCTCGTAGGCGCCGTCGGCGCGCTCCGCGAGGTAGACGACGCCCATCCCGCCGCGGCCGAGCTCGCGCAGGAGCCGGTAGGGGCCCAGGAGCCGGCCGGATTCACTGCCGACCCGCTCCTGCGCCGCGCCGCGCGTCCCCTCACCGAGCAGGCCCGCGGCCAGCTCCGGCTCGAGGCCTTCGGGCTGCGAGAGGGCGGAGTCGTAGACGGCGAGCAGGGAGGCCACCTCGCGCCGCACGGCGTCCGAGACTGGAGCGCCCTTCACGAAGCCCGCACGCTCCCCCGCCGGGAGCTCGACCGCTCGCGCGAAGAGCGCGGCGACCGCTTCGCTCTCGGCCGCCTCAGGCACGGTCGGGTCGCTCCTCGGAAGGGTCGCCGCCGTGCAGCGCCCGGTAGAGCCACGTGCGGGCGAGGACCCAGTCGCGCTTCACCGTCATCGGCGAGACGTCGAGCGTCTCCGCGGTCTCCTCGACGCTGAGGCCTCCGAAGAAGCGGCACTCGACGACGGCGGCCGGCCGCGGGTGCTCCTCGGCCAGCCGTCGCAGCGCGTCGTCCAGCTCCATCAGCTCGCCGGCGTAGTCGTCGAGCGCGATACGCGACTCGTCGAGCGAGAGCGGCCGCTCCCCGCCGCCGCGCTTCTGCCGCTTGCGGTGCCGCGCCGCGTCGACGAGCACCTGGCGCATCGCCCGCACCGCGGCGCCGAAGAAGTAGCGCCGGTCCCGTAGCGCGACCGTGCTCTGATCGACGAGCTTCAAGTACGCCTCGTGCACGAGTCCGGTCGTGTTCAACGTCCGCGGCCCCGCCTCGCGCGCCAGCTGCCGCCGCGCCATCGCCCGCAGCTCGTCGTAGACCAGCGCCACCAGCTCGTCGACCGGCGGCTCGGAAGCGCCGGACGCGACGAGCAGATCGGTGACGGGAAAGCCGGTCATGGCGCGGTACCTCGCGCCCGATTCTAGTCGCGGCCTCGCGTGGTACCGTCCCTCTCCTCACGATCGACAACTTCCGCAGGGCCGCGCGGGCCACCGCCGCGGCGATCCTCGTCTCCTGCAACCCGCCGGCGCCGGTCCGGTTGCGGCCGGTCATCCGGCAGCAGTAGCGTGCGCTCACGCAACCCGAGCGCGCTCCCTCCGCCCTCCTCGCCGCGACGGCGATCGCCGCGCCGGCTCTGCACTCGTTCACCGACCTGCTCGAGTGGCTCGACGGCGGCTTCTCGCCCCTGCAGCTGTGGCTCAACTACCTGGCGTTCCTCCCCATGCCGGTCCTTCTCGTCGGGCTGTGGGCGGTGCAGCGACCGCGGATCTCCCGCGCCGGCCTCATCGGCGCGCTCCTCTACGGGTTCGCCTTCGTCTACTTCGCGCACACCACGCTGCTGGCGATCGAGAGCGGCGTGGTCGACTACGCGGCGCTGTGGGAGCGGCTCGGCTCGCTCTACACCGTCCACGGCGGCCTGATGGTCACGGGCGGGCTCGCCTTCGGCGGCGCCACGCTGGCGGCCGGCGTCCTGCCGCGCTGGGCGGCGGCCCTCTTCCTCGCCGGCATCGTCCTGCACCTGGTCCTGGTGGCCCTGCCCCTCCCCGAGATCGCCCAGACGATCGCCACGACGCTGCGCAACGCCGGCCTCGTGGGGATGGGCTGGGCCCTGGCGCACCGGCCGCGCGGCTCCGCGCCACCGAGCCCGATCGGATGAGGCGCCCCGGCGGCGCGTCCCCGACCGCTCCCGGTGATCCGACGGAGCCCTGGCCGACGGCGGTGCCCGCGTGGCCGGCGTCCGCGGGCGGTTGGGTCCGGCTGACGATCGTGCTGGCCGCTCTCTTCGCGCTCTTCCACGGGATCGCCGAGGGTCTCGGCAGCGACCGCGGCCAGCACGGCCCGCTCATCGCGACCGTCGTCGTCGTGGCGGTGCTCGGCGCCGATCGCCGGCTCTCCGGCGAGCCGCTCGCGCGCTGCCTGCAAGGGCTCGGGCTCGGCGCGCCACGTCTGCGCGGCCTGGGTACGGCGGCGGCGCTCTGCCTCCTGCTGCTCGCCTCGGTGCCCCTCCTCTTCCGATCCGCCGGCGCGGAGCCGACGCTGCTCCCCGGATGGGCGCTCCTCCTGCCCGGCCTCTTCGCCCAGGCGGGCATCGCCGAGGAGGTCCTCTTCCGCGGCTTCCTCTTCCGCCGGCTGCGCCGCGGCCGCTCCTTCCGGCGCGCGGCCGGACTCGCCGCCATCCCCTTCGTCCTCGTCCACCTCCTGCTCCTCGCCACGCTCGCCCCACCCGTCGCACTCGCCTCGATCGCCCTCGCCGCCGCCATCTCGTTCCCGCTGGCCCACCTCTACGAGCTCGGCGGCGGCACGATCTGGGCTCCCGCGCTGCTGCACTTCGTGGTGCAGGGAACGGTCAAGGTCCTCGATCTCGACGGCGTGCCCCCGACCGTCCCCGTCCTCTGGATGCTGGCGAGCGCGACCGTCCCCTGGGCGGCCTTCCTCGTCCGCCGGCGGCCGCTCCCCGCTTGACCCTCCTGCGACGGATGGTCAGAATACGGGTGGTCCTGAATTCGGACCAACCGGGACTCCCGTGAAGACCCTCTCGCTCTCCGAAGCCAAGATGAAGCTCAGCGCCCTCGTCGACGAGGTGCACCGGTCGGACCGTGAGGTCGTGATCACCAGGAACGGTGTGCCGGTCGCCGTGCTGGTCAGCCCGGACGAGCTCGAGAGCTGGCGGGAGACGGTGGCGATCCGGCTCGATGACGAGAGCCTCTCCGAGGTCCGCGAGGGCCTGGCGGCGCTCGAGGACGGCCACGCGGACCTCTACACCCTCGAAGAGCTCTTCGAGGAGTGACCGCGGCGGCGAAGCGCGTCGCCCGTCCCCGGCTCCGCGTGCCGGGTCCGGTCGCCGAGACCGTCCGGGGCCTCCACCCCGAGATCAAGAGAAAGGTGCGCGCCGCGCTCGCATCCATCCTCGACGACCCGCAGATCGGCAAGGCGCTGAAGGACGAGCTCGCGGGCCTGCGCAGCCTGCGCGTGGGCCGGTTGCGGTTGGTCTACCGGGTGACCGGCTCCCGGGTGATCGAGGTCGTCGCCCTCGGCCCCCGTCGCAGGATCTACCAGGAGACGCTCCGCCTGGTGCGCCGCAAGCGCTAGTGCTCGAGGCTCTCGCCGCGAGCCCAGGCACGCAGGAACGAGGCGACGTCGTCTCCGAACCGTTCGCAGTCCGCCCGCATCTTGCTCTCGTAGTCGCCGCCGAAGACCCCCATGACGGTGAGTCGCTTCTGCCTGAACTCCGCCAACACGTCGCCGTCGGCATTGGTGACGCGACCCTCGATCTCCATGACGCCCTTGCCGGCGCCGAAGCCCGCAAAGTAGCGTTTGGCCTTGCTGCCCGGGTTCAACGTGGTGAACCGGCCCTCGATCACGAGGGCGTTGGCGGGCAACCGCTCCCCGGCGTCCACGTAGGCCTCGGGGAAGGGTCCGTCCTCCTTGGCCGATCGCGCGATCTCGCGGGCGACGAGGCCCGGAGCTTGCGCCTGCATCATCGCCGCCGCCTGCACGTGGTTCTCTCCGCCACCCTCGGCGCCGGTGCCGAGATCGGCCCCGCCGGCGTCGAACTCCCGTACGACCACGACCGAGTCTTGCCCGGGAGGCGCCGCCGTCAGGTGGATCCAGTCGAGCGCACCCTCCTCGATCTTGCGGTCGACGTCTTCCGCAGCGGCAACCGCGGCGCCGACGATCACGGCCAGTGCGGCGAAAGCGAATGGAGCAAGGCGCGAAGACAACCCGCTCGACGACATGGAGCCTCCTTCCCGTCGGACCGAATCTCAGTGCCTCGGATGGCGTCGGCGAATCTATCAGGCACGGCGGCCGTAGACTCTCGGCAGAAACCGAACGACGGAGGCGCCCCTTGCGTGACACCGGATTCGTCCCCCGAGCCCCGCAGCGCGCGGTCGGACGCTGGATCGGCTGGGCCGTGCTGGCAACGTTCGTGGCGGTCTCCCTGGCCGCCGAGGGGCCTCCGGCCCGGCCCGAGTTCAGGGTGCCGGACGGGATCGAGCCCTACGACACGGCGGCGCTGGGCACTGATCCGGGCGGGCACGACGCGATCTACGCGTACGTCGACGAGCACGTGGACGAGCACGTCGCGCAGCTCCAGCGCTGGGTGCGGCAGCGCCTCGATCAGCAGCCAGCACGACGGCATCGAGGAGATGGCCGAGATGCTGCGGAGCGATCTCGCCGGGCTCGGCTTCCGGGAGGCGGAGCGGGTGCCGACCGACGGCAACCCTGGGGTCTGGGGGTTCTACGACGCCGGGGCGCCGAAGACCCTGGTCGTCTACATGATGTACGACGTCCAGCCGGTCGAGATCGACGCGTGGAGCACCGACCCCTTCGCGGGCACGCTCGTCGAACGTCCCGGTGTCGGCACCTTGCTCGTGGCCCGCGGGGCCTCGAATCAGAAGGGCCCGGAGCGGGCCTTCCTCAACGCCCTGCAGGCGATCCTGGCGGTCGACGGCACGCTGCCGGTCAACGTCATGGTGGTCGCCGACGGCGAGGAGGAGATCGGCTCGCCGCACTTCCAGCAGGTGCTGGCGCCCTATGCCGAGAGGATGCGCGGTGCCGAGGGCGTGGTGCTGCTCAACACCAATCAGTGGTCGGACGGCTACACGGAGCTCCCCCTCGGCGTGAAGGGTCTGCTCTACCTCGAGCTGCGCGCCTCGAACGGCCTTGACGCGCCGCTCCACAGCTCCTACGCCGGGGTCGTCCCCAACCCCGCGATCCACTTGGTCCAGGCCCTGGCCTCGCTGACCTCACCGGACGGGCGCACGATCGCGGTGTCCGGCTACTACGATCGCGTCCGCGAGCCCACGGCGCAGGACTTGGCGATGATCCGGGGCATGAGCCACGACTGGGGCGGCCTGCCCCTGGCCGAGGGGCTCGACCCGGAGGGCGCAACGGCCGACCTCCTCTTCCTGCCCACCTTCAACGTCAGCGGCATCACCGGCGGCTTCGTCGACGAGGGGATGAAGACGATCACGCCGAACACGGCGAAGGCGCGGATCGACACCCGCCTCGTCCCCGACATGACGCCAGAGGACGCCCTCGAGCGCATTCGCGCCCATCTCGCCGCGGGCGGCTTCGGCGACATCGAGATCGAGGTCCTCGCCGCCTTCCCGCCCGGGCAGAGCCGTGCCGACACGTCGCTCGTGCGCGCCGTCGTGCGCTCCAGCAACCGCTGGACCGACGTCGTCGCACTGGCCCCCCGCTCCGGCGGCGCCGGCCCGCTCTACCAGCTGACGGGTCTCGGTCTTCCGTTCTGCCCGGTCGGCATGGGCTTCTCCGACGGTGCCCACGCCCCGAACGAGCTCATGCTCATCGAACCGGCCGAGGGCTTGCCGCCGCTCGGCCTGGCCGGTGTGGAGAAGGCGTACGTGGACTTCTTGTTCGCGCTCGCGGAGCCGTAACGCGACGAGTCCTCAGGGCGCCCCGTCGCCGGCCCGGCTCGGGTCGTCCTCCGGGTTCACGTAGGTGATCTGGAACGGACCGTAGGCCGCCAAATCCAGCACCGTCTCCTCCTCGGTGAAGACCCAGTGGTGCGACAGCGGCGGCAGCGAGACGAAGCCATGGGTGGGGACGAGGGACGCGCTCTCCTTGTCCATGGCGTCGCCCATGCCGACCGAGATCGACCCCTGGAGCACCGTGAAGCTCTCGGTGGTCGGGTGCCAGTGCGGCATGACCTTGTAGCCGGCGGGCATCCAGATGCGGACCATGAAGAACCCCTCGGCCCCGGGGTTGCCCATCAGCACGGCCATCTTGGCGCCCGGCAGGAAGACCGGCGGCACCGGGCCCCACTCGAGATCGTCCGGCGCCAGCTGCACGTGCATCGGCGCATCCTCCGCCAAGACCCGACCGGGA
>JAWKHP010000002.1:0-314162 GCA_041394745.1 Thermoanaerobaculia bacterium | reverse complement strand
TGGCTGGCCGGCTGGCTCACCGTCCTGCTCGCCGGACTGCCCGCTCTGCTCGCACTGACCGGCGCCTCGCTCGCGGATCGCCTCAGCGGTTCCGCCACGCTGCGCCGCCTCTAGTCCCGGCCGGCCAGGCGCAGCTGGGCCCGAGCGCGCTGCAGGGCACGCTCGCGCGCCGCCTCTTCGGCCTTGTCGCGCACCGGCATCGACAGCGCCTCGTCGAGGGCCTCCTGGGCCGCCGTGCGATCGAGCTCTTCGGGGCCGCGGGCCGACTCGGTGAGGACCGTGAGGCGGTTGTCGACCATCTCGGCGAAACCGCCGTCGATGAACCAGCCCTTCTCGCCCTCGGCGGTTCGGACCCGGGCTTCGCCGGCCGCGAGCTTGCAGATGATCGGTGCGCGATCGACGAGGAAGCCGATCTCGCCGTCCCAGGCAGGCAGGGCGACGAAGGTCGCCGCATCCGTCTCCAGCACGGCGCGCTCGGGAGTGACGATCGAGCAGTGGAAGGTCTTCACGGCCGCCATCGTCCCGGTGCCCTAGGCCATCTCCTCGGCACGCTTGGCGGCGTCCTCGATGGTGCCCACGTACATGAAGGAGCCGTCCGGGAGGTGATCCCACTTGCCGTCGCAGAGCTCTTCGAACGAGCGGATCGTGTCCTCCAACGAAACGTAGATGCCGGAGAAGCCGGTGAACTGCTCGGCGACGAAGAAGGGCTGCGAGAGGAAGCGCTCGATCTTGCGCGCCCGGCGCACGATGATCTTGTCCTCCTCGGAGAGCTCGTCGACGCCGAGGATGGCGATGATGTCCTGCAGGTCCTTGTAGCGCTGCAGGATCTGCTGCACGCGCCGCGCCACGCGGTAGTGGCGATCGCCCAGCAGCTCCGGGGCCACGATACGGCTCGACGACGCCAGCGGGTCGACCGCCGGGTAGATGCCCTTCTCGGCGATGGAGCGCTCGAGGTTCACGGTCGAGTCGAGGTGGGTGAAGGCGGTCGCCGGCGCCGGATCGGTGTAGTCGTCGGCCGGCACGTAGATGGCCTGGATCGAGGTCACCGCACCACGCCGGGTGGAGGTGATGCGCTCCTGCAGCTCGCCCATCTCGGTGCCGAGCGTCGGCTGGTAGCCCACCGCCGAGGGCATCCGGCCGAGGAGCGCCGACACCTCGGAGCCCGCCTGGGAGAAGCGGAAGATGTTGTCGATGAAGAGCAGCGTGTCGACTCCGGTCTGGTCGCGGAAGTACTCCGCCATGGTGAGCGCCGAGAGGGCCACCCGCAGGCGGGCGCCCGGTGGCTCGTTCATCTGACCGAAGACCATGACGGTCTGGTCGAGCACGCGCTTGCCCGTGTCGCCGATCTGCGCCTCCTGCATCTCCAGCCAGAGGTCGTTGCCCTCGCGGGTCCGCTCGCCGACGCCGGCGAAGCACGAGTAGCCGGAGTGGAAACGCGCCAGCCGGGCGATCAGCTCCTGGATGATGACGGTCTTGCCGACCCCGGCGCCGCCGAACAGACCCGCCTTGCCGCCGCGCACCAGCGGGCAGAGAAGGTCCATCACCTTGATGCCCGTCTCGAACATCTCGGTCTTGGACGAGAGGTCCTCGAGCTCGGGAGGCTCGCGGTGGATCGGGCGGCGCTCCTTGGTCTCGACCGGCCCGCGATCGTCGATCGTCTCCCCGACCAGGTTGAAGACGCGGCCCAGCGTCTCCTCGCCGACCGGCACCTCGATCGGGCCTCCGGTGTCCAGGATCCGTGCGCCCCCGCGCCACCCGTCCCGGGAGTCCACGGGCCACCGCCCGGACCCGGCCGCCGCCCAGGTGCTGGGCGACCTCGCACCAGAGCGTCTCGGTGGAGGTCTCCCCCATCACCGTGCGCTCCACGTCCACCTTCAGGGCGCTGTAGATCTCCGGCAGGCTGTCGTCGGAGAACTGGGCGTCGAGAATGGAGCCGATGACCTGGGTCACCTGGCCGTAGTTGGCTTCGCTCATGGCATTGGATTCCTGACGACTGACGGGTCGATTCGGCCGAAATCTGTAGGGGCGGGGCTCGTCCCCGCCCGGGAGGGGACAAGCCCCTCCCCTACGGATTCGGGGCGTTGGACTGTCTGGTGGAAAGAAGCAACCATCGGAGCCTCTATGCGAGGGCGTTGGCGCCGCCGACGATGTCGAGCAGCTCCATGGTGATCTGGGTCTGTCGGGCCCGGTTGTACTGGCGGGTGAGGCGCTTGATCATGTCGCCGGCGGCGTCGGTGGCCGCCTTCATCGCCACCATGCGGGCCACCTGCTCGGAGGCGGCGGCGTCGAGGAACGCCTGATAGAGGCGGACCCGTACGGTCGCCGGCAACAGCTCGTCGAGGATCTCTTCCGGGCTGGGGGAGAACTCGTAGAGGACCTCGCGCCGGCTCTCACCCTCGTCGTCTGCGACGGGTGGAGTCAGCGGCAAGATGCGCTCGATCACCGGTTCCTGCCGGCCGGCCGAATGGAAGCGCATGTGGGCCACGTCGAGGCTGGCGATCTCTCCATCGACGAAGGCCTGCATGAGCCGGTTGGCCACGGGCTCGACCTCCTCGAAGCGCGGAGCGTCACTGATGCCGCCGATCTGCTCGGCCACCTCGCGATCGCGGAAGCGGAAGAAGTTGACGCCCTTCTTGCCCACCATGTGAACGTCCACCTCGCCCGATGCCGCCTCGATGTGATCCACGACGCGGGCGAGCACGTTGGCGTTGTAGCCGCCGCACAGCCCCCGATCGCTGGTCAACACCAGGAGAGCCGAGCGCTCGACGCCTTCCGGCTGCGCCATCAGCGGGTGGTCCAGGCCCCGCGCGGCGCGCGAGAGGTTCCCGACCAGCTCGGCCAGCTTGCGGGTGTACGGCTTCCCGGCCAGCACCCGGTTGTGGGCCGCCTGGAAGCGCGCGGTGGCGATCAACTGCATCGTCCGCGTGATCTTGCGGATGTTGGTCGCCGCCTTGCGGCGCTTGACGAGAACGCGTCGGTTGGCCATCGGGACCTGTGGGCTCTACTCCGCCGCCTCGTCCTCGGCGATGAAATCCGACGACGACTTGAAGTTGGCGATGATCTCCTTGAGCTGCGCGTTGAGCTCGTCGGAGACCTTGCCGGTGGTGCGGATCTCCTCGAGCACCTCCGGGAACTCGTCGCGGACGTGGGTCAGCAGAGCCGCCTCGAAGCCCGGCACGTCGGAGACCTCGAGATCGTCGAGGAAGCCCTGGGTGCCGGCGAAGATCGAGACCACCTGCTCTTCGACCGGGAACGGCCGGTACTGGGGCTGCTTCAGTAGCTCCACCATCCGCTCTCCGCGGTCGAGCTGGCGCTGCGTGGCGGCATCGACCTCGGTACCGAGCTGAGCGAAGGCCTCGAGCGATCGGTAGTTGGCGAGATCGAGACGCAGCGATCCGGCGAACTTCTTCATCGCCTTGATCTGGGCGTTGCCGCCGACGCGCGAGACCGAGATGCCGACGTTGATCGCCGGACGCACGCCGGCGAAGAAGAGGTCCGGCTCGAGATAGATCTGCCCGTCGGTGATCGAGATCACGTTGGTCGGGATGTAGGCCGAGACCTCGCCCTCCAGGGTCTCGATGATCGGCAGGGCCGTCATCGAGCCGCCGGAATCGCGGAACTTGTGGACCTTGAGCTTCTCCTTGCCGCCCATCGACTCGAGCCAGGCCTCGGCACGCTCACGTCCCTCGGGCCGGTGGTAGATGCCCGCCGGATCGTCGGGGCGCTGCTCCTCGGGCGCCTCGAGCCCCTGAGGATGGACCCGGGCGAGCGAGCGATCCGTGGCGTCGGCCGGCGTGTCGGCCGGTACGAGGGCGTACTCGTCACGCAGCTTCACCGCCCGCTCGAGCAGCCGCGAGTGGAGGTAGAAGACGTCTCCCGGGTACGCCTCGCGGCCCGGCGGGCGCCGCAGCAGCAGCGAGAGCTGGCGGTAGGCGTGAGCCTGCTTCGAGAGGTCGTCGTAGATCACCAGCGTCGGGCGGCCTTCCGCGTACATGAAGTACTCGGCCATCGCCGCGCCGGCGTAGGGAGCGATGAACTGCAACGGCGCCGGGTCCGAGGCGGACGCGGAGACGACGATCGTGTAGTCCATCGCCCCGTGCTCCTGCAGCTTGTCGACGACGCCGACGACCGTGGACTCCTTCTGACCGACCGCCACGTAGACGCAGACGACGTCGCCGCCCTTCTGGTTGACGATGGCGTCCAGCGCCACCGCCGTCTTGCCGGTCTTGCGGTCGCCGATGATCAGCTCGCGCTGGCCGCGGCCGATCGGGATCATCGCGTCGATCGCCTTGACGCCGGTCTGCAGCGGCTCGGTCACCGGCTGCCGCGCCGCGATGCCGGGGGCCTTGAACTCGAGCGGCCGACGGCGGGAGGCGTGGATCTCGCCCTTGCCGTCGAGCGCGCGACCGAGGGGGTCGACCACACGGCCGATGAGCTCCTCGCCGCACGGGATCGAGAGCAGCTGCCCCGTGCGCCGGACCTCGTCGCCCTCCTTGATCGACAGGTAGTCGCCGAAGATGACGACTCCGACCGAGCTCTCCTCGAGGTTGAACACCTGGCCGAACTGGCCGTTCGAGAACTCGAGCTGCTCGCCGGCCAGGGCGTTGGAGAGCCCGTAGACCCGCGCGATGCCGTCGCCGACCTCCAGCACCCGGCCGGTCTCGGCCAGGTCCACGTCGGAGCGGTAGTTGCGAATCTCCTCCTGGATGACGGAAGAGATCTCATCGACCTTGAACTTCATGATCTCGTCACTCCATGCCGCTACGGACCGCGGCGGACATGCGGTCCTTCAGTCTCTGGTCCAGACGGCGCAGCTCGCTCGCCACGCTGGCGTCGATCTTGCGGTCCGCGATGCGGAGCACCATGCCCCCGAGGATCTCCGGGTCGACCGACTCGGTGAGCCGGGGCTGCTTGCCCGTCCGCTCGGCCACGACGGTGTGGAGCCGCTCGCGCAGCTCCGCGGAGAGGGCGACCGCGGTCGTCACCTCGACGTCCACGCGCCCGCGCAGCCGGTCGAGCTCCTCCTGGAGGGCGACGGCCAAGGCTCGCACGAGCCCCAGCCGTCCCTTCTCGTTCATCACCTGCAGGGTGTCGAGCAACAGGTCGGAGAGGCGGCCGCGGAAGATCGTCTCGAGCGCCTCGGCCCGTTCCGACACTCCCACCAGGGGGCTGGCGAGGAAGGCGGCGAGCTCGTCGCTCGACGCCACCTCACCGGCGAGCGCCGCGAGCTCGGCCTGGATCTCGTCCGCGTTCCCGGCCTCCTCGGCGAGCGCCAGCAGCGACTGCGCATAGACGCGCGCCACCGCCAGCTCCCGGTTGTCGACTCTCCGTGCCACCTAGTGCAGCTCCCGGTCCTCGAAGCTCTCCAGCGCTTCCGCGATGAGCTTCTGATGGTCGGCGGCGGAGATCTCACGGCGCACGACCTTGGTGGCGATCTCGGTCGCCATCTCGGCCGTCTTGCCGTAGAGCTCCTTGATCGCCGAGGTCTTGGCCAGATCGATCTCGCGCTTGGCGCGCTCGATCATGCGGTCGGCCTCTTCACGCGCTTCGCGTTCGATCCGCCCCTTGACCGCCTCGCCGTCGCGACGGCCCTCGTCGACGATCTTGCTGGCCTCCGCTCGGGCCTCGTCGAGCTTGTGCGAGTACTCCGCCAGCCGCGCCTCGGCCTCCTCGCGGTCCCGCTTGGCGTCGGCCAGCGCCTCGCGAATGAACGACTCGCGCTGCTGCAGGGCGCCCAACAGCGGACCCCAGGCGAACTTGCCCAGGACGGCGACCACCAACAGGAAGATGATCAGCGTCCAGAGCGCGTTGCCGACGTCGCCGGCGAAGAGGCTGGGCTCAGCCGCCGCACCGTGCTCTTCGACCGACGCGCCCACGCTCGCGGCCGTCACGAGGGCGGCCGCGGCGAAGCTGTAGAGCGCCCTGCGTACCATGGTCAGGGCAGGGCCAGCAGGCAGACCACGACCGCGAACAGCGTGGCGCCCTCGATGAGGGCCGCAGTGATCAGCATGGCGGTGGAGATCTGGCCGGCCGCCTCGGGCTGCCGGGCCATCGACTCGACCGCGCTGCCGCCGATGCGACCGATGCCGGCCGCGCCGCCCATCACCACCAGGCCGGCGCCGATGGCGCCGCCCAGGGCGCTGGCGCCCGCGGTGGAGAGCAGCGAGCCGCCGTCCTCCTGGGCGAACGCCGCCGGGGCGAACAGCAGCACGACGCCGAGGGCGATCATCGCCAGCGCCAGCTTGCTGCGCTTCTTCGACTGGGACTTGTCACTCATGGTTTCGAACCTCTCGCTTCGTTGGGGACCGGGCGGGGCCGCCCCCGGTGTCGAATCGCCATCGCAGTCACGCCTCACGGCCCGAGTGCCCCGCACCTGTCCGGGCATGGCGACTTGTTCACGGACACGTCTTCCTAGACGTGCGCCTCCTCGTGGTGGTCGTCGTGGTGCAGCAGGATCGACTGCCCGATGAAGAGGGTCGTCAGGAAGGTGAAGATGAAGGCCTGCAAGAAGGCCACGAAGATCTCCAGCATCGAGATCGCGACGCTTCCGGCGACGACCGGAACCGCGATGGCGAAGCCGTTGACGATGCTGGCCGTGAAGGCGCTCAGGATGAAGCCGAGCAGCACCGCCATCAGCGTGTGGCCGGCGATCATGTTGGCGAAGAGACGGACGGCCAGGGCGAAGCCCTTGGCGAAGACGCCGATGATCTCGACCACGAGCATCAGCGGTGCCAGGAAGATCGGGCCGGGCATGAAGTGCTTCAGGTAGTCGACGCCGCCGAAGCGCAGGCCGTTGATCACCATCATCACCAGCGTCGTCACCGCCAGCGTCCCGGTGACCCAGATGTTGGCCGTGGCGGTACCGCCGAGGTGGACGCCGAGGAGACCGGAGACCGGCGCGATCGGCAACAGGCCGAGCAGGTTCATCGTCAGCACGAAAAAGAAGACGGACCAGATGTACTTGATGAACCGGTCGGTGTGGTGCCCCAGGCTCGGTCGCGCCACCTCCTCGCGGAAGTAGACGCAGATGGCCTCGATGGCGTTGTTGAAGCCGCGCGGCACCATCGCCTCGATCTCGTCGCCGCCCTTCTTCTTGCGCCGGACGGTGCGCGGCAGCACGAGGATGAGCAGGAACCCGGCCAGCACGATCATGCTGATGTGGTCGGAGAAGAGCGTGATCTTGCCCTCCGGGGTCAGCGGCGTCACCTCCGCCGGCACCTCGGTGATCGGGTGCTGGACGACGTGGGAGAGAGGATTGGATTCACCGCTCGACATGTCGGGAGGTCTCAGAAGCTCTTGGAGTGTTGGAGGGCGTAGAGGGTGTCGACGGGGAGGAGGACGAGGTAGCCGATGGCCACCCAGAGCAAGAAGGGCTTCTCGTGGACTTCCCCGGCCAGGACGACGGCCAGGGCGAGCAGGACCACCAGGACCATGCGCAGGGCCATCGACCCCAGCGACACGGCGATCAGCTGCTCTTTGCGCGGATGGACTCGTGCGACGGTGACCGGCAGTCCGGCGATCGACGAGGCTACGACGTCGAGCGCCAGGGCCATCCACATCGCGTTGACGCCTTCACTCCCTCCTAGTCTCGAAGTCGGCAGGCGGCCGATCAGCGCGAGCAGGGCGGCCACCCCGACCAGAACGACGGTGAACCGCGCATGGAGCCCGACGGCCTGGCGCCATCCGACTCCCCGGCCCACCTCTAACTCTCCTTGTCGTGTTCGCGACCAGACTCCTCGCCCAAGGCGATGAGGCTGGTGCGGACGAGATTATACAGACCGCCGACGATTCCGAGAACCGCCCCCACCAGGAGGCCGATCTTGGCGTTGCCGAGCCAGTCACCGATCCACCAGCCGAAGAGGGCGAAGCCTCCGACGGCGGCCGCCAGCTCGAAGCCCAGCCCCGCCACGCGCGTCCAGGACTTCGAGGAATCGGCGGGATCCGTCGGCGGCACAGGGCGACCTCAGTAGCTCAAGCGCAACGTGGTGCCGCCGGCCGACCCGGTCACGTCGACCGTCACCGTGCGGCCCGCCTTGGTGTACGGGCCGCTCCCGCTCCAGCCCGCTCGCGCGGCGCTCGCCGCCAGCCAGCGACGGACGGCGGCCGGGGCGTCGGGCGTGTGGAGCTCGACGAAGCCGGGACCGAAATCGACGACGCTCGACGGCCGGTAGACCGGAAAGTCCGACGGGTAGTCGCTGGGGAGGACTCCCGCGAGGGATTCGCTCGTCGCCTTCGCCTGCACGTCGTCCTCCAACGACATGCCGGCGTCGATCGGCTCCGACACCTCTTCGGTCTCGAGCTCGAGCGTCTTCTTCTCCGGCGCGGCGCCGCAACCGAGCGCCACGGCCAGCAGCAGGATCAGGGCCGGCCGTCTCACGGACGGCTACGCTAGCACGCGCTGCAGCTCGCTCAGGCTCGCGATCACCCCCGTGCCGTCGCCCGTCCGGTGCCGATCGAGCAGCAGCGCCCGCATGCCCAGCGCCGTCGCGCCCTCGACGTCGAGCCGCGACCGATCACCCACGTGGAGGGCCCGCTCCGGCGGCACACCCAGCTCGTCGAGAGCTCGCCGGAAAAGGGCGGGATGGGGCTTCTCCACGCCCACCCTCTGGGAGTAGACGACGCTCGCGAAGCGCCCGGCGACACCCAGCTCGGCCAGCACGCCGGGGAGACGCTCGTCCCAGTTCGAGACGACGGCGAGCCGCAGACCGCGGCCGGCGAGACGTGCGAGGACCGGCTCGACCTCCGGATAGAGCTCCCAGGACTCCCCGCGGGCGAAGCGGTCGTAGAGCTCGGCGGCGAGGAACCGGCTCGGCGCGGACAGGCCGGCCAGGGCGCAGAGTCGCTGCAGGAAGCCCTTCCAGAACCCGCGCGACCCCCCGGAGTGGGAGGCGAAGCGGTCTTCCCCGTACCCGACCCGGCAGTCGAGCTCCCGCCAGACGACGGGGATCAGCTCCCCGACGCGGTCCGGGTCGACCGCGAGCCCGTGGCGGCCCAGGGTCTCGGCGTAGATCGCGGCCAGGCGCGGGCAGTGGAACAGGGTGCCGGTGGCGTCGAGAGTGACCGCCTCGATCTCCCGCGAGCGCGTGCTAGCCTGCCGGTCGTTGTCGCCGAGAGACCGCCGCATCGTGCTCGCCTTCGCCTGCCTCGGGGTGTGGCTGTCGTTGCTGCTCACCGGCTGGGCGCCCTTCTGGGGGTCGACGGTGTTCCTGGTCCTGGCCGTGGTGGTCTATCCCTGGCGACGGGGGTGAAGCGGGTCGCTGTTCGGCCGGCAGGGGCGCCGGCCGCTTCAGTCGGCGTTGCTCTCTCGGTGGATTGAAGCGGCCGGCCCCCGTGCCGGCCGGACGCCGACGCTCTCACCGGGGTCGGTGCAGGTCGCGGATCCGCTCCCACGTGCGCCACCCGGCCCACGTCAACGCGCCGACGGCCATGCCCAGGATGAGGGCGAGCGACCCGGGGTAGTCGCGTCCGTAGTACCCGTAGAGCGCTCCGGCGGCTCCCAGCACGACGGAGACGACGATGCGCGGCATCACGACCGCCGCCAGGCCTCGACCCGGTTCTCCAGCACGCCGACTCCGCCGACCTCCACCTCGACCCGATCCCCGTCGGCCAGCGGCCCGACACCCTCGGGCGTGCCGGTCAGCACCACGTCGCCGGGCTCCAGCGTCATCATGCGCGAGATCCAGACCAGCAGCTCGACGATCCCCCACGTCATCGTCGAGGCGCGGGCGCGCTGACGCTCCTCGCCGTTGACCCGGGTCACCAGCTCGAGATCCTCCAGCTCCGGCCGCACCAGCACGGCGGGGCCCAGCGGGCAGAAGGTGTCGAAGGACTTGGCTCGCGCGAAGGTCGCGTCGCGCTTCTGCAGGTCGCGCGCCGTGACGTCGTTGGCGCAGGTCACGCCGAGGATGCCGGCGCGGGCGGTCTCCGCCGAGGCGCGCTGCAGACGCTGGCGCACGATGACCGCGATCTCGCCTTCGAAGTCGACCCGCTCGCTCTCCGGCGGCATCACGATCGGCGCCTTCGGGCCGACGATCGCCGTGGGAGCCTTGAGGAAGATCAAGGGCTCGGCGGGAGTCTCGTTGCCGAGCTCCGCGGCGTGGGCGCTGTAGTTGCGGCCGACGCCGACGATCTTTCCCGGCCGCACCGGCGGCAGCAGCGGCGGGGCACCCTCTCCCGTGCGCACCTGTGCGCCCATCTCCCAGCCGCCCGGCAGCGTGTCGAACGGATCCGAGTAGAGGTGGCGCAGCGCCTTCGTCGTCGGTGGCGGCGTGGAAGCCTTCGGGGCCCAGCCGATAGAGGAGCATCGGTGGCATTCTAGACGGAGGCCGGTGCTATCGGTGACGCGCGGATTCGTCCAGAATCGGCCTCCCGGAGGGATCTTGGGACTCGACGCGATCCTGTTGCTCGTCCTCCTCCTCGCCGCCCTGGCCTCGTTCGGCTTCGAAGTGCTCCCGGTCGAGGTGACCGGGATGTGCCTGCTCGCGGCCCTCCTGCTCACCGGCCTGGTGCCGCTCGAGGAGGCGGTGGCGGGCCTCTCGAACCCGGGCGTCGTCACCATCGGCGGTCTCTTCGTCCTCTCCCACGCCCTCACGAAGACCGGCTTCCTCGAGATCGTCGCCGACCGCCTCAGCGGGCGGTTCGGGCGCCGACCCTGGCTCGGGGTCGCAGCCTTCCTCGTGCTGGTGGCCCTGATGTCGGGTTTCCTCAACAACACGGCCGTCGTCGCGATGACGATCCCCCTGGCCATGGACCTGTGCCGACGCTTTCGGCTTTCGCCGAGCCGGGTGCTGATCCCCCTCTCCTTCGCCACCATCTTCGGCGGCACGCTGACACTCATCGGCACCTCGACCAACCTCCTGGTGAGCTCGCTCGGCCGCCAGGCGGGCCTCGAGAGCTTCGGCATGTTCGAGCTCACTCCCGTGGGAATCGTCTTCCTGCTGGCCGGCCTGGCCTACGTGCTGCTCCTGGGGCCCCGCCTTCTGCCCGAGCGCGCCGGTACGGAGTCGCTGACAGGAAAGTACGAGATGGCCGAATACCTGACCGAGCTGCGGATCGTGGCGGGCTCCAAGCTCGTGGGCACGACGGTACGCGCGCTGGACCTGAGCAAGCGCTACGACGTCACGGTCCTGGCCGTGCTGCGCGGCCGCGAGCGTCTGGATGAGCGTCTCCGCGCCCTGCGCCTGGTCGTCGGCGACGTTCTCGTCGTGCGCGGAGCGATGCCGAACCTCCTGCGGCTTCGCAACGAGCTCGGGGCCGCCCTGCTCACCGACGTGAAGCTCACGGACGCCGAGTTGGCGGGCGGTGAGCAAGTCGTGGTCGAGGCCCTGATCCCTCCGGCGAGCGCCCTCATCGGACGCACCCTTCGAGAGCTGGACTTCCGTTCGCGCTATCGCGCATTCGTGCTCGCGGTCCGGCGGCACGAGGAGACCCTCCACGATCGACTCGCCGATACCCCGCTGCGCTTCTCCGACACCCTCCTCGTGGTCACCTCCCGCGAGCGTTTGGAGGAGCTGCGGCGGAACGAGGATGTCGTGGTGACCTCGGAGCTCGACTTGCGCCTGCGTCGGCAGCGATTCTGGTGGCTGCCGCTCGCCCTGGTCCCGGCGGTCATGACGCTCGCCGCCTTCGGCGTGCTCGACATCCTGGCCGGAGTGCTGGTCGCGTGCGTGTTGCTCCTCGCCCTGGGGGTGCTCACGCCGAGAGAGGCCTACAGGTCGGTCGACTGGTCGGTCGTGCTCTTCATCGCAGCCTTCATCCCGGTCGGTGGCGCCATGTTCCGCACCGGCCTCGCCGATGCCCTGGCGGAAGTCGTCCTCGCCCCGGGCGGTTGGGTCTCGGCCGCGCTCGCTCCGTGGATTGCCCTCTCCGTCCTCTACCTGGCCACGTCCCTGATCACCGAGACGATCACCAACAACGCGGCCGCGATCGTGCTGACGCCGGTCGCGATCGCCATGGCGGGCGACCTCGGGGTGGAGGCGCGCCCCTTCGTGTTCGCCGTCTGTTTCGCCGCGTCGGCCTCCTTCATGACACCCACCGGCTACCAGACGAACATGATGGTCTACGGACCGGGGAGCTACCGGTTCGTGGACTACCTGAAGTTCGGGACGCCGTTGAACCTGCTCTTCTGGGTGCTGGCGTCGTTTCTCATCCCCTGGTTCTGGCCGTTCGGTTGATCAGCCGGCCCGGCGGCGCCACAGCAACACCCAGAGGAAGAAGGGCCCGCCGAGCAGTGCGGTGACGACGCCGACCGGCAGCTCGGCCGGGGCCATGACGCGTCGGGCCGCGAGGTCGCAGAGCGCCAGGAAGACGCCGCCGCCGAGGAAGGCCGCCGGGAGGAGGCGCAGGTGGCTGTGCCCCACCCAGCGACGGAGCAGGTGCGGCACGATGAGGCCCACGAAGCCGATCGGTCCGGCCACGGCGACCACCGCCCCGACCATCACCGACACGGCGGCGAGGACGTCGAGGCGCAACCGGCGCAGGTCCACGCCCCGGCTGGCCGCCACCTCCTCTCCCGCCAGCAGCAGGTCGAGCTCCCAGCGCCGGAGAGCCAGGACGGCCGCTCCCCCGATCAGCGGACCGAGAATCCACAGCACCTCGTCGTAGCCCACCACCGCCAAGCCGCCCATCATCCACCGGACCATGCGGAACGTTTTCGTCCAGTCGGCCAGGTACTGGATGAAGAGGATGGCTGCCGAGCAGGAGAGCGAGATGGCGACGCCGGCGAGCAGCATCCCCGAGCTCTCCTCGCCGAAGCGGCTTCCCGCCAGACCGAGGAGGACGGCGGTCACCGCCAGGGCGCCGAGGAAGGCGGCCAGGCCGACCGCCGGCAACCCGAGCCCGGTGGCCGAGACGCCCAGCTGGAGCGCCACCACCGCTCCCAGCGAGGCTCCGGAGGCCACGCCGAGCGTGTAGGGCTCGGCCAGCGGATTGCGGAAGAGCGTCTGGAGCGCCACCCCCGCCACCGCCAGCGCCCCGCCCGCACCCAGCCCCAGGAGCACGCGCGGCAGGCGGATCCGCAGCAGCACGAGCCGGACGGTGGCGTCCCCGCCAACGATCTCGCGCCAGCTCCAGGGCGTCTCGCCGAGCAGTGGGACGATCAGGAGCACCCCGACGAACGCGCTCGCCAGAAGCGCGAGCGCCACCCCCCGGCGACTCGGCGTCACCGTCGGCACCTCGCCTGGATTCCGGCCGACGGGATCGATCGGCGGCACCGCCCGTCAGCGACCGGCGCAACGCGGGACGCAATGGAGAGGCGGCCCGCGCTCATCCGCCGAGCTCCAGGAGCGTCACCGGCCGCTCGCCTCCACGCACGACCGTGAACGGGGCCTCGAAGACGTCCCGCAGCACCTCCGGCACCAGGACCTCGGCGGGCGTCCCGTGCGCGAAGATCCGACCCGCCTTGAGCGCGACGACGACGTCGGCGGCCATGGACGCCAGGTTGAGATCGTGCGAGGCGAGCAACACCGTGCGGGTCGACTCGCCGCGCAGTCGCAGGACCAGCTGGGCGAGCGCGCGCTGGTGCCGGGCGTCGAGGTGAGCCGTCGGCTCGTCGAGCACCAGCAGCTCCGTCTCCTGGGCCAGCGCCGCGGCGAGGTACGCCGCCTGGCGCTCACCGCCCGAGAGCTCGTCGAGCGGCGAGGCGAGCAGGTGACCCACGCCCACCCAGTCGGCGGCTCGCCGGGCGGCCTCGAAATCCTCGCGGCGAAGCCCGAGCCTCCAGCGCGAGAGGTGGGGGTAGCGACCGAGGAGGACGAGCTGCTCGACACTCAGCGGCACCCGCGCCGGGCGCACCTGCGGCACGTAGGCGAGGCGGCGAGCCCGGGCGCGCGGCGGGAGCGTCAGCAGATCCTCCCCCCGCCAGGCGACGCTGCCGCCGGAGGGCTCCAGGACCCCTGCCACGGAGCGCAGCAGGGTCGTCTTGCCGGCACCGTTCGGCCCCACCACGGCGAGGCAGCCACCCTCGGCGACGTCGAGGTCGACCGGGCCCAGGATCCGCCTCGAGCCGACCGTCCAGCCCAGGCTCCGGACAGCCAGCCCGGCGCTCATTCCGAAGGCGGATCCGGAGTGTCGTCCGGGACGGCGACGCACGACTCGAGCGCCACGCGCAGCTGATCGTAGAGCAGCGGCAGGCGGGGACCGGGGATGAGCACGTGCTCCCCGTCCACCACCGGCAGGCAGCCGTGGGCGACGGCCGGGACCGGCGCGAGCGCGAGCCAGTCCCGCTGCAGCGCCGCGACGCGCGTCTCGGGCACTTCCAGCGGCTGCAGCTCGACGATGGCGTCCGGGCGCCGCAGGACGATGTCCTCGGCGCTCACCTGCGGGTAGCGGGTCGGGGCATCCTCGAAGACGTTGACCGTCCCGAGTCGGCGCGCCAGCTGCGCGAAGAACGTCTCCCGACCGGCGACCACGATCTCGCCCAGACGGCCGGGCTCGCGGCCGACGACGAGGGCGACGCGCAGAGGCCGCGGCAGGGGGTGGGGCAGCAGGCCTCCGCGCCAGCGGTTGACCAGTGCGAGGCCCGCTTCGGGTACGCCCGTCCCCTTCGCGATCAGCCGGATCGCCTCCTCCACGTCACCCAGTGTCTCGCTCGGGATGGTGAGGGTCGGAACCTCCAAGGCAGCCAGCTTCTCCGCCAGGGGCGCCTCGCTCGGCAGCAGGATCGCCAGGTCGGGTCGCAGCGCCGCGATGCGCTCGAGCTGCGGGTTGAAGAGGCCTCCCAGGCGCGGTTTTCCATCCCACGCGGGGGGCCAGCGCACGTAGTCGCCGACGCCGACCACCCGATCGCCCAAGCCGAGCTCGTAACAGATCTCGGCCGCGGTCGGCGCCAGCGCCAGGATGCGCTGCGGCGACGGGGGGGCGTGCGGCTCGGCGCCGCAGCCGGCGGCGAGAGCTGCGGCGAACAGAAGTGCCGAGGCGAGGCCGCGACGCGCGCTCAAGGCGCCCCTCCCAGCCCGATCGCCAGACCGCCGATCACGCCCACGCCGGGCGCCGGGAAGCCGGCCGCCTCCTCGTACTGCTCGTCGAAGAGGTTCTCGACGCGCGCGTAGGGCGCGAAGCGCGGCGAGACGCTGATGCGTGCCGCCAGATCGACGACGCTGTAGGCATCGAGCGGCACCGAACCCAGGTCCGTGCGGTCGCCGACGCCGCGGAAGGTACCGGTGACGCTCCAACGCTTCCGGTGCCAGCCGGCCACCAGGCTGCCACTCCACTCCGGCCGGCGCACCAGAGGCTCGCCCGTGTCGAGGTCTTCGGCGTCGAGCCAGGTGACGGCGAGGCGGCTCCAGAGAGAGCCACCGGAGAGCGATCCGGAGAGCTCGACGCCGCGGCTGCGAGCGCGGCCGATGTTCTGCGGCACGTTGGTCAGCGGGTCGAAGACGATGAGGTCGTCGATGTCCGAGTGGAACGCGATCACACCCAGACCCCACGCCGCCCCGTCCCTGCTCTCCCCGTCCCAGCGCACTCCGGTCTCCACGCTCTCGCTCGTCTCCGGCTCGAGGTCCGGATTGCCGAAGCCGGGGAAGTAGAGGTCGCCGAGCGACGGTGCCCGGAAGCCCTGAGCCCACGCGGCGTGGACGCGCAGCCCCGCGCCGAGGCGGCGCACGAGGCCGGCCCGGCCGGTCAGGTGCTCGCCGAAGGCGTCGTTGTCGTCGCGGCGCGCGCCCAGGTCGAGCGTCCACGGCCCGCGATCGACGTGCAGCTCGCCGAAGCCCGCCCAGGTTCGTTGTGTCTCATTCTCGAGACCCGGGCCGAAGGCCGAGGCGCTGGAAGCCTGCTGGCGCTCCCAGTCGCCACCGAAGCCGATCCACGAGGCCGCCTCCTGTCCGAAGTGCCGGGCGGCAACGACGCGTCCACGCAGTGCCTCCGATTCGGAACGGCTGGCGGCGAAGGGGTCGTCGGGATCCGAGAGCCCCAGATCGAGGGTCGCGCGAGAGACCCTGCCGTCGAGCCGCCAGCCGCCCTCTCCCCGCCAGGAGACGGGCACTGCCAGCTGGCGAGCCTCCCGCTCCTGCAGGCGGTGCGGGCTCGGCTGACCGAAGAAGTCGTAGGGGATGCCGACGTCGGAGTCGGCCGCGCGGGCGAGGATCCCGACCGACAGAGCCTCCGAGGGCGCCCAGTCGAGGTGGGCGGCGAGCTCGTCCCCGTCGTAGGAGTCATTGGCGATCTCGCCTTCGCCGCGACGCAACGAGCCGGCCACGTCGAGGCGAGCGGAGCCGAAGGCCCGGCCGGCCGCCAAGCCGGCACGTTCGTAGTCGTTCGAGCCACCCTCGAGCGAGAGTGCGAGACCGTCGGTCTCGGCGGAGACCACCTGGACGACCCCGCCGATCGCGTCCGAGCCGTAGAGGGTGCTCGCCGGCCCGCGCACGACCTCGATCCGGTCGACGCCGTCGGTGGGCAGGAAGGCCCAGTCGTAGCCGCCGAAGTACGGGTCATTGAGCTCGAGCCCGTTCCAGAGGACGAGCGTCTGGTTCGAGTTGGCGCCGCGACCGAAGACCGAGGTCGTCTTGCCCGGCGAGCCCGAACGAACGACCTCGAGGCCGGGCACCGTGCGCAGGAGATCGGCGACCTGCGTCGCCTGGCGCTCGGCGATCTCGGTGCGCTCGATGACGGTCGTGGAGACGGGGAGGTCGTCCCCGGGCTCCTCGACCAGGGATCCCGTCACGACGACGGTCTCCTCGATGTGCGGGGCGGTGGTGGTGCTGCTGCTTGGATTCGAGATCGACCCCCCGACGATCCCGAGCAGCGCCAATGCTTCGAGCACGGCGTCTTCCTCCGGAAGCACGACGCCCCGACTCGGGGTCGGGGCGGCATTCGGACTCGAAGGAGCGCCGAAGCCCGCTTCCCCTCCCCGAGGAAGTCCGTCATACGACGGGGGCGTCGGCGCCTGGCAGGTCTCCTGGCTTCCGGGTCGTCCTACTGCCGGACCTTCCCATGCGGACGACCGGACACTCGGTCCGATCCTCTCCGCACAGTGGCACTCCGGGTTCGTCACCGGTCACAGTGGCGGGGGCCACGCCGGATTCTCACCGGCTTCCCTTGGCCTAGGCGCTGGTTGGACTGTCAACGCCGGCCCGACGCTCGGGCCGGCAACGTCTTCGATTCTAGTTGTCGTTGACGCCGAGCGGCGAATCGTGCGGAATCAGGCCCATCGGGATGCCCGAAGCCTGCTCCGGTTGCACGAACTGCTGCACGCTGTAGTTGTCGCGCGCGGCGTCGCGCTCCTGCATGTAGCGCAGCAGCTCCATGTTGGCGTCGAGCTCCTGGGTCGAGCCCTCCCCCACGTCGCGGCTGTTCGGCGCGATGCCGAGCGAGATCGTGGTCGTATCGATCACCTTGCCGAAGCCTCGGCTCTCGAAGTCCGAGACCACGTCGACGACCGAGGCCTTCGGGTAGCTCACCCAGTTGCCCATGTCGGTCAGCATGTAGGCCGTCTGGCCGTCGGGGGAGAGCTTGGGCTTGTACCGCGTCAGCATCGTGTTGCCGTTGTCGAGCGTCACGGTGTACGTGGCTGCCGTCGCGGCGCCGGCGAGAAGCACCGACAGGGCGCCGAAAAGAGTGATCCGAGCGATCCGACTCATGGTGACCTCCTGAAGCGACAAAGCCTTGAGCCATCGGATGATAGCACGATCGGCGCAACGCCCGACTGCGGAATCCTCCGCACCCCGTCGATGGGCCCGTCCGGGCTATGCTCCGGGGTCGGAGGAGACCGTGGTCGCTGAACGCATCCCGGGCTACTCCCTGCTCGAGCGGCTGGGCGAGGGAGGCATGGGACAGGTGTGGAGAGCCCGCCGCCTGGAGGACGGTGCCGACGTGGCCGTCAAGCTCCTGCCGGCGGCACTGCACGACGATCGCACCGTCCGGGGACTGTTCCTGCGCGAGGCGATCCTCCTCTCGACCCTGCGCCACCCCAACGTCTGCCGGCTGGTCGACAGCGGCGAGACCGAGGGCGGCCGCTTCTTCTTCGCCACCGAGCTGGTGCGCGGACGCACGGTCGCCCAGGCCCTGATCCGCGGCGCCCTGCCCGTGCGAAGGGCACTCGACGTCGCGGCCCAGACCGCGCGTGCCCTCGAGGCCGCCCACGACCGCTCGATCGTCCACCGCGACATCAAGCCGGCCAACATCATGCTCGCCGGCGACCGGGTCAAGGTCCTGGACTTCGGCGTCGCCCACCTGCTGAGCGCCGACGACGTCGGTTGCGCCGGCACCGTCTACGGCACGACCGCCTACGCGGCCCCGGAGCACCTGGCCGGTCTCGAGTGCGACCACCGCGCCGATCTGTGGTCGCTGGGCGTCGTCCTCTGGGAGATGTTGACCGCCCAGGCCCCCTTCGCCGGCGGCGATCCGGCGCGCGTCGCCCAGCGGGTGCTCGATCACGACGTACCGGCACTGGCCGATCGCTACGAGGGCTTCACGGACGGCGGTCCCTTCGTCGCGGTCGACGGCGTGCTCCGCCGCACCCTGGTCAAGGACCCGGAGCGACGCTTCCCGACCGCGGGCGAGGCGGCGGTCGCCCTCGAGAGGGCGCTCGAGGGCCTCCCTCCCGACGCCCCCGAACGGCTCATCGAGCGTCCGGAGCCCGAGGCGGGCTCCGGCGGCGGCACCACGCCGGCTCGAGCCGGCGTGCTCGGGCGCCTCGTCGGCTGGCTGCGCCGCTGAACCGGGCCGGCGCTCAGCGCACGAGGTCGTAGGAGCGCAGGTCCATCTCCTCGGCGACGAGCTCGGGCAGCTTCTCCCGGGCCGCCCGGATGTGCGCCGTGGCGAAGTGCGCCTCGAGCGCGTCCTCGTCGGACCACTCCTCGACGAAGACCAGCTCCCCCGGCTCCTCCTGGTTGACCAGCAGCTCGTAGCGGTAACACCCCGCCTCCCGCCGCGTCGGCTCGATCAACCCCATCAGCAGAGCCCGCAGCTCCGCCTCCTTCCCCGCCTTCGCCCGAAACCGGGCGATCACCCGAAACGACTCGTCCATGACACGCGCCTCCTCCGCTCCCGCCGGATTCTAGTCGTCCGGTCCGGGACGCACCGGCGGCTGTCGGAGGCGACTCGACGTGCCCCCGATTCAGGAGTGGTCCGGTGGATCCGCTCCCAGGAGCGGGAGCTCGCCGTCGATCCTGTGATCCTCGGCGAGCTCCGATTCGGCATCCTCAGGTGCTCAACCCGTTCGTCCCGTGTACTCGATCAGCGACAGCCCGGCCACGTCCGCGAAGTGCTTCGCGTTGCGGGTGGCGAGGGGTGCGTCGTGCTGGAGGGCCCACGCGGCGATCCAGAGGTCCGGCTTCGAGCGGCCGGCGAGGGCCTTGCGATGGCGGAGCGCGGCGACGATCCGCGCGTAGCGGAGCGCGGTCTCCAGGCCGACCTCGCCGATCCGGAACAGGCGGAGGAACCGCAGGGACTCGCGGAGGCGCTCGGCCGAGATCGCGGCACCGCCCTCGAGGAGCTCGCCCGCGGCATGGGCGGGCACGACGAAGTCCTCTCCCGCTCGCTCCTCGAGGAGCCCCCGCGCCGGCGACCGGACGGCGTCCTTGGCCCTCCAGAGATCGACCAGGAAGGTCGTGTCAACGCAGATCAACGGGCTCCCACTCCTCGCTCTCCCGGTCCTCGGCGACGACGGAGAGGAACGACTCGGCGTCCACCGCGGAGAGTGCGGGCAGCTCCGCGAGCCGGTTCAGAACGTCGCGACCGGTGTGGGCTCCCGCCGCCTCGGCCAGGAGGCGATCGATGGTCTTGGAGAAGGACTCGCCGTCCCGTTTCTCCGCCGCCAGCCGATCGTAGACCCGCGTGTCGACGGCGATGGTCTTGGTACTCATCTATGTGATTCTGTATGTAGACACCGCATGCGGTCAAGTCTCGGCGGGGTTCATACATATGAGGTCGAACCTACTATTCGATCAAGAATCTGTAGAGTGTACATGACTTTTGTGATTTCGATGGCTAGTCTCCCTCAAGAAGGAGCGAGCCATGGATCTCTCGAAAGCCCTCTGCCCCGAGTGCCGGACCCCGATGAGGGTCCGGCGTCTGGACTGCCCGCACGGGCACGTCTCCATGGAGGGGGAGTTCGAGGTCCCCACACTGGCGCAGCTCAGCGTGGAGGAGCAGCTGTTCGTCACCGCGTTCGTGCGCTCCCACGGCTCGATCAAGCGCATGGAGGAGCTCTTCGAGATCAGCTACCCGACGGTGAAGAACCGGCTGAACGCCATCATCGGGAAGCTCGATCGCGCCCTGGAGGCTCCTTCACCCAACTTGCAGATTCTCGAGCGTCTCGAGCAGGGCGATCTGACGGTCGAGGAGGCGCTGGCGGAGCTCCGCCGAGCGCCCCGAAAGGAGACATGACCATGTCCGCAGAACGACGGAAGATCCTGGAGATGCTGGCGGCGGGGAAGATCACATCGGACGAGGCGGAGCGGCTCCTCGAGCGCCTGGACGGGCCGGCTGCTCCCGTGGCCGCCCCCGAGGGCGAGGGGACGGCCTCCGCCGGCGGCCCGTCTCCCCGCTTCCTGCGCGTCGTCGTCGACTCGCCGGAGCGCGAGAGCGTCAACGTCCGCCTGCCCCTGGGCCTGATCCGGACCGGCCTCAAGCTCTCGACCATCCTGCCGGGACGGGTGAGCCGCCGCCTCTCCGAGCGCGGCATCGATCTCTCGCACCTCGGCAGCCTCGACGACGAGGGCCTGATCGCCGAGCTCGCCGCCCTGCAGGTGGACGTCTCGGGCGAGGACGGCGAGACGGTGCGCGTCTACTGCGGTAGAGGTCGCTCGGCCGAGCCCACCCGGGCGGGAACGACATCCGACCGCCCGGCGCTGTCAGCTGACGTCCTCCGATCGCGTCCCGGCGACATGGGAGACACGGTTCCGCACGACACGTCATACACGTATGCTCCGGGAATGCTGTCCATCCGCCTCGACCCCGAGATCGAGCAGCGCCTGAGCGACCTGGCGGCCCGCACGGGCCGGACGAAGTCGTTCTATGCGAGAGAGGCCATCATCGCCCATCTCGACGAGATGGAGGACCGCTACATCGCGATCGATCGCCTCGAGAAGCCCGCCCGCCGCTGGCCCCTCGAAGAGGTCGAGCGTGGCGACGATCTGGACGGTTGAGGTCGACGACCACGCTCGCCGCGAGCTGCGCCGCCTCGACCGCCCAGTCCAACAGCGACTGCTCTCCTTCCTCCGGGACCGCATCGCCACCCCTCAGGACCCGCGCCGCGTCGGCCGCGCCCTCAGTGGGCCCGGGCACTCAGTCATCGACGATCGAGTCGATGCGCAGGCCCACCCTCCGGACCTCCTCGATGAGATCCTGGCGCACGCCGGGCAGGCGGATGGGCGTGCTGTTGGAGCGCCCCTCTTCGATCTCCGCCACGACCGGTCGCTCGTAGAGCTGCCGGCCGTCCTCACCGAGGAGCAGGAACTTGCCTCGAACCACTTTGTCGTGGCCCCAGTCGAGGGTCATGTAGAGCGTCGCCTTCGCAGGCACCCGACGGGTCGGCGCCTCGATGCGCAGCGCGGTGAACGTGAGGTCCTCGTAGCCGAGGCAGCGGTAATGCCTCAGATCGTACGAGCTCCACACCTTCTCGAGGGTGTAGTCGAACGTGAAAGTCGCCGGACAGTCGACGGTTTCGTACGTCGGCTCGGCTTCCTCGACGTCGACGCTCGGCGCCAGCGCCCGAGACGACGGTGCTGCTTGGAGGACGAGCACCACGAGCACAACGGCTGTGTGACGTGCCACGTCGAACCAGTGTAGTGGAAAGCGGATGCACGGACCGAAGCGCCCTTCGACCGTCGGCGCGATCAGATCGCCTAGACTCCTGCGAGCATGGGGCATTCCACGACCTTCCTGGCCGATTTGGCCCTGGTCCTGGTCGTCGCCGCCTTGGTCGGCGTGCTCTTCCGGAGGCTGCGCCAGCCGGTGGTACTCGGCTATCTGTTGGCCGGCGCCATCGTCGGTCCCTACGTTCCCGTGCCGCCTTCGCCGATGCCGAGCGGGTGAGCGCTCTGGCCGAGTTCGGCGTCGTGCTGGTGATGTTCTCCGTGGGCCTCGAGTTCAGCCCGCCGCTTGGCGAGAGTGCGGCCGCGTCCGGCGTGCCGGCCTCCCGCAGATGACCACGCCTGGGTGGCTGGGCGTCCTCCTGGGGCGGCTCCTGGGTGGGGAGATCTCGAATGCGTCTTCTCGGGGTCTGTCTCGCAGTCTCGAGCACCATGGTCGTCGTGCGGGCTCTCCACGATCGCGGTGCTGGCGCCCAGCCTGAGCTAGCGCTGGGGGTCCTCGTCGCGCAGGACCTGGCCGCGATCGCTGCCATCGCGGCGCTAACCGCCGTGGTCTCGGGGCAGCCTCGACGCGGCGGACTCGCCGTGAAGGTCGGCGAGCTGGCCTTGTTCTTCCTGGCGCTCCTGGCCGCGGGCTGGCCTCGGTCCCACGGTTCATCCGGCGACTCGGGACCTTCCGCAGCCTCGAGATGACAGTGGTGGCGGTCACCGGCCTCTGCTTCGGCTTCGCGCTCCTGGCCGAGAGGACGCTACTCGCTGGCGCTGGCGCCTGTCGCCGGCTCCTGGTGGCCGGCTCCGGCCGTCGGGTGCAGGTCGAATGTCCGCGACCGATCCGCGATCTTCGCCGCCAGATTCTTCCGTCGCCGTCGGAATGGCCGTCGATCCTGTTCTCATCGGCCGCCACTGGGCTGCCGCTGGCGGCAACCGCGCTCTCGTGATCTCCGGTCAGTTGGTCAGTCACATCGGCGGCCTCTCACGGGCAGGGACTCGACACCTCGTTCCAGGCGGGTGCTGTCGGCCAGATCGGCGAGTTCTCCTTCATCGTCGCGACGCTCGGAGTCGCCTCCGGGGGCGGTCCGGCCTGCGCTCTACCCGATCGTCGTCTTCGTAGCACTGGCGACGACGTTCACTTTCACACCTCTTTGATGCTCCGCTTGTCGGCTCGGCGTCGTCCCGGCCATCGACAGCCGCTCGCCCGGGAACGTCCGTGCCTCCTGCTCCTCTACCCTCCTGGCTCGAGAGGCTCGGCACCCGGGCCCGGGCTCTCCATTCGGCGATCGCGTCTCCACCGACTGATCGCCGCTCGCCATCGACGTCGCGGCCCTCTCAGCGCTGGCCGGTCGCGGCCCTGGCCCACGACGCACTCGCCTCCTCGCTCGAACGGGCCCTCGGCGTTCGGGAAAGCTGGGGCCGCCCGCTGGTGATCGCCGTGACCGTAGTCCCCGGGCTACCGTTCGGCGCGGGTCTTCTGGTGCACCGGCAGGAATCTCGGAGGGAGCCTGCGCCGGCCGCCTTGCCCGGCGGCCAGAGGAGTCGACTTGGCCTATGCGCCGCGCCGCGCGATGGTGACACCGTTGCGAATCGCCACGGTCCCTTACGGGAGCCCCCTCGTCGGTCGCTGTGACGCAGCCCTTCTCCCTCTTCCTGGGGGGCCCGCTCGTGCTTCTGCGCACCGCCGCCGGACTCGCCGTCAGCCTTCGCCGGAGCTCCTCGGACCTCGACGAGCACGCCAGGGCGGGCGCCCAGGTCGTCGCCCAAGCACTTGTGGACACCCCCTCGACCACTTCCTGGAGGACCTCGAGGAGGTCCCACCGGGTCTCGGCGATCTGACCGCCTATCGGGTCTCCGGCGACTCACCCGCCGCCGGCCACACTCTCCGCCGACCCAACCTGCGCGGAAGACTGGCGCCAGCGTGCTCGGTGGTACGTCGCGGCGGGTGCGGGTCCACACCCTGCCTCGCGGCGGTCTTGAGCCCGACGACCTCTAGGCCTCACCGGCTCGCACGAAGGGTGGCCCGGGCGCTGGCTGCTGGAATCCGGCGACGACCGCGCCCATGCACCAGCGTCTCCGTGACCTCGGTCCTTCGCCGAAACCACCGCGCCCGAGGTAGCATGGTCGCCGTGGTCGATTCGGCCTGCTCCGCCGTCGCCTGGAGCGCGATGCTCGCGATCTCCCTGCTCTGGGGAAGTGCGCTGGCGCCGCGCGCGGTGCCGGACTGCGCGTGCGACCACCAGGCGCGTTGCCTGTGCGATCACCAGGTCGCCGGGCCGGCGTGCCACCGGGGCTCCGCGGCGAGCCGGCCACACCCCTGCTCGATCCGGGCGCCGCGGCCCAGTGCGGATCTGCGGCTGACGCTCCTGCCGCTTCTGATGCGGGCACCTGCCGCGCCGGCCCCGCGCTCGGTCGTCCCGGCCGCCACCGCAGCTCGAGCCCTCGTGCCGTCGATCGGATCCGCGATCGCCGGTCGCTCGCGCCCCGAGCCGCCGCCGCCCCGTCTCCTCGTCTGAGCCCCGGCCCGACCCCACCTGAAACCGACCGCACTCGCCGCGGCGGCGTCGCCGCCCGCGCGTCGCGGTGCTCGAACGAGGAGACCGAAACGATGTGCCCCGACCCTGCCATTCTCTGCCGAAGGATCCCGGGCCTGCTCGGGACCGCTGCCGCAACGCTCCTGCTCGCCGTCGTGGGAATGCCCACCCCGGCCGCCGCCTGCTCCATCTGCCGCTGCGGCGACACCACCTTCAACGCGCTCGGTCGCGACGGGTACGCCGCCGCGGGCTGGCGCCTCGCCCTCGATTGGGAGCGCTTCGACAAAGACGAGGGCGAGGCGGAGGAGGGGCAGGAGTCGCAGGTCGAGAACCGCACGACCGCCCTGGTCTCCTACGGCTTCAACGACCGCTTCACGCTGGCTGCGCGGGTGCCCTACAGCCGCCGCGAGCTGACCGAGAGCGAAGAGGGGGAGAGCGAAACCACACGCACCGACGGTCTCTCGGACCCGGAGATCTACGCCCAGCTGCGCCTCTGGGCCTCGTCGTTCGCGGGCGACCTCGGCCGGCGGGCCTCCCTCACCGGCACCCTCGGCGTCAAGACGCCCTGGGGCGAGAACGACCTCGAGGCCGGGGGCGAGCGCCTCGACGAGCACGCGCAGCCGGGCACCGGCTCGACCGACGTCTTCGGCGGCCTCGGCTTCCTCTACCTCCTCGACGCCCGCTCCGCCCTCTTCGCCTCGGCGAGCTACCGCGCCATGGGCGAGAACGATCGCGGCTACCGCTACGGCGACGTCGCCAGCGCCAGCTTCGCCTGGGAGCACAAGCTCGGCCGACGCTTCGACGGCGTCCTCGCCCTCGACGCCCGCAGCGCCGGGAAGGACCGTGAGGACGGCGTGGCGGACGGCGACACGGGCGGCGAGCTCCTCTATCTCTCTCCCCGCCTCCTGGTCGACCTCGGCCGCGGCCTGGTGCTCCGCGCCGGCGCGCAGGTCCCGATCGCCGACGACCTCAACGGTCACCAGACCGAGCGCGCCGTGCTCAACGTCGGCATGACCTGGGTGCTCGCTCCCTGAGCCCCGGGCGGCCTCTGCTATCGTCGCCGCGATCTCGGACGATGCAGAGGACACGATGACGTCTGGTCTCTCCCGGCGCCGCTTCCTCGGGAGCAGCGCCTTGGCGGCCGCCTCCCTGGCGCTGCCTCGCTTCGCCTCGGCCGCCTCGCGCGACTCGCTGGCCGGCGCCCTGCTCATCGACGGCCTGGGAGGCCCGGGCGGGCGCGACGACGGTGAAGAGGATCACCTCAGCCCGGCCGAGATCGCCGATGTGGCGGCCTCCGGCATGGCGGCCCTGCACTTGACGGTCGGAACGGTCGGCACGATGGCGCCGCTCGAGGCGTTCGAGGCCATCGTGCGCGACATCGTGAGCTGGGAGGAGGAGATCGCCGCGCATCCGGAGGTGCTGGCACCCGTGCGCCGGGCGGCGGACATCGTGGAGGCCCACCGCGCCGGGCGCACGGGACTCGTCTACGGCCTGCAGGACGGCGTCGCCTTCGAGGACGATCTCGAGCGCCTCGACACCCTCGCCCACCTCGGCCTGCGCGTCGTGCAGCCCACCTACAACCGCCGCAACCTGCTCGGCGACGGCTGCATGGAGCCCGCCGACGCCGGCCTGAGCCGCAGCGGAGAGGAGGCGGTGGCGCGCATCCAGTCCCTGGGCCTGCTGCTCGATCTGAGCCACTGCGGCCGCCGCACCGCCGCCGACGCCATCCGCCTGGCCACACGCCCGCCGGCGTTCACCCACACCGGCTGCCACGCCCTGGTCGAGCACCCCCGCCACCGCACCGACGAGGAGCTGCGCGCCGTCGCCGACAAGGGCGGCGTCAGCGGCATCTTCGTCATGCCCTACCTCTCCGAAGGCCGCCAACCCACAGCCGCCGACGTCGTCGCCCACATCGAGCACGCCGTCGACGTCGCCGGCGAGGACCACGTCAGCGTCGGCACCGACGGCACGGTCTCACCCGTCGAGCTCACCGACGCCTACCGCAACGAGTTCCGCGAGATGACCCGCAGCCGGCAGGAGCTCGGCATCGCCGCCCCCTACGAGACCGAGGAGGGCTACCTCTTCGCCGCCGACCTCAACACCCCCGACCGCTTCCTCACCCTCGGCGAGCACCTCCTCGAGCGCGGCCACACGCAGACTCGCGTCGAGAAGATCCTCGGCGGCAACCTGCTGCGGGTGTTCGGGGAGGCCTGGGGAAGCGCGTAGCGCATATTGCACGGATTGTAAGTCGCATTTACAATCCGTGCATGCCGATCGCCAGGGACCTGGAGGCGCCGCTGCGCCGGGCGGCGAAGCAGATGCCGGTGGTCGCGGTGACCGGACCGCGGCAATCCGGGAAGACCACGCTCTGCCGCGCCGTCTTCCCGGACCGGCCCTACGTCTCCCTGGAGGCGCTCGACAACCGGGAGTTCGCCGAGACGGATCCTCGCGGCTTCCTGACGGCCTACCGCGGAGGAGCGATCCTGGACGAGATCCAGCGAGCCCCCGGCCTGCTGAGCTATCTCCAGGTCGAGGTCGACGAGGATCCGAGGCCCGGGCGCTTCGTGGTGACCGGGTCCCAGCACTTCGGCCTGACCGAGGCCGTGACCCAGAGCCTGGCCGGACGCATCGCCCTGCTCCATCTCCTGCCGCCAAGCCTCGACGAGCTCATGCGCTTCGAGCACCCGGCCACCGAGCAGCTCTGGAGGCTCTTGTGGACCGGCAGCTACCCACGCATCTACGACCGGCGGCTCGACGCCGACCGCTGGCTGGCCGACTACACGGCGACCTACCTCCAGCGGGACGTGCGCCAGGTCCTGAACGTCTCGGACCTCGAGGCCTTCACGACGTTCCTCCGGCTGGCGGCCGCCCGCACCGCGAGGGAGGTCAACCTCTCCGCGCTCGGAGGCGATGCCGGCGTCTCCCACAACACGGCCCGCTCCTGGCTCTCCGTGCTCGAGGCCAGCTTCATCGCGGTGCGCCTCCCCGCCTGGACGACCAGCCGGCGCAAGCGCCTGGTCAAGGCTCCCAAGCTGCACTTCCTCGACACCGGCCTCGTCTGCCACCTGCTCGGCATCACGAAGCCCGACCAGCTCCTCCTCCATCCGCTCCGTGGAGCGATCTTCGAGAGCTGGGTCGCCGGCGAGATCTTCAAGGCCCGTCTCCATCGCGGCGCCCAGCCCGACCTCTTCCACTACCGCGAGACCCGCGGCCTGGAGGTCGACCTGATCATCGACTCCGGCGACCGCCTGACCGCCGTTGAGGCCAAGTCCGGAGCCACCGTCGCCGGCGACTTCCTCCGCCCCCTGGCCCTGCTCCGCGAGGTCCTCACCGAGCGCACGCCCCAGCTCGAGGTCGACGCCCGCCTCGTCTACGGCGGCGAAACCCGGCAGGACCGCACGACGGCCTCGGTCCTTCCCTGGCGGGAGATCCAAAGCGTCGACTGGTAGCCCCGAGGGGGACCGGCCCCGGCGGAGGATGGTGCGCCCTAGAGGATTCGAACCTCTGACCTACAGCTCCGGAGGCTGTCGCTCTATCCAGCTGAGCTAAGGGCGCTTGGAAGCGTGTTTGGGGTGAGTGAGGGGACTCGAACCCCCAACCACTTGAGCCACAGTCAAGCGCTCTACCATTGAGCTACACTCACCATCGGTTTTCAAAGGCCGGCTACGGTCGGAAGGTCGGTCTGAATGGCCTGCCTGGAGGGATTCGAACCCCCGACCCGCGGCTTAGAAGGCCGCCGCTCTATCCAGCTGAGCTACAGGCAGCCGCCCCGCCGAGACCCCTTACGGGGCGCAGGATCCGGTTGGTCGGGGCGCCCAGATTTGAACTGGGGACCCCCTGCGCCCAAGGCAGGTGCGCTACCGGACTGCGCTACGCCCCGACGGGCGGCTGAGCATAGAGGAGGGAGGGGGGGCTGTCAATTTGGCCGGTGCTCGACCGGAGGCGCCGGAGCGCACCATCGCGGCGCCTCCTCGGTCCACTCCTTGGGCAGCTCCATGCGCAGCTCCTGCTCCTCGCTCACCGGCAGCTCCTCGCCGTTGACCATGCGCGCGAGCAGCGTGTACGGCTCGCCGGCGCGGACCTGGGACGGCCAGGGAAGCGGCAGCTCGTAGTAGTAGCGGCTGACGACGAACGGAGCGGCGGGGATCTCGTGCGGCTCGCCGAGGGCGAAGTGGCGCACGGCGATGGTGCGGTCCGCACCCGGTTGCGCCTCCCGCCAGGCCAGCCGCAGCGCCAGGTCGCCGTCGAAGAGCAGGTCGCTGTAGACCCTCAGCCGCAGGCACTCTCCCGACGTGCGCCCCTCTCCGCCGGCCTCGCGATTGAGCAGCAGCTCTCCGGCACGCAGCCGGGGCGCGGCGTCATAGAGGTTGGGAACCTCGTTCAGGATCTCCTCCCGGCGCTGATGCCGGAAGGTGTAGAGGAGGTCGTTGCCGAAGGAGAGCGGCTGCGTCAGATCGTCGGTGAAGAGCGTCAGGTGGTAGCCGACACCGCCGTCCCCGACGCCGCCGGCCAGGCTCACCAGGAGAGCCTGGAGGAGGACGGCGTCGCTCGCCCCTTCGAACACGTCGGCCAGGCAGCGGATGCAGCCTCGATCCTCGGGGTGGGCACGGAGCTCCTCGAAGCCCTTGGCCAGGTGGTAGGCGCGCACGAAGAGCGAGCGGCTGTCCAGGTGGTCGAGCGAAAGGCCGAGGCCCTTGCCGCGGCTGGGACCGCCGTAGTGCCCGCGCAGCCGGTCGTAGCTTCGCCAGATCGGCTCGTCGCCCTCCACGGGCCGGCCGTGGGCGCGGGAGACCGGCATCCACGGATAGCGCTTCTCCTCCGTCGCCCAGGCCGCCCCGAGCTTGGGGCCGAGCAGCAGATCTCCGAGGAGCCTCCAGACGTCGTCCTGTTCCACCGAGAAGAGACGGTCGACCTGCGCCGGGCCGAAGCTCAGGAGCAGCTCCAGCGTCAGCCCGGTCGAGCCCTCCCCGCGCGCCTCGCGGATGCGCTCCAGCACCGGCGGCAGCTCGGTGAGACCGAGCACGGTGCCGAGATACGTCGACAGCTGCTCGATCTCCGAGCCCACGACTCGGCGCGAGGAGAGCGTCGTCTCGACCGTCAGCGCGGTCGACTCGCTCTGCGCCGCCGGTACGCTCTCACCCCGCTTCCAGGCGACGCCCGTTTGCGCCGTGACGCTGACGGCGCTGTGGTAGTCACGACGGCGGCCGAAGGGGCGCCTCATGTCGCGGCTGTGGCTCCGCACCACCTCCTCGAGCTTCACTTCCGGAGTCTCGATCTCGTGGGTCGTGGCCACCCGCCGCCGGTCGTAGCGCAGCCAGCTGAAGAGGTGGAAGCGGAAGCGCGAGTCGTGCACCGGGCCGTCGCGACGGGTGGCGATCAGACGCTGGACGCCGGGGACTCCCGGATCGTCCAGCGGCCTCTCGATCGGCTCGACCCGCGTGCCCTCTTCGAGCAGGTGCCGGAAGAACGCCATGCCGGACGGGTCCGACAGGTCGATCCGGTAGGTGACGTCGTCGACGTTCTCCTCGTAGCGGTTGGCCCTCGCCTCGAGGAAGGTGTAGCCGGCCGAGAAGGCGAACCAGCGGATCTCGGGTCGGTACTTCAGGGGGATCCGCTCGTTGCCGTTCGACAGCGACCGGCGCACCCGCACCAGGACCCGATCGTGCGCGCGCTTCTCCACCGTCGTCTCCCGCAGCAGGCGCACGTAGCGCCGGAAGCTCAGCTTCCAGCCCTTCTCGCCGACGAAGGCGTTGAGGGGCGAGACGCCCACGAAGGCCGTGTAGGTCACCGAGTCGCCGATCGCCAGTGCGTCGCTGTCGGACTCGAAGAGCTCCGCCCGCAGCGGCACCCCCAGGTCGGGAAAGAGCACGGCCGGCTCGGCGTAGTCCTCGAAGAAGAGGACGGCCCGTTCCGTGTCCGCGATCTTCGTGCCGAGCCCTCCGGCGGCCATGTCGATGATGCCGCCGCCGTAGCCGGCGGCCAGATAGAGCGGGTTCTTGCGGCCGTTGATCTCGTGCTCGCGCAGGAAGCTCCCGTACTCCTCGGCGACCGACGCGCGCTCCAGGTGCTCGGGCTGATCCCGCATCTCGCCGCGCTTCTGGCTGCGCGCCACAGCCAGCGCATAGCCGCCCTCGACCTGCACTCCCACGTCGAGATCGCCGATCAGATCCGGCAGGTAGTCCCAGGTCAGCCTCACGCGCGAGCGCACCTGGCTGACCTCCCGGTAGCGCGAGAGATCGTCGCTCGCCACCGTCGCCCCCGGCTCGAGATCGCGGTGGGCGCGGATGACGCGACGCTCGAAGTCGTTGTCCCACTTCGTGTCGACGCCGCCGAAGTCGTACCCGACGCCGACTCGCAGGTTGCCCAGGTCCTGGTAGAGATCGCCGTCCCGCTCGTTCTCGAAGAGCCAGTCGTTCAGGCGACGAACGAAGCCTGTACGTCCCGTCCCTTCGAACGACCCGATGACGTCCCACCCCTCCTCGGGCGGCGGCGCACCGCGGGGGCTCGCGCCGAGATCGGCCGTGGTGCCGACGAGCAGGCCCAGCGCGAGGATCGAGACGTGAAGTGGTCGGACCATGGAACGGGAGCGGCGCGCGGCGAGCCACGATGCTAGCAACGCGGCGTGCGCGCCGTCTCACCCGTCCGAACGACCGGCCACCCGCAGGCCCACCAGACGCGCGATGGTGACCCCGAGGAACAGCTGACCGCTGAGCGCCTCGAGCCACGCGAGGGTCCTCGCCATCGGGGCCACGGGAACCAGGTCTCCGTAGCCCAGCGTGGTGAGCGTCGTGAAGCTGAAGTAGATGAACGCGCTTTCGGAGCCCACCGGCGTCGTGTCACCCCCGGCGTAGGCGCCCGGCCTCAGCCACCAGAGGCCGGCGTGCGCCATCGCCCAGGCCAGGCCCAACAGGAGGTAGACGCAGATCGCGCCGGCGATGCGATCGGCCTCGATCGGGCCGGCCTCCAACACCCTCCGCATCACCAGCACGATCGCGAGGACGAGCAGCAGGAGCGTCAGCAGTGCCGCGCAGACGCTGGCGACCACGCCCGGCGCCTCGTAGGCCACGACCTGCGCCGCCCCCGCCGGCAGCGCCAGCGTCACGGCCAGCGCCAGGACGCGCCCCCGTGCTCCCACGGCGAAGCAGATCGCCACCATCGTGGCGGCGAAGAGCAGCCGGAACTCCTGGTCCCATCCGATCTCGAGGAAGACCGGATGGGCCAGGAGCACCAACACCAGAGTCGAGAGCAGGACGCCGTATCGCGGCGCGCGTTCCGTCACTACCAGCCGAAGCTCACGCTGGCCAGGGCTCTGCGTCCGAGCAGATCACCGCCGAAGGACTCCCAGTGCGCATCGTCGAAGGCATTGGCGACGTTGAGCGACACGTCCCAACTGTCGTTGATCTCGTAGGAGCCCGTGACGTCGACCGTCGTGTAGCTCTCCACCGTGCCCTGGAAGGGTCCGACGTACCAGAGGAAGTCGTCGACCCAGCGGGCGTTGGCTCCGAGCGACCAGCGCGGGGCTGTATAGACGAGGCCGAAGGCCACCTTGTTCTCGGGAGAGTTGGGCAGCAGCAGGTCCTCGAGACCCGGCGCCGACTCCTTGATGTCGAAGTCGAACCACGAGTAGCTGAAGCTCGCCTCGAAGCCGTTGTCGGTGTAGTAGTTGAGCCCGAAGTCGATGCCCTGGGTGTCGACCTGGCCGAAGTTCGTGTAGGAGGCGCCGACGATGATCGGCCGGCCGTCGAGGTTGTTCGAGAGCAGCGGCACCTGCGAGAGGATCGCCGCCTCGATCGCCGAGGCCAGCGGCTCCGGGATCGACGCCGGAGCCTGCCACGGGCCGTAGCTCGGATTGATCCGCCCGAGCGGCGTGCCCAGCTGCGGCAACAGGTCGGTGATGAAGTTCTCGTTCTTCGAGTTGTAGTAGTCGAGCGTCAGGAAGGCCTTGTCGCGGATGATCCCCGAGTAGCCGATCTCGATGGTCTTCACCTGTTCGAGCTCGAGGTCTTCGTTGCCGACCGCCAGCACCGGCGTGACGCCGAGGCCGCAATCCACCCCGAACTGCCCGCACACCAGCTGGTTGAGCAGCGTCAGGTCGACCGGCGGCGCCGCGGGAGCCTGCAGGAAGAACTCCGAGTAGTTGGCGACCTGGAAGGCCTCCGTGTAGGTCAGCCTGAGGGAGCTCGAGTCGTTCAAGCCGAAGACCAGGGCTCCCTTGGGTGAGAACTGGGAGTCGTGCAGGGAGGAGTCGTCCCAGCGACCCGCCAGCACCAGCTTCCAGCGCGGTGCGAGGTCCCAGTCGAGCTGCCCGTAGACGGCCTGACTGTCGGAGTCGACGGGCTCGAAGATGAGGGTCTGACGCCCGGTCTTCGGGTCGCGGCTGTCGATGTCCTCCTGCTGGTAGAGCCCGCCGACGACGAGCCGGCCGTCGCCGTCTCCCAGGGTCCAGTGTCCCTGCGCCTCGAGCTGGACGTTGTCCGTGTCGAGCACCAGATTGGCGCCCGAAGCGAGGGCCAGCTGCTCGGGAGCGTCGCGCTTGTTGTAGGTCAGCAGCGCGTTCCACGCGGTGGCCGTGTAGTTGACCCGCGCCCACGGACGCTCGACGTCGACCAGCTGGACGCGACCGATGCCGGTCTGGAAAACCGGGCCCTCGACGTTGGCCTGCCCCCCTTCCAGGGTCAGGAAGCTCGTGTCCCGGAAGTAGTGGTCGAAACGCGCCGATCCGAAGACGATCTGATCGTCGTCCTCCAGGGCCAGGGGCACGGCCTCCTGCGGCAGACACTCCTGGGTGATCCCGGCGGAGGCGTTGCACGGTTGCGTGTACTCCGCCGCACCCCGGCGCGAGACGGTGAAGTCGCCGCTGTCGCGCAACCCACCGACCAGCTTGAAGTAGGAGTCCTCGCCGACCCGGCCGGCCCAGCGCACGTCGGCGTTGAGGGTGGACAGCTCTCCGGCGGTGAGCCGGACGACGCCACCCTGGCTGTAGCGCGGCTGCTTGGTCACCAGGTTCAGCACGCCGCTCGACGCGTTGGCGCCGTAGAGTGCGGCCGACGGGCCGCGGACGAGCTCGGCGCTGGCGAGGTCATCCATCGGGAAGGAGATCGCCGCCCACTCCTGGGCACCGAGGAAGGGCACCGATGGGTCGCGGCCATCCACCAGCGTCGCGACCCGACGATTGAGCGAGCTGTTGAACCCGCGGGTGTTCAGGTTGTAGTCGTAGAGACCGCTCTGCGTGACTTCGGCTCCGGGCGTGAACTCGAGGAGCTTCGGAACCTGGCCCGTGCCGGCGCCGCGCTCGATCTCCTCCTCGGTCACGCGGGTGACGGCCTGCGGCGCGTCCACGATGCGCTCGGGGCGCCGCGAAGCGGAGTACACGGTGATCGTCTCGGCGAGCGAGACCTCCCAGTCGACGGTGGTTTCGAGCTCGGTGGCTTCTCCACCGTTCACCTGAACGTCGGCCTCGCGCTGGCGGTCGTCGCGATGTGTGAGGGTCAGGTCGTAGCTCCCGGCGGCCAGGCCGGCGAAGCGGTAGCGGCCGTCCGCGCCGGTGAGCGCCTCGGCGCCCGTCTGTTCGATCACCACCGTGACGCCGCCGATCCCCGAGCCGTCGGCCCGGCTCACCCGGCCTTCGATCGATCCGGTTTGCGCCAGGACGGGAGCGGTCGAGAGAGCGAGCGCGAGCAAGGAGAGAGCCAACTGCGTGATCCGACGCATCATCCACCTCCTCTGGTTGGCGGCCCGCCGAAGGGGCCCGGGAAAAGACACGCGGATGTTACACCGGCCCCCGAGCCGCCGGGACGCCCGGCCCGGACCCATCCGCGATATGTTCTCGGGCGTTCCGATGCCCTTCCAACGGGAGCTCCCCGAACGTCTCCGGCTGCTCGCTGCCGCCCGACTGGTCGGCTCCTGCGCCGTTTCGCTGGTGGCGCAGATCGCCATCGACATGCCGGACGGCTACTTCGGCGGGCGGGACGTGGTCACCCGCCTGGGCACGCTGTACTCCCTCGGTCTGTTGCTGGTGACGGCGCTGCTCGTCCAACAGCTCCTGCGCTCGACCCGCCGACCGGGCTGGCTGGTGCCCACCATCCACGCGGTGAACGTCGGCCTCTTCACTCCCGCCATGGCGTCCGACCCCGTGGTGTCCGGCATCGTGGTGGTCTGGAACCTCACTCTCCTGGCCCAGCACTTCTTCCCGGTCCTCGATCCGGGGAGTCCCGACACCCGCTACGCCGACACCTCGCCGGAGCACTTCCTGCAGCACAAGGGACCGGCGCTGCGCCACCTCGCGGGTGTCTCCCTGGTGCTGACCGTGGCCGCGGTGGGCTACCGCCTGAGCGGTCGGCTCCTCACCCTGGTCGTCTGTCTGGTCCTCGCCTACACCGCCCTGGCGGCCGCCCTGCCGGCCCTGGATCGCCTACGCCAGGCCGGGCACCGGTCGGTGTGGGCGCTCGCCCTGCCGGTCGCGGCGAGCCTCGCCTCGTTGCGCTCACCGGTGGCGATGCTGTCCTGGCTCGCCGTGGCGGAGCTCTACCTGCTCGCGCTGCTCTTCTCACGCGAGCACTTCACGGCCGAGCTGCTGCACGACTTCTACGGTCGGCCGTCGCGCCTGATCGGGGCCTCCTTCGCGACGGTCATCTCGCTCGGCACGATCCTGCTGACCTTCCCGGCGGCCTCGGCCACGCACCGAGCCATCGCTCCCCTCGACGCCCTCTTCACCGCGACCAGCGCCACCTGCGTCACCGGCCTCATCGTGCTGGACACACCGAAGGACTTCTCGTTCTTCGGCCAGGTCGTCCTCCTCGGCCTGATCCAGGTCGGTGGCCTCGGCATCATGGTGCTCTCGACCTTCGCCACGCTGCTGCTGGGCGGCAACCTCGGGCTGCGCGGTGAGCGCGCCCTGACCCAGATGCTCGAGCTTCCGAGCGGTTCCACCGCCTACCGGCTCACCCGCTTCATCGTGCTCTCGACCTTCACCGTCGAGGCGGTGGGAGCGGCGATCCTCACCTGGGTCTTCCACGGCAAGGGGCACGGTTGGGCCGCGGCTCTCTGGCGCGGCGTCTTCCACGCCGTCTCGGCCTTCTGCAACGCGGGCTTCGCGCTGCAGTCGGATTCGCTGGTCGGCCTGCAGGACAACACCCTCGGGCTGCTGACCTTCGCCGTCCTGATCGTCGGCGGCGGGCTCGGCTTCGGCGTGCTGGCGGCGCTGTGGTGGCGCCTGATCGACAGCCGGCGGCGTCCCCTGTCCACCCAGGTCGTCGTCGTCCTGGCCGCCTCGGCCGTCCTGCTGGCGCTCGGGACCCTGGCCTACCTGTGGCTCGAATGGGACCACACCCTCGGCGGGCTGTCGCCCACCCACAAGCTGCTCAACGCGTTCTTCCAGAGCGTCACCCTGCGCACCGCCGGCTTCAACAGCGTCGGCTTCGAAAGTCTCGCCCCCGGCACCCTGCTGGTGATGGTCCTTTTCATGTTCGTCGGCGCCTCGCCCGGCTCCACGGGCGGTGGCATCAAGACGACGACCGTGGTCGTGCTGCTCGCCGCCATCCGCGGAATCGGTCGCGGCGGCGAGGAGCCGCGCATCCTCGACCGCAGGCTGCCGCGGGAGATCGTCGACCGCAGTCTGGCGATCCTCGTGATCTCCGGCTCGATCGTCCTCGGCGGCTTCCTGGCGCTGCTCCTCTGGGAGGATCAGCCCTTCGCCAAGCTGCTGTTCGAGACCGTGAGCGCCTTCGGCACGGTCGGCTTGTCGCTCGGCGCGACACCGCTGCTCGACACGCTGGGCAAGTTGTTTATCATCGTGCTCATGTTCGTCGGCCGGGTCGGGCCGTTGACCGTCGCGCTGCTGATCGGCAAGGGCTCCCGCGGCACGGTGCACACCTACCGGTATCCGGAGACCCGGATCATGGTCGGCTGACGATGGCCGAGTTCGCCGTCATCGGGATGGGTCGCTTCGGTCGCGCCGTGGCCCGCAACCTGGCCCTCGAGGGTCAGGCGGTGCTCGCCATCGACCGCGACGCCCGGCGACTCGAGGTCGTGGCGCCCGACGTCGACTCGGTGGTCAACATCGACACGACGCTGGAGGAGGAGGTCAAGGGCCTCCGCCTCGACCGCATGAGCTGCGTGGTCGTCGCCATCGGCTCGCGCGCGACCGAGGCGTCGATCCTCACCACCGCGATCCTGCGCGAGCTCGGGGTCGGCCGCATCGTGGCCCGGTCCTTCGACGAGCGGCACGCCCGGCTGCTGCTGACCGTCGGAGCCAACGAGGTCCTCAACCCCGAAGACGAGATCGGCCGGCGGCTGGCCACCCGTCTCGCGTTCCCCGACATCTTCGACCACATCAAGCTCGGCGACGCCGTGCTCGCCGAGGTCGAGGCGCCGGAAGCCTTCGCGGGGCTGAGACTCGACGAGCTCGATCTGAGACAGCGCTACGACCTCTCGGTGCTCGCCATCCGACGCGACGGAGACACTCTGGTCAATCCGACCGGCGAGTCGGTGCTGGCGGGCGGTGATCTGCTGGTCGTGCTCGGTCACCCCGACGCCATCCGTCAGGTCGCCGACCTGCTGTAGACGCCATGAACCTCCGGACCAAGCTGCTCCTCGGCTACGGCTACCTGGTCGGCCTGCTCCTGCTGGCCGCGGGGAGCGCGATGCTCGGGTTCCTCACCCTCTCCGAGGGCATCGACGTCGTTCTCGACAACAACTACCGCAGCATCCGAGCCTCCATGGACATGGTCGACGCCCTGGAGCGACAGGACAGCGCCACGCTCGCGGCCCTGCTCGACGATCCGGGCCAGGAGAGTCTCGAGCCCTTCGAGCAGGCCTTCGCCGAGGCGCTGGCGACCGCACGCGGCAACGTCACCGAGCCGCGCGAGCCGGAGATCCTCGACACCATCTCGCGCCAGTACGAGGGCTATCGCAACGAGCGCGACGAGCTCGTGCGCGAGCGGCCGGAGCGACCGTTGGCCTCCTACCGGGAACGCGTGTCGCCGCAGTTCGCCGCCCTCAAGCACACCGTGCTGCAGCTGCTCGAGGTCAACCAGGAGGCGATGGTGGGCGCCGATCGGCGTGCTCGCGAGAGCGCCATCCGCAACGGCTCCTGGCTCGGGTTCGTCGTCGCCCTGGCTCTGGTCTCGCTGGTCGTGCTCTCGCGCGCCCTCCAACGGCAGATCCTCGGCCGCTTGACCACCCTGCGGCGGGGCACCGCAGCCCTGGCGGAAGGGGACACGACCCGGCGGCTGGCGGTGGGCGGGAGCGACGAGCTGGACCTCATCTCGGAGCGCGTCAACCATCTGCTCGACCGTCTGCAGGCGGTGGAATCGGAGCTGCGCGGCAAGCTCTCCCGGCAGCGCCAGCTGGTTCTGGGCCTGCTCTCCCAGCTGGGTCAGGGCGCGGCTCTCTTCAGCATGCAGGGCACGCTGCTCGGAGGTGACCTCGGTGGCGGTCGCGAGAGCGCCCTGCGGGTCGCCGAGTGGATCCAAGGCCGGCAGCTCGATTCCGAAACCCACCTCCCGGACCAGCGTCGCGGCACCGTCGACACGGCCGACGGGGAGCTCGGAATCGAGCTCGTGACCCTCCACAGCCGGCCCCTGGCCTGGCTGGTACGACCGACCGGCTGATCCGCGCCGCTCTCAGGCGGACGCCGCGAGCTTCGAGAGGTCGCGGTCGTGGCCGGCGACGAGCAGCGCGTCGGCGTCCGTCAGCGGCTTGTCCGGGTCGGGGGCCGTGATCGTCGTACCGTTGAGCCAGTCGCGCAACGCCACGACCGTGACGCCGAACCGCCGCGGCAGCTCGAGCTCGCGCAGGGTCTTGCCCACCCACCCGGCGGGCACCGCCATCTCCTGGGCGGAGAGGCCGGCCCCCAGCTCGACGTAGTTGAGCACCGTGCGATCGACCGCGCGGCGCACCAGCAGCCGGGCCGATTCCCGCTCCGGGAAGATCGTCTCCGAGACGCCGATGCGGCGCAGGATGCGAGCGTGCAGCTCGGAGATCACCTTGACGTAGATCTCGGCCACGCCGCAATCGCGCAGCCCCGTGGCGGTGAGAGCGCTGGCCGTGACGTCGGCGCCCGTGGAGACGATCCCCGCCGAGACGCGTCCCACTCCCAGCTCTTCGAGCACCGTGCGGTCGGTGCCGTCGCCGCACACCACCCGGCGGATGAAGGGGGCGACCCGTTGCACCTTCGCCTCGTCGGAGTCCACCGCGAGCACCTCGCAGCCGAGCCCCGCCAGCTCCATGGCGGCGCTCGCCCCGAAATTCCCGAGGCCGACGACCACGAAGCTCTTCACGGTGGACAAGGTGCCGGGCATTATCGCAGACCCCACTACAATCCCGGCGGATTCCCATGGCTGACCAGCATCTCCCGGCGACGGGCACCGCCCTCCTCCTGCCGGGGCCGCAACCGCCGATGACCCACCTCGGCGTCACGCTCCTGCGCCACGCGGTCGTCACGGGGCTGCGCTACGCCTTCCACCAGCTGGGCCTGCCGCTGCCGGAGCCGGCACCGGTGTGCATCGACGGCCTCCGGCTCGGTCTCTGTCCCCGTCACCGCATCGAAGGCATCGCCGACGATCCACGCCTCGCCGCCGTGGTCGGCGCGTTGGAGGATCCGGCCGGTTCCGCGGCCTCGCCCATCGCCCTGCGCGGAGCTCTCGCGTTCCACCGTCTGCGGCTGCGCCTGCTGCCCCGAAAGCCCGGGACACGCGACGACGGCTCGCCGCTCGGCGTGCTGCGCCGCTATCTGCCCGGCCTCCAGGACGCCCTGCTGGCCGAGGTGGTCGCTTCCCTCCTGCGGCGTGGCCGCCGGGCTCGCGGGGCCGAGGTCGGTGCGACCCAGTCGCGCGAGGCCGCCCGGTGGCTCGCGCGGCGAACGACGAGGCTCTCCCGGCTCGGGCCTCCCGATCCGTACCGCCCCTCCTGGGATGCCGGGCCCCCGTCGTTCTCACCGGCCGAGGTCGTCGGGGGCGCGGCGACGAGGGACCCTCTGCGCGGCCGCTTCCGCGAGAGCTGGCGTGCGGCGGCCAGTGCCCTGCATCCCGTTCTCCGCGAGCTCGGCGAACGAGCGTGCCGGCGCGGCGTGGCCGAGCACCCGGAGGATCCGTTCTTCCTGCCGCTGCAGGTGCTCGACGACCTGGCCGGCGAGCGGCGGCCGGAGTGGCTGACCGGGGCGATCCTCACCAACCGGGCGGAGTACTTCGGTCTGCTGCGGGCGGCCGACGACGAGACCCGCAACGCCTGGGAACGGGCACCGCTCGCGCTCCTGCCCTGAAGCGCTACTCCTCGAGACCGTAGAGGCGCCCGTCCTCGACGTCGTAGAGCAGCGGCGCCACGGTGACCTTCGGATAGCGGCGACGCAGGCGCTGGGCCTCCGAGATGACGAACCCGGCCGCGTCGTCGATGGCGAAGCGCCCGACCGAGTCGTCGAAGTGGAGGGCAGCGGTCTCGCGGTCCCAGCCGGCACCCTCGACGAGCCCTTCGATGAAGGCCTCGCGGCGCTCGGAAAGCCCCACCATGCCGCAGTCGGTGTGGCCCACGAGCGCGATCGCTCGCACCCCGCCGACGGCGATGGCGAAGGAGAGCTTGAACTCGTGGCGGCGGAAGTTGGCACCGCCCGCACGCAGGACGTAGGCGAAGTTCTCCGGGAGTCGTAGCTGCTTGCGGTGGTCCATGCACATGCCGATCAGCAGCGCCGCCCGTTCGTAGGCCGGTGCCTCGGCACCGAGGTTGTGGTAGCGCACCAGATCGCCGATCGGCGTGTCCCGGTAGGCCGCGGGGATGTCCTCGTCTCGATTCAGGGCGATGCGCCGCCCGCCGTTCTCGTCGCTCATCCGCCGAGTCTACCGGCCGCGCGGGAGACGCGAGAGGCGGATGGTACCCTCGCCGCGAGGACCCCGTGAGCCTTCCCGAGCCCACCCAGAGCACAGGCTTCTTCCCGCCGGAGGAGTATGCCGAGCGCCTCGACCGCGTCCGCGAGGCGATGGACGAGCGCGGTTTCGCCGCCTGCCTGATCTCGGCGCCGGAGAACGTCTACTACCTGACCGGCCTCGACCATCAGGGCTACTTTGCCTATCAGGCCCTGGTCCTGCCGCTCGAGGGCACGCCCCTCCTCGTCACCCGCGCGATGGAGAAAGCCATCGTGCGCGACCAGGTCCCCGACCTGCTGCACGTCGGGTACTCGGACGGCATCCGCCCGCTCCCCAAGCCCTCCGATCGCGAGGAGGACCTCGTCTTCGCCACCCGCGACGACGCCGGCGAGCCCGCCGGGCTGCGCCCCTGGGAGAGCAGTCTCGGCGTTTCGATCCACGGCCCGCTCGAGGCCTCGGGCTCCGAGCCGGCCGTCGAGGCGACGCTCGCGGCGCTGGCGCAGGCCGGAGTCGGACCGGATCATCGAATCGGAATCGAGAAGAAGAGCGCCTTCCTCCCCTTCCGCATCGCGGAGTCGGTCGTCGCCGGCCTGCCGGCGCAGTGGAAGGACTGCTCCGGTCTCGTCGACGACTGCCGGATCGTGCAGTCCCCGCTCGAGCAGCAGTGCACGAGGGAGGCGGCGCGGGTCTCGGAATCGATGATGCTCTCCGCCATCGCGACCGCCGGAGCCGGCGCGGCGGAGCAGGACGTCATCGCCGCCGCCTACGACGCGATGTTCCGGCGCGGCGGCACCTACCCCGGCTTCGTGCCGCTGGTGCGATCGACTCGCACGATCGAGCACGAGCACGGCACCTGGAACCCGGGAACGCTGCGCGACGGGGACCTCCTGTTCCTCGAGATGGCCGGGTGCGTGCGCCGCTACCACGCACCGATAGGACGGCTGGTCTTCGTGGGCAAGGCCCCGGACTCCGCCCGCGCCACCCAGGCCGTCTGCCGCGGAGCCATCGAGCGCGCCGCCGAGGAGATCGGTCCCGGCGTGCGCGCCGGGGACGTCTACCGCGCCTGGCAGAGCCGCATCGACGAGGCCGGCCTCTCCGCCTACCGGCGCCACCACTGCGGCTACTCCGTCGGCATCGGGTACCCGCCGAGCTGGTCGGGCAGCGGCACGCCGCGCGGCCTGCGCGAGGACTCGGAGCTGGTCCTGCGCTCGGGCATGGTCTTCCACCTGATGTCGTGGCTCCTGCGCACCGGCCGGGGCGACTCCTTCCTCTCCGACACCGTCCTCGTCACCGACGAGGGCTGCGAGCTGCTGACTCGCGTCGACCGCGACGTGCTCGAGCGCTAGACGAGCGCGGTCCGCACGCGCTCCGCGAAGGCGTCGACCTCCTCCTGCGTGGTGTCGAAGGACGCCACGCAGCGGACGATCGAGCTCTCGGGGTCCCAGACGGCGAGGCCGGTGCCGGCGCACAGTGCCGCCAGACGGTCGGGGGCGACCCGGAGGAAGACCGCGTTGGTCTCGACCGGTTGCGCCAGATCCAGGGTGGGTACACCGGCGAGACGGTCGGCCAGGCGGGCCGCCATGGCGTTGGCGCGGCCGGCATTGCGCAGCCAGAGGTCGTCGGTCAGCAGCGCTTCGATCTGTACGGCGAGGAAGCGCATCTTGGAGGCGAGCTGCATCGCCTGCTTGCGCACCCGCGGCGCGTCGTGGGCGAGCCCGGGGCGCAGGAAGAGGACGGCCTCGGCGCCGAGCAGGCCGTTCTTCGTGCCGCCGAAGGAGACGACGTCGGCGCCGACGTCGCGCGAAAGCGCCGCCAGCGGCACGTCGAGCGCCGCCGCGGCATTGGCCAGGCGGGCGCCGTCGACGTGGAGCAGGACGTCGTGGGCGTGCGCGAGCTCGGCGAGCGCCGCCATCTCCTCCGCCCGGTAGAGGGTCCCCCACTCGGTCGCCTGGGTGATCGAGAGCACCCGCGGCCGCGACTGGTGGACTCCGCGCTCGGCGACGAGGTGCCGCCGGACGCTCTCCGGGTCGAGGCGCCCGTCGGCCGTCTCGATCGGGAGCAGCTTGGCGGCCAGGAAACGCTCGGGCGCCGCGCACTCGTCCTTCCACAGATGCGACGAGGCGGCGCAGAGCACCGCGTCGGTCGGCCGGGTGACGGCCGCCAGCGCCACGACGTTGGCGCCGGTGCCGCCGAAGGTGAAGAGGACCTCGGCCTCCTCTCCGAAGTGGCGGCGCACCCGGGCGACGGCGCGCGCCGTCACCGCGTCGCCCCCGTAGGCGGCGGCGTCCCCGACGTTGGCGCGCTCGAGAGCGGCCAGCACCTCCGGGTGGACGCCCGAGGCGTTGTCGCTGGTGAAGAGGCGCGCCACGCCGGGCACCCTACTCCAGGTGGAACGCGATGGTCTGCACGTCGCCCATGAAGTCCAGCACGTGGCGACCGCCCAGTCGCCCGACGCCGCTGGTCTTCCCCGCCATGCCGCCGAAAGGCACGTGCGGCTCCCAGTAGTTCGAGTTGTCGTTGACGACGACCAGCCCCGTACGCAGCCGCTCCGCCCACCGCCAGGCGCGGTCGACATCCCCGGTGAAGAGAGAGGAGGCGAGACCCAGGTCGCAGGACTCGATGAAGCGCCAGGCCTCCTTCTCGTCGGCGTAGGAACGCACGGGGGCGATCGGGCCGAAGGTCTCCTCGCGATTCACCCGGCTGTCCTCGCTGAAGCCGACGAGCACGGTGGGCTCGAAGAAGTAGCCGGGCCGGTCGGGACGTCCGCCTCCGACGACGACCTCCGCCCCCTTGGCCACCGCGTCCTCGAGGTGGCCCTCCATCGTCTCGACGACTCCCGGGTTGTTCTGCGGCCCCATCGTCGTCGCCTCCTCCCAGGGATCGCCGTGGACCCAGGCGCGGCTGGCCTCGACCATCGCCGCGACGAAGTCCGACTCGAGCGCGCTCGGCACCAGGATCCTCTCCGCGGCCGAGCAGACCTGCCCGGCGGCGAAGAAGCAGCCCGGCGCGATGGCGCGCGCCGCCTTCTCCGGGTCGGCATCGGGCAGCACGACGGCCGGTCCGTTGCCGCCGAGCTCGAGAAGTCGCGGCTTCAAGCCGCAACGCGAGGCGATCACCCGGCCGGTCGCGGTGGAGCCGGTCATGGCGACGGCGTGGGTGCCGGGACTCGCCACCAGCTCGTCGCCCACTTCCGAGCCGGGTCCGACGACCAGGTTGACGACCCCCTCGGGCAGGCCGGCGTCTTCGAAGATCTTCATCAGGGTGACCGCGGTCACCGCCGCCGTCGGCGCCGGGGTCCACACGACGGTGTTGCCCTGGACGAGGGCGTAGGGAATGTACTCGCTCGGGATCATCGCCGGGAAGTTCCACGGTGTCACGACGGCCACGACACCCCGCGGCCGGCGCGCGGAGACGAGCCTCTTGTGCGGGTCGCGGCCGAGGAAGGCGGCTCCCTCCTGGTAGCGGGCGAGCTCCGCCGCCTGGCGGTAGAAGACGGGAACGAAGGCCTCGGCCTCGACCGCCGCCTCGCTGTGGCGCGGCTTGCCGAGCTCGCGGCAGAGCACGTCCGCCAGCTCGTCGCTGCGCCGTTCGAGCGCCTCTGCGATCCGGATGCAGTGGTCCGCCCGCTCCCACAGGGGCGTCGCCGACCAGGCGGGGAGGGCCCTGTTGGCGGCCTCGACGGCGCGCCGCGCGTCGTCCCGGTCTCCCCACGCCACGGCGGCGAAGGCCTCGCCGCGCGCCGGATCGATCGCCTCCCGCACGGCTCCGGACCCCGCCGCGCACCACCGCCCTCCGATGTGCATCTCGTGAGTCGTCATTCCAGGGCTCCTTTCGGGTGTTGTCGGTTCGGGCTCGACCCCCACTGTACCGGCCGCTCCCGGGAGTCACCGCCGGCGCCGGCGCGGCGGCTAGACTCGGCGCATGGTCGACGGTCCCCTGCGTGCCGAGCTGATGGACAGCCCGGAGCTGCCGGCGCACGAGGCCGAACGGGCGCTCGAGGACATCGGACGCACCCATCGGGTGGCGGGTCACGGTGCGCTCCTGCGGGCGCTGCTGCCTCGCCTCGGAACGGGCCGCCGGCTCGTCCTCGACGTCGGCACCGGACGGGGCGAGGTGAGCTCCCGGCTCGTGGAGGTCGCCCACCGGCGCGGAGCTGCGGTCCGCGCCGTCGGCCTGGACCGCCAGCTGCGCCACCTCCTCGTCGGGCGGCGTCACGGGTTCGACCAGATGCGGGTGGTCGCCGACGCCCGCGCCCTCCCGTTCGCCGACGGCAGCGTCGACTGGGCGTTCTCGACCCTCTTCTTCCATCACTTCGCGGCCGCGGCCAACCGGCTCATCCTCGACGAGATGCGGCGCGTCGCGCGCGCCGGCGCGGTCGTCGCGGACCTGCGCCGTTCGCGTCTCGGCGTCTGGCTCACCCGCTCGGTGCTGCGCCTCCTGCCCGTGGGTGAGGTGGCCCGGCACGACGGACGCGTCTCGGCCGAGCAGGCTTGGGGGCTCGACGAGGTGCGCGGGTTGGTCGACGCGGACGAGCTGGTGGAGCTCGAGCGGCGGTGGCCGTTTCGTTTCTCGCTGGTCCTCGAGCCCGGGCCGCCCGGGAGGGGACAAACCCCTCCCCTACACGGCGGCGATCGGCCGGAAGATCCCCGACCGGGCTAGCGGGGGAGGTCGCGGGCGGCGGGGCGCAGGCCGAAGCCGTCGGCCTCGACAACGGCGGCGACGATGGCGCGCTCGACGGCGCGCTGGGCGAGGACGGCGACCTGGTGCGGGTGGGCCGGACGGAGGCCGGAAGCGAGCGTCACCAGCAGGTCGCCGTCGTAGAGGGTCAGCGCCGGGGCGATCGTCCGGTAGAAGGCGCCGAAGGCCATCTCCGACACCTTGCGCGCGGCGCGCTGGTCGAGGACCGCGTCGGTGAGCACGACGGCGAGGGTGGTGTTGCCGTCCCAGGGGTGGCGGACGTCGGAGGGCAGGGCGGCGAAGATCCGCTCGCCGCCGGCGAGCTCGAGGGAGTCCGGAGCCACGCGGCACCCCGCGAGCCACGTGCCGGTGTCCGGATCGCGCACGTCTCCCACCGCGTTGACCGCCACCGCCGCCGCGACCGTCGCGCCGCCTGGTACCGCCAGCTGCGCGAAGCCGAAGCCTCCCTTCATGCCGCACTCGACGCCGTTGGCCTTGCCCACCGTCGCGCCGGTGCCGGCCCCGACGCTGCCGCACGCGACCGGTCCGCTCCCCGCCTGGGCGATCGCCCGCTCGACGAGCGCGCGGCTCGGCACGGCTTCCGCGGACCCGAACGCCAGATCGAAGAGGATGGCCGTCGGCACCAGCGGCACCGGGCGGTACCCGGTGACGAAGCCGTGGCCCCCCGCCGCCAGATGGTCGACCACGGCATCCGCCGCCGACAGGCCGTAGGCGGAGCCTCCGGCGAGAACGAACCCGTGCGCCTTGCTGGCCACGCCGTGCTGGCGCACCAGCCCGTCGAACTGCCGCGTGCCCGTCGCGGTGCCCCGCACGTCGGCCGCGCCCACCGCCCCCTGCGGACAGAGGATGACGGTGACTCCCGTCTTGCCGTCGTGATCCGTCCCGTGCCCGAGGGTGAACCCCGGCACGGTCAGCTCGCGGGTGGGCTGCGGCAGCGGCGGCGGGATCACGGGCAGGTTCTATCATTCCGCGATGGCCTCCGCCGCCCGACCCGACGGGGACTCGAGCTCCCTGCACCTGCCGCCGCCCCCATGGATCGTCGGTCACCGCGGCGTGCGCGCGGAGGTGACGGAGAACACCATGGCGGGGTTTCGGGAGGCGATCGCGCAGGGAGCGGACATGGTCGAGATGGACGTGCAGCTCACGGCGGACGGGGTCCTCATCGTCGCCCACGACTGGGACTTGGTCCGGCTCGCCGGCCGGCAGGAGGTCGTCGAGGAGACCACGGCCTCCACCCTCGCGACCCTGCGCGTCCGCGATCCGGCGGCCTCGGCCGACGGGGGCGCCCATGCGATCCCGCACCTCGCCGAGGTTCTCGACGAGCTCGCCGGGACGGTACCCCTGAACCTCGAGCTCAAGCGCCGTCGAGCGAATCCGGAGGCGCTCCTCGACGCCCTGGAAGCGCAGCTCTCCCGGCGCACGGGCCTCCTCGTTTCCAGCTTCGACTGGGAGCTCCTCGCCGCGCTGCGGGCGCGCCGCCCGGCCCTTCCACTGGCACCGCTGGCGAGTCGCGACCGGCGGGCACTCCTCGCCGCCGGGGAGCGGCTGGGCGCCTCGACCCTGCACTGCAAGGCGAGCCTCGCCACCCGCCCGTTGGCGGCCCGGGCCGCCGCGGCCGGCCGCCCCCTCCTGGCCTATACCGTCAACGATCCCCGGCGCGCCGCGTCGCTGTTGCGCCGGGGAGTCGCCGGCGTGTTCACCGACCGGCCGGGGGCACTGCGCCGCGAGCTGGAGGCGAGCGGATGAACGGGCTCCTCGCGCTGGTCGACCAGGGATCGACCGCGACCAAGGCGGTGCTGGTGGACGGCGAGGGCACGGTCTTGGCGACGGCCGAGGAGCCGACACCCGTCGAGCATCGGGACGGGCGCATACTGCACGATCCCGCCGCGATCGCGGCGTCGGTCGAGCGACTCCTCACCGAGGTCTCGCGGCGCGGCCAGCCCGAAGGCGTGGGCTTGACCTGTCAGCGCTCGACCTGCCTGCTCTGGGAGCGCGCCGACGCCACGCCCCTGACGGCCGCCCTCTCCTGGCAGGACACCTCGGCTGCCGGTCGTCTCGACGAGGACGCGGCGCAGCGGGTGACACGGCTCACCGGGCTCCGGCTCTCCCCACACTACGCCGCCTCGAAGCTCGCCGCGCTCCTCGACGAAACGCCCGGGACGCGCCGACGGGCCGCGGCGGGAGAGGTCGTCGCGGGAACCCTCGACGCCTTCCTCGTCCACCGGCTCACCGGCACTCCGTCCACCGAGGCGGGACACGCCGGGCGGACGCTCCTCTACGACCTGCAAGCCGACGAATGGTCGGCGGAGCTCTGCGAGCTCTTCGGCGTGCCCCGCGAAGCGCTGCCGGAGCTTCGTCCGAGCATCGGCTCCCGCGGGCAGACCCGGTGGGGCGCTCCGCTCCTCGCACTGGCCGGCGACCAGCAGGCGGCACTGGTCGGACACGGCGGATGGACGCCGGGCGTCGCGGCGGCGCACTTCGGCACCGGGGCCTTCGTCCTCGCCTCGACGGGCGAGACACCGGTCCGGCACCCGGGCCTGCTGACGGCCGTCCTCGCCTCCACGGCGAGCGGCCGGCGCCAGCTCCAGATCGAGGGCAGCGTCAACTCCGCGGGATCGGCCGTCGATTGGGCGGTGGGTCTGACCGGCATCGACCTCGACCGCTGGACGGACCGGAGCCTCGCCGCCGAGGGCCCACCGTGGCTCTTTCCGGCTCTGGCCGGCGCCGCCGCGCCCTGGTGGCGACCGGCCGCGCGCGGCGTGCTGGCCGGGATTTCCCTGGGAGACGGGCCGGACGGAGCTTCGCCGCCGTGCTCGCGGGCGTCGCCCACCGCGTGGTCGACTGCCTCGAGGCGCTCGCCGAGGCCGGCGTGGAGCTCGACGAGCTCCGCGTCTCCGGTCGCCTCACCCGCCTCGCCGGCCTCGTCCAGGCCCTGGCCGACCTGGCCCGCCTCCCGGTCGTCGTGGCCCCGTTCGAGGAGGCGGGTCTCCACGGCCTCGCCGCGCTCGTCCGCGGCGCGCTGAGCGCCGGCGAGCCCACGGTCGAGCTTCCCGCCACCGCCCGACGGTTTCGACCCGTCCTCCCCGCCGCGACCGCCACGACCGCCCGCACTCGCTGGCGAGCGTTCGCCACCAACGCCCTCTCCCTCGGAAACCGGTCCACCGAAGGCGCTTGAGCCGAAGCCCTCGCTCGCCGACCCGGAGCCGAGCCGCCGGCCTCGCGGCTACCAGGCGTTCCAGTCGGTGCGGCGCCAGGCTCGGCGGTCGGGAACGGGGACCAGGCCGTGACGCTCGAGCGCGGCGCCGAGACGGTCGAGGAGCTCGTGGCGGCCGTCGACCACGGCCAGGTTGAGGAAGAACTCGCGCTCCTCGCCCCGGGCACCGCGGTAGACGAAGCGCAGCGCGTGCGTGCCCTCACGGGGTGCGCAGGAGAGAACCGAGGCGAGCTCGAGCGCGCGAGGCCGGAAGGTGTGGAGCGGCTGGTACTCGAGGCGTCCGTCGACCAGCGCGACGGCGGGCGAGCCGGCCGTCCACCACACCTTGGCCAGGGTGAGCCAGAAGAGAAGCCCGTAGAGGGCGAGGACACCGAACGCTCGCGCCCCCGGCGCACCGGTGGGCGTGCGCAGCAACCACGAGGTCGCGCCGAGCAGCGCCAGGACGCCGACGCCCCAGAGCATCGCCCGCCGGCACGTGTCGCGAACCCAGGGCCGGAACGGGAAGCTCGCCGCGTCCATCATGCGCCGACGCGGGGCTAGCCCGCGACCGGGCCTCCGTAGCGTTCGAGGATCCAGGAGGTCACCAGATCGAGCACCTCCGGAGCCAGCGTCTCCTCGATCTGGAAGTACTCGCTGGGCGCGCCGGTCACCGCGGTCTGGAAGAGGTGGTTGAGGCCGGGCAGCCGGCGGATGGTGACGTCCTCGTCGCCCGCCTGTGCCAGCGCGGCGCTCACCTGCGGCAGGTTCTGGTCGGGGTCGACCTGCAGATCGAGCTCCCCCTGGAGGGCGAGGACGGGAACGTCGATCCGGCGCAGCGCCTGCCGTGGATCGTAGGTGAGGAAGAACCGGAACCAGGGGGTGAGCATCAGCTCGACCTCCTGGGAGAGGGTCGCGTCGGTCACCGCGTCGCCCGGCCGGCCGCCGGCCAGCTCCAGCTGCCGCCGTGCGACCTCGAACAGCCCCCGCCTCACCTCCTCGTCGGGAGCCCCGGAGACCACGAGGTCCAAGCCCTCCTCGAGCAGTGCCACCTGGCGCTCCACGGTGCCCTCGGGCGCGCCGGTGGCGAGCGCGATCTCGCGCGTCTGGAGCGGCAGCAGCTGCCGGCCCGGCACCCCCGGCGCGGCCAGCAGGATCAGGAAGCGGACGTCACTCGAACGCGACGCCGCCAGCGGCGCCACGAGAGCCCCTTCGCTGTGGCCGAGCAGGCCGATGCGCCGCCACGCCACCTCCGGGCGCTGGCGCAGGTAGTGGACGGCCGCCAGGGCGTCGCCGGCCAGGTCGGAGCTCGTCGCGGCGGCCAGGTTGCCCTGCGAGCCGCCGACGCCGCGGTCGTCGGTCCGCAGGACGGCGATGCCGCGGCGCGTCAGATGATCGGCGAGCACCAGGAACGGGCGATGCCCCATGATCTCGCCGTCACGGTCCTGGGCGCCGCTGCCCGACACCAGGACGACGGCGGGGAACGGCCCGTCGCCCTCGGGCAAGGTCAAGGTGCCCGCCAACTCGACGCCGTCGGCCGCGAAGCGCACCTCCTCGCGGCGGTAGGGCACCTCTCCGGCCGGATCCTGCGGCCGGCTCCGGGCCTCACCGGTGGTCCGGTGCAGGTGGAAGGGCAGCCGCTGGCCGCGTTGGGTGAAGGTACCGGCGATGCCGTCGTCGAAGAGCTCGCCGTCGAAGGAAGGATCGCCGGGCACGCCGGCGATCGCGAAGCGCAGCCGCGGTGAGTCGACCACGACCTCACCCAACGGCAGGCCGAACGCACCCTGGGCCGGGATGTCGATCGTGCCCGCCCACCCGTCCTCCTCGAGACGCAGCTCGAGACGCACGTCGAGCTTCCCGCCGGGGCCCTGGATGGCGCCCTCCCAGACGCCGGCCATCTGCGCTTGCGGTGCCGCGCCGAGCAGGACCAGGGCGGCGCAAACGGCAGCCGGCAGAGGCCGGAACCTGTTCGCGAATCGGGTTGCCAAGATCTCGACTCCCACCCGCGACTACGGCACGAGGCGCCCTTCCATGCCACCCGCCACCGTGACGAGCTCTCCGGTCACGTGCCCCGAGAGACGCTCGGACGCCAACACGACCGCCATGCGGGCGATGTCCTGCGGTGTCGCGACCTTCTTGAGGGCCATGGTCGCCGTGGCGCGGCGCACGAGCTCGGGATCTTCGAGGGCCGCGGCGCTCATCGGCGTCGCCGTCCACCCGGGAGCCACGGCGTTGACCCGCACCGAGGCGCCGAGCCGCGCCACCTCGTTCTTCAGGGAGAGCAGCAAGCCGCCCTGGATCGCGGCCTTGGCCGAGGCGTAGTCCGAATGCCCGGCCTCGCCGAAGCGCCCCGCCGTGGAGCCGACGAGAACCAGCGACCCGCGCCGCCGGTCGACCGCGTGGCGGAGGAACGCGCGCGCGGTCAGGAAGGTCGCCGTCAGGTTCGACCGCAGGGTCTCCTCCCAGCGCTCGAGCGCCAGCTCCCACAGCGGAGCGTCGTCTTCGGGCCAGGTCCCCGCGTTGGCGACGCAGACGTCGAGGCTCCTGAAGCGTTCGACGGTGGAGCGCACGGAGGGCGTCGGCTTCGCCCAGATCGGCACTCAGGCTGCGCCGCCGAGCTCCTTCGCCAGCTCCTCGGCGCGGCCGTCCGGCGAACGGTAGTGCACGGGTGACGCGGGCCCCCTCCGCGCGCAGGCACGACAGAGCGTGATCGATTCCGCCGTCCGCCGGTGACCAGCAGTCGAGCCGTCGACCTCGACTCCATGCCGCGGGACTGTATCGGCGGCCGCCCGGCGGGCCCTACCCGCAGCAGAGAGCAACGGCCGACGCTCGGCGATCATCACCGTCGCGTAAAGGCTGCGCACGATCGTGGGCATCACCGGAGGCATCACACCTGCAGGTTTTCGAGATCGCAAGACCTGCAGCGCTGGCACGACACGCACTCGTCCGCCCATGCGGCAGGTCCCGACGGTGGGTATACAGGCTCGGCCTTCCGCACCCAACGTCGCAGCGCCGCGCGCGATCGAAGTCGAACCGGCGCGCGGGGACCTTCGGCGAGACCGGCGAGTGCTCGGCGGGCGGCGCGCGCCCTCTGACCCGTCGACGAGACGGTCGGCGTCCGTTCGAGGCCAGGCCGATCAACGCACGGCCGGAGGCATCGAGCGTCGGCGCCGCGTGCAGCGACACCTCGCCGCGCTCTCCGGCGCCACGAGGGTCGGCCCGATGAGGTGCTTTCGCTCTCCCCGGGGCAGAGCGCGTGATCCTCGAAGAGAGCCGGGGCGAAGTGGAACTGGAGGTCGGGCGCCGGCTCGGCCGAGGAGGAGCGGAAGAACCCGCCCCCTTCCGCGACGTTGGAGGTCAGCGGACCGCGGCGCCCCCAGCTCCACCGCGCCAGGCTCGCGAAGCTGTCCGCGCTCTCGAGGGCCGTCGGTCCGTGGGTCTGGAACGAGACCGCCACGACCGGATGATCCTGGAGATGCCGCCCGACCGCCGGCAGCTCGTGATGCACGGCGACGCCGGCGCGTTCGAGCTCGGCAGCGGGCCCGACTCCGGAGAGCATCAGCAGGTGCGGGGAGTGGATCGCCCCCGCGGCGAGCACCACCGAACGCTCGACGAGCACCGCTTCGAGGCGCCCCCGCCGCTCGTACTCGACGCCGACGGCTCGGCGGCCATCCCACAGCACCCGGGTCGCGCGCGTGCCGGTGAAGACCGTCAGGTTCGGGCGAGAACGCGCCGGATGCAGGAAGGCGTCGGCCGAGCTCCATCGCCGTCCGTGCCTCTGATTGAGCTGGTAGAGACCGGCGCCCTCCTGGTGCTCACCGTTGAAGTCGTCGTTGGCCGGTAGACCGCTCGCCACCGCCGCCGCCACGAACTCGCGCGAGAGGGGGCTCGGCGAGCGCGGATCGGACACCCACAGCGGGCCCTCGGCTCCGTGATACTCCGAGGCCCCTCGCTCCTGGTGTTCCGAGCGTTTGAAGAGGGGCAGCACCTCGGCGTAGGACCAGCCGGGGCATCCCGTGGCCGCCCAACCGTCGAAGTCCACCCGGTGACCACGGATGTAGATCATCGCGTTGAGCGAGCTCGACCCTCCCAACATCCGGCCGCGGGGCACGTAGAGGCTGCGGCCGGCCAGGGGCTCCTCCGGCTCGGTCGCCAGGTCCCAATCGCGGCGGCCGTGGAAGAGGCGCGAGAAGGCCGCCGGCACCCGCACCTCGAGCCGGCGGTCGTGAGGTCCCGCTTCGAGCAGCAGGACACGAACATCCGGATCCTCGCTGAGGCGCCCGGCGAGAACGCAACCGGCGCTGCCGGCACCGACGACGACGAAGTCGAACACGTGCACCTCCTCGCACGGAGCCTAGAACAAACCCCGCCCGGCGGCATGCCGGACGGGGTCTGGTTCGCGGGCTCGATGGCGCCGAGGCGTCAGTCGTCGTCCTCGACCTGCAGCTCGCTGCGGACCTCGACGACCCCCTCCGTCTGACGGGCGATCGTCACGATGCGCTCGAGGTTCTCGGCCTCGCCGATGATGCCGGAAAGCGTCACCACACCGTCCAGAGTGTCGACGTCGACGTTGAACGGGTTGATCTTGGGATCGGCGGCCAGCTTGGTCTTGATCTTGGCCGTGATCGCGGCGTCGGAGCCGGTCTCGTCGTCCTCGCCGGGCTCCATCTGGACGCGGATCTGGTTGTCCACGCCCTTGACGCCGGAGGTCTCGGTCGCCAGTCGCTCGGCGGCGTCCTTGGCCATCTGCTTCTCGACCTCGCCACGCAGGGTCACCATGCCGTTGAGCGTGTCGACGTCGATGTTGGTGGGGTTGATGTCGGGATCGGCGGTCAGCTTGCTCTCGATCTTGGCGGTGATGGCGCCGTCGTCGAGCTGCCGGCCGGGTGAGCGCGTCGTCGTGCAGGCGACGGCGGTGAGAGCGAGCGCGAGGACGCCGAGCGTCCCCAGAATCCGTTGGCGATACATAGGTTGGATCTCCTTGATGGTCGAATGAAAGTCCGTCGAGACGGCATGAAGTGCAGGGGCGGTGCCAACCCCGACGGACAGCCGATCGGCTCGACTCGAGCCTCTTCCAAGACCGGTAAACCTTCCCCACCGAGGCGCCGAATTACCCGCGCGCCGAACCGGCTCGCCCTCCGGCGCCCCGTCGTGGCCGTGGCACGCCTCTTGCCCCTTCAACTCAGCCATGACACGAAAGAAGAAGCGGTCCGGCGCCGTGGCTGCAACCGCCGGGATCGTCGCCGCCGCAGCAGCCACCGGTGTCGCGGTGGCGAGAATCGCTCGCCGCAAGCGTGACTCCGTCCTGCACGTCGCCGCACGCGAGGATCGCTGGGAGATCCGCAGCGAAGGGGCGAAGACGGCCATCCAGACCTTCGACACCAAGGAGGAGGCCGTGGCCTTCGCTCGCGGCCTGGCCCATCGTCGGGTACCCTCGGAGCTGGTCATCCATCGCTCCGACGGCTCGGAACAGGATCGCCACTCCTACACTTGATCGCCACTCGTTTTGACAGGCCCCGCCAACGCCAGCCCGAGTCCGACCGACGGCGCCCCCAGGGTGCTGGTCGTGGAGGGAGACGAAACGGCCCTCAAGGCGCTGGTTCTCCTGCTCGGCCGGGCCGGCCACGAGGTCATGGGCGCGGCCACCCTCGAGGCTGCGCGCGAGACCTTGCACCGCGAGAGCTACGACGCGGTCGTCGTCGATCTCGAGCTGCCGGGCCGGCAGTGGCGCGAGATCATCGAGCTGGCCGGGGGCACCGAAGAGAGCGGGCACCCACGTCTCGTCGGCATCAGCGCGCGGGCGGCCTCCGCACACCGGGGCGAGGTCGACCAACTCGACGCCTTGCTGCGCAAACCCCTCGATCTGCGGGCACTCTACGGGCTGCTCGGCCCCGGAGCGCTCGAGCGCTCCTAGCGGGCGGCTTTGCTACTCTCAGCGCTCACGATCGCCGATCAATGGAGGGAGCCATGCGACGGCCGGACCGTCCCGCCACGGGGCCTCTGAGCGAGGGAATCGATCCCAAGCTACGCCGGGTCGCCGAGCTGATCGATGTCGGCGTCGTCCTCCTGGCCGCCGACAAGAGCGTCGACTACGCCAGCCCGAGGGCCGAGGAGATCACCGGCATCTCCGTCGAGGACACGGCGGCGTGGGACGAGCTGCTCTCCGATCTGCACCAAATGATCGAGGAGAGCTGGAGCTCGCGTACCAGCGGCAACGTCACCGAGATCGAGATCGAGATCGACGAGAAGCGGCGGCTCGTCTGCTTCCAGGTCTTCTTCCTCGACGAGGAGGAGTGCGTCGGCTTCCTGGTCCTGGTGCGCGACCAGTCGCTGCAGCGGGCCCTGGAGGCGGACCTGGCGCACGCCGCCCAGGTCCGCACGCTGGGGAGCCTCCACGCCGGTCTCGCGCACGACCTGCGCTCGCCGCTCAACACCATCGTGCTCAACCTCGAGCTCCTCAGGGCCTACCGGGAGGACGGCGATGACGCCTCGTGGCAGGAGACCCTGGACGTGTTGGAGGACGAGGCGAGGCGCCTGGCTGGATCCGTCGACCTCCTGATGACGCAGATGCTCAGCCCGACCGACGAGGTCGTGCGCTTCGACGCCAACGAGCTCGTGCGCGACCTCGGTCGCCTGCTGGCCGGCCAGGCCCGCTTCCAGGTCGTCGACCTGTCCGTCGAGACCGCCGCGGAGCCCCTGCCCGTCCGCGGCCGCCGCGAGTGGCTGCGCCGCGCCCTGACCAACGTCGCGATCAACGGGCTCGAGTCGACGCCCGAGGGCGGACGGCTGATCCTGACGGCGCGACGGGCCGATGACCGGGTCGAGATCGACGTCGCCGACACGGGCCCCGGAGTCGCCGAGACCCTCGGTGAACGCGTCTTCGACCTCCACGTCACCACCCGCACGAGCGGCACCGGTGTCGGCCTCTTCGTCGCCCGCTCGATCGCGGAGGCGGACGGCGGCACGCTCAGCCTGATGCCGTCCGAGTCCGGCGCCCTGTTCCGACTCTCCCTGCCCTTCGAGGCGGAACCGCGAGAGGCGGCTTGATGCCCACGGTTCTCGTCGTCGACGACGACCCCCGCGCCGCTGCCGCCGTCGCCGCCCTGGCCGCGGCCCAGGGCTTCGAGACCCGGACCGCGGAGACTCTCGCCGCGGCCAGAAAGGAGCTGGAGGAGCGCCCCGACGTGCTGCTCTGCGACCTGGTCCTGCCCGACGGACGCGGCACCGACCTGCTCGAAGAGCTCGCGGACGACCCCTCCACGGTGACCGTCTTCATCACCGGCAACGCGTCGACCGACTCGGCGGTCGCCGCGCTGCGCGCAGCGCCCGTGACTACTTCCAGAAACCGGTCGACGTGAACCGCTCATGGGTCTGCTGGCCGAGCTCCATCGCTCGGCGACCCTGGCCCAGGAGGTCGCCTCCCTGCGCAGGGAGCTGCGCGATCTCGGCCGCTTCGGTCGCATGATCGGTACCTCGCGACCGATGCAGGAGGTCTACGACCTGATCGAGGAAGTTGCACGGTCCCACCTCCGCTGCCGTGCTCGAGGGCGAGAGCGGCACGGCAAAGGAAAGCCGCGGCGCAGACGATCCACGACCTGAGCCCTCGAGCCCAGGCCCTGTTCCTCGGCGTCAACTGCAGCGCCTTCGCCGCCGGCCTGCTTCGAGAGCGGCCGAGCTCTTCGGCCACGAGAAGGGCAGCTTCACCGGCGCGACGCGGCGCCACCAGGCCTCGAGCGCTCGCCCGAACGCCGCTGCCTCGGACGAGATCACCGTGGAGATGCCGATGGAGCTGCACGAAGCTGCTCCGCGTGCTGGAACTGTGCAGACCTTCGCCGTCGGAGGCGACAAGGACATCGAAACCGACGCCCGCATCGTCGCCGCCACCAACCGCGACCCGGAGGAGGCCGTGGCCCAGGGGCGGCTGCGCCAGGACTCGTTTCCCACCGCCTGAACGTCTTCCCATCCGCATGCCGGCCCCAGCGCCAGCGGGGCGGCGACATCCGCACGCTCGCCGCGGCCTTCCTGGACCGCCTCAACCGGAGCACGGACAGAACAAGCGCCAGCGAGGAGGCCCTCGATCTCATCGAGGACCACGACTGGCCCGGCAACGTCCGCGAGCTGCAGAACGTCGTCTCGCGCTCCTTCATCCTCGCCGACCGCGTCCTCGACGCCTCGACGCTGCCCGCCACCGTGACCGGCGAGCGCGCTTCGGAGGGGCCCAACCTGCACGTGCGGGTGGGCAGCACCATCGCCGCGGTCGAGAAGCGCCTGATCCTGGCGACCTCCCGACCAGCTCGGCGGCAACAAGAAGCGCACCGCCGAGACGCTCGGCATCAGCGTGAAGACGCTCTACAACCGCCTCAAGAGCTACCAGGCGGAGCGGCCGGAACCGCCCACCGACGGCGACTGACCGGGCGCGCGGCGGCCGAAGAGCAGCGGGGCCCGGAGGCCCCGCGCGGGAGATCCTGCTGTATCGCCGCCCAGGCGAGACCCTGACGCCGTTCGGCCAGCTTGCGCTGGATCTTCGCGCGCCTGCGCCTCCTGCGCTTGCGCTTCACCGGAGGGCTTCGAAGTGCTGACGCTTCTTGAGCTCGGTGAGCACACCCGCCTTCTCGCACTTGCAGGCTTGAAACGGCGCAGGGCGCTCGAAGCTCTCGTCGTCACGAACGTTCACTGCCGGCACTTGCTTCTCACCTCGCTCTCGTCGGGGAATCTCCGCCGTGCTGCGCGTGGGAGGGCGGAGTCTCTCGCCCATCCCGCCCGGCTTGTCAATCGGAATCAGCCCGCGTCCTTCCCCCTCGGCGTTGCGCTGGATCGGGCCTCGTACTTGAGCTGCAGGCCGAGGACTCGCCGGTCTCGTCGTTGACCTCGAACCAAACGCCGGCCGCATCCCCGTTCTCGTCGGTCGGATAGAACCAGGCGACGACACCGCGGTCGGAGTACTCCCTGATGTTGTGGAGATTGGGCTGGCCGAGCAGCGCTCGCACCTCCTCGCGGCTCATGCCCTTCTCCGCCTGAGCGAAGCGCTCCTCGGTCATGTAGCGGTTCGCCTCGGCCTGGGTGAGGGCACCCTGCAGGCCGGCGTTGTCGGGATCGAGCTGGAGGGCGGACTGGTAGATGTCGATGGCGCGCTTGTAGTCGCCGCCCTTGTCGATCCACTCCTGCGCCAGGACCATGTCCTCGTCGCTCTTCATGCGCAGGGCCGCCAGCTGCCGCTCGGTGGGAGGCTGACCCTCGACGATCGGGTCGTCGTTGAGAAAGGCCACGAGCCGGCTGGTGAACTGCTCGGACAGGGCGGTGATCTCCTCCTCGAGGGCCGACATCTGCGCCGCGACGTCGACGGGAGCGGTCTCGGCCGCGCCCTCCTCGCCCGCCGCCTCGTCGCCGCCTTCCGCCTGCGCCGCCATCGCGGCCTGCGACGCGAGCTGCGCCAGCTGCGCCCGCTTCGCGTCGAGCTCCTGCTTCGTCTGCTGGAGCCACTGCCACTCCTGGTTGCGCGCCTGCTCCTCCGGGTCGGTACCCGAACCGCAGGCCACCGCCAGCGCCACGACGGCACACATCCCCAGAGCGATCGTTCGAGACTTGAGCATGCTCCTGCCTCCCGTCAAAGACATGTTCTCGGTCCGAGAACGGTCAAAGTACCATAGGCCCCCGGGGGCGACAAGGCGAGCCGGGCCGCCGGTCGCCCCGACAGGGGGGGACGCCCTCCCCACTAACGCATTGAGAACAAAAGACTTCCGGCACACCTTCCTTGACAGTCCGAAACCGCCTGGAGAATAATCCCCCGTTCCGACGAGTGGACTGCTCCGCGGAGGACGTGCATGGCGACGGCCGATCCCTACCAGGACCTCGATCCCCGGCTCGCCCGGGCCCTGCGCGATCTGCGCCAAGAGCTCGACGAGAGGCTGGCGGCCCTGCGCGGCGAGCTCGGCCTGGCCCCGGGAGCCGGAGCGGCGCGGCCGGCCGCTCCCGACTACGGCGCCCTGCTCGAGATCGTGCGGCACCTGGACGAGGCAGACGATCAGGCCGAGCTCCTGGGCCGGATGCTCGAGGGTGCGGGGCGTTTCGCCGAGCGCTCCCTCTTCCTGCTCGTTCGCGGCGACGAGGTCGAAGGCTGGGGCGGGCTCGGTCTTCCTGCCGAGGCCGCGGCCGCGGTCCGGGCGAAGACTGCCGATCACGGGGCTCTGAGCCGCTGCATCGAGCATCGTGAGACGGTTCCGCTCTCGGCACCGGAGTGCGCGGCGCTTCTCGGCGCCCACGACGGCAACGGCAAGCCGGTCGAGGGCGTCGTCGTGCCCTTCACCCTGCGCGGACGGGTCGCCGCGGTGCTCTACGCGGACCGCTCCGAAACGCGGGAGCTGACGGCGCCGGCGCTGCAGCTGCTGGCCTACACCACCGCGAACATCCTGGAGACCTTGCCTCTGCGTCGCGCGGTGCCGGCCGACTCGGCGCCCATGGAGACGGTGGAAGTGGATACCCGGGAGCTCCTCCCCGCGACCGAGCTCGAGGCCGAGCCGGTGCCCGAGGAGGTTCGCGACGCGGAGCCGGAGCCTCAACCGGAGCCCCAGCCGGAAGCGGAGCCGGAGACCGAGGAGCCCGACCTCTGGGAGACCGCCTCGACCGAGCCCGAACCGGACTCCGAGCCGGAGCCGGAGCCGGAGCCCGAGCCCGACTCGGAGCCCGAGGCCGAGGCACCCGCCACGGAGGCTGCCGCGGAGGCGGACGCAGAACCGGCGATCGATCCGCATCGGACCGTCGCGATTCCGCGCACGACCGTGGAGGTCGCCGACCCGGCCGCCACCGAAAAGCTGCCGGAGCCCCCAGTCGCCCCCGCCGACCCGCCCTTTCCCCGTCGCATGCGGCGCGAGGCGATGCCGGGGGTGGACGATCTGGGCGAGCGGGGCGACGGCATCGAGGTGGCTCCACCGCCGGACCTGGAAGGACCCGGTTGGGCGTTCCGCGAGCGGCAGCCGTCGCCCGACGAAGGGCGTCACGAGGAAGCGAGACGCTTGGCCCGCCTGCTGGTGACCGAGATCAAGCTCTACAACGAGGAGCAGGTCGAAGAAGGCCTCGAGCGCGGCGATCTCTACTCCACTCTGCAGGAGGAGATCGACCGCTCCAAGCGGATCTTCGAAGAGCGCATTCCCGCCGAGGTGCGAGCCCAAGCCGACTACTTCCGCGAAGAGCTCGTGCGCATCCTCGCCGACGGCGACGCCTCGGTGCTGGGCCGCTAGCGCCCGACCGGGTGTAGAGCAGCCCACGCTCGCCGCCCTTCATCGCTGGTAGTGTCTTGTCGTGCGATCGGCGAGGCAGCGCATCAGGAGCGTGGCGGGGGTCGGGTTCGTCGTGCTGGCGCTGCTGTGCGTCTCCGCGCTGTCGCGAGCGACCGTCTCGGTGTCGCAGCCCGCGCCCTACGCCGGCGACTACCCGGAAGCGGCCGAGGCGTTCCGCCTCGGCGACCGCGAAGCGGTGGAGCGCGCGCTGGGAGCCCTCGCCGGGGCGCCCGGGCCCGAGGGCGAGCGTGCACGACTGGTCCGGGGCCTCTACGCCCACGTCGTCGGCGAGCACGAGATCGCCGTCGCACAGCTCCAGCAGGCGCGCGATCCGGCGGGCACGCTCGAAGACTGGCGGCTCTACTGCCTCGCGAGCAGCCTCGCCGCGGGCGAGCACCTGCCGGCGGCGGCCGCCGCGCTCGATCTCTTCGCCGCCGAGCACGCCGACTCGCCCCTGCGCCGCCGCGCTCGGCAGTTGGCGATTGACGTGGCCGTCGAGCGGGGTGACACCGTCGGCGCCTGGAAGCTGTTGGAACAGGCCCGGCGCGACACGGACGACCCGGCCCTTCGCGCCGAGCTGGCCCGCCGGGCGTGGGAGATCATCCTCGCGTCGAACGACGCCGATCGACGCCTCGAGGCCGCTCGCTGGTTGCTCGTCGACGATCCTCTCGAGGCCTCGAAGCGCCAGGTCGTCGAGACCCTCCGCAACCCGGGAGGCGATCTGGAGTGGTCGCGTTGGTTCACGCCCGAGGAGCTCTTGCGGCGTGCCCGTCGGTTGCTCGACCTCCAGCTCGTCGACGGCGCCCTGAAGACCCTGCAGGCGGTTGCGTCCGGATCTCGCGACGACTCGTGGGTGCTGCTCGAGGCGGAGGCGCTGACCCTCGACCATCGTGGCGCCGAAGCGCTGACGCTCCTCTCCCGCTCGCAGATTCCGGGCAGCTCCTTCCGGGTCGACTACCTCTGGCGCGCCGCGGAAGCCGCCCTCGACGCGGCCGCCGCGCGCCCCGGTCGCTCCAACCTCCCGGCCGCCCGCCGCGACGCGCTGGCGGAAGCCGCCAAGAAGGACTTGCGCCGGATCGCCTCCCTCGGCGACGAGGCCCAGGCGACCTCCGCCCTGCGCCGCCTGTGGACGGAGCTATCACCGGACGAGGACTTCGCCGAGGCGGTCGAGGTCCTGCGCGATCTCAAGGAGATCGACCCCGAGGACACGACGGGAACCGAGGTGCTCTGGCGTCTCGGTTGGCGTGAGTTCCAGCGCCGCAACGACACCGGGGCGATCGGTACCTGGGGTGAGGTCGAGGCGCTCTACCCCGGCACGCGCGCCGCGCGCGGCGGGAGGTACTGGTCCGCCGTCGCGCACGCCCGGCTGGGCCACCAGGACCGGGCGAGGGCCCTGTGGCAGAGCCTGCGGGTCGCCGACACCGAGGATTTCTACAGCCGGCACGCGGCCGAGCGCCTCGGCGTCCCGAGCACGCCGCGGGACGTCTCGCTCTCCACCGAGCCGGAGCCATGGCCGCACGACCCGCTGCTGGCTCGCGCCAGGCTCCTCTCCGACCTCGGTCTCGACGACCTCGCTCTCGTCGAGCTCGACCTGGTCGCACCGCGGGCGGTGCCACGAGCCGTCGACGGCTTGCGCGCCCTCGTTCTCGCTCGCCGCAACGAACGGCGCTCGAGCATCCACGCCCTGCGCAAGACGTTCACCCGGCTGGGCACCGCCCATCAGGCTGCGATCCCGCTGGATGCACGCAGGATGTACTACCCCCTCGACTTCTACGATGTCGTGGCGGCCAACGCGCAGCGCCAGGGTCTCTCGCCCTACCTGCTGATGGCCCTGATCCGCCAGGAAAGCGCTTTCGACCGCGCCGCGGTCAGTCGCTCCGGCGCCCGCGGGCTGATGCAGATCATGCCGGCGACTGGACGCGAGCTGGCGGCCAAGGCGGGGCTGTCCTTCTCGACCGATCGGCTGCTCGAGCCCGAGTACAGTGCCCGCCTCGGCGCCACCTACTTCCGCCAGGTGCTCGACATGCTCGACGACAGCGTCGAGCTGGCCCCAGCCGGATACAACGGCGGCCCTACCGGATCAAGCGTTGGTGCAGGCAGGAGGCTCGAGGCCGCGAGAGCGTCGACGAGTTCATCGAGGATCTGGAGCTGCCGGAAACCCGTGACTACGCACCGCATCGTCCTCTTCTCCGACAGCTACCGCCAGCTCTCTACGGCAACGCCGGGTGATCGGCGCCCCGGCAGGGGTTGCCGAATCCCGTATACTTCCCGATCCCGAGGCCGGGGGGCTTACGGGTCCATAGCTCAGCGGTTAGAGCATCCGGCTCATAACCGGCAGGTCCCTGGTTCGAATCCAGGTGGACCCACGACGCGCCGGCGACGAAGGAATGCACGGAACCGAACCCAGCGACACGCCAGGAGAAGGGGACGCCGCCCCTCTGGAGCGCGGCGCAGCGAACCAAGAGAAGGGGTGCTTCGGCACCCCTTCATCCGTTTGAGGACAGGAGTGTGAGACCCAGATGAAGCTTCTCGAGACCATTGTCGAGTTGCACGAGGCCTGCTCGGAGCTGAGCACGGCGGAGGCCCAGATCGCGGGGGTACCGGACTGGATGCGCGAGCTGCACGACGAGCACCAGGAACGGGCCGCCGAGATCGCCGAGATCGAGGCCGCGGCCGACGAGGCGGCGCACCGCCACCGCGAGGCCGAGGCGGGCGCGGCCGACGCCAAGGAGAAGGTGAAGCACTACCAGGAGCAGATCGGGCGCGTCCGCAACCAGCGTGAGTACAGCGCCCTGTTGCAGGAGATCGACACCGCCAAGGGTCACGTCCGCGAGTTCGAGCAACAGGCCGCCGAAGCGGACTCCGCCCTGGAGGAGCGCCGGAAGGCCCTCGACGAGGCGCGCGAGGCGTTCCAGGACCTCGACACGCGCTACTCGACCGAGCTCGCGAAGTGGGAGGAGCAGAAGCCGGAGGTGGCCGAGCGGGCGGAGACGCTGCGCGGCAAGGTCGAGACCCTTCGCGAGCGGGTGCCGAGGCCCATCCTCTCGCAGCTCGACCTGCTGCTCGGCCGCTACGACGGCCAGGCCCTGGCCGAGGTGCGGGAGATGGAGCGCTCGGGCAAGGGTCCCCAGATGTGGCACTGCAGCGCCTGCCACTACATGGTCCGGCCGCAGGCCGTGGTCGAGATCCGCAACCACGGCTCCGTGGTGCAGTGCGACAGCTGCAAGCGGATCCTCTACCTGCCGGGGGAGCTCGCGTGAGCGGTGCGCGCGCCTGGATCGACGGCGCCTCGCGCGGCAACCCCGGCGACGCCGGCTTCGGCGTGCTCTTCGAAAGCGACGGCCAACGCGAGGAGATCGTGGGCTTCCTCGGCCGCACGACCAACAACGTGGCCGAGTACGCCGGTCTCGTCGCGGCACTGACCCACGCGGTTCGCAGCGGCTGCGACGAGCTCGAGCTCTTCAGCGACAGCCAGCTGCTGGTGCGTCAGATCGAAGGCGCCTACAAGGTGAAGGCGGCGCACCTGGTGCCGATCTTCCTGAGCGTCCTCTCCCTGCGCCGTCGCCTCGGCCGTTTCTCGATCCGCCACGTCCCCCGGGAGGAGAACCGCGAGGCCGACGCCCTCGCCAACCGGGCGATCGACACCCGCGCACCGGCTCCCGAGTGGCTGGAGCTGGAGCTGCCGGCCTGATGCCCGACGAGGTCGCGAGCCGCCTGCTCTCCATCCGCGACCGGATCGCCCGGGCGTGCGAGCGGTCCGAGCGGGATCCCGGCTCGGTGACCCTGGTGGGAGCCGCCAAGCGGCAACCCGTGGAGGCCTTGCGAGCCGCCCATCGGGCCGGCCTCGTCGTCTTCGGCGAGAACCGGGTGCAGGAGGCCGAGACCATGCGCGAGCTCCTTCCGGAGGTGGAGGAGTGGCACTTGATCGGCCCACTGCAGAGCAACAAGGCGCGCCGCGCGGTCGAGATCTTCTCGACGGTCCACTCCGTCGACCGGGCGAAGATCGCCCGCGTGCTCGCCGCCGAGGCCGAGCGCGCCGGACGCCGTCTCCCCTGTTTCTTCGAGGTCAACCTCGGCAACGAGGAGAGCAAGCACGGCTTCCCGGCCGACGACCTCTCCGCACGGCTCGCCCCGCTGGCCGACCTCGCCTGGCTCGAGCCCCTCGGGTTGATGGCCATCCCGCCCTACGAGGAGGACCCGGAAGCGTCGCGACCCTGGTTCCGACGCTTGCGCGAGCTCTCCGAGACCCTGCGCTCGACCCCGGCATGGAGCCACCTGCCGGCGGGGCTCTCGATGGGAATGAGCGGCGACTTCGAGGTCGCCGTCGAGGAGGGCGCCTCCCACGTCCGGGTCGGTACCGCCCTGTTCGGACCGCGGGAGAGCGCGTGATCGCGCTGCTCGACACCGCGCTGGTGGTCTACTCCTGGGTGATCATCCTGCGAGCGCTGCTCTCCTGGGTGGTTCCCGATCCCGGGCATCCGGTGATGCGACCCTTCTGGATCCTGACCGAGCCTCTGCTGGCCCCGTTGCGCAAGCTCGTGCCGCCCCGAGCCCTGGGGGGCCTCGACATCTCGCCGATCCTCGCCCTCGTCCTGATCTACCTGCTGCGCGTGCTGCTCGTCGGATCCGCCGTCGCCCTCTGACCGATGGAGCGTCTCTTCCACCACTACGAGGGCGTGCCCGACGCTCGCCTCTACGCGCCGTTTCTCTTGGCTCGCGTCCTCGAGGACGGGGACTCCTCGGACTGCGCCGCGCTGCTCTCCCGGTTGGGCGAGGACACCGCCCGCCGGTGGCTGGCCTCCCGGGGCGGACGGCAGCTCTCCCGGCGCAGCCGCCGCTACTGGAGCCGGATCCTCCGGGTCGAGGCGTCGGCCGCCCACCCGCTCGCCGAGGAGATCTGGCCGCTGTGACTCACGAGCCCCTGCAACCGAGGGCCGCCGGGGCCCTCGCGCCCGAGAGCCGGGCGCTGCTCGCGCGCGTGGCCGAGCGGCCGTGGGCGCGCGACGTCTACCTCGCGGGGTCGGCGGCTCTCGCGCTCTACCTCGACCATCGGCCGGTGCGTGACCTCGACCTGATGAGCGCCTCCCACCGGCTGGCCAGCTCCGAGCGGCGAGACCTCCTCGCGGACGTGCTCTCCTTCGACCCCGAAGCGCGGGTGGAGACGGCGCGCGACGGCTATCTGTCGCTCGCCACCGGCCCCGGTCCGCTGCTGCGCCTCTACTACTACCCCTACCCGCTCGTCGATCCGGAGACGGAGGCCGAAGGGCTCGCAGTGGCATCCGCCGTCGATCTCGGGTTGATGAAGCTCGGTGCCGTCATCAGCCGCGGAACGAAGCGGGACTTCGTCGACCTCTACCTGCTCTGTCGCAGGCTGCCTCTGGCCACGCTGCTCGAGCGCTCGCCCGAGAAATACGGTCACGTCCGCGACTTCCCCCTCCAGGCCTTGAAGGGCCTGGCCGACCGCTCGCTCACCACGGGCGAGCCCATGCCCCGGCTCTCCTCCGACCTCGAGTGGGCGCAGGTGGAGGACTGGGTCGACACCGCCCTCCGCGACCTCGCCCCGGGGGCCTCGCGGACGGCGGCCGAGGGGAGAGAATAGGGCCGATGGGCGAGCTCTGGATCCACGACCTGGCGGAGGTGGCGACGCCGCGCGGCACGGTGCCTCTGGCCGGCGCGAGGCAGCGCGCCGTCGACCGGCTCACCGGGGTCGACGTGCTCTGCCGTGACGGCCTCATCGCGGCGGTCGATCGGCCCCGGGAGGTGGCGCGGCTGGCTTCGCCCGGGGCGCGGCGGCTCTCCGGCGGGGGCGGCACGCTCGTGCCCGGCTTCATCGACGCCCACACCCACCTGCCCTGGGCGGGCACCCGCGAGACGGAGTTCAGCCAGAGGCTCGAGGGCCGCACCTATCTCGAGATCGCCGCGCGCGGAGGAGGCATCCTCTCCACCGTGGCCGCCACCCGTGCCGCCAGCGAAGAGGAGCTGACCGCCAACACGCTGGGCCGGCTCGACCGCATGCTGGCGCACGGCACCACGACCGCGGAGGCCAAGAGCGGCTACGGCCTCTCTCTCGACGACGAGCTCAAGCAGCTGCGGGCGATCGCCGCCGCCGGCGCCCGGCATCCGATCGAGCTCTCCGCCACCCTGATGGCCGCCCACGAGATCCCCCCGGAGCACCGGGGAGAGCGTGCGCGCTTCCTCGACCTGGTGTGTGAGGAGATCGTGCCGGCGGCGGCCGAGGCGGGGCTGGCGACCGCCTGCGACGTCTTCTGCGAGCAGGGTGTCTTCACGGTCGCGGAGAGTCGCCGGGTCCTCGAAGCCGGGATCGCCCACGGCCTCGCGCCGCGGCTGCACGCCGACGAGTTCGTGGATTCCGGGGCCGCCGAGCTCGCCGGCGCGCTCGGGGCGGTCACGGCGGACCATCTCGTCGCGGTCTCCGCAGCCGGCATCGAGGCGCTGGCACGGGGCGGCGTCCTCGCCGGGCTCCTGCCGGGCGTGTCGTTCTTCCTGATGAAGGACGTCTACGCTCCGGCCCGCCGCCTGATCGGGGCCGGAGTCCCCGTGACCCTCGCCACCGACTGCAACCCCGGCTCCTCGCACACCGAGTCGCTGGTGACGATCGTGCAGCTGGCCGTCTTCCGCCTCGGCATGTTCCTCGAGGAGGCGCTGACCGCCGTCACCCTCAACGCGGCCTGCACCCTGGGCCGGGGCGAGAGCCTGGGGACCATCGAGCCCGGAAAGCAGGCCGACCTCGTCCTCCTCGACGCGCCCAACGTCCTCCACCTCGCATACCACTTCGGAGTGAACCCGGTCGTCGCCGTCGTCAAGCGCGGCGAGCCGGTCCACCCGCGGGAGACCGCATGACCACCTGGCTGCTCAAGACCGAGCCCGACTCCTACTCCTACGCCGACCTCGAGCGCGACGGCTCCACCGTCTGGGACGGCGTGACCAACAACGCCGCCCTCGCCAACATCCGGAGGGTGCGCTCCGGCGACTCGGTGCTGCTCTACCACACCGGCAAGGAGAAGGCGGTGGTCGGCCTCGCCCGCGTCACCTCCGATCCGTACCCGGATCCGAAGGCCGAGAGCGAGAAGATCGTGGTCTTCGACCTCGCGCCCGAACGCCCCCTCGCCCGGCCGGTGACGCTGGCCGAGATCAAGGCCGACGAGACCTTCGCCGAGTGGCAGCTGGTCCGCGTGCCGCGGCTCTCGGTGATGGAGGTGCCGAAGGCGCTCGAGCGCCGGCTCCTCGCCCTGGCGAAACGATAGGTCCCTTCACTCGGCGACGACGGCCATCGCCGCGGCCAGCTGCAGCAACTCCTCACCCTCGACCAGTCGGGTGCCCGCAGGCTCGACCTGGAAGCGCAGCTCGGCCCCGTCCACGATCCCCCGGGCACGGAGAACGGCCTCGAATCGCTCGGGCAGGTCCTCCGGCGGGTAGCGCCAGACCTCGACGTCGACCTCCCGGGTGATGACCCGCTCCTGGCGGTTCTTCTTGGCGCTCCAGCTCAGCACCGGCTCGGTCGCCACCTGCAGGTGGACCGGGGGGCCGAGGAGAACGAGTGCCCGGCCGCGCGGCGTCAGGCTTCCTCGGATCGACCCCTCCGCGTAGAGCAGATCGGCCGCCTCGACGCGACTGGCGAAGAGCTCCCGGAAGGAGTTCTCGGGCGTCTCGGGATCGGGATCGCGCAGGTGCCAGAACTGCTCGATGAAGTTGACGGCCTCGGTGGAGCTACCGACCTCCTGGATGGCGCGGCGCTCCGAGGAGAGGAGGTACCAGCGCACCGGCCCGGCCGCCCAGTCCTCGAGCTCCGGGGGCGGTCCGTGGCCTGAGCCCGTCGAGGCGCAGGCGGCGAGCCAGAGAACCGCCACGGCTCCCCACGCGGCCGGTCGTCGACGCGACGCCGGCACACCGCCCTCCGGAATGGAGCGGCCTGCTGCTCGCAGTGGTCACCTCCCCTGGGTCACGCGAGGGGTCATTCTACCCCCCCGAGCCGGCCCGTCGCTCAGTCCTGCCGGGGCGGACGCCAGCGGATGGCGCCGCTGAAGTCCCACTCGTGCTCCGGGAAGTAGACGCCGACGCCGCCCTCGCGGGAGGTGACGCTGAAGGAGAGGATGCGACGGTGGTAGTCGTAGGGGTAGCCGTCGCGGGCGTGGACGGCGACGTCGAGCAGGTACTCGCCCGGACCCAGCCGGAGGGCGGGACAGCGCACGCGGGCCGTGACCGGACCGTCCATCTCTTCCGAGACGCGCCCCGCCAGCGTCGTGTTGGTGCCCCAGCACTCGATGCCCCGGGGGGTGAAGACACCGACGCCGAAGACGACGTCGGCGAGCGGCTGGCGGGCGACCGCCTCGATCTCGAAGGTGACGGACTCTCCGGTCGCGAAGTGGTAGCGCTCGCTCCCCCCGGCGTCGAGGAGCCGTGCGGCGACGACTTCGGCTTCCCGGGATCCCCAACGCCGGGGCTCCTCCTCGTCCTCCTCGTCCTCGGGCTCCGGCGAGAGGACCTCTTCGACCGCCGGCGCCACCTCCTCGGCCGGTGCGGTCTCGACGGCACCCTCCTCCTCCCGCCGTCGCTCGCGTTCCTGCTTGGCCTCGAGGTGCTCGCGGCCTTCGTGCTCCGCCACGTCCTCGCGGTAGGCGTCCGCCACGCGCCGCGGCGTCCCCAGCAGCCGCTTCTCGCCCTTGTCGAGCCACAGCGCCCGGTCGCAGAAGTCCTCGATGAGCCCCAGGGAGTGGGAGACGAGCAGCAGCGTCCTGCCGCGCGCCAGGAACTCCTCGATGCGGCGCAGGCAGCGGTGCGAGAAGGCCTCGTCGCCGACCGCCAGCACCTCGTCGACGAGGAGCACGTCCGGATCCGTGTGGATGGCCACCGAGAAGCCCAGCCGAACGTACATGCCCGAGGAGTAGTTCTTGACCGGCTCGTCGATGAAGTCCCCGAGGCCTGAGAACTCGACGATGTCGTCGAAGCGACGGTCGATCTGCTTGCGGGAGAGGCCGAGCACGACACCGTTGATGTAGATGTTCTCCCGACCGGAGATCTCGGGGTGGAATCCGGCGCCCAGCTCGATGAGGGCGGCCACGCGGCCGTTCACCTCGACCGTGCCGCCGGTGGGCCGCAACATGCCCGCGAGGATCTTGAGCAGAGTCGACTTGCCCGAGCCGTTGGAGCCGATGACGCCGAAGGCCTGACCCGCCTCGACGGAGAACGAGACGTCGGAGAGTGCCGCGATCGTCTCCTCCGGCGTCAGCCCCTCGGTGAGGCTGCGCTCGAGCAGGGCGCTCTTCAGGGTCCGCAGCTTGAACCCGGGCGCCATGCGCCGGTACAGCTTGGAGAGCTCCTCCACGCGGATTGCGGTGGTCACACGGCCTCCGCGAGGTTCTCGGAGAGGCGCTGGAAGAGCCAACCGCCGATCAGCCACCACAGGGCCGCCCAGGCCACCATGTGGAGCCAGGCGTTGAGCGGCGGGACGGTGCCCGTGAAGAGGCTCGTCTGCAAGGAGACGACGAAGGGGGTGAAGGGGTTGCCCCAGCGCACCAGGCCCGAGAGCAGAGGGAACCTGGAGAGCTCGTTCAGCGGGTAGATGACCGGCGTGAGGTAGAAGAGCAGCGCCAGGAGGTTGGCGACGATGTCCTTGACGTCCTTGAAGTGGACGTTGAGGGCGGCCAGCGCGAGGGTCATTCCGCCGAGGGTGAGCAGCAGCAGGAGCACTACGCCCGGGAAGAGCAGAGCGCCCCACCCGGACACCGGGAAACCGGCCAGCCGGCCCACGACCAGACCCGCAGCCAGAATCGGCAGGGCCAGCAGGAAGTGCACCAGGTTCGACAGCACCGCCACCATCGGCAGCACCTCGGCCGGAAACACCGCCTTGCGAATGAGTCCGGAGTTGGCGGTCAGCGAGACCGCCCCCTCCTGCAGCGACCCGGCGATCCACGTCCACGGAAAGAGCCCGGTCATGAGGAAGAGGACGTACGGATCGGCGCCTTCGAAGCGGGGCTTGAAGATCGTGCTGAAGACGAAGGTGTAGACGGCCAGCAGGACCAGGGGCGTCACCAGGGACCAGAAGAAGCCCAGGACCGACCCGCGGTAGCGCGCCTTCAGCTCCCGCGCGACGAGCGTAGAGACGAGGCCGCGGAAGGAGAGCAGCCGGACCGTGGACTCGAGCATGCGCGCATGCGACCCCGGCCGCGTCGGGCCGGTGGGCCGCTCCGCCTGGAGCTTAGCCGTTGGACTGCCGGCGTTCGAGGTTCTTGAGCCGGTCGAGCAGCTCCTGGCGCCGCTTCTCGACCTCGGCCTCGAAGTCCATCAGCTGTCCGTCCGCGACGATGTAGACCCGCGGGAACTTCTGCACGTCCCCGCGCTCGTCGAACTGGATCGGACCCGTGACCCCGGCGAAGTCGCGCAGCGAGCGGATCGCGGCCCAGAACTCACTGGGCGTGCTGCCCGCCTGCCCGCGCTCCAGGGCCGCCTCGAGGGTCTTCATCGCGTCGTAGCCGTGGGCGGCGTAGAGGTCCGGCTTGCTCTGGTACTTCTCCTCGAAGTGGGCCACGAAGTCCTTGACCATGGGGTCGTCGCTGTCGGCCTGGAAGACGGCCTGGGTCAGGAAGACCTCGTTGGCCGCGCTCCCCGCCTCGGCGATGATGTCCGGGGTGGAGAAGGCGGAGGTGGTGTAGATGTCGCCCCGGTATCCGGCGGCGTGGAGCTGACGCACCAGCGCCGCCGTGTCGTTGGCGTAGGCGGCCAGATAGACCGACTCGGGCTCGAGCGTCATGACACGCTCGACCAGACCCTCGAGGTCCGAGCCGCTGGGAAACTCGATCATGTCGAGGACCTGGCCGCCCTGCCGCTCGAACTCGGTCTGGAACACCTGCTGGTTGCCCATGGCGAACGGGTTGTCGCTCTTGGCGAGGATCACCACGGAGGCGACCTTGCGCTTCTGGGTCGCGAAGGTGGCCATCGTGGCCCCCTCCTTCGCGTCGGAGACGAAGACCCGGTAGAAGTACTTGGAGATGCCGGTCAGCTCCGGGCTCGACGCCGAGGGCGAGATGAGCACCCGCTCGGCCCGGTCGGCGACGGGCACCATCGTCAGGGCCTCGGCCGTCGTGACGCCTCCGATGACGGCCAGAGCGCCGTCCTCGTAGAGCTGCTCGGCCAGCTCGGCGGCCTTCGCGGGGTCGCTGCCCGAGTCCAGCACCGAGAGCGTGATCTTCGGCTCCTCGTTCTCGCCGCCGACGATCTCGTCGAATGCCAGCTCGATCCCCCGCTGAATGGGCTGACCGTAGATCTGGGCCTCGCCCGTCAGCGGCAGCACGGCCCCGAACTGGACGGTCTTCTCGCCACCGCAGCCCACCAACGCCCCGGTGAGCACCGACAAGAGGCCGATCGCGAATGCTCGTTGCATGACTGAGCCGCCTATCCTATCTGATTGATCGTCGGGGACTTGCCCGTTGGACGGCTTTGTAACCCGTCCACGCTGGGGGTGTCAAGACGAGCCGGGGGTATGATCCCCGGGTGGCGGAGACGAGAAAGCTCACGCTCTCCTGCCCCGAGTGCGGCAGCCGGCTGGTCGTCGATCGGGCGACCGGCGCGGTGCTCTCCCACCGCCCCGCAGCCCCGACGGAGGGCGGCAAGAAGAGCTTCGAGAGCCTCCTCGACGACCTCGATCGCGAGCGTTCAGAGGCCGAAGAGGTCTTCGCGCGGGAGGTGGCGGCCCTGGAGGACAGGGACCGGCTGCTGGAGGAGCGGTTCCGGGAGGCCATGGAGAGCGCCGGAGATCTCGACGACGACCGACCCCCTCCCCACCCCTTCGACTACGACTGAGCGATCGCCCACCGGCGGTCGCAGGACCCTGGAGGATCCGATGCAACCGAGACCTTGCGTGCCGACGTTCGTGCTGGCGCTCGCCCTGGTGGCGGGCGTGGCCGGCGCGGCCGACATCTTCCCCTACCCCGTCCACGAAAAGACCCTGCCCAACGGGCTGCGGGTCGTCGCCGTGCCCTACGACAGCCCCGGCACCGTGGCCTACTTCAGCGTCGTGCGCACCGGCTCGCGCGACGAGGTCGAGCCCGGCAAGAGCGGTTTCGCCCATTTCTTCGAGCACATGATGTTCCGCGGCACGGAGAGCTACCCGCAGGAGGCCTACAACGACGTGCTCAAGCGGATGGGCGCCGACTCCAACGCCTTCACCAGCGACGACTACACCTGCTACTACATCATCGGCCCCTCGGCCGAGGTCGACACGATGATGGAGATCGAGTCGGACCGCTTCGAGAACCTCGAGTACGACGAGGACGTCTTCCGCGCCGAGGCTCTGGCCGTGCGCGGCGAGTACGACAAGAACGCCTCGAGCCCGTTCCTGCCGATGTGGGAGCGCATGCGCGAGCTCGCCTTCGACGAGCACACCTACAGTCACACCACCATGGGCTACCTCGCCGACATCCAGGCGATGCCGGACCAGTACGAGTACAGCCTCTCGTTCTTCGACCGCTTCTATCGGCCCGAGAACGTGGTGCTGCTGGTGGTGGGAGACATCGACCCCGAGCGGATCTTCACCATGGCCGCCGAGCACTACGGCGATTGGGAGCGCGGCTACGAGGCGCCGGCCGTGGTCGCCGAGCCCCCCCAGAAAGAGCGCCACGAGGATCGTCTGGAGTGGCCCAACCCGACGCGGCCCTATCTGATGATGGGCTACCGGGCACCGGCCTTCTCCGACTCGAGCCCCGAGACCGCGACCCTCGACGTCATCAGCCAACTGCTCTTCGCCGAGTCGGCACCGCTCTACCAGAAGTTGGTGGTCGACGAGCAGTGGGTGGACTTCATCCAGGGCAGCTACAACGACCATCGCGACCCGTTCCTGTTCACCGTCTTCGCGCGAGCGAAGTCCGACGAGGAGCTGACGAAGACGTTGGGAGCGATCGACGAGGCGATCGCCGAGCTGCAGAGCGAGCCGGTCGACACGGCACGGCTCGAACGCATCAAGAGCCATCTGCGCTACAGCCTGGCGACCGGCCTCGACAGTCCGGGTGCGGTCGGCTTCACGCTGGCCGGCTACCTGAACCTCACCGGCGATCCGCAGTCGCTCAACCGGGTCTTCGAGCAGTACGCCGCGATCACCCCCGAGACCATCCAGCGGGTGGCGCGCGAGGTCTTCACTTCGGAGCGCACCACCCTGATCACCCTCGGCCACACCGAGGTCGAGGACGCCGCGCCCGCCGCCGACGGCGGAGAGGAGGCACGATGACCCGGACGACACGTTCCCTGCTCACCGCACTGCTCGTCGCCGCGAGCCTGCCGCTGGCGGTCGCAGCCCAGGACGAGGCGGCGACGCCCGCGGTACGGACCGTCGAGCTGCCGAGCGCCGGCTCACCGCTGGTGGCCGTGCGTCTCCAGTTCGAGGTCGGCTCGGTCGACGATCCGGCCGGCAAGGAGGGTCTCGCCGCCCTCACGGCGCAGATGCTCGCCAGTGCCGGCACCGCCGAGCGTTCGTACGCGGAGCTGGTCGACGCCCTCTATCCCATGGCGGCCTCGATCGACGTCAACACCGACCGTGAGCTCACCGTGATCTCGGGGCTCGTCCACGTCGACACGCTGGCCGACTACACGGCGCTACTCACCGAGGCGGTCCTCCACCCCGGCTTCGCCGAGAACGACTTCGAGCGCAACCGGGCGCAGCTCGAGGCCTACCTCACGAACACCTTGCGCGCCGCCAACGACGAGCTCCTCGGCCTCGAGACCCTGCAGCAGGTGATCTTCGCCGGCCACCCCTACGAGCACTCGCCGGCGGGCACCGTCGCCGGGCTCGGCGCCATCACCCTCGACGACGTGAAGTCCTTCTACGCCTCGCACTTCACCCCCGACCGCCTCACGGTGGGTGTCGCGGGGGGCTACCCGGACGGCTACGGGGCCTCCCTGGCGGCAAAGCTGGCCGCCCTGCCGGCCGGACCGAGCGCCCCGCGGCCGGTGATTCCCGCTCCGGCGGCGCCCGAGGGCCGCTCCTTCACCCTCGTCGACAAGGCGACGGACTCGGTGGGCATCCACTTCGGTTTCCCACTGCCGCTGACGCGCGCCGACGCGGACTACTACCCGCTGATGGTGGCCAACAGCTACCTGGGGGAGCACCGGACCTTCCACGGGCGGCTGATGCAGCAGCTGCGCGGCGAGCGGGGGCTCAACTACGGCGACTACTCCTACATCGAGTACTGGGAGGCGCCACCGTTCACCAGCGCCCCCTCCCCGGGCGTGGCGCGCCATCGCCAGTACTTCTCGGTCTGGATCCGACCCGTCCAGCCGCCGACGGCCCACTTCGCCCTGCGCGCCGGCCTCTCCGAGGTCGACCGCCTGATCGAGAAGGGCCTCACCGAGGACGAGTTCCAGCTCACCCGGTCCTTCCTGGTGAACTACTCGAAGCTCTGGGCCCAGACGCTGCCGGATCGTCTCGGCTTCCTGATGGACAGTGAGTACCTCGGCATGCCGTACTGGATCGACGAGATCGCATCGCGTCTGGCCGGCCTCGACGTCGAGACCGTCAACGCCGCGGTGCGCAAGTACCTCTCGACGGCGAGCTACGACGCGGTCTTCGTGACGGACGACGCCGCCGAGGTGAAGGCGTACCTCGAGGCAGACGAGCCGAGTCCCATGGAGTACAACGCCGCCAAGCCGGACGCCATCCTCGAAGCGGACAAGGCGATCGAGAAGCGCAAGGTCGAGCCGACTTCCGTCACCATCGTTCCCGCTTCCGAGATGTTCGAAGGCGGCTCCTCCGAGTAGGCGGGCTCACGCCGGCGGGGCGACGGAGCCGTCGCCCGCGCTCCGCCGGCGAATCGCTCGCCACGCCGCGCCGCCGTACTCCAGGGCGAGCACCGCGAGAGCCGCGATCACCGCCAGCTTCAGCGTCGGCAGCAACCAGTCGGAGCGCCAGCCCGCCTCCAGCAGTCGCGCCGCCACCGCGGCCGCGATCCGGTAGAGGGCGAAGAGGGCGACCAGGTCGGTCGCCAGCTTCCCGAGCCTGGTGTACCAACGCCATCGCCCCTGCCAGAGGACCACCGCGGAGAGCGCCATGCCCGCCACCACGGCGGCGGCGAGCCACGGCAGGGCCGAGCCGGCCACGAGCCCCAGAGACTCGCTCGTCCCGGCCGGTGCCGGCAGGTGGATGCGGTCGCGGAAGAGGTAGAGCGAACCCAGGCCCGCAGCACCCCCCGCGATGCCGAACACGGTCTCGGCCGGGGCGGCGCGGTCGGCCTCGTCGGCCGGCGGCAGCGTCCGCGGGTCCCAGCGCGCGGCGGCCGGCGCCCGTGCCGGCTCGATCCGCTCGAGCGCCGCGAAAACGGCCACGGCGATCCCGACGCTCCACAGCGCCACGCTCAGCGCCGCATCGAGGAGCCAGAAGATGGCCTCGCCCGGCTCCATGCCGCCCAGGCGTCCGGCCACCGCGAGCACCAGCCCGACCGCCAGAGCGCCCACCACGGCGACGAGGATCCCGCGCAGGACGCGCCGAAAGGTCGGGAACCACCGGGGCCCGATGAGGTAGCCGACCCCGGGACCGTAGGACGCGGCGATCGCCTCGGGCGGCCCGAGGGCGGCCAGCGCTGCCAGCTGACGCTCCTCGCTCGCAGGACCGCTCGCGTCTGCTTCGAGCTCGTCGTAGAGGCTCGAGCGCAGCTCGTTGCCCACCTCCTCGCGTTGGGCCCGCGGCAGGTGGCGGGTCACCTCCGCCACGTATCGTCCGATCCAGTCGATGCTCATCGTCCCTCTCCTATCGGGTGTTCCAGCAGGTCGCCGACCACGCGGGCCAGCTCCCGCCACTCCTCGCGCAGGGAGCCGAGAACCGTCTCCCCTGCAGGGCTCAGCCGGTAGTACTTGCGCGGTCGGGGCCCCTCCGTGTTCCAGTCGCTCAGGAGCAGTCCCTGCTCGTCGAGCCGCCTGAGCAGCGGGTAGAGCGTCCCCTGGTCCACCTCGAGCCCGCGCTCGGAGAGCGCCTCGCGCAGCGAGTACCCGTAGGTCGGCGTGCGCAGCGCGCTCAGTGCCGCCAGCGTCACCAACCCCCGCCGCAGCTCCAGCTCGTGCCGCTCCCGCACCCCACTGAGCTCTTCGCCAGACATCATAGTGAATCACATGATACTGTGCATAACACAGCATTGTCAAGACAGCCTCACGGCAGCGACCCTTCGGCGGTTCAAGCACTCGAGGAAGCGGGCTGACCGACCCGGCTCAGAGGTCGAGCCAGAGGACCGAGCCGGTGAGCTCGACGCGGCGGCGGCCGGCGAGGTCGACGGGGCGGCCGTCGCGGTCGAGGGCGGAGCGGATGGGAGCGGAGAGGGGGGCGGTGACGCGGTCGCCGCTGCTCCAGGCGGCGATGCGGGTGGTTCCCTCCCGGGTCTCGAAGCGGTAGACGTGGGCCGGAGAGGGAACCTTCGCGGGACCGACGAAGGTGGTGCCGGCGAGCCGTTCGGCCAGGGTGCGCAGGGCCAGGAACGAGGGGCGGCGACGCAGCGTGCCGTCTTCCTCCGGGCAGACGAGACCGTAGCCGCGAGCCACCAGCTGCCACCAGAAGACGCGCTCGACGAGGCCGGTGCCGAGGGTGAGGAGGTAGAACCGGGCCAGGTAGTCGGCCTGGGTCTCCTCGGAGACGGCGACCTTGCGCCCGGCGGGGGCGTGCGGCCCCTCCCACAGGGGCCAGTTCACCTCGGTGATCCAGCTGCCGGGCCCGCTGTTGCGCGAGGTCTCCGCGATGGCCTTGACCAGTGCCACCTTCCCCACCGTGTCGAAGCCGAGCTGCGTGCGCTCCGGTGCTCCCCGCCGATCGACGTAGAGGAGGCTCGAGACCGCGTCGAGCCGGTGCCCGTTCCACGGCATGTTCAGCACGGCGGCGGTGGCGTAGAGCTCGAAGTCGATGACCGCCGGGCCGAGCAGCTCGACCCCCGGGTGTTCGCGCAGCGTCCTCTCGGCGCGGGCCAGGAGCTCCCGGTACTCGTCGTAGTTCCAGACCCCCCACTTCGAGCGGTTGATCGCCTGACCGATCTGGAAGTGGCGGCCGTAGGGCGTGAAGCGCCGCGCGATCTCGCGCAGAGCCTCCTCCCAGCGCTCCGGCTCACGCACCAGCATCCGATCCTGCGGCACGCCGAAGGCGAGCTGGTACCCGCGCGCCGAGAGCTCACGGGCGAGCTCCTCCTCGGCGTCGCGCGCCCCCTCGTCCCAGGTGTCCAGTCGCAGGTAGAGGTCGCGCACGCCCAACTCCTCGAGCGCCTCCAGCAGACCTTCCGGGTCGCGCGGCCACGGGCGCACCGCGACTCCGACGCCGCTCCACGAGCTGGGGGCGGCATAGAGCTCCCGCTGGATCGATCGGTAGCGCCGCCAGATCCGCGGCGAGGCACGCAGGAAGGCGGCCGTCTCCGCCAGATGGGTCCCGGCATCGGCCAGCCGCACGCCGAAGCGGCCGAGCCGGCCGGTGTGCTGATGCGGTTGATCGGAGAGTCGATCCCAGACGGTGCGGTCTCGCGCCGAGGCCCCGGCCGCCGCATCCGGAATGTGCGCGTGGGCCGTGCGTGGGCCGAGACCGCGAAAGGGGCGCCGCAGCCAATCCTTGAAGTCGGTGCGCCAGAGGAAGCTCTTGTGGAGCAGCGCATAGAGGAAGCGCTTCCAGGCCATGCCTCGCGAGCGTCCCTCCCAGTAGCGGTCGAGGAAGCGGCGCTGCTGGGCGGGGTCGAAGATCCGCAGACGGCACAGGTCGCGGGTGCGCTTCCACACCGTCAGCCGGCGGCCCAAACGGGCCCGGTTGAGATCGAGGTAGTGGACCAGCGGCCGGCCGCCCGTCTCGTCGAGCTCGACCAGGAGGTTGCCGACGGAGACGTCCCGATGCCAGACACCGGCGTCGTGCAACCGCCGCAGCGACACGGCCAGGGCGTCGAGGAAGTCGGCGAGCGGCAGCTGCGGGTAGTCGTTGCGGCCGGCGTTGACGGCCCGCAGGTAGTAGCGCACCTCGAGAGCGCCCTCCAGGCGCCGCGTCACCACGAAGGAGGGACCCTCCGCGTCGAGAGACTCGATCAACAACACCAGATCCGGGGTCGCGATCCCGGCGGCGGTCAGGGCCTTCGCCGCCCGCCAGTGCTTCTCCGCCTTGCTGCCTTCGAGACGCCGCCGCAGGCGCTTCTTCGCTCCCCGATTGCGGAACTGCTTGACGACGACCTCGATCTCGCCTCCCTCGGTCTCGAGCAGCGTCGAGTAGAGGTAGTTGCGGCCCCAGTGCACCGTCTCCCGGGCGCGCGCCGGATCGGTGAGCCGTTCGACCGCGGCCGCCAGATCGGTCGGCCGCCATTCGCTCGAGACCTCTCCCCGGACCTCCTCCAGCTGGAAGGGCTCCGTGCCGCTCACGGGCCGGGCCCGCCCCTGTCGATGCGGAACGAGCCCCGCGGCAGCTCGGCGCCCCGTGCAAGCTCGAGCTCGCAGGGGAGCCGGCGGCGCAGCTCCTCGACCAACGGTCGTTCGTGGGCCTCGAGATGCTCGAGCAGCTCCGGGTGCACCTCGATCCTCAACTGCCGACACGCAGCCGCGCGCGCCGTGCGCCAGGCGGCCCGCCAGAGGGCCGAGGTGGCCTCACCCAGGGAACGGACCCGACCGCTGCCTCCGCACTCCGGACAGAGCCGGGTCAGACTGCGGCGGAACGCGGTGCGGTTGCGCCGCCGCGTGATCTCGACCAGACCGAAGGCGGAGATGGGGGTGATCTGGCTGGGAACCGGGTCTCCCTCCAGCTCCTCGCGCAGGCGCTCGAGCAGCTGCTCGCGGTACTCCCGGTTCACCATGTCGATGAAGTCGACGACGATGATGCCGGAGAGGTCGCGCAGGCGCAGCTGCCGCGAGACCTCCCGCGCCGCTTCCAGGTTGGTCATCAGCGCGGTCGCCTCGAGGTCGTCTCCGGAGAGCGAGCTGCCGCTGTTGACGTCGATCGCCACCAGCGCTTCGGTCGGTTGGATGATCAGGTGTCCACCGGCTGGAAGGTCGACGCGCGCTTCGAGCGCCGCAGCGATCTGGCGCTCGACGTCGAAACGCTCGAAGAGTCGCGCCGTCTGAGGCTCCCGATGCAACCGGTCGGCGAGCTCCGGAAGCCGCAGCTCCACGAACTCCCGGACCTCGTTCCAACTCTCCTCTCCGTCCACCCACAGCTCGGCCACGTCCTCGTCGAAACGCTCGCGGACCCAGCGCACGACCGGCGGCAGGTCACGGTGCAGTCGCGCCGGAGCCGAGACCTCCGCCGCGCGCCGCGTGATCGCTCGCCACAGCGCGGCCAGCTCGGCCAGATCTTCGGCCAGGGCCACGGCGCTCACTCCCTCGGCCACGGTGCGCACGATCATGCCGTCCCCCTCGGGTGCCAGCTCGGCGGCCAGGGCCTGGAGGCGTCCGCGCTCCTCCTCGTCGCGGATGCGGCGCGAGACGGCGCCGACGCCCTCGCTCCCGGGCAGCAGCACCACGAAGCGCCCCGGCAAGGTGATCTGCGTGGAGACTCGCGCGCCCTTGCCCGGCAGCGGATCCTTGACCACCTGCACGACGACCTCTTGCCCCTTGCGCACCAGCTCCCGGATCGGCCGCGGCGGCGCGCCGGCCTCGATCTCCTCGCCACCGGCGCTCTGCGCGTCGTCGACGAAGAGGAAGGCATCGCGATCGAGGCCCAGATCCACGAACGCGGCGTCGATGGCGGGCACGACCCGGGAGATGCGCGCCTTGTAGACCTCGCCGACGTGGCCGCCGCCCGTCACCGGCTCGACGTGGAGCTCGCTCAGGCGACCGTCCTCGATCAGGGCGACGCGGGTCTGCCGGGGGTCGGTCTCGATCAGGAGGCGTCGGGACATGGCTAGCGGTTGACGTGACGCCGGAAGTCGACGTTCAGGATGAGCCCCGCCGCGGCGAAATTGGCGAGCGTGAACGAGCCGCCGTAGGAGAGGAACGGCAACGGGATGCCGGTGATCGGCATCAGGCCGACCACCATCGCGGTGTTGTAGAGCACGTGGAAGGACACCAGGGAGAGCAGCGAGACGACGAGCAGAACGCCGGTCCGATCGCGCGCCCGCACCGCCACCCGAGCGCCGTTCGAGACGTAGAGACCGTAGAGGACGAACACCGAAACGACCCCCACGAAGCCCCACTCCTCCGCCAGGACGGCGAAGATGAAGTCGGTATGCCGGGCCGGCAGGAAGCGCAGCTGGCTCTGCGTTCCCTGCATGTACCCGCGGCCAGCGAACTGCCCCGAGCCGACGGCGATCTTGCTCTGCCTCAACTGGTACCCGGCACCCTGGGGCTCGCGCTCCGGGTCGAGAAAGGTGAGGACGCGATCGCGCTGATAGTCCAGCAGGAAGAAGTTCCACGCGACCACGCCGATGGCTACCGCGATCACCACCGCGGCCGCCACCAACCGCCAGGGCACACCGGCGACCAGCAGGGCACCGGCGAGCAACGGCAGGAACATCGCGGCACCGCCGAGATCTCGTTCGAGAACGATGAGACCCATCGGAACCGCCGTGATGAGACCGGCGACGGCGATCTCCCCGACGCTCAGCCGGTCGCGATTGAGACCTCCGAGATAGCGCGCCAGCATCAGAGCGGTGGCCAGCTTGGCGAACTCGGCCGGCTGGATCTGGACGCCGCCGATGGCGAACCACGACTGGGCGCCGCCCGAGCGATAGCCGAGGAAGAGCACCGCGACCAAGGCGGCCACGCTGCCCGCGTAGAGGAGGAGCGAGAACTTGGCGAGGCTCTGGTAGTCGACCGAAAAGGCCAGCAGGAAGGCGATCAGGCCGAGACCGACCCAGGCCGCCTGGCGCGGAAGATAGTCCACCTGCAGCTCCGAGCTGGCGCTGTGCACGGTCACGAGCCCGATCGCCGCGAGCAGGAGCGCCGCCACCAGGAGCCCCCAGCGCACGCGCCCGAAGCGGCGCAGCGATCGCCGCTCCTCAGCCAGCGCCAAGGTGCTCGAGGTAGACCTCATAGAGTCGTTTGGCCAGCGGAGCCGCGGCGCGCGAGCCGGCCCCTCCGTGCTCGACGAAGGCGACGACCACCAGCTGCGGATTCTCGACCGGGCCGTAGGCCGCGAACCAGGCATGGTCGCGGAACTCCTCGTCGAGCTCCTCGTTGCGGGTCCAGGTCGCCTGGCGGATCACCTGCACGGTTCCGGTCTTCCCGGCGATATCGAAGTCCTCCACCCGCGCGGCGGACCCGGTGCCCTGCTCGTTGACGACCGCCCAGAGCGCCTCGCGCACGGGCTCGAGGACCGCGGGATCGAGCCCCGTCGGCAGGTGCCGTTCGAGCGCCGGGTCGCGCACGATGTGCGGGGTCACGCGCTCCCCGCGGTTGGCGACGATCGCCATCATCGACGCCATCTGCAGCGGCGTGACCAGGATCGGGCCCTGCCCGATCGAGACCGAGACCGTCTCACCCGGGGACCACGGGGCCTTGCGCACCCGCAGGCTCCACGCCGGATCGGGGACCAGCCCCGAGCGCTCGCCGGGAATGTCGAATCCGGTCTCGCTGCCGAACCCGAAGCGGCGCGCGTACTCTGCGATGCGCTCGATGCCCAGCTTCTGACCGAGGTGGTAGAAGTAGACGTCGCACGACTCCTTGATGGCACGGCGCAGGTCGACCTGGCCGTGACCGCCGCGCTTCCAGCAGCGTGTCTGCCGGTCGTAGATCTTGGTCGACCCCGAACAGAAGACGGTGTCGGAGGGCTTGATGACGTGCTCGGCGAGCCCCGCCACCGCCATGACGATCTTGAACACCGAGCCGGGGGAATGGGCGTTCTGTACGGCCCGGTTCTGCAACGGGTCGCCGGGTGCGGTCAGCAGTGACTCCCACTGCTCGCGATCGAGTCGCCGCGAGAAGACGTTGGGATCGTAGGACGGTGCGGAGACCATCGCCAGGATCTCGCCGCTCCTCGGATCCATCGCCACCGCCACGCCGGCGCGGCCTTCGAAGTAGCGGGCCGCCTCCTGCTGCAGCTCGAGATCGAGGGTCAGCTGCAGATCGCTCCCCGGCGTCGCCGACTCGCGGGTGAACTGGTCGCGGGTGCGGCCGCGCGAATCGACGATGCGGACGCGCTCGCCGTCGACTCCGCGCAGGCTCCGGTCGAAGGCGCGCTCGACCCCGCGCTTGCCCACGAGGTCGCCGGCGCGGACGTCGCCGTGGCGCTGCTCGAGCTCGGAGGCCGAAACCTGCCCGACGTAGCCCAGCACGTGGGCCGTCTGGGGGCCGTGGCGGTAGAGGCGGCGGTGGCCGGCCTCGATCTCGAACTCCGGATACTCGAGCTCGAAGGCCGAGAGCTGCGCGACCTGGGTGAGGGACAGGTTCTCCGCCAGCAGGATCGTCTGGTCCCCCGGCCGGCCGCGCCGCTCCGCCAGAAGCGTCGCGAGATCGGCGACGGGCTCGCCGAGGATGCCGGAAGCGAATCGCAACGCACGGTCCGGATCGACGGAGCGCGCCGCGTCCATGGTGAGGTTGTAGCTCGGAGCGTTCTCCGCCAGAAGGCGCCCCTCGCGGTCCAGGATCAGTCCCCGGGGTGCAGCCACCGGTTCGGAACGCGTCCGGTTGTTGTCGGCGAGCTCGCGGTAGTAGTCGCCGCGCACGACCTGCGCGAACCAGTAGAAGCTGCCGATGACCACCAGCAGCGCGGTGAACAGCAGCTGCAGGCGCGGCACCCTCTGGATCAGCTCGTCGCGGCGCTCGCGAACCTCCCTCATCAGCCCCATCGTACCTTGGAGGGCCGCCCTTGCTGCCAGGTTCCGAGGCGCCGTCGGAGGCTACGACCGGCGCCGAACACCAGCACACCGAGCACTCCGGAGGAGGCCGCCCGCACCAACACGGCCACCCAATCGGGCACCTTCGGCTGGGGCAGAACGAGCAGGGCCAGGCCCACGACCAGAGCCTGGTGGGCCACCGACGAGGTCACGAAGAGGCGAAACGCCGAGCCGGCTCGCTCGATGACGATGTGCTGGGTGAGGCGGGCGATGCCGTAGCCCAGCAGCGTGCCGGCGAGCCCGAACAGGCCGAAGGGGTTGCCGCTCACGGCGTCGGCCGCCAGCCCGGTCACCATCCCCACCGCCATGCCGGCGAGCGACGAGACGCCGATCGCGTTGTAGGTCAGGAAGACCAGGAAGAGGTCGGCCCAGCGCGGCGCGGCGGGGAGCCAACGCACCAGCGCGAGGTGAACGAGCACCGTCAGGGCCAGGCCGACAATGAAACGCAGCAGGGCCTTCACTGGGTCTCCCCCGGGGCCGTCTCCAGCAGCTCACCGGGCAGCTGCGGAAGGTCGATCAGGTAGGCCTGCTCCAAGCGCGTGAAGTCGACCGCCGGGGCCACCTCGACGCGGTAGAAGAGATCGTCGCCGGGCTCGACGGAGGTGATCGTGCCCACCGGCAGCCCCCGAGGGTAGATCCCGTCGATCCCCGCGGTGACCACCCGGTCGCCGATCGCGAGGTCGGCCTGGAGTGGGATGAAGAGCAGCTGCAGCCCGCCGCCCCCCGTGCCGCGGACGAGCCCCTGCCGCCGGGTCCGCTCGACCATGGCGCCCACCTTGGAGGAGCGGTCCGTGATCAGCTGCACCTTGGCCCACCGGTCCGAGGCCTCGAGGACGCGGCCCAGGAGCCCGTCGGGAGTGGCGACCGGCTGGTACTTGCGCACGGTCCCCTCCTCGACGGCCAGCAGAGCGCTCTGCAGCCACGACGTGTGATCGATGTAGACGATGTCGGCGACCCGGAGGGTGCCGTTGAGGCCCCCGGCGTACCGCACCGCCTCGGCGAGCAGCTCCGCGCGGTGCGCGACGTCGCGGTGCTCGAGGCTCTCGCGCCTCAGGACTCGGTTCTGCTCGGCGAGCCGGCGGTTCTCGGCCTCGAGCCGGCTTCTCGTGGTCAGCCGCTCGCCGAGGTCGTCGAGCCAGCCGGCGCCACCCTCCACCACGCCGCCGAGAGGCGCCACGAGACGGATCGCCAGGCGATGCACGAGCCCCGAGCCGCGTTCGTCTCCCGGCACCTGGGCCGCCAAGCCCAGGAACTGCGCGATGCTGACCGCCAGCAGGAGCCAGAAGGCCCGCCGCTCGCTCATCGAGGCTCTCCCCGCGCCGCCCTCAGCGGATCGACACCTTGCGCAGCAGGTCGATGTTCTCGAGGACCTTCCCGGTCCCCAGAACCACCGACGAGAGCGGGTCTTCCGCGAGGACGACCGGCAGGCCCGTCTCCTGGCGCAGGCGCTGATCGAGTCCCTTGAGCAGCGAGCCGCCGCCGGAGAGCACGATGCCCTTGTCCATGATGTCGGCGGAGAGCTCGGGGGGAGTGCGCTCGAGCGCCTGGAGGGTCGCCTCGACGATCGTCGACACGGGCTCGGCGAGGGCCTCGCGGATCTCCTCGTCGCTGGTCACCAGGGTCCGCGGCACTCCCTCCACCAGGTCGCGGCCCTTGATCTCGACCTTGATCTCCTCCTTGAGACCGCAGGCCGAGCCCACCTCCATCTTGACCCGTTCGGCGGTGCGCTCCCCGATGAGCAGGTTGTACTTGCGCTTCAGGTACTGGATGATCGCGTCGTCCATCTCGTTGCCGGCGATGCGTACCGAGCGGCTGTAGACGGTGCCCGCCAACGAAATGACGGCGACGTCCGTGGTCCCGCCGCCGATGTCGACGATCATGTTGCCCGACGGCTCGGTGATCGGCAGACCCGCTCCGATGGCGGCCATCATCGCCTGCTCGACGAGATAGACCTCGGAGGCCCCGGCGCGCATGGCGGAGTCCTTGACCGCCCGCTTCTCCACCTGGGTGATCTCGGAGGGCACACCGATGACGATCCGCGGGTGGACGTACATCTTGCGCTGGTGCGCCTTCTTGATGAAGTACTCGAGCATGCGCTCGGTGACCTCGAAGTCGGCGATCACGCCGTCCTTCATCGGGCGCACGGAGCGGATGTTCCCCGGCGTGCGACCGAGCATGGCCTTGGCCTCGCTGCCGACGGCCTCGATGCGGTTGGTCACCGAGTTGATGACGACGACCGAGGGCTCGCGGACGACGATGCCCTTGTTGCGGGCGTACACGAGCGTGTTCGCCGTACCGAGATCGATGGCGAGGTCGTTGGAGAAATAGCGGAACAGGGAAGCGAAGGCCATCGAGAGTCAGCTCTCCTCAGGGGTTGGTGAGGGTTCGGCGATCGGCACCGGCGGCTCGCCCACGACGCGGAAGCGACGGGGAGTGCTCCACGGTCCCTGCACGCCGTCGGCGGTGAAGGCCGCGACCCTCCAGACGAACGTCCCGTCCCCGCGCAAGCCCAGGGTGGCCTGGGTCTTGGCGCGGTCGTCGACGTCGATGATCTTGTGAACGAACAGGCGGTTGCGCGCCACCTGCAGGGCGTAGCGCTGGGCGCCGGCGACCGGTTGCCAGGTGAGCACCAGGCGGTCGGAGCTGTCGAGCGGAATCTCCAGGTCGTCGGCCGGGTCGATCGGCAGGGGTGCGGCGGGCAGTCGCTCCGGACTCGACAGGCTCCGTCCCCGCTGCACGACGTGCTCGAGGCGTCGCACGGCGCGGTTCTGCCCCCCTTCGCCGGCGACGTCCATCGACCCCCGGTAGGCCGCGAACTGGCCCAGGCGGCGACGCTCGTCCCAGGCCACCACCGCCGTCGAGTCGCGCTCGACGCGGGCCTGCGCCCCGGGCGTGGTGACGGTGCTGCGCGCCAGGGAGGTCGAGAGATCGACCCAGCCGTGGTCGAGGGTGATGCTGCGCTCGGTCCCCTGGTCCCCGAACAAGCTGCTGCGCCCGACGAGGATCACCGTGTCCGAGCGCACGGTGTAGACCGTGCCGTCGATCGCCATGATCTCGGCCGACGTGCCACCGGCGGTCTTCACGTAGTCACCGGCGTAGAGCACGTCGCGCGGCCGCGCCTCGCGCCAATCGCCCCGCTCGCCCCGGCGGTACTCGACACTGCCCTGGACGGTGATGAAGTGGGCCTCTCCGGTGCTCTCCAGCCGGTGCAGCTGGCGCAGGATGGAGGCCAGGATGACGCGACCGGACTCGGCGCTGCGCAGCGCGCCCTGCATGCGGGAGGCGTCGACGTGGCGCCGCGCCTCGGCGAGGTGCTCGGTGGCCGTCTCGTACTCCTTGCGGTAGCTCTCGTGCCCGCCTTCCGAGCGCACCGCCTCGTCGAGGCTCCTCGCCTCGCGCAGCACCAGCGACACGCGTCCCTCGAGGTACCGCTGCTCGACGAGCCCATAGGCGTGATACCCGCCGTACGCGAGCCCCGCCATGATCGCGAGCAGGATCCACCCGCGGATCGTGTCGACGGAGATCTTGTACCAGCCGCGAAAGCCGCGCTGATTCTGGGGTGTCGCCAAGTTCCGACTCCGGCCCGGGGCAGTCGCTCCGGGTCACGGCACGCCGGCGGCGCTCCCTCTCCGGATTGTTTGCCCGGGCGTCAGGGGACTGCTAGAGTGCACGATTCCTCCCGCTCCCGGGAGAGGAGGAAACCCCGCGATGCTAAAGGTCTTTCGGGACAATCTCAAGTATCTGAGCTGGGTCCTCTGGCTCGTCATCTTCGTCTTCATCCTCTTCGTGTTCGTCGACTTCGGCGGCACGGTGAACCGGGGCACCCTGCCCTCGGAGGCGGCGGCGACGGTCGGGGGGCTCGAGATCTCGTATCGCGAGTTCGAGCAGCGCTACCGTCAGACGGAAGACGCCTATCGGAAGGCCTTCCAGGGTGAGTTCGACCGGGAGCGGGCCCAGCAGATGGGCCTGCCGATGCAGGTGCTCGACCAGCTGGTCAACGAGCGGATCCTGATGCTGGAGGCCGATCGCATGGGCCTGGCGGTCTCGCCGCAGGAGGTCCGGGAGGCGGTGCTCGAGATGCCCTCCCTGCAACAGGACGGCAAGTTCATCGGCCGGGAGGCCTACGAGCGCCTGTTGCGGGCGAACCGGATCTCGGTCGACCAGTTCCACGAGGAGATCCGCCGGGGCCTCCTGACCGACAAGGTCCGCAAGGTCCTGGCGCAGTCGGTCTACGTCTCTCCCGAGGAGGTCGAGCAGGCCTACCGGGACCAGTCCGAGACCGCCAAGATCCACTACGTGGCGGTGCCGGCCGACCGCTTCGATTCGGTGGGCGAGCCCGCCGCCGACGTGCTGGGCTCCTACTACGAGGCCCACCAGGAGGACTTCCGCCTCCCGGAGCGCAGAGTCGTCGACGTGCTCACCGTCTCGCCCGCGGAGCTGCGCGACACCATCACCCTGGAAGACGGCGAGGCGCGGCGCGTCTACGACGAGCACCCGGACGACTACACGATCGACGATCAGGTGCGCGCGCGCCACATCCTGCTGCGGACCGGCTCGGAGCGGAGCCTCGAGCAAGCGCGCCGCGAGCTCGAGGCGGCCAAGGCCCGCATCGAAGGGGGCGAGGACTTCGCAACCGTCGCCTCCGAGATCTCCGAGGACCCTGGAACCCGTGACGCGGGGGGCGAGCTCGGCTTCTTCAGCCGCGGCGAGATGATCGGCCCCTTCGAGGACGCGGCGTTCAGCGCCTCGCCCGGGGACATCGTGGGGCCGGTGGAGACCGACTTCGGCGTCCACCTGATCCAGGTCGAGGAGCGCCGCGAGGCCGGCCGCCAGCCCTTCGACGAGGTCCGCGCGGCGATCGAGGCTCGCTTGGTCGGCGAGCGGGCCGAGGCGATGGCCGAGAAGAAGGCGAACGAGATCGCCGACCGGGTCGAGCGGGAGGGCCTCGACGCGGCGGGCATGGCGGCCCTGGCGCAGGAGGAGACCGGCGTTTCCTTCCGTACGACCGACGCCTTCGGGCGAGACGACAACGTCGAGGGCATCGGACGCGGCACTCCCTTCTCGATCACCGCCTTCGAGCTGGCCGCGGGTGCCTCGTCGGCGCCGATGCGAACCTCCCACGGGTGGGCGATCCTGCGGACGGCCGAGATCGAGCCGCCGCGCGTCCCGCAGCTCGACGAGGTCCGCGACCGCGTCGCAGACGCCTGGCGCACGGAGGAGCGCATGAGCCGCGCCCGCGAGCTGGCCGGGGAGCTGCTCGCGGCGGCACGTGGCGGCGAGGACCTCGCCGCGGCCGCCGAGGCTCACGACCTCACCGCCGAGGAGGCGGGCCCGTTCGGACGACGCGGTACCGTGCAGGGCCTGGGCAACGCTCCGGCCCTCGCCGAGGCGGCCCTGAAGCTCGACGCCGGCGCCTTGGGGGGGCCCGTTCGCGTCGGCGACAGCGTCGTCGTCTTCCACGTCGACGAACGCACCGCCTTCGACCCCGCCGCCTTCCAGGAGGCCCGGTCGGCCACCCTCGAACGGCTGGAGAACGAACGCCTCAGCGAGCTCCTGGGGACGATGCTGGCCGAGCGACGGCAGGAGCTCGACCTGCGTCTCGCCCCGAACCTGCTCGAGACCTTCGGCTCCGTCGGCGGCTGAGGTCCGCCGCCGCGATGAGTCGCCGGCCGAGCGGACACTCGACCCGGGCGGTCCACGCCGGCGAGCGGCAGGAGACGCCACGCCAGGGCGTCGCGGTCCCGATCCATCAGACCGCGCCGTATCGCTTCGACAGCGCCGCCGAGCTCGCCGGAGCCATGGAGGCGCCGGGCCAGGAGGCCATCTACAGCCGCAACGCCAATCCCTCCGTGCGTGCGGTCGAGGAGAAGATCGCGGCCCTGGAGGGCGCCGAGGACGCCCGGGCCTTCGCCTCCGGCATGGCGGCGATCGCGGCGACGCTGTCGACCGTCCTCGCCTCCGGCGACGGGCTGCTCTGTTCCACCGACGTCTACGGCGGAACCTCCGCCTGGCTCGACTGGCTCACCCGTCGGCACCCGGAGGTCCCGGTCGAGCGTTCGTCGCTCGCCGACCTGCCCGCACGATTGGAGGGAGGGGTGCCGGAGGGCATCCGAGCCGTGTTCGTCGAGACGCCGGCGAATCCTCTGCTCGGCTGCTGCGACCTCGAGCGCGTCGCCGCGGCGTGCCGGCCCCGGGGCCTCACCCTCGTCGTCGACAACACCTTCGCGACGCCGATCCTGCAGCGCCCGCTCGAGCTCGGGGCCTCGGTGGTCCTCCACAGCGCCACGAAGTTCCTCGCCGGCCACAGCGACGTGACGGCGGGGCTGGTGGCCGGCGACGCGGAGACCGTCGCTCGCTTCGACGAGACCCGGCGGCTGGGCGGAGGCGTCCTCGATCCGCACGCCGCCTTCCTCGTCGGCCGGGGCATGAAGACCCTGGCCCTGCGCATGGAACGCCACAGCGCCAACGCCGCCCGCCTGGCGGAGCTGCTCGCCGGGCACCCGGCGGTCGAGCGAGTCCACTACCCCGGCCGCGATCCGATCGGCAGCCGCCAGATGTCTGCCGGCGGCGGCATGGTCTCCTTCGTCGTGCGCGGCGGCTGGCCGGCGGCCTCGCGGGTGATGGACCGGCTCGAGGTGTTCGCCATCATCCCCAGCCTCGGCGGCGTCGAGAGCGGCGTCTCGAGCCCGGCGATCACCTCCCACCGTCACCTCACGGCGCAGGAACGCGCGGCGGCCGGCATCGACGAGGGTCTGCTGCGGCTGTCGGTGGGGATCGAGGACGGCGACGACCTGGCGGCCGACCTCGAGCGGGCGCTGGACGGAGTCTAGGCCGGGAGCTTCTCTCTCACTCGGCCACGAAGCCGATGCGCTTGTGGCTGCCGTCGCACCAGGGCTTGTTCTCCGAGGCGCCGCAGCGGCACAGCGATCCCTTGGCGCGGACGACGCGCACCGTACCGTCGGAATCGAGGGCGCGGTAGGGCCCCTCGAGACCGATCGATCCGTTCGGGCGCACGGTGAGCAGGAGCGGGCCGGCCTCGATCCCCTCGTCGATCGCGCCCTCCGCGATCGCGGTACCGGCCTCGAAACCGCTCTCGGCATGGCTGCCGTCGCAGAACGGCTTGTTGGCGGAGGCGCCGCAACGGCACAACGCCATCCGCGTCTCCTCGACGACGGTGCCGTCGGCGGTGCGAACCTCGAGCGCTCCCCGCAGGTACACCGGCCCGTCGGCAGCGAGCCGGATCGTGTTCTCGGTGTCCGGCCGCTCCTCGCTCCCCTCGGCACGCCGGTAGTGGAGGGCGCCGGTGGGACAGCGCTCGACGACCTCGGCGATGGCGTCGGCCTCGCCGGCTCGCGGGTGGATCCACGGACGCTCCCCGGGGGCGAAGACCTCCGGCAGGCCGCGCACGCACTCTGCCGCGTGGATGCAACGGCCCGCGCTCCAACTCACCTCGATCTCGTCGCTGGCGTAGCTGTGGACCTTCGGCCGTCTCTGCGGGCGCTCGTCACTCATCGTCGTCCTCCTCGGGTTCGTCGCGCAGGGTCTCGAGGGCCTCGATCAGGGCCTCGACCGCGGCCGGCCGCAGGGCGGCGAAGCGCCCCGCGATCCACGTTTCGATCCGCGGATCGAGGCGGGCGAGCAACGCGCGGCCCTCCGCCGTGATGCCCACCTCGACGACACGCCGGTCGGCCGTCGCCCGCCGCCGCTCCACCCAGCCCCGTCGCTCGAGCCGGTCGAGCAGGCGGGTCACATCGGGTACCGGCGTCACCATGCGCTCGCCGACAGAGCTGCAGGGGAGCGCCCGCGGGTGCGCGCCGCGCAGAATGCGCAGGGCGTTGTACTGCGTCTGGGTGAGGCCGGCGGGGCGCAAGATGCGGCCGACGGCGCACTCGAGCACGGCGGCGGTGCGCAGGACGTTCAGGAAGGCCTCCTGCGCCGCATCCATCGGCGTCGCCTGCCGGATCTCCCGCGAGAGCCGGCCGCTCATCCTCGGTCTCCTCGCAACATCGCGTCGAGCTGCGACCCTACCGCGTCGACCTCGTCGCGGACGATGGTGTGCGGACGGCCCGGGTGGCGGCGCAGGTCGACCTCGCACCCGAGGCCCCGGAGGACCTCCGCGGTCTCGTCGACCCGTTCCCACGGCACGTGCGGATCGGGATCGCCGGAGGAGAGCAGCACGGGCGTGCCGGAGAGCTCCGGTCCGCCGCCCTCCCAGCGCGTGCCGGGCGGACCGGTCAGGCCGCCGGTCAGGCCGGCCACCGCACCGTAGCGTCGCGGGTGACGGTAGGCGTGCTCGAGGACGAGGCAGGCGCCCTGCGAGAAGCCGACGAGCGCCAGCCGGTCGGACGGCACACCCGCCGCCAGCAGCTCGACGGTGAGCTCCTCCAGCGCCGAGAGACTCTCCGAGAGGCTCGGCTCGTTGGCCTCGCGCGGCGCCATGAAGCTCAGCGGGTACCAGCTGCCTCCCGGGGCCTGCGGCGCCACCCAGGCCAGATCCGGCCGATCGATCTCCCCCGCCACGGCGAGGATGTCCTCTGCCGAGGCGCCGCGACCGTGGACGAGGAGCACCGCACCCGTCGCACCCGGCACCGGCGCCCCCGCCCGCATCACCCTCCTCACGCTGCACCCCGGTCGTGCGTCACGCGGATGCCCCGTCGAGACCCAACGACGGCAGCACCTCCTCGATCCGCGCTCGATCCGCCTCCAGCCACGGCGGCAGCCGCAGCGCGCTCCCCAGCTCCTCGACACTCTCGTCGATCGTGAAGCCCGGAGGGTCGGTGGCGATCTCGAAGAGCACGCCGCCCGGCTCGCGGAAGTAGATCGAGTGGAAGTAGCACCGGTCGAGGACCGGCGTGACGTGCAGGCCTCTTCCGCTCAACCGCTCGCGCCACTCGCGCTGCGCCCCGTCGTCGGCGGCGCGCCAGGCCACGTGGTGGACGGTGCCGGCCGCGATGTGGCCGAAGCCCGTGTCGGGAGCGGCGACCAGATCGACCCGGCCGCCGACCGGCCCGTCGCCCGCGCCGAGACGGATGCGCGAGCCGGCCCGCTCCAGCTCGCGGTATCCCATGCCGTCGGTGAGCAGCTCCAGGCTCGGCCCGGCGTCGCGCACCGTGAGCTCGATCGAGTCGAAGCCGCGGACCGCGCGATCCGTCGGCACGGGACTCGCACTCCACGCCGCGGCGTCGCCGGCCCACTCCCGCTCGACGAGCTCGAGACGGAGCCCGTCGGGATCGAGCAACCCGAGCACAGGCTCACCGAATCGCTCTCCCGGATCCTCGACCGGCAGGCCCGCACCCGTCAGCCGCGTGTGCCACCACGAGAGGGACCCCGCCGGCACCGCGAACGCCGTGGTGGTCGCCTGCCCGGCCCCGCGGCTCCCACGGCGCGCCAGAGGCCACGGGAAAAAGGTGAGGATCGTCCCCGGCCGCCCCTCCTCGTCTCCGAAGTAGAGATGATGAGTCCCCGGATCGTCGAAGTTCACCGTCCGCTTCACCAACCGCAGCCCGAGCACCCGCGTGTAGAAGTCGACGTTCGCCACCGGGTCCGAGGCCAGCGCCGTGACGTGATGGATGCCGCGCAGAGGGGTTGCAGTCATGACGAACGGATATTATCTGTTATAACATCTGTCGTCAACACACCCTCGTGCCGACCGTCGTGTCACCCCTGCGCCGCATAGCGCCGTCGCAGCCGCAGCCCCCCGGGTTCCCGGGTGAGGTCGAAGCGCTCGGCGAGCCAGGCGGCCCACGGGCTCTCGGCGGCGGGGGCACCGTCGATGGTCTCGACGTCCAGGCTCGTGCGCGGGTCGGCGGCGCGCGTGAGCTGGAGGCCGAGGAAGGCCAGGATCTCGCCGGCACGCGGGTCACCGGGGCGGGCGTCGATCTCCAGCACCGCTCCCCCGCGGCGGGAGACCACCACCGGACGGGTGCCGTGGAAGACGAGGTGGGTCGAGGGCAGGCGGGAGGGGAAGCGCCCCTTCCACGCCTCCAGGCCCAACCCGCAGGGAGCCGCGGGGTCGAGCGCGTTGACCCAGAAGACGACGTCGCGCTCCAGACCCTCTCGCAGCCGCCGGAAGGCCGCCGGCGACGCGAACTGCGGCCCGAGGGGACCCTCGAAGAAGTGCCCCGCGAGCACCTCGCCGGAGAGCTCCATCAGGCGCAGGGCGCGGAAGATCTCCGACCATGCGAGCGCCGGCAGCTCACGCTGCACCAGCTCGCGGAAGAGAACCCCGTAGCGGGCCACCAGCAGGCGCGCCCGCTCCCGGGCGAGCTCTTCGCGCTCGATGGCATCGGCCGGCTCCGGCCCACGCTCGACGGCCTCCCACAGCGCGCCCACGGCACGACCCGTCTTCCAGCGGTCGAAGCCGCGGCGCGCGGACGGCCTGCGGGCGCCGGCGAGCGAGGCGATCGGCGCGGCGGCCGCGAAGCCGGAGAGGATCGCATGGCGAACCGGGCGGAACTCCCGCGTGGTGACGACGCCGTTCCACGCCGCGCGCCATAGACCCGCCGCCACCTCGCCCGACGAAAGCCCGCTCTCCAGCGCCAGCTCCTCGACCGTGGTCGGGCGGTCGGGAGGCAGCCGCCGGGCGAGAGCGTCCGGCAGTGCCGCGGACCCCGCCTCGGGAGCCACCAGGTCGACGTCGGAGGCGAAGAGGAAGGTGAGCTTCTCCTCTCCGCAGCCGAGCCAGAGGAGCTCGCTCTCCTGCATCACGCTGTCGAGCCACACCGGGTAGTAGGGGTCGAGCCGCGCCGGCAGCAGCTCCGTCTCCCAGAGCCGTGCCGGTGCCGGATAGCCGAAGAGGCTCTCGAGCGAAGCCTGCAGGCCCTCGATTCCCTCGCCCGGCCGCGCGATGCCCTGGTGGTGCGCCAGGAAGAGCGGCAGCTCGTCCAGCGGCCGGGCCGTGAACTCGGGCCGCGAGGCGGCGCGCAGGGCGCGCAGAAGGCGCTCCAGATTCTCCGCGTCGCAGACCTCCTCGCGCTCCGGATCGGCGCGGCGGAAGCGATCGACGACCACCCGCTCTCCCTCGACCAGCGCGGCGAGCGCCCGTTCGAGAACCTCGCCCCCGACCCCGAGCGCCGCCTCGATCCTCTGCGGCGCGATCGGGCCGTAGAAACGCAGCCACTCGGCCAGCAGCTCCTCGAACGCATCTTCGCCGCTCTCGCCCCCCTCCTCCCCGGCACCGTGCTGCGCGGCGCCGGCCTCGGCCTGCCGTGCGGACTCCTCGGGAGGCGCCACGGCCCAGGCTCGAACCGCCTCGACGAGCGCGGGGTCGAGCCGGTCGACACCGGGGAACGGCGCCAGCTCGACCCCGTCGATTCCGACCCCGAGGGCGCGGAGGAGTCGCGGCACCCCCTGTCCGGCCACGACCAGCGCCTGGTCCTCCGGCCCCTCCAACCCGGTCTCTCCACCCGGGAGCCGCAGCAGGAGTGCGCGGCGGCCGAGCTCCTCCAGCAGCTCCTCCGTGTCGTCCGGCGCCGGTGCGCGGTCGCGGCGGCGCGCCGCCAGCAGCTCCTCCCACTCGGCCAGCGGCAAAGCGACGCGCTCCTCGATCCAGGCGAGGACCTCCGGGGCCGAGTCCGGCGCATAGCCGGGCCAGGTGCGCTGCAGCTTGCGCTCGAAGGAGTCGAGCAGGCTCTCCGGCAGCTGCGGTCGCAGTCGCGAAGCGAAGACGACCTCACGCAGCAGGTCGCCCGACAGCTTCGACGGACCACCCTCGGGCGTGTCGTCCTCGTACATCAGCCGGTTGGTCTCCTTCCAGGTGAGACCGGCGGCGAAGGGAGAGGGCGTCAGTGTCGTCGTCTCGTCCACCTCGATCTCCGCCGCGGCGAGGCGATCCAGCTGCGACTTCAGAGCCTCCAGATCGAGGTCGTCACGCAGGCAGGTGCGCCAGGTCTCGACGAGGACGGGGAAGTCCTCGCTCGATGCGACCGCCTCGAGGAGCTTCTTGGCGCGCTGGCGGTTGAGCCAGAGCGGCACGCGGCGCCGGAAGTCGCCGCGCGGCAGCAACAGCGCGCGCCCGGCGCTCTCGCGAAAGCGGGCGCCGAAGAAGCCCGTACGCTCGAGTCGACGGCGCAGCAGCTCCTCCAGGTTGTCGGAGCGCACCCACTGGAGGATCTCCGCCAGCTCCACGCCCTCCGGCGGGGCGAAGGTCAGGCAGTCGTTGTCGTGCTCGGCGCCGAGCGGCAGGCCGAGGCGTTCCTCGCACGCCGCCTCGAGAGCGATCGCCCAGGGCTTCAGGGCCTTGCCTCCCCACGGGGCGTGCAGGATCACCCGCCGCGACCTCCCCTCACCGCCGTCGGCGCTCGTCCACTCCGCCAGGAGGTGGCGCGCGTGCGGCAGGGCGGCGCCCGTCTCCGCGCGCTGACGCTCGAGCAGCTCCACCAGGGCCTCCGCCGCCTCGGCGGTCATCGCGTGCTCGCGCTCGAGCCGTTCGGCGAGCGCTGGCCGACCGTCGCGACGCGAGAGGGCCTCCTCCGCGAAGGCGAGGAGGTCCGCGATCCTCTCCGAGAGGAACGCGCCCCGGTTGCGTGCCTCGGCGCGCCAGAACGGGGCCATCGAGGCGCCCCGCCGCGCCGGGGCCACGAGGACGTCGTTGTGGGTGATCCGGCGGATGCGCCAGCTCTGGGCGCCGAGCGTGAAGGTGTCGCCGAGCGAGCGCTCCCAGACGAACTCCTCGTCGAGCTCGCCGAGGCGGGCCATCGAGTCGGCCAGCCGCAGGTGGTAGTAGCCGCGATCGGGAATCGTGCCGCCCGAGAGGTAGATGGCGCGAGCCGCTCCCGGGCGTCCCTGGACCGTTCCGGCGAGACGGTCGATCGTCACCCGCGGCGCGAGCTCACGCACCCGGGTGTCCGCGTAGCGGCCGGCGAGCATCTCGACGACGAGGTCGAAGGAGCGGCGCGGCAGGTCGCGGTACGGGGACGCCTGACGCACCAGGGCGTAGAGCTCGTCGAGCGGCCACGGCTCGGTCGCCACCGCCGAGAGGACGACCTGCGCCAGCACGTCGAGCGGCGCCTCCGGCGGCCGCACCTCCTCGATCGCCCCCTCGCGCACGCAGCCCACCACCACCGCCGCATCGAGCAGGTCGCGCTCGAAGAGGGGGAAGAGCCGGCCGCGGCTCACCTCGCCCACCCGATGCCCTGCCCGACCCACGCGCTGCACGGCCGACGCCACGGTGGGCGGCGTCTGCACCATGACCACCTCGTCGAGCGCGCCGATGTCGATGCCGAGCTCGAGCGAGTTGGTGGCGACGATGCCCGCCAGCTCGCCGTCGCGCAGCCGGCGCTCCACCGCCTGGCGGATCTCGCGCGAGAGCGAGCCGTGGTGGGAGTAGACGAGATCGGCCGGCTCGCCCTCGTTGAGCAGGCGCGTCAGCTTCTCGGTCGTGCGCCGGCTGTTGGCGAACACCAGGGTCGAACGGTTGGCGCGGATCCTCGCCTTGATCTCGCGGGTCAGGCCGTCCCAGACGTTGGCCTCGGCGTCGCCCGGGAGCGGCGCCGTGGGGCTCGCAGCCGCCTCGACCGGCTCGGCGGTCCGCACCTCGAGCTCGTAGCGCTTGCGCGCTCGCGAGGAGACGATGCGCACGTCGCGCGGCCGGTAGACCGGCTCGTCGCCTTCGCCGCGCTGCCAGCCGCCGACGAAGCGCGCCACGCGCTCGACCGGCCGGACCGTCGCCGAGAGCGCCAGGCGTTGGAATTCGCCGGCCAGGGGCACCAGGCGCTCGACCGCCGTGATCAGGTGCGTGCCGCGCTTGCTGCCGGCGACCGCGTGGATCTCGTCGAGAATCACGGTCGCCACCCCGTCGAGCACGGCGCGGCCGCCGCGCGAGGTGAGCAGGATGTTGAGACTTTCGGGCGTGGTGATGAGGATCTCGGGCGGACGCCGGGTCATGCGCTGACGCTCGTTGGCCGGCGTGTCGCCGCTGCGGGTCATCACCGAGACCGTGCCCGGCTCGCGTCCGGCGGCCTCGAACGCCTCCTGCAGCTCGGCCAGCGGGCGCAGCAGGTTCTCGCGGATGTCGTTGTTGAGCGCCTTGAGCGGCGAGACGTAGAGCACCCGCGTCGTGCCGCCCGCCCAGTGCCCCGCCAGCAGGCGGTCGAGCGCCCAGAGGAACGCGGTCAGTGTCTTGCCGCTCCCCGTCGGCGCCGTCGCCAGCACGTGCCGCCCGGCCGCGATCTCCGGCCAGGCCGCCTCCTGCACGTCGGTGGGCGTCCCCACCCGCTCGCGGAACCAGCGCGCCACGACCGGGTCGAACAGGGAGAGGGCACCCGCAACCGGCTCGCTCATCGGACCCGGCAGCCTACCGCACGGCCCGGCCGGACCGGCTCGAGCCGGGACGATCCGCCCACGGCCTGCGGCCTCCTGCGTCGAGGTCTCTCCCTCCGGTCGAGACGACATGGGTGCTGCCACCGTCGCCCCGACCGCAGGGAGGGGCCTCAGCGCAGGACCCGGCAGGCCTCGGACGGACCGGGTGAAGCGGCAGGACCCGGAACCCTGTCTATGATGGGCGCATGCCTACCGCCTCGCAGCGTCACGACGCCGTGCGCCGCGTCCTCTGGGGCGTCGGCGCGTTGCACGTCGCCGTGGCCGCAGCGAAGCTCGTCGTCGGCGGGCTGATCGGCAGCATCAGCATGGTCGCCGACGGCTTCCATTCGGTCACCGACGCCTCCTCGAACGTCGTCGGCCTGGTCGGCCTCGCGGTCGCCCGCCGACCGCCCGACGAGAGCCACCCCTACGGTCATCAGAAGTTCGAGACCCTCTCGGCCCTGGCCATCGGCGGCCTGCTGGCGGTCACGGCCTGGGAGGTGCTGAAGAGCTGCTTCGAGCGGCTGCAGGGCGGCGGCGCGCCCGAGGTCCGGGCGGTCGCCTTCTGGGTGATGGGGATCACGATGGCGATCAACCTCGCCGTCTCCCGCTACGAAGCGCGGCGCGGGCGCGACCTCGGGAGCCGCCTGCTGGCCGCGGACTCCGAGCACACCCGCAGCGACGTCCTCGTCTCGCTCGCCGTCATCGCCTCGCTCCTGGCGGCCCGCTGGGGGTGGCCCCAGATCGACGTCGCGGCGGCCGTCGTCATCACCGTCGCGATCGCCCGCGCGGCCTGGAAGATCGTCTCGCGCAGCGCCGAGCACCTGGTCGACTCGGCGGTCGTCTCCCCCCAACGCGTCCGCGAGCTCGCCCTGTCGGTGCCGATGGTCCAGTCGGTGCACAAGATCCGCACCCGCGGCGACGGCGACCTCTCCCACGCCGACCTCCACATCCAGGTGCCGGCCGACCTGCCGCTCGAGCGCGCCCACGTGCTCGGCCATCTGGTCAGCGACCGGCTGACTCAGGAGCTCGGCATCGACGACGTCGTCGTGCACGTCGAGCCGCCCGAGGGTCACACGACGAGCTGGCGACCGGAGGGGTCGAACGGCGATCGTGCGTAGAATCCGCCCACGATGATCGGTTGGCTCCGCGGCACGCCCCGCCGCCTCACCCCGGAAGGCCTGCTGCTCGAAGTGGGCGGCGTCGGGTACCAGCTCCACGTGCCGCTGTCGACCTTCTACGAGCTCCAGAAGCGGGGCGCCGAGCGCCCGATCGAGCTCTTCGTCCACACCCATGTGCGCGAGGACGCGCTCGAGCTCTACGGCTTCTGGACCGAGCGCGAGCGCACGCTCTTCGAGAAGCTCATCGCGGTCTCCGGCATCGGGCCGCGCCTGGCCCGGGTGATCCTCTCCGGCATGGCTCCCGACGATCTGCTCGCCGCCATCGCCGGCGGCGACGTCGCCCGCCTCTCCACCATCCCCGGCATCGGCAAGAAGACCGCCGACCGCATGGTCCTCGAGCTGCGCGACAAGGTCCAGGACCTGGCGGCGGAGCTCCCCGAGGAAGCCCGTCCGGCCGCCACGGAGGACCACGACCTCGTCCTCGCCCTGGTCAACCTCGGCTACCGCGAGCGCCAGGCCGAAGAGGCCGTCGCCGCCAGCCGCCGCGACCTCCCCGAGGCCGAGTTCCACGAGGTCCTGAGGGCCAGCCTCAAGCGCCTCTCGCGGGCCTGAGTCCGGCGGTTCGCTCAGCTGGCCTAAGACCGCTCTCCGAGCTCGACCGACAGGGCGTAGAGCACGCGACCCGCCAGCATGGCGTCGAGGATGAGCGCTGTCGGTGCGTGCGCGTCACCGGTCAGCAGCCCGGCGACCACGACGTTGGTGTCGACGACGACGGCTCGCGACGCGGTCAACGACGGTGGGCCCGCGTCTCCCTCACCGCCAGCTCCTCGGCCTCGCTCGGGGTCGATCCCGCGTGCCTGCGCGCGGCTTCGACCAGGGCGGAGACCTGGCGGTCACCCTTGATGCCGTAGAACGTGAGGCTCTCGCAGACCAGCTCGCCGATCGTACGCCGCCTCCTGGCCGCGGCCTCCTTGAGCGCCTGATGCAGCTCGTCCGGGAGGGTGATGGTCAGCCTCGCCATGGACGCACCATAGCACCAACACATCTCCAAGGAGACCGGAGCCCTCGCCGACGAAACGGGAACGGCACCGCCCGGGGCCGGGAGACTCGGTCCCGGGCGGTCCCTCGTCTGCCGCTACTCGAAGCGGATGATCCGCAGGTCGTACGCGCCGACCTCCTCGGACCCGTTGCTGGTGGCGTAGACGGTCCAGTCGCCGGCCTCGCCGGTCAGCGGTCCGACGCGGGAGAGGCTCGTGCTGCCGGCGTCGTCGTTGCGCCAGATCTGGCCGGAGGGGCTCTTCACCGTCAAGTAGCCGTCGAAGCCGAGCGAGGCGAGCTCGACGAAGAACTCGACACCCGCCTTCACCTGGATGGTGTAGGTGTCGTAGTACTCGCCCTTGATGCCGACGGTGTCCTTGCTGTCCAACCGACCCTCTTTCACCTCGGTCTTGCCGGTCGCTCCGAGCGCGATGTCGAGCTCGTAGTCCCCGGACTCGCCCCCGCCGTAGGAGCTGGCCATCGCCTTCCAGGTGCCCGACTCGCCGACCAGCATGTCGATCTGGGAGGTGCCGGGACCGAAGTCGTCGTTGACCACCTGCTCGCCGCTCGGGCTCTCGAGGATCAGGTAGGTGTCGAAGGACTCGCCGGTCATGGTCACCGTCACCCGCTGCGACTCCTGCGCCTGGAACGTGTAGGTGTCGACGTACTGCCCGCCCTCGCGCGTGGCATCGCCCGAGGCGAGAGTGCCGGTATGGGTCTGCGCACCGGCCGCGACGGCGACCAGTGCCGAGCAGAGTGTGAGAAGCCGACTCTTCATCTTCCCCTCCTTCCCGCGGAGCCTCGTTGCTCCGCGCCTTCCTTGCATCGCGATGGAAGTCCGGGCAGTCTAGACCAGTCCGGCCCGGTAGGCGCCCCGGACGTGGAACGCATGCGCCGCTCCCGCGGAATCGACCTCGCCGCGGCCTGCCTCACCCTGCTGGCCGCCGGCCCGCCGACCGCTCTGGCGGCCCAGCGGGCGGAGATCGTCGACGTCTCGCTCTCGGGTCGGCGGCTCGCCCGCTTCCGCAGCGACGCGCCGAGCGACGAGTTCGGCGCCGCCCTCGGCGCCGACCCGGTGCCTGGGCAGCCACCCTGCGGGTTCGCCTGGGTCGTCGGCGCGCCGGGCTTCGCCGACTCGACGGGGAGGGTCTCCTTGCGCGGATGCGTCGAGGGCGGAGCGGGTCGACTGGGGCGACCGATCGGCGCCGTCTCCGGCGGCTCCCTCGCGGGCGGCCCGGTGCGCCGCTTCGGCCACTCCGTCCTGGACCTGGGTCACGTCGACGGCAGCGAGCCCGTCGACTGGGCGGTCGGCGCTCCCGGCGGCGATGGAGAGACCGCGGCGGCCGTCGTGATTCTCACTCCCGAGGGCGGCTCCCTCGTCGAGCGCCTGCGGCTCACCGGCGATCCGGACTCGCGTCTGGGTTGGGCCCTGGCACCGCTCGAGCAGGGAGGCACCGGCAGCTTCAACACCTCCTTCGCCACCAGCGCGCCCGGCCAGCGCAAGGGAGGCAAGGTCCGGGTCGGTGCCGTCCATCGGATCGACACCCTGACCGGAGACGTGCTGTGGAGCCGTCGCGGCAAGGCCGCGGGCGAGCACTTCGGCTACTCCCTGCTCCGCATCGAAGACGTCGACGGCGACGGGTCTCCCGACCTGCTGGTCGGAGCCCCCGGTCGTCTCGACCGCCGCCCGAACGGCAAGGTGCTGCTGCTCTCCGGCGCCACCGGCCGCGTGCTGAGGACCCTCCGAGCTCCGGAGCGGGCGGTCTGGTTCGGCTTCGCCCTCGCGCTGGTCGACGTCGATCGCGACGGCAGGAGAGATGTCGTCGTCGGGGCTCCCCGGACCCCGACCGCCGCCGGCGACGACGCCGGTGCCGTCTACGCCTACGACCTCGGAGGCGACCGGCTCCTCTCCTGGGAGGGGGACGAGACGGGACAGTGGCTCGGCGTCGACGTCGCCGCCGTCACCCGGCCCGACGACGTGACCCGTCAGGACATCGCTGCGAGCGGCCTCTACGAAGAGCCGTCCACACCCCGCAAATCCCGCCGCGGCGGCCTGTCGATCTTCTCCGTCGACAGCCGCACCGTGACCGCACGGCGGCTCGGCAAGCGGGCCGGCGACCGCTTGGGCTGGCCGATTCTCGGCTGCAGCGACCGTTGCCGGGTGGGCGTACCGCGGGCGGAGCTACCGTTCCTGCCCGACTGAGCGCCACCGACGCGGCTAGACTAGGGAGCACGATGCACGCCACCGAGACGCCGACCGACCGCCGCCGCATCGCCCTGCCCGCCCTCCTGATCGCCGCGACCCTGGCGCTCCCGGCAGGAGGCGCCGGCGCGCAGACCGAGTCCCAGAGCGATGCCGCCGCCGGTCTGCAGCTCGCCGCCTCCGGGCGCTGCCGGGAGGCCCTCGAGCCGCTGCGCCACGCCCTGGACGCCGACGCCGGCAACTGCGCGGTGCGCGCCGAGCTCGGGAGCTGCCTGCTGAGCCTCGGCAAGGAGGAGCGCGCCGACCGCGTCTTGAGCGAGGCCGTCTCCTGCACCGAGACGGCCCCGATCGAGGCGGGCGCCCTCGCTGCCTGGCGCCACCGGCGCCTGGAGATCGCGGGCTCGCTCTTCGAGCGCATCACCGAGCTCGATCCCGGCCGGGCGGAGATCTGGGGCTACCTGGCCAGGGTCCGTTTCTCCCAGGAGCGACTCGAGGCGACTGCCGACGCCGCCCGGCACGCCCTCGACGGACAGCCCGACGACGTGCAGATGCGCGGGCTCCTCGCCCTCGCCCTGACGCGCACCGGCCGCGAGGCGGAGGCGGTTCCCGAGCTCGAGCGCTACCTCGAGGCGGTGCCCGAGGACGCCGGCGCCCGCGTGCTGCTGGCTCTCCTCCACGTCCGCCTGGGCGAACGTCGCGAGGCCGTGGAGCAGCTGCGACTGCTCGTCGCCGAGGCTCCGGACACGCCGCGCGCCGCCACCCTGCTCGGCGCCGGCCTCTACGACCTCGGTGACCTCGACGAGGCGCGCGAGGTCCTCGAACAGGCCCTCGACAGCGACCCGGAGAGCCGTGGCCTCGCCGCCCTCGCCCTGGGCCGCATCTACGCCCACGAGGGCCGCTGGGAGAGCGCCGCCGAGCTGCTGGCCACCGCCGAGAAGGAGCTCGGCTCCGACTTCCCCGACGCCGATCTGCTCGAGCACGTGCGCGAGGAAGCCGCGCGGGGCTGAGGCGCCCCGAGCGGTGTCGGGCTGCCGCTACAATCCCCCCATGCCCGAGGAACCGCGACTGCTCTCCGGCCGTCCCGTGGGGGACGAGCTGTCGATGGAGGCGTCGCTGCGGCCGCGCTCGCTCGACGAGTACGTGGGGCAAAAGGGTGTCGTCGACAAGCTGCGGCTCTTCATCCGCGCGGCCAAGGAGCGCGGTGAGGCGCTCGACCACGTGCTGCTGTTCGGGCCGCCGGGGCTCGGCAAGACGACCCTGGCGCACATCATCGCCCACGAGATGGGGGCGGGGATCGGCGCCACCTCGGGGCCGGTGCTCGAGCGGCCCGGGGACCTGGCGGCGATCCTCACCAACCTCGAGGCCGGGCAGGTGCAGTTCATCGACGAGATCCACCGCCTGGGGCCGACCGTCGAGGAGATCCTCTACCCGGCGCTGGAGGACTTCCACCTCGATCTGGTGATCGGCCAGGGGCCGGCGGCCCGAACGATGAAGATCGATCTGCCGCGGTTCACCCTGGTGGGAGCGACGACGCGTGCCGGCCTCATCACGGCTCCGCTGCGCGGACGCTTCGGCATCGTCCACCGGCTCGACTTCTACCAGCCGGAGGATCTGGCCCGCATCGTGGTCCGCTCGGCCGGTCTGCTCGGAGTGGAGATCGACGAGGCGGGAGCCATGGAGATCGCGCGGCGCAGCCGCGGCACGCCGCGCGTGGCCAACCGGCTGCTGCGCCGCGTGCGCGACTACGCCCAGGTCCACGCGGACGGCGTCATCGACGGCACCAGCGCCCGCCGGGCGCTCGAGATGCTCGAGGTCGACGAGCTCGGCTTCGACGAGGTCGACCGCAAGATCCTCGGCACCCTGATCGAGCACTACGGCGGCGGGCCGGCCGGCATCCGCGCCATCGCCGCCGCGGTGGGCGAGGACGAGGGCACGCTCGAGGACCTCTACGAGCCCTTCCTCATCCAGGAGGGCTTCCTGCAGCGCACCCAGCGCGGCCGGGTCGCCACCCACCGGGCCTACGAGCACCTCGGCCTGAAGCCGCCTCCGGGGTCGAGCGGCTCCCTCTTCTAGCGCGCCATGGCGGGACTCGACCCGATCTTCCGTCCGCAGAGCGTCGCCGTCATCGGCGCCTCGCGCAACCGCGATTCGATCGGCTTCGCCCTGCTCCACAACCTGGTGATGAACGAGTTCCAGGGGGCGCTGTTCCCGGTCAACCCGCACGCCGCCTCGATCCACTCGCTGAAGGCCTACCCCTCGATCCTCGAGGTGCCCGACCCCGTCGATCTGGCCGTCATCGCGGTACCCAAGACGCTCGTGCCGGGAGTCCTCGCCGAGTGCGTGGAGAAGGGGGTCGGTGGGATCGTCGTCATCACGGCGGGCTTCTCCGAGACCGGCGCCGACGGCCGGTCGGCCGAGGCCGCGCTCCGCGAGACGGTCCGCAAGGCCGGCATCCGGATGGTCGGACCCAACTGCATGGGGGTCATCAACACCGAGGAGGAGGTCTCGCTCAACGCCACCTTCGCGCCGACCCCGGCGCAACCCGGATCGATCGGTTTCGTCTCGCAATCGGGAGCCCTCGGCGTCGCCATCCTCAACGCGGCCGCGGATCTCGGGATCGGGCTGACGCAGTTCGTCTCGATGGGCAACAAGGCGGACGTCTCGGGCAACGACCTCATCGAGTACTGGGAGAACGATCCCGCGACGCGCGTCATCGCCATGTACCTGGAGTCCTTCGGCAACCCGCGACGCTTCACCCAGATCGCCAAGCGGGTCGGGCGCAGCAAGCCGATCCTCGTCGTCAAGTCCGGCCGCACGGCCCAGGGGGCGCGCGCCGCCTCCAGCCACACAGGGGCGCTGGCCGGGGCCGACGTCACGGTCTCGGCGTTCCTCGAGCAGTGCGGCGTGCTGCGCGCCAACTCGATCGAGGACCTCTTCGACATCGCCCTGGCGCTCGATCGGTGTCCGCTGCCGGACGGGCGGCGGGTGGCGATCCTGACCAACGCCGGCGGACCGGGGATCATGGCCACCGACGCCTGCGTGAACCTCGGGCTCGACATCGCCGAGCTCACCGAGCAGACGCGCCGGGAGCTCGCGGCCTTCCTCCCGGCCGAGGCGAGCTTGCTCAACCCCGTGGACATGATCGCCTCGGCGACGCCCGAGCAGTACGGCCGCGCGCTGAGGGTCCTGGCGCAGGATCCCGGCGTCGACCTCGTGATGGTGATCAACGTCACGCCGCTGCTGACGGACCCGGTCGACGTGATGCCGGAGATCGTGGCCGCGTGCCGGGCGGTCGAGAAGCCGCTGGTGGCGGTGATGATGGCCACCGAGGACTTCTTCGAGCGCATCCGCCGCGAGCCCGAGACACCGCCCGTCTACCGCTTCCCCGAGTCCGCGGCACGAGCGCTGTCGGCGTTGGGGCGCTACGCGGACTGGTGCCGCAAGCCGATCGAGGAGCCCGCCGTCTTCGAGGTCGACGACGCGGCGGTCGAGCGCATCGTCGCGGAGGCGGAGGGCTTCCTGCCGCCGGATCAGGCCTTCCGCATCCTCGAGGCCTACGGGATTCCGACCGTGGACTGGCTGCTGGTCGCCGATCGCGCCCGGGTCGCCGAGGCGGCGGCGCGGCTCGGCTTTCCGGTCGCTCTCAAGGCGGTGGGGACCGACATCGTCCACAAGAGCGATGTGGGCGCCGTGCGCCTCGGTCTCGCCGACGCGGACCAGGTGGCCGTCGCCCTCGCAGAGACCGAAGACTCGCTGCGCGAGCACGGCGTCGCGGCCGAGTCATGGCTGCTCCAGAGCATGGCCTCCGGCGGGCACGAGGTCATCTTCGGCATCTCGACCGACCCGCGCTTCGGACCGCTGCTGATGTTCGGGCTCGGCGGCAAGTACGTCGAGGTCGTCCGCGACGTCACCTTCGGTGTGACCCCGCTCTCGCCGGGCGAGGCGGATGACATGCTGCACGCCATCCGCGGCTTCCGGCTCCTCGAAGGCGTGCGGGGGGAGCCGCCGGCCGATCTCTCCCGGCTGCGCGACGTGCTGCTGCGCCTGGCCCAACTCGCGGAGCGGCATCCGCGCATCCGCGAGCTCGACATCAATCCGTTCCTCACCGCGCCGGAGGGCGAGGCCTCGGTGGCCCTCGACGTGCGGGTCCGGGTGGGCGACGCGCAGGGTGCCCACCACGGCTGAGCGCCGCTGCTAGGCTCCGCGCGTCGTGGCGTCCCCGGCCCTCCTCGTCTACAACCCCCGCGCCGGGCGCTGGACGCTGCCGTCGTTGGTGGACCCCGTCGCGGCGGTGCTCGAGCTGCGCGGCGACCCGATCGAGGTGCGCGCCACGGAGGCGCCCGGTCACGCGACCGAGCTCGCCCGCGAGGCGGTCGGCCGCGGCGCACCGGCGATCTACGCCTTCGGCGGCGACGGAACGTTGCGCGAGACGGCAGCCGGGATGCTCGGCTCCCGGGTGCCGCTGGGCACCCTCCCCGGCGGCACGACCAACGTCGTCGTGCGCGCCCTCGGACTGCCCGTGCGCCCGCTCGCCGCGGCGGGCGAGCTCGTCGCCGCCGAGCCTCGCCCCCTCGACGTCGGCCTCTGCGGCGACGAGCCCTTCCTCATGCAGCTCTCGGCCGGGCTCGACGCCGAGGCCCTCTCCCACGTGCGACCGCAGTGGAAGCGGCTGCTCGGACGCGCTGCGGTCGGCGCCGCGGGCCTGGCGACCTGGATGCGCTACCGCAGTCCCCAGCTCGAGCTCCTGGCCGACGGCCACCCCCTGCAGGCCACCTTCTTCGCCGCCTGCAACCTGCCGCTCTACGGAGGCCCGTTCCGGCTCGCCCCCGAGGCGCGGCCGGACGACCGCCTCCTCGACCTGGTCCTCTTTCGCGGCGAGACGCGCAAGGCGACTCTCTCGTTCGCCTTCGATCTCGTCCGCGGCCGGCACGTCGACCGGGAGGACACCACGCTCTTCCGCGTCGAGCGGCTGACCCTGCCCGATCGGCCGCTCCGCGCCCAGCTCGACGGCGACGCCCTGCTCCTCCACGGCGCCGAGGTGCGCCTGGCCGACGAGCCGCTCCCGGTGCTGACGCCGCGGCGCCCGGCGTCCTAGTCGCCCTCGAGGAACTCGGCCAGCGGTACCAGCACCTGGAAGCGATTGAAGAGGATCTTGAGGCACGCGAGCAGCGGGACCGCGACGAGCGCTCCGGGCACTCCCCAGAGCCAGCCCCAGAAGACCACGGCCAGCAGGATGGCGAGCGGGTTGAGGGTCAGCCGGCGCGACAGCGCGAGCGGCGTCAGCACGTAGCCCTCGAGGCTGGTCAGCGCCAGGTAGACGAGGGCCGGCGTCAGGCTCGCCCACCAGCCGTCGAAGGTCACGATGCCCGCCACCGCGACGATGGAGACGCCGACCACCGCGCCCAGGTAGGGGACGAAGTTGAAGAGCATCGCCATGGCCCCCCAGAGCGTCGGGTTGGGCAGCTCCAACCACCACATCGCCAGCGCCACGGCGCCCCCGAGGGCGGCATTGATCAGGGTGATCGTCGCCAGGTAGCGCGAGATGTCGCGCTGAATCGTACGCACCGCCTCCACGCTCAAGCGCTTCTCGCGCAGCCGCGGCATCGACTGCACCAGCTTGCGCAGGAAGAGGTCGTCGGAGGAGAGGATGAAGAAGAGCAGGATGAAGGTCAGGAAGATGGAGACGATGAGGCGCCAGCCGCCGCGCAGCAGGCGCTGCGCGAGCGAGGGTTGCGAGGGCTCGGCAGAGGCAGCGGGCTTGTCGGCGCCCACTCGCGTGAGCTCCTCGACCTGCTCGGTCGCGTCGGAGACCTTCTCCACCTGGGACTTCACGTCGCGCAGCTCGCGCTCCAGCTGCCGGAAGGTGGTGGGCGCCTTCTCCAGCCACTCGGAGGCCGGGTCCCCGAGCTGCTGGATGCCGAAGACGAGACCGCCGGCGAGCAGGAGGACGATCGCGCCGGCGGTCAGGGAGCGTGGAAGATGCCAGCGGGCGAGGCCGCGCACCAGCGGCGCGAAGAGCGCCGAGAGCAGGGCCGCCGCCACCACCGGCAGGAGGATCGGGCGCGCGACGTCGACGGCCCAGACCAGCGCCAGGACGAAGAGCCCCGTGATCGAAAGCGTGCGCAGGTCGACGGTTCCAGGAACCGGATCCGGCTCGCGCTCCCCTCCGTCGCTCTTTCCGTTTCGAAACCGCTCGTCGTCGGCCACCGGTCTCCTCCGAAGCTCCGGCGGCACGGCTTCCACCCGCGCGCACCGGTCGGCCGATGGTACTGTGTCGCGGCCCTTCGTGGCCCACCCGATGCCCTGGTCGCGTCGCACCACGCTGCTGCTCGTCACGCTCGTCCTGCCGGCGCTGGGTCTCGGCCTCCTCGTGTCGGCCGGAATCGGCGGCGCTCTCGATCGCGCCACGCTCCTCGCTCTGCGCACCGGGGCCGGCGATCCGATCGGCCCCGTCTGGGTGGAGGAGGCGGTGCGCGACGTGACCGCCCTGGGCAGCGTCACGGTACTGGGTGGAGCGACGACCGCCGTCGCCCTCTTCCTGCTCCTCGTGGAGCGCCGGGTCGACGCCCTCCACGCGGTCGGGGTGCTGGCCGGCTCGTTCCTCCTCGTCGAGGGTCTCAAGCTCGGCTTCGGGCGCGCCCGGCCCGAGATCGTCCTCCACTCGATGCGCGTGGGCGGCTGGAGCTTCCCGAGCGGGCACTCGCTGATGTCGACCGCGGTCTTCCTCACCCTGGGCGGCCTGCTCGCCGCCGGCACCCGGCACCGGAGCGCACGGCTCTACCTGCTCGGTCTCGCGGCGTTCCTCGCCGCCGCAGTCGGCGTCAGCCGGGTCTATCTCGGCGTGCACTGGCCGAGCGACGTCGTCGCGGGCTGGCTCCTCGGCAGCGGGTGGGCGGGCCTGTGCTGGCGACTGCGGCCGAGGCCCTGAGGTCTCAGGACTCCGCCGCCTCCGGCCCCACCAGCATGGGGAGGACACCGGGGTGGAGGGTCAGGCGCGCCCACGCCCCGTCCAGCCTCTCGCCGTCCGCGTGGAAGGCCATCGGGGGGTCGGAGGTGACGGACAGCGAGCGCGCCCGGCGGAAGAGCACGCGCTCGTCCTCGAGGTGGGCGCCGAGGAGCACCTTGCCGCCGAGGGTGACGATCTCCAGGCCCTCGACCGCCGTCACCAGCACGCAGTCCATCCGGCCGTCGGCCGGGTCCGCGCCGGGTGCGATCGGAATGCCTCCGGCGAGCGTGCGTCCGTTCGCCGCCACCACCGAATGGACGCTCGCCGCGATCGGCTCGCCGTCGTCGAAGACCGCCTCGATCCGGAAGGGCTCGAGATCGGGGAGCGCCTCGGCCGTGGCGCGCAGGTAGGAGAGGGGCCCCCAGAAGCGCTTGAGCTCGGCGGTCATCTTCTCGTCGAGCCGGTCGATCGCCCCGCCGGCGACACCGTTGATCGCCCAGCGAGGGTCGAAGGGCCCCTCGACCCGGATGGCGTCGAGATCGAGGGTTCGCCCGGCCTCCAGGACCGTCGCCCATTCCGCGATGTCCGCGGGCAGGGCGAGAGTGCGTGCGAAGTCGTTGCCGGTACCGAGCGGCAGGAGGCCGCAGACGGTCCCTCGCGGCTCGGGGAGCAGGCCGTTCACCACCTCGTGGAGCGTCCCGTCTCCGCCTCCGGCCACGACCAGGCTGACGCCCTCCTCCACCGCCTCCCGCGCCAGCCGGGTGGCGTCGCCGGGCGCCTCGGTGAGCCGGATCTCCACCCGGTCGCCGAGCTGCGTCTCGACCTCCTCGCGCACCGCGCTTCCGGCGCCGGGATTCAGGATGAGACGTGCTCGCGTGTCGCGCATAGCGGCTATCCTCGCATCGATGCTCCGGCCGCACACCGCCCGTACCCTGGGCCTCGTCCTGGCCGCCCTGCTCTGTTTCGCGGCCTCGCCGCCGGAGCGTCAGCGCGGGCTCTCCTGGGTGGCCGGCCGCACCGAGGTGACGGCACGGGACTTCGAGCCGCTCGTCGACCTGGGCGTCAACTGGATCGTGCAGACCCCCTTCGGGTGGCAGCAGGGTCTCGACTCGCCCGAGGTGCGCTCGGCGACCGGCGACGGCATCTGGTGGGGCGAGAGCGACGCGGGCTTGGAGCGCACGGCCCGGCTCGCGCGCGAGCGAGGCATCCACACCCTGCTCAAGCCCCATCTCTGGGTACGCGGCGCCGAGACCGGCGTGTGGCGCGGCGACATCGCCATGCGCTCGGACGAGGATTGGAGACGGTGGTTCACGAGCTACGAGCGCTTCATCCTGCACTACGCCGAGCTCGCCGAGCGCGTGGGCATCGAGGCGCTGGCCGTCGGCACCGAGCTCCACACCGCCGTCGTCGAGCGGCCGGCCGACTGGCGGCGGCTGATCGCCCGGGCGCGCGGCGTGTACTCCGGCCGCCTCACCTACTCGGCCAACTGGTACCGGGAGTTCAGCGAGGTCTCCTTCTGGGACGATCTCGACTGGATCGGCATCCAGGCCTACTTCCCGCTCGCCGCCGGGGAGCGCCCGACGGTCGAGGAGCTGATCGAAGGGTGGCGGCCGCATCTGGCGCAGATCGAGGAGCTCCACGACCGCGTCGGCAAGCCGGTCGTCTTCACCGAGATCGGGTACCGCTCGACGGCGGATGCTGCGATCGAGCCGTGGCGCTGGCCCCGTCGCGGGCGCGGCGGCCAGGTCGAGGCCGTCGACCTCGAGGTGCAGAGCCGGTGCTACGAGGCGTTCTTCCGGGCCGTCTGGCCGCGGCCGTGGCTGGCCGGCGCCTACTTCTGGAAGTGGTATCCGTCCGGAGGTCCGGGCGCCGGCGATCCCGACTTCACGCCCCAGGGCAAGCCCGCGCTCGAGGTGCTGCGCCGCGCCTTCCGCGGCGAGCCTCCCGCGCCGGGGCTATGATCGCCGCGTCATGCCGGCGCACGACATCGACTACCCGGGCCGCGTCCAGGACGCCCTGCGCGTCCTGGTCCACGACCTGCTGGAGGAGGTGGCGGAGGACGGCCTCCCCGGCGAGCACCACTTCTACTTGACCTTCCGCACCCGGGCCGACGGCGTGGAGATCCCGCCCCGGCTGGCGGCGCGGTACCCGCAGGAGATGACGATCGTCCTCCAGCACCAGTTCGAAGGTCTCGGTGTCGACGAGGCTCGCTTCGGCGTCACCCTGCGCTTCGACGGTCGGCCCGAGCGCCTCGTCGTGCCGTTCGCGGCGCTCACCGCCTTCGCCGACCCGGTGGCGGAGTTCGCCCTGCGCTGGCCGGCACCCGGCGAGACCCCGGCCCCCGAGCCGGAGCCCTCCGACGACGACCGGGGGCCCGGCGCCGAGGTCGTCTCCCTCGACGCCTTCCGCAAGGACTAGCGAGGCACGGTGCCGGAGCTCCCGGACGTCGAGCTCTACCTGGCGGCGCTGCGGCCCCGGATCGTCGGCCACCGGCTGGAACGGGTGCGGTTGGCGAGCCCCTTCCTGCTGCGCAGCGTCGAGCCGCCTCTCGCGGCGGTCGCCGGCCGCCTCGTCGAGAGCGTCTCCCGGCTCGGCAAGCGAATCGTCCTCGCCTTCGAGGGCGACCTCTTCCTCGTCCTGCACCTGATGATCGCGGGGCGGCTGCGCTGGAAGGCGCTCGGTGCCGCCGTGCCCAAACGCCTCGGCCTGGCGGCCTTCGACTTCGACACCGGGACGCTGCTCCTGACCGAGGCGGGGAGCAAGAAGCGCGCTGCGCTCTGGGTCGTCGCCGGGCGCGAGGCGCTCGCCGCCCACGACCCCGGCGGGCTCGAGCCGCTCGAGGCCGGCCGCGACGCCTTCGCCGCCGCCCTGCGGGCCGAGAACCGCACCCTCAAGCGGGCGCTGACCGATCCGCGGATCCTCTCCGGCATCGGCAACGCCTACTCCGACGAGATCCTCCACCGCGCCCGCCTGTCACCCTTCCTGCGCACCGGCTCGCTGGACGAGGAGACGCTCGACCGCCTGCGCGATGCCGTCCGCGAGGTGCTCGTCGAGTGGCGCGATCGTCTGATCGCGGAGACCGGCGACGCCTTCCCCGAGAAGGTCACCGCCTTCCGGCCCGAGATGGCCGTCCACGGCCGTTACGGCGAGCCCTGCCCCGTCTGCGGCTCCCCCGTCCAGCGCATCGTCTACGCCGAGAACGAGGCCAACTACTGCGCCGGCTGCCAGACCGGCGGCAAGCTCCTCGCCGACCGCGCCCTGTCGCAGCTGCTCAAGGGCGACTGGCCGCGCACGATCGAGGAGATGGAGCTGCGCAAGAGGGGCTAGCGCGACCCGGCCGCTGGAGGCCTGCGACGTCCGGCGTCGAGGTCTCTCCCTCCGGTCGAGACGACAGTGGACGCAGATCTCGGACGGACCGGGTGAAGCGGCGGGAGCCCGATCGGTATGATCCTCCCGTGAGCCTGACCGACCTCGTGCAGCGCTACGCCGGCCGCCTGCGCTTCCCGCAGCTCTTCCTGGCGACGCTGGCGCTCTTCCTGATCGACCTCGTGGTCCCCGACCTCGTCCCCTTCGCCGACGAGATCCTCCTCGGGCTGACGACGATGTTGCTCGGCTCGTGGAAGAAGACCGGTCCGCGCGAGGAGCCGAAGCCGCCGGTCAAGGACGTCACGCCACCGCGCTGAACGAGGAGGTCAGCTCGACGGGCCCGCCCAGAGGATCTCCGCTCCGTAGCCCTCGAGCTGCCGGTCCGCCGTGACCAGTGGGACCCGCTCTTCGAGTGCCTGCGCCACCAGGAGGCGATCGAAGGGATCGCGGTGATGGAGCGGCAACCGCGAGACGCGGAGAACGTGAGCCAGATGCACCTCGAGCGGCAGGACGCCGCTGGTGGCCATCACCTCCGGTACCCAGGGATCGACCGGCGCCGGCAGCTCGATGCGACCGATCGACCTCTTGATGGCGAGCTCCCACACGCTGACCGTCGACAGCAGGGGCTTCGAGGTCGGGTCCTGCAGCGTCTCGACGAGCGCCGCCGGCAACCTCTCCGGCTCACTCACCAGCCAGAGCCAGCAGTGCGTGTCGAGGAGGACCCTCACGACTCGAACCGGTCGAGAAGCGCACCGGGCAGGGGAGCGTCGAAGTCGTCGGGCACGACGAGCTTGCCGCGCTCCGAACCGAAGTCCCGGGGGCGCTCGGGCCGCACCGGCACCAGGCGTGCGACCGGCTCGCCGCGCCGCTCGATCACGACCTCCTCGCCGGCCGCGACACGGCGCAGCAGGCGAGACAGGTGCGTCTTGGCTTCGTGGACGCCGACCGTGGCCATGGCCGGAGATTAGACTTGGTCATGGACTTAGTCAACACCAGCGGCACCGACTGGTCCCCACCCTCCCGAGCTCACGCGGTGCGCAGGAACTGCCAGCGCAGGTGGCCTTCGGCGCGGCGGAAGACCTCCCGCTCGATGCGGTCGGCGTGGCGGCGCAGCAGGGCCGAGAGCGGCGTGCCGCGGGCGGCCTCCTCGAGCACGTCGGCGGCGTCGGCGCCGGCCTTGGTGATGTAGGTCTGCCAGATCGCCTGGCGGATCGACATCGAGCCGAGCGAGACGTTGGGAAGACCGGCGACCCCCCTCTTGAGCAGCGCGATGCGGCGCTCGAGCACCCGGGGGTCCTCGACCGTCTCGCGCTGCCAGCCGGTGTAGGGCTTGGGGATCAGGATGTTGACCCCCAGCTGGATCTGGCCGATGACGCCGGTGGGCGCCAGCTCCTCCAGCATCAGCTCGCGGCAGCGCGCCGCCACCTCCAGGATCGCCTCGACGTCCTCGTCGGTCTCCTCCGGCAGGCCGATCAGGAAGTAGAGCTTCAGCTGCGTGAAGCCCTGCCGGAAGATCAACCGCACCTTGTCGTAGAGGAGGCTGTTGGGGATCGGCTTGTTGAGCTTCACCCGCAGCGAGTCGCTGCCGGTCTCGGGAGCGAGCGTGATCGAGCGGTCGCCGGAGGCGTGGAGCGCGGCGAGGACCCCCTCGGTCACCGCCGGGATGCGGATCGAGGAGACCGAGGTGCGGAAGCCGAGGTCGTTCGCCTGGAGGAGGATGCGCTCGATCTCCGGATGATCGCCCACGGCGGTGGCGACGAAGCCGAGCTGGTCGGTCACCGGCCGCGCCCTCTCGATGGCCGCCAGGATGTAGTCCGTCGGGTGCCAGCGGAAACGCCCCATGCCGAAGGTCGCCCAGCAGTACTTGCACTTCTCCGGGCAGCCGCGCGACATCTCGACCAGGAACTTCTCCGAGAACTCGGTGCGCGGCGTGACGATGGAGGTCGAGGGCAGGGCCCCGGGGGAGCGCATCTGCTCCTCGGTGAGCTCCAGCTTCGCGAGCTTGCCGAGATCGGTCTCCTCGGCGTGGCGGTGGCGCGACGGCACGAAGAAGCCCGGCGTCGCGGCCAGCCGGTCGAGCACCGCCTCCCGGTCGCCCTCCTCGGCCAACGCCGGCAGGAGCGCCGGCAGCAGGTTCTCCGCCGCACCCAGCGGGAAGGCGTCGACCAGCTCGGCCAGGGTCAGCGGGTTGATGCTGGCGCACGAGCCGCCGACGAGCACCAGCGGGTCGTCCACCCCGCGATCGGCGCGGCGCGCCGGGATGCCGGCGCGGTCGAGCATGCGGACGAAGTGGACGTAGTCCTCCTCGAACGAGATCGAGAAGGCGACGGCGCCGAAGGCGGCGAGCGGCGTGTCGGTCTCGACCGACAGCGGCGGCCCCTCGCCGTCGAGGAAGAACCGCTCGCAGGCCCACTCGGGCTCCGCGTGGACGAGCTCGTAGACGCGCTGGAAGCCGAGGCTCGACATCCCCACGTGGTAGCTGTTGGCGTAGCACAGGGCCAGCGCGTAGCGGCCGTGCGGCGAGTACGACCCCACCGGCCGCTCGTCGGAGCGGAAGGGGGCCCACGAGTGGGCGGTCGAGGAACGGCTGGAGGCGCGGCCCATCGGCGTAAGTACTCAGTCTACTGTGTTTCTCGCCCCGCTCCGGTCGCCGGCTCGATCCCGTAGCGGCGCAGGCCGCGCGCCAGGCGCAGCCACGCCTTCATCGCCTCCTCCAGGTGGTAGGAGGCGTCGAAGTAGCGGTCCGTGAGGCAACTCTCCGCGCCCTCCCCCAGCCGCCACACCGTCTCGGCCAGATCGGACCCCAGCCGCAGATCCGGCGCCGGTTGGATCCGCCCCGCGTCGACCCGCGGCACCGCCCGGGCCAGGGCCCCGCACCCCGGCGCCGTTCCGCGCCGCGGCCAGCGCTCGAGGTCGCGCCGTGCCCGCGCCCAGGCCGCGACGACGTCCTCCAGCTCCGCCTCCGCCCCGCCGATCCACCGGCGTACCGCGGCCCGCCTCTCGGGTGAGGGACCGTCCGACGGACGGATGACGATCGTGCCGCCCGAGTCGGCGGCGGCGGGGAGGGCGAGAAGGGCGAGGATCATGCAGGTCAGGGAGCGTCGCATGCTCTCTAGGACGCGAAACGGGGGAGCAATCTCGCAGGCGGGCACGACCCTCGCGTGGCGAAGGCACCCGCGTCCGGCCGGCACGGGGGCCGGCCGCTTCAGTCGGGTTGCCCGATGAGGTACGGGTCAAGACGCCCCTGCCGGCGGTGGGTGACGTCGCCGACGGAGGCTGTCCCTCCTCAGGCGGTCCCGGCGAGGAGGCCGCGGAGGAGGTGGAGGGCACCTCCCAAGCCTACCGAGCGCAGCGGCGTTTCGCCTACGTGGACGGCGAGGAGGCGCGCGAAGAGGGCGGGGTCGGCGGCCAGCGTCGCGACCAGACGCCGGCGCAGCCGAGGGCGGCGCTCGGCCCAGAGCAAGGCGGCGATCAGGGCGAAGGGGACACGGGCGGCCCGGCGGGCACAGCGCTCGTAGGCGCGCGGGCGTCCGGCGGCGAGCGCCGGAGCGAGGAGCTCGGCCTGGTGGAAGCCGAGCGAGAGACCCTCGCCGGTGATCGCGTCGCGGTAGCCGGCGGCGTCGCCGACGAGCACGACGCGCCCGCGCACCAGGCCGCGCACCCGCTGATCGAGGGGACCCGCGCCGCGGTCGCGCGAGCACGGCTCGGCCCCGGTCAGCCGCGCGCCGAGCGCCGGGAACCGCGCCAGGAGGCCGTCGAAGTCGGACGGGCCGCCGCTCCAGAGGAAGGCCACACCCACCTCGTCGGCCGCCACCGGCGTCACGTAGGCCTCGCACCCATCGCCCCAGTGGACCTCGACCCGGTCGCTCCAGGGCGCCCTCCGGTAGTGCCGCCGCACGCCGAAGCGCCTCCGGTCGCGTGGTGGGCGCGCGCCGTCGCCAAGCCTCCGGCGCTCCCCTGAGTCGAGCCCGGCCCAGGAGCGCACGCGCGAGAGCAGGCCGTCGGCGCCCACGACCCAGCGTCCCGGCACTTCGCCCTCCTCGGTCGTGACGCCGGCGTCGGTCAGCCCCGTGACGCGCGTGCCCCAGGAGAGCTCGACCCCCGCCTCCTCCGCCGCCACCGCCAGCGCCTCGTGGAGGACCGTGCGCCGCACGCCGCGCCCGGGGCTCGAGGGAAAGTCGGCCTCGACCGCGAGGTCGCCGTCGACGTAGCGGATGCCGCGGAAGGGCCGCGAGCGCACGCCCTCCAGCGAGACCCCGAGGCGCGCCAGCCGTGCCACGCCGTCCGGCATCAGCCCTTCGCCGCAGGCCTTGTCGAGCGGCGGCCGGGCGGCGTCGACGACGCGCACCGTGAGGCCCTCCCGGCGCAGGCAAAGTGCCGTGACGAGACCCACCGGGCCGCCGCCGACGATGACGACATCGGTCATCCGGCCCCCCCATCGACCCTCAACGCCGTAGGGGAGGGGCTCGTCCCCTCCCGGGCGGGGGTCGCCGCGGCCTCCCCGCTCACTCGTCCCCTCCGCGGCGGTGCCGCGCCAGGGCCAGCCGCGACCGCGCCATCGCCCCGAGCAGCCGCAACGGCGTCACCCGATCGGGTGCCTCGAGGGTCCCGTCCGACCAGCGCCGCAGCGCCTCCGCGCGCCGGATCTTCCCCGAGGAGGTGCGCGGCAGCGTCCCCGGCTCCAACGGGACGACCTCGGCGGGCCGCAGGCCGGTCGCCTCGAGGACACGCTCCCGGCAGGCCGCCACCAACCCCTCGGCGTCGCCCCGGAGCTCGCGAGCGGTCTCGACGAAGAGCACGAGCCGCTCCCCGTCCTCCCCCTCGGGGAGCCACGAGACGGCGGCCGTGCACCCCGTGCGCACACCGTCGACGCCGTCCACCGCGTGCTCGACGTCCTCGGGCCGGTAGTTGCGGCCGCGCAGGATCAGCACGTCCTTGGCGCGGCCGGTCAAGTAGAGCTCACCCCCGCTGAGGAAGCCGAGGTCGCCGCTGTCGAGCCAGCCGTCGACGAGGACGCGTGCCGTCTCCTCCGGCCGGCCGAGGTAGCCGTCCATGAGCGACGGGCCGGCGATCCAGACCCGGCCGACGCGGCCCTCCGGCAGGGACGTCCCCTCCTCGTCGCGGATCTCGACCGTGAAGCCGGGGAGGGGACGCCCGACCGAGACCAGCTCGAGGCCCTCCTCGTCCGGCTCGGCGTGCCCCTGCGCGAGGCGCTCGCGCCCGACGCGCAGCGTCTCGAACGGCCGCTCGAGGTCCGAGAAGGTCACCGCCAACGCCGCCTCCGACAGGCCGTAGACGGGCGAGAGCGCCTCCGGCCGGAAGCCCCAGCGGCCGAAGCGCTCGACGAAGCGCCGCAGCACCGCCGGCGCCACCGACTCGGCGCCGTTCAGCGCCACCCGCCAGCTCGACAGGTCCACCCCCTCCATCTCCTCGTCGCGCACGCGCTCGACGCACAGCGCGTAGGCGAAGTTGGGGGCCGGCGAGACCTCCGCCCGGTAGCGCGACAGGGCGCGCAGCCAGAGCGCCGGCTTGGCCACGAAGAGCTCGGGCGGCAGCAGGGTGAGCTCGGCGCCGTGCTCGGCGGCCGGGAAGATGCAGCCGATCAGCCCCATGTCGTGGTAGAGCGGCAGCCAGGAGACGCCGGAGACGCCCTCGATGTGGCGCCAGTGGCGGTTGAGCACGTCGAGCTGGGCGAGCAGCGCCCGGTGCGAGAGCGCGACCGGCTTCGGCTCGACGGTCGTGCCCGAGGAGAACTGCACGAGGCCGAGATCGTCCGACGAGCCCGCGAGCGGAGGCGGCTCTCCCGCCGGGAGCCGCTCGAGGGTCCGGAAGACGACGTCCGGGCCGGCGCGCTCGACGCTCTCCCCGAGCAGGCTCCCGACGCGGCGGTCGGTCAGCAGCATCTTGGCGCCCGCCGCGGAGAGCATCGCGCCCGTGCGCGCGTGGTACTCGCCCAGGCGGCCGAGCCGCACCGGCGGGTAGAGCGGCACCGGCACCGCGCCGGCGAGCAGCGCTCCGAAGCAGGCGTCGAAGAACTCCTCGCCGGTCGGGAAGACGAGCGCCACCCGGTCGCCCGGCCGGATGCCCTCCGCCGCCAGGCCGCCGGCCACGCGCAGCCCGCGCTCGACCAGCTCCGGCCAGCCGAGGAAGCGCTCCTCCTCGCGCCGGTCGAGAAAGCGCAGGCCGCCGCGCCCGGCCTCGGCGGCGGCCAGGAGCAGGGCCCCTAGGGTGTCGACGGGGATGGGACCCCTCCCAGCTTCTCCGCCACGATCGACACCAGGTCCCCCACCGTCCGGATGCGCGCCTCGTCCGGCGGATCGAGCCGCACCCGGAACCGGTTCTCCACCTCCACCGCCAGCGAGAGCAGCTGCAGCGAGTCCAGCTGCAGGTCCTCCACCAACCGCTGCTCCGGCACGATCGGCCCCTCGTGGCGCAACGTCTCGCGCGCCACCTGGACCACCGCAGCGAGAATCTCGGCCCGGGTCATCGTGCGGGGATTATCTCGCGACCGACCGACGACGAGGTGACCCCCCACCGTCGCCCCGAATGAAGCGGCCGGCCCCCGTGCCGGCCGGACGCGATCTCCGCCACCACCCGAGGGTCCGGCCCCGGCTCCCTACCGCAGCAGATTCAGGATCAACTCCCCCAGACTCACCAGGCTCCACGCCCTCCCGTCCTGCTCGGGCGGTGAGTCCATGGCCTCCTTGAACCGCTTCATCCGCTCGACCTGCGCCGCCTCCTCGCGGTCCAGGGACTCGGAGCGGGTCAGCGCGCCGGAGCGGATCCAGGCGAGGACGCGGGCGAGCTCGCCCTGGTCGAACCAGAGGCCGTGGCGGGCGCAGGCGTCGAGGACGACGCCGCTCCTGCGGCCGTAGTTGCGGCGGTTCATGCGCGCGGCGCAGACCGGGCAGGGACGGTAGAAGTCGCCGGCCGGCCGGTCGCGATCGCCGGGCTCGTCGTCGTCGGCCCCGGGGAGGAAGGTCTGGTCGCGGCGCGCGCGCTCCTCCAGGTAGCGAAAGACCTCGCCGCCGATCCACAGCCCGCCGCAACGGCGACACTCGGCGACCGCCAGCCCCTCCTCGCCGAGCGTGCGGCTGGTCAGACGCCGCGGCGGCCCGCAGGCGGGGCACAGCTGCTTCGTCTCCTCGCCGGCCGTCGCGGTCGGCACGATGGCGAGGCCGCAGGCGTGGCAGAAGCGAGCGCGGCGGCCGATACGGGTGGCGCAACCGGGGCAGATCGTGTCGAGGTCCTGCTCGGCGAGGGTGAAGTCGGCCCCGCAGTGGGTGCAGGAGAGCGCCCGACCCTCGCGCGGCGCCCCGCAGGAGGAGCAGCGCACCACCGCCGCGTCGCGCCCGCGCGCCACCGGCACCTCGAGCAGCTCCCCGCAGTCGCAGTGGAAGCGGCTGCCGGCGGCCAGGCCGGAAGCGTCGATCTGGCGCTTGCACTCGGGGCAGGCGACGAGGAGGCGGAGGGTGGGGGGTCGCATTGCAGAGGATTGTCGCATCAGTGGGGAGCAGGGAGCGGGTGGGTCGTGGGTGCGGAGTCGGGAGACGGGATCGGGGTCGGGCGATGGGGTGAAGGGTGCGATCGAGGTGGCCGTGGCGGGGCGAAGGGATGTGACATGGGTCGCGGCACCGGGGTCCGGCCGGGCGGGAGCCCGGCCGCTTCAGTCGGGGCGCGATGCACCGACGGCGTGGGCGCGCCGCGCGGGGTCGTGCGGGGTACGATCCGCGCGGCATGGCCATTCCGGAGCCGCACCTGCCGCCGCCGCGCCCGCATCCGGGGGGCGGGACGGTGCTGCCGTCGCTCCTGCTCCTGGGGGCGATGTTCAACCTCACGCTGGTGGTCGCGGGGCTCAAGGAGTTCATCCTCGGCGAGCTCGGCGGCACGGTCGCCGACGCGACGCTCTTCTTCTCGGTCGAGACGTTCGCCTACATCCTCTGCGCGCCGCTGTGGGGGTTGCTCAGCGACCGGGCGGGGCGCCGTCGCCCGTTCATCGTCGCCGGCTTCGCGGCCTCGGCCCTGCTCTACGCCTCCTACACCTTCGTCGGTTCGGTGCCCGTGCTCCTGGCGCTGCGCTTCGTGCAGGGAGCCGCCTCGGTGATGGGCTGGTCGCTGGTGATGGCCTCGGTCGTCGACCAGGCGGAGCCGCAGCGCGCCGGACGCCGCATGGGTCTGATGGGCGCGGCGCTCATCTTCGGCGTCGGTCTGGGTGCGCCGGTCGGGGGATACCTCACCCGCTGGGCCGGGCCCCGGGCGCCGGTGGCCGCGGCCGCCGCGCTCTTCGCCGTGCTGGCGCTGGCCTCGCTCGCCCTGCGCGAGGGGGGCGAGCTGCGCCGCGGCGTGACCCTGCGCGAGATCCTCGGCACGCTCGGCGAGCGGCCCCGCCTCCTGCTCCCCTACGCCTTCCACTTCGTCGACCGCCTCGCGGTCGGCCTCTTCGTCGTCGTCTTCCCGCTCTACCTCGACTCGCTGGGAGCGGGCGACCCGGCGATGCGCGGGCGCTATCTGGCCTACTTCCTCCTCCCCTTCGCCCTGCTCCAGTACTTCACCGGCCGGATGTCGGAGCGCACGGGGCCGACGGCGCCGCTGCTGGTGGGCTCGATCCTCTACGGCGCGGCGCTGGCCACGGTGGGCGTGGCGGACCTGCTGACCCTGCGCCCGATCATGGTCGTGCTCGGCCTCTTCGCCGCCGTCATGTTCCCGCCGGCGATCCTGCTGACGGCGCGGCTGGCCGACCCGCGGTCGCGCGGCAGCGCCATGGGCGGCTTCAACCTGGCGGGCTCGCTCGGCTTCACGCTGGGGCCGCTCCTGGGCGCCTGGGCCCACGCCGCGCGCGGCTTCGCCTTCGCCTTCCTCGCCGCCGGGTTGCTCGAGATCGGCGTCGCGGTGGTGGCGGCGTTCTTCCTCCGCCCCGGCCGCCGCGCGGGCGGCTAGAACTCGAGGAGGACGAGCTCCGAGCAGAAGCCGGGGCCGAGCGCCATCAGCACGCCGACGGTGCCGGCCGGCGGGCGGTGCCCGTCGAGGGTCTCCTCGAGCACCATCAGCACCGAAGTCGAGGAGAGGTTGCCCACCTCGCGCAGGCTCTTCCAGGAGAGCCCGAGCGCGCCCTCCGGCAGCTCGAGCGCCTCCTCCATCGCCTGGAGCACCCGCGGCCCGCCGGTGTGGGCGATCCAGGTGCCGACGTCGGCGCGCGTGAGGCCGTGCTCGGCGAGGAAGGCCTCGACGTCGCGGCGCAGGAACGAGCGCACGACCTCCGGCACCTCGGCCGAGAGGACGATCTGGAAGCCGCGCTCGGAGATGTCCCACCCCATCACCCGCTCGGAGTCGGGGTAGAAGATCGAGCGCGTGGCGCGGATGGCGGGACCGCTCGTCTCCACCGCGTCGCCGACCACCACCGCCGCCGCCGCCCCGTCGCCGAAGAGGCCGCTCGAGATGAGATTGGGGATCGAGAGGTCCTCCCGCTGCAGGGTCAGCGAGCAGAGCTCGACGGAGAGCAGCACGGCGACGCCGTCCGGGTGCCCGCGCACGTAGTCCGCCGCGCGCGCCAGACCCGCGGCTCCCGCCACGCAGCCGAGCCCGAAGATCGGCACGCGCTTCACGTGCGAGGGCAGCCCCAGACGGTTCATCAAGCGGGCGTCGAGCGACGGCGTCGCGATGCCGGTGACCGAGACCGTGATCAGCGTGTCGACGTCGGCGAGCTCGAGCCCGGCGCGCTCGAGGGCCTTCGCCACCGCCTCGGCGCCGATCTCCTGCGCCACCTCGATCCAGGCGTCGTTGGCCTCGCCGAAGCTCGCGAGATCCCGGTAGCGCTCGAGCGGCAGCGCCAGATGGCGCCCGCCCACCAGCACGTTGGTGAAGAGCTGCTCCAGCCGGTCCTGGTTGAAGAGCTTGTCCGCCCACACGGACCGCGCCTCGGCCAGGAGCTGCTCCTGGGTGTAGAAGTGCGGCGGCAGGGCGCTGGCAACGGAGGCGACGCGCATCGGGGCCTAAAGATACTGCGAACGCCCGGCGCGCCGTGGCGATCGCTACAATCCTCGAGCTGATGAGCACGCCTCGCGTCCAGCTGCGCTCCCTCGACACCCTCTGGTTCCAGGTCGGCGGGACGCTGTGCAACCTCGCCTGCACGCACTGCTTCTGCTCCTGCTCGCCGACCAACCGCACCCACGAGCTGATGACGCTCGAGGAGATCGAGCCGTTCCTCGGCGAGGCGGCGGAGCTCGGGGTCAAGGAGTACTACTTCACCGGCGGCGAGCCGTTCCTGAACCCGCAGATGGAGGCGATCCTCGAGCGCACCCTGGACTTCGGTCCGGCGACGACCTTGACCAACGGCCTGCTGCTCGATCCGGAGCGCTGCGCGCGGCTCGCACGGTTGGCCGCCGGGAGCGAGTACTCGCTCGACTTCCGGGTGTCGATGGACGGCTACCGGGCCGAGGAGAACGACCCCATTCGCGGCGAGGGCACCTTCGAGCGCATCCTCGCGGGCATCGGCAACCTCCACGCCGCCGGCTTGAACCCGGTGATCACGGTCACCGAGGTTCACGGTGCCAGCGGCACCGTCGAGGGCCGTGAGGCCTTCTTCGCCCTGCTGCGCCGGCGCGGCATCGACAAGCCGCGCCTGAAGGTCCTCCCGGTCTTCAAGATCGGCGCCGAGGCCGAGCGCGCCGGTGCCTACGAGAGCTGGCAGCGCCTCGCCGAGGGCGACTCCCCCGACGGCACCTGGGACCACCTCCAGTGTTCCGCCTGCCGTCTAGTCACCGACCAGGGCGTCTGGGTCTGCCCCATCCTCGTCAACGAGCCCACCGCCCGCATGGGCGCGACCCTCGCCGACACGCTCCACTCCCACCCCCTCGACCACCCCGCCTGCTGGACCTGCCACGTCTACGGCGTCACCTGCAGCACCTGAAGCCCATCCCCGACGCGGGTTCCCGACCCACGCCACCCGCCGTCCGTCACCCCGACCTCAGGGAGGGGCCTCAGCTCCGCACCCGAACCGGCATCACGGGTCCGGGTGAAGCGGCACAGACCTCACACGCCCAGAGAGGAGCGCCCCGTGACCTCCTGCCACGGCCTGCGTCGAGGTCTCTCCCTCCGGTCGAGACGACAGTGGGGACCGCGGGGCAGACGGCACCGCCCCCAACCGTCACCCCGACCGCAGGGAGGGGCCTCAGCTCCGCACCTGAGCCGGCACGGGTCCGGGTGAAGCGGCACAGACCTCACACGCCCAGAGAGGAGCCTCGACCTCCTGCCACGGCCTGCGTCGAGGCCCTCCGGTCGAGACGACAGTGAACGCGGGGCAGACGGCACCGCCCCCCAACCGTCACCCTGACCGCAGGGAGGGGTTCAGCTCCGCACCCGTGCCGGCATCACGGGTCCGGGTGAAGCGGCGCCAGACCTCACACGCCCAGAGTGGGAGCGCCCTGCACCTCCTGCCACGGCCTGTGTCGAGGTCTCTCCCTCCGGTCGAGACGACAGTGGGGACCGCGGGGCAGACGGCACCGCCCCCAACCGTCACCCCGACTGCAGGGAGGGGCCTCAGCTCCGCACCTGAGCCGGCATCACGGGTCCGGGTGAAGCGGCACAGACCTCACACGCCCAGAGCGGGAGCGCCCGTGACCTCCTGCCACGGCCTGCTGCGGTCTTCCTCCGGTCGAGACGACAGTGGGGGACCGCGGGCAGACGCACCGCCCCCAACCGTCACCCCGACCGCAGGGAGGGGCCTCAGCTCCGGGCACCTGAGCCGGCATCACGGGTCCGGGTGAAGCGGCACAGACCTCACACGCCCAGAGAGGAGCGCCCCGTGACCTCCTGCCACGGCCTGTGTCGAGGTCTCTCCCTCCGGTCGAGACGACAGTGTGTGGGGACCGCGGGGCAGACGGCACCGCCCCCCAACCGTCACCCCGACCGCAGGGAGGGGCCCGCACCCGAACCGGCATCACGGGTCCGGGTGAAGGGCATAGACCTCACACGCCCAGAGAGGGAGCGCCCCGTGACCTCCCGCCACGGCCTGCGCCGAGGTCTTCCCTCCGGTCGAGACGACAGTGGGGACCGCGGGGCAGACCGCCCCCCAACCGTCACCCTGACCGCAGGGAGGGGCCTCAGCCTGCACCTGAGCCGGCATCACGGGTCCGGGTGAAGCGCACAGACCTGCACGCCCAGAGAGGGAGCGCCCCGTGACCTCCTGCCACGGCCTGCGTCGAGGTCTCTCCCTCCGGTCGAGACGACAGTGGGGACCGCGGGGCAGACGGCACCGCCCCCCAACCGTCACCCCGACCGCAGGGAGGGGCCTCAGCTCCGCACCTGAGCCGGCACGGTGGGGCCGGGTGAAGCGGAAGGGGCCTCGCAGTGGCCCCCGGCGGTGGGCCGATGTGGGTGGGGGGACAGTTCGAGCGGGCGGGAGCCCGGCCGCTTCAGTCGAGGGGGTGGCACGGTTCGTGCGGGTCGAGGGGGTGTCATGGGTTGGCGTCGAGTGGTGGTGGGACTGCTGGTGGTGGGCGGACTGACGGGGTGTTCGGACCGGGGAAGGGTGCCCCGGCGGGCGGGGGAACCCGGGAGCGGGATCGAGTCGGCGCTGGCGGAGCCGGGGCTGGTGCTCGACGGACGCTGGAGCGAGCGGAAAGATCTACACGCCGCCCTCACCCGTTTCTACGAGGGACGCGCCGAGGGGCCGGCCTGGAGCCTGGTGGCGCCTGCGGCCGGAGGCCGGGGTGCTCGTGGCGCGGCTGGCGGCGGCGGAGAGCCTCGGTCTCGCGCCCGGGGACTACGACGCGGACCGCCTCGCCGCCCCTGGTGCGCACGCTCGAGGCCGGCCGCCCGCGCCGCGCCGACCTCGCCGATGCCGACCTCGGAGCCGACGGCGGCCGCCCTCCTCTACGCCTCCGATCTCCTCGGGCCGTGGCTCCCGCGAGGGACCGGCCTCCCTGGTTCATCGACAAGCCCGAGCGACGCCTCGCGCCGGAGCTCGCCGCGGCGCTCGATCGCGACGACCTCGGTGGCTGGCTCGACGCCATCGAGCCGCAGACGGCCCTCTACCGCAGCCAGCTCGCGATGCTCGCGCGCTATCGCGATCTCGCCGCCGGCGGCGGGTGGCCGCGGGTGCCGGCGGGCCCGGTGGTCGAGATCGGCGACCCGATCGCCCGCGACCGCTTCGTCGCCCTGCTGCGGCGGCTGGCCGCGGAGGGCGATCTCGCCCCGGTCGATCGCGCCGTCCTCGACCGTCTCGAGGAGGAGCCCGGCGCCGGAGAGGCCGTCTACCACGCGCGCCTGGCCGCCGCCGTCGAGCGCTTCCAGGAGCGCCACGGTCTCGAGGTCGACGGCAAGCTCGGCCCCGAAACGGTCGCCGCCCTCGACGTCCCCGCCGCCGAGCGGGTGCGCCAGATCGCGCTCAACCTCGAGCGGGCGCGCTGGATCGAGCGTGACTTCCCCGCGCGCTACGTCCACGTCAGATGCGCCGGCCTTCGAGCTCGAGGCCTTCGACGGCGGCCGACCGGTGCTCGAGATGCCGATCGTCGTCGGCCGGACGGACTGGATGACCCCGCTGTTCCGCGACGAGATGGCGGTGGTGGAGATCAACCCCTACTGGAACGTGCCGCCGTCGATCGCCGCCGCCGAGGTCCTCCCCGAGGCGCGCGAGGACCTCGACGCCTTCCTCGCCCGCGGCTACGAGGTGCTCTCCGGCCGGGGCGAGGACGCGTCGGTCCTCGACCCGCGCACCGTCCGCTGGAACGACCTCGACCCGGAGAACCTCGACCTGCGCTTCCGCCAAGTCCCTGGGCCGACCAACGCGCTCGGCAACATCAAGTTCCTCTTCCCCAACCAGTACAACGTCTACCTCCACGACACGCCCGCCGACCGCGCCTTCGCCGAGACCGAGCGCGCCCTCTCCCACGGCTGTGTGCGCGTCAGCCGCCCCCTCGACCTCGCCGCCTGGGTCTTCGCGCACGAGGACGGCTGGGACCGCGCCCGCGTCGAGGAGGTCATCGACTCCGGCGTCCACACCGCCGTCGCCCTCGACGAGCCGATCCCCGTCTACATCCTCTACTGGACCGCCTACGTCGAGGACGGCGAGCCCCAGTTCCGCGACGACATCTACGGCATCGACGCGGCGTTGGAGGAGAGCCTCGAGACCCGGACGGCAGCGGGGCGCCAGCGGGTGGCCGGCTAGAGACCCGACCGCGGGGAGGGGCCTCAGCTCCGAGCCCGAGCCGCCCCGGAGGGCCCGGGTGAAGCGGCACCCCCCTCACCCCCGCGCCGCATCAACCGATACCCCACCAACGCCAACACCACCGGCACCATCCACCCCACCGCCGACGCCCCGCTCCACCACACCGCCGGATCGGCCGACACCGGCACGACCAGGGTGTCGACGCCCATGATGGCGAAGCCCAGCATCCCGAGCAGACCGAAGCGCCAGATCACGGCGACGGTGAGGAGCACCATCAGCATGGCCGGCGCGTCCCAGCCGTTGGCCGGTCCCGAGAGGAGGCCGAGCAGCAGCGCCGTCACGACGACGCTCGCCAGCTCGTGGCGCACGACGAGCCGCACCAGGATGAGGATCAGGAAGAAGCAGAAGGGCAGCAGCATCTGCATCATGCTGAAGGCGTTGCCGAGCGCCACCCGGGCGCCGTAGAACGGCACCAGCCCGTGGGGGAAGAACCAGTCGATGGTGCCGCCGCCGTGCTCCAGGCTCCACACCCGCCACAGCTGGACCGCGACGCTCCACACCCCGAAGCAGGCGAACCCCGCCACCAGGTCGCGCGCCACGAGCGGATCGTCCCAGCGCCCGGAGACGAGCCGCGTCCACGAGGTCAGCTGCCGCGGCCACAGCCGTCGCGCGATCGGCTCGATCGCCAGGTAGAAGAGCCAGAAGGTGACCCCGAAGAGGGTCGCCTCGGCGATCGCCGCGAAGAGCAGCGAGAGCTCGGTCGGAGAGGCGCTGTGGCGGCCGATGAGCACCCAGGCGGTCATCAGCATCGCCGTCACCGCCACGGCCACGCGCCACGCCCCCCGCCGATCGCCGCGCCCGGTGGCGAGATGGCGCCGCGCCAGCAGCCCCCCGGCGAGCCAGAGCGCCGCGAAGGTGCTCAGGGCGATGAGCCGCGTGACCGGCCCGGCGCCGCTGCCTTCGGCGCCCGAAGCATCGGTCGCCTCCTCCGCGCCCGAGCGCTCCGGCGCCCGCTCGCCGAGCTCCCACCAGACCACCCGCCCTCCCCGCCGCGCCGCCACGACGTCGACCACCGGCTCCGCCTGCCCCGGGTAGGTCCCCGTCCACGCCCCCCTCTCCTCGACCCAGAGCGGCGGCGCCCGCGACGGCGCCACCGCCTCGAAGTCCGCCGGATCGAGACCGGCCGCCTCGAAGTACGGCGCCCAGTCGGCGCCGTCCGGCACGACGCCCGCCGCCTCCGCTCCCTCCTCCGGCACCACGAGCAGCGAGCGCAGTCTCCCCTGTCCGTCGAGCCAGAGCGTCGCCGTGCCCGGGGTCAGCAGGGGTGGATCGTCCTCCTCCACCGCCCAGGCCCAGCGCCGCGTCGGCGCCAGCTCCCCGTCGCTCCCCCGGAACCAGAAGTCGTAGAGCGGCGGCCGCCGCCCGGCGAGCTCCCGCCACTCCTCGCTCGTCCGCCGCCCGGTCAGCGTCTCCTCGAGGTGGTAGCGCGACGGCGCGAACCCCCACGCCTCGTCGCTCGGCACGAAGCCCGAGAGCGCCGCGATCTCGCGCGCCCGGTGCGCCAGCACCGCCGGCTCGAGCGGCGGATCGAGGCTCGGCGCCTGGGTGCGCCCGGCCAGCACCACCGACCCCAGCACGCAGACCACCGCCGTCCCGGTCAGCCCTGCCGCCACCCACCGCGGCACCGCCCGGCTCCCCCCGGCCCGGGCCACCATCTCCGGCGACGGCGTCTCCCCCGCCGCCAGCGCCGCCGCCAGCGGATCCCCGCCCGGCAGCGCCGCCGCCACGTCGAGCGCCGAGGCCGGCCGCCGCCCCGGGTCGCTGTCGAGGCACTTGCGCACCACCGTCTCGACCAGCGGATCGAGCCCCGGCACGTGCTCCACCAGCGTCGGCGGCGCCGTCCCCGACCGGTGGTGCGCCGCCAGATCCACCGCGCTCCCCTCCGGGTGCGCCTTCTTGCCGGTGAACATCTCGTAGAGCACCAGCCCCAGCGAGTAGAGGTCGGAGGCGAACGACACCTTCCCCCCCGCCAGCTGCTCCGGCGCCATGTACGCCGGCGTCCCCGCCACCTCCGCCCCGTCCAGCTCCTCCACCAGCCCCGCCACCCCGAAGTCCGAGATCCGCGCCCGCCCCTCCCCGTCGATCATCACGTTCGCCGGCTTCAGATCCCGATGCAGCACCCCCCGCTCATGCGCCGCCGCCAGCCCCGCGCACAGCTGCCGAGCCAGCTCCACCGCCTTGTCCTCCGGCAACCGCCCGATCCGCTTGAGCAACGACGACAGGTCCTCCCCGTCGACGTACTCCATGGTCAGAAACGGCGCCCCGTCGACCTCCCCCAGGTCGTGCACCCGCACCACGTTCTTGTGCGTGATCTGCCGCGCCGTCCGCACCTCCCGATGAAACCGCGCCAACGCCGCCCCGTCCCGGGCCAGGCGGTCGGGGAAGGCTTCAGCGCAGCTCGCCGAGCCGCAGGTCATCCGCCCGGGCCTCCCCCATGCCGCCGCGGCAGGAGGCCGACGATGCTGAGCATCGATCGCCGGGGGAAAGCGGCCGCCGTCGAGGAGGTGGAGGTTGAGGCGGAGGAGGGTGGAGCGGGCCACCGTCTCGGCCTCCATCGTCGAAGCTCGCCTCTCCTCGGTCGCTCGTTTCCATCTGCTGGCGGATTCTAGCGGCCGTCAGGCTCCACGATTTCCGGCGCGCGTCTCGAACCTCAGCCTCTAGGCTCATGCACATCCACGGACTTGAAGAGGAGAGACCAGTGTTCGTTCCCGAGAACCGCCTCGAGGAGGCGTTGATGGCGGCCGCCAGCGACCCGGGCCGTCGACCAGACTTTTACCGTCTCTTGAGCTCCCAGCTGTACGTGATTACCAATCGGCCCTTCCGGCTCAGCCAAGCCGAACGAACGGGATACGAGCATTAGCCTGGTTGTTGCCGAGATCGACATACGTCAACCACGTCAAGCCTTCTCCTCCCGTAGCAGGGTGCAGGAGGCGGCCGGCGATCGACAGCTCACCTGGGCGGCAATGGCGGCGACCGACCTTCTACCAATCCTCGCGGGATCTGGGTTGCTCTTGAACTCAGCATCCGACTACGGCAAGGTCTTCTCGCCGGACGAGGTCGCGGACCTTGCCAACGGGCGGCCGCCTGCGTTCGGTCAGCGCTGGGTCGCGCAGAAACAGACCGAAGTGATGGTGGGAATTCCAGCGGACATCCCGTCCGAGCTCGTCGATTCCCTGGCCTCCTTCTTCCGAACCCGCCCGGCGGTCCGCGCGGCCTATCTCGGCATGATCCACGTGCCCGAACGAGACGAATACCCGGTGCTCCTCGTCGGCATCGACATCCTCGGCGATCCTGGCTCGATACTCGAGGAGACCGGGGCCGTCCTCAACGGAGCCGCCAACGATCTAGGCATGATCGACCTGACGACGGTCGACGGGAGCGGCCTTGAGGGCTTCTTCCGTGAGGAAGCGCTCACAATCTACGAGCGGCAGACGGAAGTGAGTTGACGGCAAGATACGCGCCGGCTCCGCCTTTCCAGAACAGGTCTAGCGGTGAGACCCGAACGGCAACCCGCGGAGTTCCAGCTCGGCTCGTCGGCCTCCGTAGCCCAGCTCTGCGACCGAGCGATCTTGACCTCGTGCTGCAAGCGCCTCGAACGTCGCCCGCCGGAGTGGATACGCCAGTGTCGCTCGAATGTGCTCGGCTTCGAAGAGCGCCGCATAGGCGAGCACTTGATGCAGGTCCGCCCGATGTCTCTCTCTCGCGGCGTCCGCGAAGTCCCGCCATCCACGCTCATCGAGCTCCGCGAGGTGTGCCTTGTACTTGGCGTCGATCACGTGAACGAAGCTGCCACGCTGCACGACAATGTCCGGCACGAGATGACCGAGAGTTCGATGTATGGGACTTGTCCAATGCAGGGGGAACACCGTTTGACCGAGCCGCCCCACTCTGACCGTCGCCCCAGTAAGCACCGCTTCGCTGCGCGCTGTGGCCTCGACATAGGCTTCCCACGCTCTGTCCAGCGGCAACTGCCAGGCAAGGCCGTCCAGTTCCCGCCCGCCACCCAGGCCACGCTCATCGAAGATCCACCCGATGGCCTCGATACCCTTCGCCAAGACGGGACCCGCTAGCCCTGAGTAGCGGGCTAGCTCGTCCAGACCTTGGCGGGTCGGAGGGGTTGCCACAACATCTGCAGTCATCAACAGTAGGCGCTTCGTCTCGGCTACCAGATAGCGAGCCACGGGGTCTTGGTCCGTTTCCCCAAGCAGGGCAAGGAGGATCCGTTCGAGCGTCCATCTGACGTAGCGGCGCAGGCTCAGGTCGGTGGTTAGGTTCGGGAAGCGACAAGGCAACTGGTGCCAACGGCCACGCGCCAGAGACTCGGTCTGATAGCGGTCCCACAGGATTCGACCTGGCGGCCGCGTCAGGACCTCCTCCAGTGGTTTCAGATATCCCTGCTTTGAGGCTGAAGAGGTCCGCAAGTCGCCGAAGTACCGGTCCAGTTTACACCCACGGTGGCACCTCGCGCCCGCTTCCGGAACCAGGGCACATCAATGAGTTCCGAGCGGCGGACCAACTGTTTCACTGTGCACGCGACCGACGCCTGACCATCCGAATCGAGGCTTCACCACCAAGCCGCCAACAACATGCTCGTGCTGGAGACGAACGCAGAGGCACCGCACCTGCTCGGCCACCCGGCTTTAGGAAGATGTCGACCCCCGGGTCTCCAGCTCGGAGCAGCGGCTCGATATCTAGCGCCTGAAGCGCCTGGTCGTTAACGCGCAGGAAAGACTCGAAGTAGCACCAGCTTCCCCGCTGTTTCGGGGCAAAGAAATCAGGTGAAATCCTGACCGGCCGCCCATTGTCCACGCCGACGTATAGAGGCTTCGAGTCGGCGCGGCCTCTGGATGGCGGAAGCGCTTCGGGACCTCTTGCGTGTCTGCCTACGCTTCGACGCGCTACGAGCCATGCCTCCATCGAGTCCCGATCGCGTCTCGCACGGCGTACAGTTTCGTGCCGGCAGGCTCCCAAGAGGCCCTGCTCCGGCGTACTCATCCAGCAGTGGAATCAGCTCATAGCGGAATCGCCGGTGCAGTTGGCCTGCCTGCGAGGCAATACGCGTGTCCTGGGAGCAAGTGCAGAGCGTCGAGAGGGGCGTGCTCGACAAACACATCGGTGATCTGGTCAAAGACCTCGAGACCGTGGGCCGGGGAGAGTATTTCAACCACCGATCGATCGGGATGCGACCGTGACGAATGCGAATCTGCGGCGAACGGCAAGGTCGATACGGGCAATACTGCGATCCGCGGTGTTCATCGTAGCGACCACATAGAGGTTTTCTGGATCTGGAACCGTGATCACCGAAGTGATGAGGAAGCTCGAACGTCCGGGATTCCCACCTCCGATTTCGGCTCAAGAGGTAGATCAAGCCCAAGTACTCTTCCTGAGATCCGCTCGGATTGACCTACTGATGACCAGCAGAGTAGGACTCCTTCTTGTGCCTGCCCGCAGCCTGCAAGAGCGACCCCACCCCGGAACATCAACCGCAGCTCACCGCTCTGAGCATCAGGCGCCAACCAATCACGAAGTCCTCGTACGTGACCGCCGGGTGAAACTGAATCGTGAAGCCTCGGTCATTGAATCGTTCCCGCAAGCCCGTCTGCGAGGCGAGTCTTGCCCGTTCCCGGTGCTCCCTGTAGCACGACGAAGTTGCCCTCTATGACCAGCTTGTGAAGCGAGTCCAAATCAAGACCTGGGAAGAGATCGGATCGAAGGCCCGCAAGGTACTGGCAATTCCTGCTTGTTGCAGCCATCGGTTGCCAGCGGCGTTCGTAGGCATAGAGATCGACGAAGGCCTGCCAACCAGCCGCGCCTCTCACTCTCCTCAGGGGATCTGGCGGCGGATCTCCGACCCATATCGGCTGAAGACGACTCGAAACCGCTGAACTGACGCTGAACCGTCTTCGGTACCGCTACTCCCAACGCAGCAGGTCAGGTTTGTCCAGGCTGGGACGCCCTGCGAGCCAAGTACCGTCTTAGTGCGGAGATCCGCCGTCGATGGCCTGGCCTCATCAGAACTTCGTCCGGGGACAGCCCCGCGTCCAACGACGAAGACGATCAGGCTGCCTTCTCTCTTGGGAACCAAACGATGCTCGTTCTCCAGAAGCCGCTGAGGCCGGACGACAAACCCGCAGTAGGGACCTTTGGCCCCCAGCGTCGGCAGCTGCAGTATCTGGAAGCCTGGAGGTTCTGCGAACTGCTTGTGGTACCTCTCTCCGGAAGAGGCTCTCCATTGGAGGTTTGAAATCCGCCCTCCGGCGCACCATTGATAGGCCTCTGGCGAATTGCCTCCGCGAGTTCTCCCAAGGCATCCATAGGGTTCCTTCCGTTTGGTCGGCCCGCGCTGCGAAGCATGGGCCTCAAGGCAGGAGCTCTACTCTACTGGCTCGCGGCTTCTCCTGGCAGCCCAACAACCCCTCCAACCCCCGCGCCACCGGCAGCACCCGGTTCACCGGCGGCTCCATCTTCACCTCCCAGTCGAACCCCTCCTCCCGCGGCCGGATCTCGAGGATGCGGCGGAGGTTGACGGAGTGGTTGCGGTGGATGCGGTGGAAGGCGTGAGGGGCGAAGAGGGGGTGGAGCTCGCCGAGGGAGCGGACGTCCTCGAGGGGGGTGGCGTCGCGGAGGCGGATCAGGGTGCGGTTGCCGTGGGCCTCGAGGTAGTAGACGTCGGCCGGGGGGATGGGGCGGCGGTGGCGGGTGGGGAGGTGGAGGAGGACGCGGTCGAGGGGCATTGTCCTCGAGGGTACAGGATGTTGATTTAGGGTCAGGGTGTTGGTTTCGAGGGGGTGGGGTAAAGATTGGGGGCCGGAAGCCGGAGAGGGTATGATTGCAAGCTGGGGTCGGGCGGCACGGGTCCCGCCCCTACAGGATGGGCGCCCGCCGGGGGCGGGCCTGGGGGATGGTTGTGGTGGCTGAGGGTGTGGGGACGGGTGGGGGGCCGCCCTACCGGAGCTCCTCTGGGCCTGTCGTCGGTGTGGGAGGCCTGCGTCGCTTGCTGGGCCTTGCGCTCCCGGATGCCCTTCTTCCAGACCAAGTAGGCGCCGAAGAGGAGGATGGCGGCGGGCCACCAGTCTTCGACCCAGCCGAGGGAGACGCCGAAGCGGGTGTTCAAGAGAAGGATCAGGCCGACGGCTGCGATGGTGATGCCGCCGGCGATGGAGCCGTGGAAGGTGGGGAGGGTGATGTCGTCGGGCAGGGGGATCTCGGAGTCGCCGGCCAGGGCGTGGTTGTAGAGGGTGGCGCGGCGGGCGGCGTCGATCATGTTGTAGAGCCAGAAGAACGCCAGGAAGACGGCGAAGAGGGGAAAGAGAGGGTTGTTCTCGAAACCGTTGGAGTTGAGCAGGGCGATGATGGAGGCGGCGACGATGGCGTGGACGAAGCCGCGCTGGTAGTAGCCGACGTAGATCTGGCCCACGCCCGGCATGCCGGAGAGGATCAGCGCCAGGATCGGGGACTTGCGGCGGCTGTCGGAGAAGGGGTTGAAGCTCGGGCCGACGCGGCGGGGCTGGGGGGTCTCGCGCTCGGGCTCGTGGTGGATGGGGTCGGTCATGGCGTCTCCTCGGTGGTGGTGGACGACGCGGCGTCGTCCTCGTTCTCGAGGGAGGACGCAGCCTCCTCGAGAATGGTTCCCGCGGTCTCCCGGACGCCGGCCACGAAACCGGCCAGGCGGCCTCCGAGGCGGCGGGCGTTCTCGGCGGTGCCGGCGACGGCGGGGGCGCCGGCCAGGGCCTCGACGCGCTCGGCGGTCTCGGTGCGGGCACGGGTCAGCAGCTCGCGCGGCTCGGCGCCGGCGAAGGCGCCCGTGGCCTGGACGGCGAGGACGCCGACGACCGTCAGGGCGTAGGCGAGCTCGGTGGCGAAGCGGGGGCGCGCGACCAGGCGGGGCCAGGCGGTGCGGAGCCAGGTCGCGAGGCGGACGTCGAGCGGCAGCGCCGGTTGCCGCGCGGGGGCCGCGGCGGCGAGAGCGCGGAGCACCTCCCGCGTGAAGCCGGGCGGCGGGGTCATCTCGGCGAGCGCCGGGAGGAGGGACTCCTGGGCGGCGAGGATGGCGGCCAGGTCGTGGCAGGGCTCGCACGTTTCGAGGTGGAGGGCGACGAGGCGGCGGTCGGTGGGGTCGAGGGCGCTCTCGAGGTAGGCCGGGAGGCGCTCCTCGGCGGCGGTGCACGCCGGGCCCGTGGTGGCCGCCAGGATGCCGGCGGTGAGGTCGGGGGCGTCGTCCGCCAGGCGCGCCAGCGTGGCGAGCTCGCGGCAGGCGGGGCAGGCCTCGAGATGCGCCTCGACGCTCAGCCGCTCGGCGGCGTCCAGCGTGCCGGCGAGCCAGGCCTCGAGGCGGGCCTCGCACCGCGCGCAGGCGCTCACGAGGCGGCTCCGAAGTCGGGTTGGAGCTCGCGCACGGCGCGGGCGAGCTCGAGCTTGGCGCGGTGGGAGCGCGACTTGGCCGTGCCCATCGGCAGGTCCAGCAGGTCGCAGATCTCCTCGAGCTTCAGGCCCTGGATCTCCTTCAGGACGATCATCTCGCGGTAGTGCTCGGCGAGCGTGCCGAGCGCCCGGTAGAGGAGGCGCTCGCGCGAGCCGGCGATCGCGTCCTCCTCGGGGGTCGGGCCGGCCAGCGGGATGTCCGGACCCTCCTCCACCGGCACCGGGTGGTCGGGCGTGCGCACCTTGAGGCGCCGCAGCCGGTCGACGCAGGCGTTGCGCGCGATGCGCAGCAGCCAGGGCAGCAGCGGCCTCCCTCCTCCAGGTCGTCGAGATGGTGGAAGACGCGCACGAAGATCTCCTGCGCCATGTCCTTCGCTTCCTCGCGGTCCCGCATGTAGTGCACGGCGACGGCGTAGACCCGTCCCTGGTAGGCCTTCACCAAGGCCTCCCACGCCAGGTCGTCTCCCCGGCGGCAACGGGCGATGAGCTCCGGTTGTTCCAAAGGGCGCCGGCTCCAGAGTACGAGACGCAGGGGGCGGGGGGAAGGTTCCAGGGCCACCCCTCGGGCGGACACCACCGATTGAAGCGGCCGGCGCCTCTGCCGGCCGATGGGTCATGGCACCACCGTCGGGAGGTTGCGGCACCCGCGTCCGGCCGGCGCGGGGGCCGGCCGCTTCAATCGTCGCGGTACGTGGACCCGCCGGGGCGAGAGGCTCCGGCGCGCGATACTCTTCGCCCGATGCACCTGCAGCGCTGGAGCGGCGTCGGGCTCGCCCTCTGGTTCCTCGCGGCGGGCGTCGCCGGCGCCCTGGGAGGACCGAATCCGGCGGGTCGCAAGGAGGCCCAGGCGGTCGTCTCCGGTTTCAACGACTCCCTGGCACAGATCGACCGTCTGCTGAGCGCGGGGGAGACGGCGAAGGCCACCAAGCAGCTCAAGAGCCTCCGGCGCGAGATGATCGACCGCTTCATGGGCGGCCGGGGAGTCGAGGCCTACCTGGCGCGGATGTCGGCCCTGCGCGCCATCGCCGCCTATCAGGCGGGCGAGCCGGACGAGGCGATCTGGCACTGGCACGTCGCCCTCCAACTCCACCCGCCGATCTCCCAGCTCTCCTTCTTCGGCCACGAGGAGGCGGGCGCGTTCCTCGTCGAGCACCCGCCGCGCTCCGCCTTGGACGAGGATGAGCAGGGGCAAGGCGAAGCGGCGGAGAGGAAGCCGGTGCCGGCGGACCTCTTGGAGCCGCCGAAGGTGCACAAGAGACCGCGGCCCGAGTTCCCCTGGGCGCGTCTGGGCACGGGCGCCACCACGCCGGTCGTCGTCCGCGTCATCATCGGCAAGGACGGCAGCATCCACGATCCGGTCATCGTGGAGTCCGGCGGCGAGCCGACCATGGTGTACGTCGCCCTGGACTCGCTGCGGCAGTGGGAGTTCACGCCCGCCCGCCTGCGCGGCGAGCCGGTCGACGCCTACTACGCGCTGACCGTGAACTTCCGGTCCGAGTGGTGAGCCTTGCCGAGCTCCACCGACGCGGCGTCGACCTCTGCGGCTGAAGCGGCCGGTGCCTCTGCCGGCCGGTGGGTGATGGGAGCACCGGCGGGTGGTTGCGGCATCCGCGTCCGGCCGGCACGGGGGCCGGCCGCTTCGGTCCTCGAGGTTTCAGGGTCCGTGGGTGCGGGGCGGGAGGGGGCGGAGGTCCTCGTCAGCCGGCGGTCAGCAGCTCGTCGAGCAGTGCCTCGAGGTCCTTGCCGCGCGAGAAGCCCCGCTCGACGATGAGGCGCGCCGCGTCGCGGGCCAGGACCTGTTCCCCACCCCTGCAGAGGGGCAGGAGCTGCTCCAGGTCCAGCCGATCCTGTGCCCGGTCCGCCAGGAGCTTCTGCACCAGGAGGTGGTCGGGTCGAGCCACGGGAATCCGCAGGCCCGGCGCGATCTCCATGGTTTCGGCGGCATCGACCACCTCCGGCTCGATACCCGTCCGGGCGAAGAGCAGGTCCGCGACCACTCCGTCCGCGGTCTCCTCGGGGATCAGCAGGCGAACGGTCGCGAGGCGGCCGCTGCCCTCGTGCTCGAGGGGATCCTCGTGCTGGTCGTAGCCCCGTCGGCGCAAGGCGAGGATCAGCGCCTCCGCCTCGGCGTCGTCCGCGACCGACACGGCGAGATCGAGGTCACGCGTGAAGCGCGGCTCGGCACGCGAAGACACCGCCAAAGCCCCGACCAGGGCGAAGCGGGCCTCGAGATCCTTCAGGTCCCCGACGAGGCGGATCAGGGCGCGACCGAGGCGGCTCAAGCGAGTGGGCGGCGCCGGAAGCCCTCGGGCGGTCCCTCGCCGTCGTCCCCCTGCAGCCACTCGCTGATGCGGCGCTCGATCTCCTCCGAGTCGGCGTCGGGCCGTTCCCGAGCGAGGCGAGCACGCATCATCTCCTCACCGGCCTCGTAGAGGTCGAAGGCGAGCAGGAGACGCTCTGCCGCACTGGGTGAGGGTTGCATCGGTCCATTCTATCGTGCGGGTCCGATCGTGAAGCTGGCCCTCAGCCGGAAAGCTGAAGCGGCAGGCGCCTCTGCAGGCCGCGGCGTCGTGACGGCACCGGCGGGTGGTTGCGGCATCCGCGTCCGGCCGGCACGGGGGCCGGCCGCTTCGGTCCTCGAGGTTTCAGGGTCCGTGGGTGCGGGGTGGTGGCGTCAATCGGTGGGGGGCTTGTAGGTGCCGGGGATGTGGGCGTTGCCCCAGCGGACCATCTCCATCAGGAGGGGGCGGAGGTCCTCGGCGGCGGGGGTGGGGTGGTACTCGTCGCGGGGCGGGTGCTCCTGGTAGCGGCGGCGGGTGACGAGGCCGGCGCGCTCGAGGCGGGCGAGGCGGTCGGCGAGGATGTTGGTCGAGATGCCCTCGGGGCCGGCGAGGAGCTCGCTGAAGCGGTGCTTGCCGCGCAGGACGAGGTCGCGGACGACGACCAGGGTCCACTTGTCGCCGACCAGGTCGAGGGTCGAGGCGATCGGGCAGCGGGAGCGGAACTCCGAAGGGTCGAGGTCGGCGGGGCCGGGCACGGGACGACGCTAGCATGTCACTTGCACTTTGCAACCCTCGGTTCTAGAGTCCGTATCACTTGCGAAGCGCAACCCACCAACCCCGCAGGAGGAGAACGCCCATGCATCCCGCCGCCCAGGCCCTGCTCGGAGAGCTCGAGGCCGAGTCCGCCGCCACCCGCCGCCTGCTCGAGCGCGTCCCCGCCGACCAGCTCGGCTGGCAACCGCACGAGAAGTCGATGACGCTCGGCCAGCTCGCCGGCCACGTCGCCGCCATCCCGGGGCGCCTGTGCACGATGATCGTCGCCGCCGACGACTTCGACGCCGCGAAGACCAACTTCATCCCGCCCCAGCCGGAGAGCGCGGAGGCGATCCTGGCGAGCTTCGACGACTCCCTCGCCACCGCCCGCGAGCAGCTCGGCTCCCTCGACGAGGCCCGCGCCGCCGGCTCGTGGCGCCTGCACCGCGACGGCCGCGAGATCTTCACCCAGCCCCGTCTCGGCGTCCTGCGGCTGATGGCCTTCAACCACCTCTACCACCACCGCGGCCAGCTCACCGTCTACCTGCGCCTGCTCGGCGTTCCGGTTCCCGCGACCTATGGGCGCAGCGCGGACGAGGCGCCGTTCGACGCGTAGCGCTTCGAGGTGGCTGGGGGGCCTTGCCGCTTCACACGGGCCCTCCGGGGCGGCTCGGGTTCGGAGCTGAGGCCCCTCCCTGCGGTCGGGGTGACGGTTGTGGGCTCCGGCCCCACCCGTCGTCTCGACCGCAGGGAGAGACCTCGACGCAAGCCCAGGCAGGACGACGACGGGCGGGTCGCGTAGCATCGGCGGATGCCTGAGCCCTCTCCGCTTCTCCCGGTCCGCGCCGTGCGTGCGCTCGCGGACGGTGGCGCGGAGGTGACGGTGGGGCTCGGGGAGGCGCTGTTCGAGGGGCACTTTCCGGGGCATCCGACGCTGTCGGCGATCGGGCAGCTGGCGGTGGTGGAGGCGGCGCTGGAGGCGTGGAGCGGCAAGGCGAAGCCGGTGGCCTCGGTCGGGCGGATGCGGCTGAGCCGGCGGGTGGAGGGTGGGGAGGTGACGGTGCGGTTGGCGGGCGACGGGGAGGGGGCGCGGTTTTCGTTGGTGGCGGGCGGGGAGACGGCGAGTAGCGGGACGGTGGGGGTGCGGGCGGGGGGGCCGAGTGGGCGTCCGGGTCCGGCCGGCACGGGGGCCGGCCGCTTCAGGCCGGGGGGCGGGGCGGGCTCGGAGGTCGTGTTGCCGCATGCGGGGGTGGCGCGGATGTTGGCGGGGGGGATCGAGGCTGAGGGGGAGCGGGTGGTGGCGGAGGCGGTGCTCGGGGAGGAGAGTCCGTTCGCTGGGCTGGGGAGGAGGGACGGGCAGGCGCCGGCGTGGGTGGGGATCGAGATGGCGGCGCAGGCGGCCGCGGCGCTCGAGATCGTGCAGGGGGCCGGGAGCGACGGCGGCGGGCGGTTGGGCTACCTGGTGCGGCTGCGGGAGATCCGCTGCCGGTGTGACGCGCTGCCGGTGGGAACACCGGTGCGGCTCGAGGTCGTGCGCGGCGCGGCGGTGGCGACGCTGCGCAGCTACGAGGCGCGGGCGCTCGTCGAGGGCGCGGAGCTGCTCACCGGCGAGCTCAGCGTCTTCTTCGAGCCGGCCGGCTGATCCCAGGCGCGGCCGAAGCAGAACCACTGGTGGGGCGCCTGCCGGATCGCCCACTCGAGGCCGGCGGCGACGCGCGCTCCCGCCACCTCGAGGTCGGCGCGGCGGTCGTCCGTCGACACCACCTCGATGGCGTCGCGCACGGCGAGGCGGTAGCTGCCACGCCCCTCGCGGAAGGCGAACACCTGGACGAGCGGCGCGCCGGTCGCCCGCGCCAGGGCCAGCGGCCCGACGGGGAGGGCGAAGGGGCGGCCGAAGAGCTCGACCTCGAGGCAGCGACCGCCGGCTCGCGGCCGGTCGCCTTGGAGCGCCACGACCTCGCCGCGCGCCAACGCCGCCGCCAGGTCGGCGGCGAGCAGCGGATCGCCCGCGAAGTGGGTGACCATCCGCGGACCGGCGGCGCGCTCGAGCAGCTCGCGCACGAAGGCCTGGGCCCGCGGGTCGAGCTCCTCCTCGCGCACCAGGTGCACCTGCCGGCCCCGATCGTCGCTGATCATCGCTGCCGCCGCCTCCCACGCCGCGATGTGCGCGGTCAGCACGATGAAGCCGCGGCCGCTGTCGGCCACCCGGTTCCAGGCTTCGACGTTCTCCGCCCGCATGGCGAGCTTCGCGGCCCCGGCGAGGTGCTCGTAGCGCTCGGTCAGACACCAGGCGTAGGTGTGGAGGGTGCGCCAGGTGCGGCGCCGGCGCTCCCACCACCCCGCCGGCCCGAGCACGGGGACGAGATTGTCGCGCACGTTGCGGCCGATGCGGCGCAGGGCGAGGACGAAGAAGGAGGTGAAGAGGAGGATGAGCGGCGGGATCGCCCAGCGCGGGGCGTGGCGCGCCGCCCAGTGGTGGATGCGGTACCAGAAGACGCCGGTGACGTGGAGGCGGCCGAGCAGGCGCGCCGAGAGCCCCCGCCGCGGGGCCTGCGCGCTCGGGGCGCCCGCCTCGACGCTCACGCCGAAACGCCCGCGTCGACGAAGAGGCACTGCCCGGTGATGCCGCTCGCCCGCTCGGAGAGGAGGAAGGCGACGGTCGCGGCGACGCTCGCGGCCGAGACCCCGTCGGGGAGGCACTCGCGCGAGCGCAGCGAGCGCACCACCTCCTCCGGCAGCTCCTCGGTCATCTCGGTCGCCACGAAGCCGGGCGCGACGGCGTTGACGCGGATGCCGCGCGAGCCGACCTCGCGCGCCAGGGCGCGGGTGAGCCCCAGCACGCCGGCCTTCGAGGCGGCGTAGGAGGCCTGGCCGGCGAGCCCCAGGCGCGCCGAGAGCGAGGAGACGTTGACGATCGCCCCGCGCCGCCTCCCGACCATGCCCGGGACCACGGCGCGACAGCAGCGGAAGACACCGCCCAGGTTGACGTCGACGACCCGCTGCCAGGCCTCGTCGGAGGTGAAGGCCAGCAGACCGTCCGCGCGCACGCCGGCGTTGTTGACGAGACCCTCGACCGGTCCGAGCTCGGCCTCGACACGGCGCACCAGCTCGGCCGGCGCCGCCGGGTCCGCGAGGTCGAGGGGAAAGGCCAGCGCGCCCTCGGTCCTCGCCTCGAGCTCGCGGGCTCGCACCTCACCCGCGGCGAAGGTGAACGCCACGGTCGCCCCCTCGGCGGCCAGCGTCTCGACGATCGTGCCGCCGAGCCCGCCCGTGCCGCCGGTGACCAGAATCACCCGGTGGTCGGACACGGAGGAAAAGTAGCCGGGCGGGGGCGGAGCGTCAAGGCGTCGAGAAGCGCGCCCGCACGGCGGCAGCGGCGATGCGGAGGCTGTCGGCGACCGGGCGGTAGTGGCTGGTCAGCCGCCCGTCCGCGAAGCCGAGCTCGATCGCCGGCCAGGCGATGCGGGCGCCGCCGCGCGCGGCGCGGATGAGCACCGCGCTCTCGGCCTCGAACCCGCTCTCCGGAAAGCCGGTGCGGGCCAGGAGCTCGCGCGTGTAGAGGCGGAAGCCGCTCTGGGCGTCGGGGAGGCGGCGGCCGGCGGCGAAGGAGAGCAGTCGCGTCGACAGGCCGTTCGAGCAACGGCGCACGACGTGCATCTGGGAGAAGAGCCGGGCGCGGCTCCCGACCACCAGCTCGGCGCCCTCGCGCCACGCCGCCAGCAGCTTCGGGATCTCCCGCGGCAGGTGCTGACCGTCGGCGTCCAGGGTCACGACGGCGTCGAAGCCCCGTCCGAAGAGGTCGTCGAACGCCGTCGCCAGCGCCCTCCCCTTGCCGCGGTTCTCGCCGTGGCGCAGCACCCGCGCGCCCGCCCCCTCCGCCGCCGCGCCCGTCCCGTCCGTCGACCCGTCGTCGACCACCAGGACCTCCTCCAACACGCCCCGCGCCCCCTCCACCACCGCCCCCACCGACGGCGCCGCCTGATAGGCCGGAATCGCCGCCGCCACCCGCCCCCCACCGTGCTCCGCGTCCATGCCCGGATGATACGCGCCCTCCCCCCACCGGCTCGGCCCAAAAAAAGAGGGACAGGTTCTCTTTTTCCGAGGCGGCTGAGGCCCCTTTCTCCGGTCGGGGAGACTGGGGTGGCAGGCACACCTCTCGTCTCGAAAAAGAGAACCTGTCCCTCTTTTTTCAGGCGGGGCGGTCGAGGACGAGCCAGGCGGCGGCGCCGCCGGAGGCGAGGGAAGTGACGAGAGTCCGGCGGGGCGGGGTCTCCCAGGAGCCGGCGAAGGGGGTGACGTCGAGGGCCGGGTCGACGGGGATCTTGGGGAGCCAGGCCGGGGCGCCGGAGGCGAGGAGGAGGGCGGCGGCGAGGAAGGCACCGCCGTACTCGCCGGTGAGTGCTTTGGGCGCCAGGACGGCCGGGCGCGGGCCGGACGGCCAGAGCGCGGCGAGGACCTCGGCCTCGAGGCGGTCGCCGGCGCGGCTGCCCGAGGCACCGGAGAGGACGAGGTCGATCGAGTCGAGCGCGACCCCGGCGCGCTCGAGCTCGCCGCGCAGGCCCGCGGCCAGGGTCGCCGCGCCCCTCCCCCAGCCGGCGCGCGAGGCGGTCGGATCGAAGGCCGTGATCCAGGCGCGGAGGGTGGCCAGCGGCCGGGCTCCGCGCTCGGCGGCCGTCTCCTCCCGCTCGAGCAGCGCCACGGCGGCCCCCTCGGCGGCCAGGAACCCGTCGCGTCCGGCGCCGAACGGCTGCGGCTCCTCCTCGCCCTCCGCCAGCGCCCCGAAGCGGTGGAGGATCGCGTGCAGCAGCGGCGTCATCTCGTCGGTGGCACCGGCCAGGGCCCGCTCGGCGCCGCCGTGCACGATCTCGTCCGCCCCCCGGGCCACCGCGAGCAGGGCGCTCGCCTCCCCCTGCGAGAAGGTGTGGTTGGCCCCGGCGGCGCGGCAGGCCAGCGCCACCCGGCCGGCCGGCGCGTTGGCCACCGACTCGGTGAAGAGCACCGGCGAGGCTGCCTGCGGCCCCTCGCCGAAGATCTGATCGAGCAGGCCCTGGGTCCACGACGACGGACCGAACGCCGTGCCCAGGCTGACCGCGGTCGCGGGATCGGGCTCCTCCGGACGCTCGATCCCGGCGTCCTCGAGCGCCGTCCGCGCCGCGACGACGGCGAAGCGCGACGGCGGGCTGAGCCTCCGCGCCTCGAGCGGCGGAATCCACTGGGGGAAGGCGCGCGTGGGGACCAGGCCCGCGCGGCGGGGAAAGCCCGCGCCGTGGAACCCTTCGGAGCGATCGATCTCCGTTCGCGGTACGCGACCGCGCTCCAACGCCTCGGCCAGCGCCGTACGTCCGACCCCCGCCGCGGTGACGGCCCCGAGGCCCGACACGACGACCCTCACGCCCGATCTCCCGGGGCGAGGACCGCCGCCGCGTTGCATCCGCCGAAGCCGAGGGAGAGCGAGAGGGCGACGCCGATCGAGGCCGGCTCGGCGCGGCGCACGAGACGCACCGGGGCCTCCGGATCCACCTCACCGTCGCCGGGCGTCGGTTGCAGGCGCTGCTCCGCCAGGGCGATCAGGGTCGCCACCGCCTCGATGGAGCCCGCCGAGCCCAGGAGGTGACCGACCGACCCCTTGGTGGAGGTCAGCGGGATCGTGCCGACGCGCTCGCCGAAGACCGCGTGCAGGCCGCGGTACTCGGCGACGTCGTTCAGATCGGTGCCCGTGCCGTGGGCGTTGATGAAGTCGACCCGCTCGCGCTCGACGCCCGCGGCCGTCAGCGCCCGCTCGACGGCGAGGGCCGCGCCGCGCCCCTCCGGGTGCGGCGCCGTCATGTGGTGGGAGTCGGCCGCGGCGCCGGCCCCGAGCAACCGGCCGAGGACCCGCGCCCCGCGAGCCCGGGCGGTTTCCTCACGCTCGAGCACCAGCACGGCTGCGCCCTCCCCGAGCGACAGCCCGGTGCGGTCGGCGCGGAAGGGCCGGCAGGGCTCGGCCGCCACCGAGCGCAGGGCGTTGAAGCCGCCGAAGGTGATGCGGCAGAGGCTGTCGGCGCCCCCGGTCAGGGCGACGTCGACGCGCCCGTCGGCCAGCGCCCGCTGCGCCAGGCCGAGGGCCAGGGTGCCCGAGGCGCAGGCCGAGCTCACGGTCTCGACGGGGCCGGTCACGCCGAGGCTCCGCGCCACGGCGTCGGCCGGGGCGCTGACCCGGTGGGCGACGAGCGGCGCACGGGGAGCGCGCTCGAGACATCGACCGCGCCAGCGCTTGTAGAACTCCTCGGCCTCGAGCATGCCGCCCGTGCTGCTGCCGAAGAAGACGCCGGCGCGCGCGTCGCCGAGCCGCTCCGGCAGCCGGGCTTGCGCGGCGGCCTCGCGGCCCGCGGCCAGCGCGAAGCGCTCGGCCCAGCTCAGGCGACGCCAGGCGGCGGGCTCGGACCCGTCGGGCGGATCGGGTGCCTCGCCGGCGACGTGGGTCTCGTAGCCGGCGTGGTCGAAGCGCGTGAAGGGCGCGATCGCCGTGTCGCCGCCGAAGAGGGCCCGCCCGAGCGGAGCGGCGCCCCAGCCCCAGGCGCTCACGGCGCCCCAGCCCGTGACCACCACGCCGGGGCGATCGTTCACGAGGAGGAGCCGGCGACCTCTTGCTCGGCCGCCCGCTGCATCGCGAAGGCATGCAGTGAGGCGGCGGAGGCGAAGGCCTCGCGGCCCGCCTCGTGCGGCTGGATCTTGACGCCGAGCCGCTTCTCGATCGCCACCACCAGCTCCAGCGCGTCCACCGAGTCGAGCCCCAGCCCGTCCCCGAAGAGCGGATCGTCATCGCCGATCATCTCCGGCGTCACCCCCTCGAGCTGGAGGCTGTCGATGATCAGCTGCTTGAACTCGTCCAGCGTCATGGTCGCTCGGCTCGCTCCAGCCCCCCGGCGGGCGCGGCAGCTTACTATAGCGCCCCGACCGCGCGGTACACTGGCGGCCGTCCCTTCCGTGATGAGTCCGCGCCCCGGAGACCCGATCCTCGAGGCCTTCGCCCGGCTCGTGCGGCGGCGGCCCGACGCCCCGCTGCTGCTGGCGGCCGACGGAGCCGTCACCGCGGCCGGCATCGACGCCCTCGGTCGCCGGGTCGAGGCACGGCTGGCGGCCACCGATCTGCCGCCCGAGCGACCCATCGGGCTGCGCGGGCCCAACGGCACCGCGTTCCTCACCGGTTTCCTCGGCGCCCGTCGCGCCGGCCACCCGGTGGTGCTCCTGGACCAGCGCGCGACCGCGCCGGAGCTGGCACGGCAGGCCGAGCGCTTCGGCCTCGGTGCCCTGCTCCAGGTTCCGGCCGAGGGCGGTGACCTGCCGACCATGGAGCCCCTGGGCGGCGCCGAGCGCGAGCCGCCCCCGGCGGGGACCGCCGCGGTCAAGCTGACCTCCGGCAGCTCCGGCGAGAGCCGCGGCGTCGCCGTTTCGGCCGGAGCGCTGTGCGCCGACGACAGCGCCCTGCGCGCCTCGATGGGGATCGCGGAGGGCGATCGCCTCCTCGCCCTCGTGCCGTTCGCCCACAGCTACGGGCTCTCGAGCCTCCTCGTCCCGGCCCTGACCGTCGGCTTGACGCTGGTCGTGCCGGAGGATCGCGGACCCTTCGGCGCCCTGCGTGCCGCGCGCGAGCACGAGGTCACCGTCTTCCCCACCGTCCCCGCCTACCTCGCGGCGCTCCTGAGCCTCGGCGAAGGGGACGTGCTGCCGCCGAGCCTGCGCCTCGTGCTCTCGGCCGGCTCGGCCCTGCCGCCGGCGGTCGCCGAGCGCTTCCGGCGGCGCTTCGGCCTCCCGGTCCACGCCTTCTACGGTGCCAGCGAGTGCGGGGGCATCGCCTACGACCGCGAGGGCCGGGGCGCCGAGCGCGGCACCGTGGGGGAGCCGGTCGACGGCGTCAGCGTCGAGCTCGAGGAGGTGCCGGGCCTGTCGGCACAGGAGGGCGGTCGGGTGGTCGTGCGCTCGGCCGCCGTGGCGCCGGGCTACTGGCCCGAGCCGGACGAACGGCTGGGCGGCGGCCGCTATCGGACCGGCGACCTGGCCCGGCTCGCCGGCGGGGAGATCGCACTCGTAGGACGCCTCGGCGACCTCATCCACGTGCGCGGCTCGAAGGTGAGCCCGCTCGAGGTGGAGACCGTGATCAGCGCCCTGCCGGCGGTCGACGACGTCGTCGTGCAGGGAGTGCGCGACCCGCAGGGCGGCGGCGAGCTGGTCCGCGCCGTGGTGGCGGCGCGCCGCGGCGTCACCGCCGAGGAGGTGGTGCGCTGGTGCCGCGGGCGGCTGGCCGACTTCAAGGTGCCGCGCCGGGTCGTCGTGCTGCCGGAGATTCCGCGTACCGCCCGGGGCAAGCTCGATGTCGAGGGCCTCGCCGCGGCGCTGGCCGGCAGCGGCGAAGGGCCCGCGGCCGGGCCGGAGGAGGCGTGAACGTCGAGCGCTCGCCCAGCCCGCTGCTGCGGGCGTCGGTGCACCTCCACTGGCTCGCCGGCGTGGTGCTTCTCGCCGCCCCGCGCCTCTGGAAACCCGTCGTCGCCACCCTCGTGGCCGACCACCTGACGCTCCTCGCGGGGAGCCTCTGGCCGCGCAGCTCCTGGGTCGGCCGGAACCTGCGGCGGCTGCCGCCCGGCGAGGCCGAAGGTCGCATCGCCCTCACCTTCGACGACGGCCCGGACCCGGAGGGCACGCCGGCCGTGCTCGAGGTGCTGGCGCGCCACCGGGCGCGGGCGAGCTTCTTCCTGATCGGCGAGCGCGCCGCCGCGGCGCCGGAGCTGGTGGCCGCCATCCGTGACGGAGGGCACACGGTCGAGAACCACTCCTGGCGGCACCCCAACGGCTTCTGCCTGCTGCCGCCCGCCGCCGCCCGGCGCGAGATCGTCCGCTGTCAGGAGGTCCTCACGCGTTTGGCCGGAGCCGCGCCGCGCTGGTTCCGGGCTCCGGCCGGGCTGCGCAACCCGTGGCTCGATCGCGTGCTGCGCGGCGAAGGGCTCGAGCTCGCGAGCTGGACCCGGCGCGGCTTCGACACCGTCGCCGGCGACCCGCAGCGGGTCTCCCGCCGGCTGCTCGACGGGCTGGCCGCGGGCGACGTCCTCCTCCTCCACGACCGTGCCGCCGCCGGACGCGCCGCCCTGCCGGCGGTGCTGGCGGCGATCGAGAGTCGCGGCCTCGCCGCCGTGCCGCTGCCCGCGACGATGGACCGCGCTGAGCGACCGCGGCGCCGCGGCGTCGCCGAGGCGGGCCGCGATCTCTGGGTGCGCCTGCGCACCGAGGGCGGGAGCCCCCGGCGCCAGGCCGCCGCGATCGCCCTCGGCGTGGCGATCGGCTGCCTCCCCTTCTACGGCACGCACCTCGTTCTCTGCTTCGCGCTCGCCGGATGGCTGGGGCTCAACCGCCTGAACGCCTACCTGGCAGCCCACGTCAACAACCCCCTGACGGCTCCGTTCCTGCTCACCGCCGCCTACCTCGGCGGCCATCGCGTCCTGCACGGCGCGTGGCCCGCGACCCGGCCCGAGCTCAGCGCCGCCGGCCTCTGGCGACTGGGCGGCGAGACGATCCTCGGCTCGTTCCTGCTCGCCCTGGTGCTGGCGCCGCTGGCGGGGCTGGCCGCCTGGGCGCTGGCGCGACGCGGTGACGGCGATCCGTTCGACCGGCTCGCCGAGAGCGTCGCCGCCCGCTACGCGGCGACCGGCATCGGCCACTGGGAGCTCGCGCGCGGCAAGCTGCGCGGCGATCCGCTCTACCGCGAGATCGTGCGCCGGCTCGAGGCGGAAGGAGGCGGCGGCCGCCTCGTCGACCTCGGCTGCGGGCGCGGCCTCGTCCTCGCCCTGCTCGCCGGTCGGCACCGGGGGCCGCTCCACGGTGTCGAGCGTAGCGCGAGGATCGCCCGCGTCGCCCGGCGGGCGCTGGGTGAGCAGGCCACGATCGAGACGGCCGACCTGGCGACCTGGACCCCGACGGAGCCCGCCCGCGTCGTCCTCCTGCTCGACGTCCTCCACTACCTCGACCGCGACGCCCAGGAGGCCCTCCTCACCCGCGCCGCCGCCATGCTCGAGCCGGGCGGCCTGCTCCTGGTGCGCGAGGCCGACCGCGCCGGCGGCCTCGCCTTCACCCTCACCCGCGCCGCCGAGCGCGCGATGGCGCTCCTGCGCGGGCACTGGCGCCAGCGCTTCACCTACCGGTCGGCGGACGAGTGGGCGGACCTGCTGGCCGACCGGGGGCTGGCGACGGAGGTGGCGGATCTGTCCCGCGGCACGCCCTTCGCCAACCGTCTCGTCGCGGGGCGGCGGGGCGGGCGTGCCGCTGCACCCGGACCCTCCGGGGCGGATCCGGCGCGGAGCTGAGGCCCCTCCCTGCGGTCGGGGTGACGGGCTCGGCGGGGTGCCGCTGCACCCGGACCGTCCGGGGCGACGGGAGCTTCCACCGGCCCACCTGTCGTCTCGACCGCAGGGAGAGACCTCGACGCAGGCCGTTGCAGGCCTACGCCGGACCGGTCGAGGTCGACGCGCGGGAGGCCTCCGTCTGGAGCCCGGGCGACGGGGCCTCGCGCAGGAGGGACCAGCCGTCGCGGCGGGGTACGAGCGGCCAGCGCTCCTGGAGGTCGACGAGGAGGTCGAAGAGGCGCAGGCGCCAGCGGACGCGGAAGCTGGGGCGGGGGAAGACGAAGCCGGCGAGCGCGGTGGTCACGGCGCGGTGGACCTTCAGCATGCCGTGGCCGTGGAGGAAGAGCTCGCGGAAGGAGTGGCGGTAGAAGTGGCGCACCATCTGGAAGAGGGGTGCCGAGCTCTCGGCCACGAAGCGTCCGTAGACGCGCGCCGCGCGCTCGGGAGCGAGCGAGCCGTCGAGGACGCCGGCGGCGAGCTCCGCGGCGCGCGCTCCGGAGGCCATGCCCAGGCACACCCCGGTCGAGAACACCGGATCGACGAAGGTCGCGGCGTCGCCGAGCAGGAAGTAGCCCGGCCCGGCGTAGGGCTCGCACCGGTAGCTGAAGTCGGCAGCCACGCGGACCCACTCCGGCGACGACGCGCGGCGGGTCAGCCGGGCGACGAACGGGCAGCGCTCGATCCCCCAGGCCAGCATCTCCTTGGCCGGAACGTCGAGACCGCGCGCCACCTTCTCGTCGACGACGAAGCCGACGCTGGTGCGCTCCTCGTCCAGCGGGATGAGCCAGAACCAGCCCTCGTCGCAGAAGAGGATCACCGGGTAGCCGCCGGGCTCTCCGGCGCGCCGCTCGACGCCCTGCATCTGCCCGTAGTAGGCGATCTTGCGCAGCTCCGGGAGCGGCCGCCGCGTCCCCAGGTGCCGCCCCACGACCGTGGCCTGGCCGCTGGCGTCGAGCAGGCAGCGACCGGAGACGACCGTCTCCACTCCCGCCTCGTCGCGCACCCCGAGGGTCACCCGGCCGTGGTCGAGCTCGCGGACCTCGCGCACCGTGACGCCTTCGACCACCGTGGCGCCCTCCCGCCGCGCGCAGCCGGCGAGGTACTCGTCGAAGATCGAGCGCTCGATGTTGAAGGTGTCCGGCGCGTGCGGCTCGAGGCTGCGCGTGAAGAGGAAATCCACCAACTCGTCGCCGTTGCCGAAGGCGAAGGAGCCGCCGGTCTTGATGGTGCGCGGGAGCGCCTCGACGCCGTCGGCGATGCCCAGCTCCTCGAGCAGGCGCAGGTTCTTGGCCAGCAGCGACTCGCCGATCTGGAAGCGGGGGTGGCGGCTCTTCTCCAACACCAGGGTGGAGAGACCGCGCCGCGCGGCCACCACGGCCGCGATCGAGCCGGAGGGCCCGCCGCCGACGATGACGACGTCCCACTCCCGCTCGACCGGCTCCGGCGGGCCGCTCACGCGCCGCTTCCCCACCGCGGCCCCGTTCCCGGCTCGAGCCGGCGCACCGTCTCCGCCAGCCGCCGTTGCAGGGCCGCCCGGCCGCGCGGCGAGGCGACCTCCTCGGTCACCTCGACCGGCGGCAGGAAGGCGGCCGCCATGCGGCTCGGGCGCAGCAGGCGCCGACCCTTGGCCACGACGTGGCGCGTGCCGGCCAGCGCCACCGGCACCAGCGGCCGGCCAGCCTGCCGCGCCGCGAGGAAGGCGCCGGCGCGCAGGCGGTGCACGGCGCCGCTCGCCGAACGCGTCCCCTCGGCGAAGACCACGACGCTGGTGCCCGCCTCGAGGCGCTCGAGGATGCGGCCGACGACCTGCATGCGATCCGCCCTCTCCTCGCGCTCCACCGCGATGTGGCCGCCGCGCCGCAGCACCCCGCCGACGATGGGCACCCGGAAGAGGTCGACGCGGGCCACGAACACCACCGGCGGCGGCACCAGGGCCGCCATCACGGCGATGTCGAAGGCGCTCTGGTGGTTGGCGACGAAGACGACCGGAGGGTCGATCCGCGGAGGCGCCTCCACCTGGAGGTCGATCCCACCCAGTGCGAGGAGCCCCCGCGCCCAGGCCTGCAGGACGGGTCCCCAGATCCGCGGCCCGGTGAAGGGCGCCACCAGGAGACCGCGACCGTACTGTGCCAGGGTGACTCCCACGAGCACCGCCCAGCACCACGCTGAAAGGAGCCACTGGAGCACCGTGCCCGGCGAGCCGGCGGCGCTGTCGGGCCGGGCGCGGGTCTCGCGGCGATGGGCGAGGTCGAGGGGCATCGATCGGCTCCGTCGGGACGACAACCGGCAGTGTACTGCGCCTGGCGTCGACCGGTCGCGTTCAATAGGCTCCGGCTGCGGCGTCGTGGTGGGCGTCGCCCGCCCGGACGATCCCCGTGAGCCCCTCCAGACCCCTTCTCGAAGGCCGCGACCTGCGCCGCGTCTACCGGCTCGGCCGGGTCGAGGTGCCGGCCGTCGACGGCGTCACCCTGGCGGTCGAGGCAGGCGACTTCCTGGTCCTCGAGGGGCCTTCGGGCTCGGGCAAGACGACGCTTCTCAACCTCCTCGGCCTCCTCGACCGACCCGACGGCGGAACTCTCCTCTGGGAGGGGCGAGCGGTCGGAGACCTCGACGAGGACGCGCTCTCGGAGCTGCGCCGCGACCGGCTCGGCTTCGTCTTCCAGACCTTCAACCTGGTGCCGGTGCTTTCGGCGGCGGAGAACGTCGAGCTGCCGATGGCGCTCGCCGGCGTCGCGGCCCGCGCCCGGCGCGAGCGCTCGCTCGAGCTGCTGGCGGCCGTGGGCCTCGCCGACCGTGCCGCCGTGCGGCCGGACCTGCTCTCCGGCGGCCAGCGCCAGCGGGTCGCCATCGCCCGGGCGCTGGCCAACGACGCCCGCCTGCTGCTCGCCGACGAGCCCACCGGCAACCTCGACAGCCACAGCGCCGAGGAGGTGCTCGACCTGCTCGAGCGGCTGCACGAGGAGCGCGGCATGGGCTGCGTCATCGCCACCCACGACCCGCGAGTGCGGGCGCGGGCGAGCCGCGTCCTGCACCTGATCGACGGGCGGCTGGAGGCCGCGGCGTGACCTTCGTCCGCACGGCGCTGCGCAACGTCGGGCGCAACCGGCGGCGGACCCTGCTCACCGCCGGCATCGTCGCCGTCGGCTTCACGGCCCTGACCCTGGCCGGCGGCTTCGTCGCCCAGAGCTTCGACGCGCTGGCCGAGGGCACCATCCGCTCCGGCGTCGGCCACCTGCAGATCGGATCGCCGGAGCTCTTCTCCGGATCCGAAGCGGAGACCCTCGAGCACGGACTGGCCGGCTCGGAGGCGCTCGCCGCGCGCGTGGCGGACGACCCCGAGGTGCGGCAGGTGCTGCGGCGCATCGACTTCTTCGGCCTCGCCGGCACCGGCGGTTCCGCCATCCCGTTCGTCGGCGTCGGTGTCGAGCCGGGGCGGGAGGAGGAGAGCATGGACACGCCGGAGCTCGTCGCCGAGGGTCGCTGGCTGGGCGACGCCGAGGCCGACGAGGCGGTGCTCGGCGGCGGCCTGGCGCGCGCCCTCGGAGTCGAGCCGGGCGGCTGGGTCACCCTCTTCGCGATGACCGTCGACGGCGTGCTCAACGCCCTCGACGTGCAGGTCGCCGGGATCGCCTCCCTGCCTGTGCGGGAGCTCGACGATCGCTACCTGGCGCTACCGCTGGCGAGCGCGGATCGGCTGCTGCAGGCGGAGGGGACCGTCTCGAAGCTCGTCGTCCTGCTCGACGATCGAGACCGGGCGGCCGCCGTGGGCGAGCGACTGAAGGGTGAGCTCGGCGCGGCCGGGACCCCGGTCGACGTGCGCGAGTGGAGACAGCTCGCCGAGTTCTACCGTCAGGTGCGCACGCTCTACCTGGGGATCTTCGGCTTCCTCGGCGCGGTGCTCCTCGCTATCGTGCTGCTGGCGGCGGCCAACAGCATGCTGATGGTCACCACCGAGCGCACCCGGGAGATCGGCACGCTGCGCGCCCTGGGCATGAAGCCGCGCGGCGTCGTCCGGCTCTTCACCTGGGAGGGGCTGGCCGTCGCCGCCCTCGGCTGCCTCGCCGGCGCCCTGCTCTCGCTCGCCCTGCGCGAGATCGTCAACCGCTCGCACCTGACCATGCCGGCGCCGCCGGGGGTGGCCCACCCGGTCGAGCTCTTCATCCGCTTCTACCCCGAGGCCTACGGCATCGCGCTGGTGGGCATGCTGCTCGCGGCTCTGCTCGCCACCTGGTGGCCCGCGCGGCGCGCCGCGCGCCAGCCGATCGTCGAGGCGCTGGCCCATGTCTAGGGGCATGCCCGGGCCGGCGCGCGGGACCCGGCACCGCGGGCGGCGGCGGGGCGCCGGCCTGCCGCACACGATCGGGCTGACCGCGCTCCTCGCAATCGCGATCGGCTCCGTCGCCGGCGCGGCGGACGGCGATGCGGCCCGCGACCTGCTCCTGCAAGCGGAGGCGTCGCGCATGCCGTTCGACGAGGGGCGGGTGGAGCTGCGGATCGGGCTCGACCACGACGGCGCGGTCGAGTGGAGCGGGGAGATCGAGCTCTTCGTCGAGCGTCCGCACCGAGCGCTCGCCGTCTTCCGCTCCGGCCGCCAGGCCGGCCGCCGCGTGCTCGGCATCGACGGCGACGTCTGGCTGCTCGTCCCCAACGCCCGCAACCCGCTGGCGGTGACCGGGCAGCAGCGCCTCGCCGGGACGGCTTCGTTGGCCGACCTGGCCGGACCGCCGCTCTCGGCTCTCTACGACGCGCGCCTCCTCGAGGAGGGTGTGCTCGCCCTCACCGCCCGCGCCGACGCCCGCGCCCCCTACCCGGAGGGCACCTTCTGGATCGACCCGGCGACCGGCCTGCCGCAACGGATCCGCTTCCGTCTGCCCTCCGGCAAGGAGGCGCGCGAGGTCCGCTTCACCGCCTTCCGCGAGGAGGGCGGCCGCACCCTCGTCGAGCGCATGGAGCTCGAGGACCTCCTCGGCCGCCGCGAGCGCACCGCCGTGCTCGAGTTCGCGAGCTACGAGGCCGGACCCGTCGAGGACGCTTGGCTCACCCTCGAAGGCGCCCGCTCGGCACCCTGAGGCGCCGCTCGCCTCAGTCCCCGGAGCTCGGGCGTCCCTGCCGGGCGAGGCGGGCCCGGTCGAGCTCGAGGAGCAGGCGCTCCTTGTCGGGGTCGCGCGGACGGCGGCCGGGAGCGCGGCCGCGCGGCTCGGCGACGAGGATGGAGAGCCAGCGCTCACGCTTGCGCCGCTCCACCTCGCGCCGGAACTCCTCCCAGGAGATCATCGCCCCGCCTCGGCGGCCAGATCCTCGAGCCCCTGACGCTCCGCGTCCTCGCCGGCCGTACGCCCGCGCAGGTACTCCCAGTCGATCCGGTCCGCCCACAGCAGCGCCAGTCGACGCGCCCAGCGCCCGTCTTCGGCGCTCTTCCAGTGCACCCACGCGCGCAGGCGATCGAGGAGCAGGTCCTCGACCCCGAGAACGACCACTCGCAGGCCGTCGACCTCGACCACTGTCCGGGGCGCGTCTTCACCCGGCAGATCGGCGGGCGCCGGGGCCTCGAAGAGCAGGTCGAGGTCCGCTCGGTACCAGTAGCGCCCCTCCCGGGCAAAGCCGAGCTCCTGGAAGGCGGTGTCGACCGCGGGATCCGCCGGCAGGGCCAGGTCCATGTCGTTGCTCGCGTAGCCGCCGCCCGTGTAGAAGGCGAGGGCACCGCCGCCGACCAGGATCGGCTCGATGCCGTCCTCGGCCAGCCGGTCGGTCAGCAGACCGAGCGCCACCAGACGCCGGCGTTGCGGATCCGGCTCCTCGGCCAGCGCCTCGAGACGCGCCCTGCGGTCCACCGGCGCAGTGTAGCGCCTCAGGCGCGCTCGGCGATGCGCCGCTCGCGGCGGGCCCAGCGCTCCTGCGCCTTGGCGCGCTCCTCGTCGCGGTCGCGCGGCGTCGCGGCCGTGACCAGGTCGTCGACGAGGCGTCGAGTGGCGACGAAGACCTCCTCGACGGCGCGGTCGAAGGTCTCCCGGTTGGCCTGCGAGGGCTTCGGCATGCCGCTGACCTTGCGCACGTACTGCAGGGCCGCGTCGCGCAGCTCGCGGTCGGTGGCGGGGGGCTCGAAGTTGTAGAGGGTGCGGATGTTGCGGCACATGGCGGGTTCCTTTCTCGGCGACGAGACTATCCCGCCCGGACGGACCGGGTAAATTCTCCCTTGTCGAGCCCCTCCTCGTCGTTTCGAGCGCAGCGAGGAACCTCGGCTCCGGCCCCCGCAAACCCCCACCGGACCGGGTGCAGCGGCAGCCTCGCGGCGGACCGGATCACCCCGGCACCCCCTTTGCACCCCGAAACCCCCATGCGACACCTCCGAGCACCCGCGATCACCCTCCTCCTCACCACTCTCTGCGTCGGCTGCGCCACGACCGGCGTCAACCGGGGGGACTTCAACCTCGTCTCCATCGAGGAGGAGTGGCAGCTCGGAGAGAAGCTCGAGAGCGACCTCGCGAAAGAGCTCACCTTGGTGCACGACGCGCGCGTCCAGGGCACCGTCGATGAGATCGGACGGCGCATCGTCGCACGGACCGCGATGGCGAACCTGCCGTGGACCTTCCACGTCGTGCGCGACGACGCGATCAACGCCTTCAACACGCCGGGCGGGCACGTCTACGTCAACACCGGCCTCATCGCGGCGGCGCCCGACGTCGCCTCCTTCGCCGGCGTGATGGCGCACGAGATCTCGCACGGCGTCGCCCGGCACGGGACCGAGCAGCTCTCCAAGGCCTACGGCTTCCAGATCGTCGCCGGCCTGGTTCTCGGCGAGAACCCCGCCACCTACGAGCAGATCCTGGCGCAGGTCGTCGCCGGCGGCACCTTCGCCCGCTTCTCGCGCGATGCCGAGCGCGAGGCCGACGAGCTCGGCGTGCGCACGATGTACGAGGCGGGCTACGACCCGGGCGGCATGGCGCGGATGTTCGAGGTCCTGCTCGAGCAGCGGCAGCGGCGCCCGAGCTCGGTCGAGCAGTTCTTCTCCAGCCATCCGCTGACCGAGGAACGCATTCGCGACGTCCGCGCGGAGGCCGAGGGGCTCCCGGCGCGCCAGGGCCTCGTCCGCACCGACGCCGGCTTCCGCGCGATCCAGGCCCGGGTGGGCGGCTGAGCGGCGCCGCTAGGGCCGCTCGCCGAGCAGCGCTTCCACCTCACCGCGCACGGTCTGCGCCATCTCCTCGGCCACCCCGGAGTGGTAGCCCGCCAAGCGGCCGTCGGGGCCGATCACCACGAGGCTCGGCAGCCCCGGGTTGTGGAGCGCGGCGAACGCCTCCCCGCCCGGATCCACGAGGAGGGGCACGTGGAGATCGCGGGAGGTGAGAAAGCTCGCGGCCTGATCGCGCTGCGCCTCCCAGCCGTCGATCCGCTCCAGCGTGTCGACCGCGTAGACCCGGACGGGGCGCCCGGCGCTCGCGGCCCAGCCCGCCAGGATCTCGGTCTGCTCGAGGGCGCTCCAGCAGGGGACGCACCAGGTCGCCCAGAAGTCGAGCACGACCACCTCGCCCGCGAGGTCGGCCAGGCGCAGCGTCTCGCCGTCGGCGGTGCGGAAGCTCGCCTCGGGGGCCGGCTCGCCGAGCGGGTACGTCGAGGCCTCGAGCTCCTCCAGCGTGGCAACGGCGGTGCGGCCGGAGAGCTCGGGCCACGCCGGAGCGTCGCTCGACGCGCCGCTCGTGAAGGTGAAAGCACCGCGCGCCCGCACCTGCTCCGCTCCCTGCCCGAGGGCGATCTGCACCGTCGCCAGGCGGCCGCTCGCCGGATCGACGCCGACGGTCAGAGTCCCGTTGTCGGCCGCCAGATCCACGGAGTCGGCGGTCGCTCCGGTCACGTGCAGCGCTCCGAGGACCCCGAAGCGGAGCGCCTCGACGAAGGCGTCGAGGTCGCCGCCCTGCGCCGCCACCACGGCCGGCGGGGTCGCGATGTTGCTCTCCGCCGCGCCGAGGCGGTCGAGGACCGCGGCGAGGCTGCCGTCGTAGGCCGTCTCCGCGTAGTGCGCCGGGATGTGCGACCACTCGACGACCGCCCGCTCGCCCTCGGCCACCAGGGTCAGGCCGGCGTGACCGCCGGCCGAGAGCACGAGATAGCAGCCTCCGTCCGCGGTCACGCCGTAGCGCTGCCTGCGGCCCTCCTCGCGTCCGTCGGGCATCTGGAGGGTCAGATCGAGGGTCTCCTGGAACGGAGCCGTGCCGCCGTAGGCGTCGAGCGCGCGGGCGAGGAGCGCGGTACCGTCCGCTTGGCCGCGGGCGGCGGAGATCGGCAGGACGAGCAGCAGGGACACGATGAGACGTCGCATGAGGAGCTCCCTCGGAGAATTCGGTGGCCCCTACGAGCGCGGTCGCCGCTCTGTTTCGCACCGCTCGCCGCCGGGGGCCGACCGCAGCTGTGCGCCGTTGCTATGATTTCCGCCCCGACCCGCCGCGCCGGCCGGGGAGCGCCATGGCCGCCGACGAGCTCATCCTGGTCCGCCTCTCCGGCGAGGTCTGTACCAAGTCGCGCAAGACCCGGCAGCGGTTCACCAACCAGCTCGTCCACGCCCTGGAGGACGCGATGGTCTCCTCCGGGCTGGAGTTCCGGCTCGACCGGCGCTGGAGCCGACTCTTCGTGGAGGCGGAGGCGGATCCGGCGGCGCGGGCCCTGCAGCGCGTCTTCGGCGTGCAGTCGGTCTCGCCGGTGGTGCGTCGCGCCTGGTCGGACCTCGAAGGGCTGGTCGCCACCGGCCGCGAGCACTTCGCCCCGGCGGTGGCCGGCAAGCGCTTCGCGGTGCGCGCCAAGCGCACGGGCGGTCAGGAGCTCCCCTTCGGATCGCCCGACGTCGAGGCCGCGCTCGGCGCCGCGCTGCTGCCGCACGCCGCCGGCGTCGATCTCGACGATCCGGAGATCACCGCCCACGTCGAGGTGCACGCGGAGGAGGCCTACCTCTTCAGCGAGGTGCTCCCCGGTCCCGCGGGTCTGCCGATGGGAGTCGAAGGACGCGCCCTGGCGCTGCTCTCGGGCGGCTTCGACTCCTCGGTGGCGGCCTGGCAGCTGCTGCGCCGCGGCGTCGCCCTCGACTACCTCTTCTTCAACCTCGGCGGCGAGCCGCATCGGCGCGGCGTCGAGGCGGTGCTCGAGGGGTTGGCGCGTCGGTGGAGCTACGGCGACTGGCCGCGGCTCCACGTCGTCGACCTGCGCCACCTGCTGCCGCGCATCCGCGAGCGCATCCGGCCGCGCTACTGGCAGCTGGTGCTCAAGTGGGCCATGTACCGGACGGCCGAGGCGCTCGCCCGCGAGCTCGAGCTCCCCTTCCTGGTGACCGGGGAGTCGATCGGACAGGTCTCCTCGCAGACCCTCCCCAATCTTGCGGCGCTCTCCGCGGCGATCACGATCCCGGTGCTGCGTCCGCTGCTCGGAGCCAACAAGGACGACATCGTGGCGCTGTCCCGTTCGATCGGCACCCACGCGGCCTCGGTGGCGACCCCCGAGTACTGCGCGCTGCAGCCGCGTCACGCGCTCACCTCGGTGAGCGCCCGCGGGCTCGCCGCCGAGGCGCGGCAGCTCGGCTCGCTGGACCTGCGCCTCCTCCTCGGCGAGCGCGAGGTGGTCGAGGCGCGCCGGTCGACCGGCGCCGACGGGCGCAGCCTGGCGCTGGAGGGAGCGGTGCCCGAGGACGCCGTCGTGCTCGACCTGCGCGCCAAGGAGGACTACCAGCGCTGGCACCACCCGGGCGCCCACTGGCTCGAGTTCTTCGAGGCGCTCAAGGCCGCCGCCAGCCTGCCGGCCGACGCCACCTACGTCCTCTACTGCGAGGTGGGCTTCAAGAGCGCCCACCTGGCGGAGCTGCTGCGCCGTCGCGGGGTCGACGCGTGGCACGTACCGGGCGGCGCCGCGCGGCTCGCCCGGCGCACGACGCGCTTCCGCTCCCCGAGCCGGAGCCGGTGGGATGAGGCTGGTCAAGGTCGCGGGGGCGGCCCTCAACCTGACGCCCCTCGATTGGGAGGGCAACAAGGCCCGCGTCCTCGAGGCCCTGGCCATCGCCCGCGACGAGGGCGTTTCGATCGTCTGCCTGCCCGAGCTCTGTCTCTCCGGCTACGGTTGCGAAGACGCCTTCCTGTCACCGGGAACGGTGCGCACGTCGCACGCCGTGCTGGCCGAGGTGCTCCCCGCCACCGCCGGAATGACCGCCACCTTCGGCCTGCCGATCTTCCATCGCAAGGCGCTCTACAACGCCACCTGCGTGGCCGTCGACGGGCGCGCCGTGGGCCTGGTCGCCAAGCAGTTCCTGCCCGGCGACGGCGTCCACTACGAGCCGCGCTGGTTCAAGGCCTGGCCGCACGACGTCGCCGCCACCTGGGAGCTGGCGGGCGAGGAGCTGCCGCTCGGCGATCTGCTCTTCGACATCGGCGGCCTGCGCGTCGGCATCGAGATCTGCGAGGACGCCTGGGTGGCCAACCGCCCCGGACGGGACCTGGCGCTCGAGGCGGCGGACGTCATCTTGAACCCCAGCGCCAGCCACTTCGCCTTCGACAAGCGGGACGTGCGTCACCGCTACGTGCTCGACAGCTCGCGTGCCTTCGGCGTCACCTACGTCTACTCGAACCTGCTCGGCAACGAGGCCGGGCGCGTGGTCTACGACGGCGGCGTGCTGGTGGCCAACGCCGGCCGTCTGGTGGCGGAGGGCCCGCGGTTGACCTACCGCGACGTGGAGCTCACCTCGGCCGTCGTCGACATCTCCGAGAGCCGGCTCGCCCAGGTGCGCTCGGCGGGTTACGAGCCGCGGCTCGACGCGCGCGCGGTCGCCGTGCCCTTCACCTACCCGGCCCTGGACCCGGAACCGGTGGCGCTGCAGCCGCCGGCCTGGGAGGAGGGGTCCGATCTCGAGTTCGAGGAGTTCACCCGTGCCGTCGCGCTCGGGCTCTTCGACTACCTGCGCAAGAGCCGCACGCGCGGTTTCGTGATCTCGCTCTCGGGCGGTGCCGACTCCTCTGCCGCGGCGGTGCTCGTGGCACGGATGGTCGAGCTGGCGCTCGGGGAGCTGGGGGTCGAGGGTCTGCGCGCACGCCTCTCCCACATGCCCGATCTCGCCGCGTGCGAGGAGGTGTCCTCCTTCGTCGGCGCCCTGCTGCTCACCGCCTACCAGGCGACCCGCAACAGCTCCGACACGACGCGCGAGGCGGCCCGCGCCGTGGCCGAGGCGATCGGCTCGACCCACGTCGAGCTCGACGTCGACGGGGTCGTCGAGAGCTACACCCGGCTCGTCGAGGGCGCCGTCGGCCGCGAGCTCACCTGGGAGCGCGACGACGTGGCGCTGCAGAACATCCAGGCGCGCGTGCGCGGGCCGGGCATCTGGATGCTCGCCAACCTGCGAGGCGCCCTGCTGCTGACCACCAGCAACCGTTCGGAGGCGGCCGTCGGCTACGCCACGATGGACGGCGACACCTGCGGCGGGCTGGCGCCGATCGCCGGAATCGACAAGGACTTCCTGCGCCGCTGGCTCCGCTGGATGGAGCCCGCGATCCCCGCGCTCGCCCTGGTGAACCGCCAGCAGCCCACCGCCGAGCTGCGCCCCGCCGAGCGGGCCCAGACCGACGAGGGCGACCTCATGCCGTACGCCGTGCTCGAGGAGATCGAGGACGCCTTCATCCGCGACCGCCACACGCCGCTCGAGGCCTTCAAGGAGCTGCGCGTCGAGCACCCCGACACCGATCCGGCCGAGCTCGCGGGCTGGGTCGAGCGCTTCTACCGCCTCTGGTGCCGCAACCAGTGGAAGCGCGAGCGCTACGCGCCGAGCTTCCACCTCGACGACAAGAACCTCGACCCCAAGACCTGGTGCCGCTTCCCGATCCTCTCGGGCGGCTACGAGCGCGAGCTGGCGGAGCTGCGCGAATACGTGGCGGGGTTGGGCGTCACTCCCCCAGCAGGTTCTCGGGGTTGAGCGCCTCGAGCTCGGGGAGGACGAAGCGGCCGTCCCGGCGCACGAGGCGGTCGTCGAAGTGGATGGTGCCGCCGCCGTGGGCGGGGTCCATCATCAGGACCAGGTCCCAGTGGATCTGGCTGCGGTTGCCGTTCCAGGCCTCCTGGTAGGCGTTGCCGGGCGTCAGGTGGATGGAGCCGGCGATCTTCTCGTCGAAGAGGATGTCGCGCATCGGCTCGGTGATGCCGGGGTGGAAGCCGATGGCGAACTCGCCGACGAACCGGGCGCCCTCGTCGCTGTCGAGGACGGAGAGCAGGTGGTCGGGCTTCGAGGAGCCGGCCTCGACGATGCGGCCCGCCTCGAAGGTGAGCTCGACGTCCTGGTGCGCGACGCCCTGGTAGACGGTGGGCGTGTTGAAGCGGATCGTGCCCTCGATGCTGTCGCGCACGGGCGCCGTGTAGACCTCGCCGTCGGGGATGTTGCGGCGTCCGTCGCACGGCACCGCGGGGATGTCGCGGATGCTGAAGGAGAGGTCCGTCCCGGGAGCGGTCAGGCGCACCCGGTCGGTGGCGTTCATCAGCTCGACGAGCGGCTCCATCGCCCGCGCCATGCGCGCGTAGTCCAGGGTGCAGACGTCGAAGTAGAAGTCCTCGAAGGCAGCCGTCGAGCGGCCGGCGAGCTGCGCCATCGAAGCGCTCGGCCAGCGCAGCACCACCCACTTCTTCTTCAGCCGCTCGTCCAGGTGGACGCGCTGGAAGACGGTCGACTCCCACAGCCGGGTGGCCTCGGCCGGCACGTCGGAGAGCTCGGAGATGTTCTCGCCCCCGCGGATGCCGATGTAGGCGTCGACCCGCTCCATCGTCGTCGCTTCGCCCAGAGCCATCAGGTCCATCTGCTCGCGGCTGGCGGCGAGCAGGAGCTCGCGGGTGACGCTCGGCTCCTTGAGCCAGACGAGCGGGCGGGCCCCGGCCGCCGCGGCGACGCGGACGAGCTCACGGGTGAAGGCGTGCGGGATGCCGACGGCCTCGATGAGCACGGTCTCCCCCGCCTCGAGGGCGCAGGAGTAGCCCACCAGGGTCTCGGCGAGGGCGCGGTGACGGGGATCGGCCATCCGGGTACTCTACCCGCCCGTGTCCGCGCCCCGGCCCCGCCTCGTTCCGCTCCTGCTGACCGCCCTCGTCCTGTCGGGAGGCTGCGCCCGGGCTCCGCACTCCGACCTCGCGGCCGTGGTCGACGGCCTCTTCGCCCTCTGGGAGGAGGCGGATCTGGTCTGCCTGGGCGAGGAGCACGGCTCGCGCGCCGATGCCGATCTGCGCCTCGCCCTGATCGCCGACCCGCGCTTCGCGCACACCGTGGACGTCGTCCTGCTCGAGGCGGCGAGCCCCCTGCACCAGGACCTGCTCGACCGCTTCGTCGTCGAGGGCGAGGAGCTCGACCGGGAAGCCCTCCGCCCGATCTGGCTCGACTCGGGGCTGGGGGAGTTCTGGGAGTCGCCCGTCTACGAGGGCCTGCTGCGGGCTCTGCGGCGTCTGAACCGGGACCTGCCCGCGGGGGAGCGGGTGCGCGTCGTGGCCGGTGCGGTTCCGGTGCAGTGGGATCGGGTGCAGGCGGCCGCGGATCTGGTGCCCTACCTCGATCGCCGTCCCTTCTTCGCCGAACGCGCACGGCGCGACGTGCTCGATCGCGGCCTCTCGGGTCTGGCGGTCTACGGCGTCGGGCACTGCGCCAAGGACGCCGAGGGCTTCCCCTCGGCGCTGCCCGCCGCGGCCCGTCGGCGCGTGCGTTCGGTCCTGCCGATCACGGTGCGGCCCGACAGCGCCGCCGGCTTGACCCGCCTCGCCCCGGGACCCGCGGCGCGGCTCCTGACCCTGCGGGGCAGCGCGTGGTCGGGGGAGCCGGCGATGGACTTCGGCTTCGCTGCCGGCACACGCACCCTGGACGAGATCGCCGACGCACTCGTCTGGCACGGCGAAGCTCCCGACGAGATCCTGGCGCCGCGACCCGGCGAGCTGCCCGTCGACTGGCGGGCCGAGCTCGACCGTCGCGCCCGGCTCTGGCAGGAGGCGAAGGCCCTCCCGCCGCCGGCCTGAACGCAGAGCCGATCCGCCGTCTGTCGACCGCGAAGTGGTGCTGTCGTGTCGGAGAGCGGCTCCGGTACCATCCCGTCCCATGCCAAGAACGACACCGGCCCTCGTCCTGCTCGCGCTGCTCCTCGCGTCGGGGACGGCCGGACCCGGACGGGCCGAGGAGGCGGGAGGAACGACGATGAGTGGACGTGCCGAGGGAACCTTCGACGTCAAGGTGGTGCCCGTCGACGAGAAACCGTTCCCCGACGGCCTGACCCTGGGGCGCTACTCGCTCGACAAGGAGTACCACGGCGCCCTCGAGGGCACCGGAACCGGCGAGATGCTCACCGGCGCCACGCCGGTCGAGGGCGCCGGCGCCTACGTGGCGATGGAGCGCGTCGAGGGCACCCTCGACGGCCGCCGGGGCAGCTTCCTCCTGCAGCACCGCGGCACCATGGGCCGCGGCGAGCAGCACCTCGAGATCACCGTCCTGCGCGACTCCGGCACGGGCGAGCTGGCGGGGATCGAGGGAACGCTCGAGATCGTCGTCGAGGGCGGCGAGCATCGGTACGTGCTCGAGTACACCCTCGCGGGCATCGACTGACCCCGGGGGAGGGCCCTTCACCCGGACCGGCGTCGGCTTGCTTCGGCGTGCGTTGAGGTCTCTCGCTGCGCTCGAGATGACGCCAGCAGGCCCCCGAAGTCGTCTCGAGCGAACGCGAGAGACCTCAGCGCGAGCCTTCGCACGAGCTCCGCGGTCCGTGTGAAGTTCTCACCTCTGTTGACAAGATGTTTCGATATTTCTAGAATTCTCGAACCATGAGACTCGACGACGCGGTCGGCCGCCTCTCCGCCCTCGCCCATCCGTCGCGGTTGGCGGTGTTCCGGCTGCTGGTGCAGAGCGGGCCGGAAGGGCTGGCGGCGGGGGCGATCGCGGAGCGGCTGGAGATCGCTCCACCGACGCTCTCGTTCCACCTCGCCCAGCTGGCGAGCGCCGGTCTGGTGGCCTCGCGCCGCGACGGGCGCTCGATCCTCTATTCGGCGGACTTCACCGCCGCGGGCGAGCTCGTCGCCTATCTCTACGAGAACTGCTGCGCCGGCGGCTGCGAGCCGGCGGTGCACCTTCCGCCCGTCCGACGGGCCGACAGGAGAACCGAACCATGAGCCTTCCCACCACCGACACCGCGGAGAACCTCGTCTCCGCCGTCCGCGAACGCTACGGGCGTCTCGCCTCCCAGCCCGGCGCCGGCTGCGGTTGCGGCTGCAACAGCTCCGAGGCGGCCCGTGATCTCGGCTACTCGTCCGAGAGCCTGGCCGAGGTTCCCGCCGGCAGCGCCGAGCTCTCCCTGGGCTGCGGCGCCCCGATCGGCTTCCTCGACCTGCAGCCCGGCGAGACCGTCCTCGACCTCGGCTCCGGCGGCGGCCTCGATGCCTTCATGGCGGCCCGCGACGTGGGGCCCACGGGTCGGGTTCTGGGCGTCGACATGACCCCGGAGATGCTCGAGCGCGCCCGCGCGGCGGCCGCGGCGGGCGGCTACGCGAACGTCGAGTTCCGCGAGGGGCGCCTCGAGGCACTGCCGGTCGACGACGCCTCGGTCGACGCCGTCACCTCCAACTGCGTCATCAACCTGGTGCCCGACAAGGCCGCCGCCTTCCGGGAGGTGGCCCGGGTGCTGCGGCCCGGCGGCCGCATGGTCGTCTCGGACCTGGTGCTCTCGCGCCCGCTGCCGGAGAGCCTGGCGGCCGACCTCAGTGCCTACGTCGGCTGCGTCGGCGGAGCGGTACTGCTGGACCGGTACCTCGGCGACCTGCGCGCCGCCGGGCTCGGCGAGGTAGAGGTCCTGCGTGATATCGACTACCTCGAGACGATCGCGGTCACCGCCTCCGCCGATGTGGAGACCCTGCTGGCGGGCGCCGGCGTCACCCTGGCCGAGATCCGCGGCACGGTCCGCTCCGTCACCCTCCGGGCTTGGCGGACGGCCGCGTAGACCTCGGAGGTTTCACCACCCACCGGAGGGCACGGGGGCCGGCCGCTTCAACCGACGGTGGCCGCCGTGCCCACGAAAACGGCTGAAGCGGCCGGCGCCCCGCCGGCCGGACGCGGGCGCCGTCACCTCCCGACGGCGCCCGCCGAGTCCCACCCCTAGTCCGGATCCACCAGCCCCGGCCAGTTGGCGTCGGCGCGCTCGATCGCCGCATCCGCGTGCCGCGCACTTCCTCCTGTACCGACTTGTTGTAGTTGAGGTAGAGCTTGCCGTCGCGGACGGTCCACACTCGGGGTCCACACCCGCGGTCAGCCCATCGACACGGCCCAGGCACAGTAGCCGCCGTACCGGGGCGCGTAGGCCTCGGGGTCGGCGACGAAGAGGTCGCGATGCTCCGCCGAGGCGAAGCGCCAGGTGGCGCCGTTCCACTCCGCCGTCCACTCCTTCGAGCCTTCGATCGCCGCTCCGTCCTCGAAGTAGGCCACGGGGTCGTAGCCGTCGATGGCGACGCCGCCGAAGGTGGTCTGGTTGACCGGCTCGACGGCTCGCGCGGCGAGCGGTACGGCGAGGAGGGCGAACAGGGCGAGCTGCAGGGTGCGGGACTTCATCGAGTGCTCCTTTCCTTCCTCTTCAGGCGAAACGCCGCCCGATGACGGGGATCTCCGACCGATGCAGCCAGAGGACCACGAGGGCGGCGGCGAGTACGGTGCAGGCGAGGGCGAAGGCAGGCCTCCGTCGCCCTGCACTTCGATCCCCAGCACGGTGAGGTGGCTGGCGACGGCGCCGGCCATGACGCCGACGGCGAGCAGGGCGCCGATCGTCACCGTCGCCGGCAGCAGGATCAGGATGCTCGCCACCAGCTCCACGACCCCGGACCCGAGACGGCCCCAGGGCTCGGCGCCCAGGCGGCTGAAGATCCACACCGACTCCTCGGCGCCGGTGAACGAAGAACAGGGTCTGGAGCAGGATCGCCGCCACGGCGATCCGGCAGACCCAGCTGACGATGGCGGCGTTGCGGGTCAGGGTCCCCATGTCGTCTCCTCGCGCGGAGACGGCCTCCGTCCCCGCGCCCTGATACGCCCCCGTGCGCGGCGGATTGTCGGCCCAGGATCAACCGGGCGGCACGACCTTCTCGGCGGCCCGGCGGTCGGCCTGCGCGGCGACCTCCGCGTCGAGATCGAGGCCCTGGTCGGCCGCCCAGCGCGACAGGCGGCCGGGACCTCCTCCTCGCCGTCGGCCGCCCGCCGTCTCAGCCTCGAAGGGTCTTCCAGAGCCCGGGCGGCGAGCCCCGCCACATCATCAACGCGCCGCCCACCACGACCACAGGTGCAACACCGCCACGCGACCGCCGAGTTCCACGCGACGACGGATCAAGCGAATGGCTGCTCGCGGATTCCCGGCAGATCGACGGCGAGGTCGATCGCGGCCACCGCGGCGGAGCGAGCGAGCTGAGGCGCCATCCGCCAGTCCACGCTCCACGCCGACGTCCTCAGTTCTCCTCCGCCGCCAGCAGGAGCACGGCGAGGAAGACCCCGTGGCCGGTGCTGAAGACGGCGGCCATCGTCGCGTACTCGGAGGAGGAGTGCGGAACGCGTGCGACCGGCCTGCACCGTCGCCGACAGGCCCTGCGGACGGTAGTCCAGCCCGGCGGGTAGCCTCCGGTGGACCAGGATGGAGGCAGTTCCCGCTGCCAGGAGGACGTTCTCCACCCAGTAGAGGGCGAGAGCGTGGGCGCCGTCCAGCCACCGCGCAGCACGCCGAGGAGGGTATCGCGTTCTGAGCGACGATGGTCGCCCAGTGGAAGGGTGCTCCGAGGTCGCGCTCGCCCGCGTCGGGTTCGGCATCGCCGACCGGCTGGAACCGGCGGAGGGAGTCTAGCGCCGCACGGCTCGGAAGACTCAGCCCGCGCGTCGAGCTCGGCGTGCCTTGCCGATCGCCACCTCGAAGTAGGAGGGGCTGAAGAGGGTCCAGTCGGCGGCGACCTGCGGGAGGTGGAAGCTCTCGGCCGCCGCCGCGGCGTCGAGGCCCCGCCGGTGGGCGTCGACGGCGTGATCGGCGAGCGCGTCGACGACGGCGAGGAGCCGCTCCACGGCGGCTCGATCGGCGAGCGGACCGTGGCCGGGGACCCACAGGGTCGGCGACCCGGCCAGCAGGTCGCGGATCGAGGGCCGCGAAGGGAGACGGCAGCGTGTCCCGGTGAGTTGGGGAAGAACTCGTTCCACCCAGGTCGCCGCAGAAGACGATCGGCGTGCCGTCGACCGCGACCGTCACGTCGCTCGGCGTGTGTCCGACCCGCGGCGTCAGCACCACCCTGCCGGCCGCCCAGGTCGAGGCGGGTGGGTTCGGCGGCGTCGAGACGCGTCGCACCCTCCAGCAGGCGCAGACGCTCGCCCTCGGCGCCCGACTCCAGAGTGAGGCGCACCGTCTCCTCCGTGGCCAGCACCGCGGGAGCGCCGGCCTCGTTCGCGAAGCCGGCGAGGCCGCCCGTGTGGTCGCCGTGGAAGTGGGTCACCAGGACGTCGGTCGGGCGCCGGCCGGCGAGACGCTGCGCCCGACCGGCCGCCCAGGCGGCACCTTCCTGGCTGCCGAACGCCTCGATCACCAGCACGCGATCGCTCCCCGCCACGATGCCGCCGTTGCACACGGTCGTGAAGTCGTGGGTCTCGAGGGGCGTGGAGACGATCGCCCACACTCCCTCGGCGAGCGGATGGATGCCGGCGAACGGCTCGGTGACGACGGCCTCCGAGGTGACGGCGGCCAGCGCACGCCGCCAGGCGACCGAAGCGAGCAGCGCGGAGCCCGCCAGACCGAGGAACCGGCGGCGGCTCAGAGCAGGCGGCGGGACTCGGCGGATCGGGGCATCGGCGGCCATGGGCTCTCCTCGAGGTCGGAGAGCCAGGATAGCCGACGCGGCCGCCCCTCCCGGCGCCCGCGAGCACCCTTCCACTGCACCTCCGGCTCCGCCTCCCGGCCACCCTCCCCCAACGACGGCACCGACACCCCCTCCCACGGCTCCATACCCCCTCAGGCGCCTGGGGACAGGTAACGTGACAAGGCACTTATCCAATGAGCTGGATCGAGTGTCCGGTATCGAACACTCCGGCTTCAGGATTCCGGATCGGGGGCTGTCGCGGTACCTGTCCCCACTGCCATACTGCGCGGGCATGGACGGTTGGGTCGACGTCGGCTCGGTGGAGGAGATCGCGGCGCAGGGGGGGGTGGAGGTGCGCGTCGGGTCGCGGCCGGTGGCGGTGAGCGTGTGCGACGGGGTGGCGGGCGCCGTCTCCGGCACCTGCAACCACGCCGCGGGGCCGCTCGGTCAGGGCTCGCTCGACGGCGACTACGTGGTCTGTCCCTGGCACCACTGGAAGTTCCACCGCGTCACCGGGGAGGGAGAGCCCGGCTTCGAGGAGGATCGGGTGCCGCGGCACGAGGTGCGCGTCGAGAACGGTCGGGTGCTCGTCGCCGCGGAGCCGTCGACCCGCCGGAGCCGGAAGCCCCACGAGCCGCATCCGCTGGCGCGCGAGATCGTCCGCGAGCCGGGACCGACGCGCGTCGTCGGCATCTCGGCGACGGCAATGGATCGGCGTTTCCCGCGCTTCTCGACCTCGGAGGCCCTTCTCGCCGAGGCCCTGGCGCGGGCCGCCGAGGGCGGCTGCGAGACGCGCACGATCCGCCTCGACTCGCTGCGCTTCCGCGCCTGCGAGGGCTACTACTCGAAGGCCGCGGGGGCCTGCACCTGGCCCTGCTCGATCACCCAGATGGACCGCGCCGACGAGCTGACGGAGGTCTACGAGGCGCTGGTGCACTGGGCCGACGTGGTGCTCGTCGCCACCCCCATCCGCTGGGGCGCTGCGGGCTCGCTCTACTTCCGCATGGCGGAGCGGCTCAACTGCATCCAGAACCAGGTGACGATCCACAACCGGGTGCTCATCCGCAACAAGGTCGCGGCCTTCGTCATCACCGGCGGGCAGGACAACATCCAGGCCGTCGCCGGGCAGATGCTCACCTTCTTCTCCGAGCTCGGCTTCCTCTTCCCCCAGTTCCCGTTCATCGCCCACTCGCGCGGCTGGTCGGCGGAGGACATGGAGAACAACGTCGCGATGGTGCGCGAGAGCGAGGAGCTCAAGGAGGGCGCCCGCGACCTGATGGACCGCTCGCTGGCGCTCGCCCACGAGCTGCTCGCCGCCGAGGCCCGCACCCGCATGCCGCGCGGCGGTCGCAAGGGCCACCACCTCGAGCGCTGAGGTGCCGTTCAGACCCAGAGGGGAACGAGCTCGAAGCGGTCGACGTCGACCAGGCCGCGGTCGGTCAGCTTGAGCGACGGGATGACCTCCAAGGCGAGGAAGCTCATCGCCATGAAGGGGTCGTGGAGGGTGGAACCGAGCTCGCGCGCCGCGGCGAGCGCGGTGTCGAGGCCGGCGCGGACCTCGCCGATCGGGCGGTCGCTCATCAGGCCCGCGAGCGGCAGCGGCAGCGCCGCGAGAACGCTCTCTCCCTGCGCCGCGACCAATCCTCCACCGAGACGTGCCACCTCGTGGGCGGCGGTCTCCATCGAGCGGTCGTCGGCGCCGATCACGACGAGGTTGTGGTGGTCGTGCGCGACCGACGAGGCGAGGGCGCCCCGGCGCAGCCCGACGCCCTGGACGAAACCGAGGCCGACGTTCCCGGTCGCCCGATGGCGCTCGAGGACGGCCATCTTGAGCAGGTCCCGCCCGGGATCGGCCACCGCCAGGCCGTCCACGACCGTCGGCTCGACGACGCGCTGCTCGGTGACCAGCTGATCCGGGATCGCGCCGATGACGCGCAGACGCGACGCGCCGGAGGGTGCCGGGATCGCGAGGTCCACGGCGCCCCAGGCGACGTGCATCGTCGGCGGGAGGGAGCGCTCCCGCTCAGCCCGCGGCTCGAGCATCTCCCCGTCGCGCGCCACCAGCCGCCCGCCGTGGAAGACCAGCCGCGGGCGGGGCGCTGTGAGGTCGTCGAAGACGATGAGGTCGGCTCGCCGGCCGGGAGTCAGCGCCCCCCGGTCGGCGAGGCCGAAATGGCGGGCCGGGTTCCAGGTGGCGAGCGTCAACGCGAGCACCGGGTCGAGCCCTCCCGCGATCGCCTTGCGCACCATGAAGTCGACGTGCCCGTCGTCGAGCAGGTCGGCCGGCTGCCGGTCGTCGGTGCACAGACAGATCCGCCCTTGGTTGGCCGGCGTGACCAGGGGCAGGAGCGCCTCGAGGTTGCGCGCGTTGGTCGCCTCGCGCAGGAAGATCGCGAGCCCGGCGCGCAACTTCTCGCGCGCCTCCTCGACCGTCGTGCACTCGTGGTCGGAGGAGATGCCCGACGCCGCGTAGGCCGCCAGCGCCCGGCCGGTGAGCCCCGGGCAGTGGCCGTCGAGCGGCCTCCCGGCGAAGGCGTCGAGCTTGGCGAGCACCGCCGGATCGCCATGGACGACGCCGGGGAAGTTCATCACCTCGGCGAGGCCGAGGACGCTCCCCTCCTCCAGCAGCGACGCCAGGTCGGACGCCTCGAGCCGGGCTCCGCTCGTCTCCATGTCGGTCGCGGGCACGCAGGAGGAGGCCATGACGAACATCGAGCACGGGGCGTCGCGGGCGTCCTCGAGCATGAAGCGGATGCCCTCGAGCCCGAGGACGTTGGCGATCTCGTGCGGGTCGCTGACGACGGTCGTCGTGCCGCGGGGGACGACGGCGCGCGCCAGCTCGGCCGGCGGCACGAGGCTCGACTCGACGTGGACGTGCGCGTCGATGAGGCCGGGCGCCAGGTAGGAGCCGCCGACGTCCAGGACCTCCTCCGCCTCGTAGTCCCCGAGGCCGACGACGACGTCCTCGGCCAGCGCCAGATCGGTCTCGACGATCTCCCCGGAGAGGACGTCCACCAGCCGGGCGCCGGCCAGACGCACGGCGGCGGGCCGGTCGCCTCGGGCGTGCTCGAGGAGGCGTTCGCGTCGCATCCGGTGCCCGGGACGATACCGCAGCCGGAACTCTGCCGCCCGCGCGGCGTATGCATCGTGACGGCCCTACCGACAAGGAGGTTCGCGATGGACTACACCCCCAGACTCGCCACCGCGCTGCTCGCCTGCGCCGCGCTCACCCCGCTCGCAGCGCTCGCCCAGGACGCCCCCGCGTCGCCACCGCCGGAGGCCGTGCGCCGGATGGAGCACGTTCTCGGACGCTGGGAGTCGACCTGGGAGTGGGTGGACGCCGAGGGCACCGTGGTCTACGTCGAGCACGGCACGGAGACCGGCCGCTGGGCGCTCGAAGGTCGCCTCCTCGAGCTCACCACGGAGATCGAGGGCCGCGACGGGCCGAGCAAGGGCTGGATGTTCTGGAACGCTCCCGCCGAGCGGTTCCAGCTCGTCTCCGTGGGCTGGGACGGCGACCTCTGGATCCTCTCCGGCGGGCTCGAGGAGTACGTCATCGCCTCCGAGCCGAAGGCGATGCCCGACGGGAAGACCCTGCAGATCCGCTTCACGCACGGCGAGGCGGGGCCCGACACGCTGACCGCCGTGATGGAGATGCGCGGCTCGAGCGAGGAGCCGTGGACGGTGCGCGTGCGCCAGACGATGGTCCGCTCGTCCTGATCCGCGGCGTCGCCAGGATTCGCCGGCCGCCGGTTGGTGCACCGACGATCCGGGAGACGGCATCGAGAGCCGCGGAGGCCCGGGACGCGGGCTCGATTGCGGGCGCACGTCCGAGGCCCTAGGCTCCGGACGTGCCCCCTACGGTCTCGACCGTCTTCACGGCCCTGCTCCTCGCGGCACCGGTCGCCGCCCGCCTCCCGTCCGAGGCGCCGCCGCTGCCGCCGCCGGACCCCGGCGCCTGGGACATCGTCGAGGTCGACACCGCACAGGAGCTGGCGGACGCCTGCTGGAACCTCGAGTCCGGCCAGGCGATCGTCATCGCGCCGGGCACCTACGACCTCGGCGGGGTGAGCTTCCCCAACGGCGTCGACGGCCGCTTGACCGTCGGCCGCTTCGGCGCGCCGCCGATCGCCGACATCCAGATCCGCGGCGCCACCGGCGACCCGGCCGACGTGGTGCTGCTGGGCCGCGGACCGCTCGATCCCGTAGTGCCCTTCGGCTTCCAGATCTTCACCGCCACCGACGTGCTGATCGCCGACCTCTCGATCGGCTCGGTCTACTACCACGCCGTGGCCGTGCAGGGTGATCAGGGCGCCCGGCGCGTGCGCCTCTACCACGCACGCCTCTTCGACGCCGGCCAGCAGATCGTCAAGGGCATCGCCGGGGCGCACGACGTGACGATCGAGTACTCGGAGATCTTCCACACCGCCGGCGCGCCGCAGCACCCCGAGGGCAGCCCGCCGGGGAGCTGCTACACCAACGGCGTCGACGCCCTCGGGGTCGAGCGCTGGAGGCTCTCCGACGACCTCGTCCACGGCATCTACTGCCAGGACGGGACGCTCGCCGGCCCCGCCGTCCTGCTGTGGGGCGGCTCCTCCGACACGGTGGTCGAGCGCACGACGATCCTCGAGTCGTCGCGCGGCGTCCACCTGGGGCTGGGCTCGGGCGACCACACGGGTGGCGTCGTGCGCAACAACGTCATCCGCTGGAACCCCGACGCCCCCTATGCCGTCGACGTCGGCATCTACACCGTCTCTCCCGACTCCCTCGTCCTCCACAACACGGTGCTCACCGAGGGCCGCTACCCCAACGCCGTCGAGGTGCGCTTCGCCTCCGCCACCGGGGTCGCGGTGCGCCACAACCTCCTCGACGCCGCGATCCAGCCGCGCGACGGCGCCGTGCCGATCGTCGAGGACAACCTGACCGACGCCCAGCCCGCCTGGTTCGTCGACCCGCCCACCGGCGACCTCCACCTCACCCCCGCCGCCACCCCCGCCCTCGACCAGGTCGACCTCCTCCCCGACGCCCCCGACGACTTCGACGCCGCCCCCCGCCCCGTCACCCCGGGCACCGTCGACCTCGGCGCCGACGAGCACGGCGCCGGCGGCCCGATCTTCACCGACGGCTTCGAGTCCGGCGACACCACCGCCTGGACCACCACCGTCAGCTGACCCTCAGTCGACGGCGACCGACTGCAATTCCACGGGCACGTCCACGACCGTTCCGAACGCCCGGATCAGCCAGTTGCGGTCGGTGTGGAGGACGTTCTGGTCGGCCGGGATCACCGGGATGCCCTCTGCGGCCTCGACCGGCGAGTAGATCATCTCCCAGGACCGCTGTTGGGGTACCGTGAGATCCGACGCACCCCAGGCAGGCACGCCGCCGCCGACCGAAACTCCAACGAGGATGTCTCCCGGACCGTCGAACCGCACCGGAGGGAACTCGATCTCGGAGAAGGTCACGCCGTCGACGCTCTGAACCGTCCCTTCGGCCTCCAGCCGCGCTTCCGTGCCGTTGAGGAGGTCCCCATCAGGGTCCGCGTACAGGTAGACGTGGATGGGCCAGCCCACCGGCGGCCCACCTTTGCCTGGAGGAAAGAGCACGTCCACCCTCTCCAGCTCGAGCGGAAACTCAGCGGGGGTGAATCGATTCACGAGAACAGTGAACGCAAGAGACTGCACGTAGACATCCTCTACGCTCCCGTCGTCCACGAAGAGCGCCACAGGATCGCCCGGAGCCTTGCGGGCCTCGACGGCCGCGCCGTGGGAAGCCACCAAGAGCTGGGAAGCGATCAGAAGCGCTCGACCACAGTGCATACTGCCTCGATGTTCCACGTCCATAGTCTAAGGGCGTCGCTCCTGGAGCAACCGCAAGGTGAAGGACGGAAGCACAGTCCTCAGGACAAGTAGGCGACGACGAAGCCCGCGATCATCCCCACCACGAGCGCCACCCGGACGAACGCCCCCACCGCCAGCCCCACCCAGGTCCCCAGCCCCACCTTCCCGGCCCGGCGCAGGTCCCGCACCGCCCAGTACTCCCCGCCGCAGCCCCCACGAACGGCCCCGCGAGCAACCCCGGCAGCCCGAAGAAGAGCCCCACGACCGTCCCCAGAAACGCCCCCAGCCCCGCCCGCCGGCTCGCCTTGAGCCACGACGCCCCCAAGCTCGCCGCCAGATAGTCCAGCCCCACCGCCAACCCCGCCAGCACCCCCAACCCCGCCAACGTCCCCCACCCCACCCTCTCGAACCCGTCCACCCCCGCCGCGATCACCAGCCCCACCCACACCAACGGCGCCCCCGGCAGCAGCGGCAGAAAGAGTCCCAACACCCCCGCCCCCACCACCAGCCACCCCAGCATCCAGAGCGCGAAGTCACCCATCGTCGGCCGGATCCACGAGGAGATCGTATCGGCAGGTCGCGTTACCTTGTCCGACCGCTTGTCGGCCCGTATGATCCGGCCCCGACAACCTGCCGAGTCTCGATTCACCGCCGAGGGCTCACTCCTCGGCCCGAAGAGGAGATCCAGCCATGGCCTCGACTCGACCGGGAGCGCCGAGCTCCCTCGTCCCGATCCTCGTCCTCGCCCTGACGGTCTGCGCCTTGCCGGCGGGGGCGCTGGTGCCCGGATACTCGACCGACCGGGCGGTGCGCAACGAGCGGACGGTGCCGGTGGTGGGCGCCGACCTGACCTTGAAGACGTGGGACGAGCTCGACGCGGTGCGGGGCTGGATCGGGATGGTGGCCGTGCTCGACGGGGACGGCGGCCTGCAGGGCCGCGTCCGCGAGGCGGGGACGCGGGTCGAGCTCGCCTCGGGGAGCTTCGATCCGCTGCTCGACGGTGAGGTGGACTTGCCGGCGTCGCTGGCGGCGCGGGAGGGTGATCGTCTCTACCTGGTGCAGCTCTTCACGCCGGCGCAGGATGCCCTGCAGGGAGTGCTGCGCGATCTCGGCGCGACGATCTACCGCTACTACACGCAGAACGCGATGCTCGTCGAGATGGACGCCGCGGTGCGCGCGGCGGTGGCGGCGCAGGGCTTCGTGCGCTGGGTCGGTCCCTACCACCCGGCCTTCCGCCTCGATCCCACTCTCTGGGCAGACTTCGAGAACGACGCGCTCGGCGAGCGACGCTACTCGATGGTGCTCAACCGGCGCGGCGGCGAGATGCAGCGGGCCGTCGGTCGCGACGTCCGGGCCGGAGGCGGCACCGTCGACATGACGACCCCCGACAGCTTCCGGATGGAGATCACCGCGGAACAGGACATCGTCGACCGGCTCCTCCACGACGACCGGGTGCAGTGGATCGAGCCGTGGCAGGGGCCGGCGGGCACCGACATGGATATCGTCCGGCAGGTCGGCGGCGCCGACTACGTGGAGGCCCAGACCGGCTTCACCGGTCAGGGCGTGCGCGGCGAGGTGTTCGACACCGAGACCCTGCTCACCCACCAGGAGTGGGCGTCGACACCGATCCTCCACAGCGCCGGCAGCTCCGGCGTCAACGGTCTCCACGGCACCAGCTGCTCGAGCAACGTCTTCGCGCAGGGCACCAACGCCCAGGCCCGGGGCATGATCCCCAGCGGTCAGGAGATCTTCTTCCTGCTCGACGAGTGCACCCAGTTCGGCGGCGCCAAGACGCGGGCCGCGATCGCCTCCGAGCTGCTCGACCCGGTCGGCCCGTACCGCGCCGTCTTCCAGACCTCGAGCGTCGGCAACACGCAGGTGACCACGTACACCACGATCTCGGCCGAGATGGACGACGTCCTCTTCAACAACCAGCTGCTCCACACCCAGTCGCAGTCGAACACGGGCAGCCAGCTCTCACGCCCCCAGGCCTGGGCCAAGAACATCGTCTCGGTGGGCGGCATCCGGCACCTCGGCACCGCGGATCGCTCCGACGACTTCTGGGGCAGCGGCGCCAGCATCGGCCCGGCGGCCGACGGCAGGATCAAGCCGGAGCTGGCGTTCTTCTACGATTCGATCTTCTCGGCCCAGGGCTCGAGCCCCACCTCCTACACGCAGTTCGGCGGCACCAGCTCCGCCACACCGCAGACGGCGGGCCACTTCGGGCTCCTCTTCCAGATGTGGCACGAGGGCGTCTGGCCCGGCCACGGCGGCGCCGCCACCGTCTTCGACAGCCGGCCGCACATGATCACGGCCAAGGCGCTGATGATCAACCAGGCCTTCCGCTACGACTGGAACGCCGGCGGATCGAACGCCGATCTGGATCGCTTCAAGCAGGGTTGGGGCACGGCGGACGTGCGCAATCTCCTGGACAACGGCGACGCGACCGTCGTCCACGACGAGGACATCGTCCTCGAGCAGGGGCAGACCTATTCGACGACCGTCACGCTCGGCCCCGACGAGCCGAGCCTGCAGGTGACGATGGCGTACGTCGACCCGATGGGGACCGTCGGCGCGGGAGTGGCGCGGATCAACGACCTGTCGCTGCGCGTCACCTCGCCCTCCTCCACCGTCTACTGGGGCAACAACGGTCTGACCGCCGACAACGTGTCGACCTCGGGCGGGGTCTCGAACACGGTCGACACCGTCGAGAACGTCTTCGTCGCCGATCCGGAGGCCGGCACCTGGACCATCGACGTGCTCGCCGACGAGGTCGTGCAGGACGCCCACGTCGAGACCGGAGCCGTCGACGCCGACGCCTCCCTGATCATCTTCCCCGACCGCAGCACCCTGTTCGCCGACGGCTTCGAGAGCGGCAACACCAGCGCCTGGACGATGACGGCGAACTGACTCCCGGGCCGGCGACGGAAAGGAGACGAGCCGCCGCGAGCTCGGCGAGGCGGCTCGACCCCTCACGCCAGGGTGCGGCTCAGCGCGGCGAGCTCGAGACGGCGCAGCACGTTAGTGTCTCGACCGGGCCGAGGTGCGGCGTGGCGATCTCGGCCCAGTGATGTCTTGATGTGTGGTTTCTGGTGTTATGATGTGTCCCGTGCGTACCACGCTCACCCTCGAAGAGGACGTAGCCTCCGCCCTCAAGGCGCGATCGAGCCGCACCGGGGAGTCCTTCAAGGCGGTGGTCAACGCGACCTTGCGGCTCGGCCTCGCGGCGGAAGCCTCGCCGCCGCCGCCCCGCCGCTACCGGCTCGAGCCCGCTTCCCTCGGCGCCACCGTACGCGACGTGGACCTCGACAGGGCGCTCCGGTTGTCCGACTCCCTCGAGGACGCGGAGATCGCGCGCCGGCTCGAGCTGCGGAAGTGATCCTGGTCGACGCCAACCTCCTGATCTACGCGGTGAACGCCGACTCGGCGCACCACGCCGCGGCCCGGCGCTGGTGGGAGGAGACCCTCTCCGGCACGACGCCGGTCGGCCTGGCGTGGAGCGTGCTCCTGGCCTTCCTCCGCATCACGACGCGCGCCGGCATCTTCGAGCGACCGCTGAGCGCCGACCGCGCGCTGGCCACCGTCGACTCCTGGCTCGACCAGCCCTTCGTGCGCGCCGTCGGCCCGGGACCGGGTCACTGGGCGATCCTGCGCGTTCTCCTGCGCGACGCAGGCACCGCCGGCAACCTGACCGCCGACGCCAACCTGGCGGCGCTCGCGCTGGAGCTTCGCAGTCCGCTCTATTCCACCGACAGCGATTTCGGGCGCTTCCCGGGGCTCGAGCACGTGAACCCCCTCCGGCACAATGCCTGAAGCGACCGGCCCCCGTCCCGGGCCCACGCGCGTGCCGTGGTCGCCCATCGGCCGGCAGGGCGTCGGGTAAGGGTCAGGAGGCCGCGGCGCGCATGTGGCGGACGTGGCGGATGCGGGTGGTGCGCACGCCGTTGGCGAACTCGAGGAAGAGGCCGGGGGCGGCGACGAGGTCGGCCAGCAGGGCGCTGCCGCCGGCGGTGCAGCCGGCCACGGCGAGCTCGCTCGGGCCCTGGCCGTGGCGGTCGAACCAGCCGCCGGCCACCTCGAAGGTGCCGCGCACGGTGGCGGTCAGGGCGTAGAAGGAGTTGCGCGTCGCCACCACGACGCGGTCGCCCGGCGAGAGGTCGCAGCGGCGCACTCCGTCGATCCCCTCGCTGGCACGAGCCAAGCCCTCGAGGTCGCGCACCGGCGCACGGTCGAGCCGGAAGATGCCGGAGAGTCCGTCGTCGAGATCCACCCTGGGTGCCTCGCCGCTACCCTAGCGCAAACGCGCCGCCGCGGCGCGCCATTCCTGCACACCGGCAAGCGAGCCTTCGCCGTCCCGGCGATGGGTTGGAGTGGACCATCGAGCGACTCTCCTCTCTGTCGGTGTCGAGGCCGGACTCCAGCAGCCGCCCGGACGGTCACGCCCGACGGAAGGCGCCTAGAAGAACACCAGGTAGAGGATGCCGCCGAAGAGGACGTACTTCATGGCGTAGTACGCCGTCTTGTTCCACGCCTTGATCCGCTTGCCCACGAGGCGGATCCGGTAGACCGCGCCGAAGACCTTGTTGAGCGCGCCGACCCGATCCCCCTGCCGGTTCTTCGCCGCCGTGCCCTTCACCATGTGGTGGACCACGAAGCGGTTCAGCGCCCGCACCGGGGCGAACCGCAGCGGCCGCAGCACGTCGGCAAAGAGGATGATGCGCGCCTCGTCCGTGTCGTTCACGGCGTGGTGGAGGTAGGTCTCGTCGAACAGGACGTCCCGCCCGTCGCGCCAGACGTGGGGCGTTCCGTCGATGACGATCCGGCAGTCCTCGGAGTTGGGCGTGATCAGCCCCAGGTGATAGCGCAGCGAGCCGGCGAAGGGATCCCGGTGGATGACCAGCTGGCTCCTGGGGCCGAGCAGGGCGAACATCGCAGCGTTGAGGTTCGGGATGCTCTCCACGAGCTCCACCGTCTTGGGGCACAGGTCGCGCGCAGACGGCAGCGGCTCGTCGTACCACTTGAGGTAGAAGCGCTTCCAACCGGTGCGGAAGAAGGAGTTGAACGCCAGGTCGTCGTACGTCTCCGCCGCCTTGACGTGCCCCTCCTCGTAGAGCGCCCTCGCCTCGTCGCGGATCGTCTCCCAGCTCTCCCGCAGCCTCGCCAGGTCGGGGAAGAGGGCGGTGTCGAGGATCGGCTCGTTGGGCACCCCGGAGAAGAGGTACATCAGCGAGTTGTACGGCGCCATGAACGTCGAGTGGTCCGTCAGCTGCCGCGTGAAGGAGAGCCTCTCCTTGCCGCGGAAGTGGATGAACGCCGCGGCGGCGACGATCGCGTAGAGGACGAAGAGCTTCGGCGAGAGGAGCAGCTGGACGAGCTCGTTCATCGGCGGGCGAGGAGTCTACCCCGAGAGCGCGGCCGCCCGGCGGCGCCCTCGGCTTCCCGTTGACTACATCTTCTATTAGTGACTACTATCGTTTTTAGCAGTGACACGACGCTACGGTCAGACCTGTCCGTTGAGCCGCGCCCTCGATCGACTCGGCGGGCGCTGGACGCTGCTCGTCGTGCGCGAGCTGCTTCCGGGGCCGCGGCGCTACGGCGAGCTTCTCGAGGCCCTGCCGGGGCTGGGCACCAACCTCCTGGCGGCGCGGTTGCGGAGCTCGCCGCGGCCGGTCTCGTGCGCTCGCGCCACGGCGCCTACGAGCTCGCTCCGCGGGGTCGGGCCCTCGCCCCGCCCTGACGGAGCTGGCCCGCTGGGGCCTGGCGCACACCGAGGCACCGCCGGCCGGCACCGCCCGGGGACCGGCGGCCGCCCCGCTCGCCCTCCTCGCCCTCTTCGACCCCGAGCGGGCGGACTTCGACCGCATCTGCTGCACCTTCCGCGTCGACGACCGCGTCTTCCACGTCGTCGCCGGCCGGGGCGGCCTCGAGCTCGGATGGGGAGAGGCCACCGGCGCCGACGCCATCCTCACCCTCTCGGGCGCCGGCTACCGCCGGCTGGAGGGGGGCCTCTCGCCGCGGCGCCTGCTGGCCGCCGGCGAGCTGTCGGTCGAGGGATCCCTCGCGGCCTTCGAGCGCCTGCGGCGCTGCTTCCGGCGCCCCGAGCCGGCCTAGGGACGGCGCCGGCAGTAGGGCTCGGTCGAGACCCCCCCGGCTTCCGGGGAGAGCCAGAGGAGCTGCCCCACGCGGCCCTCGCGACGCACCAGGCGCACGCCGGTGCGCAGACGCCGCGGCGGACGGCAGCGCTCGCGCGGCCCCAGGACCCGGGTCGCCTCCTCCCGGTAGTAGAGGGGCGGTCCGCCGCCCATCCGGTAGGCCCAGAGCCGTCGCCGCAGAGGCCGGGGCCACGACTCGGCGAGCCGGACGACGAGCTCCCACTGCCTCCGCGGCCCGAGCGCCCGCTCCTCCTCTTCGACCACGGCGACGGTGAGGTCGGGCTCGTCGCGGACCTTCGGCTCGAGCGCGGCACCCGCCGCCGCGAGCTGCCGCCGCTCCGCCACGGCGGCGGCGATCTCGCCCACCGTCCCCGCCCCGACGAGGAGGGAGCCGAGCACCACGAGGACGGGCCAGGCCCGCCGCGGCAGCAGCCGCTCCGAGCCGCGCACCAGCAGGGCCGTCAGCACCGGGAGGATGGGCAGGGCGAAGCGGGCCGTCAGGCCGTCCCCGGGGTCCCAGGGCGCGCGACCCATGGCGAGGAAGGGCGCGAGACCGGCCAGGGTGGCCAGGAGCAGCAGCAGGAGCTCTCCGCTCGCCCGCAGCGCACCGGTCTCCTCGCCGTCCGCTGTCTGCCTCCATGCGCCCGCCAGAAGCAACAGCGCCAGGAGGAGCCCTCCCGCCGCGGCGGCCGCCATCGCCGCCGCCGTCGTCAGGTGACGCCCGACCCAGGAGACGGCCACGAGCCCGCGACCGAGCGCGCCCAGCGTCTCGACCGGGAGCGAGAGCAGCGCCCGGCCGGTGCGCAGCGCCACCTCCGGATCGGTGTCCCGGCGCAGGCCGAACTCCGCCAGCCGCAGCAGCCACGAGTACGACCCGACCGTCGTGGCGGCCAGCAGCCCCAAGCCGACCGCGGCGCGGTGGCGCACCGCCTTGCCGGTCCCCGGGCCCAGGTGCGAGGCGAGGAGGACCCCGCCCGCCAGCGCCACCGCGACGGCGTACTCCTGGAAGAGCACCGCCACGGCGAGGAGGGCGAGCCCGGCCGCTGCCCGCACCGCGCGTCCCCGGCCGCCGTGGCGCACGAAGGCCGCCAGCACCAGGACCCCGACCCACCCCCCCACGACGGCGGGGAGCGAGGCGAGGCCGACGTTGGCGGTCACCAGCTGGATCGGCGCCCGCACCGGCGCCACGGTGAGGCAGGCCACCAACCAACTCAGCCGGCGCGAGCGCGGAAAGAGCGTGACCCAAAGCCGCGCGGCGCACAGGCCCAGCAGCAGCCAGAGCACACCCTGGAGCAGGAAGGCGGCGGGCCAGAACCCACCCGGTGCGCGGGCCAGCAGGGCCCAGAGAGCTCCGTTGACGGGGCGGTCGGGGAAGCTCGCGGCCACCGACCCCGGACCGTGCTCGTCGAGCAGGAGCCAGAGCCACGCATCGTCCCAGAGCGGAAAGACCGCGCGGGCTCCGGCCACCAGCGTCGCGACGAGGAGGAGAAGGGCCGAGACCGGCGCGAGGCTCGCGCCTCCCCGCCGCAGAGCGTCGGACCGCTCGCCTCGGAGAGGGGGCCGGGCTGGTCGGGCGTCCTCCATCGGAGCTCCGGGCACGGCGCAGACGGCCCGTGACGCGGGCGTCACGGCGCAGACCGCAGCGCGTGGGTAACATACCCCAGGCGCACGGCTTCGCATCGATCCGGCCCGAGTCGATCGTTCCGACGCACCGATCGTGATCCAGCGCTCCCATCACCTCCCGCACAGGTTGCGCCCGGACGGCCGGCCGGGGCGTATCCTCTCCGCCCTCATCGGGCCGCTCGCCCTCCTCGTCGCGACGTCCGTCCACGCGCACGGTCTCGCCGGAAGCACGACGGTGACCTGGAGCGCGGCGGTCGCCGCGGACACGACCGAGGAGGGTCCGCGCCTCGCGATCGAGGTGCTCGACGACGAGGGCCTGCCCACGGCGGCCCGCCTCGGCTTCGTCCTCGACGGACACCCCTGGATTCCCCCGGCCGTCGGCGCGGGCGGCCTCCGCTTCACCGCCGTGCACCAGGCGCGCAAGCAGAGCTTCACGTTCGTCTACGCCCTCGGACGCGAGCCCGTCGTCGTGCCGCTGCCGGCCCGGACGCGCTCCGGACGCGTCCTGGTGACCAAGGGCTACGAGTTCCTCCCGGCCCGAGCCGACTTCACCCTCGCGGACGGGCGAGCCCGGGTCACCGTACGCCTCGAGCGCTGGGCGAACTCGCGGGCCGAGGGGTGGGTTTCGGCCGACGAGCACATCCACTTCGACCGCACCGACCCCGCGCACGACGCCGACTGGCTCGCGCTGCTGGCGGGCGACGATCTCGACATCGGTCACTTCCTGCTCGCCCGCGGCACCAACGTCCCCGGCCTTTGGGGGACCCAGTACGCCTTCGGTCCGGCCGGCGAAGCGCGCGACGAGGCACGGCTCGTGCGCCCGGGGGAGGAGTTCCGCGACGGGGACCAGGGCCACGTCAACCTCCTGGGGCTGGAGGAGGTGATCCATCCGATCTCCTCCGGCGGCCTGGAGGGAGGCACCGTATGGGACGACCCGCCGCTGCACGACGTCCTCACCGCGGCGCACCGGCAGGGCGGCCTCGCCGGCGTCGCCCACGGAGGTCTCTACGGTGAGCGGCCCACCGCCGCCCTCGACGCCGTCCTCGGTACCGCCGACTTCTTCGAGATCGCCAACACCCACCTCTACCGGTTCGATCTCTGGTACCGGCTCCTCGACTGCGGCTGGCTGCTGCCGCCGGCCGCGGGCACCGACCTGCCCAACTTCCCGTTCCGCGACTGGTGGCAGCCTCTCCTCGGCGAGGTCCGCATGTATGCCCGCACCGGCGGGGCCACCGACTTCGACTCCTGGCGCGACGCCGTCGAACGCGGCGAGGTCTGGATCAGCAGCGGCCCGAAGATCGAGCTCTCGGTCGACGGGGTCGGGCCGGGAGGCACGGTGCACCTGCCCGCGGACGGCGGCACGGTGACCGTGACCGCGACCCTCACGTCGCCGCGTCAACTCCTCGCGCTCGAGGTGGTCAGCGACGGGATCGTCGTCGACCGCGCCCCCCGCGAGCACGTCGAGAAGCCCCTCCACCGCATGGCCCTCCGGACGCAGCTCCACATCGAGCAGAGCACCTGGATCGCGGCGCGCGGCGAGGGGCCGCCGATCCCGGCACTGACGCGCTGGGCCCGGCTCGAGATCCCCGCTCTCGCCCACACGGCGGCCGTCGCCGTGCTGGTCGGCGACCGGCCGATCCGCTCGCCGGCCGATGCGGCGGCGCTCGCCCTCCAGCTCCAGGGGGACCGCGACTACTACCGCCTCCGCGGACGCTTCCCGGGTGGTGGTGAGGCGCGGCACTTGCTGGCCGGTTTCGACGAGGGGCTCGCTGTGCTGCGTCGCCGGGAAGCGGTGGCGCCACCGGCCTCGGGGCGCTCCCGCGCCCCCGCGCTGACCGTGCTCCTGATCGCGGTGCTCGCCGGGCTGGCGGTGGGCTGGGGCGCGCACCGATCGCGACCCGGCGCCGCGGAGCGCTGACCCGGGGAGGCCGGGCCGGTTCCCGCCTTGACGCGGCGACCCGTTTCCTGGTCTCCTGCAGCGACTCCGCAACGCCGCCGTGGGCGGCGCACCCCCGCGCCCGAGAGGCGCTGCAGCGGATCCTGAATCCGTCACGCTCGGCGCGGGCTCGGAGGACAAGGGCGCCTTCGACAGGAGGTCGCCCACATGCAGCAAGCTCGAAACGGCAAGCCGGTCGGCCGCGTCGCCGGTCTCTGGCGCTACCCGGTCAAGTCGATGGCGGCGGAGCCGCTCGAGACGGTGGACGTGTCGTGGCACGGCTTCGCGGGGGATCGGCGCTGGGCCTTCGTCCGCGCCGGCGTCCCCGAAAGCGGGTTTCCCTGGCTCACCCTGCGCGAGCGCGCGGACCTGAACCTCTACCACCCGTCGTTCCTCGAGCCCGACCGGCCCGATCGGTCGCCGACCGTCGTGCGGACCCCGTCCGGCGCCAGGTTCGACGTCACCGATCCGGCGCTGGCGGCGCTGCTGGCTCCGGCCGGCGCGAGGGTCCTGCGCCAGGACCGCGGCATCTTCGACGCCTTTCCACTCTCCCTCATCACGCGGCCGACCATCGAGCGGCTCGGCGATTCCGTCGGAGCCCCGCTCGAGGTCGAGCGCTTCCGGCCGAACATCCTGGTCGATCCGGAGGGGAGCGACCCCTTCCCGGAGGACTCCTGGGTCGGTTGCGTCCTGGCCATCGGTGGATTCCGGATGCGCGTCGACAAGCGCGACGGCCGTTGCGTGGTGATCACCATGGACCCGGCGACCGGCGAACGGGAGCCGGCGATCTTGCGTGCCGTCGCGCGGGATCGCGGCGGCTGCCTCGGCGTCTACGGCTCGATCGTCGTGCCGGGTCGGGTCTCGTTGGGCGATCCCGTCCGGATCGACCTGCCCGCCGAGAGGGTGCAATAGGATCCGCCCATGGGGCGGCCGCGCGAACCCCGGCTGACGGGCTGGGGCGGGACCTGGCGGCCGGGTCGGGAGCTTCTCGACGAGGACCTCGCCGCGCTCACCCGCGGAGCCACCCTCACCCGCGGCCTGGGGCGCAGCTACGGTGATTCGGCGCTGCCGGCGGCGGGCGTGGAGGCGATCCCCTGCTCCACGCTGGCCGATCGGATCCTGGGTTTCGATCCCGCCGTCGGTCTGTTGCGAGCGGAAGCCGGCCTTTCGCTGGCGACCGTCAACCGCCTCTTCTGGCCCCGCGGCTGGAGCTTTCCGGTCCTGCCCGGCACCCAGTTCGTCACCCTGGGCGGCATGGTCGCCGCCGACGTCCACGGCAAGAACCACCACGTCGACGGGACGCTCGGCCGCCACGTCACCCGGCTCCTGCTGCGCCTGGCGGACGATCGCATCGTCGAGTGCTCTCGAGAGCTGGAGCCCGAGCTCTTCCGCGCCACGCTCGGCGGCATGGGGCTCACCGGCCACATTCTCGAGGCCGAAGTGCGCCTGCAGCCGATTCCGAGTCCCTGGATCCTCTGCGAGAGCGAGCGCATCGACGGCCTCGACGCCTTCCTCGCCGGCCTGCGGGAGGCCGCGGGCTCCTGGCCGATGACGATGGGCTGGTTCGACGCCCTGGCCCGCGGCGAGCACCTCGGTCGCGGCATCCTCTATCGCGGTCGCTGGGCCCGGCCGGAGGAGGCACCGTCGCATCCGCCCGCGCCCAAGCGTCGCTTCACGGTCCCCTTCCCGTTTCCCGGCTGGGTGCTCAACCCGCTGAGCATGCGCGTCTACAACGAGCTGATCTTCCGCCGGCACTGGCGCCGGCGCCGGCGCGGGATCGTCCATCCGGAGAGCTTCTTCCACCCGCTCGACGCGATCGCCCACTGGAACCGCATCTACGGGCGGCGCGGCTTCACCCAGCATCAGTCCGTGCTTCCCGAGCAAGACCGGCCGGGCGCCGCCCGGCGTCTCCTGGAGGAGCTCTCGCGGCGAGGGGGCGCCTCCTTCCTCTGCGTCATCAAGGACTGCGGCGAGGAGGGCGAGGGGTTGCTATCCTTCCCGCGCCGCGGCATCTCGCTGGCGATCGACCTGCCCGCCGGCCCGAAGATCCAGGAGCTGGTCGACGCCCTGAACCGACGCGTGATCGCCGAAGGCGGCCGCGTCTACCTGGCCAAGGACGCCTACACCCGACCCGAGGACTTCCGCGCCATGGAGCCCCGACTCGACTCCTTCCTCGCCGAGCGCCGCCGCTGGGACCCCGCGGGCCGCCTGGCCAGCGCCCAGTCCCGCCGCCTCTTCGAGGACCGCTCGTGAAGGTCGCGTTCCTCGGCGCCACGCGCGGCATGGGCCGTTCGCTGGCACGCCTGATGGTCGAGCGCGGCGACGAGCTCTTCCTTCTGGGGCGCAACGCCGAGGAGCTCGATCGCAGCGCCGCGGATCTCGCCGCCCGGCGGAACCCGGCGCCCGTCATCGGCCGGGCGCACTGCGATCTCGAGGAGCCCGCGGGCTTCGGCCCGGCGCTCGACGCCGCGGCCGAAGCCCTCGGCGGTCTCGACACCGTCGTCGTCACCGCCGGGCTCTTCGCCACCCAGGACGCGCTCGAGGCCGACCACGAGCGCATGCGCCGGGTCCTGGACGTGGACTTCGCCCGTACGGTGGAGCTGTGCGAGGTGGCCCGCGAGCGGTTGCTCGCCCGCGGCGGCGGCACCCTCTGCGTCTTCAGCTCGGTCGCCGGCGATCGCGGCCGCAAGCCCGTGGCGCTCTACGGCGCCGCCAAGGCCGGTCTCTCCCGCTACCTGGAGGCCGTCGACCACCGCTGGCACGCCGCCGGTCTGACGGTCGTCTGCGTCAAGCCCGGCTTCGTGAAGACGGGGATGACGGCGGATCTGCCGACCCCGCCCTTCGCCGCCGAGCCCGACGCCGTGGCGCGCCGGGTGCTGCGCGCCATCGACCGCGGCACTCCCGTCGTCTACGCCCCCGCGCCCTGGCGACTCATCATGGCGGTCGTCAAGCGCCTGCCGCGCTTCGTCATGCGCCGCCTCGGCTTCTAGCGCGTCGGCAACCGCACGGTGACGTGGTCCGTGCCCTGCTGCGACGCGAACGGCTTCACCTTGCCCCCCGCCCAGCCCGGCTGGTAGCCGAAGATCGCCCGAGCGGGCCTGCTCTGCAGGGCGTCGTCGACGATCTCGAGGTTGTCGAGCGTGATCTGGTTGGGGTGATCGACGCCGCAGGAATGGGCGAGCTCGACGAGCTCCTTGCGCAGAGTCCGCACGTAGTTGGCCAGCCGTCCGTACTTCTGGTCCGGGACCAGGCCGCGAACCAGCCACTTGTTGTGCGTCGTGACTCCCGTCGGACAGTGGTCGGTGTGACAGCGCTGCGCCTGGATGCAGCCGATCGCCATCATCGCCTCGCGCGCGACGTTGATCGCGTCGCACCCGAGGGCGAAGGCCAGCAGCGCCTTCTCGGGGAAGCCGAGGCGCCCGGAGCCGATCCACACCACGTTCTGCGCGATGCCGCGCTCGGCGAAGATCCGGTAGACGGAGGGGAAGGCCACCTTGAAGGGCAACCCCACGTGATCGCTGAAGGTCAACGGCGCCGCTCCCGTGCCGCCCTCGCCGCCGTCGATGGTGATGAAGTCGACGCCGCGGTCCTCGCCGGCCATCCGCTCGGCGAGCTCGATCCAGAAGTCCATCTGCCCGATCGCCGACTTGATGCCGATGGGCAATCCGGAGCGTTCCGCCAGCATCTCGACGAAATCGAGCATCTCGTCGACGCCGTGGAAGGCGCGGTGGTCTCCCGGGCTGATGCAGTCCTTGCCCTCCGGGACACCGCGGATGGCGGCGATCTCCGGCGTGACCTTCACGCCCGGAAGGACACCGCCGAGACCGGGCTTGGCCCCCTGCGAGAGCTTGATCTCGACCGCCCGAACCGGAGCGCTCTCCACCGCCTCGAGAAAACGCTCCAGGTCGAAGCCTCCGGTCTCGTTGCGGCACCCGAAGTAGCCGGTGCCCACCTGCCAGATCAGCTCACCGCCCTTGCGGTGGTAGGGCGAGATGCCGCCCTCCCCGGTGTTGTGGAGGCAGGGAGCCTCCGCGGCGCCGCGGTTCAGGGCCTCCACCGCCGCTCCGGAGAGCGAGCCGTAGCTCATCGCCGAGACGTTGACGACCGAGACGGGCCGAAAGGCCTTGGCGCGGCCGCGCGGCCCGCCGAGGACCTTCCCCACGGCCAGGGGCCAGGTCTCGTCGTAGCCGTCCTCCCCCTTGTGCGGGGTGTGCTTGGGGAAGGCGGCGTGACGCACGATCAGGTAGTTCGGCGTCAGCTCCAGGTCGTTGTCGGTGCCGAATCCGAAGTAGTTGTTCTCGAGCTTCGCCGAGGCGTAGACCCAGCTGCGCTGATCGCGCGAGAAGGGTCGCTCCTCGTCGTTGCTGGTGACGATGTACTGCCGCAGCTCGGGGCCGACGGCCTCGAGCATGTAGCGGAAGTGACCGATGATCGGGAAGTTGCGCAGAATCGTGTGGCGGGTCTGGAGCAGGTCGTAGAGGACGACCGCGAGCAGCAGAGCGCCGATGATGGCCAGCCAAATCATTGCGGTGATTATCCCCCACGCCGCCGGCGACGGTGCGAGCCGAGCCGCCGGCGCAGGCGCAGGGAGTCGAGGAGCATGCCCCACGAGTCCCTCACCGGGTGCACCTTGGACTCGGGCTCGTGCCTCCAGACCACACCGACCTCGACCACGCGCAGACCCTCCCGGCGGGCCAGCTGCAGCAGCTCGACGTCCCAAGCGAAGCGTTCGATGGTCAGGCGCGCGAAGAGCTGCCGTGCCGCCTCCCCGCGCAGCAGCTTGAAGCCGCACTGGGTGTCGCCGAGGTCGGTCAGCCCGAGCAGTCGCAGCCAGAGGTTGAACGACCTCCCCATCGCCTCCCGGTAGAAGGGTTGCCGCCGCACGATGTCCGCGTCGGTGACCGCGCGGCTGCCGGCCACCACGTCCGCGTCACCGGCGTGCGCACGCAGTCTCTCGATCTCCTCGATCGGCGTCGCCAGGTCGGCGTCGCACAGGAGCACCCACTCACCCAGGGACGCGGCCACGCCGGTGCGCAGCGCGGCGCCCTTGCCGCGGTTGCCCGGGTGCCGGAGCACGCGCACGCCGCGCGGGGAGAAGCCCTCGGCGAGGGTCGCCGTGTCGTCCGTGCTGCCGTCGTCGACGACCAGGATCTCGAATCGCTCTCCGCGGGCGGAGAGGTAGGTCAGGATGCGTTCGAGCGTCGCCGGCAGCCGATGGGACTCGTTGAACGCGGGGACGACGACCGAAAGTTCCAAGGCGGCTCAGCCCCGGCGCGGCCCGGCCTCCCGCACCTCGGCCGAGACGAAGGGCTCGTACTGCTCGAAGTTGCGCACGAACATGCCCGCGAGCTCGGCGGCGCGGGCATCGTAGGCCGCCGCGTCCTTCCACGTGCCGCGCGGCTGGAGCACTGCGGCCGGCACGCCCTCGACCGCCACCGGGACGGCGAGACCGAAGACCGGGTCGACCTTCGTCTCCACCTCGTCCAGCTCGCCGCCGAGGATGGCGCTGACCATGCGGCGGGTGTGGGCAAGGCGCATCCTCTCACCCTCGCCGTACGCGCCGCCCGTCCACCCCGTGTTGACCAGCCAGGCCCGGGCGCCGTGCCGGCGCATGCGCTCGCCCAGCATCTGGGCGTAGACGCTGGGAGCGAGCGGCATGAACGGCGCGCCGAAGCAGGTCGAGAACGTCGCCTGCGGCTCGGTGACGCCGCGCTCCGTGCCCGCGACCTTCGCCGTGTACCCGGAGAGGAAGTGGTAGAGGGCCTGGGGCTCGGTGAGTCGCGACACCGGCGGCAGCACGCCAAACGCGTCGGCGGTGAGGAAGACGATGTGGCGCGGATGACCGGCCCGGCCTCCCAGATCGACCTGGGAGAGCTGGTCGAGCGGGTAGCTGGAGCGCGTGTTCTCCGTGTGGCGGTCGTCGTCGAGGTCGAGAACGCGGGTCTCCGGATCGATGACGACGTTCTCGAGCACCGTGCCGAAGGTCCGGGTCGTGGCGTAGATGTCGGGCTCGCCCTCCGCGGAGAGCCTGATGACCTTGGCGTAGCAGCCGCCTTCGATGTTGAAGACGCCGCTGTCGCTCCACCCATGCTCGTCGTCGCCGATGAGGGTGCGGCCCGGATCGGCCGAGAGGGTGGTCTTGCCGGTGCCCGAGAGGCCGAAGAAGAGGGCCACGTCGTCCCGGTCGGCGCCGTAGTTGGCGCTGCAGTGCATCGACAGGACGCCCCGGCGCGGCAGCATGTAGTTCATCACCGTGAAGATGCTCTTCTTGATCTCCCCGGCGTACTCCGTGCCCCCGATCAGGACCTGGCGCTGTTCGAGGTCGAGCAGGATGAACGTGCCGCTGCGCGTCCCGTCGCGACCCGGCTCGGCGACGAAGCCGGGGGCCGATATGACGGTGAACTCGGGCTCGAAGGCGGCGAGGACCGAGCCGTCGCCCTCGCGCACGAACATGTTGCGTGCGAACAGGTTGTGCCACGCCCTCTCGTTGATCACCCGCACCCGCAGCCGGTACTCGGGATCCGCTCCCGCGTAGCCGTCGAAGACCCAGAGATCGCTCTTCTCGAGATAGTCGAAGACCCGCCGGCGCAGGGCGTCGAAGCGCTCGCTCTCGATCGGTCGGTTGATCGAGCCCCAGGCCACCTGCTCGGCGCTCTCACCGGAGCGCACGACGAACTTGTCGTTGGGCGAGCGGCCGGTGTGGGATCCGGTGTGCGCGACCAGCGGGCCGCCTCCCGCGATCACCGCCTCGCCCCGCCGGATAGCGTGCTCGTAGAGCTGCTCCGGCGGCAGGTTCCAGTAGACGGTCAGAGCCCTCTCGATGCCCGAGCGCTCGAGGCCGAAGCGGCTGACGTGCGGTCCCCGGTTCTCCATCGGTCCTCGCATCCCTCCTCGCCCCCGGCGGGGCGAAAGTCCGATCCTACACAACGACACCCGCTCCGGCCCGTGAGGGACGCCGACTTGGGATAAGCTGAGACCGCTCCGCCGGCGCGCGGCTCACTCCCCTGCCGAACCGATGAAGATCCGAGGTCGCAAGGTCCTGGTCCTGGGAGGCTACGGCCTCGTCGGCACCGCCGTGTGCCGGGAGCTCATCGAACGGGGCGCCGCGGAAGTCCAGATCCACAGCCTGCGCCCCGAGGAGTGCGAGCAGGCCCTCGAGGAGCTCGCGGCCGAGGCCGGCGAGACCCGGTTCACGACGTCGCACGGGGACATCTTCGGCCCTTCCGAGCCCGCGGACCGGCTCGACCGCATCGGCGCCCAGCTGGTGCAGCTCGAAGACGAGGCGCTGCCGGGCTTCCTCCTCTATCGGCTGCTGCAGGAGAGCAAGCCGGACATCGTCGTCGACTGCGTCAACACGGCGACGGCCATCGCCTACAGCGACATCTACCGCGCCGCCGAGACCCTCTGGCGCGAGGCCGTGGCGGAGCGTGTCGACGCGGAGGCGGTGACCTCCATGCTCGAGGCCCTCTACGTCCCCCGCCTGATCCGCCACATCCAGATCCTCTACCGCGGCATGATCGACGCCGCGGTGGGCGTCTACGTGAAGGTAGGCACCAGCGGCACCGGCGGCATGGGTCTCAACGTCCCCTACACGCACTCCGAGGAGAAGCCGAGCCGCGTCCTGCTCTCCAAGAGCGCCATGGCCGGCGCCCATTCGATGCTCCTCTTCCTCATGGCGCGGACTCCGGGGGCACCCTTCATCAAGGAGATCAAACCCGCGGCGGCGATCGCCTGGAAGAAGATCGCCCGCGGCCCGATCCGCCGCAAGGGACGACCGCTCCGTCTGGTCGAGGCGAAGGCCGCACCGGTGCCCGAGCGCTTCTCGACCCTCGACCCGGGAGCCGGCCGCGAGCTCGACGAGGATCTCGAGACCGTCTACATCGACACCGGAGAGAACGGCCTCTTCAGCCTCGAGGAGTTCGCCCTCCTCACCACCGCCCGGCAGATGGAGTTCGTCACGCCGGAGGAGATCGCCCGCCTCATCTCCTTCGAGATCGAGGGCGGCAACACCGGGCACGACATCGTCAACGCCCTCGACAATGCCGTCCTCGGGCCGACCTACCGCGCGGGGCTCATGCGTCACTGGGCGCTGGAGCGCATGATGGAGCTCGAGGAGGAGGGCGGCACGCGCAGCGTCGCCTTCGAAATGCTCGGGCCGCCGCGCAACTCGAAGCTCCTGTTCGAGGCCCACCTGCTGCGCGAGGCCTTCGGCACGATGACGGCGGTGCGCGACGCGAAGCCCGAGGAGGTCTCCTCCCGCCTCGTCGCCCTGCTCGACGAACGGCCGCGGCTGGCCAGCGAGATCCTGGCGGTGGCCTGCCGGTGCTGCTCCCTGCGGCAAGCTCCTGCGCGGCCCCGAGGATCGGGCGTTCGCTGCGAGGAGGAACCGGTCACGCCGGAGCGCCTCGAGACCTGGGCCGAAGCCGGCTGCGGGACCTGCGACCGCCAACTGCTCGCGCTGGATCGAGCGCTTCCGGCGCATCCACGACGAGGTTCGGGCCATCCCCGCCGAAGACACCTCGAGCCGTTACCTGCGCCACACCCGCTTCTGGGACGAAGCGAAGAGGATCCAGCCCGGCAAGATCGTCGGTTGGATCCTCTCCGTGGAGGAGCAGGGGTCGCGGTTCAAGCGTTAGGATCCCCCACACCCGCTCCAGGGAAGACCCCATGAGCTCCTCCTACAGCTTCTTCGATCAGGTCAACCAGGCCTTCGACAAGGCGGCGTCCCTCACCGGGCACGACCCACGACTCCTGTCGCAGGTCCGCGCCTGCAACAGCGTCTACCACGTCTCCTTCCCGCTGCGCCGCGACGACGGCTCGATGGAGGTCATCCACGCCTGGCGCGCCGAGCACAGCCACCACAAGCTGCCCACCAAGGGCGGCATCCGCTACAGCCCGCACGTCAACGAGGACGAGGTCATGGCGCTGGCGGCGCTGATGACCTACAAGTGCGCCATTTGCGACGTTCCCTTCGGTGGCGCCAAGGGCGGCGTGCGGATCGACCGGCGGCAGTACTCCGACCGCGAGCTCGAACGCATCACCCGACGCTTCGCCTTCGAGCTGGTGAAGAAGAACTTCATCGGCCCCGGCGTCGACGTGCCGGCGCCCGACTTCGGCACCGGGCCCAAGGAGATGGCCTGGATCGCCGACACCTACCAGTCGCTCACCGCCGGCGAGCTCAACTCGCTGGCCTGTGTGACCGGCAAACCGGTGGCCCAGGGCGGCATCCGAGGCCGGACCGAAGCGACCGGCATGGGCGTCTTCTTCGGCATTCGCGAGGCCTGCGCCATCGAAGACGACATGGTCTCGCGCGGACTGGCCGCCGGGGTCGCCGGCAAGCGCGTCGTCGTCCAGGGTCTGGGCAACGTCGGGTACCACACGGCCAAGTACCTGCAGGAGGCCGACGCCGTTCTCGTCGGGCTCGCCGAGTACGAGGGCGCCATCCACGATCCGGAGGGGCTCGACCTGGAGGCCGTCGTGGCGCACCGCCGCGAGACCGGCTCGATCCTCGGCTTCCCCGGCGCCCAGGATCTGACCGAGTCCCGGCAAGCCCTGGAGCTACCCTGCGACATCCTGGTGCCCGCGGCCCTCGAGAAGCAGATCACCGAGGAGAACGCGCCCCGCATCCAGGCCAAGGTCATCGCCGAGGCGGCCAACGGACCCACCACCTTCGCCGCCGACGAGATCCTGCGCGACCGCGGCATCCTGGTGATTCCCGACACCTACTTGAACGCCGGCGGCGTCACCGTCTCGTACTTCGAGTGGGTCAAGAACCTCTCCCACCTGCGCTTCGGCCGTCTCCAGAAGCGGCACACCGAGATGACCGGCCGGCGCATGCTCCAGGCGATCTCGAAGCAGACGGAGGCCCACTTCACCGCCGACGAGATCGCCCACGTCACGCGCGGCGCCAGCGAGGAGGACCTGGTGCACTCGGGGCTGGAGGAGACGATGGCCGGTGCCTACGTGCAGATCCGCAGCATTCAGGAGCGCTTCGGGCAGAAGGCCGCCGAGCTGCGCACCTGCGCCTTCGTCAACGCCATCGACAAGATCGCCATCTGCTACCAGGACCTGGGCATCTTCCCCTGAGCGTTTCGCTATACTCGGCAGCGCCATTCGGAGCGAGCTGAGGGACCGCGCCGGACGCGGGCCGCGGAGAGGCTGGAGGGGCCTTTCGCCGGCTCGATCGGCGCGGGCTCGACCGTGGCGGGGAGAGATGAACAGCTCGCCGGGAACGGAGCGCGTCTTGCGGGGGACCCTGAGCGAGGTCCACTGGGGCTTCCTGGTGCCCCCGGATCTCGACCAGGCGGCGCAGCGGCTCTCCCGCCGGGTGCGCCGGCAGCTGCGGGAGGAGGCGCGGACCGTCGCGACGCCGGAGGGCTACCGCTCCCGCATCGAGCAGATCGGCGTCCGCCGTCGCGAGCGCATCGAGCGGCCCTGGTTCGGCTTGGGCCTGGCCGTGCGCTGCACCCTGGAGGCCGCGGGCAAGCTGCGCTTGCAGCTGGAGCCCGACGGAGACTCAGCCACCTCCCAGCCGCCCGGCGGAAGTCGCAGCCGCTCCTCGCGGCGACGCAGCTAGAAGTCGGGCGGACGGTCGAGATCGATGGCCTTGAGCTCGTCGATCTCCGTCTTCAGCCGCGCCACCTCGGCGCGCAGGCGCTCCGACTCCTCGTGCAGCTCTTCGAGACGCTCGACCAGACCGCCGGAGCGGGAGCCCTCCACCTCCAGTGCCGCCCGCAGCCGGGCGTCCTGGGCCTCGAGGGTCTCGAGCCTTCGTCGCAGCCCGGCCGTCTCGTCCTCGAGCCGGCGCCGTTCGAGCTCCGCGTCCAAGCCGTCCAGCACCAGCCGCGCTTCGACCTCCCAAACCGAACCCGGATAGCCCTCGACCACGGCGGTGAGCAGGCGGCGCGCCTCCTCGGGATCGAAGACCTCGGTGTCGGGGACGGAGCGCAGCAGCCCTTCGCGCAGAAGCACGGGCGCCTCCTCGTCGGTCGAGCGGGCCAGGCGCTCGTAGAGCTCCAGCGCGTCGCGATGCTCGCCCGCCTCCCAGAGGCGATCTCCGTCGCTCAGCGACACGCACCCGGTCAGCAGGAGGGCCGCCCACGTCAGCCTTCCGGTCGTGATCGCGCGGCTCACGCCGGTGCGCCCTCGGCCACGTCGAGGCGGACCATGAAACGGCTGCCCCGGGGCCGGCGGTCCTCCACCCAGATCCGGCCCCGATGCGCCTCGACGATCTCACGCGAGATGGCGAGGCCCAGCCCGAAGCCGGGTCGCTCGCGTCCGCGGGCGCGATGGAACTTCTGGAAGATGAGCTCCTTCTGCGCCTCGTCCACGCCGTCCCCTCGATCCTCGACCACCAGCACGACCGCTCCGTCTTGCCGCTGCAAGGAAATTTCCACCGCCTGGTCCGGCGGAGAATACTTCAAAGCGTTCGACACCAGGTTCTCGACGACCTGCGCCAGCCGCTCCCGGTCGCAGAGCACGTCGACCCGGTCGGCGGGCAGTTCGAGACGCAGACGTTCGTGCGTCTCCGGTCGTGACGCCATGGCCTCCGCCGTCGTCGAGACCAGCTCCACCAGATCCTCGGGCTGGAAGTCGTACTCCATGGCGCCGGCTTCCATTCTCGCCAGATCGAGGGTCTTGGTGACCATGCGCGAAAGGCGCTCCGCTCCCCGCACGTTGAGCTCGAGCAGACGGCGTTGACGCGGCGTCAGGGGGCCCGCGAGCTCGTCGAGCAGCGCCTCGTTGGTCTCCTTCATCGCCACCAGCGGCGTGCGCAGCTCGTGGGAGACGTGGGAGAGGAACTCCTTCTTCAGATCGTCCAGCTCGCGCAGCCGGTCGACCATCTCGTTGAAGCCCGCGGCGAGCTCGGCGACCTCCTCCGGACCCTCGACGTCGAGGTGCATCGGATAGCGGCCCTCCCCCAACGTCCGGGTCCCCTTGAGCAGCCGGCCGAGCGGCTCACGCACCGCGCGGGCGGTGAACCAGACGAGCGGCAGGGCGAGGAGGACTCCCGCCACCCCGATCCACAGCGCGACCCGCTCGGCTTGGCTCTGACGCCGATCGACCTCGAGGAGCAGGGCGTCGATGGCGCCTTCGGTTTCGGCCGCGAAGGACGCCAGGTTCGCCCCCAGGGTGTCGAGCTGCCCCATCAGCTCCCGCATCGAACCGTCGGCCTCGCCGCCGCGCCGTCGCAGGCGGTCGTCGGCTTCCCGCCAATTCTCGAGATAGAGCCCCCAGGACCGGCGCAGGCGTCCCAGGGCGACCTCTTCGTCGGCCGAGAGCTCGAGAGCGCCCAGACGCAGCAGGCCCGCGGCGAACTCGTCCTGGATCTCGGTGATCCGCACGGCGTAGTCGGGGTCGCGCAGAACCTCGAGACGCCGCGTGAGCACCTCGATCCGGCTGCGCTCGCGCTCGAGGCGCAGCGCCTCGCCGGCGGCCACGAAGGCGGAGGTCGACAGCTGCCGGCTGGCCGAGGCGAGGCTGCCCACCTGATTGACGCCGAGCACCGCCACGGCGAGGACGAGACCCAGGAACAGGGCGGTGAGGAACCCGATCCGGGTCGTCAGCTTCATGCGGCCGCTAGGCGTCGTCGCCCATCATGCCCCAAGACCGCAGCTTGTTGCGGATGGTCTTGACGTCGAGCCCGAGCAGACGCGCCGTCTGCGACTTGTTGTTGCCGGTGCGCTTCAGCGTCTGCAGGATGAGGATCTTCTCGGCCTCGCCGGCCGTCACGTCGGCGGGCAGGACGATGCGATCCTCGTCCTCGGGCTCGGGCCGGCCGAGGAACGGCGGCAGGTGGGTGACCTCGATCCACCCCTCGCGCGCCAGGATGACGGCGCGCTCGATGACGTTGCGCAGCTCGCGCACGTTGCCGGGCCAGTGATAGCCGCGCGCCTTGGCCATCGCCGCGTCGGAGAGGCCTTCGACCGCGAGATCGTGCTTCTCGTTGGCGCTGCGGATGAAGTGCTGAGCGAGGAGGGGAAGGTCTTCGAGGTGCTTGCGCAGGGGCGGCAGCTCGACGGTGAAGACGTTGAGCCGGTAGAAGAGGTCTTCGCGCAGCTTGCCTTCCTCCACCGCCTTGGCGGGGTCCCGATTGGTCGCCGCCACGACCCGGACGTCGACCTCGATCTCGCGGTTGCCGCCGACACGGCGCAGCCGACGACTCTCCAGCACGCGCAGCAGCTTGGGCTGCAGGGCGATCGGCATCTCGGCGATCTCGTCGAGGAAGAGCGTGCCGCCGGCGGCGAGCTCGAAGCACCCCTTGCGCGACTCGCCGGCGCCGGTGAAGGCGCCCTTCTCGTGGCCGAAGAGCTCACTCTCGACGAGGGTCTCGGGGATCGCCGCCGCGTTCAGGGCGACGAAGGGGCCCCCGGCCCGTGCCGAGCGCTCGTGCAGGGTCTGCGCCGCGACCTCCTTGCCGGTCCCGCTCTCGCCGGTGAGGATCGCCGAGGCTTCGCTCTCGGCCAGCACCTCGAGCTCGTCGAAGACCTTGCGCATCGCCTTGGACGTGCCGATGAGACCGCCGAGGCCGGCTCCCTCCTCGAGGTCGCCTTCGAGCTCGCGGGCGACCTGCCGCCGGCCGAGCTGTCGGGTCGCGTCTTCGAGCACCAGCTTCAGCTGATCGTGGTCGAGCGGCTTGGTGAGGAAGTCCCAGGCACCCAGCTTCATCGCCTCGACCGCCCGATCGACCGAGCCGTGCGCGGTGATGAGGATGACCGGCCGGCCCTCCTTGGCGCCGTAGGCGTCGAGCAGCTCGATACCGCTGGCGTCCGGAAGGACGAGGTCGGAGACGACGAGATCGGGCTCCTCCTCCTCCACGGCCTGGCGCGCCTGAGCGGCATCGCCGGCCAGAACGACGGCGTAGCCCCAACGCTCGAGGCGCATCTGGAGGACCTCGCGCACCGCCTCCTCGTCGTCGACGACGAGCACCTTGGTTGTGTCGGCCATGAGCCCGTTTCTCGCTCCGAGTGGGGAAAGTTTACCTGGTGCCGGGGAGGGGCGCCTCAGGCTCCCGGGAGGCGGTCGGCCCGCGCCGCCCAAACGAAGTCGGCCTCGGCGAGGCCGTCGATCTTGTGGGTGTAGAGCTCGACCTCCACCTTGCCCCAGCCCAGCGTGATCTCCGGGTGGTGGCCGACGTCCTCGGCCAAGCCGCCCAGCTCGTTGGTGAAGGAGAGGGCCGACGCGAAGTCCGGGAAGCGATACGTCTTGGTCAGGTGGTGCTCGTCGACGACTTCCCAGTCGTTGCCGAGCTCGCCGTGGAGTGCCTCGAGCTCCTCGCCGTGGAGGGGGTCGACCCCGCCCTTGCAGGGCACGCACTCGCGGGATGCCAGATCGCTCACGTCAACTCTCCTTCCCCGGCCTGCGGAGCCGATCGACCAGCCGCCGCAGGGCCGTTTGTGTCGTGTCCGAAAACCATTGCTCGACCAGGAGTTGCACGACGCGTGCCGAGTCGAGACCGGCGGCGAGCTCGGAGCGGAACATCGCCCGGGTCGCCAGCATCGGGCCCCGGGGCAGCGCCAGCAGGGCCCGCAGCCGCTCGACGGCCCGTTCGGTCACCCGCTCGAGCGGTACGAGCTCGTCCACCAGCCCGAGCCGGAGGGCCTCCGCCGCCGGGATCATCAGCCCCCCCACGCCCAGCCGTTCGGCCTGACGCTCACCCACCAGGCGCACCAGGGGACCGAAGATCTCACGCGGCAGGGCGATCCCCACCGACACCTCGTTGAGCCCGATGCGGTACTCGCCCTCCGCCATCACGCGCTCGTCGCAGAAGAGGGCGTTGACCGCTCCACCCGCCGGCGAGTGGCCCGTGATCGCCGCAGACACCGGTACCGCGCACTCCGCGATCTCACGCAACAGGGAGAGGTAGGCGCCCCACAGGGCCTCGATGCCGGGCCGTTCGAGTCCCAGCAGGTGGGGCACGTCGAGGCCGGCCGAGAACATGCCCGGTCTCCCCGACAGGACGATCCCCTCCGCACCCGCGGCGACCGCCTCGGCCAACCCCCCTCGCAGGGCCTCCACCAGCTCCAGGTCGAGCGCATTGGCCGGCGGCCGGTCCATCGCCAGCTCGACGATCCCGTCCGGATGCTCCTCGCGACGCAGCATCGGCCCATCCTACAGAGGCCGCGGCCCGAGGCCACCGCCTCGGTGGCGACAGGTCAGGCCGCCTCGAGCACCGTCACGGCGGCGGGCCGCGAGAGCCGCCGCGTGACCAGCGCGATCGGGAGCCCGACGCAGAAGGCGTGGATGAGGACGCCCTTGATCAGGAGCTCCCACGAGAACGGGCCCAGCGTAACCCGCGAGAGCGGCAGCACGCCGTAGCGCATGACGAAGTAGACGAGGACGCCGTAGGCCAGGCCGCAGGGCACCGCACGGCGCCCGAGCACCGGAAGGACACGGGCGGCGAGATAGAAGACGGCCGCCGCTCCCGTCGCGATGACGAACTGGAGGAGGAGCCCCAGCACTCCGGTGGGGATACCGCCTTCGTAGGCCGCCCTGCCGAGCAGGCCGCTCGAGATGCTCTGCAGGATGCGCAGCGGCTTCGCGTCGTAGGCGAGCATCGCGGCGGTGATGTCCATGGCGCCGGCCGTGACGCCGGCGGCTGCGATCGTGCGGACGGCCTTGGATTCCATGGCCCGGAACTCTCCCAGCACCACGACCCACCAGCAATAGCCATTCCCGCCACCGGGGCCCGCACCACATCGGCCACGAAAAAGCCCGGCCGCCGTAGCGACCGGGCGAGATCTCGTTGGCTCCCCGGGAGGGACTCGAACCCCCGACCAATCGGTTAACAGCCGATCGCTCTACCACTGAGCTACCGAGGAGTAGCCTACGGGACCGCAAATCCTAGGAACGCGGCCCGTTCTTGTCAAACCGACGCGCCGCTTCAGCTCCCGGTGTCGAGGAAGGGCCGCAGCTGCGTCGCCCGGCTCGGGTGGCGGAGCTTGCGCAGCGCCTTGGACTCGATCTGGCGGATCCGCTCGCGGGTGACGTTGAAGGAGCGGCCGACCTCCTCCAGCGTGTGCTCGGAGCCCTCGCCGACGCCGAAGCGCATGCGCAGCACCGCCTCCTCGCGGGGGGTGAGGCTCTTCAACACCCGGACGGTCTGGTCCTTCAGGTTGTTGCCGATCACCGACTCCACCGGCGAGACCGCGTTGCGGTCCTCGATGAAGTCGCCCAGGTGCGAATCCTCCTCCTCGCCGATCGGGGTCTCGAGCGAGATGGGCTCCTGCGCGATCTTCATGATCTTGCGCACCTTCGAGGCCGGCAGGTCCATGCGCTCGCCGATCTCCTCGGCGGTGGGCTCGCGGCCGAGCTCCTGCACCAGCGAACGGCTGGTGCGGGTGAGCTTGTTGATCGTTTCGATCATGTGCACGGGAATGCGGATGGTGCGCGCCTGATCGGCGATCGCACGGGTGATGGCCTGCCGGATCCACCACGTCGCGTAGGTCGAGAACTTGTAGCCACGCCGGTACTCGAACTTCTCCACCGCCTTCATCAGGCCGATGTTCCCCTCCTGGATGAGGTCGAGGAACTGCAGGCCGCGGTTGGTGTACTTCTTGGCGATCGAGACGACCAGACGCAGGTTGGCGACGATCAGCTCCTGCTTGGCCTGCTCGCACAAGGCCTCGCCGCGCCGGACCTTGGAGATCGTCTCCGAGATCTGGTCGTGGGTCGTACCGTAGTGCTCCTCGAGCTCCTTGACGGCCTTCCGGTACTTGTTGATGCGGCGCCGGTGCAGCGTCTTGAGCTCCTTGTTCGACTCCCGGTCCAGGGCCGTCTTGGCGCGCCGGATGTCGCGTTCGTAGCGGCCGAACTGACGGTCGAGATCCTTCAGGAAGTGGATCAGGCGGTCGCGGCTCTGCACCGACAGGTCGATCGCGCGGATGTCCTTGGCGATCTTCGCCACCAGGCGGTCGATCTCGCGCTCCATCTCGGACCAGCGGTCGCCGCCCTCCTTGTAGCGCCCCTGCTTCTTGCGCAGCTTCTCGATGTGCGTGTCGTGGTCGGCGATGCGGCCGAAGATCTTGAGGTTGGTCTTGACCCGGTCGGTGGCCTTGGCGTCGAGGTCCTGATCTCCCGCGTCGATGAGCTCGTGCAGCGCCAGCTCGTCGCCCTTCTCGGCGAGCTCGTGCAGGCGCAGGAGCTCGCGCAGGACGAGCGGGTTCTCGCACAACGCCTCGTAGATCATCCACTCGCCCTGCTCGATGCGCTGGGCGATCTCCACCTCGCCCTCGCGGTCGAGCAGCGGGACCGTGCCCATCTCGCGCAGGTACATGCGCACCGGGTCGTTGGTCTTCTCGTGCTCGGCCACCGGGAACTCGCGGCTGTCGGAGTCCTCCTTGTCGAAGGCCGCCGCCAGCGCGTCGGTGTCGTCGCGGTTCTGGTAGCGCTCCGGCCGGTCGATGACCTCGATGCCGAGCTCGTCGAGCCGGTCGTAGAGCTGCTCGATCTCGTCGGCCACCGCCGTCACCTCGTCGGGCAGCAGCTCGTAGATCTCGTCGTAGAGGAGGTATCCCTTGTCCCGGCCGAGCTCCACGAGCTGCTTGACCGAGGGGATGCGATCCTCGATGGTCTGTGTCGCTTGAAGGACCAAAGTGTGGGGTACTCCTAGCCCGCTGATTCCAGGGTCGCGCCCGGACCTAGGGGCGATGCAGGTCCAGGCTGAGGGCAGTCTTCTCTCGCAAGAGCCGTTCCAGGAGATCGGCGTCTCCGACCCGCTGAGCCTCGGCGATCTCCGCCGAGAGATCCCTGAGCCTCTGCTGCTGCCAACGGCGCCTCAGCGCGGCCAGCGACGCCGCGAGCTCCCCGTTCCGCGCTCCAACCGGGTTTTCTACCAGAAGGCGGGCCACTCGGTCAACCGACGGGCCCTCCCGGTCGAGCCGTCCGAGGACCTCCCGGGCCTGGGGACGCGACGACCCGTCGTAGAGAGCAAGAAACGCCAGGTAGATATTCCTGCAGTCGGCCTGGAAGAAGGCCTCGGGGGCGGGCAGCTCCTCCGGCGCGGGCAGCTCCTCGCTCCCTTCCAGCAGCAGGGTGAGGATCTGCTCCTCGAGCGACCGCACGGGGCTCGGGGCCGGCCGCGGAGCCTCCTGTCGCGGCTCGTCGGACGCAGCCGGGCCGCTCGCTCGCTTCCAGAGCAGCTCCACGGGGATCCCCAGCCGTTCCGCGGCCTGGCGGGCGTAGGCGTAGCGCAGGACGCCGTCGCGCAGGGGCTCGAGCAGCGAGCCCACCTCGCGGGCCGCGGTCGCCTGGGTCCGCGGCTCCCGGACCGCCCCGGCGGGAGTCAGCCGCTCGATCTCGGCGGTCACCGCGTCGGGCGCCTCGGCGATGCGCAGGAGCAGTGCCTCCGCGCCCTCGTCCAGGCGGTAGGAGTCGGGGTCCTCGCCGGGCGGCAGCCGCAACCGGCGCACGCCGAGGCCTTCCGCCAGGAGCAGGGAGAGCGCCTTCCGGCTCGCCCGCTCGCCCGCCTCGTCGCCGTCGTAGCCGACGACGACCTCATCGGTGTAGCGGGCGAGGAGCCGGGCCTGCTCGGGCGTCAGGGCGGTCCCCATGCCGGCCACCGTGGCCTCCTCGCCTGCCGCAACGGCACCCAGGACGTCGAAGTAGCCCTCGACGAGCAGGGCGCGGCCCGACTCCCGCAGGGACTTCTTCGCCAGGTCGAGGCCGTAGAGCAGCCGGCCCTTGTGGAATCGGGCGGTCTCGGCCGTATTCAGGTACTTCGCCTTGTCGTCGTCGAGCGCCCGCCCGCCGAAGCCCACCAGCCGTCCCGACGGGTCCCGGATGGGAAACATCAACCGGTTGCGGAAGCGGTCGTAGGGCTTGTCGCTCTTGCTCGAACGCGCCACCAGACCGGCCGCGATCAGGTCGTCGAGCGACGTCTGGCCCTGGAGGCTGTCGAGCAGCTGACTCCAGCCCGGGGGAGCGAAGCCCACGCGGTAGCGCTCGACCAGCTCCCCGGGGATCCCGCGGGAGTCCAGGTACTTCCGCGGCCCGGGGGCCTGGGCCAGCTGGTCGCGGAAGAAGCGCTCCGCACGGGCCAGAACGGACTCGAGATCGCGCTCGCGGCGCTCGCCGCGGCTCGCCCGCACCGTCGGCAGGGGGATGCCGTAGCGGCGTGCCAGGGTCTCGATGGCGCCGGGAAAGTCGTCGCCCGAGAGCAGCATGTGCAGCTTGATCGCGTCGCCTCCCTGACCGCAGCCGAAGCAGTAGAAGAGCCCCTGATCGGGCTCGATCGAGAAGGAGGGCGTCTTCTCCTTGTGGAGCGGGCAGAGCCCCTTGTAGCGCTTGCCCGCCTTGGTGAGCTTGGTGTGCTCGCCCGCGATGTCGGTGATGTCCACGGCGTCACGCACCGCCTGGACGAGCTGGGGCGTCAGATGGACGTTGCCGAGCGCCATGGAGGATCCGTCACGTTAGCACCGGCGCCTCAGGCTCCGCGCAGGGTGACGACGGTGGCGCCGTCGCCGCCCTCGTCGGGCTCTCCGGGCCGGAAGGAGGCGACCGCCGGGTGGTCGCGCAGATGCTCGCGGACCGCGTCGCGCAGGGCGCCCGTCCCATGGCCGTGGACGATCCGGATCTCGTCTCGCGAGGCGAGCAGAGCCCGGTCGAGGGCCCGGTCGAGCTCGGCCAGCGCCGGCTCGACCCGGCGCCCCAGCAGCTTCAGCTCGGCGGGTGCGGCCGCCTCCGGCACGGCCGTCTGCCGCGGGCGAGGCGGCTTCGCGGGGCGCGGCCCGTCGGCCTCCCCTTCGACCGGCCGCAGCTCGTCGAGGCGGCAGCGCACCCGCTTGCCGCGCACCGACACCTCGGCGCGTTCGCCGTCGACCGACTCCAGACGCCCCTGCCAGCCGAGCCCGGCGTGGCGCACCGGGTCCCCCGGCCGCGGCGTCGCCGACGGCGCCTCCTCCGGGTCCTCCAGCTCGGCCGGGGGCTCGGCCAGCACCCGCCGCGCCGCCTCCGCGGCGAGGCCTCGCCGGCGGCCGCCTTCGATCTGGCGGCGCAGCGTCTCCACCTCCTCGCGCAGACGCCCCCGCACTTCCTGCTCGAACGCCTCGAGGCGAGCCCGTAGCTTGGTCGCGACCCGCTGACGCTCAGCCTCCAGCCCGGCGGCCAAGGCGTCGACCTCCTCACGCGCCTCTGCGAGCTCCGCCTCCCTCAACTCCACTTCTAGAATCTTCACGGCCAGACTTTGGCGTGTTTTCTCCACTTCTGAGAGCAGTTTCTGCAGATCTCTCTGGGCGGGGTCCAAGAGCTCCTCTGCCCGCCGCAGCCAGGCGTCGGGGAGGCCGAGACGGCGGGCCAGCGCCAGCGCCTCGCTCGCCCCGGGAGCGCCCGGCAGCAGCCGGTAGGTGGGGGAGCCGGAGTCGGGATCGAACTCCATGGCGGCACAGACGGCGCCCTCGGTTTCCAGGGCGGCCGCCGCGACGCGGGTCAGGTGCGTCGTGAGGACGCCGAAGCCGCCGCCCCCCGCAAGGCGCTCGAGGAGAGCCGTCGAGAGCGCCGCTCCCTCCTCGGGGTCGGTGCCGGACCCCAGCTCGTCGACCAGGACCAGCCCGCCGGGCGCCCCCATCTCCCAGGCACCGGCCAGGCGCTCGAGGCGGCCGCTGAACGTGGATCGGTCGGCGAGCAGATCCTGGTCGTCGCCGACCGAGGCGTGGAGCCCCGCGAGCAGCGGCACCCGACTCCCGCGCGCCGCCGGGATGGGCAGGCCGCAGTGCGCCGCGGCCGCCAGCAACCCGACGCACTTGAGCGCGACGGTCTTGCCGCCCGCGTTGGGGCCGGTGACCACCAGCACCCGCCGCTCGCCGTCGAGCTCCACGTCCAGGGGGACGACCTCACCCCGATGCCCCGGCGTTCCCAGAGCGCGCCGGCGCAGGTCCGCCAGCCGCGGGTCGAGCAGGGGGTGGCGCGCCGCCGTCAGTCGCAACGCCTCGCCCTCGCCGAGCGGGGGCAGATGGGCCTCGGCCGAGCGGGCGAAGTCGGCGACGGCCTGCAGCAGGTCGACAGCGGACAGGAAGGCGAGGTGGAGCTCGACGGCGCCCAGGCTCTCTCGCACCTCGGTCCACAGCTCGGCCAGCAGCCGATCGCGCTCCTCGCGCTCGTCTTCCAGCGCCTCGGAGAGGCGGTTGTTCCCCTCCACCGCCTCGAGGGGCTCGCAGTAGAAGCTCCTCCCGGTGCCCGAGCGACCGTGCACCAGACCGGGCACCTGACCCTTGGAACCGGCGCGCACCAGGAGGACGAGCCGGCCGTCGTGCAACGGCACGGTCTCCTCCGCCAGGTGGTCACGGTAGCGCTCGACGGTCCCCTGGATCTCCTTGTAGAGCGTGTCGCGCACCGAGACGACCCGCCGCCGCAGCTTGACCAGAGCCGGCGACGCGTCGTCGCGCACGCGGCCGCGGCGATCGAGCACGCGCTCGATGCGCCCGGCGAGGGACGACAGATCGGGGAGCGCGGAGGCCCGCTCCGCCAGCCGCGGGACCTCGTCCCGGCGAGCGCGAAGGGTGGCGCGCAGGTCGCCCGTCACCCGCAAGAGCTCGCGGACCAGGAGCAGGTCCGTGAGCGGGGCCTCCCGGTGGGGCGAGCCGAGCCGTTCGACGACCGGCAGCAGCTCCTCCTCGAAGGGGGGCACGAGCCGCCCGTCGATGAGCAGCAGCTCGGCTTCCTCGAGCCGGCCCCGGCGATCGGCCAGTTGATCCGGATCCGCGCTCGGGGCGAGCTCGCGAGCGAGGCGGCGCCCGCCGTCGGTGGACGCCAAGGCGGCGATCAGTGCCAGCAGATCGCCGAGCCCGAGCCCTCGCCGGCTCGCCTCGTCCAGTCGGAAGTCGCCGCGGGTGGTCATCGAGTCGCGAGTCTACGGCTCTCCCCGGCGGTCATGCCCCGCGGCCGCGAACCGGCTATGGCTGGCCGACCACGCGGCAGGCATCTTGGAAGCCATGAACTTCTATCGCTTCCTGAAATTCCTGCACGTCGCCTCGGTGGTCCTCTGGGTCGGGGGCGCGTTCACGATGACCGCCCTCGTCTCGAGCGTCACGCGCGCCCGGGATCGCGCCCTGATGCACGCGCTGATCGGCCACGTGGCCCGTCTCGCCGGCCGGGTGATGGGGCCGGCGTCGGGGCTCACGCTGCTCTCGGGGCTCGCCATGCTCTTCGTCGTCGGCCTCTCGCCGGCGACCTTCTGGGTGCAGTGGGGCCTGGCCGGCATCCTCGTCCACTTCGTCCTCGGCGGCTGGTTCGTCCGCCGGGCCACCGAGAGGCTGGGCAGCCTGACCGCCTCCGCCGACGCCGCGGACGGCGCCATCCGAGCGGCCCGCCGCAAGCTGGTGCTGCTCAACGGGGCCTATCTCGCGGTGATGCTCTCCGTGGTCGCCGCGATGACGATCAAGCCCGGCCCATGAACACGACCGTACGCCTGTTGCTCGCCTCGCAAGCCGCCCTGTTCCTGGCCGCCTCCGGAGTCCACCTCGGTGTGCTCCTGACCGGCTGGGAGCATCGCAAGGCCGCCACCGCTGAAGGCGTGATCGGAGTCGTGCTGCTCGCCGGGCTGGCTCTCACCTGGAGCTCGCTGCCCGGCGCTCCCGTGGCCTTGGCGGTCCAGGGGTTCGCCCTCCTCGGCACCCTGGTGGGCCTGCTGACGATCGCCCTCGGCATCGGGCCGCGGACAGGCCCAGACCTCGTCCTGCACGCGATCATGCTCTTGCTGCTCGGGACCGGCCTGGCCGTGACCTGGCACGTCGCCTGATCGGAGGGGGCACGGCGCGCCGGGCCGGCGGGCGCTAGCATCGCCGGCATGACCGGCCGAGCACACGCCGCCGCCCTGGCCCTGGCCCTGGCCCTCGCCGGCGCCGTGGCGGCGGGTGCGGTGCCGCGGCTCGTCATCGAAGCGCCGCCCGAGTTGCGCTCGGAGGCGGAGCGGCTGCGACGGCTGCCGGCCGGAGCCCTCGAGCAGCCGGCCCGCTTGGTCGGTGAGGGGAGCGAGGATCCGATCACGGTCAGCCTGATGCCCGAGGGCGCGTCCGCCGCGCGCGCCGCCCAGGGCTGGGTGGCGGGGTACGCCTACGGCGCCCTGTCGCGCATCGTGCTCTTCCCGGAGCGCGTCCCGCACTACCCGGACAGCACCCTGGAGGAGCTCCTGCTCCACGAGGTGGCCCACGTCCTGATCGACCGCGCGGCCGGGCACCGGAGCGTGCCACGTTGGTTCCACGAAGGCGTCGCCTCGGTGGCGGGCGGCGCGTGGGATCTGCGCGACGGGAGTCGCCTGACGCTGGCGATGCTGAGCTCGCGCGAGCTCACCCCCCGCGAGCTCGATCGGCTCTTCGGCGACCCGGCGAAAGTCGGGCGTGCCTACGCCGTGGCCGACGCCTTCGTGCGCGACCTGATGCGGCGCCACGGCGAGACCGTCGTCCCCGAGATCCTCGCCAGGGTCCGCCAGGGCGCGTCGTTCGCCGCGGCCTTCCGCACGACGGTCGGCCTCTCACCCGAGCAGGCAGCACACGAGTTCTGGGGGGACGAGGTCTTCTGGTACCGCTGGGTCCCGGTGCTCACCAGCTCGGCCACGCTCTGGATCGCCATCACCCTCCTGGCGCTCGTCGCCATCGGTCGCCGACGCCAGCGGGACGCGGCGATGGCGGCTCGCTGGGACGCGGAGGAGGAGGCCCTGCGCCGGCGGCTCGCGGCGGCACTCGAACCGCGCGAGCCGCCACCCTCGTGAGCCCACGCTGGTCCGGTCGTCGCGGCGGAGAGGGCCCGGCGGTGGTCATGGCGGCTCGCCCGGCCCGAGGGTAGCCTTCGGCCTTCCCGACGGAAAGGAGAGCCGATGCTCCGACGCGCCCACCTCCTGCTGCTGACGCTCCCGCTCGCCGCCTCGACGGCGCTCGCCCAGCCGGAGAGCCTCGAGACCGAGCTGCGCGGTCTGACCCAGGAGCTGCTCGACGCCGTGGCCCCCGGTGACGTGGCCGTGTGGGAGCGGATCCTCGACGATCGCATCGTCCACCTCGACGAGAACGGGGTGGTGCGCGGGAAGGAGGAGCTGCTGGCGGAGCTGCAGCCGTTGCCGCCGGGGCTCGTGGGCAGCATCTCGATCGATCGCTACCGGCTGGAGAGCGTCGGCGACACCGCGGTGGCGGCCGTCGAGGTCCAGGAGGAGCTCGCCTACCACGGGCAGCCCCTCCACACGAGGTTCCGCTCGCTCGATACCTGGCGGCGCACCGACGGCGCCTGGCGGCTGATCGGACAGCACGTCGCCGCCGTGCTGCGCGATCCGCCCGCGGTCGAGCTCACGCACGAGGAGCTGTGCGACTACGCAGGCGTCTACGCCCTGACCCCGGAGATCACGACCACGGTGCGCTGCGGCGACGCGGGGTTGACCGCGGAGCGCACCGGCCGGCCGCCGACTCACTACCTCCCCGAGCTCCGCGACCTCTTCTTCGCGCCCGGCCAGCCGCGGAGCCGACGGATCTTCACCCGCGACGCGAGCGGCCTCGTCGACGGCTTCCTCGACCGCCGGGAGGGCGAGGACGTCCGCTGGCGGCGCACCGGCGACGTGGCCGGCGGAGCCTGACGGGCGTTCGCCGCGAGCCGCGGTGCTCTAGCGGGTCGCGGCCAGCGGCACGGCCGCGCCGAGGACGTGCCCGGTCGCCGGGTCCTGGACGAAGGCCACGGCCCGTATGTGCTCCCGGTCCCACTCGGGCGCCAGGGGCACCGCCACCCGGGTCTGGAGAGCGCTGTCCGGCCCGTCGAGCTCGCCGGCGGTGGTCAGCAGGCGCACCACGTGGTCGTTGTGCAACCTCTTGCCGCCGTTCTCGCCCCGCTCCACCGGCGTCTCGAGACCACTCTCGGTGACGGCCACCAGCAACCGGTGGGGCCCGGGGGGCGCCGAGCCGTCGAGACTCGCCTCGATCTCGAGGGTCCACTCCGCCGGCCCGCCGGCGATGCTGGAGAGGGCGACGGTGGCGGGACGCGGCGCCGCCAGGGCGCGCTCGATCTCCTCCAGGGCCCGGCGCCGGTCGGACCCGACGAGATCCGTGCGCCCGTCGACCACCAGCTCCGGCGTGTAGACCCGGTTCGAGCCCAGCGTCGCCGCGTACCGGTGCTGGCGCTCGGTCCACTCCGCCGAGGAGAAGGGGTCCGTCCAGCCGATGTAGTTCCAGTAGTCGACGTGGAAGGCGAGCGGCACCACCCGGTCGGCCAGCTCACCGGACGAGCCCAGGGTCGAGAGCAGACGATCGGCCGGCGGACAGCTCGAGCAGCCCTGGGAGGTGAAGAGCTCGAGAACGACCGGCGAGGCCGGCTCCTGTGCGGCGGGAAGGGAGACCGCGACGGCGGCGAGGGCGAGGCTGAGGACGAGACGTGCCATCACCCGATCCTACGCGGCCCGGGCGCCGGCCGGTTCAACGCCCAGGGGGGCCTGACAGACTCGGACGACCCGTTTCGGAGGAGACCGTGAACGTACATCTGAGTGTCGTCACCTCGATCGTCATGTTGCTCGCCCTCATCCTGCTGGCGATGGCGTTGCGCCACCGCGGCCTCCTGCACGAGGAGCAGGGGCATACGTTCTCGGCCCTGGTCACCAAGGTGACCCTGCCCAGCCTCGTCTTCCTCTCCCTGCTGCGCTCCGACCTCGCCTGGCGGGAGGCCGAGCTGGCCCTCGCCATGGCGGTGGTAACCCTCGCCTGCCTCGCCTTGGGCTGGGGCCTCGCCGCCGCCCTGCGCCTCGAACGAGCACAGCGCGGAGCAGTGGTGCTGGTCAGCGGTTTCGGCAGCTCGTCCCTGCTCGGCTTCGCCCTCGTCTCCCGGGTCTTCCCCGCGGACCACGCGGCCCTGGGCGAGGCCGCGATCCTCTCCGGCCTCGGCGTGCAGCCGCTGCTCTTCACGCTCGGCGTGATGATCGCCCTCTACTACGGCTCCGAGGCCGGTGCCGCGACCGGGCGTTGGTCGGCGCTGCGCGGCTACCTGACCTCACCGGTCTTCATCGCTTTCGGCGCCGGGCTCCTGGGTGGGGCGCTGCGCAGCGGCGTCCAGGCGGGACCGGTCGCCGAGAGCGTGCTCGACGCCATTCAGGTCGCCGGTGCGGCCAACACGTTCCTCGTCACCCTCGCCGTCGGTCTCATGCTCCACCTCGAGGGGCTGCGCGAGGTGCTCGGTGTGCTCGCCGGTGTCGCGGCCATCAAGCTCCTCGCCATGCCGGCCCTGCTCGCCGGCCCGGCGGCCGGCATCGCCACCGCTCCCTGGCAGCTCGACGTCCTGGTGCTCGAGGGGGCGATGCCCTCGGCCATGCTCTCGGTCGTCTTCTGCCGCTCGTACGGCTGCGACTCCCGGCTGGCCGCGCGGCTGGTGCTCGCCACTACCCTGCTCTCGGCGGTGACCGCCCCGCTGGTCTTCGAGTGGCTGGCCTGAGGGCGGGCGAGGATCCTCCCGCGCCCGCCCCCGGCCTCGTTCAGCTCTTCTCCATGGCCTCGCGCGTGGCGTCGACCCACTCGTGGATGTGGGTCTCCAGCACCGAGAGCGGCAGGGCGCCGTTGCCCAGCACCTCGTCGTGGAAGGCGCGTACGTCGAAGGCGTCGCCGAGCTGGTCTTCGGCGTAGGCGCGAAGCTCCTTGAGCTTGAGCTCGCCGATCTTGTAGGCCAGGGCCTGGCCCGGATTGACGATGTAGCGGTCGACCTCGACGACGATGTCGTGCTCGGTCTTGCCGGAGTTGTCCTTGAAGAAGTCGATCGCCTGCTGACGGCTCCAGCCGAGGGAGTGCATGCCCGTGTCGACGACCAGGCGCACCGCCCGCCACATCTCGTAGGTCAGCTGCCCGAACTTCGAGTACGGGTCCTCGTAGAAGCCCATCTCCTCGCCCAGGCTCTCGGCGTAGAGGCCCCAGCCCTCGACGAAGGCGGTGTAGCCGCCGAAGCGCCGGAACCAGGCCAGGTCCGGGATCTCCTGCTGCAACGAGATCTGCAGGTGGTGGCCGGGGACCGCCTCGTGCAGGGTCAACGCCTCCATCTCCCACTTCGGCCGGGTGTCGAGCTTCGACGTGTTGGCGAAGAACTGGCCGGGCCGGCCGGCCTCGAGCGAGCCGCCCTCGTAGTAGGCGGTCGTCTGCTGCTCGGCCATGAAGTCGGGAACCGGCGTCACGCCGTAGGGAAGCCGAGGCAGGGTGCCGAAGAGCTTGATGAGCTCCGGGTCCGCCCGCTTGGCGATGTCGCGGTAGGCGGTCAGCAGCTCCTCCGGCGTGTCGAAGTAGAACTGCGGATCGGTGCGCAGGAAGGTCGTGAAGTCCTCGAAGCTGCCCTCGAACCCGGAGTCCGCGATCACCCGGTCCATCTCGGCGCGGATGCGCTTCACCTCCGAGAGCCCGAGGTCGTGGATCTGCTGCGGCGTGAGCTCCGTGGTCGTGTACTGCTGGGCGAGGTAGGCGTACCAGGCCTCGCCGTCGGGCAGATCGCGCATGGCGATCGATTCCCGGCTTCCAGGCAAGTACTCGTCGACCAGGAAGGTGTGGAGCTTGCCGTAGGCCGGCGCCAGCACCTCTTCGTAGGCGGCGACCGCCTCCTCCTTCAGCCGCTGCTGCTCCGCCTCCGGGATCGAGGCCGGAAAGCGGGTGAACTTGGCCAGCAACGGGCTCTCCAGCGGGTTCTCGGCGAGCAGGTTCTCGACCTGCTGCGGAACGTCGCGCAGGGTCACCCGCGGCGGCGTGACGCCCTTCTCCAGACCCATTCGCATGAGGTCGATGTCGTCGTCGACGAGCTTGCCGACCCCGCGCAGGCGCGAGAGGAGGTCCTCGTAGCCCTCGACATCGGCCGTCGGCATGATCGCGGCCATCTGCGAGACGCTCTGGTGCACGCCGCCCAGCTGCGACAGGACCAGGTACTCGTTGTCGAACCGTGCTCCCGCCACGCTGTCCTCGAGCTGCTGGAGGAGCAGGTCGTAGTTGAGGCGATCCTCACCCTCGAGCCGGCTGCGGTCGATGCCGCGAAACACCTCGAGGGCGCGCTCGGTGTCGGCCTCGCGGCGGTGCACCGCCTCGAGCGAGCCGTCGCTCCAGCGGCCGTGGTCCCCGGCGTGCCCGATGTAGGTGGCGAACTCCGGGAACTCGTTCATCGCCCAGTCGAAGTAGATGTCGAGAAACTCCGCCAGACGCTCGCTCTCGCTCTGAGCGTCGGCGTTGGCGGCGAGCGCATCGACGCGCTCCATGATGGCGGCGCGAGCCGCCGCGGGGTCGCTCGCCCGGGCCGGCCCGACGGCCAGCAGCGCGGCGGCCAGCCAGATTGCACTCCAGCGCTTCAGCATGGATCCTCCCTCCGTTCGTCTCGTCTCTCGGTCCGAGGGGATTCGGTCCAAGGGGGATACGGTCACCTACGGTTGCGCCGGGGACGGGGTTCCAGACCCCACCGCCTCCGGCGCCTCGGTGGGAACGAGCTTCTCTTCGATGATGAAGTCCGCGAGCGCCTGCGCCGCCATCCGGTGCGCCAGCTCGTTCGGGTGCGCATCGGTGAAGGGCACGACGGGGAGCCGGACGCCGTCGACCCCCCGGTAGATCGGCAGGAGGTCGAGAACCTCGTAGCCCATGCCCTTGCCGACGTGGCGGACCAGGCGGTGGATGTCGGCGTAGGCGTAGTCGTCCCAGTTCTCGAAATCGAACACCGGGAAGATCGCCAGCACGGCGGGCACGCTGTCGGCGGCGGCCAGCTTCTGCATCGACCGCAGGGCATAGCGGGCGCGCTTCCAGCCCGGCTCGTCCGGATCGTGGAGGGTCTCGTAGTGCTCGCGGAAGGCGTTGCGTTGGCGGGTGTTCTCGAGACGATCCCAGACCAGGTCGAAGAGGAAGCTGTGCCGGTAGAGCCAGATGGAGAGACCCGGCGCTGGACGGCGCCGTCGAGTCGGCTCGCGGAGCGCCTCGTTGGCGGCCCCCGGCGGGGGCAGCGGGTCGTTGAGGACGTAGCCGACGATCAACAAGTCGGGCTCGATGCCGGGCCAGCGCGCGGCCAGGGCGCTGGCCTCGTCGGCCGAGCTCCAGCCGGGGCGCGAGATGACGTGCATCTCGACCCGGACCGGCAAGTGTCGTGCCCAGAGAAGGTGCTCGAGCCGGTGCGGGTAGGCGTCCTCGGCGAGCACCCCGTCCCCCCAGGTGAAGGAGTCGCCCACCACCACGATGCGGAAGACCGGACCGGAGCCGGGCTCCGGAATCGGGCGGTAGTCGGGACGGCTCCAGGGCGCCGTGTAGTGCGCTTCGATCTTCGTGGAGACATGGCGCCGTCGATGACCCGCCAAGCGCACCAGCCCTTCGAGCAGCGTCGCGCCCAGCGCGATGCCGAACGCCAGGGCGAGTAGGGGCGGAACGACCTTGCGAGCCAGCGACATCTCGGGGAGCTACTCGTCCACTCGCAGGACGGCGAGGAAGGCCTCCGGGGGCAGGTCGACGCGGCCGACGCGCTTCATCCGCCGCTTGCCTTCCTTCTGCTTTTCGAGGAGCTTGCGCTTGCGGGTGATGTCGCCACCGTAGCACTTGGCGATGACGTTCTTGCGCATCGCGCGCACGGTCTCGCGGGCGATGATCTTGCTGCCGATCGCGGCCTGCAGGGCGACCTCGAAGAGCTGACGGGGGATGATCTCCTTGAGCTTCTCGACCAGCTGCCGGCCACGGGCCTGGGCCTTGTCGCGGTGGACGATCATCGAGAAGGCGTCGACCGGCTCGCCGTTGACCAGGATCTCGAGCTTGACGAGATCGCTGCGCCGGTAGCCGGAGACGTGGTAGTCGAAGGAGGCGTAGCCCTTCGAGGCCGACTTCAATCGGTCGTAGAAGTCGTGGATGACCTCGCCCAGCGGCAGGTCGTACTCGATCAGGACGCGATCGCTCGCCAGATACTCGAGGCGCCGCTGCTCGCCGCGCCGCTCCTCGGCCAGGGCGAGGATGCCGCCCACGAAATCCGCGCGCGTGATGATCGTCGCCAGGATGTAGGGCTCCTCGATGCGGTCGAGGCGCACCGGGTCGGGCAGCTGCGCCGGGATCGCGATCTCGGTCACGCCGCCGTCGGTCGTGTAGGCGCGGTAGCGCACGCCCGGCGCGGTGGTGATGAGGTCGAGGTCGAACTCTCGCTCGAGCCGAGCCTGGATGATCTCGAGATGGAGCAGGCCGAGGAAGCCGCAGCGGAACCCGAAACCCAGCGCCGTCGAGCTCTCCGGCTCGAAGCTGAAGGAGGCGTCGTTGAGCTTCAGCTTCTCGACCGCGTCGCGCAGGTCCTCGTAGTCCTCGGAGGAGACCGGGAACAGGCCGGCGAAGACCATCGGCTTCACTTCCTGGAAGCCGGGGAACGGCTTCGAGGTGGGATGCCGATCGTGCGTCACCGTGTCACCGATCTGCGCCTGGATCAGGTCCTTGATCCCGGCGTAGAGGTAGCCGACCTCGCCCACGCCGAGGCGCTCGACCGGCCTCGCCTTGGGCCGGAAGGTGCCGATCTCGTCGACGTCGTAGGTGCGTCCGGAGGCCATCAGCCGGATGCGATCGCCCGGCTCGACCGCGCCGTCGATCACCCGCACGAGGCAGGCGACACCGCGGTACGGGTCGTACCAGGAGTCGAAGAGGAGCGCCTTGAGCGGCGCCTCCGGATCGCCCTGGGGCGGCGGGATCGCCGCCACGATTCGCTCCAGCACCGCGTCGACTCCGTCGCCCTTCTTCGCCGAGACGCGCAGCGCCGTGGAGGCGTCGATGCCCACCACCTGCTCGATCTGCTCCGCGACGTGGTCGGGGTCGGCCGCCGGCAGGTCGATCTTGTTGATCACCGGCACCAGCTCCAGGTTGGCGTCGACGGCGAGATACGCGTTGGCGAGCGTCTGCGCCTCCACGCCCTGGGCCGCGTCGACCACCAGGAGAGCCCCCTCGCAGGCGGCGAGGCTGCGCGAGACCTCGTAGCTGAAGTCGACGTGTCCCGGCGTGTCGATCAGGTTGAAGACGTAGGTCTCGCCGTCCGGCGCCTCGTAGTCGAGGCGCACCGCCCGCGCCTTGATGGTGATCCCGCGCTCGCGCTCGATGTCCATGTCATCGAGCACCTGGGCGGTCATCTCGCGTCCCGACAGGGCCCCGGTGCGCTCCAGGATCCGGTCGGCCAGCGTCGACTTCCCGTGGTCGATGTGGGCGACGATCGAGAAGTTGCGGATGCGCTCGTGGGGCTTCAAGCAGTGGGCTCCGGGGCGGGTGTGCTCCACGAGAGCGCGGAGAAACGGCTGAAGTCGCGGTCGTTCGTGATCCATTCGCACCCGGACTCCACGGCCAGCGCTGCGAGGTATGCGTCCGGAACCAGATTGCCTCGCGCCTCCGCTTCCCGGCACAGACCGACGAAAATCGACCAGTGCCGGCGACCGGGGCCGATCACCACGCAGTTCGGTTGCGCCCGGAGGGCCTCGGCGAACGCCAAAGCCTCGTCCAGCGGAGTCGGGGGCGTGAAGATCCGCGGGTGGGTGACGATCCGCAGGAACCCGGACAGGGCAAGGTCCGCGATGCCGAAGCCATTCTCGGACTCGACCAGAGCCCGCAGCCACCGGTGTGTCGTCCCGTGCCCGGGAGCATCCTCGCGGAAGGCCCGCACGAGGACGTTGACGTCAAGGAGCTTCATCGTCGTCCGCCGCCTCCATCAGGGCGAGCAGGGCGGCAGAGTCGTCGAGGTCCACTCCGGCCTGCAGGCCTCGTCCCTTGAACGTCGGCAGGGGCGGTCGCGGCCGCTGGGCTCGCCGCTCCTGGTCGAGGAGCTGGCGCAGCGCCGTCTCGATGACCGTCGTGAGGGTGCGGTCGCTCTGCTGCGCGAGACGCTTCGCGTCCCTCAAGAGCTCGTCGGGGAGGCGGACAGTGGTCCTCATGCATCGAAGCATACCTGCGCAGCATCGATATGTCTAACAGGAGATCGGCAGCCGGCTGAGCGCCTGCACAGACAGGGGATCGTCGCGCTCGCCGCGGCGGTGCTGCAGCAGGGCGGCGTGCGCGATCATCGCCGCATTGTCGCCGGAAAGCGAGAGGGGGACCAGGCGCAGGTCGATCCCCTCCACCTCGGCCCAGGCTGCAAGCTCGCGGCGCAGGAGACGGTTCGCCGCGGCGCCGCCGGAAACGGCGAGCACCGAAAGCGGCTCTTCGGCGTGCAGGCGGCGCAATCGATCGAGCACCTGGCCCGCCGCGGCGGCCCGGAAGCCCGCGAGGAGATCGAGGACCTCGGGAGCCGGCTCGCCGGCTGCGAGATCGGTCGCAACGTCGCGGCGCTCCAACGCCTCGATCGCGAGAAGCGCCGCGCTCTTCAGCCCCGAGTAGGAGAAGTCGAGCGAGCCGTCGCTGCAGCGGGCCACGGGCAGCGGGCAGCGCCCCGCGTCGCCGCGCTCGGCCAGCTCGTCGACCCGCGGCCCCTGCGGGTAGGGGAGCCCGAGGCGCTTGCCCACCTTGTCGAAGATCTCACCCATCGCGTCGTCGCGGGTCTCGGCGAGCGTCTCGACCCGCCCCTCCTCGACCCGGTAGAGGCTCGAGTGGCCGCCGGAGACGACCACGCCGGTGAAGCGCTCGGGCACCGGCGTGGCCGGCGCACCGTCGGTGGTCACGAACGGCGAGTAGAGGTGCCCCTCGAGATGGTGGACGGCCAGGAAGGGCTTCCCCAGGGCCCAGGCCATCGAGCGTCCGAGCGAGAGGCCCACCAGCAGGCAGCCGACGAGCCCGGGCCCGCGGGTGGCCGCCACCACGTCGAGGTCGCCCGTCGCGACACCGGCGCGCTCGAACGTCTCCGCCGCCACCGGGGGCCAGTTGGTCAGGTGCTCGCGGGAGGCGATCTCGGGCACCACGCCGCCGAAGGGACGGTGCGCCGCCAGCTGGCTCGACACCACCGAGGCCAGCACGCGCCCCTCCCCGTCGACCACCGCCGCCGCGGTGTCGTCGCAGGAGGTCTCGATGCCCAGCACCAGAGGTCGCGCGTCCATCGTCGTCCGATTCTACGGAGCGCGACGGGGATACACGACGAGGACGACGAGGAGAACGAGTGAGAGCGCCGAGACGACCATGCCGAGGCGCACGCTGAACGGTCGGTAGACGAGCTCCACCCGGTGCGGGCCGCGCGGAAGGAGCACTCCCTGGAAGGCGTAGTCGACGCGCAGGAGCGGCGCCGGCTCTCCGTCCACCGACGCCTCCCAACCGCCGTCGTAGAGCTGGCTCACCACGAGAGCGGCCGCCGCGCCGGCGTCCGTCTCGACGGCCACCCGATCGATGCCGATGGCCGCTTCCGGGTGGGGCAGGGGCCGGGGGCGACGACGCAACGCGCGGTGTCCGCGCCACGGCTCGAGCGCTCCGGGGGGCACGAGCACTTCCCAGTCGGGCACAAAGTCGGCGGCGCCGATCCTCTCGAGCTGTTCCGCGTCCCCCATCTCCCGCGCCCCGGCCAAGGGGACGAGGAAGGCGCGGGGCAGGGCCGAGGCGTTCTCGAACACGGTGACCGCACCGTCGTCGTAGACCCTCTGCAGATGAGGCGACCGCCGCATCGCGCCGACCACGGCGCTGCGCCGATCGACGAGGACCCAGCGCACCCCCAGGAGGCTCAGACGGCGCCCGAGATCGGCTCTGGCGACCCTGCGACCCGAGAAGCTGCCGCCCGTTGCCCGGTGGCGGATCACGAAGGGCCGGAGCATGGCGGCGGCGCGGCGCGACACGTAGTCGTAGCCTGTGGGCGTGGCCAGATCGAAGACCATCTCCGAGTTGTCTGGCGTCGCGTAGTCGACGGCCACGACCCTGTAGCGCGGGTCCCGAGAGGCCAGATAGCCGTGCACCGGAGCGGGGGGGAACACCTCCTCGCGGTCGAAGAACGGGACGAGGCGGCCCGAGGCGGACAGCAGATCCAGCACCACGACGGCGGCCGTCGCGATCTCGGGCCACCCGACGCGAGGAGGCTGCGCGGCCCTCTCGACCCGGCCGCTCGGCGCCGGCGATGGATGCCGGAGCACGAGGACCGTACCGGCCGCCGTGGCCAGGGCCCAGAACAGCCACGACGAGCCCAGGCCCCACGGTCCCGACAGGGCTTCCGCCTCGGAGTGCCACCGGGTGGCGACCGACAGCGCGAGCGCGACGGTGCAGCTCCCGGCGGCCAGGACCGTCAGACGCCTGCGGCGCGCGATCCGCCCGTCGGCGAGCGCCGTCAGTCCCAAGGAACCCAACAGCACGACCGCCACGTCCGCCAGGACGAGGATGCGCTCGTGCGGCATCGCCTGCACCAGCGGGAGCCGCTGCGAGAGAGAGTAGAAGGGGCCGAGGCCGTAGGCGACGTCGACGGTCACTGCCAGGCCGAGGGCGAGGAAGAGGGCGTGCCGGGCGCGCCCGAGGAAGGCGGCAGGCGCCAAGACGAGGCTCACCATGCCCGCGTAGGCCGCCCCGAGCGGCACCTCGACTCCCACCGGGTTCGGGTTGCCGCGCAGGTCGCGGCTCAGCCAGGCGACCAGCTGCTCCGGGGGGAGATGGAAGCCGAGCACCCGGGCCGGACTGCGGAGCAGCCCGCCGATCCACTCCACGGTCGGCAGCCACTGGGCCGCCGCCAGGCCGAGCCCGAGGAGGGCGGCCGCGGCGAGGAGCAGCGCGGCGCGGACCGGTCGCGGGCTCGCCGGCAGCCACCAGAGCCAGAGGGCCGTCGCACCGCAGACGACGTAGAAGGCGATCTCGGGGTGTCCGGCCAGGACCGGCAGGGCGAAGGCGGCCCCGGTCAGGGCCACGCGACGGGTCGTCGGTTGCCGGTGCAGGGCGAGCAGCGAGGCGGCGAGCAGCGGCAGCCAGAGCGCCGAGTCCGTCTGACGCCACTGCTCCCAGCCGACCATGAACCCGCAGAGGGCGAAACCCACCCCGCCGAGGACGCACGCCGCCCGACTCCCCGCGGTCTCGCGCACGAGGAGAGCTCCGAAGAGGACCGCCAGCGCGCACTTGAGAGCCAGATCCAGGCCCCAGGCCCAGGAGGCCGGCAGCAGGTACGTCAGGACGGTCGGCGGGTAGAGGAGCGCCGACTGCGAGTTGGCGAGAAAAGGCGAGCCCAGGAGGCTGTGGGGATTCCACAACGGCAGGTCCCGGTCATGGAGGGCGCGACCGGTGAAGACCGTCCACGGGTAGTACTGGGTGACGGTGTCGCCGAGCTCCGCGTGGGGAGGAGCCTCGCGCGGCACCGTCTCGACGTCGCGCCAGGCGGCGAAGCCCGAGACGATCTCCGCCGCCAACGGCACCTTGCCGGCGAGCACCGGGGCGTAGAGGAGCAGGGCCAGGAGGAGCCCGGCGCCGAGACCGTCGCGCACGACCGTGCGCAGCGGAACCTCGGGAGCGGGCGGGCCCGTGCGTCCGCGTCCCTCTGCCGGCATGACGGGGCGAGGCTACCCCGTGACGGGATCCGGCACCATCGAGCTCTTGCTAGACTGCCTCGCGGCGTCGAGCCGGACGCCGCGACTCACGACTCGAGTCCCAAGCCATGCCGATCCCGTTCGCCATCAACGGGCTCGGCCGCATCGGCCGGGCGCTGGCGAGGATCGCCCGGGAGCGGCCGGAGCTCTCTCTCGTCGCCGTCAACGATCTCGGCTCCGCCGAACAGCTGGCCCGGTTGCTGGCACGCGACAGCCTGCACGGCCCCTACCCCGGCACCGTGACCTGGCGCGAGGACCGGCTGGTCATCGACGGCCGCGAGGTGGCGGCTTTCCAGGAAAAGGAGCCGGCGACGATCCCCTGGAGCGGGACGGGAGCGCGGCTCGTCGTCGACGCCACCGGCCAGTGCAAGACGCGCGAGTGCGCCGAGCAGCACCTGCAGGAGGGCGTCGAGCGCGTCATCGTCTCGGCCAACGCCGAGGACGTCGACCTCACCGTCTGCATGGGGGTCAACGACGCGGCCTACGATCCGGCGCGCCACCGGCTCCTCTCCGGCGCTTCGTGCACGACGAACTGCCTGGCGCCGATCGCTCGGCTCCTCGACCGCGCCTTCGGCATCGAGAACGCCATGCTCGACACCGTGCACAGCTACAACAACGACCAGCGCCTGCTCGGCGCGCCGCATCCGGACCCGCGGCGGGCCCGGGCCGCGGCGCTCAACATGATCCCGACGACGACCAGCGCCGTGGCGGCGCTCGAGCGGGTGCTGCCGGAGCTCGCCGGCCGCATGGAAGGCTTCGCCGTGCGCGTGCCGACGCCGAACGTCTCGCTCATCGACCTGGTCGCCCAACTGCGCCGGCCGGCGGACGTCGACGCGGTGAACGACCTCTTCCGCCAATCGGCTTCGGGCGAGCTCGCAGGCGTCCTGGCGGTGAGCGACGAGCCGTTGGTCTCGAGCGACTTTCTCGGACGCCCCGAGTCGGCGATCGTCGACTTGCCGCTCACCCGAAGCGCCGGACGCCTCCTGCGCGTCGTCGCCTGGTACGACAACGAATGGGGGCACGCGAGCCGCCTGGCCGACCTGTTGACCCTGGCCGGATCGCGATGACTCCCGCTCTCCGGAGGACCTCGTGAACGCTCTCTACACCCTCGACGATCTCGACCTCGACTCGATGTCCGGCCAACGGGTGCTGGTGCGGGTCGACTTCAACGTCCCCCTCGAGGACGGGCGGGTAGCGGACACGGCGCGCCTCGAGGCGGCCCTGCCGACCCTGGAGGAGCTGCTGGCGGCGGGAGCCCGCCTCGCCCTGGTCTCCCACTGCGGCCGGCCCAAGGGGGCGCCGGATCCCGCCTACAGCCTGCGACCGGTGGCCGAGGAGCTCGGACGGCTCCTCGGCGCGCCCGTGGCCTTCGCCGAGGACTGCGTCGGCGAGATCGCCCGCGAGACGGTCGAGGCGCTGGCTCCGGGCCAGGCCTGCGTGCTCGAGAACCTTCGCTTCCACCCCGGTGAGAAATCGAACGACCCGTCGTTCGCCGACGCCCTGGCCGCCCTGGCGGACGCCTACGTCGATGACGCCTTCGGCACCGCCCACCGCGCCCACGCCTCGGTGGTCGGCGTGCCCGAACGCCTCGCGCGCAAGGCGGCGGGCAGGCTGATGGTGCGCGAGGTCGAAGCGCTGGGTCGGCTGCTCGCCGAGCCCGGCCGCCCGTTCGCGGCCGTGGTCGGCGGCGCCAAGATCGAGGGCAAGGCCGACACGCTGGAAAACCTCCTGCCGCGGCTCGACCTGCTGGTGCTGGGCGGCGGCATGGCCAACACGTTCCTGGCGGCGCTGGGCTACGACATGGCCCGCTCCCTGGTCGAAGCGGATCGGGTCGAGATGGCGGCCGGCATCCTGCGCACGGCCGAGGAGCGGGGTCTCGAGATCCTGCTGCCGCACCAGGTGGTGGTGACCGACGACCTGGCGCAGCCGCGGCGGGTGGAGACCGTGGCCGTCGACCGGATCCCGGAGGGCACCATGGCCGTGGACGTCGGGCCGGCCTTCGGAGAGAGGGTGCGGGTGGCCCTGTCGCAGGCGGGAACGGTCCTCTGGAACGGCCCGATGGGCGTCTTCGAGAAGCCGCCCTTCGACGCCGGCACCATGGCGGTCGCCGAGGCCGTGGCGACGTGCCCCGGCTACACGGTCGTCGGCGGCGGCGAGACGGTCGCCGCCATTCACCGCGCCGGCGTCGAGGGGTCGATCTCGCACGTCTCGACCGGCGGCGGGGCCTCCCTCGAGCTCCTGGCGGGCAAGCCGCTGCCCGGGGTGGTCGCCCTGGAGAAGGCCTCGTGAACGCCGCCCGCAGACCGCTCGTCGGAGGCAACTGGAAGATGCACTTGCTGCCCGAGGAGGCGACCGGCTACTGCCGCGTCTTCGGGCCTGCCGTGGCGGACGCCGGCCCCGAGGTCGTGCTCTTCCCCTCCTTCCCGCTGCTGCCCGCCGTGGCGGCGGCCCTGGCCGGCAGCCCGGTCGCCTGCGGCGGGCAGGACCTCCACACCGCCGACTCCGGCGCCCACACGGGGGACGTCTCCGGCGGCCAGCTGGCCGCCGTCGGTTGCCGTTGGGTGCTCTGCGGGCACAGCGAACGGCGCCACGATCACGGCGAGAGCGACGAGCTGGTCGGCGCCAAGGCGCTGGCCGCCCGACGCCACGGCCTGATGCCGCTCGTCTGCGTCGGCGAGACGAAGCAGGAGCGGACGGCGGGGCGCACCGAGGAGGTGCTCGCCCGGCAGCTCACCGCGGCTTTGGCAGACGGCGTCGACCGCTTCGAGCTCGCCTACGAGCCGGTCTGGGCGATCGGCACCGGAGAGACCGCGACGCCGGAGACGGCCCAGGAGGCTCACGCCTTCCTGCGCGCGGCCCTCGGCGATCTGCGCGGTGAGGAGACGGCCGCCGCCTGCCGGATCCTCTACGGCGGCTCGGTCAAGCCCGCCAATGCCGCCGAGCTGGCCGCGCGGCCGGACCTCGACGGCTTCCTCGTCGGGGGCGCCAGCCTTGACGCGGAGAGTTTCCTCGCTATCATTCGCGTTTGCGGCTCTTCCTGAGGCCGGACGCTCGTTCGGCCGGGGTCGCTTCAGTCTTGGAAGTCCAGCCCGGAGGTCCCACCCAGTGCTCGTCCTGCTGACCATCATCCACATCGTCGTCTGCCTCTTCCTCATCCTCGTGGTGCTCCTGCAGCAGGGGAAGGGGGCGGACCTCTCCGTCTTCGGCGGCGGCGGCACCCAGGCCGCCTTCGGCGCCCGCGGCGCCACGACGCTGCTCCACAAGCTGACCGTCGGCTCCTTCGTCGCCTTCATCTTCACCACCATGGCGATCGGCTTCATCCGCACCGGCGGCAGCGATCCCGTGCTGCAGGGCCTGCCGGGGGCACCCTCGCCGATCCAGGAGCCGGCCGACGAGCAGGAGCAGATCCCGATGGACGACGGCGCGGCGGCGGAGACGCCGGCCGCACCGGAACAGAACGCCCCGGCCGGCGAGCCCACCGAGGAGACCACCGACGGAGCCGACGAAGGCGAGGGCCAGACGGCCGACGAGCCGGGCGGCGCGTCCAACTGATAGTGTGGGCGGCCGCGTCGGGGTGGAGGGAACCAGAGCCGAAGTGGCGGAATTGGTAGACGCGCACGCTTGAGGGGCGTGTGGGGCAACCCGTGCCGGTTCGAGTCCGGCCTTCGGCACCAACGATCGTGACGCCCGGGAGCGCCTTTCCCGGGCGCTTTCATTTGACCGGCCCGGCCTTTAACATGCCCCCGCGATGAGCGACGCTCAGGAAGGCCCGAACACCGCCGAGTCCGCCGCCGAGTCCCCGGAAGGGGCCTCCCCCGAGGCATCGGAGGAGACCCCGAAGGAGGCGGCGTCCAGCGAGCCCGCCGTCACCGCGCAGCCGGTCAAGAAGGTCCCCAAGGCTCCGCCGCCGAAGAAGGCGCCGCGGGATCTGCCGAGCCCGGAGGAGATCGCCGCCTGGGTCGAGGGCGCCGACTGCCCGAAGCTCGGCGAGCTCTTCAACGTCCCGCTGGCGAAGTGGGACGCCCTGGGGATGCAGATCAAGAAGGAGGAGCTCCTGCCGCAGCACTGGCAGGTCCTGACCGCCATCGCGGCGCCCGACGACTCGGTGTTCGAGAGCCTGCCCACGGTGGGCCGACTGCGCGTCGCCTATCGCGACCAGGAGCTCTCACGCCGCCGTCTCGGCGCCCTGCGCGAGGCCTGGCGCGCCCTGCGCGGCAAGCAGCCGTCGCTGTGGACCGTCTCCGACCTCTTCGCCGCCGTGCGCCGCCTGATGGACAAGAAGGTCGAGGTCGACTGGACCGACCTGCTCACCGCCACCCGCGACGTCTGGGCCGGCCTCACCGTCCCCCACGGCCGCGAGCAGCTCGAGATCCTCTGGGCCTGCCTCGACTTCATCCGCTCGAAGTCCCGGTAGGGCCTACGACGGCTCGGTCGGGATCACCGCCGCCGCCACGGGAGCCTTCTCGTCGTCCCGGACGACGGAGGAGAAGAGCAGCGTCACGGCGATCAGGCCGGCGGCGAGCCAGAAGGGGCTGCCGGAGCCGAGATGCTGGAAGGCGAGGCCGGCCAGGAGAGGGCCGAGCATGCGGGCGACACCGCCGATCGCCTGCTGCACCCCGAGCACCGTGCCGGTGCGGCCGCGCCCTCCGCGGCCCGCCACCAGCGAGGTCGTCGCCGGGAAGAGAAAGGCGGTGCCGATCGGCATCAATGCCACCGGCAGGGCGAAGGCCCAGACCGTGGGCGCGAGCGGCAGAAGAGTGAGGCCGACGACCATCAGGGCGAGCCCGGTGCGCAGAGTGCGAACCTCCCCGAGTCGGCGCACCACGGCTCCCAGCAGCAGGGCCCGGACGACCATCGAGATCGAGCCGACGTAGAAGTAGGCCCAGCCGACCTGCGAGCCGGAGAGCCCGAAGCTGCGCTGCAGGTAGAGCGACAGCATGCCGCTCATCGCCATCAGGGCCATCATCCCCGCCGTGTAGATCCAGACCAGCGCCCCGATCGAGCCGGTCGGGTGACGGACGACCTCCAGGAAGACCTTGAGGGTCGAGCGATCCACGACCTCCCCCGGAGGCTCCGGGTCGCGCACCGGCTCCGGCAGCCAGCGCCAGGCGAAGAGCAGGTTGAGGACGCAGAGGCTCGCCGCCAGATAGCCGGGCGGGATGTCGACCGCCACCGCGAGGGAGCCGACCGCTCCTCCGAGCGCCACTCCGGCGCTGGTGGCCGCCGTGATCCATCCGAGCGCCTGGGCTCGGTGCTCCGGGTCGACGGAGTCCGACAGGTAGGCCTGCACGACCCCGGTCGTCCCCGAGCCGGCCCCTTGGAAGAGCCGCGACAGGAAGAGCACCCACAGAACGGTGGCGTGCTCCATGAGCACGAAGGCCACCGCGGCCAACGTCAAGCCGCCGAGGATCATCGGACGCCGGCCGTAGCGATCGGAGAGCTTGCCCCAGATCGGCGCGGTGGTGAGCGCCGCGAAGGCGAAGGTCGAGACCAGGGCCCCGACCGTCGTCGCCGCCTCGCTGCCCACGCGCTCGGCGTAGTTGGGCAGCAGCGGCAGGACGATGAACAGCCCCAGCATGTCGACGAACACCGTCGCCGCCAGGGCCCCCAGGCGCTTCACGAAGTCGCGACCGCGCATCAGGCCGACGCGTCCTCCCGGCCCCAGGCGAGGAAGACGATGGCGCTGATCAGCATGAGCAGAACTCCGTAGACGGCCGCCACCCCGGTGTCCTGCAGCCGCAAGCTGGAGAGGATCTCGATCGAAACGGGGCGGGTCTCATACGTGTAGAGAACGATCGAGGTTACGAAGTCGCCGAGCGCGGTGATGAAGGCGAGGCTCGCTCCGGCCAGCAGTGCCGGGCGCAGACGGGGCAGAGTCACCCGCCGCAGCGTGCGCCAGGACGAGGCGCCGAGCGAGGCCGCCGCCTCCTCGAGCGAGCCGTCGAGCTGTCGCATGCCGGCCAGCGCGCCGCGGCCGGTGACCGGAAGGCTGCGCACGAGGTAGGCCAGCGGCAGGATCCACGGTGTGCCGACGAGGACGAACCGGCCCAACGCCGGTGCGTCGACCGAGAACGCCGTCGCCAGCGCCACGGCGAAGACCGTCCCCGGGATCGCCCAGGGCAGCGCCAGGAGTGCTTCGAGTGCGGCGCCCAGCCTGCCACGCAACCGCGAGGCGAGCCGTGCCGCCGCGAAGCCGAGCGCCACGGCGGCCCCGGTGGCGGCGAATGCCATCCAGAGCGAGTTGACGACCGGACGCAGCCGCTCGGTCCGGCCGACGAGCTCGGCCCAGTTGCCGGTGCCGAGCACGGGCGGCAGGAGCTGGGTGGTCCACGTCGCCGGCGGCACGAAGGAGATCAGCAGCAGGGTCGCGTGCGGCAGGAGCAGGAAGAGGGCGAGCATCCAGCCGGCCGCTGCCGCCGCGGCGCGGACCGTCCGGGAGGCCGGCCGGTGCCGGGCGGGCGCCGCGCCACGGGTGCCGCCGGCCACCAGTCGCTGTTGCGGGTCGAGCCGGCGCAGCGCCACGAGGCCGGCCAGCGCGACCAGGGCCAGGGCGACCGTCTCGACCCGAGCCATCGCCAGCTCCCCGTTGAGCTTCGAGGCCACGATCTGGGTCGGGAGAACGCGGAAGCCGCCGCCGAAGAGGTAGGGTGCCGAGAAGGAGCCGAGGGCGGTCATGAAGGTCAGGAGGGCCGCGCCGAGAAGGGCCGGCGTCAGCAGCGGCAGGACGACCCGCCGGAGCGTGCGCGCTCTTCCGGCTCCCAGCGACGCGGCCACCTCGAGCACCGCCGCGTCGAGCCGCGCCAGCGCAGCGCGGGTGAAGAGGTAGAAGTAGACGTACATCGAGTAGGCGTGGACGAGGAGGATCGCGCCCGGACCGACCAAGCGCCACGGCGCGTCCTCGAGCCCGAGGAGACCCTGAACCGTGCGGGTGAGCAGCCCGCTCTCGCCGTAGAGGAAGAGGAAGGCGATGACGCCCACCAGCGGCGGCAGCGCGACCGGCAGGATGACCAGCGTCCCCAGCACGCGCCGGCCCGGGAAGTCGGAGCGCTCGAAGAGGAAGCCGAGCGGCACTCCCACCAGCGCGGCCAGCACCACCGACCCGAGAGAGATCCAGACGCTGCGCCACAGCGCCAGCCACTCGTCCGGCCGCGCCGCGAACGCTCGCACGGGCTCGAGCGTCGGCGCGCCCGGCAGCCCGAAGGCTTCGAGCAAGGTGACGAGCAGGGGATAGCCGACGATCCAGGTCAGCAACGCGGCCAGCCCCCAACCGAAGGCCCTGCGGTTCATGCGACTCCTTCGCACCGGGCTCCGCGCCGTCCGCCGAGACCGCTCACGCTTCGGATTCCGAGGTACCGGCCACCGCCGAGAAGGCCGGCAACGGTGGTGCGTCCGGCGCCAGCCCGACGAGGACGGACTCGCCCACCGCCGCCTGGCCGTAGCGACCGGCCACTTCGACCCGACCGCCGTCCGTCAGGTCGACGAGGTAGAAGGTGTCCGCCCCCGCGAAACGCACGTCGGCCACGGTGCCTCCAAGCCGCCGGACGGACCCGCCTCCGGCCTCCGCCCGCCCCGGACCGAGCGCCCTCCCGAAGGTCAGGTGCTCGGGACGCACCAGGACGCGGACGGGTTCGCCGGCGCCCTCGCCGCCCGCCGGCTCGAGCGGCCAGTCGAGCTCGCCGGTCGCCAGCACCAATCGGTTTCCCTCACCGAGTCGCCCTTCGAGCCAGCTCGCGCGCCCGACGAAGGCGGCCACGAAGGGGTCTGCCGGCTGCCGGTACAGCTCGTGCGGCGCTCCGATCTGGGCGAGTCGCCCTCCCTCGAGCAGGGCAACGCGGTCTCCCACCTCGAAGGCTTCCTGCTGCTCGTGCGTCACCCACACCGAGGTGACGCCGATTCCGCTCAGGATCTCCCGGAGCTGGCGTCGGGTGCGCTCGCGCAGGGCGGGATCGAGGTTCGAGAGCGGCTCGTCGAGCAGCAGCACGCGCGGCCCCGGGGCCAGAGCGCGGGCGAGCGCCACGCGCTGCTGTTGGCCGCCCGAGATCCGATCGATGCGCCGGCCGCCGAGGCCCGGAAGCTCCACCGCCGCGAGCATGTCCTGCACCCTCTCCTCCGCCTCGACGGCGCTGCGCCCCGATCCGGCGAGCCCGAAGGCGACGTTCTCGGCCACGCTCAAGTGGGGGAAGAGCGCGTAGTGCTGGAAGACCATGCCGAACCGTCGCTTGGCCGGCGGGAGGGCCGTGACGTCCTGGCCGCCGACGACGATCCGTCCGGAGTCGGGCGACTCGAAGCCGGCGATCAGTCGCAGCAGCGTGGTCTTGCCGCTCCCCGAGCGGCCGAGGAGCACGAGGGTCTCACCTTCCGCCGCCGCCAGGTCGATCGAGGAGAGAACGCTCGTCCCGTCGAAGCTCTTGGAGAGACGGTCGAGCCGGAGGAAGGCATCGGAGCGCTCGGCGACCGTCAACCCCGGCTCCGGATCTCGCGATCCCACCGCGCCATCCACTCGGCGCCGTGCTCGGCGATGAGAGCCCAGTCGACGTCTGCCACGACGATCTGCTCGAGCGCCGTCCGCGCCCATTCCGGAAGCTCCTCCGCCGGCAGGTCGGTGCGCGCCGGCAGCCGATAGGCCTCGCGGGCGGTCAGCAGCAAGGCGTCCGCGTCGCCGATCCAGTCGATGAAGGCGCGTGCCTCCTCCCCGTGACGCGCGCCCGCCACGAGCCCGATCGAATCGTCGATCACCGGCGTCCCGCTGGTGGGGAAGTGATACGCCAGAGGCACGCCGCGTGCCCGCTGGAAGAGCATGTCGGTGAGCTCCCAGATCGAGACCACCCCCTCCTGGCGCACCAGCTTCTCGAACAGAAGCGCCGGGTTGACGACGTACTCCTTGGTCTGCGCGTCGAGCCGCCGCAGCCAGTCGAAGCCCTCCTCGGCGTTGCCGGTCTCCTGCACCGAGCGAGCCAGGACCATGCCGAAGGCCGTGCGCATGGTGCCGCTGGCCAGGGGATCGCGGATCACGATGCGATCCGCCCAACGCGGATCGAGCAGGTCGTCCCAGTCGTGGGGTGCGTCCTCCTCCGAGACCGCGGAGCTGTTGTAGATCAGCAGCGGCACGGCGCGGTAGAGGCCGAAGTAGAGGTCGTCCGCGTCGCGGCTCGCCGGCGGGACGCTGGCCGCCCACGCCGGGCGGTAGGCCGCGAGCAGGCCGTCCGCCGCGCCACGGGCGAAGATCGTGTCCGGCCCGCCGAACCAGACGTCCGCCTGCGGGTTCGCCTGCTCGGAGCGCACTCGGTCGTAGACCTCCTGCGACCCCATGTCGAGCCAGCGCACGTCGACCTCCGGGTGCTCGGCCTCGTACGTCGTCTCCACCAGCTCGAGCAGGTCCCGTCCGTGCGGCGAGTAGAGCACCAGCGGCGTGCGCCCGTCGGCGCACCCCACCATCAAGGCCAGCCCGAGGAGAAAAAGAGGGACAGGTTCTCTTTTCTCGGTCGCCCGAGTCTTCCGGCGGCGGCCGGGTGCCCGGAGAAAAGAGAACCTGTCCCTCGTTTTCCGGCTCACGGGTGGCTCCCCAGGGCCAGCAGGTTGGCGAAGAGGCGTACCGCGCCCGGCACCCCCGCCGGCAGCTGCCGGAAGAACGCCAGCCCGGTGTAGACGTAGGTCCCCTCGCCCATGTGGGCCAGCAGGAGCCCCCCGCGCTGCTCGGTCTCCTCTTCGGGATCCTTCAGGGCCAGCAGCGGTACGAAGGGCTCCTCCCAGGTGTCGGCGAAGTAGAGCCCGCGCTCCTGCACCCAGTCGCGCCAGTCGTCCGGCCCGATACGGTTGGGCCGGGTGAGAACCGGGTTCTCGGGGTCCAGCACCCGGACCGGCGACGACTCGTCCGTCACCCGTCCGTGCGGCCGGGCGATGGTGATGCCGCCCGGCGCGAAGCCGCCGTCGACGTACTGGTACTGCTGGTACTGCACGATGAGGGTGCCGCCCTTCTCGACCCACTCGAGCAGCCGGTGCGTCGCCTTTCCGAGCTCCGGCTCGACCTCGTAGGCGCGACTCCCCACCACCACGACGTCGAAGCGGGAGAGATCGGCCGTGGCGAGCCCGCCGGGTGGAAGGACCTCGACGGGTACGCCGAGCTCGGCCAGCACCTCCGGGACCCGGTCGGACGCTCCCCGGACATAGCCGACCGCCGAGAGATCCGGCAGCACCACGTCCAGCAGGCGGACCGTCGTCTCCGCCGCGACCGGTCGGGCGCGCGGCCGGATGTGCGGGTAGTCGACCAGCGGCAGGCTCCTCCCGAAGCTCCGGCGCCCCTCCAGGTCGACCCGCCCGACGAGCCGGAACTGGCCGGAGAGCGGACCGGGCGGAGGCAGCTCGACCGACACCTCCACGGTGCCCCCCGGCTCGGCGATGTCGATGGGCACCGGCTCGGTCGGCAGCACCGTCTGGCCGGCGAAGGAGAGCGCCAGCTTTCCGCTCACCGGCTCGTCGAGGTGCGAGACCACCTCGGCCGTGACCCGCCGTGGACGCTCGTCGGAGAGCGGCCAAAGGACCAGGTCGGGCGTCATCCGCAGCTCGATCTGCGGCACCACGCGAAGCGGACGGCGCACCTCACCGCTGGCCTGATCGATCGCGACGTGCACCACCTGGCGCCGGGCCGTGACCGGCGTCCCGGAGATGATGAGGTCCGCGACGGCAAACAGCGGGGCCCGGGCGAAGGGCTCGCCCCGGGCCTCCTCCGGCGCGTCGCTCCAGTCGTAGAGGTCGCCGACCTGCGGCCGCACGAGGAAGTAGGGGAGGGTCACGGGCACCGCGCCGGGGGTCCAGCTCGCCTCCCAGCTGCCGAGCTCGCCGGGCGCGAGCTCCGGGCTCTCGACCTCCACCGCCGGAGGCTTCCACGCCGCATTCCCTTCCAGGCGCACCGACTCGACGCCGACCGGCGCGGCACCCGCGTTCCAGAGCTCGAGCGTCACCGCCAACGGGCGTTCGGCCAGAACCTCCTCGCGATCGGCCCGCGCGTCGAAGGCCACGCCCGCCGCCGCGAGGAGTCCGCTCTCCGCGACCCGGAGCTTCTCCTCCAGGAGCTCTCCGACGACCGTCCCGGCGTCCGAGCCGTCACCGCCGCGCACCAGCTGCAGCGCCTCACGGAGGCGGGCGACGATCTCGGCGAGCGGCGCGGCCGCCGCCTCGAGGTGGGCGGCGGAGAGCTCCGCCCGGGTCGCCTTGGCGCTCTCCTCGACGGCATTCAGGAGACCTTGCACCTCCTCGCGCCGGGGACCCTCCGGGAGCGGGTCCGCGAGGGCCGCCAACCGTGTGTCGATGCCGTCGAAGGGGTCCTTCGATTCCACCCCGGCGCCGCCTCCCTCCCAGACCAGCGGCCACTCCGCAGACCCCAGCGGCTCGGCTCGGCCCATGTCCTGGGAGCGGTGGCGGCTGCGACTGGCCGCCGCGATCTGACGGACCGAGCGGCCGGAGAACGGCTCCACGCCGGTCAGGTCGAGCTCGAGAGTCGCCTCTTCCCGGGCCCACCAGGCCTCGCGGTACAGCGCCTGCGGTCGCCATCGAGGCAGGTGCTCGTCCTCCAGCTGGGGGAAGAGGTCGTTCTCGCTCTCGGTGGTCACCCGCCACAGGTCGTGCGCGATGTAGCCGGCCGCCTGGTGCTGGCCGTGCCCGCCGCGCCCGTCGTCCGGGAAGACCGAGACGATCACCTGCGGCTTGAAGCGGCGCAGGATGCGCACGGCGTCGAGGAGGAGGTCCTCCCGCGGCCAGCGGCCGAGCGACTCGGTCAGCGAGCGCGTGTAGCCGAAGTCGACCGCTCGGGTGAAGTACTGGCGCGCGCCGTCCACCCGCCGCGCCGCCAGGAGCTCCTCGCTGCGCAGCAGTCCGAGCGCCGTCCCGAGCTCGGGCCCGATCAGGTCCTGCCCGCCCTCGCCCCGGGTCAGCGCCAGGTAGGCCGCCTCGCCTCCCAACTCCCGCGAAACCCAGGCCAGGAGCGTCGTGTCCTCGTCGTCCGGGTGCGCGCCGATGACGAGCAACCGCCGATGGGTCGAGAGCTTCGCCAGGGCGCGATCGACCGTGGCCAGCCCCCCGGTGCCCGCCGGCTCGAGCGCGTCCGGTCCCGGCGCCGCGCTCTGCTGTCCGGCAAGGCCGCCGGCACCGACAACGAAGATGAGGAGGAGGAGGACCACGGCGGCACGACGTGAGAATCGGATGCGCATGAGACCGGGATTGTACCGTCGCCGGTTCCCGGCCAGACCGGGAGATATGCTCCGAACGATGACCGAGTCTCCCCGCGAACGCCCGACGACACGCGACGAAGAGACCTGGAACGCCTACCGCCGCTGGGGCTACCTCGCCGCCGACCTCGATTGGCTGGGCCGCCTCGAGCCGATCGAGCATCCCGAGCTCGACCGCTCCGGCGAGGACGCGGAGCGGGCCTTCACCACCTACTGCGGCACGCTCGCCGTCGAGTTCATGCACATGCCCGACCCCGAGCGTCGCGAGTGGGTGGCTGCGCGCATGGAGGCCGAGCCCGAGCCCGTGGAGCGGAAGGCCGTCGTCGATCAGCTGATCCGGGCCGCGACCTTCGAGCAGCTCCTCCAATCGGGCTACATCGGCAACAAGCGATTCTCGATCGAGGGCATCGAGGCCCTCATTCCGCTGCTGACCGAGATGCTCGAGACCGCGGCCGCCGAGCCCGTCCGCCAGGCGGTCCTGGCGATGAGCCACCGCGGCCGCCTGAACGTGATGGCCCACGTCGTCGGCCGCGACCCGGTCGAGCTCTTCGCCGGCTTCGAGGACGTGGATCCGCGCAGTGTCATGGGCGCCGGTGACGTCAAGTACCACCTCGGTGCGACCGGGACCTTCACCAGCCGCGACGGCCGCGACATCTCGATCCACCTCGCCTCCAATCCCAGCCACCTCGAGGCGGTGGACCCGGTGGTCGCCGGCCGCGTGCGCGCCAAACAGACGCGCCTCGGGGGCGACGACGCCTGGAAGAAGGTGGTGCCGATCGTCATGCACGGCGACGCGGCGTTCGCAGGCCAGGGGATCGTCGCCGAGGTCCTGAACCTCGAGTCGGTCCGCGGCTTCTCGGTCGGCGGCACGGTCCACGTGGTGGTCAACAACCTGATCGGATTCACCGCCGAGCCGAGGGCCCTGCACTCGAGCCGCTTCGCCTCCGACGTGGCCAAGCGCTTGCCGATCCCGATCTTCCACGTCAACGGCGAGGACCCCGACGCCGTGGTGCGCGCCGCGCGCCTGGCCATGGCCTACCGCTACGCCTTCGAGAGCGACGTAGTGGTCGACCTCATCGGTTACCGCCGGCACGGGCACAGCGAGGTCGACGATCCGACCATCACGCAGCCGCGGCTCTACGCCGAGATCAAGGCCCGGCCACCGCTGTGGGAAGACTACTGCCAGCGCATCGGGGCCGATCGTGAACGGGCCGAGGCGATGGCCAAGGAGATCCGCAACGAGCTCACGGAGGCCAAGGATCGCGCCGCGAAGCTCACCGAGATCCCACGGCTGCGCACGCTCCCCGCCTACTGGGACCCGTTTCTCGGTGGCCGGCGCGACCGCGAGCACGACGTCGAGACAGGCCTCTCGGCCGAGAACGTCGAGCGTCTGGGCGCGGCGCTCACCCGGATCCCGGAGGGGTTCCACATCCACGACAAGGTCGCCAAGCTCCTGGACCAACGCCGCGAGATGGCCGCCGGCGAGAGGGACGTCGACTACGGCATGGCCGAGCTCCTCGCCTACGCCTCGCTCGTCGAGGGGGGCATCCCGGTGCGTCTGTCCGGTCAGGACACCCGCCGCGGCACCTTCAACCACCGCCACTCGATCTGGATCGACGTCGAGACCGGGGCGGAGCACTCGCCGATCGCGCAGCTCGCGGCCGAGGGCTCGCGCTTCGAGATCTACGACTCGGTGCTCTCCGAGGCCGCGGTGCTGGGTTTCGAGTACGGATTCTCGCGCGACTACCCCGAGGCGCTCGTGGGCTGGGAGGCCCAGTTCGGCGACTTCGCCAACGGCGCGCAGGTGATCTTCGACCAGTTCGTCACCGCCGGCGAGGACAAGTGGGGGCTGCTCTCGGGTCTCTTCGTGCTCCTGCCGCACGGTTTCGAGGGCCAGGGACCGGAGCACTCGAGCGCTCGCATCGAACGCTTCCTGCAGCTGGCGGCGGAGGACGCGATCCAGGTGGCGCAACCTTCGACCGCCGCGCAGCACTTCCACCTTCTCCGCCGCCAGGCGCTCCGGCGCTGGCGCAAACCGCTCATCGTCTTCACTCCGAAGAGCATGCTGCGCCACCCGAGCGCCGCCTCCCCCCGCGACTCCTTCTCGCGCGACAGGTTCCTCGAGGTGATGCCCGAGCGCCGGGTCGAGAAAGCCGAGCGGATCCTGATCGCCACGGGGAAGATCCTCCACGAGCTGCGCGCCGAACGCGACGACCGAGGAGCCGATCACGTGGCCGTTGTCGGTCTGGAGCAGCTCTACCCGTTCCCCGACCGCGAGCTGGCGGCGGAGCTCGATCGCTTTCGGGATGCGCGCGACATCCTCTGGGTCCAGGAGGAGCCCGCCAACATGGGCGCTCTCTTCTTCGTCGTGCCGCGGATCGAGCCCCTCGCCAGGGGCCGGCACGTGCGCACCGTCAAGCGCTCCGCGTCGGCGAGCCCGGCCACCGGGTCGGCCAAGGCCCACAAGATGGAGCAGGCGACGCTGCTCGACCTGGCCTTCGCGGCCCGGTGATCGCGCCGTCATTCCCAGCTGCCGAAGTAGCCCGCGCTCGGGTACACTCCCGCGGCGATGAGCGGCCGAACCCTGCTGCGCGTGGGGGCCTTGCTGGGCACCACGCTCGTCCTCACGGCCTGCTCGCCGCCACGGGAAGAACGCGACCCTCTGCTGGCCACGTTCGCCGGCGGCGAAGTCCGCCAGAGCGACCTCGACACTTGGCGGAGCTTCCTCAACGCCCAGGGTCGAGACGGCCACTGGCTCGGCCTCGATGCCCTCGAGCGACACGTCGTGATGCGGACCCTGGCCGGGGAGGCGATCGACGCCGGCCTGGACGAGGAACCCGCGGTCCGCATCCGCGTTCGACGGGCCGTCGACGAACGCCTGGCAGTCCTCTTGCGCGCCGACGTTGCCCGTTCCATCGAGATCCCGGCGGATCTGGTCGAGGGCTATCTCGAGGAGCATCGGGACGAGCTCGACAAGCCCGAGCGCCGCACCGTCCGGTTCATCTTTCGGCGCTCGTCGGAGGACGACCCGGACCGCGCCCGCCTCGAGCTCCAGGAGGCCCGCCGACGGTTGCTCGCCGGAGAGGACTTCGCGGCGGTGGCCGCCGAGGTCTCCGAGTCGCCGAGCCGGCTGCGCGGAGGCCTCCTCGGCACGATTCCGCGCGGCAAGCCGCCCGAGCAGGTCGATCGCATCCTGTTCTCCTCGAGGAAGGGAAGGTGAGCGATGTCGTGCGCACGGGTGCCGGCTTCGCGCTGTTGCGCTGCGACCGGATCTTTCCCGCTCATACCATGGAGAGCGAGGAGGCTCGCCACCGTGTCGAGCAGTACTTCCGCAAGCCCCGCGTCGACGCCGCCTGGAACGCCCTCGTGGACGAGCTCACCGGCGGTCGGGTCGACCACGATCTCGGCGTCCTCCTGGATCCGGCGGCGGTCCCGACCAGGTGGTCGGTACGTTTGGCGAGGAAGCCTTGACGAAGGCGGAGGCCGAAGCGCTCCTCCGGCCGCTCGGCGACGACACCTCGGAAGACGAGGCTTTCGCCGGGCGGGCGGCGACGCTGCTGGACCGGTTCGCGGTCAACGCCCTGCTGGCCGCCGAGGCCCGCCGTCGCGGGCTCGACGAACGACCGGAGAAGCGCAGGGAGCTCGAGTGGGTGCGCGAGGAGCAGCTCTCCAAGGAGACGCTTCGCTGGAAGGTCGACCCGATGATGACCGAGCCGGACGAGGAGGCCATCCGCGGCTACTACGAGAGTCACCTCGACAACTACCGCGAGCCTGAGCGCTACGGGCTTCGCGTCCTGCAGCGCCCCGGCTCCCCCGAGGCCATTGCCGATGGCTACCGCGAGCTGGCGAACGTGCGCGCCGCCGTCCGCGACGGCGAGCCGATGATCGACACGGACGGGCGTGTCGTCGCTCGCGTCTGGTACTCGCGCTCCCAGGTCGCCGGCTGGGGACTCACCGTCCTACGCTCCGTCGACAGACTGCGGCCCGGTGAGGTGACCGAGCCGATCCAGCAGGGCGATGCGCTCTGGCTGATCCAGCTCGTCGAACGCGAGCCGGGGCAGTTGCGGGATCTCTCCGCGGTCAGGGGCAAGGTGGCGCGGGCGATCGAGCGCGAGGAGCGCTGGCGGCTCGACTACCAGCTCCTGCAGCGGACCCTGGAGGCAGCCGCACTCGAACGGCCCTCCGAGGTCGGACGGACGCAACAACGCGGGAAGGACTGAAGTCCTCCCCGCGTCGTAGTGCCGTCCGCTTCGCTTATTGGATGTCGAAGTCCATCAACTCGACCGGCATGACCCACACGCTGCCGGCAACCCTCACCATGGCGTTGCGGCCGGCCAGCGGGATGTTGGGACCGCCGTAGGGCAGGCTCCCGGCGTGGAAGCCCTGGCCCAGGGTCGAGGCACTCCGCATTCCGACGCTGTCGCCGGAGCTCGCGAAGGTGTTGCCCATCACGACGCCCGCGAAAAACGGCGGGCTGACCGACGGCGCGCCCGTGATCGGAACGGTGTTGAACGAGAAGGGCACCAAGCCGGAGAAGGCCGGCACCGTGATGACGTTGAACGGGGACAGCTCGATGACCCCGACGTAGGGGAACGTGGCGTCGGAGCCTCCATGGTAGAAGGCCATCTGGCTCACGTTGCCGGTGTCCAGAGGCGCTCCGGCCCGGGTGTCGAACACGTTGCCGACGAGGTTCGGCACGACGCCGGCGAAGGAGTCCGCCGGTCCGGCCGGGTCATACTGGACGACGCCCGTGCCCTCGATGCCACCGCCCTGCGTCGCCTGCGGGGTCGGCCCTTGCCTCGTCTCGGGCGGATCGACGTACTTCGTAGCCGCCCACGTCGCGGTGGCGGCGAATGCGACAACGGCGACAATCGAGCCCAACTTGGTCGTCTTCATCGGCCCCTCCCTTGGAACCTGGTCCCTGGAATCGCGTTGATTGTCGATGATCGGCTTGAACCTGTCAACAACCGGCCCGCTTGGACCGGCTCACCGGTCGACCATGCGGAAGGCACGGGAGGAGAGCAGCTCGTCCTGCAGCGCGTCGTAGAGCTCCTGTCCTTCGTGTTCCACGAAGTCCCTCGCTACCTGTGCCTCCACCCGTTCGAAGGCGACGGGAGCCGGCTCGAGGCGCTCGTCGCAGCGCACGATCTCCAAGCCGTTCTCTCCGCGGACCGGAGGCGAGTGACCTCCGGCCGAGAGCTCCGTCACCAGCTCGGCGAGTGCCGGGGATTCCACGCTCAGGTCCGCCAGCCGACGCCAGCCGAGGGACTCCAGGGACCCGTCGAGCCTCTCGGACAGCTGCTCGAGGGTGATCGCCCCGGAATCGAGCGCTTCGCGCGACGCCTCCAACCGCCGCATACGAGCAGCCGGCTCGGGGCCCAGAGGGATGACGGCGCGCGTCAGACGCCACCGCACCGGCTCGAGATAGCGCTTCCTGTTGCGACCGAAGTACTCCTCCAGCGCGGCGCGGTCCGCGAGGGCGCGCTCCAGGAGCCGCCGGCGCAGCTCCTGGTCCACCAGAGCCTCGCGCTCGGCCGCCTCGACTCTCTCGGTCACCTGGGGCCGCTCGTCGCACCCTTCCTGCCGGCACTGCATGTAGAGGAGCTCACGGGTCGACAGGGCTTGGATCAGGTCCATCGGTGCGGTGGGAGCTCCCAGCTCGGCCAGTCGCCGCCGGAGGTCGCGAAGGCGCAGCTCGAAGTCGCCGACCCGGAGGATCAAGGAGCCTGCATCCCCCTCCTCGAGGAGCGTCCGAAGCGACTCCGGATCCGGGACGAACGAGCCCGGCGGCACCTCGATCGTCACCAGGTCCCGGGCGGCCTCCTCCCGACGCCGATTCATCAGCCGGCGCTCGACCAGTTCCCGCACCTCGTCGAAGGAGTGATTCTGGCCCCCCGTCACCGCTTCGACCCAGAGCATGTGGAGGCCGCTGCTCGTGCGGATCGGTCGGCTCGGCTCCTGCAGCGGGAGGTCGAAGACGACCTCCCCGAGCCGCGGATCGAGCTGATCCCGCGCGAACCAACCGAGGACACCCCCGCGATGGCGGGTTTCGGACTCCGAGACCTCACCGGCGAGGCGTGAGAAGTCCTCCCCGGAGAGGACACGCTCCCGCAGCCGCTGCATCCGCCGCTCCGCCTCTTCCGCCTCCTCCTCTCCCGCGGCGGCGAGGAACACGTGGTAGACGAGCCGATGCTCCTCACGGCTGTAGAGAGGCAGCCACTCCTCGTAGGCCGCTCGCAGCTGCTCCTCCGTGGGAGCCTCGATCGGGGGCAGGTGGTCTTGGAGGTATGCGGCGACGACCACCTGGCGGCGCAGCTCCGCGATGCCGCCCTCGACCTCGGCAGGCACCGGCTCGTCCTCGATCTCCGCCAGCACGATCTGCTCCACCGCCAGCTCGCGAACGATCGAGGCCCGCCACGCCTCGAGGTCCCCGCTCTCGCCGGCACGTCTCTGGCCCGGGGGCAGAGCGGCGATCCGGCCGTCGAGCGCAGCGCGGCTCACCGAGCCGCCGTCGTAGACGGCCACGGCGTCGGCGGGAGGCCGCCGGCATCCCGAGCTCGCCGCCGCGAGGAGCATCACTCCCATCGCAATCGATCCGCGTCTCACTCGGTGCCCTCCTCCAGCTCCAGAAAGCCCCGCAGCTCCGCGACCTCAGAGCTGTCCGGAGCCCGGCCTTCCAGGCGGCCCAACGCTCCGAGCGCGGCCTCGCGGTCGCCCGCTCTGAGGTAGGCGACACCGGCTGCGCGATAGGCGATCAGATAGTCGGGGGCGAGGTCCGCCGCCCGCTCGAACTGCTCCGCCGCCTTCATCGGGCGCCCCTGGTCCAGGAGGCTGACCCCCAGATTGAAGCGGCACTTCGGAGAATAGGGATCCGCCGCCACCGCCCGCTGCAGCAGCTCCGCAGCCTCCCCGGACCGCCCCTCTGCCGCCCTCAGGATCCCCAGGTCGACGAGGGACGGGCCGTGATCCTCGTCGTGTCTGAGCACCGCTTCGAATGCGTCGGCGGCCTCGTCGCTGCGACCGAGGTCCATCGCCACGCTTCCCAGCAGGTAGAGACCTTCCACGGTCTCCTCCATCGAGCGCACGTGCTCGAGTTGAACCAGGGCCTGCTCGTCGCGGCCCGCCTGGACCATCAGCCGGGCGACCTCGAGCAGCGCACCCGGCGCCCGCTGCTCCCCCTCGACCGCGGCTTGGCGCTCGAGCAGCGCGATCGCCTCGTCGAAGCGCCCGAGCTGGGCCTCGGCGCTGGCCAACAGCTGCAGGTAGTAGGGGCTGTCGGGATCCTCGCGCACGAGCTGCTGCGCCAGCTCGCGAGCGCCGAGCGCTTCCCTGCGGGTCAGCAGGTCCTTGACTCGGGAGATTTCGCTGGTGCGCTGAACGCGATCCTGCGGCGCCACGCCTCCGCCGTTGAGCTCCTCGCGGATCTCGACCTCGTCCGCGCTCCCGCCTTGGATGTAGCCGAGGGCCTCCAGGCGTCGGCGCGTCTCGACGTCCGGAGCCGCCGCCTGCAGAGGCTCCCCGGTCGCCCTGGCGGCCAGGTAGTCGGCGAGGGCTCCCTTCATGCGTCGGGCGATCTCCGGCTCCTCGGACGTCAGGTCGTGAAGCTCCTGGGGATCCGCGGTGAGGTCGAACAGCTCCGGCCGGGGACCGAAGACGTACTTCCACGGTCCGGCGTAGAGCGCTCGCAGCTCGCCCCACCCATGGGACAGCCGGGGGACAGGGTCTCGGCGTAGTCGTTGGAGACGCTCGGACGTTCGCCGCGAAGGTACGGCACGAGGCTGCGGCCGTCCAGGTCGGGCGGCCGTTCGAGGCCGAGCAGGTCGAGTACGGTCGGCACGATGTCGACGTGATGGACCCTCTCCGTGATCCTGCGCGGCGCCTCGAAGCCGCCGGGGGCTCGCACGATCAGGGGAACGTGGAGCGTCGTCTCGTAGAGCAGATAGGAGTGGGTCCGCTCCCGGTGCTCACCCATACCCTCCCCGTGGTCGGCGGTGAAGACAACCAGAGTACGGTCCCACACGCCCAGCCGGCGCAACTCGTCGAAGAGCGTGCCGAGGCTCTCGTCCGCGTAGGCGATCTCACCTGCGTAGAGGTCGTCGGCGAAGAGCTGGTCGTACGGCGGCGGCGGCTGGAGGGGCTGATGCGGGTCGTAGTAGTGGACCCAGAGAAAGAACGGCTTCGCCGCCTCCGCCACCTCCTCGAGCCAGGGGTAGATCGCCTCGTTGACTCTCTGGGCGCGCCGCTCGTCGAAAAAGATGTCCTGCTTCGCCCGGACCTTGCGCCCTCGGAAATCCTCCTGCGAGCTCTGCACCCGATCGTCGTAGAGGTCGAAACCCTGATCGAGCCCGAACTTCGCAGTGAGCGGGAACGATCCGACCGCCGCTCCCGTCGCGTAGCCGGCGCTGCGAAGGCGCTCTGCCAGCGTTTCGACTCCAGCCGGCAGCACGAACAACCCGTTGTCCCGCACGCCGTGTCGCATCGGCACGAGCCCGGTCATGATCGTCGAGTGCGACGGCATCGTGATCGGTATCGCCGCATGGGCGTTCTCGAAGAGGAAACCCTCCGCGGCCAGCGCGTCGACCACCGGCGTCGAGGCGCTCGCGTTGCCGTAGCAGCCGATGTGGTCCGCGCGCGTGGTGTCGAACGTCGCGACAACGACGTTCCACCGCTCACCGCGAGAGCAACCGACGAGCACGCACAGCAAGAGGAAGGCGAGCTTCGACGGCTGTTCACCCCTACGCTTCACGGCCTGGATTCTCGTTCGCGGCAGAGGTCCGGTCAAATCGGCTCGGGCGGCTCGACGAAGACGACGAGGATCCGCTCTCCCGGTGCCCAGGGGGAGCTTGCCGCCACGCCCCGCTCGTAGAGGCGCAGCCGCTCGAGAGCCCACGGCGCCTCCGACCGGGCGTCTCCGAGAGCCGCGACGACGGCACGCTGCCAGCGGACGGCGGCGCTGAAGTCCCCGAAAACGGACCGAGCCATGGCCACGCCTTCGGCCAGCGCCATCTCGACGCCGGAGTCCGCCAACCGGCGCAGCGAGGCGAGTGCCGCCTCCGGGTCGCCTTCCGCGGAGTCCGGCGGTGCGATCAGCCAGCGGGCCTCGAGCAGCTGCAGGGCTCGGCTCCCGGGCAAGGCCCGGAGGGAGCGCTCGAGCGCCCTCGTCGCCGCCGCCGAGCGATCGAGGGCGAGCAGGGAGACGCACAGACCGAAGTGGGCTTCTGCCATCGCGGGAGCCGTTCGCAGGGCCGCCTCGTAGTGCTCGAGGGCCTCGACGGGCCTGCCGGTCCGTCTCAGGATCTCTCCCAGCTGCTCGTGAGAGCGCTCGGCGAGGGGATCCAGCTCGAGGGCTCGGCGCAGCCGATGCTCCGCCTCCTGGAGGTGGCCCTCGGCGAGCTCGAGGTTTCCGAGCAGCTCCAGAGCGCTGACATCGTCGGGGTCGGCCGCCAGGAGCGTGTCGAGCTCCTCCCTGCACTCCCGGTACTCCTTGAGCTGGAAGTGTACGAGCGCCTTCCCGAAGCGAGCCGTGCTCAGCTCCGGTGCCGCAGCGAGGGCCTGCTCGAACTCCACCAGGGCCAGGCGGTAGTTCTCCCCCACGGCTGCCATCACCCCGTCTCGGCTGTGGCTCCGCGACCCGGAAACCAGCCCTGCAACCTCGGCACGCAGGGGATCCCGGACCCTGAGCGTCTCGCGCATGACGTTGCGTCGTGGGACGGCCGCCAGGTACCGCCGAGCGCTCTCGACCCGCCCCTGCGCTGCGTAGGCCTGCCCCACGAGGTAGAGGACCTCGCTGTCGTCGGGCTCCCTCGAGAGCGCCTCCCGAAGGTAGGCCAGCGCCTCCTCGGGCGCGCCTCGTCCGAGGGCGATCTTGGCGCGGCCGATCCAAGCGGTCACCAACGCGGGATCCAGCTTCAGGAGTTGGGCGAAGGCGTCGTCGGCGGCGTCCACCTCCCCCCGCTGCAGCCGAATCTCGGCCGCCGTCACCCGCGCTGCGAAGTAGTCCGGGTCGATGGCGAGGGCTCTCGCGATCGCTTCTGCCGCCTCTCGCAGGCGTCCCCGGTGCTGCTCGACCAAGCCGAGGTAGTAGGGCCAGCGAAAGGCCTGCGGATCGAGGACCTCGGCATCGTGGTAGGCGGGGGCGGCACGTTCCCACTCCTGATAGGCATGGAAGAGCATGCCGATGCGGCCGTAGGCCGGGGCGAGCCGTGCGTTCGACGCTCCGGACTCGCGCAACCGATCGAGGTGGTCGAACGCCTCCTGGTACTGCCGCCGGACCGGAGCGTTCATCTCCTCGAGGTCGCTCGGCCGCGCCACGACCTCCAGGCCGGGGGCTTCACCCCCGCAAGCGGCGAACAACGTGATGCAGAAAACGGCCGCCGGCGTCAGGTCACCGCCGCGCATCGTCCACCCCGACGAGGAACCGATCTCCGGGCGGCTCGAGCCACCGCGTGCGGCGGCCGTCGGGCCAGCGCACCTCGAGCCAGCGCGGCGCGCTCTCTGCGCCGGTGCCGAAGAGAATGCGATAGTCGCTCGCCGACAGGTAGCTGCCGTCCGATCGAGCTCGGCGATGCAGGGATCGTTGGGAGAGGGCGAGCTCGACGAGCGCCCCCGGTGCCCCGTCCGGACCCCCGCGCGATCGAAGCCGCAAACCGACCCAGTGCCCGCGCCCCTTCGTCAGTAGCAGCTGAGCGGGGCCGTTGTTGTTGCTCACCAGGAGATCGACGAGGCCGTCGTTGTCGACGTCGCCGGCCGCCACGCCCCGTCCGACGTCGGGTTCGGCGAGCGGTCCCGGCGTCGGCAAGACCTCCTCGAAGCGCCGGCCTCCGTCGTTGCGGAAGAGCTGGTCCTTCTGCCCCAGGGGATAGCGGTCTCCGGTGTCGACCAGCCCCGGAAGTCTCTTCACCGCTCCGTTGACCACCACGAGATCGAGGTCGCCGTCGAGATCGTAGTCGAGGGCTGCTGTGCCGAAACCGGTGAAGGCCACGCTGGGCGCCCCCAGCCCGCTCATCGCGGAGGTGTCGAGGAACAGTCCGCCACCGTCGTTGACATAGATCGTGTTGGTCTGACCGTCGAGGTGTGTCATGAACAGATCGACGTCGCCGTCGGCATCGAGGTCCTCGGCCAACAAGCCCATGCTGGCCTGGGCCGTCCCGTCGATGGAGAGGGCCGCGCCGCGCCCAAGCCCTCATCGACGAAGGTCCCATCGCCTCGATTCAGCCACAGGAAGTTCGCCATCAGATCGTTTGCCACGTAGACGTCGGTCCAACCGTCGGCGTCGAAGTCGGCCGTGACGATTCCCAGCCCGTTGCCGCTGGCCGTGTGGATCCGAGCGTCGAGCGTCTCGTCGGAAAACCGGACACGCCCGAGGTTGTGGAGGAGCCGCGCGGTCTCGGGGGCATACGCGAGAGGGCCGCAGTAGTCGGGCGAGCCGTCCGGGGCGTGGCACTCCTTGCCCAGGTCCGGCCGGTAGTCGACGTAGTTGACGACGAAGAGGTCGAGGAGGCCGTCGCGATCGAAGTCGGCGAAAGACGCGCTGGTCGACCAGCGGGGGTCATCCACCCCCGCCTCCGGGTCGTCTTCGAAGCTCCCGTCTCCGCGGTTGACCCACAGATGGTTCGCGCCCAGGCTGGTCAGGTAGAGATCGAGGTCGCCGTCGTTGTCGACGTCACCGGCCGCCACGCCCATGCCGTAGCCATCGTGGCGCAGGGGCAGCGATCCGGTAACGTCGACGAGGCGCACCGGCAGACCCGCGCCTTGGTCGTTGCGGTAGAGGCGATCGGCGAAGGGCGGGTCGTGCCGCGGGGGAAAGAGGGCGTCGGCGATCGTCTTGCCTCGACCTTGCAGCGCTCCCTGGACCAGGAAGACGTCGAGGTCTCCGTCCTCGTCGTAGTCGAGCAGGGCCGCGCCGGAGCCGACGATCTCGCTGAAGTACAGCTCCCCGGTCATCCCGTTGAAGTGCACGAAATCGAGACCGGATTCCGCGGTGACGTCGCGGAAGGGCCCTGCCTCATCGGCGCGGCGCGCGCAGCCGGCGGCACACAGCACCAGGACGCTGCACAGGGCGGCCTTCGAGGCCCGTGTCGGCACGCGACTTCGGCACCGCAGGGAGCGGCCGTCGGCGGACGCGCAGGCCTCGGATCGGATCCCGGGCGCTTGAGCGTCGCAGGTTGGCTGGGCGGCAGGGATTCGAACCCCGATTCTGCGGTCCAGAGCCGCATGTCCTACCATTGAACGACCGCCCAATAGAGCAGCACAGGGTAGCAAGCCTCTCGCGCGGCGGTCAAACGCCGGCGCGCAGCCAGGCGGCGAAAGCCGCGAGGCGCGAGGTCGCGAGCTCCCGCCCCGCCACCTCGACGACGTCGAAGACGGGCGGTCCCGCCTTCACTCCGGTCAGCGCCATGCGCAGCGGGTGGATCAGGTACCCGGCCTTCTGCCCGAGCTCCTCGGCCTGCGCGCGAAGGAGCTCCTCGAGGGGCTCCTTGGCGAACGGCTCGACCGTCGCGTAGCGCCGCGCCAGCTCCTCGAGGTCGTCCGCCAAGCCCTCCTCGGCCAGGAACCTCGCGCACGTCTCGCGGTTCCACTCGATCCCGTCCGCGAAGTAGGGGGCCACCGACTCGGCGAGCTCCACCAGGGTGCGCGGCCGGCTGCGATGGAGGTCGACGGCGACGGCGAGCCGCTCCCGGTCGACGCCGGCCAGGCCGGCCGGCTCGAGGAAGGGCTCGAGATGGTGCAGGACTTCCTCGAGCGGCAGGCTGGAGAGGTACTGCGCGTTCATCCAGGAGAGCTTCTCGGCATCGAAGACGGCCGGCGAGTCGTTCAGGCGCTCGGCGGTGAACGCCTCGATGAGCTCCGCGCGGGTCATCACCTCGCGCTCGTCCCCCGGGTTCCAGCCCAGGAGAGCGAGGAAGTTGTAGAGCGCTTGCGGCAGGATGCCCTGAGCGCGGAACTCCTCGACCGAGGTGGCGCCGGTGCGCTTCGAGAGCCGCTTGCGGTCGGGCCCGAGGATCAGCGGCAGGTGGCCGAAGCGCGGCTCGGCGGCTGCGAAGGCGCGGAAGAGGCCGATGTGCTTCGGGGTGTTCGGCAGGTGGTCCTCGCCGCGCAGCACGTGGGTGACCCCCATGTCGATGTCGTCGACCACCACCGACAGGTGGTAGGTCGGCGAGCCGTCCGAGCGCAGCAGGACGAAGTCGTCCATGGCGTCGGGCGGGTAGTCGACGAGGCCGCGCACCATGTCGTCGATCGCCACCGACTCCACCGGCATGCGGAAACGCACCACGTACGGCGCGCCGCTCGAGCGCCGGCGCTCGACCTCCTCGCTCGAGAGCGGCGAGGCGCTCTCGCGGTAGCGGAACTTCTCGCCCTCCGCTTCGGCCGCCCGGCGCAACGCCTCGAGCTCCTCCGGGGTCTCGAAGGCCCGGTAGGCGTGGCCCGCCGCCGCCAGCTCCTCGACCCGCTCGCGGTGGCGTGCGAGCCGCTCGCTCTGCAGGTGGGGCCCTTCGTTCCACTCCACCCCGAGCCAGGCGAGGGCCTCGCGGATCTGCCGCGTCATCGCTTCGTCGGAGCGCTCGCGGTCGGTGTCCTCGATGCGCAGGATGAAGACCCCGTCCGCGCCCCGCGCCAGCAGGTCGTTGTAGATCGCCGTGCGCGCCCCGCCGACGTGCAGGAACCCGGTCGGGGACGGCGCGAAACGCACCCTCATCGTCTCGGTCATCCGGAGCTCACGGGGAATCGGTGATTGGCGGAGAGGGAGGGATTCGAACCCTCGGTCCAGGTATACCCCGGACAACTGCTTAGCAGGCAGCCCTGTTCGACCACTCCAGCACCTCTCCGCGGTCGGGCCAGGAGCCCGCCATTGTACGGAGCGGCGCAACACCCGTCAAAGCCGACCTGCGCGATGCAACCGTCCTGCGATAGACTGCAAACGAACGAAAAAGAAGGGATACGCATGGCCAAGACCATCACCCTCCGACTGGAAGAGGCGGTGTACGAGGAGTTCCGCCGGGCCGCTGAAGCGGAGCGCCGCTCGATCTCCAACCTCATCGAGACCGCCGCGCTCTGGCACCTGCGGGAGCAGCAGTTCGTCGACGACGCGGAGATGGCCGAGATCCGGGCCAACGACGCCCTCGTCGAGCGGCTGAAGACGGGCTCCGCGGACGCCGCGGCCCGCCGAGGACGCATTGTCGACTGAGTATCGGATCTTCGAAACGACACAGTTCGAAAAGGACCTCCGGCAGCTGGCGAGGGCCGGTCGGGCCGACGTCGTGCGCAAGCTCCGGGAGACCGTCTATCCGCGCCTCCCGGTCGACCCGCGCTCCGGTCCCAACGTGCACAAGCTCAAAGCCTGGCAGCCCGAGACGTGGCGCTACCGCATCGGCTCCTGGCGCTTCTTCTACGAGATCGACGACGACGAAGCTCTGGTCCTCCTGACCGCTGCCGCCCATCGGAGCTCCGCCTACTGAGGGTGGCCGACGCTTCCGTCGACCCGCGACGTCTCTGGTACGCTGCGCGCGCTCGCGCACCCCTTCTCATTCGATCACTGTGACGGCGGAGGTCAGGACTCGATGACGGACTCTGGGGCGGTGGACGTCGATCGGCTGGCCATCGACACGCTGCGTTTCCTGGCGGTCGACATGGTGGAGGCGGCGCAGTCGGGGCACCCGGGGGCGCCGATGGGGCAGGCGCCGCTGGCCTACCTGTTGTGGACGCGGCATCTGCGCTTCGACCCGCGGGATCCGCAGTGGCCCGATCGCGACCGCTTCGTGCTCTCCTGCGGCCACGCCTCGGCACTGCTCTACGGCCTGCTCCACCTGGCCGGCTACGACTTGGCCGTCGAGGAGCTGCGCGCCTTCCGGCAGTGGGGCTCGAAGACGCCGGGCCATCCGGAGAGCTTCCTGACCGCGGGGGTGGAGACCACGACCGGTCCCCTCGGCCAGGGTCTGGGCAACGCGGTGGGCATGGCGATCGCCCGGCGCATGCTCGCCGGGACCTTCGACCGCGAGGGCTTCCCGCTCTTCTCCCACCGCATCTGGGTGATCGCCAGCGACGGCGACATCATGGAGGGCGTCACCAGCGAGGCGAGCTCGCTCGCCGGACACCTCGGGCTCGGCGAGCTCGTCGTCTTCTACGACGACAACCGGATCTCGATCGACGGCCCGACCGACCTGGCCTTCAGCGAGGACGTGGGCAAGCGCTACGAAGCCTACGGCTGGCACGTGCTGCGGGTCGACGACGTCAACGACCTGGAGGCGATGGACGCCGCGATCCAGGCGGCGCGAGACGAGACCGAGCGGCCCTCGCTGGTCGTCGTGCGCACCCACATCGGCTACGGCTCGCCGGGCAAGCAGGACTCCGCCGACGCCCACGGCGCGCCCCTGGGAGCCGACGAGGCGAAGGCGGCGAAGGAGAACCTAGGCTGGCCGCTCGAGCCCGCCTTCCTGGTACCCGAGGAGGCGCGAGCCCCCTTTCGCAGGGCCGCCGAGCGCGGTGCCGAGACGCGGCGCGACTGGGAGGCGATGCTCGAGCGCTACGCCGCGGCGCACCCGGAGGCGGCGAAGCGTCTGGCGGCCCGACGCGAGGGTCGCCTTCCGGAAGGGTGGACCGAGAAGCTCCCGCGCTGGGCGCCGGCGGACGGCGCGATCGCGACCCGCAAGGCCTCCGGCGCGGTGTTGAACGCGATCGCGGCCGACGTCGAGACGCTGGTCGGCGGCTCGGCCGATCTCACCGGCTCGAACAACACCTACCTGAAGGGCTTCCCCGACGTCACGGCGGTCGAGCCCGCCGGGCGCAATCTCTACTTCGGCGTGCGCGAGCACGCCATGGGCTCGGCGCTCAACGGCATGGCGCTCTCGGGCCTACTGCGACCCTACGGCGGCACCTTCCTCATCTTCTCCGACTACATGCGGCCGGCCGTGCGGCTGGCGGCCCTGATGGGGCTCCCGGTGGTCTACGTCTTCACCCACGACTCGATCTTCCTGGGCGAGGACGGACCGACCCACCAGCCGGTGTCCCAGCTCCTGTCGCTCCGTTCGATCCCCGGGCTGGTCGTGATCCGGCCGGCCGACGCCAACGAGACGGCGGCCGCCTGGCGGGTCGCCATCGAGCGCACCGACGGGCCGACGGCGCTCGCCCTGACCCGCCAGGGTCTGCCGGTGCTCGAAGGCACCGCCGAGCACGCGATGGAAGGGGTGGCGCGCGGCGGCTACGTTCTGCTCGACTGCGATGGCGAGCCGGAGATCGTGCTGCTCGGCACCGGATCGGAGATGCAGCTGGCCCTGGGCGCCGCTCGCGCCCTGCAGGAGGACGGGGTCGCCGCTCGGGCCGTGAGCCTGCCGTCCTGGGAGCTCTTCGACGCCCAGGATGCCGCCTACCGCGAGAGCGTCCTGCCGCCGTCTCTCACCCGCCGCCTCTCCGTCGAGGCGGCCACGCCGCTCGCCTGGGAGCGCTACGTCGGACCCGGCGGCGACAGCGTCGGAGTGGACGGCTTCGGCGCCTCGGCCCCGTGGAAGCGGATCGCCCAGGAGTACGGCTTCACCGTCGACCAGGTGCTCGCACGCGCCCGGCGCCTCCTCGAGCTCCCGATTCTCTAGAATCTCCCGCACATGGACGAGACCGATCCGAACGGGCGCCGCGAGCGCTCGACGGATGCCCTGGAGCGCTCCTTCGAGGACGCGGTGCGCCGTGACAGCGGCGTGCGCCACCTGTGGACGCAACCGCGCCTCGAGCTGCGCGCCGCGGCACAGGAGGGAGAGCTGCTTTTCGCCCACCTCCGCATCGTCGTGGTGGCAGCCTTCGCCGTCTTCCCGGTCTTCGAGCTGCTCGACGGACGGATGGGCCTGGAGGCGTGGCTGGGCGCGCTCGTCATCCTCGGCTGCCTGGCGCTCTCCGGGATCCTCCTCCGGCTGGCCTCGGCGGAGGAGGTGCCGGCGTGGGTCTCCTTCGCCAGCACCTGGGTGGACATCTCGATCCTCACCACGACGCTCGCCGTCTACGCCGGGCTCTCCGACCCGCTGATCGCGACCAACAGCCAGTTCACCTGGGGCATCTACCTGCTGACGATCGCCGCCAGCGCGCTGCGCTACGACCCCCGGGTCTGCCTCTGGGCCGGTGGATGGAGCGTCTTCGAGTACCTGGCGCTGGTGCTGTTCTTCCGCTGGCGCCTCGAGCAGGGCTCGGTCGAGTACGGCTCCTTCAGCTGGTACACCCAGGCCGCCCGGGTGCTCCTCATGCTCGTGGCGACCTTCGTGGCCTGGGTGCTGGTGCGCCGGGCCGAGGAGCTCTGGCGTCTCTCGGTGCGCGATGCGCGAACCGGTCTCTACAATCACACGTTCTTCGTCGACCGCCTGGAGGACGTGCTGGGGCGCGCCGAGCGTGTGGATCGGCCGGTGAGCCTGGCCATGATCGACATCGACCACTTCAAGGACGTCAACGATCGCTACGGCCACGCCGCCGGCGACCGCGTGCTCGAAGGCCTGGCGCGGGCCCTCCGTTACGGCGTCGGGCGCCACGATCTCGTCGGGCGCTACGGAGGCGACGAGTTCGCCATCCTCATGCCCGGCCTACCGTCGGAGCGCGCGAGCCGCCGCATCGCCGACCTCCTGGCCAGCCTCCCGGGTCTCACCTTCGCCACCGCCGAGGGCCCCTCTCCGCTCCCCTCGATCAGCGTCGGCCTCGCCACCTCCCCCGAGGACGGCCGCACTGCCGCCGACCTCCTGCAGAGTGCCGACCGCCGCCTCTACGCGGTCAAGGAGCAGGGGCGCGGCACCGTGCTCGGCGTAGGCTAGGGCAACCGCCCGGCGAGCAGCGAGCCGAAGGTGGAGGCGTCGACGTTGCCGCCCGAGAGGACGGCGCCGACGCGGCCCCGCACGGTCAGGGCGCCGGAGAGGAGCGCCGCCACGGGCAGCGCGCCGGAGGGCTCGACGACGAGGCGGGTGCGATCGAAGAGGAAGCGCACGGCCTCGGCGATCGCTTCCTCCGAGACGGTGACCATCGCGTCGACGTGGCGGCGGATGAGGGGAAAGGTGAGGCGGCCCAGCGAGGGCGTGCGGGTGCCGTCGGCGATGGTGTCGGGGTTGCGGATGACGACCAGCTGGCCGCTTTCGAAGGAGCGCGTCGCATCGTCGGCCCGCTCCGGCTCGACGCCCACGACGCGGCATCCCGGGGCCACCGCCCGCGCGCTGAGCGCCGATCCGGAGAGCAGCCCGCCGCCGCCGCAGGGTACCAGCAGCCAGTCGAGCGACTCCGCCTCCTCCAGCAGCTCCAGCGCCGCCGTGCCCTGACCCGCGATGACGTGCGGATGGTCGTAGGGGGGCACGATGACCGCGCCGCTCTCCCTCTGCAGCCGTTCGGCCACCTCCTCGCGCCCCGTCTCGTCGGCGTCGTACTCCACCACCGTCGCGCCGTAGCCGCGCGTCGCGGCGAGCTTGACGGCCGGCGCGTCCTTCGGCATCACGATCGTCGTCGCGATCCCCAGCAACCTCCCGGAGAGTGCCACGGCCTGGGCGTGGTTGCCGGAGGAGAACGCGAGGACCCCGTGGCGACGCTGCTGCCCGGAGAGGCGCGACAGGGTGTTGTACCCGCCGCGGAACTTGAACGCCCCGACGCGCTGCAAGCTCTCACACTTGAGCAGAACCGTCTCGGCGCCGGTGCGCTCGGCGAGCGTGCGGGAGGAGAGCACGGGGGTGCGATGCGCCACGCCCGCGAGACGCTGTGCCGCCGAGCGCACGTCGTCGAAGGTGGGCAGCCCGGCCGCGTCCATGGCGCTGGACTCTAGCGGAACGTCCAGCGCAGACCGGCCAGCTGCTTGTCGTGGATCCGCGAGAGGAGGAGCTGCGCCACGATCGCTCCGCACAGCGCCAGGGCCATGTCCCACTGCGTGTCCCAGATGTCCCCCTGCGCACCGAGGAAGGCATCGGCCGCGGAGCCGCCGAGCACCGCCGCCCACCACTCGACGAGCTCGTAGAAGGCCGAGATCGCGAGGGCGACGCAGGTGGAGAGGAAGAAGAGCCAGCCGCCGCGCGAGAGCGGCGACTTCCGCACCAGGACCTCGCGGGCGATCATCGCCGGCACGAACCCCTGCGCGAAGTGACCGAGTCGGTCGTAGTGGTTGCGCGACAGGTCGAACGCCTGCTGGGCCCAGGTGCCGAGCGGAACCCGCGCGTAGGTGTAGTGCCCGCCGACGATCAGGATGAGGGCGTGGAAGAAGATCAGCCAGCAGAGCAGGGGCGTCAGCGGGAACCGCTGGTGGCTGGCGATCAGGATCGGCAGGGCGAGAAGCACCGGCGCGACCTCCAGCCACCAGGTCGTCCAGTCGTACGGATGGAGGGCCGAGAGCCCCAGCGCGACGAGGCCGAGGAGCAGCAGGACGACGGGAGTCGGGACTCGCGAGCGCATCGGGATCGGTCGGGCGCGTGATCGCCGACACCGTCCGGAAGGGACGGCCGCACTGCTTCCGGTGGTTTCGGGCCGGCCGGCACATCGTACACCGACCTTCGCGGCGCCGGGAACGCACGGCGGTCCGGTCGATGGTCCGGCCATTGGCTATGGAGCACCGCACGCCGCTCCTCCAAGCTGAGGTGGCGGTGCAACCGACCGCCTCGCCTTCCAAGGAGTCCTCGATGCAGACCCTTCTCCGAGATCTCGCCGAATCGCTCCGGCCCCGGGTCCTTCCGGGTGTCGCTGCGCTCTCGCTCGCCCTCGTCGTCACCGCCTCGCCGGCCGCGCTGGCGGGCCAAGGCCGGCCGACACACCCTGTGGTGGTCGAGCTCTTCACCTCGCAGGGCTGTTCGAGCTGCCCACCGGCCGACCGCCTCCTCTCCAACCTCGCCGACCACTACGGCGAGGAGGTCGTGGCGCTCGCCTTCCATGTGGACTCCTGGAACTTCAGCGGCTGGACCGACCCCTTCTCCAGCCGCGAGTGGACGTTCCGGCAGGGTGCCTACAACCGGGTCCTCGGCGAGCCTCCGTACACGCCGCAGCTGGTGGTGGCCGGACGCACCGCGATGGTCGCCTCCGAGATCGAGACGTTGAAGTCCTCGTTGGCCGAGGCCTGGGCCGGTCCGGCGGCCGACCTCGAGCTGACCCTGCGTCCGTCCCCGGAGGAGGTCGGCATCGACGTCGAGGTCGACATTCCCGAGGCGCTGCGGGACGGAAGGATGGAGCTTCTGGTCGCCGTCTACGAGAAGGACCTGGTGACCGAGGTCGCCGACGGCGAGAACGGCGGCAAGACCCTGCACGACAACTACGTGGTGCGCAGCCTCGAGCGGATCGCTCGCTGGAAGGCCGGCGAGCCGGCGCGCAGCAGGCACACGGCGCGGATCCGCCTGGATCCCGCATGGGAGCGCCCCAACCTCGGCGTCGCCGTCCTCCTGCAGGATCCGCGCACACTCGAGATCCACGGCGCGGCGCGGATGCCGCTCGCAGCGACGACTCCGGCGGGCGCCGAGAGCCCGGCCGCGGGCCGCTAGCTCTCGAGCTGAGCCAGGAAGGGGCGGCGGTAGCCGCGCGAGAGGGTCAGGGCGACGCCGCTGCGCAGCACGACCTCGGAGCGGCCCGAGCCCAGCGGCCGGATCTCGCGGACGCGCTCCACGTTGACCCAGGTCGAACGGTGGATGCGGGCGAAGCGCCGTCGGTCGAGACGGCCACCGAGGGCACCGAGAGTGGTGCGGTGGCGATGCACCGTCTCTCCCTCGTGGAGCCTCACGTAGTTGCCGTCGCCCTCGATCCAGTCGACGTCCCGCAGGCGGACCACGACGACCCTCTCCTCCTCCTGCACCAGGAGGCGCTCGAGCGGCTCCGCCGAGGACTCAGCGGAGCTCGGAGCCGGCGCGATGCGGGCGACCCGGCGCGGAGCCCACCCGGACTCCTCCCCCCGTTCGGTGGGGGTCTGCCGTGTCGTCGATCGCCAACTCATCGCGCGCTCCGCTCCGGATCGCAGCCTGAAGCAGAGCGCGGTCGCCCTCAATAGCCACTCCACCCCCGCGTCGCCTGACCAATGCCGGCCGGTGCCGCGCCCGGCACAGGCGCGAACCGGTGCACGGCGAGGGCGATCGGAAGACCCACGCACACGGCGCAGCCGAGCATCACGATCAACCGCTCTCCCAGCGGACGCGGGACCAGGGTCGCCGCCGAGAGCGGCACGACCACCCAGGTCATGAAGAGGTTCACCAGCGCCCCGAAGGCGAGGCCGCAGAGGACGGGCCGGCGGGCGAGGAGCGGGAGCCGGCGGCTGGCGAACGCATAGGTGGCGGTCGCGCCGGCGATGATGATCCAGAAGAGCAGAAGGCCCAGGAGCGCCGCGCGGCCGCCGTATGCGAAGGCGTCCGGACCGAGCAGCCCCGTGGCGATCCCCTGCAGGACTCGCGTCGGGCCGCTGCCGCGCAGGCTCCAGTAGACGACCGCGAAGGTCAGGTCGAGGGCTCCGGCCAGCGCTCCTCCGAGGAGCATCGCGCGCGCCAGGCCGCCGGAGGTGCCGGCGGGGAACGGATCGGTTCTCGGCATTCTTCGTCTCCCTTGCCGCCGACTCGCTCGTCGAGCCGGGCGGCTCCGAACGGTCGGCGGGTCGACTCTCTGTCGCCATGCAGACCGGGTGCCAGCGGAACGGTCAGGGCTCGGGCGCGCGAAGTGGTCATGGTGTCTCGCGATGATCGGCCGGATACTGCGACCACGCCGGCGGTGCTTTGTCACGCACGATGATGCAAACCTCCCGGAAGACGATCGCGACGACCGACTCCGCCGGACAGCATGCGACGGTCGTCGCGGTCGTCTTCCATCCCTGCTCAACGGCCCGCGCCGGTAACATGCTGCGGCATGACGAGCGCGCCGCCGGGCGTCCTCCCGGTCCTCGCCATCGACCGTGAGTCGGACACGCCCCTCTACCGCCAGATCTACGAGGGGTACCGCGAAGCGATCCTCGACGGCCGCCTGAAGGCCGGCGAGCGGCTCCCCTCGACGCGCAGCCTGGCCGAGGAGCTCGGCGTCTCGCGCTTCCCGGTGCTCAACGCCTTCGACCAGCTCCTGGCCGAGGGCTACTGCGAAAGCCGGGTCGGAGCCGGGACCTTCGTGGCCGCGACCCTGCCCGAAGACCTGGGGCTGCCCGGCAGGCCCGCGGAGGGTCCGGACGTGAGGCCCCCGCCGGGCCCGCGCCCCCGCGCCGGCGGTCCGGCGGCGTCGCTGACACCCGTTCCCTTCGCCCGCGGCGGATCGACCGCGTTCAGCGTCGGCGGGGTCGCACGGGAGCACTTCCCCTTTCGCACGTTCGCGACCCTGGTGTCGCGGCACGCGCGATCGCTCGACGCCGGACGGGTGCACTACGGCCCGGCCCTGGGAGTGCTCTCTTTCCGCGAGGCCATCTGCGACTACCTGCGCACGGCGCGTGGCGTGCGGTGCGAGCCTCGTCAGGTGATCGTGACGAGCGGCTCGCAGCAGGCGCTGGACTTCTGCGCCCGCGTGCTGCTCGAGCCGGGAAGCGGCGTGTGGGTCGAGGACCCGGGCTACTGGGGGGCGCAGGACATCCTCCGGGTGGGAGGGGCGCGGCTCGTCCCCGTGCCGGTGGATGGCTCCGGGCTCGATGTGGCGGCCGGCATCGAGCGGGCTCCTACGGCTCGCGCCGTGTTCGTCACGCCGTCGCACCAGTTCCCCCTCGGCGTGACCATGAGCGCCTCGCGCCGGCTGCACCTGCTCGAGTGGGCGCGCCAGTCGGGGGCTTGGATCCTCGAAGACGACTACAACTCCGAGTACCGGTACGAGAGCCAGCCGATCGCCTCGCTCCAGGGGCTCGACCGGGACGCCCGCGTCCTCTACATCGGCACCTTCAGCAAGGTGCTCGCCCCCGCCCTGCGCCTCGGCTACATGGTGGTGCCCGAGGATCTGGCACCCAGCTTCTCGGCCGCCCGCCACGTCATCGACATCTCCCCTCCGACCTTCCTGCAGCATGTGATGGCGGACTTCCTGCGCGAGGGGCACTTCGGGCGCCACCTGCGGCGCATGCGCAAGCTCTACCGGGAGCGGCGCAGCGCCCTCGTCCGCGCCCTGGAATCGGCGCTCGGAGACGACGTCGAGATCCTCGGCGAGCAGGCTGGGCTCCACCTGGTCGTGACGCTGCCCCCGGGCACCGACGACCGGGCGATCTCCGAGCGGGCCCGTGATGAGGAGCTGCACGTGCTGTCGCTCTCCTCGTGCTACCTGGAGGGGGGGCGGCCCGGCCTCGTGTTGGGCTACGGCGGCGTCTCGGTCGAGGAGATGCCCGAGGCCGCCCGGCGTCTCGCCCGCCTCCTCTGACGCTCCTCCCCGCGGCTTCAGGGCGTTGAATCCCTCCCCCGCGGGAGCGAGGGACGAAGGCGCTCGGATCCGGGACGAAGCGGTCGAGACGCGGGGCGAGCCGGTCCGCCGGCGCCGGGTTCAACCGTTCGGATCGCCGGAGCGCGGGACGAACGGGACCCGAGGTGGGGCGAAGCGACCGGCGGGCGTGACCGGCGGCGGCCGCGCCGCCCCCTCCCCTGGCCGGGTCCAACGCGGTGGACGCGGCGAGGCGACGCACAACCGGCCGGGCGACCGAAGGCGGCGCAAGTGACTGAAAACAAGTCGCTTACGGGTCTCCTTTCGGGCGCCGAGCACCTGGTACGGCTGTTGCCCCTGTCTCCAGCCCGGCTCCCGGAGTTCACCGGGACCGAGACACGAAGGAGATGCACACCATGAATGGAAGGCTCCGATCGAAGTGGATCGCGCTGAGCCTCGCCCTTCTCCTCGGCTGCGCCCTCGCTGTGTCGGCGCAGGAGGAGACGGGCAACGTCTACGTCGCCGTGAGCGACGGCCAGGGCGCTGCCCTGCCCGGAGTGACCGTGACCCTCGAGGGTCAGGGCGCCCCCCGCGTGCAGGTGACCAACGCCCAGGGCCAGGTTCGCTTCCTGAGCCTCGACCCCGGGACCTGGAGCCTGACGGCCGAGCTCGAAGGGTTCTCGACGGTCGAGTACCCGGCGATCGACGTGCGCGTGGCACGCAACACCAACCTCGGGAGGTCACCCTCCGAAGCGGTCGAGGAGGCCATCACCGTGACCTCCGAGAGCCTGCTGCTGACGAGCGCAAGCTCGCCGCGGGAACCACCATCAGCCAGGTGGAGCTCGAGAAGATCCCCACGGCGCGTGACCTGTGGTCGGTGCTCTCGCAGACGCCTGGCGTCTCCGTCGACCGCGTCAACGTGGGCGGCAACGAGAGCGGCCAGCAGGCCGTCTTCACGGCCCCCGGCGTCTCGGACGACGAGAACTCGTTCCTCGTCGACGGCGTCGAGATCACCGACATGGCGGCGATGGGATCCTCGTCGACCTACTACGACTTCGACCAGTTCACGGAGATGCAGTTCTCCACCGGCGGCACGGACGTCACCAAGGCGTCGGCCGGGGTGTCGGTGAACCTGGTGACCAAGCGCGGCACCAACGAGTTCCGCGGCTCGGCCCGGTTCCTGCGCACCGACGACGACTTCTTCGCCGGCTTCCTCGAGCAGGACACGCCGCTCATCGAGCAGCCCGACGGCGATCTGGGCGCCAACCAGCAGAGCTTCCTCGGCAACTCGATCAACAAGATCACCGACTACGGCTTCGAGGCCGGCGGCCCGGTGCTGCGCGACAAGCTGTGGGTGTGGGGCTCGTTCGGCACCAACGACATCAAGAACCGCACCGGCGGTTCGACGCTCGCCGACGCCCAGGCCGACGACACGGTCCTCGAGAACACGGCGCCTGGAAGATCAACGCGCAGCTGGGTCAGTCGAACTCGCTGGTCGCCTCGTGGAACAACGGCGACAAGCAGAAGTTCGGCCGTTCGGCGGGCCCCAGCCGGCCGCAGCCGACGACTTGGGATCAGCGCGGTCCGACGGCTCTCTACAAGCTCGAGGACACCCACATCGTGAGCTCCAACTTCTTCCTCTCGGGCACGCTGTCGAAGGTCGACGGCGGCTTCTCGCTCACCTGCAAGGCCTGTATCGCCAACGGCACGCTCGCCAACACTCCCGAGGCGGTGCTCAACCGCGACGCGGTCTGGCAGAACAGCTACCTCTCCGGTAGCTCGAGCCGTCCCTCGGAGGAGATCAAGGCCGACGGCTCGTACTTCTTCAACACGGGCAACGTCAGCCACGAGATCAAGTTCGGCGGCCGCATGCGGTCGTTCGAGACCGAGTCACCGTTCCACTGGCCGGGCCGCGACCTGTTCGTGATCGAGGGTGAGTACTACGGCATCCCCGGCAACACCGAGGTCCTGGTCGCCCACCGCGGCGAGACGCCTCTCATCAGCCAGGACTACACCTCGTTCTGGGTGCAGGACACGGTGTCGTTCTCCCGCCTGACGCTCAACGGGGGGCTCCGCTACGACCTCCAGGAGGCGCGCAACGAGCAGTTCACGATCGACGGCAACCCCGCGTTCCCGACGCTGCTGCCGGCCCTGACGTTCAGCGGCCAGGACGCGCCGTACGACTGGGAGGACATCACCCCCCGCCTCGGCGCGACGTATGCCCTGGGCGAGGAGCGCAAGACCCTCCTGCGCGCCAGCTTCTCGCAGTTCGCCGAGCAGCTGGGCACCGGCGACATCTCGCTGCTCAATCCGCTGGGTGACGCCTACGCCTACCTCGAGTGGCAGGACACCAACGGGCGACCTCGTCTACCAGAACGGCGAGCCGACGTCGCTGGCGCCGGCCTGTCCCGACCCCAACAACCCGACGAGCCTGTCGAGCCCGAACCGTGTGGCCTCCGACTACTCGGCGCCCGTGACCACCGAGGCGATCGTGGGTGTGGAGCACTCGTTCTTGCCGGAGTTCGTGGTCGGCGCGACCTATACGTACCGCCTGACCGAGGACATCACGTCGCAGGAGCGGCGGATGCTCGAGCTCGCCGACGGCACGGTCCGCCCGTCCGTCGCCGGCGACTTCGTCAGCGGCGGCAACGTCACGGCCACCCTGCCCGACGGCACGCCGGTGTCCGAGCCGTTCTACGTCATCGGCTGCGTGGTCGACGGCAGCTGCTCGCTCACCGGCGGCACGCTGCTCGAAAACACCGATCGCGAGATCGAGTACGGCGGCGTCAGCGTCAACTTCATCAAGCGCCTGTCCAACCGTTGGATGCTGCGCGGCTACGTCAACTGGGGCGAGTCGGAGTTCAACGTCGGCAGCGGCTACGTCGCGACCTACGACCCGACCAACGTCTCGCCGACGGCGGCGGAGCAGGGCGACACCGACGGCGAGCTCTTCGCCGTCCAGTCCGGCGGCTCCGGCAACAAGGGCGACATCTTCCTGCAGTCGACCTGGTCCTACAACGTGAACGGCATGTATCAGGTCGCTCCGGATCGCCCGTGGGGCTTCAACGTGGCCGCCAACATCTTCGGCCGCGAGGGAACTCCGCTGCCCATCTTCAAGAACGCCACCAACAGCATCGACGGCATCAGCCGCGCGGTCCAGCTGTCCGACGACATCGACAGCTTCCGCACCGAGGACATCTTCACGATGGATCTCCGGCTCGAGAAGGAGTTCGCCGCCACCTCCAACGTCGGCTTCACCTTCTCCGTCGACATCTTCAACCTGCTCGACGAGCACTACGTGCTCCAGCGCGAGCGCAACGCCGGCTCCGGCCGCTACCAGTTCATCGACGAGACGCTCTCCCCGCGGATCTACCGCCTCGGCGTCCGTCTCAACTGGCGGTAACCAGAGCGCCGTACGACCTCATCTCCCGAGGTCTCGGCCGGGGAGGGTGCAACCTCCCCGGCCTTCTTTCTGCCTCGTTTGCATAGGCCCTTATCACGGCCGAAGGCCGTAGGGCTTCAGTGACCGGGCGAGGTCGCCCAGGTCGCCCTCGGCGGCCGTGATGCGCGCTTGCAGGGTCGCCGTAGCTCCGCCCTCGCAGGCGACGGCTGCCGCGCGGAAGTTGCGAAGCGCGGAGGTCAGGCTCTGGCGGGCCTCCGGCAGCGGCGCGTCGAGGATTCGCGCCTGGCCGAAGAGTCTGTCGAGCTCCTCCCGAAGGCGGGCACAGCTGGTGCCGAGACCGTCTCCGTCGCCGCCATGCAACTGCCCGTAGACCTCCCCCAGGGCCTGCTTCATCGCGGCTACCTCGCGCTGGTAGAGCGCATGCCACTCCCGCACCGCCGTCGTGGGATCGGCAAGCACCAGAGCCTTGCGGTCGCCGAGTGTCGGCATGCGGGGGGCGTCGTAGGCCGCCGGGTGCTCGCCCCGCAGGGCAGCAACGCGCATCTCGCGGTCGTAGCGGCGCTCCTCGGTCGGCCAAACCGCCGGAGCGGCGCTGGCGGCCCACTCCTGGATGGAGCGATCCAGCTCCACGGGCTCCATGCGGCAGCACGCCGCCAGAGCCTCCTCACTCGTACGGCCGGCGGCGAACTGGTCGAGAAGGCGGTCGAAGACCTTACGCCCGAACCGCGCTTCCAGGAAGTGGACGGCCCAGACGGACTCCGAGTAGGCGACCTCGGCGAACTGCGCCTCGGAGAGGCCGGAGAGGATCGGCTCGAGCGCCCCGAAAGCGATGTAGCGCTCGCTCTTGGTCAGCTCGGGGATCAGGTTCGACGGTTGGTCCGCCATCTGGATGTGCTGGGCCAAGCCCTCTTGCAGCCAGTGCGGCGCCCGGCCGGCGGTTCTCTGATGGATCAGGGCGTGGGCGAGCTCGTGGGAGAGGATCGCCACCAAGCTCGGGTGGAGGCTCTTCAGATCGGCGAAAGGCACCTTCATGGCCCCGTCGAACAGACCGACGACGCCGAGGTCGCCGCCCCAGTTGCGGAGAAACGACTCCACCGGGAAGAGGTGCACTTCGATCTTGGGTTCTCCACGCGCCGGAGGGATCCAGCGGGCAAGGCGGTTCCGTTCTTCCTCCAGCACGGTGGCGAGCTCCACGGCGTAGCGCCGCCCGGTGAACTCGGGGTAGACGATCTCGAAGTGGTCGCTCTCGTAGCGGGCCGCCTGCTCCGCGAGATCGCTCTCCATCTGCACCTGGCCGATCCGCTGACGGAGCGAGTCCAAGGGCAGGATGCTGTTGGCTCGGGCCAGCAGCTTGAGTGCCACGTCGTATCGTCCTTCCTCACGAAAGGCCTCCGCCATATCCAACAGGAGACCGGGATCTCGAAGGCCTTCCCCCGTCCCGCGTTGATAGAGCCTCAGCAGAAGCTGGCGGGCTTCGTCCTCTCGGTCGCTGTTGTAGAGGGCGGAGGCACGGAGCCGCACCAGCTCCTGCGGTGCGCGACCGATGTCTCGAGCGATCGGTTCGGTGAACGCGAGCAACTCCGCCCACTCGTCCCGCCGGGCGAGGGCCCGAGCGGCGGTGACGGCGCGGCGGGCTACCGCAGGGCTGCCGAGACCGACCATTCCACCGTTCCGCCCCTCCTTCTCGAGCCATTCGAGGGCCCGCTGGAACTCCCAGTCCTCGTCGGCGCCGGCCGGATCGGGAACGGTGCCGACCGGCGCCAGCTCTGCCGCTCCGGGGAGGACGAGGGTGGCGTCCGCGATCTCGGCCGCCAGGGTGCTGCCGAAGAGACGGATCTCGGTCGTCTCCGGCCATACCGCCGCGCGGCTGCCGACCTCTTCAACGTCCAACCGGGGCTCCTCGGGGGCATCGAGACCCAGGAGGGGATAGACGGCGGGCCGCGCGACGACGGTCGCCCGCAGGAGGTTCGAGAACAGGCTCTTGCGCCCCGTCGGCAGCAGGCGCCAGGCCTTGCGGAAGGCCTCTTCGGCCTTCTCGGGCTCCTCCTGGACGAGATGGGCCGCGGACAGAGCGTAGTAGATCTCCGGCAACCGGGAGCCGAGCGCCGCTGCCCGTTCGAGCTCCTCTCGCGCTCGATCGGCCGCGTCCAGCAACCCGTAGATCTGCGCCAGCTCGAGCCGCAGAACATCGGTATCGAGACCGAGCTCGAGGGCGTCCTCGTAGTGTGGAATGGCCCCGACCCAGTCGCCCCGACCGACGGCGATTCGCGCCTCGAGGAGATTGACGAGGGGATGGGACATCCGATCCGTCACCCCCTGTAAGACCTCCTCCGCACGGTTCAGCTCGTCGCGCGCGAGCAGCGCTTGAGCCCACCAGATCCGGGCGACGTGACCCGACTCACCCTTCCAGCCCAACTCCTCGGGGTCCTCTTCACCGCCCGCGCCCGCCGCCAGTCTCTCCCTGAGCGGAAGCAGGCGAGCTAGATGCAGAGTCTCCTCCGTCTCCGCCACGGGCCGCATGGAACCCACTTCCTGCCGCGGCCTCTCACAAGCCCAGAGCACCAGCAGCGCCATGCCGGAGATCGCCACCGCCGCGACCCGCCTACGAGCAGATCGTGCGGTCAACCCCCAACCGAGCAAAGCCACGAGCCCCAGCAGGGCCGCCCGCGCAGACTCTTCGTCCCCGGGGCCTCCGTTCGCCTCCTCGTCCGGCCGCTCCGTCGGGGGGCGCGTCTCGACCGCGCTCCACAGCCGCGTCGGCCTCCACGCACCCTCGCTCTCCTCGAGGTCGACCGTCAGGACCTCTTCCACACCGGACGGATACTCGATCCGGAACACAGCCGAGTCCGCCCGCCGCCCCCGCACCAAGGTCCACCGCGCCCCGTCCGCCGGCCCCATCCGCACCGCCAACTCACCCTGGAGGTCCTCCCCGCTCCCCAGCTCCGAGCCCGGCGCCATCGCCCGCAGCCACGCCGTACCCCCGGCCAGATGCTCCGCCGCCAGCCGAGCCGCGGCGGCCTCAGCCCCCGACAGCTCCGCCGCGCCACCGCGAGACACGGCGAACAGCACGAGCAAGGCAGCAAGCCCCGTCGCCCGGCCCCCCGCTGACCAACTCACCACGCCCCCCACCTCCGCCCGAGCAGCACCTCACCTTTTCAACCCCAAAGCGATGACCAACCCCACGACCCGCCTCCTCCTCTCCCCGAGAGGCCGTCGCACAGGGCGACCGGGCCGTGCCCCATCCGAGGACTGCGATTGCGTCGGTTTCTGCAGCCTAGGCTACTGCGCGAGGGACAGTCGCGCCACAAATCGCTCGGCCCTCATCTTCCTTCAACAGAGTGCGAGTAATCTGGCAGCCTCATCAAGCAGTTGGAGAACAGAGTACGCCCCACTCACGTCAGGCTGGTGGCAGCCCGACCGCTCTGGCCTATGATCGTCCAGTAGGGACTCGCCGGTCTAACCTGCATTGGAAGCCCGCAAAGTCAGGACTAGATCTCACGGATACCACTCATAGAGGCGGAGCCAACAACTCCATCTCTTCCGACACCGGCAAGAGCTTTCGCATGCTTCTGTCCGTGCCACGGCGTTGATCTGCGAGCCAAGTCCTCAAGAGTAGTTGCAGCTTGGGGATAGTAGCGCTGCAATCTCGTAATCCGTTTCTGGAGGTCCTGTGCATTCTTCGAGACATACTACCAACGCTCTCGAGGTTCCTGCGTAGTCCATAGGTGACCCCTGGTGCTCCTATCTGCCTCACTCTCAACTTCCGCAAGCCGCAGATCGATCACACCCCCGAGTCGGTCACGCGAGCTTCAAGAGGAATGTCATTCTTCATCTGCAGCGACTGCGAGGCCAACCACGGTATTGGCTATCGGTTCGCCGCCTGGCAATCGCAGGCACAGGCGTATGGTATCGGGCCAGCCGTTAGTTGCCTGCACCCTTCAGTCTCTCCAAGGTGATGGATTCACCTCAATCGCCTCAAGCGTCCAGCTTTCGGTACCACCACCAAACCCCACTGGGGGTTATCATCGCTTCCAACCCTCCTCAGCGGCGGAGATCGGGCAGCCCAGCTGGGTCAACCTCAACTCGATAAGCTGGCTTTGCGGTAGCTGCAATGTCTTGGCTCTGCCAGCAGTCTCATAGCGTCGGTCAGTCAAGTAGATACGCTTCAGGTTACCTGCTCGGTCGACGTTCGGTATCCTGCCGGTCAACCGTATCGCTTCAGCTTCGCTCTCGCCAATGTACCGGTAGAGCCTACGCTCTGCCGTCTTCCGCCGCTTTCTCCAGCCCTGCCTTGGCTGGCAACAGAACGAGGCTGAATCTGTCCACTGCCTCTGCAGCGGAGACTCCGGTTCGAGCTGCTTCGGTGGTCAGTGCTCCCGCCCTGGCGCTGGCCTCCCTGGAATCTCGGCCTTCGATTGGCTTGGCCACCTGGTCCGCGGACTGCTTGAGCCGTCGAGAGGGCTGCCGGCACGGGGCCGATTGATCCCCCATCGACGACTCTATTCAGGCGTCCGGCCGCCACCCGGGTACGTTGAGCCTGTGACGCTGTCCCTGATCCGTTCCGCGGTGAAGTAGCTCAAGACACGGCGAGCCACGTCCTGCACAGTTTCGCCGACAATGCTGGACTCCGATCCGACGATCAGCCGCCCGTGTGCGCACGCTCGCGAGATCCCCGTCGAGAACAGGGTCGGCGTCCTTCCAGGCCGCAGGATCCGCATTGAAGTAGGTGGTCTGAACGCGCTATCTTGCTCATCGTCGACGACGTAGTAGGAGTATCAGGAAGGAATGTCGGCTTCACTAAACCACTTGACCCTTCTTCCAGTTGGATCCGTGAAGATCGTCGGACTCCCATAGCCGTAGAGATAACGGTGAAGCTAGGGAGCCTCAGCTGTGCCATCCATCGAGAGGGTCCTCCGACAAGAACCGCCCCAGCTCTGCGTCGTAGAACCGCGCCTTGGCGTAGTACAGCCCGGTGCCGTCGTCGCGCTCGTGCCCGGTGAATCCGAACGGGTTCTCTGAGGCGCCGGAGGTGCTCCGCGGGTTGCCCCAGGCGTCCCATTGGTAGCGGGCGGCCAGGGTGCCGTCGGGGTGGGTGAGGTCGACGACGCTGCCCAGGGCGTCGTGGAGGTAGTACTGGCGGCCGTGGGTGGCGCCGTCCAAGGAGAGGAGGCGGTCGGGGCCGTAGTCGTACTTGGCGACGGTGGTGCCGGTGGCGGCGTCGGTCTGGAGGAGGACGGACTGGTCGTCGTAGACGTATCCGAGGGTGTCGGTGGGGGTTTCCTTGTAGGTGCGCAGGTCCTGGAAGTCGTAGGCGTAGCGGCCCAGGAGAGACGCGCCCTGGGTGACCTGGACGAGGCGGTCGCGCAGGTCGAAGGTGAAGGTGGTGGTCGTCGTTGCGACGGTCTTCGCGGTCTGGTTGCCGTTGGGATCCCAGGAGTAGGTGGCGCTCGCGGCGGGGTCGAGGTGGTCGGTGACGGTGGTCAGCTGGTTGCGGGTGTTGTAGGCGAGCGTCCTGTCGACGAGAGGGGTGCCGCCGGGGTCGGCGGCCTGCTCGCCGGTGCGGTTGCCCACACCGTCGTAGTCGTAGGTGACCGTGCGGTCGGGGTAGACGACCTCGGTCAGGCGGTCGGCGTCGTCGTAGCCGTAGGTGGTCGTCTCGGCTGCGCCGCCGTTCTCCTCGATCTGGACGGTGCGGTTGCCGTTGGCGTCGTACTCGTAGTCGTAGCGCGAGACCGTGGCGGCCCCGAACGTGTTGGCGATCGAGGCGACCCGGCCGACCGCGTCGTAGGTGTAGTCCGCACGGGTACCGTTGGGGAAGTCGACGCGCTTGAGCCTCGAGTCCTTGAAGTAGCCGTACTCGGTGACGCCGGCGCCGGAGATCGCCACGCTGGTCGGACGGTTCAACCCGTCGAAGGCGTAGTGGGTGACCTTGCCGTCGGGATCGGTCAGTCGGGTGCGGTTGCCGTTGGCGTCGTACTGGTAGGCGATCGTCCGACCGGCGGGATCCGTGGCCGACGCGAGACGGTCGAGATCGTCCCAGGTGCGGCGAGAAGTGCGCGTGCCGCTCGGGCCCGAGTAGACCTCGTCGATCGTGAGCGGATGGCCCTCCTCGTCGTAGCTCCAGGAGATCGAGAGGAGGTCGTCCCCCGCCGGGGGTGAGGGGAGGGGGTAGCTCTCGGAGCTCTTGCGACCGAGCTCGTCCCAGGCCGTCGTCACCGTCCTCCCGTTCGGGTCGGTCCGGGAGACGAGGTTCCCCTCGGGATCGTAGTCGTAGGTCTCGAACGCGCCGTCGGCGTACTCCATGCGCACGCGACGGTCGAGCTCGTCGAAGTCCCAGGTCGTGATGTTGCCCTCGGCGTCCTCGATGCTCGTGCGGTTGTCGTTCGCGTCGTAGCCGTAGACCGTCTCGTCACCGAGTGGATCGCGAACCGCCGTCAAGCGGTCGGCGGCGTCGTAGTCCATCTCCCACCGGCCGAGCAGGGGCCGGACGCGGGCGGTGATGTTGCCGTTTCCGTCGTGCTCGAAGGTCGTCGTCTCGGAGGCGGCGTCGGTCTCCTCGACCAGCCGGCGCCGGACGTCGTAGACCCGTGTGGTGACTCGGCCCTCGGGATCCGTCTCCTCGACGCGGTCTCCCATGTCGTCGAGGGTGTAGCGGGTGATCGACGCTTCCGGACGATCGATCGCGATCAACAGGTTGCGCTCGTCGTACTCGTAGCCGGTGACGTCGTCGTTGGCGTCGTGCTCGAACCGCTTGTTGCCCGCCGCGTCCCACACCGTCTGCGAGAGAACGACGCCGGCGCGCTCCGTGCGCACGAGCCGGTTCTCGCGGTCGTACTCGAAGAGCGTCGTGATCCCGCGCCGGTCGGTCTCGGAGGCCTTGTTGCCGACTCGGTCCCATGTGTAGGACACCGTCGTCGAAAAGGGCGCCGGGTCCGTCAGGGTGACGAGCCGGTCGAGGTCGTCGTAGCCGTAGGTCGTGGTGAGCCCGCGACGATCGGTCTCCGAGAGCTTGTTGCCGACCAGGTCGTAGGCGACCTCGCGCGTGTACTCGAAGGGCGCGGCCGAGGTCTCTTCGACCTGGCGATCCAGCGAGTCGAAGCGGAATCGGGTGGTGTGCCCCCGCGCGTCCGTCGTCTCGGTCCGGTTGCCCGCGGCGTCGTAGGCGTGAACGAGCTGCAGGTCCTCGGGCCTCTCCTCCCGCACCAGGCGGTCGAGCGCGTCCCAACCGTTCGAGGTCACGTTGCCGTTGCCGTCGATCTCGGTCAGTCGATTGCCGCGCGCATCGTAGGTGAACGTCTCGAGAGCGCCCAACGAATCGGTCGTGGTCAGCATCCGGTCGAGGGCGTCGTAGGTGTGGGTCACGTCGTTCCCGTTCGCCCAGTGCTCGGCGACCACGTTGCCCGCCAGGTCGTGCTCCCACTCCGTGACGGCGGTGCGAGCCGGCTCGGTGATGCGGGTGAGGTGCCGCGTCGTCCTGATCCGGCGGTCGAGCGCGTCGAAGGAGTGGCTCGTCACGTTGAGCAGGGGGTCGATCTCGCGGACGAGGTTGCCGACGGCGTCGTACTCGAGCAGCGTCGTCGCACCGGTGGCGTCGGTGCGCCGCACGACCCGATCGAGAGCGTCGTAGGCGAAGGTGCGTACCTGGTTGTCGGGTGTGTTCTCCCTGACCTCCTGCGTGAGGTTGCCCTGCCGGTCGTAGCTGAAGCGGGTGACCTTGCCCTCCGGCTCATCGGTCTCGACGCGGCGGTTCAGCGCGTCGTAGGCGTGCACCGTCTCGCGCCCCAGGGGATCGGTGCGGCGCAGGAGGTTCCCTTCGCCGTCCAGGAGACTCTCGACCGTGACCGGTTCGCCACCGAGGTAGCGCGTCTCGCGAATGCGCCGATCGAGGGCGTCGTAGTCCGCTTCGGTCACACGGGGCTCGAACTCCGGGTCGGTCGCGTCGTCGAGCGCTTGACGCACGACGTTGCCCACCGCGTCCAGCTCGTAGGTCGTCCGCCGGCCCAGAGGCTCGGTCCGCGCCGCGAGCCTCCCGGCGGCGTCGTACTCGTAGGTGGTGTCCTGCCTCGGCGTGTCGAGATCGAACCACGACGTCTCCAGCGTCTTGTTGCCGGCCGGGTCGTAGTCGAAGAGCCGCTCGGCTCCGGCAGGATCGACCTCGCGCACCACTCGATCCTCCAGATCCCGTTCCTCCACCCGCACGCGGCCCGCGGCGTCGGTCCTCGTCGTCCGGTTGGCGCCGTCGTCGAAGAGCACCGTCTCCGTCGCTCCCAGGGGCCGGTGCGCGGCCACCTGCCGACCCAACCGATCGTGCTCGAAGGTCACCGTCCGACCGAGCGCGTCGGTTCGCGCGACCGGCAGGCCCCGATCGTCCCACTCCATGGTCGTCTCGCCACCGAGGGCGTCCGTGGCGGTCACGAGATAGCCGCGCGCGTCGTAGGCGAAGAACGTCGTCCGTCCCTCCGGATCCGACGTCGACGCGCGGTCGCCGTTGCCGAGGTAGGTGTGTCGCGTCGTCACCGGGCCGCCGGCGACCTGGATCGTCGACTCGATGAGATGGCCCCTCGGGTCGTAGCTGAAGGTCGTCGTGTGCCCGTTGCGATCCGTCGTCGTGGCCGGTCGGTCCTTGATGAAGGGGGGATCGAAGCTCTCCGGCGGCACGACCGTGCTCTCCCTACGGAGGGTGTGGAGGACCCCGTCGACGTCCACCACGTCGATCTCCTCCGAGAGGGGGTTCCCGTCCTCGTCGTAGACGTAGGAGGTCGTGTGTCCGTTGGCGTCCGTGCGACTGGTCATCAGCCGATCGTCCGCACTCCAGGTCATCCGGGTCTCGCGGCCGAGGGGGTCGACGATGCGCAGAGGTGCGCCGTACGTGTCGAGGGCATAGGTCGTCTGCTCGCCACGGGCGTCGGTGACCGAGTGGACGAGCTCGGCACCGGTTCGATCGAGCAGCCCCGCGAGGTCGTAGGAGAACGTGGTCTCGCCCCCCTCGGGCCGTGTCACCTTCTCCGCCAGCACGCGCGGCACCTCGATCACGCCCTGGATGCCGATCCGGCCGCTCGTGTAGTCGTAGGTCGTCACCCCACCGTCGAGACCGTCCGTCACCGAGGCGAGCACCGTGCGCAGGGGTACGAGCGGATCCGCCACCGTCGAGTAGCCGTAGAGCTCGACTCGGGCGTCCGCCTCCCGGCGAGCCTCGACCAGATGGCCTGCTGCGTCGTAACCGAAGGAGACCGCGACGCCGCCCGGACCTTCGACGCGCGTCAGTACCTGTCCGGTCCACAGCTCCAGCTCCGAGGCCAACAGAAAAGTCCGCTGCTCGTAGTCGAAGGCGAGCGTGCGACCGGCGCCGTCGCGCACGGCGACCAGCAGCGGCTCGCCCTGCGAGCTCTCGTAGAAGAGATCGACCCGGTTGCCGTCCGGATCCTCGACGAACGACAAGATCCAGCGGGGAGTGCCTGTCGCCTCGTAGTGGTACCGGCGCCCGCTCTTGGCGAAGAAGTCGAACGAGAGATCGGACGGATCGGCGACGAGGGAACCGTGGTACCCGCCCGTCGGGACGAGGCCGCCGGCTCCATCGTCGACGAACCGCATGCCGGACCCCTCCGCCGATGACGATGACCTCTCCGCACGGAGTCACCAGGACGTGGGAGTCCCAGTTGTGCACCCAGCCGAGGCCGAGCGGCCCCGGCTCCGCCGCGAAGCTGCCTGAGTAGCTGCGGACGAAGTCGAGTGGCGCGCCGCGTGCCTCGATCGACCAGTCCTCCCGCTGCAGGGTCAGCGTCCCTCCCCAGACATCGACTCCTCGACCAGCACGTGGGACACGGGCAAGAGGTCGCTGGGGTTGAGGTAGGTGCGGACCCGGCCCCTCTCCACCCTCGTCTGGCCCCCTCGGTCGCCGTCGCCGTCAGGTCGTAAGAGCCAATCTCCGGGCGGAAGGACGAAGTCCACCTCCCCCAGATCCAGGGGCTCAGCCGGTAGGCGTGCTGCCCGGCACCGAGGAGCTCGTGCTGCAGCGCCGGCAGGTCCGGTCCCGTCACCGGCGCTCCCCCGGAATCCAAGCTCTCGATACGCCGGAACACGAGATCGACCTCGGCCTCCTGGGAGAGAGCGAACGTGAAGGTCTCGACCTGCGAACAGAACGCCTGGCCCGCCACGTCGACGTCGACACCGACCAGGAAGGGCTCGGGAGGCGGCGTCAGGAGCGGGTCGTCCAACGGGACCGGCCACCGCTCCGAGTGCAGCTCCGACGCCGTCCCCCGGTTGAGAACGACCTCGGCCTCGTAGATGGCCGGCGGCTCGAAAGGCGTCGCGCGGGGGAGAACGGCTCGGTCTCCCGAGGAGCCGGCCCCGCCGGCCAGGGTCACGGTGCGCAGACCGTTCTTCAGCAGATCGAGCTCGGTCGTCGGGGGAGGGTACTCGGGGGCTCGATGTCGTAGACGAAGTCCTGGTACTCGATCGTCCTGCCGTCGTGGTCGAGCACGACCGGGTCGGGTTGGACCTCGGTCACGGCGGATCGCACGGCCCACACGCCGTTGATCTCCCTCTCGATGTCGAGGTACGTCTCCTCCCACGGGTGGGGCGGGCTCCGCTCGCCGGGCACCACCAGGGGAGGTCGCCCAGGCACCCGGACGTCGGGTCGCAGACCGGACACGGTAGATCGAGCGTCGCCTGGACCTCGGTCGCGTGAGCCGTGAGTGCGTTGAACGAAGGCTCCGGGCCGGTCGTGAGGAGGGTCGCGTAGAGACCGGGCCCGATCGTCTCGGCCGGCGTTGCGGAGCCGCCCTGCCCGACGGAGAGCTCGAGGTGTCCCCGGGCCGGCACCCACTCCCCGCTGTCGGTCTCGCGCCACTCCCAGACGCACGGCGAAGCCGTCGGGTTGCACCACCAGTCATAGTCCGCCTGCCAAGCACGGATCTCGATCGGAAGCCGACCGGGATACTCGCTCGACGGGTTCGCCGCCTGGACGTTGCGCCCCTGCTCGTCGGCCCAGAACGGAGACCTCAGATCGACCGCGGTGACCGGGGCACACTCGCCGGTGAACGGGTTCTGCTGATAGGTGGCGAAGTAGGTCGTCGTGATCGGCTCGACCTCGCTCCACTCCGGCGCCGAGACGGTCACCGGGTACGTGGCAGCCAACGAGCTTCCGAGGAGCACTCCCACCTGCGCGGCCTCGATGCCGGAGTCGACGATCGCGCTGGGCCCGCCGCAGTCGCCCAGATGCGGAATGGACGGACAGGAGGGGTCTCCGACCTCGAACACGTTGGCCCCGTCCGGGAGGATCGACCCGTTGGTGCACGACTCGTCGATCTCCGCGGGCCCGGCCTGGAAGAGGAGCTCGACGTTGGACACGGGATTCCCCTCGGCATCCTCCGCTGTGACGTGGAAGGTGTCCGACCACTGGCCCGGTAGGCCCTCCACGAAGGGCGTTGCGCCGTCGGTGCGCCGCAACGAGACGGGCTCCCCCGGGAATCCCAAGGCGGTGAACGGGGCGTCGACGGCGATCGGGCCGGTGCCGGTCCGCACGACCGCGTCGACGTGATGGAGCAGCGCGCGACTGGGCTCCTCGTCGAAGGGATCCTCGATCTCGACGATCGGATTGTCGGACGTGTAGCGCCCGAGCCTCATCGGTGCCAGGGCCCGCCCGAGCAGGTCGGTCTCGACGACCAGGCTCGGTGACTCCTCACCCCCCTCGTTCACCAGGGTGCCCCCTCCGTCCACCGTTCCGAAGGTCACCTCTGCACCCACGACCGGGCGACCCAGCTCGTCGCGCACGATCAAGCCCAGGGCGCCTCCAGGATCGTCCCGACGACTCCCGTTGCTCGTCGGTCTCGGGGATGCGGTGGACCGAGACCCCGGCCAGAGGGTCGAGGTTGACGCCGCCCGCATAGGGCTGTGCCAGGGCCGCCTCGAGGAAGGAGAGGATCCAGGAGCCCGGCGCCTCGGTCGTCGAGCCCCCGGCGAGCCCGCCCGAGAGGAGGTAGCCCGCGCCCAGGCCGTCCGGGTCGATCACCCGCCACCCCGAACCGCTCCAAGCCGCGCGCGTGGTGAGCGCCTCCGAGATCTCCACCTCGTAGCCCTGGGCGACCGCCTCCTGCAGCGCCTCCTTGACGGCCGGCGCGTGGGGGAGCCCGGGGAGCGCCGAGGGCAGCGTCGTCGAGTCGAGACGGAGGACGTCCACCCCTTCGTCCCGCGCCAGGCCCAGGGCCCGGTCCGCCGAGATCGCGTCCACGAGGTAGTCGTCCGCGAACACCCGGTGCTCCAGGGCCGAGCCCTGCAAGGCGGCCAGCTCGAGCCAACTCGCTTCCAGCTCCGTGTCGGCACCCACGGGCTCTGCGGACCGGGCGACGGCGTCGAGCGTCACTCCCTCCCAGGAGAGCCGGTAGGGGAGGCCGGCGAGGGTCTCGATGCCCACCACGTCGTCCACCACGGCGAGGGCCGGCAACGGCCGGACGAGACCGAGGCCCATGAGGTCCGCGAGCTCCCGCTCGGCGGCCGTCCACCGGGAGGCGTGGTCGCGTCCGATGCGAGCGAGCAGGCGGGCCGCCAGGCCCTCGGTGTCGGCCGGATCGGAACCTCCGTCGCTCCAGGGCTCCGGCTCCGCCGCCGCGAGCTCCACGGCGTAGTAGGACCCCGAAGTCAAAGTGCGCACGGCCGTCTCACTTCCGCTCGGGCCGGAGAGGATCATCTCCAGGCGGTGCGGGGTCCCCATGTCGAGCACACCTTCTCCGGCCTGACGCAGGCGGCCATCCACCTTGAGCTGAAGCCGGAGCTCCACCAGGTAGCAGGGGACCGAGGCCATTCCGCCGTACGCATTGACGATCTCGTGATCCTCGACCGTGGCCGGAGTGTAGGAGAGCGTGACGCGCCGACCGACCAGCTCGGCGAGCGGGTACGTTCGGTCGAAGACGACGGATGCCGTGGACGACGGGCCGTCGCGGGCGACGAGGCGGAGGGTCGTGAGCATCTGCTCGGGAAGCGTCGCTGTCTCTTCGAACACGGTGACCACTCGCGCCGGCAGGGTGCTCGGAAGGAGCTGCGCTCTCTGCTCGACGACTGAGCGACGGGCCAGCTGATCGGCGTAGGTCCCTCCTGCGCCGGAGGCCAGGAAGCTCTCGACCGTCGTGCGCAATCTCTCCAACGGGAGACGGTCGCGATCGCCTGCGAGGTGCTCCTCCACGAGCTGGCCGACGTCGAGGCCCATCTCCTCGAGCACGCCGGTGGCGGGCACCGACTCGACCTCGGTCAGGGCCGGCGCCAGCGGAATCCAGCTCCTTCCAGACAGATCCACCACCGCGCCTCGATAGTTGGCGTAGGGCGCGAAGACGGTGACCCAGGTCTGCTCGACCTCGACCGCCACGATCTGCCCCCCTTCGACGACGGGACGGTGTGCTACTCCGGCTCGGGCGAGCGCTTTCAATACCTCGTCGCTTCCGGTGATCCCGAGGGTCGAGGCGATCCTCCCGACCGGAAGCTCGACGACGCCGTGCACGTAGCGCCCCGGAAGCTGACTCGCTCGGCAGAGAGCGAGGAGGAGACTCGCCTGGTCGACGTCGTTGCCGGCGCGTTGGCGCAGGGTCTCCTCCGCTCCCTTCTGGCTGCCGGCGTACCACTCGGTCTCGATCTCGTTGCGCACGAACTCGAAGATCCGCACGTAGTCCCAGTCGAGCGCCTCGGCCTGCGCCAGGATGGCCTCGGAGAGCGGGGCCTCCGGGCCGCCCTCGAGGTCCTCGCTCACTGCCGGATCCGCCTCCGGATCGGCGTAGGACGGGGTGACGGAGGGGTCGTCCGGCAGCTCCGCGGCGCCAGGCGCGGCCTGCGATAGGGGAGCGCACTCCAGGACCGGACGCGGGACGGCGGAGTCCCGCTCCAGAGCCGTCGCGAGAGCCCTCCCCAGCGAGTCCTCCGCGGTCGCGCCGGTCGGAGCCCGTTCACCGAGCAGCGGCCGGATCGAGGCGCGGTACCGCTGTCGCGCCTCTTCCCACCGTTCCACGAGGTTCGGGCTGTCTCCCAGATCGTGGATGCGGCGACGTTGTGCCGTCAGCTCGGCCTCGACTCGCCGGTCGACCGCTCGCAAGCGCTCGAGCACCTCGTCGTGAGAGGACGGGCTTCCTTCGAGAGACCGGCGCAGGGCTCGCAGAGCCGCCGACAGCTCGTCACCGAGCCCCGGACCGGGCTCCGGACGTGCGCTCACGGCGCCGACTCGCGCCCGGAAGGCCGCAACCGACCTGCGATCGGCCGCGGTCTCCGATCCGCTCGCCAGCCGTTGGATCAGGGCGGCCTGATCGAGACGTGGAGGGACGTCTTCGGCACGGACCGCCGGCCCGGGAGCCGCGAGAAGGGCTCCCAGGATCGCGAGAGCAGCGCGACCTGTCGGACAATGCACCATTATTTTGGTGCGGGGAGCCTACGCAGTCGCTCCGTACCGGTCGCGCCAGAAATCGGAGCGCGGCTCAACGCTCACTCCACATCCGCCCGTACTGCTGGGCCGTCATGCCGAAGACGCGCTGGAAGTTGCGCTGCAGCGAGCGGAGGCTCCGGAAGCCGGCGTCGTAGGCGGCGTCGATGATCTTGCGGTCGGGGTCGCGGACCTCGAGCGCCACCCGGTAGACGCGCCAGCGGATGAGGAGCTGGTGGAAGGTGAAGCCGGTGGCCTGGCGCAGGAGGCGGTTGAGGTAGCTGCGCTCGACCGAGCAGGCCGTGGCGGCGGTGCCGAGATCGAGCGCGGGGTCGGCGTGGCGGCGCTCCAGGAGGCGCCAGCAGCGGGCCAGGGCCGCGTGGCAGGCGCAGCGCTCGGCCAGGCGGCTGCGGGGCTCGCCGAAGACCTCGATCTCGAGCTGGTGACGGGTGCGGCGGCGGGTCATCGTCCGAAGGTCTCGCGGGCGGTCTCTCCGCCCTTCACCTACTAGGACGGAAAACAGTCGCTCGTTCTCGCAAACCGCCGCGAACGGGCCTTCGGGCGACTCTCGAAGAGGTCCCCCGGACCTTACACGGAGACGCGTCCCGTTGGAGAACGGAGCCTCCGAGGCGCAGTGACTGTGATACCGTGAATCTGTGAGGAATATCACTGTTGCCGTTCCTGACGACGTCTACCGCCAGGCCCGCATCCGCGCCGCGGAGCGCGGACGCTCCGTGAGCTCGCTGGTCGCCGAGTTCCTGGCCGGACTGGCGCCCGGGGACGAGACCTTCGCCCGGTTGCTCGCCCAGCAGGGCGAGGTTCTCGACGAGCTCGAAGCCTTCCGGGCCGGCGATCGCCTGGGTCGCGACGAGCTCCACGATCGTGCGGTTCGTTGACACCAACGTCTTGCTCTACGGGCTCTCCCGGGATCCGGCCGAACGCGAGAAGGCCGAACGCGCCCGGGGCCTTCTGACCGCGCGCGACCTCGTCCTCTCCGTGCAGGTGCTCCAGGAGTTCTACGTCCAGGCGACTCGAGCCAGCCGCGCCGACCGCCTCCGGCACGACCAGGCCGTTCGCCTGGTCGAGTCCTTCTGCCGCTATCCGGTCCAGGACCTCACGCTCGGGGTCGTCCGAGCCGCCCTCGCGACCCGGGAGCGGTGGAGGCTCTCCTACTGGGACGCCGCGATCCTGGAGGCCGCCCGGGCGAGCCGCTGTGAGATCGTCCTCTCGGAGGATCTGTCCGACGGAACGGACTATGACGGCGTCCGGGTCGAGAACCCCTTTCGCGGAATGGCCTGATCGATCCAGGGAGGTGTCCGTGATCGTTCGACTGTGGCGTGGTGTGGTGCCGGCGGCGAAGGCCGCCGAGTACGTCGAGTACCAGAAGCGGGTCGGACCGCCCGGGTACCGGGAGATCGCCGGGAACCTCGGCGTCTACGTCCTCGGGCGCGACCTCGGCGTGACCTACGAGGTCTCGATGCTCACCTTCTGGGAGTCGTGGGACGCGATCCGCGCCTTCGCCGGCGACCCGATCGACCGGGCCGTCTACTACGAGCACGACTTCGAGTACCTCATCGACCCGCCCGAGACGGTCGAGCACTTCGAGGTGCTCGAGGGCGCCCACCGGCCTGATTGGCTTGCGTATATCGAGACCTGATAGTATGTATGCATGCTCAAACGGACAACCATCGAAATCGATGAAGATCTTCTCGACCGGGCCAAGCGGGCGCTCGGCCAAGCCACGATGCGAGGCGCGATCGAAGAAGCGCTGAGGCGAGCGGCGGAGCAGGAGGAGTCCGAGAGGGAGCTCCGGGCGGCCGGCCAATGTCGCTATCTCCGCAACTTGGCCGCTCGGGCCGATCTCGGAGTCCTGGCGTCGGACGAGATGTGGCGATGAAGGGCTGGCTGCTCGACAAGAGCGCCGCCGCACGAGCCGACGACCCGGCGGTTGCCGCCGAGCTCGACGAGTTGGCCGGCTCCCTGTTCCTCTGCTCGGTCGGCCGCCTCGAGCAGCTCTACTCAGCCCGTTCCGCGCGTGACTACGACGCGCTCGAAGCCGAGCTGCAAGGCGCGTTCGAGCTCGTCTCCGTTCCGGAGGATCTCTTCGACCGGGCGTGTGCTTTGCAACGCGAGCTCGCACACCACCACGGCATGTGGCACCGCACCCCCATCCCCGATCTCCTCATCGCCTGCACGGCCCTCCACCACGACCTCGGCGTCGTCCACGTCGACCGCCACTTCGATCGAATCGCCGAGCTCCGGCCGCTCACCGTCCGCCGACTGGCAGGCTAGTCCCGCGTGACCTTCACCCACTTCTGACGTGCACCGAAGCTCACCGTCGCGCTGCGGTCTCGAAGATCATCCTAGGCCCTCCGCGGCGTGCAGGTCGAGGGCGGTCGGGGACGTCACTTCGAGCTGCAACCTGTCGTCGACGACGCGAGCGGTGAGCGGATCGCCTTCGATGCGGCTGCGCATGCTCGGCCCGGCTCCGTCGAGAGATCCTCTGGCAGACGGCGAGCAGCGTGTCCTCCAAGCTGCCTTCGCCGGGCTCCACCGGGTGCTCTTCGAAGGCGCCGCTCTTCTTGAAGGATCCTGAGGACGTAGATGGCTCGCCGTCAGTGAACCGGACGAACCAACTGTATTCGAGGCCGGCGTGCGGCTCCGCTCGCGGTCCCACTTGTAGCTCTTTCTGCCCCTGGCACGGGGAACGTGAACCGGGTGCCGTCTCGGCGCCGATCACGGCGGGGAGTAGTCCGATGCCGAAGCGGCCATGGCCGCCAGGACGCCGGCGGCGAGGAGCGCCCAACGAGCCACCGGACCTACTCCACCCGGTGCGCTCGCTCGATGACGACCTCTTCCATGGGGACGTCGCGCATGCCGTTCTTGACACCGGTGCGTACGTCGGCGATGGCGTCGACGACGTCCATGCCCTCGACCACCTTGCCGAAGACGGCGTAGCCCCAGCCGTCCTGGGAGGGGTAATCGAGGGGGCCGTTGTCGCGGTGGTTGATGAAGAACTGGGCGGTCGCCGAGTGCGGGTCGTTGGTGCGGGCCATGGCGATGGTGCCGCGGTCGTTCTTCAGCCCGTTCTTGGCCTCGTTCTGGATCGGCGGCTTGGTGGCCTTCTTGTTCATGTCGGCGTCGAAGCCGCCGCCCTGGATCATGAATCCGGAGATGACGCGGTGGAAGATCGTGCCGTCGTAGAAGCCGTCGTCGACGTAGGAGAGGAAGTTCTCGGTCGAGACGGGGGCGTTCTCGCGGTCGAGCTCGACGACGATGGTGCCCTTGTTGGTCTCGAGTGCGACGCGCGGGTGTGCATTGGTCTCCTGACTCATGACGGGGTCTCCTGCGAGAGTCGAAAGGGAAAGCAGGAGGGCCGCTCCGAGCAGGCTGGGCATGCCGTGTGTCATTGGGAAATCTCCTCCGTACGGATCCGTTCCGGGGGTTCGTCGTGGGCGCCCACCTCTTCGGCGAGGCGGCGCAGGAAGTCGAAGCGATAGATGCCGGTGGCGTGGCCGTCGGACCAGTGGACCGAGACTCCGTAGTTGCCCACCGGCGCGAGCGTCGTCGGCTCGACCGGGCGTGCCGGAGGCTGGAAACGGATCGCCTCCGCCCAGTGCCCCTGGCAGCCGGCGCAGGGGCAGTAGCCGCGCACCGTGTCGTACGGCACCTCCGCCGTGTAGCCGTCGTCGAAGACCAGACGCAGAGTCCGGCTCTCGGGCAGACGCCGCAGCTCGGTGAGGTAGGTTCCCGACATGACGCAGGGGGAGGATAGCGAAGGCCGATCCCGCGAACCAGCCCGCCGGCTCAGTGCCAGCCCTCCGCGACCAGATCCGCCACCCGTCGGCTGAGCGTCAAGGCCCCACGGCGGCTCAGGTGACCGGGGTCGTAGAAGTCCGCGAGAGTCAGCTCCTCGCCGAGCGGCGTGAAGTCGACGTAGCGCACACCTCGTGCGTCTGCCAGCTCCTGCGCCATCCGGGCCGTCTCGGCCACCGGCTCCTCCCAACCCCACTCCCGCCACGGATAGAGGGTGGGGAGGGTGACCAGCACCAGCTGCGTCCCGCACCGGCGGCACGACGCGATCAGCTCCTCGAGTCCCTGTCGAGGCAGGCCTCCGAGACGGAAACTGTCGAGCTGGTGCAACGTACGCAGGCGGATCCGGTACCAGCGCAGCTGGCGGCGCAGCTGGGTCTCCGGCTCCTGCGCCAGGCTCGTTCTGCCGCGGCGTGCGCAGGAGACCTCGGGAGGACCGTAGATACTCCCGCGGCACCTCCACGCGCGCCTCGCCTCCTGGCGCGCGGCGGCCGAGCCCGGAGGGTAGTCGAGCGCGTAGAGCAGATGCCCGTAGCCGGTCGCCAGACCGGCGAGCACCGCGTCGAGCTGCTCGCGGTCGCGCAGCTGCGGGAGCACGCCGAGCCAGCGGCTCGCCGGAAGGTAGAGACGGAGCCCCTGCTCGAGCCTGTCGCTCGCGGCGTTGACCCCCTCGACGTTGACGTCGGCGACGAGGGCCTTCGGGCAACCCAGCCTCGCGACGAGCTGGTCGAAGATCCAGCTCGCCTCGAGCACGCCGCTACTGGGCAGCGCCGCGTTGTAGGCACGGATCTCCCTCCCGAGCCGATCCGACAGGCGCTCCTCGATCGCGCTCCCGGCCAGACCGAACTTGACACGCGAGCTCCCCAGCAGGAGCACTTCGGGCACTTCGTCGGAGCGCTCGAGGACGGCGATCTTGCGCTCGTCCCCGGATCGCGACCAGTGCGCGAGCCCCACCGCCGTGGCCAGCGGGTTCCCCGCGAGGAGGACGACGGCCGCGGCCGCCGACGCGATGAAGTAGCTGCGCCGTGCGGCCAGTCCGGCGAGGAAGTCCGGGCGCTCTCTCATCAGAACTGGAAGTAGTAGAACGGCTCGAGCCCGTCGACCACCAGCAGGCCGAGTACCAGGACGAGACCCGCGACGACGCCCTCCAGCGGTGCGGGCAGCGCCTCGAAGACCCGCCGGGGAGCCAGCTTCCAGCGCTCCGGCGCCAGGTGGGTGACGACCGCGAGGACGAAGAGGAGGCCGGCCCACACGGGCACCTCGGGAAGGGGTCCGGCCGCCAGCAACCTCCGAGCCATCGAGGCGAGAGTCCTCATGTCGGGAGCCCGGAAGATGAACGAGGCCACGCCGGTCAGGTTGAAGACGACGAAGACCTGGATGGGGACCAGCCAGGAAGGCGACTCCGCGCCCGGATGGCGCGCGGCCCACGCTCGCTCGAGGCTGAGCATCAGGCCGTGGTAGAGGCCCCAGACGACGAAGGTCCACGCAGCGCCGTGCCAGAGCCCCACCAGGGTCATGGTGAGGACGATGTTGCGGTAGGTCTGCGCCTCCGTCCCCCGTGAGCCTCCCAGCGGAAAGAAAAGGTAATCGCGAAACCAGCGGCCGAGCGTCAGATGCCAGCGCGCCCAGTAGTCGCGGAACGAGCGCGCCTTGTAGGGCGCGCGGAAGTTGACCGGCAGGTCGAAGCCGAGGAGCTTGCCGCAGGCGATCGCCATCTCGGAGTAGCCCGCGAAGTCACCGTAGATCTGGAACTTGAAGGCGTAGATGGCGAGGAGGATCGCCAGGCCACCGTAGGCGGACGGCTCCTTGAAGACCGGATCGACGAAGAAGCTGGCGAGGACGTCGGCGAAGAGCAGCTTCTTGGTCAGCCCCTTCAAGAACAGGTAGATCGCCCCGCGCACCTCACCGTCCGTCGGGCGCCTCCGCGCTTCGAGTTGCGGCAGGAACTCGCTGGCGCGGACGATCGGCCCCGCTACCAGCTGCGGGAAGAACGCGACGAAGAGGGCGAAGTCGACGAACCGGCGGCACGGCTCGAGCGTGCCGCGATAGACGTCGATGGTGTAGGAGAGGGTCTGGAAGGTGTAGAACGAGATTCCCACCGGCAGCACCAGGCGGAGGATCGGCAGATCCGCCGAGACGCCCAGCGCGGCGAGGGCGGCATCGAGGTTCTCGGCGAAGAACCCGTAGTACTTGAACAGCGCCAGCACCCCGAGGTTGCCGACCAGCGAGACCCCGAGCAGGAGCTTGCGGGCTCGCTGGGTCGACGCCCGGTGGATCGCCGCGCCCGCCCAGTAGTCGAGCAGCGTCGAGAAGAGGATGAGCAGGATGAGCCGCGCGCTCCACGCCATGTAGAAGGCGTAGGAGGCGGCGAGCAGGAACAGGTGACACGCCCGCCGCCGTCCCTCGAGCCACGCCGTGCCCGCGACGGCGGCGAGCAGGAAGAGCAGGAAGAGCGGGGAGTGGAAGAGCATCGTGGGCACCCGCGAGGGCGGCCGATTCTCGCAGACCGGACCGCGGATCTCGGCTAGGGCGGATCGATCGTCCCGGCCGGAGTCCAGGGCCCGCAGCGCAGCAGCCGCTTCGCTGCGCGCCAGGAGCCTCGCAGGGCTCCGTCGCGCTCGATCGCTCCGACGGCGTAGTGACTGCAGCTCGGCTCGAAGCGGCAGCGCACGCCTCCCACGGCGAGGAGCGGAGAGAGAGTGCCCTGGTAGAGGTGGATCGCGCCGATGAGCAGCGTCGCCGTCACCTGGCGCCGCGGCGGCGCCGCGAGGTCGATCCCCAGCAGCACGCCGGCGAGGAAGAGGACGACCGCGATCGCGAGCCGGAAGCCCCGCACTCTCACGGGAAGAGCCTACCGCGCGCGGGGAGACTCACCAGGGCAGGGTGCCCGTCGCCGCCCGGCCCAACCAGACCGCCACCAACAGGGCGAAATGCCAGAGCGCCACGGTCTCGACCCGCCGAGCGGGAGCCGGACCCAGGCGGCCGAACGCCCAGGCACCCCAGAGGATCCAGCCCACGAGCGCCTCGACTGCCAGCAGGGGCGCCACGGGATGGGCTCGAACGGCGGCCGCCAGGTCGCCGTGCGCCAGATCGACCACGGCTCGCGTCATGCCGCAGCCGGGACAGGGCATTCCCGTCGTCCGACGGTAGATGCACCACGAATTCTCTCGCCCGGCGGGCAGGACCAGGGCGTGGAGCACGACGACGGCGACCAAGGACGCCGCGCCGGCCCCCGCCCAAACGGCGAGCCGGCCGGCGCGCGCCCCCTTCACGACGATCAGAGTCCGCTGTTGGAGAAGCTCTGCAGCACCGCCATGCCGCCGGCGAAGAAGATCCACACCAGCGACAGGATCAGCAGGACCGAGCCGATGATGCCGAGGATCTTGCCGGCCTTGGCGACACCCTCACCCGCGGCCGGCGACTGCCCGGCGGCGATCGCCTGGAGCTCCTGCGAGCCGAGGTACCAGGCCACCGGAGCCAGGAGGCCGCAGCACACCACGCCGAGGATGCCCAGGATGAGCGATGTCGTGGCGCGTCCGCTCGAGCCGCCGCTGGGCGGGGCGGGCGGAGCCGGGGGAATCGTCTGGGTCGAATCCTGCATCGGGACCTCCTCCACCAGAGACGGGCCGAGCCCGCCGCCCGGTCTAGAAGTTGATCTTGTCGGCGTACTGACTGATCCCGGGGAGGATCAGACGCTGACCGTTGACGCCCTTGACGATCGCCATGATGTGAACCACCAGGACGAGCAGCCAGAGGATCAACTGCAGCGGCGCCAGGAGACAGCCGAGACCGCCGGTGATCATGCCGAGGATCATCGAGAGGATCGCGAGACCGATCCAGAGGACGATCTCCGCCAGCATGAGCACGAGGCCGTGCCGCGCGTGCCACTGGACCTCCTTGTCGTCCTTCTCGACGAGGAGGGGCACGAGACAGAGCAGCCAGAGGTAGGACAGGGCGATCATCAAGCCGCGGTTCGACGACTGCGAGCCGCCGGAGGTCGGCGGGGGCGTGGTCGGGGGCGGCGGCGGTGTCACGGGCTCACTCATCTCATCCCTCCCTCGGAGAGCGGCGACTACGGGCCGGTCTGTTCACGATCGGACAGCGGCCGCAGTCTACCCGAGGGGACGGCGACGGACAAGCTGCTCCGCCCCCGCCTCGCCGTGCGTCAGCCGCCGTCAGAGAGCGTCCAGCGGCAGCCGATCGCGGCCAGCCGCTCGGCGAGCTCGGGGAGAGACCGACGGGCGAGCCGGAGCACCAGCCACGGCTCCTCGTCGGCATACTCCTCCTCTTCGAGCGTGATCTCGGGCGGACGAACCAGGGCCTTGATCGCTCCGAGACGCTCGAAGGGGACCTCGACGCGCACACGCACGATCGGGACACGCGACGCCGTCGGAAGTCGTGCGAGCGCCAGATCGAGGGCCCCGGAGTAGGCGCGCGCGAGGCCGCCCTTGCCGAGCTTGGTGCCGCCGAACCAGCGTGTCACCACTGCAACGACGTCCGAGAGGTCGGCGCCCCGCAGCACCCGAAGCATCGGAGCCCCGGCGGTGCCCGCCGGCTCGCCGTCGTCCGAGCTGCGCTCCCGCGCCGGGTGCCCCAAGCGCCATGCGAAGCAGTGATGGGTGGCGTCCGGGAAGCGCTCGCGGAGCTCCTCGACGAGCGCTCGCGCCCCGCGCTCGTCGCTCGCCGCACGCACCACGGCGAGGAAACGGGAGCCCCTCTCCTTGAGCTCCGCCTCTGCGGCACCCGCCGCCACCCGATAGGGCACCGCCGTCTCACCGATCATCGTGGCGAGCTCTTCCAGGACGCCCCCGCCCGGGCGGGCACAAGACCGGTCCGTACGGCGCACCGGCCGTGACCCGCGACTGCGCTCAACGTTCCAGCGTGCGCCGGTAGACGTCGCGGTACCGCGCCACGATGTCGTTCTCCGAGAAGCGCTCCACCGCCTGGCGCCGGCCCTCGGCCCCGTAGAGCCCGCGCACGGACTCGTCCCGGAGCAGGCGGGCTGCCGCTTCGGCCATGCCTTCGACGTCACCGACCGGGAGCAGATGGCCCGTGCGTCCTTCGTCGACCACCTCCGGCAAGCCGCCGACCCGCGTCGCGATGACCGGTACCTCGCAGGAGAGGGCCTCGAGCGCCGCCAGGCCGAAGGACTCGGTCTCCGACGGCAGGAGGAAGAGATCCGCTCCCACGAGCAGCTCCTCGACGCTCTGCACTCCGCCGATGAAGGTGATGGAGTCGCAGATGCCGCTCTGCCGGCAGTAGTGCTCGACCTGCGGGCGGTCCGGTCCCTCGCCCACCAGAAGAAGGCGTACGCGCAGGCCGCTGCGCACCAGGGTCTCGTGCACTCGCACCACGTCGAGGACCCGTTTGACCGGCCGGAAGTTCGACACGTGCACGAGGATCCGCTCCCCCTCGCAGGCCCACTGGCGGGCACCGGGATGACCGCGCGCTCGCTCATAGCGTCGAGGGTCGATGAAGTTCGGCACGACGTCGATCTCGTGCCCCACCCCGAAGCGCTCGACGGTGTCGCGACGCAGGAACTCGGAGACGGCCGTCACGGCGTCGCTGCGCTCGATGCCGAAGCGCGTGGTCGGCAGGTAGTTCGGGTCGTTCCCCACCAGGGTGATGTCGGTGCCGTGCAGGGTCGTCACCACCCTGAGCGGGCGCGGGTCGAGGATCTCCCGCGCCAGGACCGCGGAGACGGCGTTCGGCACGGCGTAGTGCACGTGGACGAGGTCGAGCGCGTGGTGCTCGGCCACCTCGACGATCTTGGTGGCGAGGGCGAGCGAGTAGGGGGGGTAGTCGAAGAGCGGATAGTGCGGGACGACGACCTCGTGGAAGGAGAGGCGCGGATCGACGAGCCGCAGGCGCGACGGCATGGCGTACGAGATGACGTGTACCTCGTCGCCTGCCGCCGCCAGAGCCATCGCCAGCTCCGTGGCGACGACGCCCGAGCCTCCGAGCGTCGGGTAGCAGCTGATGCCGATCTTCATCGCAGCCCGCCGGGCAGCAGATCCATGGGGTTCCCCACCGCCACCGGCAACCGGCTCCAGAACGGCTCGCCGAGAGCGGCGCCGATCAGCAAGCCGTAGTGTTGCGCCCGTCCCTCGATGGCGGCGCGGAACTCGGGTGAAGCGACCTTGGTGGCGGCACCGCCCTCGGTCGCGCTTTCCGCCTCGCCGGGTTGGTGTAGCTGGCTGCGGTAGCACGCCAGCGCCGCCATCTTGGCCTCCCAACCCGGCGTGGCATCGACGATGAACGAGGGCTCGAACGCGTCGTGCTGCATGTAGGAGAAGACCGCCGCCGGACGATGCGGCTCGCCGGTGCCACGGTGGGCCAGGCCGGCGTAGAAGCAAGCGTCCGCGAGCAGCCGGTGGGCGCGACCGTGATCGGGGTGCCGGTCCGACGGCGTCGGACCGAGGACGAGCTCCGGCCGCAGGCGCCGCAGCACCGCGATCAAGGCGTCCTCCTCGTCCGGACCGGTCCGCAGGCCGCCGTCGCCGCAGTTGAGGATCTCGAGCGCGCTCGCCCCCAGGGCCTCCGCGGCACCCTCGGCCTCCCGACGGCGCCGCTCCGGCGTGCCGCGGGTTCCGGCTTCTCCGCGCGTCAGATGCACCAGGCCGATCCGGTACCCGCGGCCCGCGAGCAGGGCGAGCGTCGCGCCGCAGCCGAGCTCGGCGTCGTCGGGGTGGGCACCGACGGCGAGGACGTCGACCGGCACGGAGGCCTTCACGGCGTCACCACCTGCAGGCGGCGCGGATCGAGGTCCAGCTGTTCGAAGAGGGCGTCGACGAAGGCATCGCCGTGCCGCGCCGCGAAGTGGAAGCTCGAGAGCATCCGCTCCTGCAGCTGTCCCGCGGGCCGGCACGCCTGGCGCAGATCCTCCGCCCGGCGCCGGGCGACCTCCTGGCGCCGGGCGAGCGCGGCGGTCACCTTGCCGGTGAAGATCCCCAACGCCTTCTCCATCTGCCCCCGGGTCTTTCCCCACGGTCCGGCGAGATCGGGATCGACCGCGACGGCCCGCCGCTTGAGCTGCTCGAGGGCCTGCTCGACGCCGTGCCGCGCGGGTCCGACGATCTCCTCCGGCGCGTCGCCCGCCAGGGCGCGATCGAGGTCGAGCTCCGGGCCGACGAGGTCCGCCAGGTCGAGCGGCAGCTCGGCGAGCTTGTCGCGCCGGTGGCCCTCGAGGACGAGGGCTTGCGGGCGCAGGGCCACCAGCGGCGCCGCCACCCCGAGCAGCGAATAGAGCGGTGCGAGCTGCGGCAGATAGGAGACCTCGCCCGGGCCCATGACCTGGACGGCCGTGCCGAGGATGGCGTCTTGGACCAGGGGCCGCGCGAGCACCCCGGGGCTCACCACGCCGGGGTTCTCCCGCACCGTCTCGAGGAGCTCGGCGACGGGACGCGGCCCACCCTCGGCGCCCCGCAGGAGCCACCCCCCGTCGCCGTTCCACTCCACCCGCCGGCGCTCGCCGCCGCGCAACGCGAAGAGAGGCGAGAGGCCGGGCTGCGGCTCGACTTGCAGGGGATAGCCGGCCTGCACGATCCGTCGATCCGCCGCGGCCAGCGCGTCACCCACCTCTTCCCGGCGCTCGACGAGCCGCTCGAGCCAGGGCGCCTCCGCTCTCTTGACCGCCGGCAGCATCGAGTCCAGCAAGAGAGGGCAACGGTCGCCGAGCAGGTCGACCAGCAGGCGGGCGAAGGCCTCGCCGAATCGCGCCGCCGGCCGGTAGCGCCCGCCCAGAGTCGAGATCCGGGCCGCCGCCTCGTCACCCGGGACGGCCTCACGCAGCCGGGCGAGGGCGGGCTCCACCTCCGCTCCCAGAGTGCGCATCCCGAGCGGAGCGAGCGGCGCCGGATCCTCGCCGAGGTCGAGCCGCAGGAGACCCTCCGGGGTCTCGAAGGCCGCCCAGGACGACTCCCGCCAGTCGTGGTCCTCGGTGGCGATCCAGAACACCGCGACCGCGGGTCGTCCGGCCGCCGTCAACCGCTCGGCCCAGAGGCTCGCGGCCACCGCCTTGGTCAGCGTGTAGAGCGGTCCGCCGAACAGGCCGGGCTGCTGGCCCGTGACGACGACCAGGGTCTGCGGAGCCGCCAAGCGTTGCGCCAGGTCCGAGGCCGCCGGATGGCCGTAGGCGTCGTTGGCCTCCGCGAGGCCCCGGGCGAGGTCCTCGCGATCCACGTCGGGCGCGACGGCCCTCTGTGTCGCGTCGCTCGCCGCGAAGGAGAGCGGTGCCAGGAGATCCAGGTCGCGCCCGTCGAGGAACGCGGCGGGAAGCGGCGGCAGCAGACCGGCCGCCGACAGGTCGACGCTCGGACGCCGGTCAGCGGCGACGGCCGAGGACGATGAGGCGTTCGCTGTCACGGTGGAATGGCTCTCCTCGGAAGTCACCCAGGATCCTCTCGACGGCGAGGCCGGCGTCGTCGAGCGCCTCGACCACTTCGTCACGCCGGTAGGCGCGGACGCTCTCGAGGAAGCTCTTGGAGCGGCCTCCCCACGACTCGGCGGGCTCGTCGGGAAGGCGGATGCGCTTGTTCATCCGCCGGGACTCCGGATCGTACCAGCGCTCGATCTCGACGCGCCGCCCGTCGAGCTCGAGAGCCTCGTGCGGCTCGAGCGTGGCCAGCACGTGGTCGAGGTTGAACAGATCGAGGAGGAACAATCCACCGACGGTGAGAATGCGCGCCACCTCGCCGAGCACCCGGCGGTTGTCCGCCTCGTCCTCGAAGTAGCCGAACGAGGTGAAGAAGTTGAGCACCCAGTCGAAGGTCGAGTCGTCGAAGGGCAGGCGACACATGTCGCCGGCCACCCGCGGCAGGCCGGGGCTGCGGGCCAGGAGCGTCAACGAGAGGTCGAGACCGAGGGTGCGCAGGCCCGCCGCGCGCAAGGCCCGCGTGTAGCGCCCGGTGCCGCAGGCCAGATCGAGCACGGCGCGCGGCTCGTCCCCGCCGACGAGATCCAACACCGCCCCGACGTTCGCCGCCGCCTCCCCGGCGTCCCGGTGGGCATAGAGCTCCAGGTACTCCTCGCCGAACCACTCCCGATACCAGGCCATCGACGCCTACCTAGCCCGCGTGCTCGACGTACCGGACGCCGTCGAGGCCGCGGAGATCGGCGTCCTGCGTCCACAGCGTCGCCTTCCTGGAGCGCGCCGTGGCGAGAATCACGCTGTCGGCCAACGGGAGCCTCTCGCTCGCGCTCAGCAGTGCCGCGGACACTGCCAGCTGCTCGTCGAGCGCGACCACGGTGCCCTCCTGCATGGTGGCCACTGCCTGGAGGGCCGCATCCTCGTCGTGGGAGGTCAGGAGCCGCTTGGCGACCTCGAAGAGACAGATCGTGGGCACGACGAGGGAGCTCGCATCCTCCACGGCAGGGGCGAAGGCGTCGGCGTTCGGCCCGTCACCGAAGTACTCCAGCCAGCCCGACGAGTCGACGAGATTCACACCCGGTCCCCGTCGCGCTCGACGCGGCTGTCGACGCCCCGCGCGAAGCCCCGCAGCGCTCGAATCGGCTGGATCGGGACCAGCTCGATGCGCTCCCCGATGACGAGAGCGCGGACTTTCTGTCCTGGCCGCAGGCCGAGCTCTTCGCGCACGGCTTTCGGAATGACGACCTGGAACTTCGGAGAGATCGTGACGGTCGACATACGGCAAGGCTATCGATCGCTACATGGTTTTCCAACTGCGGACTCGAACGGAGGGCCTCCGCTACAATCCCGCCCCATGCTGCGCTACGGCCCCGTGGCCGTCGATCCGCCGCTCGTCCTCGCCCCGATGGCCGGGGTGACGGATCGGGACTTCCGCCTGCTGGTGCGTCGCATCGGCGGGGTGGGCCTGGTGTCGATGGAGTTCATCTCCTCCAAGTCGATGGTCGACGGGCGCCCGAGCGAGCTCGCCAAGATGCACTTCGTCGACGAGGAGAGGCCGCTCGCGATCCAGATCTACGGCTCCGACGTCGAGACCATGGCGACGGCGGCCGAGCAGGTCGAGCGGATGGGCGCCGACGTCTGCGACATCAACATGGGGTGCCCGGCCAACAAGGTGTTGAAGGGCTGCGCCGGCGCCGCGCTCATGGGCGACCTCGATCTGGCGCGCCGCATGGTGGGTGCGGTGCGCCGGCGCCTGAGCATCCCCCTGACCGTGAAGTTCCGGCTCGGGCTCGACAACGACCGGCGCAGCTACCTGGAGCTCGGCCGCATCTGCGAGGGCGAAGGGGCCGTGGCCGTGGCGATGCACGCCCGTACCGCCCGCCAGATGTTCACCGGCGAGGCGGACTGGTCCCACATCGCTCGCTTGAAGGAGGAGCTGTCGATCCCGGTCATCGGCAACGGCGACGTCCGCGAGGCCGACGACGCCCTGGCCATGATGCGGCAGACCGGCTGCGACGGCGTGATGATCGGCCGCGGCGCGACCAAGAACCCCTGGCTCTTCCAGCAGATCGCCGCCCGGATGGAGGGCTCGACGGTCCGTGAGCCGACCGTCGAGGACCGCCGCGATCTGATCCTCGCCCACTTCCGGCGGGTCGCCGAGCGCGAGGAGGGACGCTACGCCCTGCACAAGCTGCGCAAGTTCACCGGCTGGTACACGCACGGCCTGCCGCACGGCCGGCGTCTGCGGCAGCAGATCCAGCAGCTTCCGGACGTGCCGACGTTCCTCGGCGCCGTGGAGCGCTTCTTCGACGAGATCCTGGAGCCGCAAGCGGCTTGAAGGCCGGCGACCGCTTCTCGGTGACCAGCCCGCTCACGCCTCGGGAGGCGCTGGCCGAAGCGGCTCGGGCACTCGAGGAGTGGGGCGGCCTCTGGCACCCCGGGATCGACGGCGGGCGCCTCGAGCTTCCGGTCACCGCGGGCCTGCGTCGCGGCGTCGTGACCGCTCGTCTCGCCGCGGCGTCCGAACGGGGCGGCTCGCGGCTGGACCTCGAGGTCGAGAGCAGCCGCTGGGAGATCCACCGCTCGGCCGTGATGGTCCTGCTGCTGGGCGCGGCCGGAGCCCTCTCGGTCACCCTCTGGCCCTTCTTCCCCGCTCTGCTCTCGGTCGCACCCGTGGGCGGCATCCTCGCCTTCGTCGCCTGGCTCCTCATCGTCTCGCGTCTGCGCACCAGCGGGCCCGAGGAGTTCCTGGCCGGGCTGGCGGCGGCGGAGACCGTGGAATAGGGCGCCGCTCTCCCGCGTAGTACAGTGTGTCCGGTTCTTTGATGGGGGCGCACAGGCTTCGACGGGGAACAGTGCGGCTCCGAGGTTGCGTGTCGATCTTCCGCTCGTAAAGCGGATTGCATACCTGCCAACGACAACTTGGCTCTGGCTGCTTAATCAGCTAGTCAGCGTCCCGGCGGAAGGCCTTGATTCGCGGCATCCGCCGGGGCGACGCTAAAGCGGATCGAACGCTGCGGTAGGTCCCTGACCGCAGCGGGATCACTCGTGGGACTGGCCGACCGTGCTCGGGTGCCTCGGTTCGCAACACGGCCGGCGAGATCCTGAAACCGAGGCTACGCACGTAGAGACCTCCGAGACGCGTTTTCCGGACGTGGGTTCGATTCCCACCGCCTCCACCATTTCGATCACTCCAGGGCCCGCCGCGCGCGGGCCCTTCACGCGCCGGCGCCCCGCGCGCCGAGGACAGCCCGGGCGATCGACTCCTCGTAGGGAGGCTCGAGCACGCCGCCGTCGGTGATGATGGCGCGCACCAGCTCCGCCGGCGTGACGTCGAAGGCGAAGTTCGTCGCCGGCGCGTCGAGGGGGGAGATCTCGGTGCCGAAGACGCGGCGCACCTCGTCCGCGTCCCGCTCCTCGATGGGGATGTCGGCGCCGGTGGCGGTGGCGGGATCGATCGTCGACAGCGGCGCCGCCACGTAGAACGGCACGTCGTGCCGGGCGGCGAGAGCCGCGACCGTGTAGGTGCCGATCTTGTTGGCCGTGTCGCCGTTGGCGGCGATGCGATCGGCGCCGACCACGACGCGGTCGACGAGGCCGCGGGTCATCAGGGCGCCGACGGAGGAGTCGGTCACGAGCCGATAGGGGATCTCCTGGCGCCGAAGCTCCCAGGCCGTGAGGCGCGCGCCCTGGAGCAGCGGCCGGGTCTCGTCCACCCACACCATCGCCAGCCGGCCGGCCGCCCACGCTGCCTGGACCACGCCGAGCGCAGTGCCGTAGCCGGCGGTCGCCAGAGCGCCGGCGTTGCAGTGCGTGAGAACGCGGTCACCGGAGGCAAAGAGTGCGGCGCCGTGACGTCCGATGGCCCGGTTGGCCTCGATGTCCGCCGCGTGGAGACCGTCGGCCCATTCGAGGAGGACCCGGGCGGCCTCCCCGGGCCGCGCGTCGAGCACCGGACGGGCCACCTCCGTCCCCCGATCGAGCGCCCACCGGAGGTTGACCGCGGTGGGGCGCGTGACGGCCAGCACGTCCCAGGCACGCTGGAAGCGCTCCGCCGTGCTCTCGCCCGGACCGTGCCGGACGCCGAGGACCAGACCGTAGGCCGCAGCGACCCCGATCGCGGGAGCGCCGCGCACCGAGAGCCTGCGGATCGCGGCCGCCACGTCGGCCGGCGAGCGGCACTCCAACCACGCCTCCTGGTGCGGCAACAGGGTCTGATCGAGCAGCTCCAGGGCATCACCCCGCCAGCGGATCGGCGACAGCTCCTCGGACCGGGTCTCCGGCATAACGGCGATTATGACCGAGGCCCGGGACGCTACAATCCTCGGCCCGGCCCCCGGCGGCCGCCATCCGACCCGAGGAGGAACCCGACATGAAAGGCGACCCCAAGACTCTGCACTTCGCGACCCGCGCGATCCACGCCGGGCAGCCGCCCGATCCGACGACGGGCGCGGTCTCGGTACCCATCTACGCCACCTCGACCTACGTCCAGCCGGAGCTCGGGCGCCACAAGGGCTTCGAGTACGCCCGGGTGCAGAACCCGACACGGACGGCGTTGGAGGAGAACGTCGCCTCGCTCGAAGGAGGTCTCTCCGCGCACGCCTTCACGTCGGGCATGGCGGCGATCTCGGCGCTCTTCACCACCGTGGGCAGCGGCGATCACATCGTGGCTTCGCACACGGTCTACGGCGGCACCTACCGCCTCCTGACGCAGGTGCTCGACCGCTACGGCCTGCAAGCCACCTGGGTCGACACCAGCGACCTCGCGAACATCGAGGCGGCAGTCACTCCGGCCACCAAGATGGTCTACATCGAGACGCCGACCAACCCGATGATGGAGATCACCGACATCGCCGGCGCGGCGGAGATCGCGCACCGTCACGACGCGATGCTGGCCGTGGACAACACCTTCGCCTCGCCCTACTTCCAGCGCCCGATCGAGCTCGGTGCCGACGTCGTCATCCACTCGGCCACCAAGTTCCTCAACGGTCACAGCGATGCCCTGGGGGGGCTGCTCGTCGCCACCACCCGGGAGCTGAGCGACTGGTTCGCGTTCGTCCAGAAGTCGGCCGGCGCGGTGCTCTCTCCCTTCGACAGCTTCCTGATGCTGCGCGGCATCAAGACCCTCGCCGTGCGCATGGAGCAGCACGAGCGATTGGGCGGCGCCGTGGCCAAGTATCTCGACGCCCATCCCAAGGTGGAGCGGGTCTACTATCCGGGCCTGCCGTCACACGCCAACCACGAGGTCCACAAGGGCCAGGCCGGCGGCTTCGGCGCGTTGATCAGCTTCGATCTCGGTTCCTTCGACGCCGCCAAGCGCTTCCTGGATCGTCTCCGGGTCCTCTCGCTGGCCGAGAGCCTCGGCGGCGTCGAGACGCTGATCTCGCATCCGGCCTCGATGACCCACGCCTCGATCCCGGCCGAGGAGAGGGCCCGCCTGGGGATCACCGACGGTCTGGTGCGCGTCTCGGTCGGCCTCGAGGATCTCGACGACCTGCTCAGCGACCTCGAGCAGGCGCTCGAAGCCGTCTAGCCGGACCGGCTCGGCCTAGGGGACCTGTTCGCGCGGCACGACTTCGTCGTCGAACTCGGCGTCCTTGTCGAGGCTCGCCGTGATCCAGTCGAGAAAACGCGCCTCGCCGCGGGAGACGTTGAAGGCGAGGATCTCGGGGAGCTCGTAGGAGTGCAGCTCCATGATCGTCGCCTCGATGGCGTCGTACTCCGAGGCCAAGCTCTTGATGATCAGGAGGTACTCGCAGTCGTCGCAGATCTTGCTCTGCCAGCGATAGACCGAGCGGTGGACCTTGATGACGTTGACGCAAGCCGCGTGGCGGCGAGCGACGAGCTCCTCGGCGACGAGGTTCGCCTGCTCCTGGGTCCCGACGGTCGTTGCGACGACGATAGCGCTCACGACCCGCGCACCATACTCAAGGCCCGTCCGGCCGTCAACGCGTGCAGGGGTGGGCCGGAGGCGAACGGAGCCCGGCTACTCCAGTCTCCAGCTCTCGGTCGCCGGGTCGTAGGCGATGATCTTCACCTTGCCGCTGCGCCCGAAGACCCGCACGGCCATCAGCTGTCGGCGCCCGTCGGTCAAGTAGGCCGAGCCCGGGGTGGAGGTCCCCAGCGGGTGGAACGAGACGAGGTCCGAGCGATTGAACCGCAGCGGATCGTCGAGCTTGCCGAGGCGGTGGGACGGATCCGCCGGATCGCGGGGTGCGGGACCGGGGGGGAAGCCGAACCGGATGTCGCCTCCGAGATGTTGGAGCCGCCGCGTGGGTTCCAGCGCGGGGTCGATCCCCCTCTCGATATCGCGGGTCGAGAGGCCGTCACCATCGCCGTCCCGATGGAGGGTGTAGGACACGGCTCCGTCAGCGGACACATGGAACTTGACGCCCACTCGTGTCCCACGACGGGCCGCCTCCGAGCGCGCCCTCCGGAGGAGCCCCGCCAGCTCCCCGGCGGCCGCCCTCGTGCGCAGCCGGGCGCTCCACTGGTAGAGGGGAGGCACGGCGACCACGAGCAGGACGCCCACGACCAACAAGCCGACCAGCACCTCGAGCAGCTGAAAACCCCGCCCGGATGCGGGCCGGGCGGGGCGGCCGGTCGCCGCCCCGCCGTCGACCCTGGACATCAGCCCTCCGGCTCCTCGTCGGAGCGCGCCACACGCACCTTCTCGCCGAGGGTCGTGGCCCTCGAGGGTGACGTGCGGACGATGAGCTCGAACGTCGCCTCCCGATGCCACGCACCAGCAGCAGGGCCCTCGACCGACTTGAAGGCGCCGTTCGTCTCGGGCGGTACTCGACGATGCGCTCGGCGATCGAGGCCTGACCCGCGGCAGCAGGGCGAGCTGCTCGGCGGTGGCCTGGTTGAGGTTGACGACGTCTGCCGCGAAGGCGGCACCGGCCGTGAGGACGATGGCGGCGAGGGCGCAGAGTGCGCCGAGTCTGAGACTGTTCTTCATCTGTCGTTCTCCTTGTCTGTTTGCTTCCGGTCGTTCCGAGCTCGGGAGCCCGGAAAGGGTTCGTGGCCCGCACGCTGCGGGCCACGGCTTGTCGTCCGCGTTGTCGTGGAATCTCCCGTCTGCCGCGCCTCCTTTCTCCGGTTCGCGTTCGGCGCGGGGAGAGTTCAAGCCTCTTGCCAGACCCTTGTGGATCCGTAAAACACTGAAAACAAAGAAGATGGCGGTGTTGACCGCGAGGCTCGAGGAAGGGACGGGGTCCAGCGCTTCAGCGCTCGCAGGCGGGCCGCCGAGAGGAGGGACGGCCCGAGGCCCGCCGGCGCGGGACGCACGGAGGACAGCGCACGACGTCCAGGGATCTGGACGCGATGCGCGATCCCTTGACGGCGGTAGGGGGGGTGGCTGCTAGATTAGCCGGTCCATGGCCGCGCGACGGACATCCACGATCCGGGAGTACCTGGAAGCCCTGCTCATCGCCGGGATCTTCCTCGGCTTCTCGAACACCTTCGTCGTCAAGACGTTCTACATCCCCAGCGCCTCGATGGAGGACACGCTCCTCATCGGCGACCATCTGTTCGTGAACCGCTTCGTCTACGGGCCGACGCGGTTCCCGGCGCTGGCGGGCCTGCTGCCGTCGCGGGGGGTCGAGCGCGGGGACATCGTCATCTTCCGCTCACCGGAGGCTCCGCATCAGGATCTGGTCAAGCGCTGCGTCGCGGTGGCCGGGGACCAGGTCGAGATCATCGACAAGGAGCTCTACATCAACGGCGAGTGGGTCGAGGACGGCTCCTACACGAAGAACGTCGATCCGCGCACGGACCCCCGCCGCGATCGGTTCGGCCCGGTCACGGTCCCGCCGGGCGACTACCTCTGTCTGGGAGACAACCGCGATCGCTCCCACGACTCGCGCTTCTGGGGACCGCTGCCCCGCGACATGGTGAAGGGACGAGCGTTCTTGATCTACTGGTCGTACGGAGGGGAGACGTCCGACGGCGTCTGGCACGGCTGGGGCGTCAAGATTCGACAGCTCTTCGCCACCGTGACCGGCTTCTTCACCCGGACGCGATGGGGCCGCACCTTCCAGGTCATTCGTTGAACGCCGCCGTGACGGCCCGCCGAACACTGACGCGCGAGTATCTCGAGGCCCTCCTCGTGGCGATGATCTTCGCCGTCTTCGCCCGCACCTGGGCCGTGCAGGCATTCAAGATCCCGACCGGCTCGATGGAGCAGAACCTGCTCATCGGCGATCACATCCTGGTGAACAAGTTCGCGTACGGCCAGACGCTGTCGCCGGTGGAGAGGGCCCTGCTTCCGCTGCGCACCATCCGGCGCGGAGACATCGTCGTCTTCAAGTTCCCGGACGACCCCAGTCGCGACTTCATCAAGCGCTGCATCGGTCTACCCGGCGATCGCATCGAGATCCGGGCCAAACAGACGTTCGTCAACGGCGAACGGGTCGAGGACAGCGGCTACACCTACTTCACCGACCCCAACACGTATCCCGACAATCCGCTGCTGCACGATTCCTTCAGCCGGCGCGATCACTTCGGTCCCTACGTCGTGCCCGACGGCCACTACTTCTTCCTCGGCGACAACCGCGACAACTCCAACGACTCGCGCTTCTGGGGCGCCGTTCCCACCGAGTACGTCAAGGGCCGGGCCTTTCTGGTCTACTGGTCGTTCGCCGGCGAGGACGCGATGACGCAGTGGCCGGGGATCCACGGCAAGCTCCAGCAGTTGGGTCAGGTGGCGAGCCACTTCCTGGACCGCACGCGCTGGGACCGCAGCTTCCGGCTGGTTCGCTGAGCCGTCGCGGGGCGTAGGCTACAATCGCGTCGAACTCACGTCGCTGGAGGTCGTCTCAATGCGCAAGAAGTCGCGACAGGCCGGCGAGGGACTGGCCGGCTGTCTGTTCTGGCTCGCCATCCTCGGCATCATCGTCCTGATCGGATTCAAGGTCGTTCCGGTCAAGATGAACGCCTCGCAGCTCTACGACTTCATGGTGGAGCAGGCGAAGTTCTCCAGCAACAGCTCCGCCGACCTGATCAAACGGCGCATCCTCGGCAAGGCGCGTGAGTTCGGTCTGCCCGTGACCTCGAAGAACGTCTCGGTGGTGAAGGCGGGGGGGAGGATCCGGATGCGCTGTCGCTTCACCGTGCCGGTGGACCTCTACGTCTACACCTACAACTGGGAGTTCGACTACGAGGTCGACCGCCCCGTCTTCATCATCTAGTCGCCGGGCGGCGCGCGAGTCGCGCCGCCAGCTCCGCAAGCGCGGCTGATGGATCCTCGGCCGCGGTGAGCGGCCGGCCGATGACCAGCAGATCGGAGCCGTCCGCGAGCGCCGTCTCGGGCGTGGCGACGCGGCGCTGATCGTCCCCCGCGACCGACCCCAGGCCGCGGATCCCGGGAGTCACCAGCACGAACGGGGGCGGCAGGGCGCTGCGCATTCCACCGAGCTCCCGGGGCGAGCAAACGGCGCCGTGACAACCGGCTTCACGGGCCAGGCGCGCCCAGGCGACGGCGCGTTCGGGCGCTCCGCCCGGCAGATCGAGCTCCGCGAGGCCCGCGGCGTCGAGATGGGTCAGCACGGTCACCGCCAGCAGACGGAGGGTGCCGCCGGCACCTTCGGCGGCTGCGGCGAGCATCCGCCGGCCGCCGCCGGCGTGGACGGTGAGGAAGTCGACGCCGTGCTCTTTCGCCGCGCGGACGGCACCGAGGACCGTGTTCGGAATGTCGTGCAGCTTCAAGTCGAGGAAGATCCGGGCGCCGCTTCGCCGGGCCTCCTCGACGGCGGCGGGTCCCCACCGCGTGTAGGCCTCGAGCCCGACCTTGAGCACTCCGACCCGCGGGCCGAAGAGGGCGCACTGGGCGCGGAACGTCTCCCAATCGCCCGTGTCGAGCGCGACCGCCACGGCCGCGAGCGGGCCGGAGGCGGGGCTCACAGGTCCGCTCCGATCACCCCGGAGATCGAATCGTGGCCGTCGCGGTCCATCCGCCGGAGAAGACCGCGGTGGATCGCGGCGAAGAGGCCCGGGCCGCGGAAGACCAGGCCGCTGTAGAGCTGGACGAGCGAGGCGCCCGCGCGCAGCCTGGCGTACGCCTCGTCCGCCGAGTCGACCCCACCCACGCTCACCAGGATACAGCGTCCTGCCAAACGCGGAGCCAGGGTGCGGAGCATGGCCCGGCTGGCCGGCCGCAGGGCGGCTCCGGACGTACCTCCCTCGCTCCGCGCTCCCGGGAGGCCGCCGGCCTCGGTCGTCGTGTTCGTGGCCACGATCCCCCGGGCCCCGGCGGCGAGAGCGGCCTCGCAAAGGTCGATGGCTCGGCCGGCATCCAAGTCGGGAGCGATCTTCACCAGGAGCGGCCGGTCGCACACTCGCCGGACCGCAGCGACCAGTGAGGCGAGGCGCTCCGGGTCCTGGAGGCTGCGCAGGCCGGGTGTGTTCGGCGACGAGACGTTGACGGTGAGGTAGCCGGCGAGACCTCCGAGCCGCTGGGCGAGCATCGCGTAGTCTCCGTCGGCCACTTCGATGTCCGTTGCACGGTTTTTTCCGATGTTTATTCCCACTGGGATCGAAAAATCCGGCATGGAGCGCAGGTTTTTCTCCACTTCGCTCATGCCGCCGTTGTTGAATCCCAGGGAGTTGCGAAGGCTCTGCTGTGCCGGGAAGCGGAACATCCGGGGTCGTGGGTTGCCGTCCTGGGGCTGGGGGGTGACCGTGCCGACCTCGATCGATCCCGCACCGAGGGCGTCGAAGGCCGCCACCAACCGGCCCTCCTTGTCGAAGCCGGCGGCGAGGCCGACAGGCAGCGGGAACCGGAGGCCGAGCAGGTCTTGCTCGAGCCGCGGTGAGCCCACTCGCAAGGCCGCACCGACGGCCCAGCGCAGTGGGCGCAGGCGCTGCATCGCCCCGAGCGCCTCGACGGCGAGGCCGTGGGCCCGTTCGGCGTCCAGGGCGAAGAGGAGCGGTCGCAGGAGCCGGTAGAGCATGCGGGGCAGCCGGAAGGGCTCTGCTACTATCTCCCGCCCCTCCTCCCGGGCCGAGCCACCATGCCCCGATCGCCCTCGACGGCCGTCCGATCCCGCTGGCGGTCGGCGCCGTGGGCTCTCGATCGGGGAGCCTGCCGGGTTGGCTGGCGGGTACGCTGCTGACCGGGCTCCTCTTCTTCCTCAACCCCGGCCTCCCCTTCGGCGCCCTCGCCGTCGTGCGCGAGCCCCTACTACGGCGGGGCCTTCGCGGCGGTGTCGGCCGTGCTGCTGGCCCTGCTCGCCGGGCTGCGCAGGGAGCGCGTCGCCCGCCTCCTCCCTTGGGCGCTCACCGTCGTCTTGGCCTGGAGCGCCGCGCTCGCCTGGTACCACGCCTCGCACTACTCGTACTTCCTGCCACCGGGAATCAATGTCCGCCTCATCAAGGCCGCCGTGTTCATCTCGCTCGCCAGCCTGGTCGCCTTCTACACCGCCCTGCTCCACACCCTGAACCAGCGACCCTACGGGCTGCGCAGCCGCGTCGGCCTGCTCCTGGTCTCCATCGCCGCCGTCTACCTGATGCTCGAGCGGCGCGACGCCTTCGAGCCGCGCCCCGAGAGCGCTCCGTTGCCGACGGCGCTCGAGGACGTGGAGGTGCCGCACCTGCTCACCATCGGCGTGGACGGAGCCACGTTCGAGGCTCTCCTCCCGCTCAGCGAGCAGGGGTTGCTCCCGTTTCTCTCCCGGCCGCTGCTCTCCGGCGCCCGGGCCCGTCTGCGTCCCCTGACGCCCGACCTGCCGTCCGCCACCTGGAGCACTGTGGCCACCGGCAAGCTCCCGTACCGGCACCAGGTTCTGGACCGCGAGTTCTACCTCGCCCCGGCGCTCGGGCCGAACGCCTACCTGGCTCTGCTTCCCGAGTCGATGGGCTTCCGCACCTGGGGCGCGCCCGGACCGCGGCGCCGTCCGACCGACGCCACGCACCGGCGGGCGCTGACCTTGTGGGAGATCCTCGGAGTCCTCGGCTACCGCGCCGGAGTGCTCGGATGGCCCGCCGCCGTCCCGGCGCACGCTCCGGTCGAGTTCGCCTTCTCCGAGCGCTACTTCCGCGGCGAGCCGACCGAGGCCCAGGCGACTCCCGCGGAGCTCATCGAGCGAGGCCTCCTGTTCCGCCAGCAGACCACGGAGATCCCCGACGAGCTTCTCGAGTCGATCGGAGTCGTGGGAGCGCCGCCCGACGCGCTGCGCGAAGCCCTGGCGGACGACCTCTGGCGCACCGGCCTCACCTCGTTCCTCCTCGAGCAGAGCCCGGACGTCCACTCCCTCTTCCTTCGCCTCCCCGGCCTCGCCACCGTCAGCGACCGCGACTACGGCGGCTTCGACGCGGTGCAGTTCGCCGGCCGGACCGATCGCGAGGCGCGGGCGGCCGCCGCTTCGGTGGCGGGCTACTACCGCTTCGTCGACGCACAGGTCTCGCGGCTCTGGGACGCCTGGCCCGCACCCAAGACCCTGGCCATCGTCTCGACCCACGGCTACGAGGGGCCGCCGGCGTGGCGTCGCTACCTCGATCCGATCCTCGGCTCGGCCCTCGGCGGACGCTCCGACCCCGACGCCGACGGTGTGTTCGTTCTTTGGGCCCAGGGGACGAGCCCGGGCACGCTCGATCGGGCGGAGCTGGTCGACGTGATGCCGACGCTCCTCTACGCCCTCGGCCTGCCGCTGCCGCGCGACCTGGACGGGCGAGTCCTGACCGGGAGCTTCACCAACGTCTTCCTCGCGACCCACCCGCTGACCTTCGTGCCCTCCTACGAGACCGTCGTGGTGCCGGAGTCTTTCGCCATCGACCCCTTGGAGCGGGCGGTCTCCGGGAGCTCTTCGGGCGAGACCATCGAGCAGCGGCCCTGAACGAAGGCTCCGTCCTCGATCACCAGGGAGGGTGTCACCAGCTCCGCATGCACTCGGCAGCCCGGGGCGAGCTCGATGCGCGCCGCCTCGACGCGGCCCTTGAGCACCCCCGACACGAAGACGCGTCCGGCCTGGACCTCGGCGTCGACCTCGCCACCCTCGCCGATGACCAGGTCCCCCTTCGAGACGATCTTGCCGGCGATCCTCCCGTCGACGCGGAACGTGTCCTCGAAGTGCAGCTCTCCCTGGATCGAGCTGCCCGCGTCGAGGAACCCGTTGAGCTCACCTCCCCGCTGTCGAGCCATCGGCCCCTCCTCCTCGTTGCATGAACAGGTCGAAGAGGCGCATGAGCTCCTCCTCGTCGTGGAACCGGATCAGGATCCGGCCCCCGCGTCCGCGGCGCCGGATGTCCACCCGGGTCTGCAGCCTGCGAGTGAGACGGTCCGCCGCGGCCGCGGTGTCGGGATCGATCCGCGCAGCCGGCTTGGAGGACGGTCGGCGCTCTCCCGCCAGGCGCTCGATCTGACGGGCCGAGAGACCCTGGGCCGCGGCTCGGCGCGCCAGCTCGACCGCACGCTCCTCGGACAGCGGCACGAGCGGCCGCGCCTGACCGGCGGAGAGAGCTCCCTCCCGCAGCAGATCGAGCACCTCCGGCGGCAGGCGCAGGAGGCGCAGCGCGTTGGTGACCGCGCTCCGGCTCTTGCCGACCCGGCGGGCCACCTCCTCCTGCGCCAGGCCGAACTCCTCGGCCAGCGCCCGGTAGGCGTCGGCCTCCTCGACCGCGTTGAGATCCGTGCGCTGGAGGTTCTCCACGAGCGCCATCTCGAGGAGCTGGCGATCGTCGTCGACCGCCCGCACCACGACCGGGACCTCCGCCAGGCCGGCCCGCTGCGCCGCCCGCCAGCGGCGCTCGCCGGCCACGATCACGAAGTCCCCGCCCGAGTCCGGCGCCACGACGAGCGGCTGCACGATGCCCTGGGCCCGGATCGAATCCGCCAGCTCCTCGAGCCCGGTCTCGTCGAAGCGGCTGCGCGGCTGGAACCGGTTCGGGCGCAGGCGCGAGATCGGGAGCGCGCGCGGCTCGCTCGCGGGCTGCGCGTCCAGGAGGGCGTCCAGTCCCCGGCCGAGCCCTCGCCGCTTCGCCGTCACGCCGCCCTCCCGAGGAGCTCGCGGGCCAGCGCGAGGTAGGCCTGCGAGCCCGAGCTCTTGATGTCGTAGAGGAGCGCCGGAAGTCCGTGACTGGGCGCCTCGGCGAGCCGCACGTTGCGCGGCACGACCGTGCGATAGACCCGGGCTCCGAAGTGGCGCCTGATCTCGTCCGCCACGTCCTTCGAGAGGTTCGTCCGTTCGTCGTACATGGTCAGGAGGATCCCCGTGATGGCGAGGCCGGGATTGGCCGCGGCCCGGACCCGCTCGACCGTCTGGGCCAGCTCGCTGATGCCCTCGAGGGCGAAGTACTCACACTGGAGGGGTACGAGGACGCCGTCGGCCGCGGTGAGTGCGTTGACGGTGAGCCGGCCGAGCGAGGGAGGGCAGTCGAGGAGGATCGTGTGGTAGCGCTCGCGCAGCGGCTCGATCCGCCGCTCCAGCACGTGCTGCCATGCGTCGACGTCGGCGAGCTCCACTTCGGCGCCCACCAGGTCGCGGCTCGACGGCACGATCTCCAGACCCTCGAGTCCCGTCGCGCGGACGGCATCCGTCAGATCGGCCTCACCGGCCAGGACGTGATAGAGGTGCGGCGCCTCCACCTCCACGCCCAGACCCCGGGTCGCGTTGCCCTGCGGATCGCAGTCCACCAGCAGGACCCGGCGCTCGAGCGCCGCCAAGGCGGCGCCCAGATTGATCGCCGTGGTGGTCTTGCCCACTCCGCCCTTCTGGTTGGCGACGGCGAGGACGCGGCTCATCGGGATCCTCCGGGCTCGCCGCGAGGGCGCGCCCGCACGAGCCGCCGGCGAGCCCCCGGTAGGGGCCTCTCGGCGTCGATCTCCAAGGTCTCGGGCAGGACGGGATCCTCCTCGCCGCTCCAGAACAGGATGCCGCCTCCGGGTCGCAGCCGCGACGCCAGGTCGGCCAGAACGGCCGGCGGGAGCCGCAGCGCCCGCAACGTCACGAGGTCGAGCTCCCCGGGGAGGGCGTCGTCAGGGCCGCCGACTGTAGCATTGAGGCATCGGCACGACAACGAGGCGCCGCGGCGGACGGCCTCGAGGAAGGCCCACTTGCGTTGCCGCGCTTCGACGAGGACCACGTCGAGCTCCGGGCGAGCCGCGGCGAGAACCAGCCCGGGGAAACCGGCTCCGGACCCCACGTCGAGCACCGTCCCGCGCCTCGGAGTCCAAGGCAGGGCCAAGAGCGACTCGACGAAGTGACGCTCCACGGCCTCCGTCGCGGTACCCGGCCCGACCAGGGAGAGCCGCGGCGCCCAGCGGCGCAGCTCGACGTAGTGTCGGTGGAGGCGTGGAAGAGCGCCCGCCGACAGATCCACGCCCGCCCCTTCCAGGCCCGCTTCGAGCGCGGAGGCGAAGGCGCTCTCGGAGAGCGGGGGAAGAGAGGTGGCGGCCACGGCGCCGATTCTGGCCGATCGCGCCGATCCGAGCCACTCCGAGCCTCCGGCCGGGACTCCGTTTCCGTTTGACCCTCGGCGAGACCGATGCCACGATCGGCGGGACGACCGGTTTCACGGGAAACATGACGGTGAAACAACATCGATCCGACCGATCCGCGGGAACCCTCGAGCCCTTCGAGGCCGGCTTCCTCGTGGGCATCCTGGTGGGGGAGGGGCACTTCGGCGGCGACGGCCGCCAACCTCAGATCACCCTGCGGATGCACACGGACCACGAGGCCCTGTTCCGCTGGCTCGTCGAGCGCGTCGGAGGAAAACTCTACGGCCCCTACCATCACGGCGGGCGCAGCTACTACCAGTGGATGGCCCGCGGCGCTTTCCTGCGCTCGCAGCTGGTGCCCCTGCTCGATCGCCACCTCTCGGAGAGCATCGACGGCAAGTCGATGCGTCGCTACCGCGAGATGAAGGAGCGCTATGGACTCTGAGCCCACTGCCCGGGAGAGGATCGAGGCTTGGCTGACCGCCGACGGCTGGACCGCGGAGGAGGCCGCCTCGCCGGACGCCGCCTGGCTCCTGGTGGCGGTCCACCCGAGCCAGATCCGTCTTCAGGTCGGCCAGAAGACGGAGCACCCCCAGATCCTGATCCTGCAGGCTTCGGTCTCGTTGTCCGAAGAGCACCGGCAGCAGCTCGAAGCGCTCGCCCCGTCTCTCCGCGCCGCTGTGCTGTGGGACCTGCGGATCGATCTGCTCCGCTCGGGCTTCGAGTTCGACGGCCTCGGAGAGCCCCTCGACAGGGTCCGGCTCCACCGACGGCTGTTCGTCGAGGACCTGACTCGCACGGGGTTCCTCGAGCGCGTGGACGCGCTGCGTCACCTCGTCCTGCTGGTCATCACGCGCGTTTCCCGGGCCCTCGCCGAGCCCGGAGCGGCACCGGCCTTCGACCGAGTGCACTGAACGGCGCGGCCGCTCTCAGCGGCCGCGGCCGCGCTCGGGCTGCACCCGCACGCGCTTGAAGTAGCCCTCGCCCAGGCTCTCCGTCGTCACCGCCGGGTCGTCGGCCAGGGTCAGGTGCACGATGCGGCGCTCGTCCGGAGCCATCGGCTCGAGCAGCCAGGGCCGCCGGTTCTCGCGCACGCGATCGGCGGCACGCTGTGCCAGGTCGCGCAACGTTTCCTCGCGGATGTCCTGGAAGCTCTCGCTGTCCACACGCACGCTCGGCGTCTCGTCGAGATCCGCGCGCATGAGTCGCGGCAGCAGATGTTGGATGGCAAAGAGCACGCGTCCCCGGTCGGCCACGGCGAGCTCCCGGTGGCGCCCGCCGAGCTCGACCATCAGCTCGTCGCCCGCGTCGAAGAGATCGAACTCGAGCTCCAACCCGGTCAGTGCGATCAACTCGCCCGTCCAACGCCGGGCCGACTCCGCCCGCGGGCCCTCCGCGCGCTGCCAGCGCTCGCCGGGTGACGTCGGCACGTCCCGCAGCTCCGTGATGGCGGATCCCTCCGTCTCCTGCCCGGGACGGTCGCCGTCGCCTCGCGAACCGCGCCGACGCCGAGACCGACCGCCGCGCGGACGGCGCCGACGCCCTCCTTCCCGCTCCTGGGGAGCGGCGGAGGGAGTCTCCTCCCGGTCTTCGGCCTGCTCGCCGGCGGGGGCCGGCGGCATGGCCCACCACGGTCGCTCATCGGACGGATCGCTCCCCTCGCGTGCCTCCTCGCCGGACGTCTCGGGGACCTCGGGAGCGGGGCCTTCCGGCGCTGGATCCTCCCGAGGCTCGGGCTCCGGCGGGGCGACGGAACGGACCCGCGGGCGCTCGGGGGCGGCGGCGGGCTCGGGCGCTCTTTGCGCCTCCCCTTCCGCGCGCAGCGGTGCGTCGGGGTCGACCTCGACGATCACCCCGCGGCGCACCTTGAGGAAACCGTGTCGCTTCTCGACTTCCTTCCAGTCCAGCCTCTCCGGCTCGCACCCGTAGTGCGAGGCCGCGCGTGTCAGCGCTTGCTGCAGAGTGTGCCCCGAGAAGTACCTTCGATTCCGTTCCATGAAGTTGTCGACTCCTTGTTCCGCGCGCGACTAGCCTTCGGCCGCTTGACTCTCGCGGAACCTGTTGTACGCGAGCTGCTGGACGATCGCCAGCACGTTGTTGGTCAGCCAGTAGAGGACCAGGCCGGTCGGGAACCCGAGGAAAAAGATGGTGAACACGATCGGCATGAGCATGAAGAGCCGCCGCTGCATGGGATCCGCCGAGCTCGGCGTCAGGCGCTGCTGGGCCAGCATGCTCGCCCCCATGATCAAGGGCAAGACGTAGTAGGGGTCGCGGGCCGACAGATCGTGGATCCAGCCGATCCACGGCGCGTTGCGCAGCTCGATGGCGTTGTAGAGAAGCCGGTAGAAGGCGAAGAGCACCGGCATCTGGAGGAGCATGGGCAGACAGCCGGCGGCGGGATTGACGCCCTCGACCTTGTAGACGTCCATGACCTCCTGGTTCATCTTCATCTGCGCTTCGCGGTTCGGGCGCCCCTGCTTGTCCTTGAGCTTCGGCCGCCACTTGCGCTGGATCGCCTGCACCTTCGGCTGCACCTTCTGCATCTTGCGCATCGAGACGATGCTCTTGTGGTTCAGCGGGAAGAGAACCAAGCGGATGCAGACCGTGAGCAGGATGATCGCCCAGCCGTAGTTGGCCACCACGTGGTCGTGGATCCAACGCAGGGCGAGCAGCAGAGGACGCGAGAGGATCCCGAACATCCCGAAGTTGATGGTCTCGTCGAGACCGTGTCCGAGTGCGTGGAGGCGGTCGTACTGCTTCGGGCCCAGGTAGGCCGAGAGCTCCATGCTCGCGCCCGACGCCACCGGAGCCAGACGCAGCTCCTCCACCTCCTCCTCGGCTCCCGCGGGCTTCGATCCCACGGGCGTGACGCGCACCTCGTCGAGCCCCTTCTCCGGCAGCAGGGCGATGAGGAAGTAGGTGTCCTGCAGACCCGCCCAGGAGAGGCCGGAGCCGGGAACGAGCTCCGTCTCCTCGGTCTTCTGCGCGTCGATGAGCTTCACTTCACCGCCGCTCAGATAGACCGCTCCGCGCCGGTTGAACCGGTTGCCGACCTCCTCGGGCGAGGGGTTGCGCACGCCGGGGCCGACCAGGAGGCTCCAGCCTTCCACTCCCGCGACCTCGGCGCTGACGTCGAGGAACCCGTCGGGGCGCAGGGTGAACGTCTTCGAGGCCGCTCCCAACGGGCCGCGATAGCGGAAGACCGCCTCCGGCCGGCCCGGTGTGCGCTCGACCGTGAAGAGGGCCTGGTCGAGGGGCAGCGGCTCCTCCTCCCGGTCGGCGAAGGCGAACAGGTACGGCCCCTCCTCGCGCCGTCGCACCAGGTCGACGGCCCCGTGATCCGCCGACAGATGGCCCTTCAGCTGGAAGGAGACCAGCTCGGCGCCGCGGTTCGTCAGCTCGGCGCGCACCTCGCCGTTCTCCAGGACGACGCGCTCGACCGAGGTCGCCTCGAGCGGCGGCTCGCTCGCGGTTTCGGCCACCGGTGTCGCCTCGACGTCTCCGCCGACGGCGGCGGTGGCGGCTTCGGCGGCGGCGGGCTCGGCGACCGGCGCGGTTGAGGGAGTCGAGCTCTTCTCCGGCGCGACGGAGTCCGAGGTCTGTCGTGGCGCCGGCGCCGCGTCCCGGGGCTTCTCCGGCGCGAAGAGCAGCTGCCAACCGAAGAGGACGGCCATCGACAGGGCGGCGGCGAGAAGGAGTCGGCGGTTATCCATGGGTCCTCACGGCAGATCGATGCCTCCGGGATGGAAGGGGTTGCAGCGCAGCAGACGTCCCAGTGCCTTCCATCCGCCTCGCCACGGTCCGTAGAGGAGGATCGCGTCGCGCGCGTATTCCGAACAGGTCGGTGTGAAGCGACAGGCGTTGGGGAGCAGGGGGGAGAGCCAGCGCTTGTAGAAGGCCAGCCCGGCCACCAGGACGCGGGTCAACCATCCGCGCGAGGGCGCGGCAGCCACCGGCCCATCAGGTCGCTCAGCTCGGCCGCCAACTGCTCGAAGCTCGCCGTCCGAGCCGAGGGCAGGACGTGGACGACCAAGTCCAGCGGCGGCAGCTGACTGCGCTCGCTCCATCGGCGGTAGATCTCTCGAACCCGACGCTTGATCCGGTTGCGGATCACCGCCTTGCCGACCTTGCGGCTCGCGGTGATCCCCAGCCGAGGATGACCCAGCTCGTTGGGATGGGCGTAGAGGATGAGGTGCGCGCCGCGGCGCTTCCGGCCGCGCCGGTAGCTTCGCAGGTAATCGGCGCGGCGCCGCAGCCTCTCCCGGCGGGGTAGTGTCTCCCCCTCGGGCGCCCAGGCCCGCCGGTCGGCCATCGCTCAGACGGTCAGGCGCTTGCGACCCTTCCGACGACGCCGCGACAGAACCGCACGGCCGGCCCGCGTCTTCATGCGGGAACGGAAGCCGTGCACCTTGGCGCGACGACGGTTGTTGGGCTGAAACGTTCTCTTCACGGTTCTCGTCCTTGGGGACGTTGACGGCTGGGCCGGATGGAGGCGGCCGGGGACCCCGACCGCAAGAGGGCGAGGCTAGCGGATCGGCCTGTGCCGGTCAAGACTTGTGGCGGAGAGGGTGGGATTCGAACCCACGGACCGCTTGCACGGTCAACGGTTTTCGAGACCGCCCCGTTCGACCACTCCGGCACCTCTCCGTGTTCCTCGAGTCAAGTGGCGGAGAGGGAGGGATTCGAACCCTCGGTAGAGTTGTGCCCTACACACGATTTCCAGTCGTGCACCTTCGGCCACTCGGTCACCTCTCCGTGTCCTGCTGTGAAAGAACCTGCCCGGACCCGTCGCGGAGGCCGCGGAAGAACTCCCGCAACAGCTCTCCGCACTCCTCCTCCAGCACTCCGGCCGTGACCTCCAGCCGGTGGTTGAGGCGCGGGTCCCGCACGAGGTCACCGAGGCTGCCGCAGAAACCGGCCTTCGGGTCGGCGGTGCCGTAGACCAACCGGTCCACCCGGGCGTTGACCAGAGCACCCGCGCACATGGCGCACGGTTCCAGGGTCACGTAGAGGGTGGTTCCGTCGAGGCGCCAACCCTCCGTCGCCCGCGCCGCCTGACCCAGGGCCAGGAGCTCGGCGTGGGCCAGGGGATCGCCGGCGCTCTCGCGCCGATTCCCCCCTCGCCCGATCACCTCCCCGCCTCTCACCACCACCGCCCCGACGGGGACCTCGCCCGCCTCTCCGGCCCGCCGCGCTTCGACGAGGGCTTCTCGCATCCACGCGACATCGTCCATCGGGACTCCCCGGAGCGGCAGGGCGGCGTATGTTAGCACCTCCTCCATCGGGTGTTACGATGACCGCCCGGCAGGGGCCGGCGAAGGGTTCGGGCCCTGTGCATCGGTCGGTACCGAACCTCGTCAGGCCCGGAAGGGAGCAGCGATAAGGCACTTCGACCGAGTGCCGCAGATCAGCCGGAACCCTTCGTCGGCCCCTGCCCGCTCCCGCGATGTCCTACCAGGTCCTGGCCCGCAAGTGGCGCCCGAACACCTTCGACGAGGTGGTCGGGCAGGCGCACGTGGTGCGTGCCCTGCGCAACGCGTTGGCCGAGGGCCGCATCGCGCAGGCCTACCTCTTCTCCGGCATCCGCGGGGTGGGCAAGACCAGCGTCGCCCGCATCCTGGCCAAGGCCCTGAACGGCGTCGAGGGCCCCTCCGACGGCGAGCTCGACATCCTCGAGATCGATGCCGCGACGCACTCGAAGGTCGAGCAGGTGCGCGAGCTCACCGAGAGCCTGCGCTACAAGCCGGTGCACGGAAAGTACAAGGTCGTCGTCCTCGACGAGGTCCACCGACTCTCGCGCCAGGCGTTCGACGCCCTGCTCAAGATCGTCGAGGAGCCGCCGGAGCACCTGGTCTTCATCTTCGCCACGACCGAGGTCGAACAGGTCCCGGCGACGATTCTCTCCCGCTGTCAGGAGTTCTCCTTCCACCGCGTCCCCTTCGCGGACTTGGTGGCTCATCTGAGGACGATCGCCGAAGCCGAGTCGATCGTGGCGAGCGACAACGCACTGCGGCTCATCGCCCGGGCGGGCGAGGGGAGCGTGCGCGACGCCGTCGCCCTGCTCGACCAGCTCGCCACCTTCGGCTCCGGGACCGTCGAGGACGAGGAAGCCAGCCGCCTGCTCGGCGGCGTCGACGCCGAGGTGCACCACGGCCTGCTGAGCGCGATCCTCGCCGGTGACGGGGCCGCCGTCGGCAACCTCGTCGCCGGCATCGAGAGCGAAGGCCGCGACCCCCGTCACGTCTTCGGCGAGTTCCTCCGCTACTGCCGCGACGCCCTGCACCTGGCCCTCGGCGCCGACCCGTCGCACACGGAGCTCCCCGCCGAGGAGGCCGCGGCGGCCGCCGAGATCGCGCGCCGAGCGGGCTACGAAAACCTGCTCCGCATCCTCCACCTGCTGCTGGCGAGCGAAGAGACCGTGCGCCGCAGCGAGGTCGGCCTGCTCGCCGCCGAGATCGCCTGGCTGCGCGCCGCCGAGCTCCCCAAGCTGACCTCCCTGGAGACCGTCCTCTCCGGCGCCCCGACACCGGCCGCCTCCGACCCCCCGCAACGGACACCGCCCCCCGAGTCGTCGCGAGGCGGCCACCGGGCCTCCCCGGACACGGAGAAGCCGACGCCTCGCCCGGCGCCCGTCACCCTGGACACGAACGGAACCGCATCCGACGCGGTCACCGAGGACGGGCCCGCCAGCCGACCGGGCGTCCCCTCGGGCGAGGGGCATGGTCGGGTGAGGCCTCGCCCGGGGGACGCCCGGTCGGCGACCAGCTCCGAGGCGACCGAGAACGGCGAGATCCCGAGCGGCCACGTCGACACCCCCCAGGCCTTCCTCGACCTCCTCTCCCGCTACCGCCAGCCCCTGGCCGCCCACCTGGCGCACGCCGACGCGCTGCGCATCGAGGGCAAGACCCTGCGCGTCTACACCGACGACCCCGACTTTCTCGAGCGCGCGCTGCGCCGGTCGGCCAACCGCGAAGCGCTCGAGCGCGCGCTCACCGAAGGCCTCGGCGAGGGAGCGAGCTGGGAGCTCGTGGCGCGGCAGCCGCCGGACGCAGACGCACCCGACGGAGCCGCCGAGACCGAGGCGCCCGAGCAAGACGGTACCGCCGCCGCCGATCACCCGACCGTGCAGGCCGCCCTCGAGCTCTTCGGCGGCACCATCGAGTCCATCGAACCCCGCGAGGAGCCATGAACGTCCAGAAGTTGATGCGCCAAGCACAGCAGATGCAGGAGCGTCTGCAGAAGGAGCTGGAGGAGACCTCGGTCGAGGCCAGCGTGGGGGGCGGCATGGTGGCCGTCACCATGAACGGCCACAAGACCCTCACCGGGGTCAAGATCGATCCCGAAGTGCTCGATCCCGACGATCCGTCGATGCTCGAGGATCTCGTACTGGCCGCGGTCAACGAGGCGGCCCGCCGCGTCGACGAGACCGTGCAGGAGAAGGTCGGCGGCCTGACAGGCGGCATGCTGCCCGGAGGCCTCCCCGGCTTCTGAGCCGCGACCGATGAGCGTCTCGCGAGATCCGATGGCTCGCCTGGTCGGCGAGCTCTCCCGCCTGCCCGGAATCGGCGCCAAGACCGCGGCCCGCCTCGCCCACCACATCCTGAAGTCCCCGGAGGAGGAGGCCGAGGCGCTCGCCGAGTCCATTCGCGAGGTGAAGGCGAAGCTCGCGCACTGCTCCGTGTGCGGCGCCATCACCGAACGCGATCCCTGCACCCACTGCTCCGACCCCACCCGCGATCGCACTCGCATCTGCGTCGTCGAGGAGCCGTTCAACATCGCTCCCGTCGAGCGCACGGGCGAGTACAACGGTCTCTACCATGTGCTGATGGGCGCCCTCTCTCCGCAGCGCGGCGTGGGGCCGGATCAGCTCGAGATCGACGCCCTGCTGGCACGCCTCGACGGCATCGAGGAAGTCATCCTGGCCACCAACCCCAACGTCGACGGCGAGGCGACGGCGCTCTACCTCGCCCGCCTGCTCAAGCCCAAGGGCGTCCAGGTGACGCGGCTCGGTCTCGGTCTGCCGGTCGGCGGCGACATCGAGTACACCGACGAAGTGACCCTGGCCCGATCCCTGGCTTCCCGCCGGGAGCTCTGAGGTGCGGCACGAGCCGCCGGCCCTGGAGCGCGGCGACCTCGAGCCGTCGATCCGGGTTCCGCCACCCGGTCCCCGATCGCTCGCCGTCAACGCCGAGCTCGCCCGCTTCGAGCCGGCGGAGACGGCGCCCTCCGGCGGCATCGTCTGGAAGGAGGCGCTGGGCTCGAACGTCCTCGACGTCGACGGCAACCGCTACATCGACATGACGGCCGGCTTCGGCGTCGCCGCCGTCGGTCACCGGCACCCCGCCGTCGTCGCCGCCGTGGCGCGTCAGGCGCGCCGGTTGCTGCACGGCCTCGCCGACGCCCAAGGGCACGTGCCCCGGCTCGAGCTGGCGCGCCGGCTGACGGCGCTCGCCCCGTGGGAGGACGCTCACGCTCTCTTCGCCGTCTCGGGAGCCGATGCCGTCGAAGCCGCTCTCAAGACGGCGGTGCTGGCGACCGGCCGCCCGGGGCTCATCGCCTTCGAGCCCTCCTACCACGGGACGACACTCGGCGCGCTCGCCGCCACCTCCAGGCCGGCGTTTCGCGACCCCTTCGACGCCCATCTCCACGAGCACGTCGCCCGCTTCGCCTACGGGTGCGACCCGGAGAGCCTCCGGTCCACCCTCGCCGCCGGTCACACCGCGGCCGTCCTCGTCGAGCCGGTGGTCGGCCGCGAGGGCGTCCTCGTGCCGCCGCCAGGCTGGCTCGGCGCCCTGCGCCGCCTCACCGCCGAGCACGGAGCACTCCTCGTCGCCGACGAGATCTTCACCGGCTTCGGTCGCACCGGAGCGCTCTTCGCCTCGGTGGAAGCCACCGGCGATGGTCCCGACCCTGATCTGCTGCGGCAAGGCGCTGGGCGGCGGCCTCCCCATCGCCGCGGTGCTCGGGCCCGCCCCGGTCATGGCCGCCTGGGACGGGACGGGGGAAGCGAGACACACCGCCACCTTCGTCGCCCACCCCTTGGCCTGCGCCGCTGCCGTAGCGACCCTCGAGCTCCTCGAGAAGGAGAATGTAGTGGACCATGTGCGATCATTGAGTGCTGTAGTCGGCGCATCAATGGAGTCGATCGGGTCCGTTTCACCTTTCCTCGAGGACTTCCGTGGAGTTGGAATGCTCTGGGGTCTCGAGTGGCGCTCCGCGCGCGAGGCCGCCCTCTTCGCGCGGTCCTGCCTCGAACGGGGGGTCCTCGTCCTCGCCGGCGGCCCGGAGGGCCGGGTTGCCCAGCTGGCACCGCCGCTCACCATCGCGAGGCCGCAGCTCGAGTACGCCCTGCGCGCCGTGAGGGACGCCGCCGCGTCGGTGGCGTGACACGGCCCGGGGTGCGAGCCGCTCCACAGACGCGAACGGCCTCGGCGTCGATGATCCGGACATGAACACGCTCGACAAGCTGGCCACCATCCGCGCGTTGTCCCATCTCGAGCCCGGTCAGCGCGAGATGTTGGCGGCCTGCTGCTGGCCCCAGACAATTCCCGAGGGAGCGGCGCTCTATCGCGACGGCGATCCGGCGCGCGAGGCCTTCGCCCTGGTCAGCGGCGGGATCGACCTGGTGAGAAAGACGGCGGCGGGTCCGTTCGCCTTCGGGATCGTCGAGTGCGGAGACGTCTTCGGCGAGGAGGGCTCCTTCGGACAAACGGCCCGCGCCGGCGAGGCCCTGGCCACGGAGACCTCCGAAGTGCTGGCGTTCGACAGCGATCGTCTGCGCACCGTCGGGGCGGGCGATCACCGTTTCCGCACCGCCATGCTCTGGGCCTTCTGGAAGAGCCTCGCTCACAAGCTGCGCGGGTCCAACGAGCGACTGCGTTCCTTCTTCGCCCAGGAGAAGGGCGGCCGCCAGCCCGAGCCCGCAGAGGTCAGCCCCGGACGACCCGACCCCACCGTCGATCTGGCGACGCGGCGCTCCATCTTCGTCGAGCAGAGCCTCTCCGCGATGGAGGTCAACTTCCTCGCCTCCCTGTCGCGCCACCAGCACCATGATCCCGGTGAGCTGATCTTCCGGGAGGGCGACTCGGGAGACACCCTCTACGTCGTGCTCGATGGCGAGGTGATGATCAGCAAGCGGATCCCCGGCGCGGGAGAGGAGGCCCTCGCCTTCCTGCGTCGCGGCGAGTACTTCGGGGAGATGGCCTTGATCGACGACCAGCCCCGCTCTGCGTCCGCCACCGCGCACTCCGGGGGCGCGACGGTCCTGGCCATCGCCGAGGAGGTCGTCGAGGGTCTGCTCCACATCGACCACGTCTCCTCGAGCAAGCTGCTCGAGATCCTCTGCGGTCTCATCTGCTCGCGGTTGGTCGAAAGCGACGACAAGCTGGTGGGCTGGCACATCCTGGCCGCCTCGGCCACGCCGGGCGCCACGACGTCCCTGTCGAGCTGACGCTAGCCGAGCAGCCGCAGCGCCTTGGTGACCAGGGAGGAGACCGGTAACCGCGCGATCTCGTCCTGACGGAACCATCCGGCCTCCGATCGCTCGGCGATCGACGCTCCCGCCGTCAACCGTCCGTCGTACAGCTGGAGACGGATGTCGCGGTGTGTGATCGCGTGCCGGACCGTGCCGATCCTGCGCGTCAGCGTCCACGACCCGCCATAGCGGCGCGCCAAGTCCAGCTCCAAGTCCAGCGCCAGGTCCCCTCCGCACTCGCACCACGGCAGCTCCCAGGTGCCGGGCAGGAGCGACTCCTCCTCCGCGCGGCGCATCAGGAGGACGCGTCCCCCGTCGAGGACCAGGGCCGCAGCGAGCTCGATCCGCACCGGTCGGCGGCGCGTGCGTGGCGGCGGGTAGCGCTCGACCTCCTCCAGGATCCTGGCGCGGCAGAGACCCGCGAGGGGACAGCTCGAACAGTCGGGGGAGCGCGGCGTGCACACGGTGGCGCCGAGCTCCATCAGGGCCTGGTTGCTCCGTCCAGGGTCGGCAGGATCGAGGAGAGCCTCGGCCACCGCCTCCAGGCGCCGTCGCGCGCTCGCCCGTTTCGGATCCTCGACCGAAGCCAGCAGCCGGGAGCCCACCCGCTCGACGTTGCCGTCGAGAACCGCCACGGGCTCGCCGTAAGCGATGCTCGCCACGGCGGCGGCCGTGTAGCGGCCGACGCCCGGCAGTCGGGAGAGTCCGACCAGGTCGGCGGGAATCTTTCCCCCCTGCCGAACGATCTCGCGCGCTGCGGCGTGCAGCCTGCGGGCCCGACCGTAGTAGCCCAGACCCGACCAGAGCGAGAGCACCTCGCTCTCGGCGGCGGCGGCCAGGGCCCCGACGTCCGGAAAGCGCTCGAGAAAGCGCTCGAAGTACGGTACGACGACCTCCACCCGCGTCTGCTGCAACATCACCTCGGAGACCCAGATCCGGTAGGGATCTCGAGTCCGCCGCCACGGCAGGTCGCGCCGATGGTCCTCGTACCAGCGCGTCAAGGCCGTTCTGGCGCGTTCCAGCGCGGCCAGTACGTCGCCGTCCTCTACAGGGTGCGTCGTCTCGTCCACGGGGCTGCCGTCAGCCTAGCGTGCCGAGGGTCCGGATGCCTTCCCTGCGTGATAGAAAGAGGAAAGGGGGAGGTTCCTTGAAGGTTGGATTCGAGCGGGAAACCCGTCTGAGCGGGTCCGTGTTGGTAGGGATCAGTGGGAGGAGATCTGAGCGATCTCCCTCGTGTAGGTCGGAATGAATCTCGGAGGGGAACCTCCCCGCTCACCTGTCATGCCAGAAGTACTAGCAATCCACATGCCACATTCCACCGATCGCTGAACGCCCGACCCGGGCACCGAGGGACCCCGCGCCGATGCGCCGACTCCTCCTCCTCTTCCTGCTCCTCGTCGGCCTCGCCGTGGCGATCGCCGTCGTCGCCGTGCTGCTATCCGGCGGGGGCCCGACGCGCACGTTCGCCTCCGGCCCGACCGTCCTCAGCCTCACCCTCTCCGAGCCGCTGGCCGACTACGCGCCGGAGCCGACCCTCCCGTTCTTGAAGCTGCAACCGCGGCAGAGCCTCGCCACGATCTACCGGGCCGTGCGCCGGGCGCGCAGCGACGAGCGGGTCCACGCCGTTCGATTCTACGTCCAGCGGGCTTCGATGGGCTTCGGACAGGCCCAGGAGCTCCACCGGCTCCTCGTTTCGTTGCGCGATTCAGGGAAGTCGCTCCACTGCTACCTGGAGGGGGCCGGTGAGGGCACGAACGGGACCCTGGCCTACTATCTGGTCACCGCCTGCCCCCGGATCTCCCTCACTCCGGCCTCGGACGTCAACCTCATCGGCATCCACGTCGATGCGCCGTTCCTGCGCGGTGCCCTGGACAAGCTGCGCATCGAGCCCGACTTCGATCACATCGGGCGCTACAAGAGCGCGGCCGAGTCCTTCACCCGAACCGACCACTCCGAGGCCTCTCGCGAGGCGCTCGACGGAATCCTGGACGACCTCTACGGCCAGATCGTCGATGCCGTCGCCGAGGCCAGAGACCTGGCGCCCGAGCGCGTGCGTGAGCTCGTCGACCACGGCCCTTACACGGCCGAGGAGGCTCTGGCCGCGGGCCTGGTCGACGAAATCGCCTATCCGGACGAGTTCGAGCAGGGGATCCGCGACGAGGTCGGAGAGAACGCGGTGATGTCGACCACCGAGGACTACGCCCCCGATCCCGGCCGCCGCGGCGGCCTGGCGGTCGTCTTCGCCCAGGGCACCATCGTACGAGGCGGGAACGGCCTCGATCCGTGGACGCGCGAGCGCTACATCGGCTCGGACGACCTCGGGCGCCTCCTCGCCGATCTCACCGACGACGAGGCCATCCAGGCCGTCGTGCTCCGCGTCGACAGCCCGGGAGGCTCCGCTCTGGCCTCGGAGCTGATCCTGCGCCGCGCACAAACGCTGGCCGAGGCCAAACCCCTCGTCGTCTCGATGTCGAGCCTCGCCGCCTCCGGCGGCTACTACATCTCCTGCGCGGCGCGCAGCATCGTCGCCGAGGCCGGCACCCTCACCGGCTCGATCGGCGTCGTCGGAGGCAAGCTCGCCACGCGTACCTTCCAGCAAGAGCTCCTGGGCATCACCCACGACACTCTGCAGCGCGGAGCCAACGCCGACTTCTACTCCGCCCTCGACACCTTCACCGCAGAGCAGGCGGAGACCTACCACCGACAGATGGAGACGGTCTACGAGCGGTTCGTCGGCCACGTCGCGGAGGGTCGGGCGATGTCGCGCGAGGCGGTTGCCGCCGTCGCCGAGGGACGCGTCTGGTCGGGCGAGCGGGCCGTGGACATCGGGCTCGTCGACGAGATCGGCGGGCTCGACCGGGCCCTCGAGATCGCCGCCGCCGGTGCCGAAATCGACCTCGCGAGCGCCGGCATCACCTACTATCCGAGCCCCCCGAGCCTGCTCGATTGGATCGAGAACGACGGACTCCCCGGGCTCTCCGTGGACCCCGCCCAGCTGCTGCGCTCGCTCGGCCCACGCCCGCCGCGGACCCTGGAGCTGCCTCCCGATCTGGCACGCCTCGCCCGCTCCTTCTGACGGTCGACTCGGGGCTTCCGCGGCCGGCGCCGTGTGCTATCATCCCGCGCCCGCCGACCGCTAACGCCGGGTCTTCGGCACCACAAGTCGCTCCTCAACAGGTTTTCCACAACCTGTGGAAAGCGGCTCGAGCCATGGCAGAGCCCCTCTGGACACGCCTTCGCGAACAGCTGCGACGAGATCTCGATCCAGAGGAGTTCTCGACCTGGATCCAGCCCTTGCAAGTGGCTTCGGAGGCGGGTGACCGCCTGGAGCTCCTGGCCCCGAGCGAGCGTTTTCTCCACACCCTCGAGCAGAGCTACCGCCCCGCCGTCGACCGAGCCATCTCCCGGCTGGGCGGACAGGGCTTCGAGGTCCTCTTCTCCGTGGTCCAGCGGAGGGCGAAGCCCAAGGGCACCGGGACCTCGCGTGGCGGCAGCCCGCTGAACCCCCGCTACACGTTCGACACCTTCGTCGTGGGCTCCTCCAACCAGTTCGCCCACGCCGCCGCGCGCTCGATCGCCGACAAGCCGGCCGGCAGCTACAACCCCTTCTTCCTCTACGGCGGGGTGGGTCTCGGCAAGACCCACCTGCTCCACGCCATCGGTCACGAGCTCGCGCGCCAAGGCGATCTGCAGGTGCTCTATCTCCCCGCCGAGCACTTCGTCAACGAGCTCATCAGCTCGCTGCGCTTCAACCGCATGCCCGACTTCCGCGAGCGCTACCGCTCGATCGACGTTCTGATGGTCGACGACGTGCAGTTCCTGGCCAACAAGGAGCGCACCCAGGAGGAGTTCTTCCACACCTTCAATACCCTCTACACACGTCAGAAGCAGATCATCCTCTCCTCCGATTCCTCGCCGCGGCATCTGCGCGACTTGGAGGAGCGCCTGCGGAGCCGCTTCGAGTGGGGGTTGATCGCCGACATCCAGCCTCCCGATCTCGAGACCAAGGTGGCGATCCTGCGCCGCAAGGCGGAGCAGGAGAGAACGCCTCTGCCCGACGACGTGGCCCTGTTCATCGCCAATCAGGTCAAGTCGAACATCCGTGAGCTCGAGGGCCTGCTCAATCGCGTCATCGCCTTCGCGTCCCTGACCGGCCGGCCGCTGACGCTCGAGCTGACGAAGGAGACCCTCAAGGACATCCTGCCCGGTCAGGACCGCCGCATCCCGCCGGCGGAGATCATCAAGCTGGTCGCCCGCCACTACGGGCTCAAGGTCTCCGAGATCAAGAGCAAGAGCAACTCGAAGCAGATCACCTTCCCGCGCCAGGTCGCCATGTACCTGTGCAAACAGCTCACCGACCTCTCCTATCCGGAGATCGGCAAGCAGTTCAACGACAAGCACCACTCCACCGTCATCTACTCGGTGGAGAAGATCGAGAAGCTGACCCAGGAGGACGCCGACCTGGCGCGCACCCTCGATCGCATGGCGCAGCACTTCACCTGAGCGTCCCTCCTCTCCCCGTCCTGCGGACCGGGCTGTGGACGGCCCGCGGAGGATCCTGCGGAGAGACGAGCCGGCAGGGTCCGATCCTCGCCGCGTCCACAGCCGTTCCACAGCTCCCGTCCGCCGGCGGCGGATGCCGTGAAGCGCCGAAGGAGACGGGAAAAACTCCGGCGATCCGCCGCGTCCACAGGGAAAGACGACTACGACGGCTATGTTAGATTCCCCTCTCTCAGGAGGAGACCCTATGGAAATCCGCCTCAAGCGCTCGGACTTCCTGAGCGAGCTCACCCCGATGCAGGGGATCGTGGAACGGCGCACCACCATTCCGGTGCTCTCCCACATCCTCCTGCGCGCCGAGGAGGATCGCGTGCAGCTGGCGGCGACGGACCTCGACGTGTCCCTGACGTCGTGGGTGGAGGCGGACGTCGCCACGCCCGGCGGCATCGCCGTGCAGGCACGGAAGTTCATCGAGATCATCCGCGCCGTGGTCTCCGACGACGTCGAGCTGGCGCTGGAGTCGGAGAACCGGCTCGCCATCCGCGCCGGTCGCTCGCGCTTCAAGATCAACGGCCTGGCCCCGGACGACTTTCCGACCCTTCCGCAAGTCGATGCCGAGGGCGCCACCGACGTGCCCTTCGCTCGAGTCAAGGGCATGATCGGGAAGATCCTCTTCGCCGTCTCCTCCGAGGAGTCGCGATTCCAGCTCAACGGCGCCCTGCTCAAGATGGGCGACGGTCATATCGAGCTGGTGGCCACCGACGGCCACCGTCTCGCCCTGGTGCAGAACCCGCACGATGGAGGCGGCAAGAAGGGCGACGGCGTGCTGGTGCCCCGCAAGGCGCTGCAGGAGCTGCAGCGTTTCGAAGGGGAGGCCGAGGACCTCACCTTGGCGCGCGGCGAGCACCACCTCTCGTTCCGGCTCGGTCGGCGGGAGCTCATCTGCCGCATCCTCGAAGGGACGTTCCCCGATTACGAGCGCGTCATCGCCAAGGACAACGACAAGCACGCCCTCTTCGATCGGCGCCAGTTGGGTGATGCCGTCCAGCGCGTCGCGCTGCTCACCGGAGACCGCACCCGAGCGGTACGCCTGGCCTTCGACGAGGGCAAGCTGCAGATCTCGGCCGCCAACCCGGATCTGGGCGAGGCCACCGAGGAGGTCCCGTGCGAGTTCAAGGGCGAGGGGGTCCGACTGGGGATCAACCCCGACTACCTCTCCCAGTTCCTCGCCGCGGCGGAGACCGAGCGCGTCCGCTTCGATTTGAAGGACGAGAACGCGCAGTGCATCGGCGCTCCCGTGGAGGGCGCCGACGAGCGTTACCTCTGCGTGATCATGCCGATGCGCATCTGAGGAGACGCTCACCCCGGTGGGTGGGGACCGGTCGATGCGCGCCCTTCCTTTACGCCTCTTTGACGCCCTCCCGGGCCGGAAATCCTCCGGGCCTCGGTCGCTTGCT
>JAWKHP010000001.1:0-17519 GCA_041394745.1 Thermoanaerobaculia bacterium | reverse complement strand
ATCGTGTGGGGGCCGTCCACCCTGACCCGGTTGGCGTCGCTGGAGTGGTAGCAGGGGCGGCACCCCAGGTTGCAGCGGGGGAACACGCCGTGCGTGCCTTCGCAGCCCGTGGTGCGCCGGCCCAGCAGTTGGGCCGGCGTCCGCACCGACGGCGGCAGCTCGGCCCACCGGCGGGCCAGCGCCGTGGCCGCGTCGGGCGGTACCAGCCGGGTCGCCTCGTCGAGCCGGGCCAGCAGGGCGGTGGGTCGGATCATGTGAGGGTTCGATGCACCATCGGCCCCGATCGATGCGAACCTGATGCGTGGATCAGGCAGCACCCCCCGAGGAGCAGGCGACATGATGCGAACCGGCGACACCGTGGACGACTTCACCCTCCTCGACGACCAGTCCCGGCCGTGGACGCTTCGGGAGCACCGGGGGCGACCGGTGCTACTCGTCTTCCACCGTCATCTCATGTGACTGCCGTGCCAGGAGCATCTGATCGCCGTGCGCGATCGCCTGGACGACCTGGCCGGCACCACCGTGGCCGCTGTCACCTTCGCCGGCGTCGACCGCCTGGCCGCCCACCGGGCGCACCTCGACCTGCCCTTTCCTCTCCTGGCCGACCCGGAACGGGCCGTCTACCGACGCTTCGGCCTGGAACGGGCACCGTTGAGGCGGATCTACAACCCGGGCACGCTCAAGCTCTACGGCCAGCTCCTGCGTCGGGGCCGGCGGCTGCGGCGGCCGGTGGACGACACCCGCCAACTGGGCGGAGACTTCGTGATCGACAGCACCGGCCGCCTGGCCGCCGCCTTTCGACCCCGTTCGCCCGACGACCGACCCGACATCGACGAGCTGGTCGCCGTCACCCGCCGGGCCCAGGCCGGCTGAGGCCGAACGCCTCCCGCTCGACACTGGCCGGAACAGCCGAGATCCGGTGGCGGGTGGGTCACGCCCCAGTCAGGGCGTCCCGGAGCTTGTCGAAGGCGGCGTTCCAGCCGTGCTCGGCAGGGGAGCCGGCAGGGAGGCCGGCGTGGGTCATGATCATGCGGGTGCGACCGCCCAGGTCGTCGAGATCCACCATGACCTCGGTGGTGTCGGGATGGTCGGGCGGCATGCCCATCTGCACCGCCGGCACCACGTTGCCCTCGGGATCGCTCATCGATTCGGTGTAGACGAGCCGGCTCGGAGCTTCGACGCAGCGGTACTCCCCGGTGAACCACATCTGCATCGCCCCGTTCGGCGTGTCCATCTCCATGCACAGGTGCCGCCGGCCCCCCACCCGCACATCCATCGTTGCCACCGAGACGCGCGCCCCGGGCGGCCCGTACCACCGGGCGAAGGCCTCGGGATCGGTCCACATCGTCCAGATCAGCTCCCTCGGGGCGTCGAAGGTGCGTTCGATCCGCACCGAGGCGGTGGACGTGGCGGTGTCGTTCATGGGGTGTCCTTTCGGGGGCGCCGGCTCCCGGTCGCCTGCAGTTGGTTGACATAGGCGTCCATGCGGTCGAAGCGGGCTTCCCAGACGGGGCGGTACTGCTCGGCCCACGAGGAGACCTCGGCCAGCGGTGCCGGGTTGAGCACGCACGGGCGGTACTGGGCGTTCCGGGTCCGTTCGACCAGCCCGGCCCGCTCCAGCACTTTGATGTGCTTGGAGATGGCCGGGAGCTGCAGGTCGAACGGGGCTGCGAGGTCGTTGACGCTGGCCGGGCCAAGGGCGAGGCGGGACAGGATCGCCCGCCGCGTCGAGTTGGCCAGCGCTGCGAACGTCGCGTCGAGTCGCTGGGCGTCGTCCAAGGCAACCGGCATCCGTCCACCCCTTCTTTCCGCATCGGTTAATTTCCGATTATAGAAACTACCCGATGCCGTCGGCGGCGGCAACCCCCGGACGCGGTCGGGCGCTGGCTCTCAGGAGCGCAGGCCGGGGGTGCCCCCGGTCAATGAACGGCGATGGGGGCCAGGTCCGCTGCTGGTGCCGGCCGGCCGTAGAGGTAACCCTGGAGGTCGTCGGCGCCGAGCGCCTCGATCTGGGCGGCCTGGGCCGCGGTCTCGATGCCTTCGGCCGTCACCGTGGCGCCCAGCAGATGCCCGGTGTCGATGATCAGCTTCACCAGCGACAGTGCGGTTGGGTCGTTGGTGAAGCTCCGGTCGATCTTGAGGATGTCCACCGGGAGCGTCCGCAGATGGGCCAGCGAGGTGTAGCCGGTGCCGAAGTCGTCGATGGCGATGCGGACACCGCGGCTCCTGAGATTCTGGAGCTTGACCGCAGCGAGCGACAGATCGTGGAGGAGCGCGCTCTCCGTCACCTCGACGATCAGCCGGGACGGATCCACCCCGTGGTGGGCGAGCGGCTCCAGGAGGTTGTCGATGAACCGGGGCGAGGCGAGGTGCTTGGCCGAGATGTTGATGGCGATCGGGACCTCGGGGCGGTCGCAGCGATCCCAGTCGGCGATCTGGGCTGCCACCGACCGGATCACCCAACAGTCGATGGCGATGATCAGCTCGCTCCGCTCAGCGAACGGGATGAAGGAATCCGGTGGGACCAGCGGGTGGCCGGGCCGGTTCCAGCGGATGAGCGCTTCGTAGGCCACGGGCTGGCTCCGGTCCGGCTTGACGGTCGGCTGATAGTGCAGCACGAACTCGTCGTTGGTGATCGCCGAGTGGAGCGCCTGCTCCAGATCGGCCTTCTCCACGATCTCGGACCGGAGTTGCTCATCGCAGATCTGGGCCCGCCCGCGGCCCTGCGACTTCGCCCGGTACACGGCGAGATCGGCATCCCGAAGCAGGTCGGAAGCAGCGGCGCCAGGCTCGCTGTTGATGGCGATGCCGATGCTGGCGGCCACCGTTGCGTGCACATCGCCGTCCTGGATCGGGCATCCGATCGCCGCGATGATCCGATGGGCGAGCGCCAGGGCCACGTCGACGCCGTCGATCGGCTCGGCGATCACCACGAACTCGTCGCCTCCGAGCCGGCCGACGTGATCGCCCTCCCGCACCGCCGCCACCAGGCGTTGGGCGGTCACCCGAAGAACCGCGTCGCCCGCCTGGTGGCCGTGGAGGTCATTGATCCGCTTGAACCCGTCGAGGTCGATGAAGAGCACGGCGAGCTGCATCGAGCTCCGGGCGGTGCGGGCCAGGCCCCGCTCCAACTGATCGAGGGAGGCGTTCCGGTTCGGTAGCTGCGTGAGGCCGTCGTGCGAAGCTTCGTGGGCTATCCGGCGCCGGAACTCCTCGCGCTCGTTCAGGGAGGTGGCCAGGTTGCGCACGGCGGCCTGGAGCGACCGGCCGAGGTTCCCCGGTCCCGGGTCCTGGAGGGCCGGGTTGTCGAGGTCGCCCTCGGCCAGGGCCAGCGCCTGGCGGGCGGCGAGATCGAGCTGCACGCCCGCCTCGTCGATCGCCCATGCCGCCTCTCTGACCTCGATCGGACCTCGGGCGTCGAGCTGCGGCGGCTCACCGTCCCTGATGCGGCGGGCTCCGTGGGCCAAGCGGTGCAATGGTTGGACGATCACCCGCGTCGCCCCCAGGGCGACGCCCACGGAGGCGGCGATGACCGCCATGAGGTAGATCAGGGCGCGCTGGTTGCGGCTCTCGGCGCCGGACACCGCGTCCCGGCTGGCCCGCTCGACGTCCTCGCCGGCGGCGTTGACCAGGCTGAGGTAGAGATCCGTGGCCGCCGTCGATGCCTCGAACGTCGCGGCGAGGCCGTTGAGGTCGGCGAGGCTGCTCACCGACAGGGCGTGCGTGCGCTCCCCGACGAGCGATCCGGAGACCAGGTTGTTCACCGCCGCCGCGAACTCCTCCGCCTCGGCCGATCCGGAGATCTCATTGGCCACCTGGAACGTCCTCGATCCCGGGTCGGCCAGACGGCTCACTTTGGCCAGCGCCTCCTGGCGGAGGGCCTCGGCGCTGGCCAGCGCCAGCAGCTGCTCCTGGCGCTCCGAGGGCTGGGAGAAGACCGCATCGAAATAGCGGTTGAACTCGGTGGCGATCGACTGCCGGGCCAGGGTGGAGGCTTCCAGGATGCGGAGCGTGTCGACCACCTGGCCCTCGTCCCGGATCGCCACCGCGTCGTCGAGCAGGTCCTCGAACATGACGCTGGCCTGCTGGCCGATCGATTGCTCCAGCTCGACGTACAGCCGGCTCGACTCCTCGAGCGAGCCCTCGACCGTCGCCCTGATCGCCTCGAGCTGGCTTCGCACCTCGTCGAGGCCGAGCTCGGCGACGAGCTGGTCCACCGCCGCCGATGCGCCGCTCGCCTCGTCGGCCAGGTTCACGCCTACCAGGGCCTCCACCACGGCGCTGCTCAGCCCGATCTCGTCGATGCCGTTCGCCGCCGAGGTCCAGTTCCGCTCCTCCAGGAGCTTGGTGCGGAGGTCCGACAGGGCGACGAGATGGTCGATGTGGTCCCGCACGTCGGCCACCCGTGCCCGTTCGGCCTCCGCCTCCCGGACCGCGCTGGTGGAGAACCAGGCGACGCCGGCCAGCGGGACGGACATGATGATCGCGAGCACGACGCCGATGCGGAACACGCGCGGCGCGTAGTGGCGAAGGCTCTGAGCCATTGCCGGATGATCGGATCGTCATCCCTGTCGCTTGAGAGACCGTGTCGGGGTTCCCCGAGCCCATCCGGCGCAGACAACTCTACCCTTACGTAATGGTAGGGTTCAGCTCGCTCGTCCGACGCCCGCTCCTCGGTGCCCTGAGCACGGCGACGCTCGTGTTGGCCATGGCCGGCTGCTCGTCGGACCACCCGGCCGACATACCCGCTCCGACGACGCCGACGAGCGGAGCGGCCCCCGCCGTCACCGTGGCGCCGCTTCCGGCCGTAGCGCCGGTGGCCGCCGACGCCAGCGATGACACCACCCGGTTCGTCGATCCTGTGTCCGGGAGCGACGAAGCCGACGGGCAGTCCGCGGACCGGGCGTGGCGTTCGCTGCAATCGGCTTTCGACCGGTTGCAGCCGGGCCAGACCCTGTTGCTGATGGGCGGCGATTACCGGGGCGAGGTTCAGTCGTGGCACTCGCATTTCGTGCTCGCCGCCAGCGGTACGCCGGAGTCGTGGATCAGGGTGGCGGCCGCTCCCGGATCGTCGCCGACGATCCGGGCCGACCAGGGCAACGGGATCGAGGTGACCGGAAGCTATGTGGAGATCTCCGGCCTCAACATCGTGGGCGAGAGCTTCGGGGTGGACAACGACTACGGCTGGGGAATCCTGATCCGCAACAGCCACCACGTACGGGCCATGCACAACGAGGTTTCCGGTATGCCGGTGGGCGGCATCGGCACGGTGGAGGCGTCCAACGTGGAGATCATCGAGAACCGGGTCCACGACAACTGCTTCTGGGGCCCCGAACAGGGTTCGGGGATCTCGATGTGGCACTCGGTCGATGCCGGCACCGAGCCCTCGGCCGACGGCTACCACAACCGGATCGTCGGCAATGTGCTGTACCGCAACGAGAACAAGGTCTTCTCCCAGTGGCGGGAGCATGACGCCATCACCGACGGCAACGGCATCATCGTCGACCAGTTTCGCGAGACCGGCTACACCGGCCGCACGCTGGTGGCCAACAACGTGGCGTTCGACAACGGTGGCCGGGGCATCCTGATCCTCGAATCCGATCGGGTGGATGTGCTCAGCAACACGACCTTCCACAACGGGCGGACCCCGGGGCTGGAGGGCGGAGCGGTGGAGTTGGCGGCGGGCCACGCCGACGATGTGGTCTTCGCCAACAATCTGGCGTGGGGCCTTCCCGGGGCCCCTGCGCTGGCCGCCGACGACACAACCGGCCTGGTCACCGGGGGCAACGTCCTCGTCACCGATCGACCCGACCAGGTGGCAGGGGAGAGCGATCTCGTCGTTGCCGGCGACCCCGGGGTGCGGATGGCCAGTGTCGATCCGCAGGTCGCCGACTTTCGCCCGACGGCCGGGAGCCTGCTGCTCGGTCGGGCCGTACCCGTCGCCCCCGTCCTGATCGAGGACGCGGCCCGCACCCCCCGATCACCGGCCGGGGCGGCGGTCGGGGCGTTCGAGCTGGCGACCGGCGCCGGCTGAGCGGGGGCTACGCCGCCGAGCGGAACCGGAGCGCCGGGGCGTCCACTAGGTTGCGGGGATGGGCATCTTCCACCGTGCGGTGATCGTCCCGACCAAGGAGGAGGTGCTGGCCCAGTGGGTTCCCACCCAGCCGTGGGGGGCGCCGGCCGGGCTGCTGGACGTGATCGGGTCCTACCGCCTGGACGACCCCGACGGTCGCGTGGGCATGGAGGTCTTCCTCGTGGCCGCCGGCGACGCTGTCCTGCAGGTACCGCTCACGTATAGAGACGAGCCGCTGGAAGGGGCCGATGCGGCGCTCCTGACCGGGATGCAGCACTCGGTCCTCGGCCACCGGTGGGTGTACGACGGCCTGTGTGACCCGCTGTTCCTCACGGTGCTGGCCGCCGTGGCCATGACGGGGCAGGGGGAGGCGCTGGGGATGGCGGTCTACGACGGCCGGTGGCACATCGCTCCCACCAACGTGCGGATCCAGGGTGGTGGGTGGACGCTGGAACGCGTCCCGGTCGACGGCTTCGAGCTCATCTCCGGCGGGGAGAGCGAGGTGGTGTTCGCGAACGACCGCTTCGAGTTGACGGTTCATCGCCGGCCCGTGCCCGGTAGCCGCCCGGTGCTCGGCCTGTCCGCCACGTGGCCCGGACAGCCGGGTCCCGTGCTGCTGGCCCAGGTGACCGCCACCGCCGACGGAGGCCGGAGTGCTTGACGATCTTGACGCGCTTGACGCCCTCGACCTCGCGACCGGCGAGTTCGGGCGGTACCTCGGCGGTGTCACCGCTGGGCAGTTGGCCTTGCCGACACCGTGCGACGAGTGGGATGTGCACTACCTGATCGCCCACGTGGTCGGGGGCAACCGCTTCGCCGCCCATGTGCTCGACGGCCGGTCATCCTCGGAAGCCATCGAGCTGATCATGTCGACCGCTCAACTCGGCGACCGGCCCGGTGACGACTTCGCGTCGACCGCGGCCGAGCAACGTCGCCGGTTCAGGGCGGACGGCGGGCTCCAGCGGTCCGTGGACCATCCGCTCGGAAGGATCAGCACCCGGCGGTTTCTGGGCCTGCGGATCTTCGACTGCACCCTGCACGCCTGGGATCTGGCCGTGGCGACGGGGGCGGACACGGCCCTGGACCCGGCGCTGGTCGAAGCGGTGCTGCGGATCATGCGATCGGAGCCGGCGGGCATCGGCTTCGGCCTCGAACCGACGGCTGCCAGCGACGGGACACCGCAGCAGCAGATGCTCGCTCTCGCCGGCCGAGCCTGAGCCGTCCGGCGGTCATCGGGCTGGTCGGGGCGAAGGCGACGCACGCCGGCCATCCCGAGACCGATGAGCGGTTCGGGAAGGCCATCCCGTTGCGGTTCGTGGACCTCGTGGGCGGCGCTACCACCACGCGCGAACGTTCGGCCACGACTCGTGGAGCTGGCCGGCCTCGCATCAGCCGCGGTGGCAAGCGATGAACGACTGATCCGACCAGCGAGGAGGGTCAGCCCGGTCATTCCCTGGCACAGGCACTCGGGACGCTGGGCTCAGCGTCGGCGATGCCTCACGATCGCGGGCCAGAGGCGACGGTGCACGAGTATGACCTTTGCCGACGATGAGCTTGATGCGAGCGAAGCCATCGAGCCGAATGTCCAACATGGCGGCGGAGCATCCGGGCGGCACGGGGGCTCGTCGTGAGGGATGCGAAGGTAGCCGACCCACCGGCCTCTCGGCCGCGTTCCCAGGTCAGCGGCTATTTGCCTGCAGTACGCCCCCTGGGATTTGAACCCCGAACCCACGGACTAGGAGGCCGCAGGACACTGTCCGATGAGATCGTTCCAGTCCGTTGACCAGGAGTTTTGTCCGGCCGATCGTCCGGTGTGCCCGGTCCGGTCCGGGGAGGCACGGGGAGTTTGGCACGCACTCGGCACCCGACAGCTTTGAACTGGTTGCCGTGTGTGCGTGGGGTTTGGGCCCGGGTGATGAGAGGGGGGTGGCAGCCTGTTTCGTACCCTGGTCTACGGTGGTGGGGGTCGGGTGGTCGAGCGCGGCCCACGTCGTCCGCCCGGCCCTTACAACGGGCGAGGACGGGCGGAGGCGAACATGCCGCCGTCCCTGTTCGAGAGAGATTGTGGCTGGCCGCATGCGGGTGGCTGGTCGTCGGGCTCTCCTGATGGTTCGGTGGGTCCGCCGCTTACCCGTGGGGCCCGGCCGGCCGTCACGGCACGGCGATCGTCCGGCGGGGTGGGGGCAAGACCGACCGGTCGATCGTGAAATGGCGCCGGGCGTTGGTGGTGTTGGCCTCGGCCGGCGGCAACGACGTGGCCACCATCGCCGAGTCGGTCCAGACATCCCCGGACCGGGTCCGGGAGATGATCCACCGGTTCAACGACCTGGGGATGCGTTCCCTGGACCCTCAGTGGGCGGGTGGCCGGCCCCGCCGCATCACGACGAAGGACCGTGAGCTCAGGGCCTGTCTCGGCGAGGGCCCGTTTGGCTAGTCAAGTCCGGCTTGCCGGCGAATCCAGCGCCACTGCAGGAAACGGCGCCCCACCAGGCCGACGTAGATTGCGCCGGCCACAGCCAGAATCCAGCCCGCCCATCCGACCCATGCCACGACGGCCAGCCCGATGACCAGCACGACGATCCCGATCGAGGCGTCCACGGCAAGAACGGACTTCCAGTTGGTGGCGAAGGTTGCCGCTCTCGCGTGTCGGGCCATGCCGCCGAGGTCGAGCGACTCCACGTCGATGCTCTCCCTGGGTCTCTCTTCGCTCGCCAAGGTCGAGAGGATACCAACGGCTCCAGGAGCGTCGGAAACCGGCGCCGGGCGCCGGCGCTCGGTCAGTGGCGACCCTCCACCTCCAAGACGGAGCAGTCGTTGGGCACGCCGGGGCCGCCCATGTTGAACACACAGCCGAGCTCGGCGCCTTCCATTGTGGTCGATCCCTCGACCACTACCCATCATCGACTGCTCCTTGGGGACCGGGCTTCGGGTCGAGTCGGGCCTTGAGGGCGGTGAGCGGGCCGGCGGTGGCTGCAATCCACAAGGCCAGCGGCCACGCCAGCTGGTCGGTGGCAGAGATGACGACGGCCCGAACGGTCAGACAGGCCGAGCCACAGCCACGGCAAGGCGTTCAAGTCGAGTGCACGGCGCTCTGTAGCGCCGGCCGTCGGCTCCTTCGCTGCTCTCGGCCTATTCGACACGGCCGGCTCCGGAGTCACGAACAAGGATGGCGGTCTTGGCGCTGGTCTCGCCTTGTTCAATGCGTCGGACGGCGTCGACGCCACGGTCGAGGGGGAAGCGGGCGGCGATCACTGGCCTTCTGAGGTCAGGGGCTGGCCAGCGAGCGGCGAGGTCACGACCTCCGCGATTGTCAGAACCTCGCGTGGTTCCGAGGACCCGGTCTGGGCGGTGCCTTTCATCGCACTGCCAGTCCATCGTGGGTGTGGCTCCTGGGTTTCGCCAGCCAGACGACGAGTCCGTGGATCCCGAGACCCGGGATCCACCCGACGATCGCCCAGAGCGACCACCACGCTGAGAAGTCACCCGTGGTGCCAGTGGAGAGATTTGTCAGGAGGTTCACGGCGAGTATGAGCGTGAGCGTTCCGACTGCGACGGCGGCGTGTGCCTGGAAGGCTCGCACCTGGTGTTCGTGCTTGGCGACGGCGGCGGCCGTCGGTTGCTGGTCGATGGTTGGCATGAGGTCTCCTTCAGTTGGTGACAAGCAGGGGGTTTCGGAGGCCGTGCGATCGGTGATCATCGGGTCATCTCGGGGGTGTCGGTGCGGAGCAGCACGATGCCGGTCCAGGCGAACCAGGCGATGGACCCGAGGCCAAAGATCATGCCTACGTCGCTGAGGCCGGGGATGAGGGTGACGAGGCCGGCGAGGGCGCTGATGATGCCGAGCACGTTGAGACCGGTCGGGAGTCGGCCGGTGCCCCAGGCGGCGAGGCTGACGAGCAGGATCCACATGCCGCCAACGAGTTCGTTGCCGCCGCCGAGACCGTCGGTGACCGTGCTCCACGCCGACCAGAGGTTCGCGGCGGCCCCCGGGTCGGTCTGATCGAGGTCCGCGATGGCGGAGATGCCGATGTTGGAGATCATGCCGGTGGCGAACATGAGTCCGGCCCAGATGTAGGCGAACACGGCGCCGATGTCGGCCAGCTGCGGGCTGACGTCGACCAGCCGATGGTGCAGCGCTCGGGCGAGCGGGATGATCGCCACCCCGAAGACGAGGAAGATGACGAGGTGCCAGGCGTAGAAGGTGGTCTGGTGCCCGACCACGAAGTCGACGGACTCCGCCGGGGTCGGGTGGCCGGTCGCATAGTCGCTCAGGCTGGTCACGAACAGGGCGATGCCGAACACGAACGTCGCCGCGGCGATCAGCCCGCCGATGGCGCCCGCTCGAGACGTTCCGGCGGTCGCCGGGGTCTGGATGGTGGTCGTGGTGCTCATGATGGTTTCCTTTGCTTGGGGTTGGTTGGGTTGGTTGATCAAGAGGATTCGAGGTGGGCGGGTGCGATGCTGACGATCTCGATGGCGAGGGACGTGAGCTGGTTGATCACGCCGTGCAGATGGGCGGAGTCGCGAATGGTGCCGACCAGCCGGGTGTTGCGACCGGCGGTGGGTTCGATCGAGAAGTCGTCGCTGAGGCGGGCGAGGAAGCGCTCGCTGGCCTGGCCGCGGATGACGATCTCGTAGGTGATCGGCTCGTTCATGGCCTCATCGTCGGGGATGACCGTGTGGTCGTCTTCGCCCATCGGGTGATCTCACCCGGGTGAGATCACCGCTGCCGGGCCGACCTCATCTGCCGGCCCGTCCTACACTTCCGGCATGGGAAGCGGTGGCGACGTGGCTCTGGTGGCGACGAAGCTGACGCCGCCGACCCTCCCCGGCCCGCTCGTTCACCGCACCCGCCTCAGCGAAACGCTCGATGCGGCAGTGGCTGACCCTGTCGTTCGCGTCGTCCTGGTGAGTGCACCGGCAGGATCGGGCAAGTCGACCCTGCTTGCTTCGTGGCATCGTCAACGCAGCGACGGCGCCTGGGTCCAGGCCGACGCTGCTGACCGTGATCCGGCGCGCTTCTGGGGTTACGTCGTCGGTGCGCTCGCCACCGTCGTGCCGGCTGTCGAGGCGGCGGCGCGACGGGCGGTTTCGGCCGCGGGCTCGGATGCCGGCCCGCTCGTGGAACGGATCGCGCATGAGCTCACCGTTTCAGAACCCGTGACGCTCGTCATCGACGACTACCACCTGATCGGCAACCCGAAGGTCGATGAGGCTCTGGAGCGGTTGGTCGAGCTGGCGCCCGAGACCTTCCTCCTCGTCCTCGGCACCCGCGTCGATCCGGGCCTGCGGCTCTCGCGGTTGCGGGTGCGGTCACAACTGGTCGAGATTCGGGCCGACACGTTGCGATTCGATGCGGGCGAAGCACACATGTTGCTCGACGGCCGCCACCTCACCGGCGAGCAAGCCGCGTCGCTGTGCGAGCGAACGGAAGGTTGGGCTGCGGGGCTGGTCCTCGCCGGTCTCTCGCTCGATCGCAGCGGCGACCGCGACGATTTCGTCGAGGCCTTCCAAGGCGACGACCGGCTCGTGGTCGACTACCTCACCGACGAATTCCTCGCCGGCGTCGGTGAAGCCGAGCGTCAACGCATGCTCGAGAGTTCCGTTCTCGACGAGATGACGGGTCCCCTGATCGACGCCGTCTGCGGGAGCGACGACGGGGCCCGCTGGCTGCGCGGCCTGGCCGCGACCAATCAGCTCCTGATCGGCCTCGACAACACCGACACCGCCTTTCGGTACCACCACCTCCTGCGGGATCTGCTGCTGCTCGAGGCCGAACGCGAGATCCCCCATCGCCTCACCGACCTCCACCTCGCCGCCGCCCGCTGGCATCACGAGCACGGCGACACCTACCGTGCCATTCACCACTTCATCTCGGGACACGACCTCGTCACCGCCGGAGATCTCATCGCCATCCACGCCACGGAGCTCCTCAACGACGGCCAGATCTTCACCGTGTTGGACCTGCTCGAACGGCTCGGTGACCTCCCCGAGCGCCATTCATTGAGCGCCGCCACCAAGGGTTGGCTCAACTTCAGCACCGGCCGGTTCACCGCCGCCCGCCACTACTACGACGTCGCCGTCGCCAACGACCACGGAACCGACGGGAACCTGATCGCCGCCCTCGGCATCATGGTCAACCTCGCCGAGGGGGACCTCGCCACCGCATTGTCGATCGCGGCCACCATGAGCGAACCGGTCGAGTCGACTCAGGCGATCGGCCTCGCGGCCGCGCACACGTGGGCAGGGCAGTTCGATCAGGCGAGGCGCTACATCGCCGTCGCCCGGGAACTCGGGGCCAGCGAGCCCTCCGACTACGCCACCGCCGTCGCACCGGGATTCGCCGCCGTCCTCGGCATCGAATCCGCCGACCCGATCCAAGCGGCCGCCGACGCCGAGGCCAGCCTCAGCCATGCGGCGGATCGAGGGATCGCCGACGCGCCGCAGCTGTCCATCGCCCATGCCGTCGTCGCGCGAACCACCACCGAACCCCGGCGACGCGAGACCGCGTCGGCGCGGGCCATCGAACTCATCCGCCGCGCCCCCGAACCCTTCACCCATGCCTACGTCCACGCCCTCGTCGCCGACACCGCACTCCAGAACGGCGACCCCGACGGTGCACGGTTGCTCGCCGAAGCCCAGCGCTCCGTCGATGCCTGTCCGGACCCCGGGATTGCCGGTCGCATGGTCGCCCGAGTGGCGTCCCGGCACGGACAGACCACTCGCCCGACAACACAGGCCGGCATTGCCGAAGAACTGACCGACCGGGAGCTCGCCGTGCTGCGCTACCTCCCGTCACCACTGTCGCAACGCGACATTGCGGCCGAGCTGTTCGTCTCGCTCAACACGGTCAAGACGCACTGTCGGGCGATCTACCGCAAGCTCGCAGCGACCGACCGCAAAGCTGCGGTGCAAGCCGCCCGCGACGCCGGTCTTCTCTAAGCACCAGCGCACCGGCCAGCACTGACGGACGGGATCTCAGACCTCCTGGGGACGGCCGGAACCTAGCTCGGACACCCACTGAACCATAGGTAGGCACCGCTCGGCCCGAGAACGCAGAGATCACAGGCGCTCGGGAACGACTGGCCTGCGGAGAAATCTCGGCCCGATCTGGCTGTCACCCCAGAACGTGACGTCGAGGTGGTCAAGGACGATCCGGTCGTGCACCTGCAGGCTCGCCGGCATCGCCGCCGGATCCGCCGCCCGCAGCCGGGTGGAGCTTTCGACGTCGGTGAAGACGAACCTCACCATCCCGGACGGCGCCGACCGCTCGTCTCCGATCGCCGGAGACTAGCAGCGATCAGATGGACACGAGGTCGAGCACGTCGGTCAGGGTGCCGATCCGGTGGTCGGGGATCGTGAGCGGGTCGTCACCGAACGCGCCGATGTCGGACGAGTACCGGGTGGCGTCGATGAGGACCGTGGTCATGCCGAGCCGGTTGCCGCCGACGATGTCCTGGTCGATGGAGTCGCCGACGAACATGGCCCGACCCGGGGGCACGCCGAGCGCGTCGAGCGCATGTTGGAAGATCCCCGGATGGGGCTTGCAGCTCCGCGCCGTCTCGGAACAGACGGCGACGTCGACATGGTCGCCGAAGCCGAGCTGCTCGATGAGACGGTCGAACACCCCCTCGTCGGCCCAGCTGACCACCCCGACGCCGCGCCCCGACGCCCGCAACGCGTCCAACGTCTCGATCGCCCCGTCCATCGGGCGGACAGCTGGCAGGTTCGCCGCCCACATGAGGTCGATGAGCTCGGCGAGCTCGTCCTCATTCGGCTCAACGCCAGCGGTGGCTGCGATCTGTCGAAACGCGTCAGCGAACACGTCGCCCATGAGGTAGAAGTCCAGCGAGTGGTAGCGGCCCATCACGGCCCGAACCCCCTGCCAGAACGCATGGTCGACGTCGCCCTCGGCGACCCCCCAGCGCGGTGCGATCACCGACGCGACGCTGGCCAAACCGACTCTGGCGTAGCTGCCGTCCATCGTCGTGTTGTGCAGATCGAACAGGACCGCATCGATCCCGGTCTCCATCATCGGCAACCTCCCCCTCCGACCGGTCTCCGGTCGATCCAGCGCCCAACCGGCTCGGTCAGGCGACCACCCGATACAGGTGGACGACGAGCTCGTCGCCGGTCCGGGACATCACCCCGATGGCGACCGCCTCGTTCAACCAGGCCAGCCGCTCGCAGCTCGTCTCGAAGGTAACACCCTCGAACGGGCCAGTCGGGCTGGCGCGACCATGCCCCCGGTAGGTGACGACCTCGTCGCCGTCGGGATCGGAAATGAACGCATGAACGTCGAGACGGGCGATCCCGTTCGTGCCCTGCGTGATGTGGTCGATCCCCTCCACCCGCCTGTTCCCCTCCCACAGCGGCGAGGTCGCCGTGCCTTCGAAGAAGGTCTCGCGGCGCTCGCCCCAGGGAGTCGTCCCGACCGGCACCCGCCGCAGGGCGATCTGCACGGTCATCATCGGCTCGGTCTCGAGCCTCGGGGCGGTCATGCGGCATCATAACCCTTCATGCGCGACGGGCTCCGCGTGGCCAGCTGGCGTCAAAGACCCGCATCGAGGTCTCCTCGACGGGGGGCGCGGGCGAAGCCGGCCACACGGAGCACCACGTCGCGGTAGCCGTCCACCGCTGTCGGGCCCCGGAAGCGCCAGTCCTCCAGGACGGGGTTTTGCAGCGAGATGAGGTCGGCGGTCAGCTCATGACGCGCCAGGTTGAGTCGGTCTCGACGGAGGCCCGCCAGCTCAGCCCGCCGCATCCCGGTGGTCGCTGCGAGCTTGAGAATCGGCGCGAGCTCGGGGTCCAGATTGTCGGCACCGTTGAGGATGTTGACGAGCTCGTCGAGCTGGGGTGTGGCTACCGTCTTGCGCACTCTGGTGCTTCCGGGGAGCTCGAACCCGGCGACGGGATTGGTGCCGACCTTGTTGTGACGCCGACCCCACTTGTAGGCGCCGCTCGTGATCGAGCCGCCCCTTGGATCGGGCACGAGGTGTTCCAGACTCCCTTGACCCCGGGCCGGGGGAGCGGAGCGAGAGATGCTCGAGGCGCACACACCACGGCTCGTCGGGGCAGCCGCGCAGCCGGGCACCCGGCGGTTGCTCGCCGTGGCCCAGCTCCCAAGCCACCTGAGCCGCCGTGCGAAGGCGGCCGCCGACCTTGAGCATCCCATGCCCGATCGAGCCCGCATGGCCGCTGACCTGGGCTTCTGTGTTGTACGCCCCCTGGGACTTGAACCCAGAACCTGCGGATTAAGAGTCCGTTGCTCTGCCAATTGAGCTAGAGGCGCTCGTACTGCCGCCGGCACATAGCCGGGACAGAGCAATCGTAGCGGCTGGGTTGAGAGATGCGCGCTCGACTTTTGCCACCGGTTGTTGGCGGGCCAGCCATCTGGTGGTGCTAGGGTGTCGACCCTGCGGCGGGGTTGGCCGAAGTCGTTGTGGTCACGCCCATGCATGCCATCCCACCCCATCAGTCGCCGACGAGCCCATGGCCTACGCTGCGGAGTCGTACGAGCCAGGGCATCGGCGTGCCCCGGTTGGCGATCGCCGCACTCGCCCTGGTCATCGTGCTGTCCGGGCTGGTGCTGGTGTCGCCGGCCGGGGCCCAGTCGGCCGACGACCAGACCTCGGGTGGCGCACCCGCCGCCAACGACGAGTCGACCAGCGGCGCTCCTCCGGCCACACCGGGGCCCACGGTGCGCGAGATTCTCTTCCCGGTGGTGAGCAAGGTCACCTTCACCGACACCTACGGCGCCTGCCGCTCCGGCTGCACCCGGACCCACAAGGGCGTCGACATCTTCGGCACCAAGCTGGCCCCGCTGGTGGCGGTGGCCGACGGCACCATCGTGTCGGTCCGGCGCAGCGCCCTCACCCTGGCCGGCAACATGGTGACGCTGAAGGACGACGAGGGCTGGTACTACCTGTATCTCCACGTCAACAACGACTCGCCCGGAACCGACGACGGCGCCAACCCCCAGGGGTGGATCCTGCCCGGCCGGCTCCGGGTGGGGGACCGGGTCAAGACCGGCGACGTCATCGGCTACCTGGGCGACTCGGGCAATGCCGAGACCACGCCGGCCCACCTCCACTTCGAGATACATCAGCCCGGCGTCGGCGCCATCAATCCCACGCCGAGCGTGAAGGCGGCCCAGGATGCCGGGCGGGTCCGCTCGGTGGCGTCGCTGGCCTCCACCCCCGACGGGCGGGCCAAGCACACCAACACCGTCTCGACCTGGTACCGCATGCTGCTCAAGCGGGATCCCACCCAGAAGGAGCTGGTCGCCTGGACCGACCGGTTCGCCGTCGGTCTCGGCGACGAGAACGATCTCATCGCCGACATCACCATGGCGCCCCAGCGCCGCAACCCCACCGGCACCGTGCTGCGAACGTTCCGGGTGATGTTCGACCGGCGCCCCGGAGGCGCCGAGCTCAAGCAGTGGGAGGCCCGGTACCGCGCCGGCGACCGCACCGAGGCGATCGCCGCCGGGCTTCTGGGGTCGGCCGACTGGAAGGCCAAGGGAAGCCTCGACGACGGGCAGTTCGTTGATCTGATCTACCGCAACGCCCGGGGCAAGGCCCCATCGGCCTCGGTCCGCAAGTACTGGCTCGATCAGCTCGCCGGCGGCCGGGCCCGGGCCTCGATGGTGGCCAACTTCGCCGACTCGTTCGGGGTGAAGGACGCCACCTGGCACGAGCTGGAGGTGATGCTCGGCTTCTACGCCGCCCTCGATCGCCAGCCGACCGACGCCGAGGTGGCGACGTGGCGCAAGTACCTCGACGACGGCGGTCTCGTGCCCGACATGGTTGCGGTGATCCGGGGGTCCTGAGCGTCCGGGACCGAACCCGGCGGCACCCCTCCCCGGTGGGCGGTAGAATCGATCCGCCCCTGTAGCTCAGCTGGATAGAGCAAGTCCCTTCTAATGACGAGGTCGCAGGTTCGAATCCTGTCGGGGGCGCTGCGCAGACGACCGCCATGCCGTGCGGGCCCCGTGAGCCCATGCCGGTCGATGCGAGCGACGGCGACGGCGGGCCCGTCAGTCGTCGTGATCGTCGTCCTTGTCCCGCTTGTCCTGCTTGTCCTCGTTGTCCCGATCCCGGCCATGACCTTCGTGGCGGTCCCGGTCGTTCTCGCCCTTGGCTTCGACCTTCCCGCCCTTGCGCTCCGTCTGCTCCTCGTCGTGGTGGGTCGTTTCACCATCGCCCTCATCCCGCCGGTGGCCCCAGTCGGGCGGCGGTGTGGCCGCCATGGGCGCCTCCGTCTCAGCCCGGGTGACAACGCCCAGAGCCCGGGCGGCCTCGAGGCCGCCCGGCAGCACGTCTACCTCCTGCACCGCAACCGCCCGACCGAGGCAGGGCTCGCCGCAGTTGGTGCGGGACGCGAGATCGCTTAGGCGGGCGCCGGCGGCGGCTTGGGCCGGGCTCGGCACGGAGTCGGGGACGCG